>CAWKCU010000007.1:0-273134 GCA_963848215.1 uncultured Verrucomicrobiae bacterium | reverse complement strand
GGTGTCGACCGCCCCGTTTCCCTGGAGGCGCGCCAGCCGGATACGCGCGGTTCCGTTGTAGCTCGTAAAATCTCCACTGATTAAGACATTGCCGTCCTCCTGAATGGCGAGGGCACTGACCGCGTCGTTCGCGCCTGTCCCGGGATCGAAAGAAGTGTCGACGGAGCCGTTGCGATTCAATCGTGCCACCCCGCCGCGGGGGAGACTATTAAAGGCCGTGAAGTCGCCCACGACGATGATCTTGCCGTCGGCATCAAGGGCGAGGTCGAATACCGGCCCACTGGGCGCCCCGGCGCCTGGATCGAAGGTGGTATCCAGCGAACCATCGTCATTAATCCGGGCGACTCTGATCCGCGAGACGTTGCGATAGGCGTCGAAGGCGCCGCCGATAATAATCTTGCCGTCACCCTGCAACGCCATGCGATGGATGACGCTGTTTGGCCCGACCTGCGGATCGAACGTGGGGTCGAGCGCGCCGGTCGAAAGCAGCCGCGCGATTCGCGCTCGCGGGGTGCCCGCGTAATTCAAGAAAAACCCGGCGATGAGGATTTTGCCGTCGGGCTGGACAATAATCTGCGACACACGGTCATCCGCGCCGAGGCCTGGGTCGAAAGTAGGATCAACCGTCCCGTTGGTATTCAGCCTCGCAATGTGGGGCCGGCTACTGCCGTTCACGGATGTGAAGAAACCGCCCAGCAGTATTTTGTCGTCCGGTTGCACCGCAACCGCGTTGACATTGTTGTTCGGTCCCGTGCCCGGATTGAACGAGGTATCGAGCTTGCCGGCCGGCGAAACGTAGTCGGCTGCACTTGTGCTAATATCTTCCAGCCCGAGCCCGACACTCGCCGTGGTGTTGCCGCCGCCGACTCGATGCAGCGTGACTGAGGCAAGGCCGTCACCTTCATTGGCGGCAAAGGTGGCCGTCGTGAACGACACCAACCCGTTTCCTGCCGTAAGAGTTACGTCGTTCCCGTCGCCTCCGACATAGCTCACTTGGAAATTGGACGCGCCCACCGTGAAGAACGAGCCCTCCGGTTTATTTAAAAACGCTCCCTGCACCGCGTCGGTCCCGTCGTTTTTGATAATCACGAACGTATCGCCTGCCTTGGGAACGAATCCCGGCCCGAGCGCGGCCAGGAGCTGCGCTGTCGTGCCGAGTTTGACCGTGCCGATAACGTTGAGCTGGTCGTAACCGGTCCCAGCGCTCTTCCCGTCCAGGTCGATTGTGAATCGGGAAGCTGAAATCAAAGGATTATCTGCGAACTCGATTCCGCCGGCCGCGCTCAGGATCGCGGGGCCACCGCTTCCGGGAGAAACACTCGGAACTTGTCCGGGTTGGGTCGGCAAGACGAAGATCGAACCTACCGTGCCGTTGCCCGCGAGCGTCCCATTGCCTTCGACACTCATTGGCACGGCCGGTTGTTGCCCCACGACCAGCACTGTCCCGCTGGCAGCGGTGCAGGTTCCAAACGTGTTCGCTGCAACAAAAGTGGCCGTGCCGCTGCCGGCGAATTTCCTGACTTCCCCGCTGTTGCTAATGACCCCTGCGAAAACAATCGTGCCGGTAACGTCGAGACGAAGCAGTTGCCCATTGGTGTCGATCGGGCTGGTGATGACGAAGCTCGAATTCGCCCCCGGGACCGTGAACGTTTGCAAATTTGCGATCTTGATTCCCATCCCGGTCGCGGGCCCGGTCCCGTTCAAGCTGATCTGGCCGCCTGTCGCGCTAATTCCGTTGGTCAGGACAATGTTCGCGCCGATCATTATGTGGCTCTCGATCGTGATCTTCCCAAAACTCGTGCCCGGCGCGTACGTGTTCTGGCTCGCCCCTTGAAGCGAGGCCGTCGGAAACACCAGGTCGTCGCCCGGCGCTGGCAATGCGTTGCCCGCCCAGTTCGCCGCGGTCGTCCAAAAATTGTTCCGATTCGCTGGCGTCGGATCGTTAATGCTCGCGCCCGTCCAGGTGCGCGTCGCCGCGAGTCCATCTTGCGCCGCCAACCCCAGCGCCAGCGCGATCAGCAGGCTCCCCGCGTGACCCGCGCTTCGCCTTCGCCGACCAACAGAGCCCCACAATTTTATCACTATTTGCCTTCCGTGTGCGGGCGCGAAGGCCCCGTCCCATGACCAACCCGCACCGTCCCTTATTTTTCTCGCCCACGTTTTATCCCGTAGCCCGGCTTCGAGCCAAGCGTTTTATCTCACTCCTCTTTCCCGAATCCCCTGTAGCGGCGGCCGTGTCGGCCGCACTCCCTCGGGTTCGGCCCCGCAGAATCCAGCTGCGGTCGCGTCACATGTCACCTGTCACACGTTCGCCAACGGACGAACCCGCCGCGGTGGGTCACATGTCACTTTGATTCGCTCGACTCCCGTTTCGCGCCCCGCTACCATCGCGGCTTTGCGGTCCATGTCGCTCGCCCCGCTCGCTCCATTCTACTTTTGACTGTTTCCAGTGCTCAGGATTCTTACTTTAGTCATCGGCCTCGTCCTCATTGCCCAGGGCACTGACGCGCAGGAGGAACAAAATCCGTCCGTCCTGACGGAAAAAATCATCGAGACCGCGCCGGACGGGAAATTCGCCATGCGCATCAAGTATGACAAAAGCCTGAACGATCGGATGCTGAGCGGGAACAATCCGAAACCGGAGCACGACATTTTCTCGGAGGCGATCTCAATGATTGAGCTTGTCTCCCTGCCTGAAAACGAAGTGGTCGCCACCCTGTTCGACGCGGAGAAGGAAGGGGGGAACAATTTTGGCATTATCATCCTCTGGTCGCCCGATTCGAAATGGTGCGCCTTTTCCCTGAGTTATCCCAGGACTGCATACACCACCGTTTACCACCTGCGCGGCAAAAAGTTTGAGGCCGCCAACAAGCCCGAAGAGCTCAGCCCGCCCACCAAAGCCAGCGTGCGGAATGAATACATCATCCCAAAACGCTGGGTGAAGCCTGGGACCCTGGAGCTGTCCGTCGAAAGAGTTTTCCGCGGGGATGACGAAGGCGACGGCGTTAATGGCTTCATCGCCCGGTTCGACGGCAAAGGTAAATTCAAAATCCTCAAAAAAATCCGGTGACCCGGAGCCCGTCGAAGGCCGCAGCGGTGCTTTCTATTGGTTTTCGGATTTAATTCTGGGGAGCGCACTTGTCTGCGAAACTCTGTTTCGGTTCCGCTCCCCCCTCACGTCACTTGTCACACGTCACATGTCACTTTCTTTGTCCGCCATATGTCTCACGTCACACGTCACTGGCTTCGCCGCGCCGCAGACGCGGCCAAAGCCTCCCCGTTCGCTTCATGTAATCGCGATACGATTCGCCGAAAAACGCGCTCATCATCTTTTCTTCGCGCGGCGCCCTGACCAGATAAAGGAGCGCGAACGACACAAACCCGCCCCAGCCCGCCAACCAATTCTGGAGCAGAAGTCCCTGCGCGATCGCGAAGAGAAAGATTGCCGCATACATCGGATGCCGGATCCGGCGATACACTCCCCGCGTCACCAGCTCATGATCTTTCCGCATCTCCAGCGTAATCGACCAGTTCAGTCCCAGATCGGCGTGCGACCGCCAGAACAGCCAAATCGCCCCGACCATCACCACCGCGCCACAGCAGGAAACAACCATTGGCGGCCTGTAATCCGCAAATCCGAGCCAGGGCGTGAACAGATACAGCAACGGCAAAACCATATTCCCAAGAGTGACGATCCCCATCAGCGCCCACTCCGTCACGTCCACGCGACTGACCGCCGTCTCATTCCTCTTTGTCCTCCCGCCAAATACCCCCCGAATGGCGACATAAACGACGAAACCCACCAGATAAACAATGCTCCAGGTATCGGTTCGCATCCGTGGCGGGCAGACAACCCGCCGGCTCAACCCAACCAAGTTCGCGACTCGAAAGCGAGACCCGACCTCCAGCCTACGCCAAGGCTACGGCTCGGCAGGCCGATCTCTGCCGATCATGAGGTCACAAATTGTGACCGCAATCGACCGGTAATTCCCCCTAATAACCGTTATCCAATAACCAATAACTCGGCGCGGGACGCGCCGTCCCCATTACTGAAGCGCGAACACTTCCACGACCGCGATCCCGGTCGTGTTATTCACGCCGCGCACAATCGCCGTGTAACTCGCCCCGTTGCCGGCCAACGTCTGCACGATGGCCGATTCCAAATCGTTCGTCGGCGGAATCGTGCTGTCGATGATCGCCTGCTTGTTCGGCGAATCCATCCAGTCGTCGTTCGCGTCGACCAGCCCGCCATTCTGATCGCGCAGCTCCATCGTTGGGTTCTCGAGTTTTCCCGGGACTGATAACGACGGGCCGATCGCGCGCACGATCACCTTCTGCGACGCCTGACCCAGGATGATGGTCCCAGCGATGAGAATGTTGTCACCGGTCTGGACGAAGCCGCGCGTCGAAATGTTAGCGAGCTTCGAATCTGCGACCGTATCGAGATCGAACGCTTCGACGAGCCCGACCCCCGTTCCGTTGTTCAATCCGCGGACGATCGCTGTGTAAGCCGCGTTGTTCGCCGGCAGACTCCGCACGATGGCCGACTCCAGATCGTCAGTCGGCGGGATCGTGCTGTCGATGATCGCCTGCTCGTTCGGCGACGTCACCCAGTTGTCGTTCGATTCCAGGAGCCCACCCGACGAATCGCGCAGCTCCAACGTCGGATTATCCAGCTTGCCCGCGATGGTCAACGACGGCCCGATCGCCCGGATAATCACCTTCTTGTCCTGCGTGCCGGTGATGATGAACCCGCCGATGAGCACGTTGTCGCCCGTCTCCACTCGCAAACGCGTGGAGATATTCGCGAGCTTCGTCGGTTGCGCCGTCTGCAATTCAAACGCGCCGATGTCGGTCCCATCGCCGCCAGCCGCGTTGGCCACCGCGGTATCATCGAAGCTGCGCGGGAACCCCGAGCCGCGCTGATCGGTCGTCAGGTTCCCGGTCAAGCCTGCGCTCGTCCCTTTATCAATCGCCGGACTGCCCAGGAGCAGCGCGATCGTTGTGGTCAGGCCGCCGTTACTCTGGAGCCCGTTCGGATCCAGCTTCGGATCGAGTGGCGCCGCGCTCGTCCCCGTCCGGTCCGTCGTGGCCGTGAAGCCGGTGCTCCCATCGGTTTTCCCAATCAAATTGAACCCGTTGGAGGTAACGTTCCCCGCCACGTCTGGACTCGTCGTCGAGGAATTGAGGGCCACGATACTGCTCTTGAGTGTCGTGAACGGAAAAGTCGGAAACATTCCTCCCCTCGGGACAGAATGGATGCCGCCGCCGGCGGGAAATGTGCCGGCCCCTCCCGTAGTCGAATTCCCGGTGATCGTGCTGTTGGTCACGTTCAACGTGGCATCATTCACAATTCCCGCCGCCGCGATTGTCCGCCATGTTGCCGCTGATCGTGGTGTTCGTCAGATTCATGGTCCCGTTGGCGTTTTCGATCGCGCCGCCCGAGCCAAGGAAATTGCCGCCTGCTATTTGTCCGGCCAGGTTTCCGGCAAGGGTGCTGTTGGCGACATTGCAGGTTGCGAAGTTGCTGATCGCTCCGGCCGCGCCTCCCGCTTTGTTAGCGATGAGCGTGCTCCCGCTCAGCGTAAAAGTGGTCCCATTTCCGATCAGAATGGCGCCCCCGCGTTCCCCCGCGAAATTATCGCTGAACATGCAGCCCGTGACTGTGGTCGTCGCCGAGCTGCTCCCGGCAATGCCGCCACCCTGTCCACTAGTATTGCTGGAGCCGGCGGTGTTCGCCGTAAAAGTGCTGCCCACGGCGATCAAGGTTCCGTTATTATGAATGCCGCCGCCCCGGGTCGCCACGTTTTGAGTAATAAGGCAGTTGGTCACGTTGACCGTGCCGGCCGCGACCAAAAGGCCGCCGCCCTGCCGGCTGTTCGTTGTCCCCGTCACCTTGTTATTTCGAAACACGCAATTCGTCAGGTTAAGCACGGGCGCCCCGCTCCTGACTCCGCCGCCGCCGTCGACGTCGAGAATATCGCCATTGCGAATAGTAAAATCGGAAATGCTCGAGGGCGTCGTCGGACTTCCATTGGTCACATTGAAGATGCGGATCTTCGCGCCGCCGCCCGGCTGCACGGCCAGGAAACCGGAGCCCGGCCCCACGATCGACATGGCCGAGCTGATGTCGGGCAAAGGTGAGAGGAGGTTGGTAACGCAACCGCTGATCAGGCAAAACTCGGCCACCTGGTAAACGATCGTGTCGAGCGCCGTCGTGCCCGCCGCACACTCACCTGCCATCGCCCCCGAAGCTGTGTTCGTGTTCGCCGCCGTGATCGCTTCCCGCAACGAGCACTTCCCGTCGTTCGCGGCCGTATCCGAGTACGTATTGACCGTGATCGTGCCCCCGGCCGCGCAAAGCGCCGTCCCCGGCCCAATGAGCCAGGCAAACGCGATCAACTGTTTTGTTGTCACGGGTGAACCCCATTATGGCCACTTTGCTTGCCCATCCCAGCTTATTCATCGGCCTCGTCCTCCCTGGCGCGCCGTGCTCTGCTCACCGACGTCTGGCGTCTGACTTCTGGCCCCTCGTTCCCAAACTCCAGTTTGGGAACGCAATTGTCTTCGAAGCTCTGCTTCGACCTCCGACCTCTGACCGTTGATCTCCGCGTTTCAGCTTTTCCTACGGTCCCAATAACCGTTATCTAATAACCAATAACTCGGCGCGGAACGCGCCGGCAGCCTTTCAGCGGTTCAGATTTTTTTGCTGCGGGAGATCCGCCTGATAACCGTTCTCGAATAACCAATAACTCGACGCGGAACGCGTCGTCACCCCTCCCCGATAACGATTAACCCGTAACAAATAGACTCGCCTCCACGAGGCGATCCCGTTACACCCTCCCGGTTCCCATGGCTTATCCCCGTTCGGCAAAAGGCAACGACAACCTCGCCGCGAAAAAAAGAATTCGGGTCCCCATAAAGATCAAGAACACATCAAATGAATGACCTTGCTGCACTGACAGCGCACATCCGCGCATTTCGAGATGAGCGTGATTGGATCCAGTTCCATAATCCAAAGGACATGGCTGCGGCGATAGCCATCGAAGCAGCAGAGCTGCAGGAGATTTTCCTTTGGCAGGCACCCTCCGAGTCCGCTCAGAAGGCTGAAGTTGAGAAGGAGCGGGTTAAAGAGGAGATCGCAGATATTGCGATCTACCTACTTGAACTGGCGGACAACCTCCAGATCGACGTAGCCAGCGCGATAGAGGCCAAGCTGACAGAGAACGCCAAGAAATACCCGGCTGAAAAAGTCCGGGGCAGTTCCAAGAAATATACCGAGTACGTTCGCCCGCCGGACAGTCATAAGTGATCGTCTATCTCGCCGACAAGTCAGAGTTCCTTGAGGACGTCGATTCCAACAGGATCGAGGAGCGTATTCTGGCCGAATTTCGACGGACGAACCGCCGCTCAGTAGGTGACGCAGAAATCGCCTCTTGGCGCAATTCGATGGGGTTTATGCACCGCATCATGGACGACGAATCGATTCCGAACAATTCAGGCGTCGCCATCGAATTTGGAATTCCGCAAACGTGCAAAAGAATTGATTTCATCATCACAGGCAGAAATTCGGACAGCCGTCCATCTGCTGTGATTGTGGAACTGAAGCAATGGAGCGGGGCAGAGCCGACTCGCAAGGACGCCATCGTTAAGACATTCTTAGGAGGGGCGAAAGTGGAGACACAGCACCCCTCTTATCAGGCGTGGTCATATGCCTCTTTGTTGGAGGATTTTTGCGAGATCGTTCGCGAGCAGAATATCTCGTTGAATCCATGCGCCTATCTGCACAACTGCGCTGACGGCTCGACCATTAACAGTGCGTTTTACGCGGAGCACACGAAGAAGGCGCCGACATTTCTTCGGGACGATGCGGCCAGACTTTCGAAACTTCATAAGGAACCACGTAAAGCATGGCGATTCGGGCAAGATCATTTATCAAATCCGAGACGGAAAAATCAGCCCATCGAAAAGCCTCGTCGATGCTCTTGCCTCACTTCTTCAGGGAAACCGCGAATTCCTCATGATTGACGACCAGAAACTGGTCTATGAAACGGCACTGCAACTAGCCAAGCGGTCGAGTCCTTCCCAAAAGAATGTTCTTATTGTCGAAGGCGGCCCCGGCACAGGCAAGTCCGTTGTGGCGATAAACCTCTTGGTGGAACTAACGAATCGTAGATCATTGGTCAAATACGTCACCAAAAATGCTGCGCCGAGGAGCGTTTACGAGAGCAAGTTGACAGGCGTATTTAAAAAGTCGCGAATTAGTAATCTGTTTACTGGCTCCGGCGCGTATACCGAAACGTCCGCAAATACCTTTGATGCTCTTATCATCGATGAAGCGCATCGCCTCACCGCGAAGTCAGGGATGTTTCAAAATCTCGGCGAGAATCAGATCAAGGAACTCATCGAGTCCGCAAAGTTCAGCGTTTTTTTCATTGACGAAGATCAGCGCGTGACGCTGAAAGATATCGGCGATAAAGACGAGATCCGTAAATGGGCAAGAACCTGCGGAGCTGGGGTCACCGAAATGGCACTGGAGTCTCAATTCCGATGCAATGGCTCTGACGGATACTTATCTTGGGTCGACAACACACTGGGCATTAGACCAACAGCAAACCCGACGTTGGAAGGCGTGAATTATGAGTTCCATGTTTGCTCTTCGGCCAATGAACTTCGTGATCGCGTGGTAGAACGAAATAAAGTCCGTAACAAAGCCAGGCTGGTCGCGGGTTACTGCTGGGATTGGACGAGCAAAAAAGACCCGAATAAACGAGATATCGTAATCCCGTCGGAGAACTTTAGCGCAACATGGAACCTGACAACAGACGGCAGTCTCTGGATTCTCATGCCGGAATCGGTCTCCGAGGTCGGCTGCATTCATACATGCCAAGGTCTAGAGCTTGATTATGTCGGAGTCCTTATCGGTCCCGACTTTATGGTCCGGCACGGCGTCGTAGAGACCGATGCGGCTAAACGATCCAGAATGGATTCGTCTGTGAAAGGCTATAAAAGTCTTTTAAAGAAGGACCCCGACCTGGCCAAGGAACGCGCCGCCAACATTATCAAGAACACCTACCGCACGCTGATGACGCGCGGCCAGAAGGGATGCTTCGTTTACGCTGTTGACGCAGAAACGAACGAGTTTTTGAGGGCGGCCGCTGCGAAAACTCCTGAAGTATCTTCGGTGTCGACTCACCAACGTTATGCTGGTTTACCACTGCGACTGGTGCCCGAACATGAAGTCTCGCCCTATCGAAACGCCGTCCCTGTTTTTGATCTGCAACTGGCCGCCGGTAACTTCAGCGAAGACCAATGGAGTGTGCCCAACGACTGGGTCGAGTTGCCCGACGCGTTTGTCGCGAAAGAGGGATTCTTTGTGTCCCGCGTCGTCGGGGAATCTATGAACCGCCGCATTCCGAATGGTTCTTGGTGTTTATTCAAAGGGTCGCCATTCGGTTCACGGGAGGGCAAGACCGTGCTCGTCCAACTTCGCGACAGGCAAGACCCAGAAATCGGTGGTCGATATACTGTAGGTGTACCACAGCGTCAAGCGTGCAGGCCAAGACACTTGGGAGCACGCCCGCATCACGCTTAAACCAGATTCGACTTTGCCCGGATTCTCAAACCTCGTATTCGAAAATGAGCCTGAACAGGAACTGACAGTTCGCGGTGAATTGGTTGCTGTCTTGGGACAGCGATCTGGAGATTTGTGAGAAGCGCGGGCACGTCGCGCTCGCCCCCAGCACCGACCACGTTCGTGCGAACCGCGCAGAGGTCGCGGCGAGCCGAGTCGACAGGCACATGAGCTGCTCGGAAGCGCGCGTGAAATTGTACGATCTGCTGGTGGATGGCTACCACACCCCTCGCTCCGCCAAAGATATCGCCGACCTTTATCAGGCGGGACGCTTGCGAAAGAATGATCCCTGCCGAGTTACGGGGACAACGCATTGGAAGACTGTGGATGAGCTGTTTCCGCTGCTGAAATACGACTCAAGCAGATCGCTTTCGCTCGCTCCCGGCTCCACGGACTTATCGATCCTCGATCGTAGCGATTCGCCAGGTGCGCCGCAAACGGGGACCACTTCTGCTCTGAAAGCCGGCTGGATTTGCTTCGCGTTCGGTCTCGCGATCAGCTGGTTTTTTCCGCTCGGTAACGCATTCTTTAGCGTTGCGCTTATCACGGCCGTGGTCGCGATGTGCACACATCAGGTTAACCGCGGTCTGACGCTTCTTATCTCGTCCTTCTGCGGAATCATTTTGTGCGCGGCGATGTTCTTCGTTTTGGCCGTCGGCACGGTTGTTGTCACCGGGACGGCTGCAGTGCAGAAGGCCAATGCCGACTTGAAGCGGGCCAGTGTGGTCGCCCAACAACAGGCTCGCGACCAGCTCAACTCTTCGGCCCAGCAACCGCCAACGTCCCTTCCGAGCATGCCTTTGCCATCGGTAATGGTTAGCAATCTGACCATTCCGCGTCCGACGGTCCCTTCGTTGCCCTCTTTTCGATCGGACGATCAGACGCGACGTGAAAATGTCCGCAAAGCGGAAATGGAGCGCGATCGAATCAACGCCAAGGAGCAGCGGATTCAACAATTGCAGAAATCGATCGACTCGTTAGATGAAATGGTTCGCAAGATCCGACATTCCGGCGGCAACGAATCGGATTTCGTAAAACAACGCGACGAGCTTCTGAGACAGAAGTGGAACCTGCAGCGTTAGCCGTGGGGCCTGACAGCGCCTCAAGGGACATTGCGGCCGGCAGCGCCCGGACCGGAGTCTCAACGAAGGTCAGAGCTAATTTTCGACAACTCCAGCAGTGCCCGCTCACGCGTTCAGATGTCATCTTTGGAATTCTCCCACTGAGCGCGAAGATCCGATTGCGTTCTTGGGTTAGATCGTAGCCTTTGTTTGCGGTTGGTTTATTTGCGAGCGTTGAGAACGGCTGGCCTGTCGTGCCGGGACATTCCGGGCCAGGTGCCGGACGCCCCACCTCCATACGTTCGTAAAACCGGGCGCAGCGTCGGGCTGGGGAATGCATCCTGTGGGCATGGAACTCGACCGCTTAAAGCGGTCAAGACGCCAGCGGTGGCCGAAGACTCAATGAAGCCGTCTTCCCGGCTCGGGCATCTCTCGGAGTTTGCCCGGATAGCGGGCATCGCGTAAGCAGGGGACGGCATGAACGAAGGTGGCGCGCCGACGGAATCACCAGCGGATCCATGGGAAGAGGAGGCAACCCGTACCTTTGGGCCACCGGATGTGCGCGCAAAACAGAATCGACGATACGTTACGCGACTCGTTCGCAAACACTCTGAGCAGACGGTTCGCGCCCTCCTCCAAGCTCTCTCAACGCTCAAGGAACCGATGTGCTGCGAAAATCTATCGAACTACGACCTGACAGCAGTTCCGCTGGACGAGGTCATCCGGCCGTACGAACTCCTGGGGCTCCACTTCAGCATCAAGCCGATTTCCGACAAGCAGGTCATGGTGGAGATGGGCGAGTCCTACGACAATGTCGGAAGCGGAGGGAAGTTCCTGCTGGAACGCGTCACGCCAGATACTTACCGCGTCGTTGAAGAGCTTGAAGGCTGGATCGCTTAACGGGCGCGGGCGCTTCAAAAACATCTCGGCTAGGGAACTTGACCGCTTGAAGCGTCATTGTGCGAAAAGTTCATGACAGATTAATTCATCGTAAGCGGCTTACGATGGATTCAGGCTGCCTTCGCAATCAGCGACATTACGGTGCGGCGGGCGACGGGAATCGATTCAGTTCTCGCGAACCCGCAGGCGGCAGTAGTTTAGCTTTCCACTAAGCTCCCAGACGTAATAGAGGTGGGCTTGGCCAGCTGGAATAAATCAGCGTTTCATCCGTGCCGCTCTGGGTAATTCCTTTTTGCTTTGGCACTTCGCGGCGTCGCCAACCGTTGATCCAGACATCGAAACTGGTGACATCGTTGTCATGAATTTTCACGCGAAACGCCATACCGCCGAAATTTACCGAGCGTGTCCCGGTCGAGTGGAATAATTATATCATGTGCCGCGGCCTTCTGTTCGAGGCTGGTGCGCTCAGCCATAAGCCGCTCTCGCTCGATCTGGTCCCGCTGTCGTTCTTCGGCCTGCCGCCGTTGCTCGGCGAGCTGCGCCCGCTGCAGATCAATCGTGTTTTGCGGAATGTTAGCCGGCGCGAGCGAATCACCTGAGGTGTTCGCTGGCTGGATGTAAGTCGTAGCGGCAGGTGCGGAACTTTTCACCGGTTGCTGTGACGGAAGAACCCTCGCGTCCGTGCTTTCGGTGATGGAGATGGTTCTTGGCCAGTGGTGCACGGTGCCTGGACACGGTCAACTCGGCTGACGTTGTCGGAGAGGAAATAATACCAGAGGGCAAAAGCCGCGCATGCAGCGAGGAGAAGGCCGCTAAGGAGTATCGGCAGCCGTGCGCGCGGATCGTTCAGTCGCCTCCGGACGATAGGGAGCCGGTCCAATTGACTGATATTTCAGCAGGGGAAAGAGCTCATCGATTGTTCGCCATTCCTTATGGCTGACCGGTTTGCAACGATGATGACGGCCAATCCGGCCCGCATGGAAGAGCTCGGCGATCTGTGTTTTCGTGAGGGGGAATGATAGCCTGGGGCGAGAACTTCGTAAGAATTCACGCGTTGGAGATAGCAACTCGAATGCCTTGTTTCCTGGAGGCGAAGTTGCGCGCTAGAGCGCAGCCGATAGTGGCTATACGTGCTGACGTATTGCAGAGACCCTCTGGCGTTCGTCGCTTGGGGACGCTGTCCGAGTCGCGCGGTTGTGCGTCCGAGCTTGATTGCGTTTCGTGATGCTATACGTGTGTGCGCTAAACCGACGGATGTGGAACGCCAAAAAACCAGCTCGCGGATTCCGAGAGAAAAGTATGGAAACGAAAAACGAAAACAAAGCGCTTAGACTGGTGCAATGGCTGTCGGATCAGGCGATCGACGGGGTGCGGCCGTTGTCGTCCGCGCGACGATCTGGCGGACGAATATTTGCTCGATCGGAGTTACAAGACTCACGGCGCGCGCGTCGATGCGCTGATCAGGTGGGAGACGACGAAGAATTTCACGAGCGGGTTCATTACCGGCCTGGGGGGCGTGTTGGTTCTGCCGATCTCGCTGCCGGCCGCGGTGGCGGCGTCGTGGTTGATCCAGGCGCGCATGGCGGCGGCGATCGCGCGGATTTACGGGCACGATCTGAAGTCGGAGAGCGTCCGCACTTTCATGGTGGCGGCGCTGGTGGGCGATAGCCTGAAGGACATCGCAAAGGCCAGTGGCATCGTCCTCGGCCGGGGTGTGGCCACGACCCTGGCCAACCGGGCGTTGCCCGGGAAAGCATTGCTCGCCATCAATAAGCGGGTCGGGTTGCGGCTCCTGATGAACGCCGGCAGGCGAGGGGGAACGACGGTCGTGCGGGGCGTCCCTTTCGTGGGCGGGTTCGTGGGAGGCGCGTTTGACGCGCTCGCCTGTCGCATGGCCGGGCGCAGTGCAAAAGCGCTGTTTGCCAAACCGGAGCGGGCGCGAGTAACCAAAGTAGGAAGTAGGAAGGAGAAAGTAGAAAGGAAGAGGACGCCTGCGCGGAAGTCTGGGACGGGAGCCAAGAGAAAGTGACGTGTGACATGTGACGTGTGACGTGTGACGTGATGGGATCAGAGGAAACATGAAGCCGGAAGACAGCATCTGCGCGAAAGCGGAAGACCGCCTGAGGCTCCGCGCAGGATGAGATTGCTGCTCATTGTTCTCCTGGCCGGTTCACTCGCACTGAACCTGGAAGCGGCGGAGAAGCCGAACACGAAGAAGGCGAACCTCACGTCGCTCCCGGGGCTCAGCGAGGAGATCGAAGCGAAGCTCAATGCGACGGGGATCAATAACGTGAATGATCTTCTGGTGGAGGGCTCGACGCCACAAGGCCGCGAAGAGCTGGCCGCCAGGAGCAAATTGCCCGCCCCGCAAATCTTGAAGTTTGTCCACTATGCGGACCTGTTCCGCATTAATGGCATCGCCGGAGAAACGGTCAGGTTGCTTGAAGGCGGCGGGGTTAACACCGTCGCGGAGCTCGCCCGGTGCGACGTGTCAAACCTGCAGAGGAAGCTCGAGCAGGTAAGCAATGCAAAAAAGGGCAAACCGCCAACCGAGCACCAGGTTGTCGAGTGGATCGAGGCGGCGAAAACACTGCCCAAAGTCGTCGTGGAGGAAGTAGAAAGTAGAAGGTAGAAAGTAGAATACGCCGAGCCGGGAGGCCGGCGGGGGCAAAATCTAAAAAGCTGAAACGCTGAAATGCGGGGGACGGAAGTCGGAGGTCGGAGGACGGGGCGGCGCGGTGCGCCGAGTTATTTGTTATTCGTTATTGGATAAGAGGGGCAAGGGCTTCAGGATTGCCTTGGGCGTCTTATGACAGCCCAGGGCAACGCCCTGGGTTGCAAAGACAAAACAAGCCAAGCCCTGAAAGGGCGCACCAGCCGAGTGCGCATATTTGTTTCGCCCCTTCAGGGCTGGCCCTTTTTTTGTTTCTCGAAACCCAGGGCGTTGCCCTGGGCTTTCATGAGGCAGGCCGTTGGCCTGCGGAGGCAAAAACTGTAGCCGCGCCGCTCTGTCGGCGCGTGGAACGCACTTCCCGGGCTGGCCGCTGCTATACGTCATTGACGTATAAGCGTCGAACTTCGCCAGATCGCGAAAGCGAGTCGAAGGGCAGCGATCGGCGCGCTAGGTGAGACCGCAGATTTGTTTCGCCCCTTCGGGGCTGGCCCGTTTTCTATTTCCCTCGAAACCCAGGGCGTTGCCCTGGGCTTTCATGAATCGCCCCTTTGGGGCTCAGGTTTCCCTTCGGGGGTTGGAGACCAGAGGTCGGACCTGCCAAGCCGTAGCCTTGGCGTAGGCTGGAGGGCGGAGCGCGTCTCAAGAGAAACTGTAGTCACGGTCCCGCCGTCGCGGGATAGCCGTGTTTTGTCGGCGCCGATCCCAGACGCGTCGACATAGCGCCCGATCCACCAGATGATCAGTCGGGCGAAGGTCTCGCGACAGCAATCACGGCTGGGGCATCTGTCGGCGTTTGCCTCAAGGGAGAGCATCGCGTAGGCAGGGCGGCATGAATCATCTGCGTAAACTTGGGCTGGCCTCGTTCCTTTTCCTCGGGCTCGGATTGTTGTTCGGGACTTCCGCGGTCTGGGGTCGTGCCGCGGCGGGATCGACGGCCCTTACCGTGACGCTGATCTGTTACGCCGTGGGGCTGGTGCTGGCCCTTATCGCTTTCATGCGATCGCGGCGTGGCCAGAGTCTCGATGGGACCACGAAGTTTCTCGCGCGTGGGCCGCTCGCCATCATCACGATCGGCGTGCTGATTGTTTTCCTCAGGGCGATGATTGGGGTTTGAATTGCAGATTGCAGATTGCAGATTTCAGATTGCAGATTGTCGGTAGCTCCTATTCGATGCCGAGTTCGGCGAGTTGGGCGGTGAGCCAGGCGGCGGCGTTCCAGGAGTGGACGCTCTCGCGCAAACCTGCCAGACGCGCGGAACGTTCTTCGGTGGACATCTCGAGGGCTTGCTTGAGGGCGAGCGCGGTGCCTTCGATGTCGAGCGGCGAGACGAGCAAGGCGTGATCGCGGGTGCTCGTGGCGACACCGGCTGTCTCCGAAATCACGGCCACTCCCGGACGACGGGAAACGATGGCCCATTCCTTCACGACGAGATTCATGCCGTCTTCACGCGAGTTGACCAGGAGCACGTCGCAGAGCTCCATGGCGGCGAGGGCTTGTTCGCGATCGTTGGTGTAATACACCTGGATCGGATCGGTCCCGCAGTCGGCGGCGAAGCGCTGATTCACTTCTGCGATAGTGGCATAGACCGCATCCCGGTAGCTGCGATACACACTTAAGTCCGTTCGCGAAGGAACGAGAAAGGCGAGAAACCGAAGGTTGGGACGCAGCTCCGGGCATAATTCGAGGAGGCGCCCGAAAGCGCGGAAACCGATGACCTGGTTCTTGCTCGGATCGAGCCGGTCGACTCGGATGATCGTTTGTTTCCCATTCTCGCGCGTCTTGCCGGTCCATTCCGTTAATCGATCTCGCGCCGTCTGAACTTCCGGCGCTCGCATGGATTGCTCGACCTCGGCCGGATCGGTGCTGGCGGGAAACGTTCGGACCCGGACCACCCGGCCATCGCGCGCCACGACCGTGCGATTCTTGTAATCCACCTTCGCTCCCAGGAGTTCCTCACAGCATCCCAGGAACGGCCGGGCATCCCACTCCGTTTGCATCCCGACCACGTCGGCCCCGAGAAGCCCGTGCAGGATGCTATCCCGCCAGCTTTGCGGAATCAGTTTCAGCGTCGCCGAATCCGGAAAAGGAATGTGGGTGAAGTGCAGGCTTGGGACATCCGGGAACACTTCGCGCAACAAGGCCGGCAACGGATAGAGGTGATAATCCTGAATCAGAAACGCGCGGGGCGTTATCCCGGATTCCTTGATGGCCTGCGCGATCCGGCGGTTGGCTTCGAGATAGCCATCGTTCCAGGCGCGGTGGCGCGCTTCATCCAGCGATGAGTAACCAAACTGCCCGACCAAATGATGCTGGAGCATCCAGAGCACTTCATTGCTGATGGCTCCGTAGTAGGCCTGATAAATCTTCGAGGGCAGAGGCACCGGCACAAGGTGGTGCTCCGGATCGGTTTGATCGGCCGCCGTGGTAAATAATTCCTCGCGCGCCTCCTGCGTCGTCGGGGGTTCGGAGACGCAGCAGAACCAGGTCACGTCGGGCCGCCGCGCCAGCGGATCGATCATGCTGACGAGGCCGCCGGAAGCTTTCCGCACCTCCCAATGATTTTCTTTCCAGACGAAGTCGTTCGGGCCGCGATTCGAGACGATGATGAGTTTTGGCTGCGGCTCGGGCATACGATCGTCTGGGCGCGAAGGAACTAAGAGAGCAAAAACTGAAAAGCTGAAAAGCTGAAATGCTGAAATTGGAGGGGCCTGTAGCCGTCGCCCCGACCTCCGATTTCCGTCCCCACGCGTTTCAGCTTTTCAGCTTTTTAGCGTTTCAGATTTTTCCCTAGGCGGGCATTAGTCTGGGGAGGACGTTGCCGACGAAGTCGACGAACCAATGGCCGATCATGTTGGCGAGGAGATCGCGGCGCCAGACGAAGAAGAGGGCGAGCATGGCGCCGAGCACGAGAGCGATCAGGATGTTGGCCCAGCCGCCAGTCCAATGGCCGACAGCGAAAATCAATAGCGGAACGCCGGCGGCGAGGCTGCGCGGCAGACCGAGGGCGTGAAGACGTTCGATGGCGTAGCCGCGATAACAGAGTTCTTCGACGACGCCCGCGCGCAGGACGATGAGGGAGAGGAGCCAGGTCGGCAGTTTATCGAAAGCTTTTCCGGTTTCGCCGCCAGTGTAACCGGTGAGCACGACCAGCCCAATCGCCGCTGCGAGACAAGCGATGCCAACCAGGAATCCCCACACGATCGATTTGCCCAGGCGCGCGGTGGTCAGTCCGATCGAGCTGAGCGGCAGGCCTTCGCCGACTTTAATGATGACAAAAAGCGCAAGGGCCACGAGCCACATGCCTGCTTCCTTGATCGTCGCGGAGGCAAGGGTGGGATCGGGCCACGTATAATTTACCAGCTGGCGGACGATCAGCATGCCGAAGAGCGCGATGAACAAACCGAGCCAAGTGGCAAGGCCGGGGCGCGGAGGATCGGCAGTGCTGTAGCGGCGGTCTGTGACCGCCGATGGTTTTTGCATTGCGCTCGCTTCGGCGCTCATAGAGCGCCGCTCCAGGCCTATGGTTTCGTTTCGCCGAGCATCATGAAGCTGCCGAAGATTTCGCCGGCGCGTTCTTTGTTCGCGGCGATGAAGGCGGCGTTGGCTTTCACCGTTTTGTCCGTCGAGTTGGCGAGGTCGTCGCTCATCGAGACCGCCATGATCGCGAAGATTGCCTTGCCGAAGTCATCCGGTGTTATCTCGGCTTCCTCAAAGAGGGCGACGGTCTTGGGGCATTTGGCCTTGATGACGGTTCCCCAATTCTCAGGGGTGATCGAGGGGTCCTTGCTGACCGCTATGAGCTCAGCTTTCGCTGCTTCGTTGGTCTTCACGCTCTTCATGAATTCGTCCATGCTGTCGAGAAGATCGGTAGTAAGAGCGATGGCGCCGGCGGCTTTGATTTGGTCCGGCGGAGTGCTGGCGCGAAGCGACGGAACCGCGGCGAGGCAAAGGAGAGCGAGGGCAACGGCGCCGGTAATCGAGCTGATCGCCCGGCGAGAAATGAAGGGGATGATGTTTTTACGGGACGATGCTGATTTCATGGAGCGAAGTTAGGGGGCTGGAATGATGGGGGTCAATGGGAATCCCGAAAGAAGTAGGAAACAGAGGACAGAGGACGGAGGTCAGCGGCAGTGGACGGAAAGAACGACGCCTGTGGCGGGATGGCCGGGATTGCCGTCGTAGCCAGGATCTGGCTGAATGATCGCGATACCGGTGATGTTGCCGGAGATGGCGGCGCCTTTGTCGGTGATCGCGCTGGATACGATCACTTCGAGTTCACTTGGGAGGTTTGAGGGCCGCTGGTCGTTATCGCGGGAGTGGTGGCTCCAAGTGCCGCCACATGCCGGTGGATTGGTGCTTGGCGAACTGGCGTAACCCTTGAACTTCGCCGGGGCGGCGCCGCTGCTGAACGAATTCGATTTCGCCCATTGTGCTCCCCAGAAAACGACGCGCTGGCCGACGACGGCGTTGCGGTCGCCAATGACAAAACGACCCGGCCCCGGAGTGAAGTAAACCTCCTGCCGCGAGCCCACGACGCTCTCGGAGCCATTGTGCACACCGCTGCGGTAAAATCCGCGGGCGCGGATGACGAGATTCTGGCCCTCCGGCAGATTGAGGCCGGTCAGGGTCCAGCCGGTCCCGACCTGGGTCCCATGGCCGAGGAAGGTGAAGTTCGAGTTGTCCGGAGAAGACTCGAAGGTCGCACGGGTGAAGAGCGGACTGGAGCCGTCTCGTGTCCAGGTAACGGTATCCTGAGTGACACTGAGTTGCTGGAGGGCGGCGGTGTCATTGCTCAAGCGAGCAAACAAGTTCCGCGATTGACCGCCGATGCTGGTGAATGATCCGCCGGCGAGGACCTTGCCATCCTGCTGGAGACCGATCCCGCTTACGTCCGGGCCCGCATTGGCGTCGAAGGGCGGCGAATCGAGCAGGCCGGTCACTGGATCGAACCGCACCAGCCGGTTATGGATGGGTCCGTTAAAAGGAATGCGCGTAAACAGCCCGCCGGCGAGTATTTTCCCGTTCGACTGAACGGCAATCGACAACACGACGTTATTAATGCGCGGGTTGAACGAATCAGCTGCGCCGGTCACAGGGTCGAGCCGGGCTATGAATTCACGGGCGGCGCCCCCGATCGTCGTGAAATGACCGCCCGCGAGGACCTTTCCGTCGGCTTGCAAGGCGATGGCTTGGACACGGAAGTCGGGCTCGGGACGGAATGGCCGGTCGATCGTCCCATCCGCGTTGAGCCGGCCCATCTTTCTGATTGGATTGCCACCGATACGGAAGAAATCGCCGCCGATCAGGATTTTGCCATCGGGTTGCACGACGACGCTGGCGATGTCGCCACCCGTGACGTTAGGGTTGAAAGAATCAGCCGCGCCGGATATCGCATCGAGCCGCGCCATTCCGTTACGCAGAACATTGCCAACCTGCCTGAGACTTCCGGCTATGAGAATCTTGCCGTCGGCCAGGACCGTGATCGACTCGATCGTCCCGCCGTTTGCGTTGGGATTGAAGGTGTCGGCGGCGCCGGTGAGCGCGTCCAGGCGAGCGATCTGGTTGCGCGCGGCACCCCCGATCGCGGTGAAGAAGCCGCCCGCGAGCACCCGGCCGTCGGGCTGGATCGCGAGCGCTATAACGGCGCTGTTCGCGTTTGGATTAAAGCCGGTGTCGAGTGTCCCGTCCGTGTTCAGCCGCGCGATGTTGTTGCGGGTCACGCCGAGGACGCTGGAGAAGATGCCGCCGATCACAATCTTGCCGTCCGTTTGCACAGCCATTGCGCTGACGGTGGCGCCGGCTGGTCCGACGACGCCAGCATTGAGAGTGCGATCGAGTCGTCCGTCGATCTCGAGACGCGCCATGCGATTGCGCGTCTCGCCGCGGACGGTATCAAAATCTCCGCCGACCAAAACCTTGCCGTCTTGCTGCAAGGCGATGGCGAAGACGAAGCCAGTAACGCTCGGGTCGAACGAATCCGCCCTGCCGAGTCTGGGCTCGAGCCGGACAAGGTTGAGCCGGTCCCTGCCGCCGGCATGGGTGAAATCGCCGCCCGCCAGGATCCGGCCGTCCGGTTGCACGGCGATCGTATAGACCTCGTTGTTCATCTGTGGCTGGAACGAATCAGCCGCGCCCGTGACTGGGTCCAAGCGGGCCATAAAGCCCCGGTTCAAGCCGCCGACGTGCGTGAAGAGGCCGCCGACCAGGATTTTGCCGTCGGCTTGGAGGACAATGGCCAAAACGGAATCGTTCGCTTGCGGGTTAAATGGTTCGGCGGCACCGCTGAGATTGAGGCGGGCGAGATAGTCGCGTAATGCTCCGCCGATTCTGTGGAAACCTCCGCCCACGAGAATGGTGTTCGCCTCCATGGCAATCGCGTGAACGGGGCCGTCGGGGTCCGGATTGAAGGAATCAACCGCTCCGTTCGGAGCCAGCCGCGCGAGGTTTTTGCGGCCTGCTCCACGGATGCCGGTGAACTCGCCACCAACGAGGATCCTGCTGCCCAGCGGGTGCAAAGTGATGACATTAATTCGCCCGTTTGTGTCCGCGGTAAACGTCGGATCGACTGTTCCATCAGGATTCAACCGCGCCAGGCGAGCGCGGGCGACCGGTGCCGTGTTGTTAGGCGAGAGGCTGGTGAAATCGCCGCCGATAAGAATTTTGCCATCGGGTTGGATCGCGATGGCGCGCACGTTGTCATTCGCGATTGGGTTGAACGTGGGATCAACCCGGCCGTCCGGGAGCAGCCGCGCGATGCCGCTGCGTTTTACCCCGAACCCTTCAGAGACGAGCTGGTGAAAACTCCCGCCGATCAGGATCTTTCCGTCCGGTTGCACTGCAACCGCGAGGACTGGTCCGTCCGCATTTGGATCGAAACCGTCAAGTGCAGACTGGGCGCAGAGGGTGGAATTGCTGCAGGCAAGGACAAGGAGGCAGAGGAGAAAGCGAAGGTACGAAAGCATTTTCAGGAGAGTCCGAGACCGGCGCATCAGAACTGATTCGGTGCTCCACAGCAAGGAGAATGAGATCAAATCGACGGGGGAGCCTGGAGGCGCGGGCGGAGTCGAAATCTATCGCCGGAACAAGCCCGCGCGACTTAGGATGCGCGGGCATTAATGGATCGAAGCTCCACGACATCTGAAACGCCACCGCGTCGTCGGAGGTTCCCGCACCTGCCGCTGTATGCGCGCGTGCTGATCGGCGTCGCGCTGGGGCTGGCGTTCGGAATGATTTTCAAAACCGGACCAATCGTGGCGGGATTGCGCAACGAAGACCTCGGGCAGCTCGGCATGCTGGTGATCCGATTGCTCAAGGCGCTAGCGGTCCCGTTGATTTTGTTCGCGATTCTCGATGCCTTTCTGCGCGTCGAAGTATCGGCACGACGCGGCGCTTGGCTCATTTTGATTTGCCTGATCAACGTCTCGGTCGCGTTCGCCATCGGATTGATGCTGCTCAACACGCTGCGGCCGGGCGAGCAATGGCGTGGGCGGCTGGAAGAGATCGCGGGCCTGGTGGAGCGCGAAGTTCCTGGGACGAAGGACGCGGCCAAGGCGGAGAAGCCTCAGGCGACGCTCGATCCGCTGAAGAACATCACTGGTTATGTTCCGGAAAGTCTGGTGGAGCCGTTCCTGAGGAACAACGTCATCACCGTCGTGCTCCTTGGGCTTTTGGGTGGTGCGGCGTTGCGGCGGGTGCGGGCTCGGCGGGCGGTGGAAGGCGCGGGGTTTGAGGCGGTCGAGCAATTTGTCGAGGCGGTCTACCAAACGCTGATGCAAATGTTGAGCTGGGTGGTGCAGACCATTCCGTTCGCGGTCTTCGGAGTGGTGGCGCATGTCGTCGGGCGCTCGGGCATCGGTGTGTTCCAGGCGCTCGGAAGTTTTCTCGGAATCATTTTGTTGGGCCTGGCGATCCACGGGCTGATCTATTACCCGCTCATGGCCTGGCTGGTCGGCGGAAAAAGCCCGCGCGTTTACATTGGCCGCGGCGCGGACGCGATCCTGACCGGTCTTTCCTGCAACAGCAGTCTGGCCACGGTGCCGGTGACGTTGCGTTGTCTGACGGAAAAAATGGGCGTCTCGCAAGAATCGGCGCGCCTCTCGGCCTGCGTCGGGACGAACCTGAACAACGACGGAATTACTTTATATGAAGCGATGGCCGCGCTCTTCCTGGCGCAGGCTTATGGATTCGACCTGACGGTGAGCCAGCAGGCGGTGGTGGTGCTGGCTTCGTTAATGGCGGGAATCGGGGTAGCCGGGATTCCGGAGGCGGGATTGATCGTGCTGCCGCTGGTATTGTCGGCGGCGGGGTTGCCGGATGAGCTGATCGTGGTGGCGATCCCGCTGATTCTGCCGGTCGATTGGATCATTGCGCGGGTGCGTTCGGGCGTGAACGTGATGAGCGATATGCTGGTGGCGATTTTGTTGGATCGCGGGCGAGTGAAGCTGTAGCCGCGCCGCTATGCTGCCTCGCCGAAGCCGGTGAAGGCGGGTCGGCGCGTTGAATGGAGAATTGAACCGCGGATCACGCGGATCACGCGGATGAAGAGGAAAACATCGCGGCAGAGCAAAGGGGATTTGAGGCGCCCCTTCAGGGCTGATGGTTGTGTTTTTCGAGTACCCAGGGCGTTGCCCTGGGCTGGCATGGATCAGGCCGTTGGCCTGCCCGAGGCAGAGTGCTGTAGCCACGGTCCCGCGCCTGCGGGATCGCCGTGTTAATCGACGCCACCTGAGACGCGTCGACAGAGCGACGCGGCTACAGCGCTAAAAATTGGACGCGACGAATAGACAAAATTGTCCCGTCGGAGGCGTTAATGAGGTGAGGCGGTGCGGCCGCACCGGGACGGGAGGGAGAAACAACAAAGGAATTCCGATATGACGACATTGCTCCAGACATTTTGGAGAGATCTTCGCTACGCGTGGCGCATGCTGTTCAAGGAGCCGGGATTCACGGCGGTGGCGGTGATTGCTCTCGCCCTCGGGATCGGCGCGAACACGGCGATCTTCTCAATCGTTAACGCCGTTTTGCTCCGGCCATTGCCTTACACGGAGCCCGGGACAGCTCGTGATGGTCTGGATGGATAATCGCGCGGGCGGGATCAAGGAGGACATCCACTCGTTCCCGAACTACGTCGATTACCGCGATGGGAATACGACGTTCACGGCGATGGCCGGCTACACGGACGCCAGCCTGAACCTGACCGGCACGGGCGAGCCGGAGCGAATTCTCGGGGCAACGGCGACGGCCAGCTTTTTCGATGTGATGCGCGTGCCGCCACTCCTTGGGCGCGTGATTGCACCAGAGGAAAACGTCGAGGGGAAAGATCGCGTGATCGTGCTCAGTCACGGACTCTGGCAACGCCGCTTCGGCGGCCAGCCGAACATCGTCGGCCAGGAAATCCAGGTGAATGGCGCGAACCGGACCGTGATCGGGGTGATGCCGCGCGAGTTCCGGTTCCCCGATAAACAGACAGAATTCTGGGTGCCGTTGGCGATAGCGCCGGATCTTCAAACACAACGCAGCGCCTATTGGCTGACGATTATCGGCCGGCTGAAACCAGGCGTGACGGTGGAACAGGCACGGCCGGAGATGGAGGCGATCGCAAAGAGAATGGAAACAAATTTCCCCGACTCGAACACAGGGATGGGGGTGAATTTGGTGTCGTTGCGCGACCAGACGGTGGGACGGGTGCGGCCGGCGCTCTATGTGTTGCTCGGTGCGGTGGCGCTGGTGCTCCTGATCGCGTGCGCAAATGTAGCGAACCTGCTCTTGAGTCGCGCGGCGGCGCGCGAACGGGAGTTTGCGATTCGCAGCGCAGTGGGCGCGGGGCGCGGGCAAATCATCCGGCAATTGCTGACCGAGAGCGTGCTGCTGGGCGTACTCGCGGCAGCAGTGGGCGTGGCGCTGGCGATTTTTGGGCTCGATGCGTTGAAGGCGTTGCTGCCGCCAGAGATGCCGCACATCGACCAGATCCGGGTGGATGGCCGCGTGCTCGGCTTCACGCTCGGCATTTCGTTCCTGACGGCGTGCGCGTTCGGCCTGGTGCCGGCGTTGCAGGCATCGAAGCCGAAGCTGAGCGAGACGTTGAAGGAATCGGGCGGCCGGGCCGGCAGCCACGGGGTGCGGAGCCGGCAGGTGCGACGTTTGCTGGTGATCGCGGAAGTGGCGCTCGCCATCATGCTCCTGGTCGGCGCGGGATTGTTGATCAAGAGTTTCAATCGGCTCCAATCGGTGGAGCTCGGTTTTCGGACCGACCGGTTACTCACCCTCGAGCTGGCCCTGCCCGCATCGAAGTATGGCGATGGCGTGAAACGGCGTCCGTTTCATCAACAATTGCTGGAACGGCTGAACCATCTCCCGGGTGTGGAAGGGGCGGCGGCGACAACCAGCATTCTCCTGAGCAGCCTGGCGAACTCGGGGTATTTCAATATCGAGGGACGGCCGACGCCGCGGGCGGGCGAGCGCGTCGAGCTGACGTTCGACTCGGTGACGCCGAACTATCACCAGTTAATGGGCACGCCGCTGCTCGCCGGTCGCGCCTTTACGGAACAGGACGGCCCGGATTCGCCGCGGGTGACGATCGTGAATGAGACGTTCGTGCGGCGGTTTTTTCCTGGCGAGGACCCGATCGGCAAACGGATAAACTTCGGCGATAACGCCGACCAGATGCAGAACCCATGGCGGACGATCGTAGGAGTGGTGGCGGATACGCGTCGGAATGGGTTCGACCGCGAGCCGCGGCCGGAATCGTACATGCCGCTTTTGCAGCGTCCGCCGGGCTGGGCGATTTATGTGATTCGCACGAGCTCGCCTGATCCGACGACGCTGGTGACGGCGGTGCGCAACGCGGTGCGCGGGATCGATCCGGACCTGCCGATCTTCGGCATCAAGACGATGGACCAGGTGATGAGCGAGACGACGGCGCAACGGCGGTTGAACACGATCCTGCTCGGGACGTTCGCGGGGCTGGCGCTCGTGCTGGCGGCGGTGGGAATTTTTGGCGTGATGAATTATTCGGTCACGCAGCGGACGCATGAGATCGGGATTCGCATGGCGCTGGGCGCGCAACGCGGCGATGTGCTGAAGCTGGTGGTCGGGCAGGGGATGATGCTGGCGTTCATCGGCGTGGTGGTCGGGCTGTTCGGCGCGTATGCATTGACGCGGCTGCTCGCGACGATGCTGTACGGCGTAAGCGCGACAGACCCGGTGGTGTTCGCGGGCGTGGCGGGTTTGCTGGCGCTGGTGGCGGTGTTTGCGTGTTACCTGCCCGCGTTGCGGGCGTCACGCGTGTTGCCGACGGTGGCGTTGCGGGAGAGTTGATTGGAGCGCTTCGGCATGTTCTCGTGCCGGGTCAGGGCGTGCCCTGGGCTCATGGTCATGCCGTGCTCACTGACGGTCCTTCCTTTAGCGCGGAATAGGGCGCAGGATTATGATCAAGATCAGGAGTAAGTAGCTAGGCAGTGAAAGTTACGGTCCAGGCGTGTAGCAGCGTTCCTGTGGGACGCTCGTGGATCTGGCATCGCGTCCACGGAGGCGCAGGTCGAATCTCGCGTCGCCCACAGGGCGAGGCGCGCTACAACGGATATGACAGCGTCGCGCCGAGGATCGTGACGAGCAGCAGCACGACCGGCACGAGGACAAGAAAGACAACGAAGGTATAGCCCATGACGTCGCGGGCGCGGAGTTGGAACAGGCCGAGGATCGGCAGCATCCAGAACGGTTGGACGAGATTCGCGAGCGCTTCGCCGAGATCGTAGGAAGCCACCACCCAGCCAAGGTGAACTTTGAGCTCGTGCGCGGCGGCCATGACATAAGGCGCTTCGACGACCCATTTCGATCCGCCTGAGGGAACGAACACGCCGAGCACGGCGGAGTAGATCGCGACGATCGCTGGAAAAGTTTTCGCGGAAGAGATGCCGACAAAGGCGTGGGCGATCTGCTGGCTCAACTGGGTCGAGGTAATGATGCCGGCGATCCCGGCATAGAACGGGAATTGAAGGATGACGCCCCAAACGGCCGGCGTCGCGCCTTGCACGGCATGCATCAGGCGCGCGGGAGTTTTGTGCAGCAGAAAACCGAGCAGCAGAAAGGTGAGATTGACGATGTTGAGATTGATGGCGTTCAGCGGCTCGGCGGCCTGCATGAAATAGCGAACCAGATAAGTCCCGCCGATGGCGACGATCAGCCAGTTGAGAATGGGCGAATGCTCGAGCCATTGGCCGGGGTTCGGTTTCGCGACCAGGGGCGGTTCGTTTTCCGTGTTCCCGAGGACGATGCCGAGGTCGTGCGCGGTTTTGCCGCGGCCAGCTGGCGGCGTGGCCAGCCACATTACCGCGGTGACGATGACAATTTCGACGATGACCGAGACGAAGCTCTGCCAGAGAAAAATGGTGTTACTAAACGGAATGATGCCGCCCGGCACCACGCCGTTGTTGGCCACGATCTCGCGGATCTGCGGCTGCAGCGCTCCCGGGCTCGCCATTTGCAACGCCGCCGATCCGCTCAGCCCCTGCGCCCAAACGCTGCCGAGGCCGAGAAAGCTGGCCGCGGCGAGCGCGCGATAGTCCACGCCTTTCACGCGGCGGGCGACTTCGATCGCGAGCACGGCGCTGAAGATGAGGCTGAATCCCCAGTTGAACCATGAGCTCGCCATGGCGAAGAACGCCACGAGCGCAACGGCGTTGCGCGGAGTCGTCGGCCACGCCGCCACCTTGCGAATGACTTTTCCCACCGGTCGCGAGGTGGCGAGGACGTAGCCGGTGATGATGATGAGCGCCATCTGGAGAGTGAACGGGATTAGTTCCCAGAAACCTTTCCCCCAGGCATCGATCACCTGCGGCAGGGTGGAAGGCGTGAACGCGACGCCGGCGCCGACGACGATCAGGGTGGCGATCAGCGCAAAGATGAAGGCATCGGGGACCCAGCGTTCGGTCCAGTCGGTCAAAGCCAGAGCGATGCGCGCGAGGAGACCCGGTTTGCGTCAGGCGGGCCCGGGTTGGGCGCGGAGCGCGACTCAGGCGGCGTCATGAAAGGTAGTGGAGCCGGTATGCCCTCGTGCCGGAATGGCAGCCGGCCGGCTGCGAAACTCAGAGGGGCGACACGCCTGCCGCTACAGAAGATGGCGCAGCGGGTCGCTATCACCGCATCTTGGACAAATTCGCGAAGGCGATGGCGATCACGATGCCAGGAATCAGAATCGCGAACACATTCCAGACGCCCATCGAGATAAGGACCACCTGGTTCAGCAGGACCAAGGCGGTGTAGGCGAATACCGCCCACTTCCGCATGTGCCAGAGTCCGAGCATACAGAAGAGGCCGGCCAGAGCGGTGAAGCCCAGATAGGGCGGATACCAGGAGCCGACAGAGCTGGCGAGGTCCGAAAAGACCAATGGAATGCTGAGCGCGGCGCCGATGAATCCGAGGATGCAAATGATGGTGATGGCAACGGGGCGGGAGGCGGATCGGGTTTCATTCATAAGGCTTACAGCGGGGCAGTTGGCGATCTCGCCGCCGGTTACCAAAAGTCCGCAGCGTGACAAGCGGCAACGCGCGCGCGTCGACGCGTGTTTGAAAGCTGGACGCTTTCGGTTAACGTGAGGAACTGTCGGAGAAAGCCAAGATATTATGGAAACAACCATCGCCGCTGCCAAACCAACTTCATCCGCGGAAACCGATTTCCTGCCGCTGCAGGGGACCGATTACGTGGAGTTTTACGTCGGCAACGCCAAGCAGGCCGCGCATTATTACAAAACCGCTTTCGGCTTCCAGAGCCTCGCCTACTCCGGTCCGGAAACTGGAACGAAAGACCGCGCCAGTTACGCGATCCGGCAGAACAAACTGACGTTCGTCCTGACCACTCCGCTCCGTCCGGACAACCCGATCGCCGATCACATCTACAAGCATGGCGATGGCGTGAAGGTCCTCGCCCTGAAAGTGGAGGACGCGACTTCCGCCTGGAACGAGACCACGAAGCGCGGCGGCAAGAGTTACATGGAGCCGACGACTTTGCAGGACGAGAACGGGCGCGTCGTCATGAGCGGTATTCACACTTACGGCGAGACCGTGCATCTCTTCATCGAGCGCGGCGATTACAACGGCGTCTTCATGCCCGGCTTCCGCAAATGGGAGTCGAACTACAATCCGCCCGATACCGGATTGCTCTACGTCGATCATTGCGTCGGCAACGTCGGTTGGAACCAGATGAATCCGTGGGTGAAATTTTATGAGGATGTCATGGGCTTCAAGAACATCCTGACCTTCGACGACAACGACATCTCCACGGAATATTCCGCGCTCATGAGCAAGGTGATGAGCAACGGCAATGGTTTCGTGAAGTTCCCGATCAACGAGCCGGCCGAAGGGAAAAAGAAATCGCAGGTCGAAGAGTATCTCGATTTCTACGGCGGTGAAGGCGTGCAGCATTGCGCGCTCGCGACCGGCGACATCGTCAAAACCGTGACCGACCTGCAAAACCGCGGCGTCGAGTTTTTGAGCATCCCGACGACCTACTACGACACGCTGCCGGAGCGGGTCGGGAAGATCGACGAAGATCTCGGGCCGCTCGCGCGTCTCGGCATTCTGGTGGATCGCGATAACGAAGGTTATCTGCTCCAGATTTTCACCAAACCGGTGGAGGATCGGCCGACGTTATTTTTCGAGATCATCCAACGCAAAGGCGCGAAGAGTTTCGGCAAAGGGAATTTCAAGGCGCTCTTCGAAGCGCTGGAAAAAGAGCAGGACGCTCGAGGAAATCTGTAAGGAGGAACTTATGCCGCATTATCAACGACTCGGCGAAATCCCGCGGAAGCACCACATCTGGTTCCATCGCAACGGCGCTGGACCGGGCTACAAGAACGAAGGCATCTACTACGAGCACGTCATCACGACGGAAGGCTTCAATGAGGCTTACTCGATCATGTATCACCTGCGGCCGCCGACGCGCGTGCGCAGTGTCGAGCTGATGAAATGCGAAGAGCTGAAAAAAGTAACCGATGCGCCGCTGCGGCATCATCACCTGAAGGCCGCAAACGTTCCGCGAAAAGGGGACCTCTACACCGGACGCATCCCGATGCTCTTCAACCAGGATATGATCGCGTACCGGCAGAAGCCGGAGAAGGCCTACGGGGAATTCGAGTATTATCGCAATGGCGGCGCCGACGAAATCATCTTCGTTTTCAAGGGCGGCGGCACGCTGGAGTCGATGTTCGGCAAACTGCGTTATCGCGCGGAGGATTATATCGTCATCCCGCGAGGCATCACCTACCGGCTCGTGCCGGACAACGTTCAGGAGGAAGACTATCTGATTCTCGAATCGAATGGTCCCGTGCGCATTCCGCGTCGCTATCTAAACCACGACGGACAAATTCGGATGGGGTCGCCCTATTCCGAACGCGATTTCCATGGGCCGACCGAAACGCTCGTCATCGATAAGGATGAAGACGTCCAGGTATTGGTGAAGGACGGCCCGCGCTGGACTCGGGTCGTGCACGCGCATCATCCGTTCGACGTCGTCGGGCTGGGATGGTTTTGTTTATCCGTTCACCTTCAACGCGCAGGACTTCGAACCGATCACCGGCACCGTCCATCAGCCGCCGCCGATCCATCAAACTTTTGAAATTCGCGGCTACGTGGTCTGCACCTTCGCGCCGCGGATGCTCGATTATCATCCCGAGGCGGTGAAGATTCCCTGGGTGCACGACAACGTGGAAGCGGACGAAGTGCTCTTTTATGTGCGGGGAAATTTCGGTTCGCGCAAAGGCATCGAAGCCGGATCGATCACGCTTGCATCCGCGCGGCATTCCGCACGGGCCGCATCCGGGCACGATCATGGCGAGCAAGGATGCGCAACGCACCGAAGAGCTAGCGGTCATGTTCGATACGGAGCACACGCTCGAGTTGACCGAACAAGCGGTCGCGCTCGACGATCCGAAATATCCGCTGAGCTGGCTCGATTAGTCGGAGGTCAGAGGCCGGAGGTCAGAAGTCGGAGACAGAGGTCTGAGCCCCGAAAGGGGGCGCTCCCATGTAAGCCCAGGGCAAAGCCCTGGGTTGAGTAGGACAAAGAACAGGCAGCCCTGAACGGGCGAAACAAATCCGCATGATCCACTAATTCCAGACCGGCGGTTGGGCGGCGCGGGCCATAATCTCCTGGAACCGGGGGTCGCCGCGCAGTTCGTCCCAGACCGGATCGAACTTTAAGCGACCATAATCTGGCCCGGCGGGAAGCTGAACGATTTGATTCAGTTGCTCGAGGGCTGCTTCGCGTTCCCCAAGTTGGGCATAGACCTCCGCAAGGACGAGAATCTGGGCGGGTCCATCCAGCGCGTCGCGGGATAACGGGAATAGTTCGACAGCCCTTTTGGCCGCACGGATGGCCTCCTCCCTTCGACCGAGGGCGGCGCAGGCCCGGCTCAAACCGCTCAGGACCTCGAGATCATCGGGACTCGCAGCGAGTCTTGCCTCGAAGTGACGGATGGCTTCGGCGTAGTATTCGCGCGCTCTCGCCTCCTCCCCGCGCAGCTTTGCGACGACTCCCTCCCAAGGCATCTCATATTTTTTGTCGGCAGGAAGTTTGGCGATAAGCGCAGAAGCGCGATCGAGGTCGCGTTCGTAAACGGCGAGCTGAATGAGCCTGATCGTGCCCCAGACCGTCCGGGCCGGCGCATTCTCCAGGACCAGTCGAGCTTCCTCCAATTTACCCTCGCCCAAACGGCAATAGGAGAGGAAAATCGAGATGACATCCCCATTCGGAGGGAAGTGCTTTATAGTTTGGTGCGCGAGCTCGTCCGCTTCCTTGAACTGCCTCAGGGCGATATAATTTTCCAGAAGCTCGATCGCCAGGAAAGGGTTGTGCGGATCCAACTCGACAGCCGCTCGCCCATGCCGCAACGCCTCGTTCCACCGCCCATTTCGTCTCTCCGCCAGGGCAAGCAGCTCGTGATACTCTGCTCGATCGCGCGGAACGCCGATGCCGTTTAACTCCTGAACCGCCCGGTGGTAATCGCGGGACATGCGGTGGTAGCGAGCTAACGCGAAACGGGCGTCCGGCATTTGCGGAGCCAGTTTGACCGCTGTCTCGGCCGCTTCCCTTCCCGCGGTCAGGGATTGTTCGGATGGCTGAAGGAACCGGTGAGAATCGTGATGCGATTTCGACAGAAGGCTATAGGCCAGGACAAATCGCGGGTCGCGCGAGACGGAGCCCTGAAGAAGGTCGATGGCGCGCGCATAGTCGCGTTGATTAAAGGCATGGAGGGCGCGCAAGTAGAGATCGTAAGCTTGCGAATCTTGCGTCGGCGGCGCGGCCAGGGCGCTCTCTTCGTCTGGCGATAACGCCCGGTTCATCCGGGACGCGGCGGCTCGAACGATTTCCTGGTGGATGGCAAACATTTCATCAAGCTTCTTCTCGGATTGCTGCTCCCAGATAGGAGTGTCGTTTCGAGCTTCGAACAGGCGGGCGTTGATGCGAAGGCGATCTCCGAGCTTCTGGACGCTGCCTTCGAGGACGTAGGAGACGCCAAGAGTCTCGGCGATGCTCGCGCGATTCCTCGCGCCGCGATACGCAGCGACGCTGTTACGGCTGATGACCTTCACGTCGGAAAGCTGCGCCAAGCCATCCAGGATGTTGCTGTGAATTCCATCGACGAGATGGGCGTCCTCGGCCGTCGCGCCGAGGCTTTCAAAAGGCAGGACCGCGTTCCATGGAGTAATGGTGTGAAAGGGAAGAACAGCTATGCTCTTGGTTAAGGTCGCGACGCCGGCGGGCGAACTCCCATCCGTCCGGGCCGGCTGTTTTGTGCGCGAGTAAAACCGGCTGCCGGCAAGCACCAGGCTCAAAATCAAGGCGACTGCGAGCAGGACCCCAGCGAACTGGACCGGCCGGCTGCCTGAAATCGTCCGCCGGAGAACGTAGCCCGGCTCGCTCGATCGGACCCGAACCGCCTTTCCGGTGAGGTGGCGCTGCACATCTTCGGCGAAGCTCTTTACTGACGCGTAACGCTTCGCTGGGTCCTTTTGCAGCGCACAACCGACAATGGCGTCCAGGTCTCCGCGAAGGCGGCGTTGGCGTATTGGCTCGTCGACAACAGAACTCGGCGGGTAGGGCTCCTGTTCGCAGAGGACCTTGAGCAATTCTTCGAAAGTTGGGTTCCGATGCGAAAACCGATGGGGCTTGCACCCCGAAAGTATTTCGTAAAGCAGAGCGCCCAGGGCGTAGACATCGGTCGACTCCGTCACAGCCTCTCCTTTGACCTGTTCCGGCGAAGCGGAAACGGGCGTCAAGAGCTTGCCATCTGCTGCGGCGGATTCGAACGGATCGCCCGCAGGCAGCAGGACTTTGGCGATGCCGAAATCGAGCAGCTTCACATCGCCTTTTTCGGTCACCAGGATGTTGCTCGGCTTCAGGTCACGGTGGACGACCGCGTTGGCGTGGGCCGCTTCGACCGCTGCGCAAATCTTCAAGAACAACTCGAGCCGAGCCGAGACGGAGGCGTTGTTTTGCTCCAGGAAACGGGTGACCGCGATGCCCTCGACATATTCCATGACGAAATAGTGACAGCCATCGTCGGTGGAGCCTGCGTCAAGCAGCCGCGCGATATTCGGATGATCGAGGCGGGCCAGGACCTGGCGTTCGGAATGGAAACGCCGCACCATGCCTGCGGTGTCAGCCCCGGAGTTCAGAATTTTGATCGCGACCTCTTTCTCGAAATAGCCGTCCGCCCGTGCCGCGAGGTAGACTGTTCCCATTCCACCGCGACCGATCTCTCGGGTGATTATATAGGCGCCGATCCGCTGGCCGATCCGGGAAACGCCCTCGCGCCGAATCCTTTTTGACGCGTTTTCCGCGCATGCCTCGAAATTATCGTTTGCGCTTCGCCGAAGGATCTCGGCTCCCGCCAGGAGAGACTCTGCTTCACGCAAGAGGGCCTCATCGCCCGAGCAGGCGCGTTCCACAAAGGCGAGGCGAGCGCCGGTCGATTCCTCGTCGAAGGCATCATTCAGAATCGACTTCAGGTGCTGCCAGCGTTGCGCATCCATTGCTAAGACTCCGGGCGCGACAATTCGCGATGGAGCCACACTTTCGCCAGGGCCCATTCACGATAGACCGTGGCTACGGAGATTCCCATGGCCGAGCTGATTTCCGGAATCGTCAGACCACCGAAAAAGCGGAGCTCAACGATCTGGCTCTGCCGCGGATCGAGGGTCTCCAGTTCGCGGAGCGCCTCGTCGACGCGGGTCACATCGATCTGGCGCGATTCGTAGAATTCCGCCGCAAGCTCCAGATTATCCTTGCCTCCGCGCTTCTTGCGGCTCCGAGCGACCGCGTAATTCGTCAATGTCTGGCGCATGGTCCGCGCGAAAATTCCGAGGAAATGCGCGCGATTCTCCCAGGAGGCATTGGGCTGATTTTCAAGGCGCAAGAAAGCTTCGTGGACCAAAGCGGTGCGCTGAAGGGTGTGCTCGGATCGTTCCGATTGCAGGTAAATCTCAGCCAGGCGGAGCAACTCATCGTAGACTGCCGGGATCATCTCGGGGAGGGAATTGGCAGGGCCCGGGGTGGACGCTGCAGCGAGAGCCTTGCTCAATTCCATACGGCTTAGATCACACGGACGAGTGAAACCGGTTACAATCTACGGCCTCCGCTCACGCCGGACAATTATCTTCGCTTTGCCACGAGGAATTTTCCGGCCGCTCGAGTGATTTTTATGATAGGTTTTCCGGTCCGTTATTGCATTACGTTATGTGCACAAAATATCGGTTTTCGCGAAGCCATTGAGTATGGCTGGGTTTCTTTCCGCGCTGCGGAGAGCAGGTTGTTTAGCGATCGCAGCGACCGTCGCCATCGGTGGGGCCACGCTTGGGGCGGAGCCCCCATCCGAGAAAACGTCGAACTCCATGGCAGCTTTGGACCGTCGTGTAATCGAATCCGCCAACGGCTGGATCTACGTGAACCGCCAATGGCTGCACCCGGACGGATATAAGTTCGTAAACAACAAAATCATCCGAACGACAGCGAAGACCGGCCGGGCGTATCCCGAGCCGCCGGGCAAGCTGGCGCAGCAAAATCCGGCTAAGCTTTCGCCACGAACCAAGCCTGCGGCCGCGCCTTCCGCGGACGATTCCCGGACGACCGCCGAGAAGGCCGCGGAAGTCCGGCGTAAAAACCTGGCCCCCCGTCCGGCGCCGCAAACCGGATCGCACTTGTAAGGGTTGACCAAATGATTGCGTTTATGAGCTCGAAAACGGGTCCAAGTCCGGATCGGAAAATAGTTCTACTCGGGAAGATGAAACAGCGCGCCGGGACTTCAGTAGCGTACTGTTCCTTCTCACTGCCTTATTTTTGGCCGGGGCATTGCCTGGCCTGTGAATTCGAGACGGACAAGGGAGTGCCGGCCAAGGCGGCGACGGCGGTGAGAGTGGTGAGCGCTGTGACCGCACCTCAAGCGGACGGTGGCCAATGGAAGATGATGAAGAATATGAATTCAGCGAGGCAGGAAATCGCCACCGCTGTTTTGGACGGCAAAATCTATGTGATCGGCGGATTGGAGGTGCTGGGAGAGGAACCCAACAGTCCTCCTCGCGCCTCAACCATAGTGGAAGCTTATAATCCGGCGACGAATACCTGGGCCACCCGGCAGGACCTCCCAGGCCCGAATCATCACAACTCCGCGGCGGTCGCGGCCGGAAGGCTTTATAGCTTCGGCGGTTTGAGCAAGGCGACCTTTGTTTACGATCCGGTGAACAACTCCTGGTCGCGGGTGGCGGATTCGCTCTACGCTCACGGCAATACCGCGGCGGTGGGAGTCATGGATGACAAAATCTATGTGGCAGGTGGCGAATCGGACCTCACCATGCTGGAAGTCTATGATCCGGCGACCAATACCTGGAGTGCGCGTGCCTCGATGAGCGTGGGACGCCATCACTGCGCCGGCGGCGTGATCGACGGCAAATTCTATGTCGCGGGCGGGCGCGGGACGGGGGGGGCCTCAACTGCTCTCGAAGTGTATAATCCGCAGACTAACAGCTGGAGCAGGCTGGCGAACATGCCGACCGGCCGTTCGGGCATCGCCGCCGGCGTGGTCAACGGCGAGCTTTATGTTTTCGGTGGTGAGGTAGGGGGCGTTCATCCGGAAGTCGAAGCCTATAATCCGGCGACGAACAGTTGGCGTCGAGAACAGGATATGCCGGTTCCGCGGCACGGCATCTGGGCCTCCGTCATCGGCAATAAAATTTACCTCCCCGCGGGAGCAGTGACCGAGAATTACTTCCCGACCAGCTACCATGACGCCTTCGTCGTTAACATCCCAACGACCTTCGCTAACATTTCCACGCGTTTGAATGTGGGAACGGGCGACAACGCACTCATCGGCGGCTTCATCGTCACCGGCACCGGAACGAAGCGCATCATCGTGCGCGCGATTGGGCCGTCGGTCCCGCTCGCGGGCACTTTGGCCAACCCGCATCTCGAGCTTTATAACGCGCGCCGGGCAGTTGATTGCTTCGAACGACAACTGGCAGGATGCGCCGAACAAACAACAGATCATCGATAGCACCCTCGCCCCCACGCAGCCCCTGGAGTCGGCGATTCTGACTACGGTCTCGCCGGGCAATCACACCGCGATTGTGCGTGGCGCGGATGGCGGAACTGGCGTCGCCCTGGTGGAAGTGTACGATCTCGAGGCAGGATCCGAGTTCGAGATTGGCAAATATTTCGACGCGCGGTTTCGTCCAGACCGATCCCAATGTTTTGATCGGCGGGTTGATCGTCGATGGCCAGATTCCGCGAAAGACTGTGGTGCGCGCCATCGGTCCCTCGCTGAACCGAGACGACGCGCTGGCCGACCCGGTTCTCGAACTGCGCGATGCGAACGGCGGATTATTGGATTCAAACGACAACTGGGCCACTTCACCGCAGGCGGCCGAGATCGCGGCGGCAGGCCTGGCCCCCTCGCATCCCCTGGAATCCGCGCTTTCGCGGACCTTGTCGCCTGGCAGCTACACCGCGATCATCCGTGGGCAGAATGCCTCCACCGGCCTCGCGCTGGTTGAAGCTTACGCGCTGGATTAAAGGGCGATCGCGCAGACCGGCTGTAGCCATGGTCCCGCGCTTCCGGGATCGCCGTGTTGATCGACGTCGTTTCAAAACGCGTCGACAGAGCGACGCGGCTACAGCGCTCGTTTTAAATGGCCCTTCGGAACCCGCCGCGCGTCCCCGCGCGATATCTTTACAGCCTGACCTGCCGGTTTATGTTCCGGCGATGGCTTCGCAAAATCACGAAACCGATCTTCAGGCCGCGGAACGTCGCTTGAGCAGTCTACGCCCGTGCGGCGCGGCCAAGCTCGCCGGAATGGAGCGCTCCTTTCGCGACCTGCTCGAATCAGTCGGCGAAGATCCGGAGCGCCAGGGATTGGTTAAAACGCCGAATCGCGCGGCGCGCGCTTTCGAGTTCCTGACCAACGGTTATCGCCAAAGCCTCGAGTCAATCGTCAACGACGCCATCTTCGATTCGGATGCGAGCGAGATCGTGCTGGTCAAAGACATCGAGCTCTATTCCATGTGCGAGCATCATTTGCTGCCGTTCATCGGGAAGGCGCACGTCGCCTACATTCCAAACGGCAAGGTCATCGGGCTTTCGAAAGTGGCGCGCATTGTCGATGTCTTCGCGCGGCGGTTGCAGATCCAGGAGAACCTCACCATGCAAATCGCGGATGCGCTCATGAAAACGTTGCATCCGACGGGCGTCGCGGTCGTGATCGAGGCCAAGCATCTCTGCATGATGATGCGCGGCGTCGAGAAACAGAACTCGGTCATGAAAACGTCCTGCCTCCTCGGCTCGTTCAAGGAAGACGCGCGAACCCGCGGTCGGAATTTCTCTCGCTGCTGGCCTGATATTTGTAGGGCGTCTTTGTGAGACGCCGCTCGATTCCAGATGCCGTCTCGCAGAGACGGCCTACAATTTGCCTGACATGTTGTTAACCGTCAGCAAGCGGCTCGAATTTTCCGCCTCCCGCCGCCTCTTCGTCAAAGAATGGAGCGACGCGGAGAATCTCGCCGCGTTCGGGCCTGAGACCTCGGCGCGCTACGGCACCGGGCGGAACTACGTCGCCTACTTTGTTTTTTCCGGCTCGGTCGATCCGGCCACCGGAATGCTGATGAACATCAGCGAGATCAAGGAGCGGGTGGGAAAAGTCCTGCGCGATGGGTTCGACCACAAATTCCTGAACGAGGATAATCCCGCCTTCGCGAACACGCCGCCGACGGCCGAGAATGTCGCCCGCGAGCTCTTCGTCGACGCGGTTCCACTCTTTCAAGACGGGAAGGCGCAGCTCGTCGCCTGTCACTTGTCCGAATCCGAAGAACGGAGCGCGACCTTTTTCGCGGACGGAGTTTCCGAGGCGAATTACTGGTTCGCAATTCTCCGCGGCGCGGCAGACGATGTCGCCGCGGCTGACGCCGGAGGAAAACGAAAAGCTTTTTGGCGCCGCCGCGTCGCCCTTCGGCCATGGGCACAATTACCGGGCGCGCCTGACCTTTCAAGAGAGGGACGCCGCGCTGCGGCGTCCGCTGGTTCTCCACGACGAGATCGAAAAATGCCTCGGATCGCTTCGAAGCGAACTCGACCACAAAAATCTGAACCAGGAAGTGCCGGGTCTGAAGGACCAGCCGGTCACGACCGAGAATCTCGCGCGTTACATTCATCAACGTGTCAGCGAGACCCGGCCGGTCCATCGCGTTCGGCTCCACGAGCGGGACGATTTCTTTGCCGAATATTCGGGACGCCGGGAAATTATTTCCTCGGCCTGCAACTTCCGTTCAACGCCGCGCATTGCTTGCACAGCCGCGTCCTTGCCCCCGAAGAAAACGTCGCGCTTTACGGCAAATGCAATAACGCGCGGGGCCACGGCCATCGCTACGTGACCGAGGCGACCGTCGGCGGAGTCTTTGATGAACGAAGCGGAACGCTGGCCGATTTCAGCGCGTTGCAGAAGGGGGTCGCCCAGGCCGTCGCCGAAATGCAGGACAAACATCTCGATCTGGAAGTCGAAGATTTCAGCGACAAGCCTTCCACCGGAGAGAACATCGTTCGGGCTCTCTGGCCGCGGTTCGATTCGGAACTGGACGGCCGCCTCGTCCGCCTCCGCCTTTGGGAAACCGCGAACAATCGTTTCACGCTGCGCAAACTGTAGCGCTGTAGCCGCGGCGCTATGTCGCCGTGTCATCGACGCTCCATAAGAACGCGTCGCATAACGACGCGGCTACAGTGCTTGTATCGCGCTACGGGTAGAGCTGCCACACATAGAGCGCTCTTTAATTCGGAGTTGGACGTTGGACGTTGGGCGTTGGACGTTTGCCCCTTCCGCCATGAAACGATATCTCATCACCGGCGCCAGCCGCGGCATCGGCCGCGCCATTGCCGAGAAGCTTGCCTCGCCCGAACACACGCTTCTTTTGCACGGGCGCAACCGCGAGGCGCTCGCGAAAACCTGCCGCCTGGTCGAAGCCAAATCGGCGAAGGCGGTCCCGCTTTCTCTATGATTTGCGCCGCGCCGCCCGGGTCGAGAAGATGATCGAAGCGATCGGCCCGGAGCCGCTCGATGCTTTGATCAACAACGCGGGAGTCGCTATGGTGAAGCCGTTCGAGGAGATCACGCTCGTGGAATGGGACACGCTTTTCGCGGTCAACGTCACCGCTCCTTTTCTCCTGACCAACGCCTGGCCTCGAGGATGCAGCCCGGCTCGAGCATCGTAAATATCTTGTCTATTGCGGCGAAAAACGGCTTTCCGGGCTGGAGTGGTTACTGCATGACGAAGTTTGCCCTCGAAGGATTTTCCCAGTGCGTGCGCGAGGAATTGCGCCCTCGCGGCATCCGCGTTCTGAATATCTATCCGGCGGCGACGAACACGGAGATCTGGAATGCCGTTCAAGGTGAATGGCCCCGCGAGAAGATGTTGCTCCCGGAAGAGATCGGGGACGCTGTCGCTTATGCCCTTTCCCGTCCCGCCGGCGTGGCGGTGGAGAACATCGACTGCTCAATCTGACCGGGCGATTGTAGGTGCGGCCCTGCTAGCGGCGTAAAGTTTCTGTAGGGCGTTTGATTCGCTTGCTCCGAAAGCTCACCCTCTTCGGGCTTACCCGTCCATGTCGCTCGCGTCCTCGCGGCTCCATCTGTGAAATGCCTCCGAGGCGTCCGCCGCGGGGACGCCCTACAATGCTTTGCACAGCAGAGCGGCTACAGGAATCAGCGCGTTGGCGCCGCCGTCTCCAGCCCCGCCTTGTGATACGTCACCAGCCGGAACCCCCACTCGATCAGCGTGGCGTTGTCCTTGTCCATCGTCTTCCGGCCATTCAGAAACGTCATCACCTGTTGCTTGAGCGCATTCTGCTGACCGGTCTCATCCAGAATCTCGAAAATCTCCATGGAGAGAAGCCAATCGTCCGCATGCTCCTTCTGTTGCGTCTCCCAGATTTCGCCCAGCCGCTCGTAGCCCACTTTGCGCTCGCGAATGTCGCGCACCTGCGCATACAAACTTTCCAGCCGCCTCCGTTTCGCATCCGAGGGCGACTTGATCGTGCGTTCGCGCGGGACCAGCGCGACCTGATTGTAAGCATCCTTGTCTGCCGCGCCGTTGAAGACCGAAGGGATGCGCGAGCCAACCGCCATGTCGTAAGTCCCCCAGCTCGGGTCAAACAGAACGCGGTCGCCGTATTTGGCGGTGCAATTGGAAAACGTGACCAGCAACAGATTGCCGTCGCGCCGCAGCAGCTTCTCGACCTTTCCCTCGACCATGACGCCGCTCTCAAATTCCAATTTCGCCGGCTGGCCTTCGGTTAGCTCCGTCTGTTTCCAATCGCCCACCGGCGACCCAAATCCATCCTTGTGGTAATCGATCCCATGGCCCTCCAGCTCCTTGTTTTGAAACGCGAGCGCGGTCGGCCCCGTCGTGCGCAGGTAAATCGGCTGGCCTTGCTCGTCGGCGATCACTTCGGTAAACGTCCCCGAGACCTGCAACCCTGACGAGTATTCGCAGGTCGTCGTATTGTGGCAATCGATCGCCTTCTGGATTCCCTCGAGGCCGCCGACCCGGAACGCCATCTTGCTCGCGAATTCTTCCAGCACGTCGGAGAGCTGCTTGAAATCGCGCGTCACGAAGAGCTGCGGCTGTTTGGTCGTGATGTCGAACGGCACGTTCTGCGCGTCGATCGAGTAGGGGATCTTCTTCACGTGCGGCTCGAGGCAGCTCACCGATTCGCCGATCGAGGAAAGCAAACCGGCGCCGTAGATCTTCGGTTTATCGAGCGGCCCGATGAGGCCGTATTCGACCGTCCACCAATGGAGCCGCGAGAGCAGCGCCATTTCCGAGGGCTCCCCGAGATTCTTCTGCCGCTCTTCCACGAGCTTCGTGGCCTTGTCGAGCGTTTCCGGATCGGGGTTTGGCTGCTCCTTCAAAATCGAGAGATGCCGGATCGCCTCGTAAAGCTCGAAGTCCTTCTTGGACGACATCGCCTTCGCTCCGACTTCGCCAAAACGCTGGAGATAATCCGCGTATTCGCTATCGACAATGATCGGCGCGTGCCCCGCGGCTTCGTGCACGATGTCGGGCGCGGGCGTGTATTCGATGTGGTTGATCTGCCGCATGTCGCACGCGATCACGAGAACGCGATACGCCTGGAACTCCATGAACGCCGCCGGCGGAATAAACCCGTCCACCGCCACGCCGCCCCAGCCGATCTTGCCGAGGATTTCGTTCATCTCTTCGATCCGCGGGATGCGGTCGAATGAGATGCCGGTATCGAGCAGGCCCTGGAAATAAAGTTTGTGGGCGTACTCGCGGAGGAAAAAAATGTTCTGCCGCATGATGAAACGCCAGACGGCGTGATCGACCGGCGTGTATTCGTCGTAACGCTGGTCGACGGCGAACTGGAGCAGATGCTTCGGAAGCGCGGCCACCGATTTGTTGTTGGTCGAAATGGCGTTTGATTTCATAAGGCAGTGGCTCCCGTGCGCGACGCAGTTTAAAATATGGGTGATTGAAGACTGAGCAAGCGCATTCCCACGGTAGGGGCGCGCTTCCGCGCGTCCGGGGAATCTCGCGGACAGCCAGCGTCCGCTCCGCCCCTGCCACCTGGCTGAATCTGGTTTGCCTGGATGCGCCGATCGTCGCGGTGCTCTGGCTCTGGCTCTTTGCGCGAACGTTTGACCTGCCGGTGCGCCCGGGCAATGCGGTCGCGCTATTCCTGACCGCGTGGCTGATTTACCTCGCCGATCGCCTCGCCGATGCCGTTTCGCTGAAGTCAGCAACGCCTCGCTCGCTTCGCCAGGAATTTTGCCTTCGGCATCGCGAGTCCTGGATCAGCGGGTTGTTGCTCGTTGGCGGCTTCGATCTTTACGTCATTTGGCGGAGCATCGCCGCGGGAACCTTCCTGGCCGGCGGGATTGTCGGCATCCTCGCGGTTGTTTATCTCGCCTTGAATTATCCACGCGGCCTCATCTGGCGTTCGCTCCCCGCCAAGGAAGTCGCGATCGGTCTGCTTTTCACCGCTGGCACACTGGTGGCGCTGCTGCCATCGGCCCGCCCTGTCACGCCGGCATTCATCGCGCGCCGGCCTGGCTTTCGCCGCTCTCTGCTCGCTCAACTGCATCAGCATCGCCTTCTGGGAACGCGATCTCGATCGGGCCCAGGCCAAGGTTTCCCTCGCCACGCAGTATCCGGCTATCGTCCGGCACGTGAGAAAAATTTGCGGCCTCCTTGCGCTCCTCTCTTTCGTCGATGGCAATGATCGACCACTCTGCTGTAGCGGTTTTCGTCTGCGTCAGCGATCAGCGCGCTGCTTCTGGCGATCCTCGATCTGCTTCCCCGCGGAGCTGGCCCATGATCGACGCACCGCCCTGGCCGATCTCGTTCTGTTCACGCCCCTCATTCCGCTCATCGCGATGGCCTCGTGAGTTTCGATACCGTTGCGCCCTGGTATCGGTCGCTGGAGACGATCGCATTTGGGAACGCGTTGCAACGCTGCCGCGTCGCCTGCCTCGGAGAAATTCGCCCGCCGCGTCAGGCACTGATCGTGGGCGAGGGGGATGGGCGATTCCTTTGTGCATTGCTTCGCGCGCATCCGGAGGTCGAGGTTGATTGCGTGGACGCGAGCGAGCGCATGCTCCAATTGGCGCGCCAGCGACTTGAGAACGAATTGCCCGATCTTCGCGACCAGGTTCGCTTTCGTTCATCACGACATCACGCGCTGGACGCCGCCCCAGAATCACTACGACCTGATCGTGACGCATTTCCTCCTCGATTGCTTTCCGGAGACGGAGCTGGCCAGCGTCATCAAGAACCTCGCGTCCGCGGCGAAGCCCGATGCGGAATGGCTGGTGGCGGACTTTCGTGTGCCCGACCGACATTCGCCCGGCTTCGAGCGCGCGCCTGGCTGGCGGCGATGTATCAGTTCTTCCGCCGCGTTGCCCGCATCACGGCGAGCGAACTAATCGATCCGACGCCATTTCTTCAAGCCGAAGGTTTTTCGCTGGCTCGCCAGCATTTGTTTCGCAGCGGGATTCTGAAATCGGAGCTGTGGCAACGAAGTTCGTAGGCGCGCCTTTCTTGCCTGTCATTGCTCCGTCGTTCGCCAAGCTCCAGCTTGGGAACTGCGGCTGTCGGCGAAGCTTTGCTTCGTTAACGGTGAACCCAAGCGAAGCTCCACAAGTCGCCGCGGTTTCGAAGCTGGAGCTTCGGGAGCCACGTGCGTTCCCAAGCTGGAGCTTGGCGAACCAGGGATGACAGGCGTTCGTAGCCGATCAATTAACTCAGGGCTGCTTTGTCTTCAGCCGCCTGCTTCCGCGCGGCGCGCGCCCGCGAGACGCGTCGCGCCACCCAACCGACCACACCGAGAATCAACGCCCAAGGCGCGAGAAACGCGATGGCCACGCCGATCATTCGCACGCTCCACATCAACGCAGCAGCGCCTTGCCCGATTGTCCGGCGCAACGTCGCCCAAATACCGGTCTCCTGGGAAACGATATTTCCCTGGCTGTAAACCTGGATGGTCAGATCGGCCGGCGCGTTCGCCTCATCGATCTGCGAGTTGGGCCGATCGTCGCGGCGCACGCTGACGTTCTCGACTTTGCCCAGCGCGTTCAGTGATTGCATCAGCGCGCTGTAATTCTTCATCGGCACGCGGAGCGAAACGTTCGCGTATTCGCGTCCATTCGGATCGCGGGAGAACGAGGAGCTGCGGATCCGGCCGTTCTGTTGCTCGGCAATGAGCGGAGCTGTTTGGTCTTGTCGTTGACCTCCGGGGTTTGGATGCGCAACGAGGTTTGCTGCAAGGCTATCTCCTGTTCGTCGCGCGAAAGGGTGATGTTCAGCTCCACCTTGTCGCGCTCGGTCTTCGCGTTCTCGCCCAGGCCGTCGCCGCCGCCTTGCGAAATGCGTTGCGTCGTGACCTGGAAGTTCTCCACTCGCGCCATTCCTTTCACTTTTGCGATCACGGCCTCGCTCTCGTCCGGCGCGAGCAACAGGCTCAACCGGGCCGAGACGCGGCCGGTGTTGTCGCGATCGATCTGGGCATTGGTGACCTGGACTTTCGGCGAAGCCAGCGCCTTGATGTCGTTGTAGGTCTTTTCGACTTCGACCGCGTAGAGCGCGAGTTGGGCGCGTTCCTTGAGGAGGAACGCCGCGGGAATGTTCATGTTCTTTTCCGCTAGCTGGATGGTCACGGTCGCGAACGCCACCTGCGAATCCATGAACTTCAGCTCGCCCTGCATCCTTTCGATTTCCTCGCGGACGCGCCCGAGCTCTTTCTCGACCTTGAGCAAATCGGCGACATCGTTGCTCTTCGTCTTCAGGATCTCCATCAAACGCTGTTCCATCAGGCGTGCGTTCTTCAGCCGCGATTCCGTGTCGAAGTAGGCCTTCGTCACGTCTTCGGTGGTCAGCGCCTGATTCTTCAGCTCGCCAATCCCGCGCAGTTTCCCGAGAAAACGATCGAGATTATCCGGCAGGACCTTCACCACGATCTCGCCGCGCAGCTTCCCGTTAGCCTGCTTTTCCGAGCTGGTCGTGGCGACGTAGCCTTTCTCTTCCGAGGCGAACGCCGTGATCTTCTGGATCGCTTCATCGAAGCTGGGCACTTCCAGTTCAGCTGTGGCGTTGCGGATCAGTTTCCGGTTCGCGGCAGGATTAGTTGCTGTCGAGGACGTGGTGGATGGTTCCTCCACCATCGCCATCACGTTCGCCTGCTCCGTGGACTCGGCTGGCGCGTTTTCGTCCTTGAACTCAGCCTCCTTGGGTTTTGTGGCGGCAAGGGAAGCGGGCGCCCGGCGCAGGCTTTCCGTCGGCGCGGACAATTTATCCTGAGCCGGCGGCGGCGGTGGAACGGGACTCTCCGCCATTACATCGTGGGTTCTGGTCCGGCCATCGGTCTTGGCCAACAGTCCGTTTTCCTGGCGGGCTACGTGCTTTTCGCCTGCGCTTTGGAATTCAGATTGCGCCGCGCTTTTATCGCGACGCTGCATGGGCGTAGCGGATTCCCCCGTGATCATCTTTCCCATCTGGGCGAGGGCGAGCAGCAGTGCCGCCACCGCTGTGAGTTGCACAGCGCGCACGCGCAGAAGGTCTGTCATCAGGCTGAGCAGCCCGCGGCGTTTCGGCACCCGGTCGCGGAAACGGGAGACCATTCGCTGCTCGAATCCGGCATCCGCCCGTTTGTCGGCCACTGTTTCGTTAATAATCCTGTTCATGTTTTTTCCTTCCTGAAAAGCCTGGCGGCATTCCGTGCACTCAACGAGGTGGGCGTGGAATCCGTCGCGTTCGGTGGCGGTCAGCTCCTCGTGGAGATCGGCTGCCAGTAGTTCGTCAAATTGTTCGTGGATCGTTGCCATAATCGTTATCCGGTTGAGGCGAGGGCCGGCTTGAGCCGTTTCCGCATGAGGCCAAGGGCGCGGCCGAGAATTCCGCGCAATGCGCCGTTCGTCAGCCCGAGAGTCTTTTCAATCGTGCCGTAATCGAGTTCTTCGAAATAACGCAACGTCACCGCGACCCGATGGAGTTCCGGCAATTGCGCCAGGGCCGAGCGGACCTCGCCATCGAGGTCCGCCTTTTGCCCTGACCCTTCGAACTCCACCATGTCCGTTGCCTCAAAATCATCCGGCAGCGGCTCGGGCCGGCGACGCCGCGCTACGTCCCGCGCTCGATGCCGCGCAATGGTCGAAAGCCAGGCCGGGAATTTGGCGGCGTCGCGCACCCGCCAGCGCGATTTCCATGCCTTTACGAAAGTGTCCTGGACGACGTCTTCGGCTTCTTCGCGGCTTTGCAAAATCCCGTAAGCGATCGCGAACAGGCTCCGACTAAAGGAGCGGATGACCGTCTCGAAAGCGTCGCGATCACCCTGGATGGCGGCGCGGTAAATAGCTTGTTCGGATGAGTCCATTTTTGTCGATCTACCAGCCTAGACGCACGAGGTCGCCAATTCCGCGCGAAATATTTTTGCGATTGCTCCTAGCGCCGATCCTCGTTCCCAAGCTCCAGCTGGGAACGCGCTTGTCTCCGAAGCTTTGCTTCGTTGTGGCGGCCGGCTGCACGCGACGCGCCGAGTTTGCAACGCTTTCGAAGCTGGAGCTTCGCAACCCATGGGCGTCCCCAAGCTGGAGCTTGGGAACGAGGGTGTAGAAAATTTCTTCTGCTCCTCTTTGCGTCTTCGCGCCTTTGCGTGAAAAGCAGACGAGAACCGCCCGCCGGAGATCTCACGCAAAGGCGCAATGACGCAAAGGTTAGGGATGTACCCCTACCGGAAAATCGACACGGGAGTGCCCACCGTCACCAGCTCCTTCACCCGCGCGGCATCCCAATTGGCGGTGCGAATACAGCCATGGCTCGCGGCTCGGCCGATCGTCTCGGGATTGTTCGTGCCGTGAATGCCGACGTGCGGCTTGCTCAACGCCATCCAGAGAATGCCGACCGGGTTATTCGGACCCGGCGGCAAATTGAAGAAGGTGCTCGTTTTTTCGCCGTGATTGAGCACGCCCTCATCGTGCCGGAAGACGGGCAGGGTCGCGATGCCCACCAGTCGCCACAGTCCCATCGGCGCCGGCAGCTTGGAGGACCCCGGGGTGATCGGAAATTCGGCCACGAGCTGCTTGTCGTCGTAGATCAGGAGAAAGCGGTCCTTCGTGTCGATGTAGATTTTGCGCTTCGCGAATTCCGGCTTCTTCTCGGCGAATCCCGGTTTCAAATCTTCGATCTTGAAGGGCAATACGTTCGGCACCTTCACCGTGTCCCCCGGTTTCAATTCCTCCAGGTTCATGCCCGGGTTCAGCTTCTTCAGGAATTCCTCCGCGGAATGAAAACGCTCCGCCACCAGCTCGAGAAGCGAGCCGTAATGCATGCGCTTGAGTTTGGCTTGCTCGGACGGCTTGCTCTTCGTCTCTCCCACAAAGTTCAACGCCTCCTCCGGAATGGTGTAGTCGGTATACGTTTCGGGCACCTGGTCGATCAGCCATGAATCGACCGCGCCGGTCTCGGCCATGCCGTGGGCGCGCTTGTAATGCACCAGCGCCTTGCGAAAAAATTCGCCCATTCGGCCGTCGATTTTTCCCGGACCGAAATAGTTGTTATCGAGAAAAATCTGGAGCTTCACGCTCGTCTCCTCGTCGTAATTGGGGAGAGCAACCGGGATGGCCGGCGCGACCGAGGCCTTTGGCTTCGGGGAGGGGCGAGGACCCTCCGTCTCCGCTTTTTTCGCTACCGGCTTCGCGGCCATCGAGGCGAGCGCGAGCAGAACAATCAGAATTCGGAAATGCATCGGCGAAGTAATCGGCTGTAAACTGGGCGCAGGCAACCGAAGCATCACCGATTTGCCCCGGCTGGGAACATCACCTTGTCGGGCTCCGCGTTGAGGGCGGCGAGCAGTTTCGGGATCAGCCGCGTTTTTATCGAGCCCGCTTCGCGCGGCGGGACGACGTAACGCACGATGGCGTCGATCCACCCGATTTCATCCACCCGGAAAAAAACTCGCGGATGCGCGCGCACCTCCAGTTCGTTCACCGGAGTCTTCGCCAGCAGCTCACGATAAACGGTCACGCGTTCCTCCATGTCTTCGCCCAATTCTTCTTCCACGACGCGCTCCATCGTGGTGGTCACGAATTGCAAATCGCTCTGATAGGCGATCTGGAATTTGATCTCGTTCCAGACGTAGGGGAAGAGCGGCCAGGAATAGTTGTAAACGATCGAGTCGAGCACCTTCGCGTTGGGAAATTTGATGACCCGGCCGCTCGGATGATCGGTGGAAAGAAAGGAGCCGCCGAATTCCCAGAGCGTCGTGTCGATGTAGCTGACGTCGATCACGTCGCCCGTGGCCTCGCCGATTTTGATGCGGTCGCCGACGCGATACGGCCGCCGCACCAGGATGTAAATCCAGCCGATGAAGCTGGTCATCGGTGTTTGCACCGAAAGGCCGACGATAATCGAGACGACGCCGACTGAGATGAGCGCGGTGTACCAATTGGCGAAGAAGATCGAGAGACCGATGAAGACGATGAGGATGCCGACGACCAGGTGGAGAATACGCCGGAGCGTGAAGGTCGTGGACGCGTCCGAGATGCGGCCGATCGCATAAACCGAAACCGCCTTCGCGATCGCCAGGACGATGACGATGAAAACCGTGGCCCGGGTCGCGCGTTGGAGAAGATCGAGATGCAGCTGCGGCAGCGGAATCCATTTTACCGCGAGGAGGAAATAAACGGCCGCGCAACCGAGGAGAACGAGCGTGTGAGTGACGAACCAGAACTTGTCCGTGGCCTGCGCCTTGATCTTTGGTTTGCCGCCGGTCTGCGCGAGCGCTTCGCGCACCTCGTCCTTCTGCTTCAGCTCGACGAGTGTTTCGGGCATACTCATGGAATCGAAAGAAGGCGATTGAGTGCCCGAAGTCGCTGAAGCGTGCTCCGATCTGGCGAGGCGCTTTGGTGAGGGCGACGCACCTCGTGCGTAGTCGAGCTGCCGACGTTTCGGCTCGACGGGAGTGGAGGCCTCGCCCTATCGCACCTCAGGATGACAAGCATTTCGTAAGACGCGTGGCTCACGCCGTCTTTACCCAGCACCGCAACACTTCCGCCACGCTCCACGCCTGCGCGATGCAGCCGCCGGCGGTGTGAGGTTCGCGCGCGTCGAACACTTCGCTGATCGTTCCGACCCCGTTTTCGTTCATGGTCTCAGGAAAACGGCCCAGGAAATTTCGCGCCGTCGCCTTTTCCTGCGGGTGGACCTTCAACCAGGCATCGATGAACGGCCCGATCAGCCAGGCCCAAACAGTGCCCTGGTGATAAGCGCCGTCCCGCGAGCGAAGATCTCCGCCGTAGATCGGCTTGTAATCCGGGTGTTTCGGCGAAAGCGAACGCAGCCCGACTGGCGTGAGCAGTTCCCGTTCGGCCACATCCACCACTGATTTCCAGCGCGCCTCCTCGAGCACCGGATGGTCGAGCGAGATGGCAAAGAGCTGGTTCGGCCGGCAGGCCGCGTCGCTGGCAGTGCCACCATCCACATCTACCAGGTCGTAAAGATGCCCGCCTTCCTCGAACCAGAAGCGCCGGTTGAACGATTCCCGCGCGCGCTCGGCGTGCTCCGCGTAGCGTTGCGCCATGTCGGCCTCCTCCATTTCCCGGAGCCAGCCTTCCAGAAGTTTGAGCGCGTTAAACCAGAGCGCGTTTAGCTCCACCGCTTTCCCGCGGCGCGGCGTCACCACCCAGTCGTCCATCTTGGCGTCCATCCAGGTGAGCTGGTAACCTTCCTGGCCCTGCGCCAGCAACCCATCTTCGGGATCGACGTGGATGTTAAACTTGGTCCCGCGGAGATGATGCTCGGCGATGTCGACCAGGATCGGCAACAGGAGCCGCAGCGTGATGCGGTCATTCGATCTCTTCAGGTAACGGCCGAGCGCGTGAAAAAACCAGAGCGTCGCGTCCGCCGTATGATAAAGCCCTTCCTTTTGCCGGTCGGGAAACATGTTCGGGATCAGCCCATCGCGAACGTAATGCGCGAACGTGCGCAGGATGTAGCCGGCTTCGAGGCATCGCCCGGTGACCAGCGTCAATCCCTCCAGGCTAATCATCGTGTCGCGCCCCCAATCCGTGAACCAATGATAGCCGGCAATGACCGTGCGAACTTCATCGCCGGCCGCGTGCGCGCGCGCCGCTTCCTCGGCGCGGCCGGCGGGCGTAATGACATATTGGTCGCTCGCGAAAACCAGTTCCGCGGCCACACCTTCCCGGGCGCGCTCGCTCAGCATCCGCGAGCAAGCGAGCACGGCGCTCCCGTTCCGCCGCCAGCACATCAGCCGGGCTCAGGACATCGATGATGTCCCATGGCTCCGTCGATGCGATCAGCGTCGCCGTTTTTTCATCGGCGAGATCCACCTGGAAAAACCCCGGGCTCCAAAGCTCTCCTTCATGCGCGTAACCGCGGGCCTGCTCGGTGCGGTAAACCACCTGATTAATCTTCGCGGGGGCAAACGTAAACGCGGTCGCGTGCCCGCAGAGCCGCATTCGCAAAGGAGGAAGTTTCCGCTGCGCCGAGACAATCTCGTAGCGGTCGTTAACGGCCGTCAGCTTGTAAGGTTCCGCCAACGGCAGATCGACCGCCGTCTTCGTGGTGCCGGAAATGGAAAGCAGGCCGCAGCTCGAGTCGCGGTGGTTTTGCCGTCGCCGATGATCTGGTAGCTGACGTGGACCGTGTTTTGCAGGTGCGGCATCGAAATGCGCTTTTCGATGACCAGATCGCGCACGTGATAAATCCAAACCGGCATCCCGTCTTCGAGCCGGAACTCGCGGAGATACTCCGCGCCTTTCAAATCGAGCTGGCCGCCGGCGCGTTCCTCGGCGCCGAGCGAGACGAGCTCGCCGTCCTCGAAACGCAAGAATTCCGAGACGTAGTTCCACATCACCACGCGGCCGAGCGGGGCCGGCAACGCCGCGACGAGGATGCCATGATATTTCCGGGTGACCGCGCCTGAGACCGTGCCAGAGGCATAGCCCCCGAGACCATTGGTGACGAGCCATTCGCGGTTGAGCAACAGTTCCCGGGACGGTTGCGCCGGATCCCAGGCCATCGACCGCACCACGACCGGATTACTGCTCAGCTTTGGGTGCATGTCTCTCTTTCGGTTGGCGGCGCGGTCTTGTCCGCGGGACAGGGCGGAGTGCAATCGCTGTCTCGCCTGCCAGCGACCATCCTTCATCGGAGAACGGTTTTGTCACGCCGGGACCGCCGTAACGTTCATCGTCGCTCGACCAAATCACTTCCCATTCAAAGCCGAACGGGGGAGCGAGGAGCGGCTCGGGGCACGGAATCAAAGACTGCGGCGGTCCAAAATTTACCAGGAGCAGGCGTTCGTCGTTTTGTTCGCCAAAATACCGCAGCAAAAAGGCTGTTCTCGCCCAGAACGGCGCCATCCACGCCGCCTGGAATCTGTTTTTGAAAGCGGGAGTCCTCCTTTCGCAGCCCGATCAGGTCCTTGTGGAGATCGTAAAACTGGGAGTGCTCGGAGCGCTCACCGAAATCCAGTTTGCAGCGCTCGAAATTCTTCCGGTCGGTCGGATCGGGCAATTCGCGTTGCGCCTCGGGCATGGCCAGCGAAGGAAATTGCGCCAGGAAAAAGAAGCGCCCCTCGCGGATGGCCTTCTTCAAGTTTTCGTCACCGACATCGGTGAAGAACACGAACGGGCTGGTGGCGCCAAACTCCTGGCCCTGAAAAAGCAGCGGCGACCAGGGGCCCAGCAGGAGCAGGGCCGTCATCGCGCGATAGCAGCCGGGCGATGTTTCAAAGCGCATGCGCACGCCTTGCGCGCTATTGGAAACCTGGTCGTGATTTTCGATGAAGCAGACGAACGCCGCCGGATGCGCGCCAATCGTCGGCATGCCACGCTCCGCATCCTGCCACCAATAAGGCTGACCTTGAAAGAGGTAGCCGTACTTCGCTGCCGATATAAATTCCTGCGGCCGGCCCCGGTAATCGGAGTAGTAGGCCTCATTTCTCCCGGTCAACCCGGCGTAAGCCCCGTGATGAAAATCGTCGTTCCACAGGCCATCGAGATCATCGCCGCCCTCACTCCGCGGCCGGATTAGCTTCGTGTCCTGCGGCTCGTTTTCCGCGACCAGAATGATCGAGCGTTCCCCCGCGGCGAGCCGCGCCGCCCGGCCGATCGCACCCACGATATACTCGTCCGATTCATCGTGGATGCTTTGCGTCGCGTCGAAGCGGAAGCCGTCGAAATGGAATTCCTGGATCCAATAGCGGCCGTTGGTAATGAAGAACTCCCGAACCGGTTCTGAGTTCTCACCGTCGAAATTGATCGAGTCGCCCCATTCATTGCCGCGCTCGCGATGGAGATAGTCGTCCGAATAAACGCCGAGATAATTTCCGTCGGGCCCGAAATGGTTGTAGACGACGTCGAGGATGACGGCCAGGCCGAGCGAGTGCGCTTCGTTTACGAAAGCCCGCAGATCGTCCGGCGTTCCGTAGAGCCGGGTGGGCGCGAAAAGGTCGACACCGTCGTAACCCCAGCCGTAGTCGCCCGGGAAATCCGCGATTGGCATCATCTCGATGACCGTGATCCCGATCCGCGCCAGCTCGGCTAATTCCTTCGCGGCCGCCCGCCAGGTCCCTTCCTGGGTAAAAGTGCCGATATGCATTTCGTAAGTGATTTGCCCCGGCATTTTGATTCCCTTCCAGGATTGATCGGTCCACGCAAAGGCGCTCGGATCGACCACGCACGACGGCCCGTGCGGCCCCTCCGGCTGAAAACGCGAGGCGGGATCGGGATAAGAGTTCTCCGCGCCATCGAGGCGGAACCGGTAAATGTTCCCGCTTCAGCCTTCACCGATCCGGAGAAATAACCCGAAGCCTCTCGCTCCAGCGCGTGGCTTTCACCCTCGATCACCACCTCCAAACGCTTTGCCTTCGGCGCCCAAACCCGAAAATGCGTCTGGCCGTCGATCAGCTCCGCTCCAATCGGATATGTGCGTTTGGTCTTGTTCATCCCACTCCTTCGCTGCGCGTCTTGTGGCCGGTTGTGCGGGAATTTTCTTTTCGCCTCGTGCGCCGCAAATTACAACGTAGCCGAGGCGCCCAGCTCCACGATGCCCGGAATCTTCGAACGTTACACCAAATGGCTGCATACGCAGTGGCCGGCCGGCACGGTGGAGAAATTGCCGGTTTCCGGCCCTGATGGCATCACCGCTCAACCCGGGGTGCGGATCGCCGGCGACCTGACCGGAATTCCATTGCTGAAGTTTTCCTCGGATACCGGTGCGGAGGCGGTGCGGGCGATTTTAAAGGAGGAAGAATTTCCAAAGGCGGAAGGCGGAAGGCCACGCCCGCAGTCGCTACGCGCCAGCGTTGCGGGCGGGATGAAGGCGGAAGACGGGGTGCTCGATCTCGCGATTATAGGGGCGGGCGTGGCGGGTATCTCGGCGGCGATTGAAGCGAAGAAGGCGGGGCTGAACTTCGCGGTGTTCGAGGCCACGGAGATCTTTTCGACGGTCGTTAATTTTCCGAAAGCGAAGCCGATCTATACCTATCCGACGGAGATGAAGCTCGACGGCGGCCTGCAGTTTTCCGCTGACGTGAAGGAAACGCTGCTGGAGGAAATGGAAGCGCAACGGCGGGCGGCCGGAATCGAAGTGACTCGAGCCCGAATCGAACGGATCGAACGGACAGGGGCTGGGCTGGTCCTGCACAAGGACGACAAGACGACGGTCAGGAGCGCGGCACGCGATTGTCGCGATCGGGCGCAGCGGAAATTTTCGCAAGCTCGGCGTTCCCGGGGAAGAGCTCGACAAGGTTTACAACCGCCTCTTCGATCCGAAAGAATTTGCCGGGCAAAATTCGCTCGTGGTGGGCGGGGGCGATTCCGCGCTGGAGACGGCGATCGCGCTCGCGACCTGTGGTTCGCACGTCACGCTTAGTTATCGCCGCAAGGAACTCTCGCGGGCCAAGCCGGCGAACATCGAGAAAGTCGAGATGCTGGTGCGCGACGCGTCGGCCGATGTCCAGGTCGAAAAGCCGACCTCCGAACGCGTGAACACCGCGGTGACCGACGGGATGCGCGGCCAGAAATCGCCTGGCTCGCTCAAGCTCGCGCTTGGAACCGAGGTGACGCGGATCGAACGCGACCAGGTCTATTTGAAGAATGGAACGGAAGAGGCGCTACCGAACGACGTCGTCTTCACCATGCTCGGACGCGAGGCGCCGCTCGAATTCTTTCGGCGCTCGGGGATTCCAATTGCGGGCGAGGGGACACTCCGCGGCTGGATCGCGCTCGGCATTTTCCTGGCCTTTTGCACTTTCGTTTACGCCTGGAAAGCGGGCGGGTTTGCCGAGACCTTGGTTGAATCCGTTCCCGGAAAACATGCCGGCTCTGCTTGGCTCGTTAGGCGGCTGGTTTCAGGCGCAGGTGGCGGATCGCTCCACCCTGCTCGGCACGCTCGCGGTCTCGCTCAAATCGCGCTCGTTCTATTACACCCTCGCCTACAGCACCTGCATCGTGGTCTTTGGCATTACGCGGATTCGGCGGCGGCGCACGCCTTACGTCACCTGGCAGACTGTCGTGCTGATGCTCGTGCAGGTGGTGCCGCTCTTTCTCCTGCCGGAAATCATTCTTCCTTACCTCGGTTACAACGGCTGGTTCGATCAGGGATTTGGCAAAACGATGGCTGACCGTCTTTTCGAGTCGTACATCCCCGAGGCGCAATACCTCGCTCAGCAATGGCCGGAATGGGGGCATCCGCGCGCGTATTGGCGCGCCTACGGATTCATTCTGGCCTGGCCGCTCATGGTCTACAACGTTTTCACCGATGCGCCGTTAACCTGGTGGCTCATCATCGCGTTCATCCAGACGTTCGTGCTCATCCCCGCCATGATCTGGCGGTGGGGCAAGGGCGCCTACTGCGGCTGGATCTGCTCGTGCGGCGCGCTGGCTGAAACGATGGGCGACAAGCAGCGCCACAAAATGCCGCATGGCCCGTTTTGGAACCGATTGAACATGGCGGGGCAGGTGATCCTCGCCGTCGCCTTCCTTCTCCTGTTCATCCGCATCCTGGGCTGGATCTGGCCGCAATCCATTTTCGCTTCCGCCTTTACCTTGTTGCTCGATGGGAAAAACAGCGGCGGAAAGATGGTCAACTACGCGAGCTACAAATGGTTCGTCGATATTTTCCTCGGCGGAATCATCGGCGTCGGCCTTTATTTCAAATATTCAGGTCGAGTCTGGTGCCGGTTCTTTTGTCCGCTCGCGGCGCTCATGCACATTTATGCGCGCTTCTCGCGCTTCCGGATTTTCCCGGACAAGGCGAAATGCATTTCCTGCAATGTCTGCACCTCGGTCTGCCATCAGGGCATCGACATCATGAACTTCGCGAACAAAGGTTTGCCGATGGAGGACCCAGAGTGCGTCCGCTGTTCCGCCTGCGTCCAGCAATGTCCGACCGGCGTGCTGGCCTTTGGCCATTATGATGGCGAAAGGCGCATTGTGCTGGATAAAATTCCAGCATCGCCGGTGCGAATGCGCGAAGGGGTAGCCGGATGACGCGCAAACTGGTAGGGCGACACTCTGTGGAGCCGAAACGAACAGCTAAGCGACGTGACGGCTCGACAGAGTCGTGCGCCCTACCGAAACCGCAATAAAGACTGTCGATCACCCGATTGTCGCCGCAAGCCTGTCGGTTCTTCGCGCCAGGACAACCACGCCCGAGATCTTCCGCCGTCATCTCCAGGAGATTGCCATTCTGCTTTTCGCGGAAGCGAGTCGGGACTGGCCGACCCGGAGGATCGAGGTAGAAACGCCGCTCGCTTCCTGTGCTGGGGTGATCCTCGAGAAGCCAACGGTCCTGGTCCCGATCCTTCGGGCAGGTCTCGGCATGCTCGATGGAATCTTGCGCATCGCGCCGGAGGCGAGCGTTGGACATATCGGACTTTATCGGGATGCCGAAACGCTTCGGCCGGTGAGCTATTACAATCGGCTGCCGGTTAACACTGGCGCTGCGAATGTGCTCCTGCTCGATCCGATGCTGGCGACTGGGCACAGCGCGTGCGAAGCCGCTTCGATCCTGAAAGCGCAAGGCGCAAGGAACATTCAGTTACTCTGCATCGTGGCGTGTCCGCCAGGAGTTCAGCAATTTCAGAAGGACCATCCGGATATCCCTATTCTGACGGCCACGATCGATCCGGAGCTAAATGATCACGGCTACATCGTGCCGGGCTTGGGGGATGCGGGCGACCGATACTTCGGGACGGGCTGATTGTCTCGCATCACGACTGTAGCCGCGGCCCTGTGGGCCGCGTGAGATCGATCTTGCATTTCAGTGTCACTCCCGCGCTTCGCATAGCGAAGCGGCTACAAAGAGTAGGTGCACAGAACAATTACCGCCGATTCTCCGGCCATTCGCGGGCCAGGAAAGCGTCGTATTCGCCCTGATCAATCTGCTCGACGAGCTTGCGAAAGGATTCCCGCTGCATGATGCAGCCCCGCATGGTTTGGACCTTTGCATCATTCGCGCGGTATTTTTCCACTACTCGCTGGTAAGCCGAACGATCGCGCAGACGCAACCCGAGCAAGGCATAAAGCTGCCCCGCCGCCGAAGCGTTCGCCAGCACACTTTCCAACCGCCTCGGAGCATCTGACTCCTTGAGGATTTCTCGCAGCGTTCGTTCACCTTCCGACATGACCCCGGCATACCCAACCCCACCCAAGGCAAATGTCGCGGTCTTCTCCAAGGCGGTCTCCGATGCTGCATGGATCGGAGGTGCGCCGATTACAATCCAGGCGAGAACTGACAGAGCGACGCAGGAAGCTTTCAGTTTCATCCCAGTTTGACGAACGCAGTGCGCGTCGTGTCGGAGAATTTTGGTGGATCGAGTCCCGCCTAGGCGGGACCGCTCGATGATAAATAATGCCGGCGAAGCCGGGCGATGAAATTGCGCGAGGGAGCGCGTGATCCACCCTGACAGTCTTGACGCTAAGCCGCGGGAGCGGGAACTGGCGTCACCTTCTGCGTGGCGATCTTGGCGCTGCCGATAAAGCTCGCGGCCTCATCGACGACAAGACGCGGCGCTTCGATGTCGCCATTCACCGTGCAACCCGCGCGCAATTCGCAGCGTTCGGCCGCGGTGATGTTGCCATCAACGGTGCCATCCACGATCACCGAGCGCGTTTTGATGTCGCCCCTGATGCGGGCCGCTTTGCCGACCGTGAGCCGGCCGTTCGAATCGATTTTGCCTTCCACCTCGCAATCGATCAGCAGCTCCTTCTGAAACTTTACGGTCCCTTTGATGGAGACACCGCTCGATAACGTCCCGCCTGCTCGGGCCGCTTCGGGCGCGCCATTCGGGGTCGGCTCTGGTTTGGCGGCGGGAGGGGGCGGTGGCGTGGCCGCCATCGGCATCGCGGGTTCCACTTTTCGGCTGCTTGAAAACATCTGCATCGCGCTGAGCTCCTTAGTTGATTTTGGGTGGGTTTTCCCTCAGACAGCGCCCGGTAGAACGTCATCCGTATCCTGAAACGATCATGGGGCAGTTATTCACAAAGGTCAAGCCGCCTATGGCGCAAATCCCATATGCCGCCGCGGACCGGCGGAAATCCCAGATCCCGCGTGGACAGGCGGAAATCCCAAATCCCAGAACCCAAACCCCAGGTAAATGGAGAAAACTCCAAAGCAGCCAAAACAAATCCCCAGGCGCGGATGACCGGCGGTTCATTTTTGATTTTAGAAATTGGGATTTACCTGGGATTTGGGGCTTGGGATTTGGAATTTCCGCCGCTGCGGCGAAGGGCCAGAAGATAAACGATTGTCCCGCACAACCCGAACGCCGCCGCCCCGACAAAATTAGCCGCCGGGCTGATGTGCCAGAGCCAGGCACCCAGGATGGCGGCGGTGCTGACCAAGAGGTCGCGCACCAGATAATAGGCGCCGATCATTTGCCCGCGACGTTCGGGGGCGCAGTAGCCCAGGATCAACGCCTTGCGCGAGGTGTCGCCGAATTCCTTCAGACCGCGAATAATGAAAGCGAGGATGAGCATCGCGAAGCTGCCGGAGAGCCAGAGCGCGATCGGGAAGAGAGTAAAAAACGCAAACGTCGCCAGGACAAAAGGCTCGCGCCCATGTTTGTCGGCAAAATGCGAAACCGGGATGATGCAAAGACTGGCGATGATGACTTCGACGCTGGTCAGGAGGCCGATTCTGCGCGCGTTTACCCCGAGGTTGTCCATCGCGTAGATGACGACCCAGGCGAAAGGGATTCGTTCGCAGAACCGCACCAGGATATCAGCGAGCAGAAGTCGGCGGAGGGGAGCCTGGAAAGCGCGCAAGCTTTGCCGGAAGTTCCAGCGTTCGGTGATGGCGTCCGCGGCGAGGGGGGCTTCGCGCACTTCGCGTTGCACGAAAATCGTCAAGCCGGAGAGGAGAATCGAGACGGCCAGACCGATGCGAACGCCATCGATGACGCCGAAACGGTCGATGAGGATCCCGCCAAGAATTGGCGCAATCATGATCGGCAATCGTTTGATGACCATTTGCATGCCTATGCCCATGGCATGCCGGTCCGGACCAAGCGTCGCCCCGATCAGCGAGAAGGTCGCGGGCAGCGAAAAGCAGGTCCAGGACAAGAACAGAAACATGCCGGCGATGACCGCGCCCCAATGCGGAATGAGCAGCACGAGCGAATAACCGGCGATCGAAAAAAGGTTGAAGGCGAGAAAGGCGCGCCGGTGTCCCCATCGATCGACCAGGAGACCGCCCGGATAGGCATAGATCGCGCCGAGCAAAGTCCGAATCCCGTCAAAAAGCCCGATGACGAAAATGGACGCGCCGAGGGCCTGGAGATATTTCGGAACGAAGCGCATCCAAAGCTCTTCGCCCATTCCGATGACGAAGATGGCGACAAGCAGGACGACGAGGTTGCGCTTGAGCCCGAAGAATTCCGCGGCCCGGCGCCAGAAGCTCATGATGGGCGGAGGGATGGTTTCATGGCGAGGCGGGCGGGCTAGGCCGGCAAATCCCAAATCCCAGAACCCAAATCCCAAGTAAATCGAAAAGTAGGAAAATCCAAAAAGCCCGAGCCGCGATCTCGCTTTGGTCCTTTGGGATTTTTTGGTTTACCTGGGATTTGGTTTTTGAGATTTGGGATTTCCGCTGCCCGCAGCGGATTGGGATTTGGGATTTCTGCGTCGGTCAGTAGACTGGCGCCGTGCGTGCGCGCTGGAAGAAATTCCGTTATCGGCTCGAATGGCTGGCCCTTAAGTCTGTCGCCTCGATCATTCCGCTTCTTTCCCGAAAGGCTTGTTTCCGCCTGGGCGAAGCGATTGGTGCGCTGGCCGCGAAGTTCGACCGGGGCAACTATCGCGTCGCCCTCAGCAATCTCGAGGCGGCCTTTGGTGACGCGCTCACGCCGGAGCGTCGGGCAGAGATCGCGCGCGAATCTTACCAGCATTTTGCCCGCACGGTGGTCGATCTTTTCTGGAGCCCCAGCCTGACGAAGGAAAATTACTCGCGTTATATTGACGTGGAAAATCTCGACGGGGTTCAGGAGGCGATGAAAGAGGGAAACGGAATCATCTTTGCCTGCTGCCATTACAGCAATTTCGAATGGGTCGCGGTGGCTGCGAATTTTTTCGGCGTGCAAAGCGCGCTGATCACGCAGGAATTCAAGAACCCGTTCCTCGATGCGATTTTCGTGAGCCTGCGCCAAAGCAGCGGCCAGCGGGTCATCCCGCGCGGGGGTGGGGTGCTTCGCCTTTTCAAGACCCTGCGCAGCGGTGGACACGTGGCGATCCTGACCGACCTGACCATTCCCGCGCAATTGCCCACGGTGGCGATCGATTGTTTTGGAATGAAGACGAGCGTGACCTTCGCGCACGCGTGGGCGCACCGGAAGGCCGGCGCCACGATCATCCCGGTCCATGGTGAGCCGTTGCCGGGAGGACGTTACCGGATTGTCTTTCATCGCCAGATGGAATTCCCCACCGACGCGACCTTCCAGGAAATGGCGCAGGCGTGCTGGGACCGGTTCGAGCCCGTGGTCCGCGCGAACCCGGCGCCGTGGCTCTGGATGTACAAACATTGGCGTTATCGGCCGGCGGCGGCCGATCCGGCGGACTACCCTTTCTACGCGAATGTTTCTCCGGTGTTCGAACAACGCCTCGCGGAAGGAGCTGGCGCACTCGAGCCGACGACCCCGTTGAGAAGGCTCACGGCCGACTCAAATGGTTGACAAAACCCGCGCAATGCGCTCTTACGGTTGGTAACTATGCAAATCCTTTCCCGCCTTTCTTTCTGCCTCTGCGCTCTGGCAGCTTTATTTCTGACGAGCTGCGGATCGATGAAGACCGCTTCGACTTCCGGAAGTTATCGCGTCACGGCGTATAAGCCGAAGGATCCTTCCAAAGTGGAAGTGAAGCTTTCGCTCTCCACCCAAAACGTCTATGTCCTGGAAGGCGATCGCCTTCTCATGGCAGTCCAGGGAACGGTCGGCAAGCCAGGTTCGGTGACGCCGTCCGGCAAGTTCACGATTTATAACAAGATCAAGAATAAGCGCCGGATCAGCCAGCCTGATGCGGGTTATCCGATGGCTTACTGGTGTGAATTCAAACCCGCCTACGGATTCCATGAGGGATTTGTCCATTCCACTCCGCGCACCCACGGTTGCATCCGGCTCGCATCGCGAAGCGGCGGCCCGGCTTTTCGCCCTGACGCGAGTCGGCACCCCGGTCACGATCGCGCACACGCTGCCCGAAGATAAAGAGTATGGCAGCCAGGTCCGCCGGCTCGATCAAAGCAAAGATCCCGATCCGCCGCGGTCGCAGTTGATGTCGGCGAGCTGGTTCCAGGATCCTCCGGGACCGCTGCTGGTAGACTGATCGGTCTTCCGAGCCTAAACTGCTTCCGTTGGGAATCGCCGGCCTGAGAACAAGGCCGCGCGGAAGGGAAGTTTTTTTGCCAGGCCTCATGACCACCAATCTCATCTCCAGCGGCACAACGGCGCGCGAGAAAGTGAATCTGCGCACGCCGGAAGTGATGACCGCCGTGCAGGAGCAGGTGGAGTCGCATTATCGCAGCGACATCGTGGACAAAGTCCGGCGCGCAGGGGGCATCCTGCGTTGCGGCGACGTTACCGTGCGGCTGGCGAAGCAATTCGGGTTTTGTTACGGCGTCGAACGGGCGATCGATCTGGCCTACGCGGCGCGCAAGGTTTTCCACGATCGCCGCCTCTTCATCGTCGGCGAGATCATTCACAATCCCGAGGTCAACGATCAGATCTCCTCGTTAGGCATTAAAAACCTGATGGGCAGGAACAAGGAAGCCGACATCGCCGATTTGCAGCCGGAAGATGTCGTGATTGTCCCGGCCTTCGGGACCGAGCTTTCGATTCAGCAACAGATCAAGGACCGCGGCTGCCAGATTGTCGACACGACTTGCGGCGACGTGATGAGTGTTTGGAAACGCGTCCGCAAATACGCGAGCGAATCGGCGACTTCCATCATCCACGGCAAGGCAGAGCACGAAGAAACCAAGGCGACCAGCTCCCGCGCCCTGGGCGACGGCAAAGGACATTACCTGGTGGTGCTCACGCTCGCCGACACCGATTACGTTTGCGATTACATCCGGCACGGCGGCGACAAGCAGGCGTTCCTCGAGAGATTCCGTAACGCGCATTCGCCCGGGTTCGATCCCGATTTGCATCTGCGCACGATCGGCGTGGCGAACCAGACGACGATGCTGCGGGGCGAGACGGAAGAAGTGCAGCGCCGGATTCGCCAGGCCATCATCGACCGCGATGGGCCGGAAGGCGCCGCGAAAAACTTCCGGTTCTTCGACACGATTTGCGGAGCGACGCAGGAAAGGCAGGACGCGCTGCGCGAGCTGCTGGATGTGCGGATGAATTTGCTGCTCGTGGTCGGCGGCTACAACAGCTCGAATACTTCCCACCTCGCCGAAATGGGTGAGGAGAAATTGCCGACCTATTTCGTGCGCAATGCCTCGCGGCTTTTGTCGACGACGGAGATCCTGCATTACAACCTGCACGAAAAGCAGGAAGTCATCGCGAAGAATTGGCTGCCCGAGGGTCCGATCGTGGTCGGCATTACGGCGGGTGCCTCTTGTCCGAATAATCTGATCGAAGAAACGCTCGTGCGTCTCTACGAGCTGCGCGGCATCAAGCGGGAAGAGCTCGAAGCCGCGGCGTAGCCTGACACGGCGATCCCGCAGGTGCGGGACCGTGGCTACAGCACAGCACGTGGTTAGAGCGCTGTAGCCGCCTCGCTATGTCGAGGCCAGCAGATACGTGGCGAAGTTGTTGTAGGGCAAGCGCATCGCTTGCCATTGTTTGAATGTCGGCCGGCGGTGCGCCTGCCCTACAATGGACGCGCGCGATTATGCCTCCAGCCGCGAAGTCTTTTCGTATGCGTGCAATCTGGAAGGGCAGTATCAGTTTTGGCCTCGTTAACATCCCCATCGCGCTCTACCCGGCGACGCGCAGGGAAGAGCTCAAGTTCCGCCTGCTTCGGGCGAAGGATCACAGCCCCGTGAATTACAAACGCGTCGCGGAGAAAGACGGCAAGGAAGTTCCCTGGGACGAAATCGTGAAAGGCTACGAATACGAAAAGGGAAAGTTCGTTGTCTTGAACGAAAAGGATTTCCAGCGCGTCGATCTCGAGGCGACCCAGACCGTGGACATCCAGGATTTTGTCGATCTGGACGAGATCGATCCGATGTATTTCTACAAACCGTATTACCTCGAGCCGCAAAAAGGCGGCGACAAAGCCTACGTGCTCCTCCGCGAAGCGCTGGCCGACGGAAAGAAAGTCGGCATCGCCAAGGTGGTGATCAAAACGCGGCAGTATCTCGCCGGGGTGAAGGCGCTCAAGCACGCGCTCGTCCTGGAGCTGATGCATTTTGCCGAAGAGCTGTTGGACGCGGAGAAGCTGAACGTGCCCAAGAAGCTCGAAGTCGGAAAGCGCGAGAAAGAAATGGCGGAAGCCCTGGTCAAGAGCATGAGCTCGAAATGGGACCCGGAAAAATACCACGATGATTACCGCGAAGCGCTCATGGAAGTGATCGAGGAGAAAGTGGAGTCGGGCGGAAAAGAGATCGAGGAGAAGCCGAAAGAGAAGAAGCCTTCCACGAAAGTGATCGATCTCGTGGCGGTGCTGCAGGAGAGCCTGGCGCAAGCGAAAGGAACGAAGAAGAAAAGCGCGCCGAAAAAGACGAAGCATCACGCGAAAAAGGCGGCGTAGCGCGGGGATCTTCTCTGGGGAGTGCACCCGAGCCGCGCAGAGTGCTGGGACTTCGAGCGCCCTCGCACGAAACAGTTCGATCCTTATGAGGAAGTTCGCGATGGCGGGAGCGCCATCGCCAGCACTGCGAGGTCCCTCGCGTCTGCGCGCTCGGGATGACACGTTTCACCGCTCAGCTAGCGCGTCCGCGATTGCGTTCTGCAAAAGACGCGGCCCTGATCCGCCGAGTGTTTCATCCACCGTCTCCAGCCGGCGAATCAGATCAATCGACCTCGCGGCGCGAATACGGTCCGCCGGCCGCCGCACAGAAATGGGTCCGGCAACCAAAAGGACGCGCTTCGTAGATCAGACAGTTGCCCGTCGTGGCCTCGAGCATCGGGCAGGCGCCGGTGGGATTTGCCGGCAATTGCGTCCGGCCCGTCGCGCGCAATGCTTTGGCTGCCACGAGCGCTTCGCCTTTTGTCAGGTAAGGCGTGCGACCGGTCAGTTTGAAGTGACAGCACTCTTTCAATCGCACGCAATTGCGATCGATCGGCCGCGCGTCAAGATCCGCGTAAATCCGGCGCACCTCATCGAGCGCGTTCTTGAGCAGTTCCGATTTCAAGCGGACGCCTCCGCCATGGCGTGTCCGGCGATCCAGCCGGTCGTCCACGCCGCCTGGAAATTAAAGCCGCCCGTGATGCCGTCGAGATCGAGCAGTTCGCCGGCGAAATAGAGGCCAGGCGTGATTCGGCTTTCCATCGTCTTGAAATCGATTTCGCGCAGGTTCACCCCGCCGCAAGTGACAAACTCCTCTTTGTTCAACGACTTCCCGTTCACCTGGACCTCGGTCCGACTGAGCAAAACGGCGAGCGCATTTGCGTTCGCGCGCGAAAGCGTGGTCCAGCGCGTCTCGGGAGCGATGCCGGCGGCAAGCGCCAGTTGCTCCCACAAACGAGCGGGCAGGGGAGCGATGGGCGAGTTCGCCACTCGGCGATTTGGATTCGATTCGCGGAGCGCCTGGAGCTGCGCGCGGATTTGCTCATCATTCAGTTCGGGAAGCCAGTTCAGGCGAAGGGCGAACTCGTAGTCAAAGCCGTGGAGGATTCGTGCGCCCCAGGCCGAGAGACGCAGGATGGCGGGGCCGCTCACGCCATTGTGCGTGATCAGCAGCGGACCGCGTTCGCGAAGAGAGGTGTCCGGCAACCGACGCTTCCACATTTTGAACCGACACCCCCGGAAGCAAGCGCAGCCAGGGAGCTCCGACATGAAACGAAAAGAGTGACGGCACCGGAGCGGCGATGGTATGTCCGAGCGATTTCGCGATTTGCGCGCCAACCGGCGAGCGCGAGCCGCCCGTCGCCAGGAGCAATCGGTCGCACGTACCGACTTCACTGCCTTCGAAGCTCAGCTCGAAACCATCGCGAGCCTCGACGTGCATGCCGTAACTGCTTTGCGCGCAAACAAACGAACGCCTGCCGCCTCGGCTTCATTCACCAGGCAATCGATGATGGTCTGCGACGAATCCGTCACCGGAAACATCCGGCCATCCTCTTCCGTCTTCAGCCTCACGCCGCGCTCTTCAAACCACGCCACCGTGTCGCTCGGAGAAAACCGATGCAGCGGAGAAATGAGCGCGCGCTCACCGCGCGGGTAACGCTCGCTCATGGCGCGCGGGTCGAAGCAGGCATGCGTTACGTTGCACCGTCCGCCCCCGGAAATGCGGACCTTCGTCAGGAACTCGGAGCCGCGCTCATAAATGGAGACTTCATTCGCCGGATTCGCGCGCGCGCAGGCGATCGCGGCGAAGAACCCGGCCGCGCCGCCGCCGATGATCGCGATCTTCTTTGCCACGGCTACATGACCTCGAGGCCGCGTTCGCGAAGCAGTCGGATCAATTCCTGCGCGTTCTTGATCGCGATATCCTTCGCGGTCGTTATCGAAATAAATCCACGCCTCTCGCGCGCCGCTGGCGGCGATTTTGTTCGCCCATTCGTTCAGCTCCTCGCGCGTGTAATCATGCCGATACCATCGACTCCGACCATGCAGGCGGGCGTAGATGACGTCGCTCGTCCGAATGAGCTCGTCCGGCAGACGCGGTGCGCTGACCGTGCAAAAGCTCAGGCCGCGCTCGCGAAACCGGCGATAAACCGCTTCGCGCCACCAGCTCTTATGCCGGAACTCGACCGCGTTGCGATATTGCGGATCGAGCTGCCGCAGAATGCTGGCCAGGCGTGAAGGCGTGTAGCGATAGCTCGGCGGAAACTGAAAGAGGAAGCAGCCCAGTTTCCCCTCCAGGATTTTTTCGAAGGCGTAGAATTCCTCCACCAGCATCCGGGTGTGGACCATCCGCTTCTCGTGCGTGATCAGGCGATTCACCTTCACGGAATAACGAAAGCCTTCGGGCGCATTTCGCCGCCAGCTCTTCACGGTGCTCAGCTTGGGCCAGCTATAGAACGGCGCGTTGAGCTCCACCGTGTTGAAGGTCGAGGTGTAATGCTTGAACCAGGAATCGGTGCGCTTGGTGTCGGGATAAAAAATCCCGCGCCAATGCCAGTAGAACCAGCCTGAGCAACCGACGTGGATTTGCACACGCCACCCTGATGGCAGGCCATACGGAGCTGCAAGGTGGATCGAGCGCTCCGCCGCTCGATGTTAGTTAATGGCGGCAAAGCCGCGTTCTTCTAAGCATCGCGCGACGGAGCGCGCGATCCACCTCTGCCAGACATCCGCGATTACACGGAGAATCTTGACATCGCCAGCCGCATGCCGTAACAGCCTTGCGCTCATGAATTCACTGAATCGTTTCGCGGATCCGGTTTACTGCATCATGCGGCTGCTCGTCGGGCTGATGTTCGCCGCTCATGGCGCGCAAAAAGTCCTGGGCTGGTTTCCCCGGCCGGGCCAGCAGGCCAGCTCACCGCGACCTGTTGATGACCATCGGCGGCTGGATCGAGCTCGATCGGCGGGTTGCCTGATCGCCATCGGGCTGTTCACCCGCGTCGCTGCCTTCATCGCCAGCGGCATGATGGCGGTGGCCTTTTTCATGGCGCACGCCAAGGCCGGATCTCTTTCCGATCGTTAATCGCGGCGAACTGGCGGTGGTTTACTGCCTGGCTTTTTCTTTTCATGTTCTTTTACGGACCGGGACGATGGAGCGTTGATGCGATGATGCGGCGCGGAACGCCCGCCACCATTCGACGACCGCCTGATCGACCCGACTTCTACCATGCATATGAAACGCATTCTCTTCGCAGTCGCTTTTGCTTGCCTCGCCCAGACGCTCTCCGCCCAGGACTGGGCGAAAGCCAGCCTGGAAAAATCTTCGCGCCATGGCGAGTGGGTCGAATACAAGTCAGGCGAGCGCACCATCAAGGCGTTCGTCGTTTATCCCGAGCGCAAAGAGAAGGCGCCGGTGGTCATCGTCATTCATGAAATTTTTGGCCTGACCGACTGGGTGCGCAGCGTTTGCGATCAACTGGCCGAAGCCGGGGTGATCGCGATCGCGCCCGACATGCTGAGCGGCCAGACCTTCGCGGATGTGGATGGAGCGCGGAAAGCGATCTCGGCTTTGCCCAAGGAACAGGTGATCGCGGATCTCAACGCGACGGCGGATTACGCCCTGGCCAAGATGCCGGCCGCGAGCGGATCGCTGGCGGTCAGCGGGTTTTGCTGGGGCGGCGCCCGCACCTTTGAATACGCGCAGGTGAATCCGAAATTGAAGGCCGCTTATTCGTTCTACGGACCGGCGGTGGAGAATGCCGAGGATGCCGCCAAAGTCGTCTGCCCCGTTTACGGGTTCTACGGCGAGAACGATGCGCGGGTGAACGCGACGATCCCGAAAGCCGAGGAGTTAATGAAAGCCGCCGGCAAGAAATACGAGCCGGTCACTTACAAGGCCGCCGGCCATGGCTTCATGCGCGACGGCGACTCGCCAGAGGGCAAGCCGGAAAACAAGAAAGCCCGCGAAGATGCCTGGGCGCGGTGGAAGACGCTGTTGCAGCAGCTCTAGCAGAGCGCTGCAGTTATTAGGTTATTGTGTTATTGGTTATTGGGGTGAGCCAGCTCCCTAATAACCGATAACCATTAACCAATAACTATTTCCCCAGCTCATCCGCGAGCGCGCCGGCATCATAAACTTTCCGCAGCGCTTCGGTGATGGCGGCGGAATCGACGCTCACGGCGCGGGCTTGTTTCTCGGTGTAAATGCAATCGAGCACGAGCGATTGAATGTTGCCGTCGAAAATGATGCCGACGAATTCGTTCGCCTTGTTCACGACCGGGCTGCCGCTGTTGCCGCCAATGATGTCGGCCGTGGAGACGAAGTTGTAGGGCGTGTTCAGGTCGAGCTTCGCCTTGCGGTCGAGCCAGCGTTTCGGGATGTCGAAGGGCGGCTCGTTATTGTGGTCGGTGCCGCGCTTGAAAAGGCCGGCGAAATTCGTCAGCGGGGCGACGGGCTTGCCTTGTTCCTCGTAACCGCGCACCGGTCCGTACGACAGGCGGAGGGTGAAAGTGGCGTCGGGATAGGTATTCGTCCCTTCCAAGGCAAAGCGAGCCTTGGCGATGTCGGCGTAAGCCTGTTGCTTGATTTCGTCCTGGGCCGCGAATGCCTTGCGCGCCTCACGCGCCGGTCCGTCGACGAGCCGCGCCAGCTCGATCATCGGATCTTTCGCCGCGGAGACCGCGGCAGCGCCGCCTTCGTAGAGTTGCTTGCGAACCGCGGGATCCTTCAGCTTTGTTCCGGTGACCAGCTCGGTCGCGCGATCGATGGGCGACTTGCCCGCCAGGACCTGCTTCACGAGCGCATCATCCGCGCCGAAGCGCGTCGCCATATCGGTGAGCGAATCGGTCAGCTTCACGATCTCGTAGTCGTCATAGATCGGTGAAGAGGAAAAGAGCTCCAGCTCGAGCGACTCCTTATAGCTGTCCCGAAATTCCGGAAAACGTTCTCCGTTTGGCTTCGTCATTTCGTCACCGTGCCGGAGCAGGCGGCGCGCGTATTGAAACAGCGTGCTGTAAAAGGCGCGCGGCGCGCGATATCCCGCCGCGGGGCTGCCGCGAAACTGCTCGAAGTAATTGTAGACCGGCATCACCTTCGCGGCCGCTTCCTGCGCCTGCTTGATCCGGTCGTAGGCAGCGAGCGTCCCTTTCCATTCCGCGCTCGCGTTCATGGCGTCGCGCAGTTTTTGTTCGCGTTGCTCGATCGACTTCCAGATCTCCGGATCGAGCAGCGCGGCGGCATAACCGTCGTAACGCTTTCGGTTATTTTCGACTCCGCGAACGCCATCCTGGGCGCGCCGCTTGTTCTCGAAGGAGCGGGCCGACCACGCATGGAGGAACGCCTCGCGGCGGTAATACATGTTCAGCAAATAGGGCACTTCCTGATCGCGCAATTCCGCCAGGTCGCTCACGGTGAGCTGGCGATCCGTCCGGCCCGGGTGACCGCTGACAAAGGTCAGCTCGCCATCCGCGGGACCCTTGGCATTCCATTTCAGGAAATGCTCGACCTTCGCCGGCTGGCCGTTTTCGTAAGCGCGAAAGATACAGACATCCAAATCGTAGCGCGGGTATTCGAAATTGTCGGGATCGCCGCCGTAAAAGGCGATCTGTTCCTCCGGCGCGAAGACAAGCCGGACGTCATCGTATCGTTTGTAACGATAGAGGTGGAACTGCCCTCCCTGGTAGAGCGTGACCACATCCGAGCGCAATCCGGTTTTCTCGCGCGACTCCTTTTCGATCTGGGCAATGGCGTTGCCGCGCGCCTTGCCGGCATCTTCGCCGGACATGTTCGGCTGGACGGCCGCTTTCACCTTGTCGGTTACGTCCTCGATCGACATCAGCACGTTCAGCTCGAGATCGGTCGCCTTGACTTCATCCTTCTGCGCTTTGGCGTAGAACCCGTCGCGCACATAATTGTTCTTCTCGCTGCTGATCTTCTGGAGCGTGTCGAGCCCGACGTGGTGGTTCGTGATCACCAGTCCGTTCGAGGAAACAAACGAGCCGCTTCCGCCGGAGTTGAAGCGGACGCTCGATTTCTGGAGATGCTCGAGCCACTGCGGCGTCGGCTCGAACTGATATTTTTCCTTGAGCTGCTTGAGCGGGGGATTGGTGAAGAGCCACATCCCCTCGTCGGCGAGAGCGGGTGAAATGCCGGCTGAAATTGTCCATGAGGCTGCGAGCGTTTGGCGAAGAATCGGATGAGCCATAAGTCGAGCAGCTTAAAACGGAGCGGCGCGACTGCCACCAATTTCGAAAGCTCTTCCTCTTCCGCTTCCTCTACCTCTGCTTCCGCTGATTCCTCACGCCCAAATCGGACGAGCAGAAGCTCGTCTCGAGAAGAGGAAGCGGAAGCGGAAGAGGAAGATTACAAGCCAACCGGATGCCGGGCCTCGAAGCCGCGCGGCGTCCGATCTGTTGGTTGCCAGCGAGGCGCCCAGCGGCGGGAGGGATTATTCGGCGAAGTCGTATCCAGACGCAGGCCGGCGATGACCGCAAACGTGTGGCCGTTGCGCGCATAAATGGTGATCCATTTTCCTGGTCCGCGGCTCCCGTAGACTCGAAATTCTTTCGAGTTCATCGGGATGCTTACAAGGCCGGCGCCGGCCAGGGCATAGGAAACCGTGCCGGAACAATCGTAGGCGGTGTCGTGAAAGGTTTTGTGACCACCGCCAAATCGATAAGGCTTGGTCCGCAACTGGTTGGCCGCCCAGATCGCGCGCTTGACCGCCATCGGCGCGTTCACTGGCGCGAGCGCCAGCTTGCCATTCAGCTTGCGCCTGGTTTCCGGGAGTCGTGGGTCCCGGACAAAGGAAAGGAGCTGGCAAAGCTGGCCTGCGCCGCGAGTCCAAGGACCGCGGCGCACATAAGGGATTTTCGGATAGAGATTCTCACGAGGTCGTCTAAATCAGCGGTTGGTGTGCCAGCGAGGTTTCTGCAAAAAATCGCAGCACCAGGCAAGCACAATTTTGTCGCAACCTCCCAACGGGGTGGGGTTTGGAGGGGGACTCCGGGCGCGGGAGCGGCTAATAACACCGCCCGCCCCTCCGTCAATTAGCCATGCAGCGCCTCTCGATAACTCCGTTCCCAAGTTGAACTTGGGCACGGAGTTACGGGAATGCGCCGTGTCGCGCTTAATTTTTCTGTTGCAGGGTGCTGAGCTTTTCCTGAGCCCGACTGACCGCGGATTTTCGCCCGCTGCCCATGGCCAGAAGCTTCTGCTGCCGCCGAAGATTCAATTCGGCCGCATCGAGTTCCGCCTTGTTCTTCCTGGCCGCGGCTGTTTCCGCTTCGTTCGTTGCGCCGGCCAGGAGAGATTTCGCGGTTTCCAATTCCTCCGCTGAGATTTCGCCGGCATCGAGCCGGACTTGTTGCACCTCGATGTTTTGCTTTGCGAGCTCCAGCCTCGCGTCGGCCAGGTCCGCTTCCAACCTGATCACCTTGAGCGCGCGGTTTTCGGCGTCGACCTTGGCGATGATGCCGCCCTTATAGAGCCGCTCGCCGGAGGCGGCGTTCTTCTTCGCTTTCTCGAGCGCGAGCGCGATTCGGTCAGGGTCCAACTCCTTTTGGCCCGGAGCGGAAGGAGCGTTGGCCACGATGTTCCGGTTCGGCGTTTCCTGGATGAGCAGCGGCGGCTCGATATCCATCGGCTCCGGATCTTTCGGCAATTCCGGTTCCTGCGCCGACAACGCCGTGGCGAAGAGAACGACTGACGAGCAATGCGAGCCAACGCATCATGGCAGGAGACTATCACAAAAGGCCGCCGGGGCAGAAGTAGAAATGCGAGCGCGCGAAAAGGGGGGCAGTCGCGATTCATCAGCAATGGCGCTCGACGATCGCGAGGAAATCGGAACTGCAGACAAACCAGAGGCGCGACCGCTTCGTCTGACGGACGTATTCCGACGGCCCTTTGATATCAGATCGTTTGCGCTCACCGGCCTCTTCGTCCTGGCGGTGTTTTACACGATGTATTTCATGCGCTCGATGCTGCTGCCGCTCGTCCTGGCGTTGCTCCTGAGTTATCTGCTGGCGCCCGCTCGTCCGCGCGCTGGGGCGCCTTCGCATCGGCCCGCCGCTGGGCGCCGCGCGTGGTGCTGCTGACCCTGATCGGGCTGCTGGTTTACGGCGTTTGGTTTCTCTCGGAACCAGCGGCGGGCTGGATCGAAAAGGCCCCCTACAGCCTGCATCAACTCAAGCAAAAGCTGCTCCCGCTAAAAAAGCCGATCGAAAAAGTGGCGCAGGCTACCGGCGAAATCGACAAGCTGACGTCGCCGGAGGAGCCCCAGGCCCAACCTCAGGCTGTCGTCGTGAAACGGAGCGGTTTCGCCGACGTCTTCTTCACCCAGGGACCTGAATTCGTCGCCAGCACCGTCGTGATGTTTATCCTGCTCTATTTCCTGCTCGCCTACGACGGGGTCTTCCTGAACAAGATCATCCGGATAACACCCCGGCTGGGGGACAAGAAGCGCGCGGTCTCCATCATGCGCGAGATCGAGAGCCAGATCTCGCGGTATCTCCTGACCATTACCCTCATCAACATCGGCCTCGGTATCTCCGTCGGCATGACCGTCCATTTCCTTGGCCTGCAGAATCCGGTCATGTGGGGGGCCATGGTGGCGGTGTTGAATTTCATCCCCTACCTGGGAGCGCTGACCGGCATTATTTGCATGACGCTGGGCGCGGTCCTGAGTTACGACAGCCTCGGCTACGCCATGGTTTTTCCGGCCAGCTATCTGATCATCGCCATCCTGGAAGGTAACTTCATTACCCCCTGGGTCCTGGGCCGATCGCTCACTCTCAATCCCGATTCTCATCCTGATCGCGCTCGCGTTTTGGGGTTGGATGTGGGGAATCTCCGGGATGATTCTGGCCGTGCCGATCCTGGCGACGTTCAAGATATTCTGCGATCACATCGAGCCGATGGCGCCGGTCTCTGAGTTCATGAGTTAGAGAGTCGAACACGCTGAATTTCAATGAATTCATTGAGATGTTCCCAGCAAAACGTAATTGCAATTCGAAGCCCGATTCAGGATCACTTGAACGCGATCAGACGATCCGCGGCCTAATCCTATATGAAAACAATCCGACTCCTGCTTGTCTGTGCCACCCTGGCCTGTCGCAACCCCACCGCCACCGCCGAGACCGTCCTCCGCGTCGGTCATTTCCCGAACATCACCCACGCTCAGGCCTTGGTGGCGCACAATCTTTCCCGACAGGGCAAAGGCTGGTTCGAGGAGCGGCTCGGCCCGGGGACCAAGATCGAGTGGTTCGTTTACAATGCCGGCCCCAGCGCCATGGAGGCGATCTTCGCGCAATCCATCGATCTGACCTACGTCGGCCCCGCGCCCGCTCTTAATGCCTACACGAAATCCAACGGCGCCGAAGTCCGGCTCATCGCCGGCTCGGCCAATGGCGGCGCCGCTTTCGTGGTCCAGCCCGACCAGAACCTGAAAGCGCCCGGCGATTTCAAGGGAAAGAAGATCGCCACGCCGCAGCTCGGGAACACCCAGGACATTTCCTGCCGGGCCTGGTTGCTGGGCGGTGGGCTGAAGATCACCCAGCTCGGCGGAGACGCCCAGGTCATTCCGACCCAAAACCCGGATCAGCTCTCCCTCTTCCAGCAGAAACGCGTCGACGGCGTCTGGACGGTCGAGCCCTGGGTCTCGCGGCTCGAGCGGGAAGCAGGCGGCAAGATTCTGGTCGAAGAGCCGGAAGTCGCCACCACGGTGGTGGTTTCGAGCGTGAAGTTTCTCGGCGCCAAATCGCGAGCTGGCGAAGAAATTCGTCGAGGCGCATGCGGCGCTCACCGACTGGATGATCAAGAATCCGGACGAAGCCCAGAAGATGATCCGCGCTGAGCTGCTCGAACAAACCAAGAGCGACATCGCGCCCGATCTGATCGCGCAATCGTGGAAGCGGATCGTGTTCACCTCGGAGATTCCGCGCGCCTCGGTCGAGGGCTTCATGCAGAACTCGGTCAAGACCGGGTTTATCAAGTCGGCCCCCGATCTCTCGAAACTGTTCGAGAAACCCTGATGTCGCTCCAGGAGGAACTGCAGGGGTTTCCGCCGGCGAAGGTCGCGGTCGAGAACGTCTCGAAGTGGTTTCGCACCACGCGGCAGACGGTTCACGCGCTCGATAACATCTCGCTCGAGATCGCGGAAGGCGAGTTCGTTTGCCTGGTCGGGCCGAGCGGATGCGGCAAATCCACCCTGCTCGACATCATCGCCGGGCTCGAGACGCCGGACGAAGGCCGGGTCATGGCTGACAACGAGCCGGTCCTCAGCCCCGGCCGCCACCGCCTCGTCATGTTCCAGGAAGCGGCGCTCTTTCCCTGGCTCGATGTGACGGGCAACGTCATGTTCGGATTGAAACTGAAACCGGGTCTGACAAACAAAGAGCGGCTCGAGGTGGCGAAGTTTTTCCTGCAACTGGTCGGGCTCGAGAAATTCTCGACGGCGCATGTGCACGAGCTTTCCGGCGGCATGAAGCAGCGTGTCGCCCTCGCGCGCGCCCTCGCGCCGAACCCGCTTGTGCTGCTCATGGACGAACCGTTCGCCGCGCTCGATGCGCTGACGCGCGAGCAACTTTACAGTGACATCCAGCGCATCTGGGAAAAGCGGCGCAAAACCATCCTCTTCGTCACCCACAATGTTCGCGAAGCCGTCTGCCTGGCCGATCGCGTCATCCTCTTTTCGCGCAACCCGGGTCAGATTCGCGAGCAATTCGAGGTCCCGCTGCCTCGCCCGCGCGACATCAACAGCATCGAGCTCGCGGAACATGCCGGGAAAATCACCCGCGCCTTGAAAGGCTATGCCGAAGGGGAGGTGGCTGAATAATGACGCGCGCTCTTCTCGCCACCTTGTTCTTCGTCGTCCTGATCGCGATCTGGCATTTCCTCGTGAAGGCAGGAATCTATTCGCCCGTCCTGCTCCCTTCGCCGCAAAGCGTCGGCGAATACCTCGTGGCCGCCGCGCGCGATGGAACGTTGCTGCAAGCCACCGGCGTCACCGTTCGCCGGCTCATGGTCGGCTATCTCATCGGCATCCTGATCGGTCTGCCGCTCGGTCTGTTTACTTCAGCCTTCAAGTTCGTCGAAGACACCATCGGCGTCATGGCTCTCGGCCTTCAGACTTTGCCCAGCGTCTGCTGGATCCCGCTCGCCTTGCTCTGGTTCGGTCAAACCGAAGCCGCGATGCTGTTCGTCGTCATCATGGGCACCGTCTGGTCGGTCGTCATCGCCACCGACACCGGCGTGCGCAACATCCCGCCCATCTTCGCCCGCGCCGCCCGGACGATGGGCTCCACCGGCCTCCACAAATGGACCAAGGTCATCCTGCCCGCTTCGCTCCCGTTTCTGGTCAGCGGGATGAAACAAGGCTGGGCCTTCGCCTGGCGCTCGCTCATGGCCGCCGAGATTTACGTCACGATCCTGACCGGCTTCGGCCTCGGCCACCTTCTCCATTACGGCCGCGAGCTGCACGCCATGGACCAGGTCATCGGCGTCATGCTCGTCATCATCATGATCGGCCTCCTCACCGACAAAATCCTCTTCTCTCCCATCGAACGCTTCCTCCACAACCGCTGGGGAACTGGCTTGCGTTAACCCTCCTGAATTAGTAAATCTCATACACCCCCGCCGTGATAGACGTAAAATTTTACGCCTTTAAAGACGAACTTACGTCTAATTCTCGTTAGGTCTCGCACGCGTGCACCTGTATGAAGCACATCTGTCGGTCGCCGACACCGGGGCTGCGCAGGCGTTCTACACCGGCGTCGTTGGTTTGCAGTTTGCACACCGTGACCTCACACGTGACATCGTTTTCCTCTTGGCTGGCGATGACAGGCGGTCGATGCTCGGGTTGTGGGGACCGAGTACGAGCTATGGTCGCGACTTTCACAAATCACATCTCGCTTTTGCTGTGTCTTTGGCCGAGCTGCTTGATGCCGGCCAGAAGCTACGCAGCTGCGGCGTGGCCTGCCAGGACTTCCACGGTCACCAGACGGACGAGCCCTCAGTCATCGGCTGGCTGCCATCGGCTCAGCTCTACTTCCGCGACCCAGACGGACATTCGCTGGAGTTCATCGCTTTGCTGGATGACCCACCAGATCCGAACTTTCTCGGGTCGCTGTCCGAGTGGCGCAAAAGACCTAACCAGGCGATGCAGCGAACCGCGCCCCGCTCCGATGCGTAGCCTTCGCGTAGTTAGTTCGTCCAGCTTGCGGCCACGCGCGCTCCCGGGCGCGGTCGCTGATCTTGTGTCTCGTTAGGCCTTGCCCATGGACGGCCATGAAATCAATCGTGCGAAATGGAGAGTATGCTGTTCGCGATCAAATCCGAGGTTAGCGATCCGTGGGCGGAAACTTTCGCGTTCAGCGCGCAAAAGACGATGTATGGTGGCAAGCACATCGCCAAAGGCGATACGATCTTCATCTTCGCGAGCGAGAACGAAGGCGGGCCAGGTCTCATCGCCAGCGGGGTCGTCACCTCGGCCAAAGCGATCGCAAAAAAGCGCGGGATCGCTCGGCAAACGCCGCGGGTGAGCATCATCATCAGGCGCACCGCGCTCGCGAAACGGCGCCTGGGGCGGAGCGAGCTCAGACTTTATTCTGACTGGAACGACGGTCGACCCGAGACCGAGCTCAATTTCAAATTCTATCGTCAGGCAACGAACAAGATTGTCGGCATCTCGGGTAAAGCGGCGGCGTTCCTTCGCGGATGCTTTTAACGTGGCCGATTTCGACATGAACACGATATGGCCTAACCAAGCGCTGGAGCGAACTCCGAATGCTTTCGGAGTCGCTCATCTTGTTTTCGTTGAGAGACTCCCCGCGACAATGTTTATTCCGGAGCAGGATGATTGCATTCGAATTGTTTAACCGGAGACATTATCCAACCAGGTGATGCGGCCAGAACCTGAAGAGCGACCATTCGAATTCACCGGACGCGTCCGCAGTTTCCGGCATGCGATCGCCGGGATCGCGCGGATGATGCGTTGTCAGCGCAATGCCTGGATTCATGCTGGAGTAACTTTGCTGGTAGTCGTCGCGGGGTTCTTCTTCGGAGTGACGGCGGCGGATTGGTGCTGGATCGTTCTCGCCATTTCCATCGTCTGGACGGCGGAGGCGCTGAACACGGCTTTTGAATTTCTGGCGGATGCGGCGTCGCCGGAATTTCACCCGTTGATTCGCGACGCGAAGGATGTGGCGGCTGGAGCGGTTCTGATTACAGCGATCGCCGCCGCGGTGATCGGAGGCCTGATCTTTTGGCCGCACGTGGCGAAATTGCTTACGCCGGGCTAAGGCCGAATGCGGCCAAGCATCAAGGAGCGGCGATTTCCAAATCGCCGACCTAACTAAATCGGCGGTCTGGAGGCCGCCGCTCCCTTGGTTGGCTGCAACGCCGCACTCAACGGCACGAGGGCGCCGCGCCGGCAACGCTTCGCGTAGGCGATGCGGGCTGGTGCCGTCTCCTAATGGACGTCAGTCCTTGATGCTCAGGAGCGTCTTGATCTCTTTCAGCGCTTTTTTGCGGGAGCTGTCGTAGGCCTGCGCATCGGCCTGCTTGCCGCTGTCGATGTAATCCTTCAGGTCGGTCGCTTCGCGCAGGACGAGGTCGAGGACTTCGATCGTGTTCTGAATAAATTGCGAATCGCTTTTACTCAGCGTGTCGGCCTCGACCAGCTTCGTCATCTGGTCTTTCATCCCTTTGGTGACGTTGATGTAGGTGTTGGCGAACGTCGCGGCCTGGTCGGATTTGTAAGCTTTGCCGACAAAGGCGTCCGCGAGCGTGCCGACGGCCATGTGGGTCAGGAGCACGGATTGGCCGGTGGTGTAGCCGAGCGTGGTGAGCAGGACGGTGTCGTCCTCCGCAGCGCGGACAGGCGCGGCGGCCAGAAGGATCGCGGACAGAACGGCGAGAAGCAGTTTTGAAGTCATAAGGCGCGACGGTAGCGGGCGGTTTTTGGGAGCACAATCCAAAACCGCCGCGGGAACGAGAAAGTGCTCGACTCGGATCAGCCGGGAGGAGACAAAACGCCATGGAACCCGCGCCGCCGCCACCACCGCCCCCGTTCACACCAGTGCCGCCACCGCAGCCACCCGCCCAGCCAGCCGGTTGGTGGAGCCGGAATTGGAAATGGTTTGTTCCCACCGGCTGCTGTCTCACGCCGCTCGTTCTCGGCGGCGCGTTCGCGGCGTTCCTGGTCCTGGTCATCTTCGGCGCGCTTGAAACAGACCGACGTTTACCAGACGGCGCTGGCCCGAGCCAAAGCGGACCAGCGGGTCACGAACGCGCTGGGCACTCCCATCGAGGAAAGCTGGTATCTGAAGGGAAACACCGAGGTGAGCGGCGACTCGGGCAAAGCGGATATCACCATTCCGATCTCCGGCCCCAAGGGGAAGGGAGCATCTACGTTGTCGCCACCAAATTCGCCGGCGAATGGACGCTATTCGAAGATGGTGGTGAAGATCGAGAGCACGGGCGAGACGATCGATCTTAATCAGTAGTCGCCTTGTAGGGCGTCTGTGTCAGATGCCAATTCCTCTTTCTTCTCGTTCCCAAACTCTGTTTGGGAATGCACCTGTCCTCGCAACTCTGTTGCGTCTGGCGAAGCGTGGCCTCGCGTAAAGGAAACGGAGTTTCCAAGACAATTGCGTTCCCAAACAGAGTTTGGGAACGAGGACGGTGAGACCCGCTGCCGGTAGCGTCAGCCCCGAAAGCTTTCGGGGTTCACTGAAACGCCCTACAATTCCGGCGTGAACGAGGAACCAACGTCGGCCCGCCTTGAGCTTTCCGCCGACGAAATGCGGCGGCTCGGTTACCGGGTCGTCGATCTGTTGGTCCAGCATTTTGCCGAAATGCGCGACGGTCCCGTCGGCGCCAAGGGCGAGCCGCGGCAGTTCATGGGCATGTTCTCAGGCGCCCCATCGGAAACCCCGACAGATCCGCATGAGCTTCTGGCGCGGCTGGAAAAGGAGGTCTTCCCGAACAACCTGCATGTCGATCATCCGCGCTTTTTTGCCTTCGTTCCCGGGCCGGGAAATTTCGTCAGCACCATGGCTGACGCGCTTGCTTCCGGGTTCAACGTTTTCAACGGGACGTGGCTGGGCGGATCGGCCGCGGCGGCGCTCGAGCTGAACGTGATCGATTGGTTCCGGGGCTTTTGCGGTTTTCCGGAGACGGCCGGCGGCCTTTTTGTCAGCGGCGGTTCGGTGGCGAATCTGACCGCTCTCCACGCCGCGCGACGCCGGAAACTCGGCGACCAAATTCAAGGTGCGACGATTTATTTCTCCGACCAGACGCACTACTCGATCGAGCGTGCGCTCCGCGTGATCGGCTTCGCGCCGGAGCAATGCCGGAAGATTCCTTCAAACGAGCGTTATCAGCTTCCGCTCGAATCTTTGCAGGCCGAGATCAGCGCTGATCGGCGGGCAGGGCTGCGCCCATTTTGCGTGGTCGCGAACGCCGGAACAACCAACACGGGCGCGGTCGATCCGCTTTCTGATCTGGCCGATCTTTGCGCTCAGGAAGATCTCTGGCTCCATGCGGATGGCGCCTACGGGGCGGCGACAGTGATCTGCGAGCGCGGCCGGGAAAAGCTGGCCGGGCTTGAGCGGGTCGATTCGCTTTCGCTCGATCCGCACAAGTGGCTCTTCCAACCTTTCGAGTGCGGCTGCGTCCTCGTGCGTGAGGCCGCGCATCTGAAAGCCGCGTTTCAATTGATGCCCGAATATATGCGCGACGTTCATCGCCACACGGCGGAGACCAACCCGGCTGATTACGGCATCCAGCTCACCCGTGGATTTCGCGCGCTGAAGGTCTGGTTGTCGATGAACACTTTCGGCCTGGCGGCTTTTCGGGACGCCATCACGCGCGGCTTCGAGCTGGCGGAGTTCGCCGAGAAGGAGCTCCGTGGTCGGGAGGGTTGCGAAATCCTTTCGCCGGCGGAGATGGGCATTGTCGCATTTCGATTTGGAGCAAGCGACGAACTTCAGACGAAACTCGTGGAGGAGATGCTGCGGGACGGATTCGCTTTCCTCACCTCCACCTCACTCAAAGGCAAGACCGCGCTCCGCCTTTGCACCATTAACCCGCGCACGACGGAAACGGACATTATCCAGACGATCGATCGCCTGGAAAAATTCGCCGCGGCATCCGCGGTGTAGTGGCGGGTGTCTCACCCGGTTTCGCCAGGCGTTGGTCGGAGTCTGCGGGTGGGACACCCGCCTCTACACCGCCGTCTCAGCTCTTGCCGGCATGAAGCCGAGCAACAGCGAGACGGCCGCGATCGCGATATGCAGAAAAGTGTCAGCGTCGTTGTTGCTGATCAGCCCAAGCAACATCGTATGTTGGCCCATGTTCATCAGGCCCATCACGGCGACGAGTCCGTAGACCACCCCGAAGATGCGGAAGTACATCCGGGAGGCGCCGAAGCTCGTCATGCCGGCGAATAAAGCCGCCGCCCCTGAGAGCAGGTGGACGACATTGTGCGCGGCATTCACATGAAAGATGCCAAGCAACATCTCGTTATCCGTCACTCCCGGGACAAAGCCGAGAATTCCGATGAGGATGAAAACAATACCGAAGAGGACTGCAGCGGTTTTGATCATAGGAGCTCCTTTGTTGGGGGCCCCGATTTTGATCGCCGACGGCAGGATAAGTCAAGACGGGAGGGACGGGCACCGTCCCGTCCCATTATTTAGGGACGACACCCGCCACGACGGGCAGGCTTTGGCCGTCCCTCCAGGTTAGGCCGCCAGCAGATAGATCGCCGCCAGCGTCAGCAGGAAATAAGGAACGAGCGTCGCTGCCCCCGCGTAATCCTTTGCCATTCGCTGTCCGAAGAAGAGCGCGACGATCGAAACGGCTGCCAGGACCGCCCCGTAAAAAGCGAGCGTAGAACCTTGGCGGAACAAGATGGCGGCGCAGCCCACCGCGCTCAGGCCTCCGGCCGCGATCTCCATGATCGTGATCACAAGAACCATGGCCGGCACAAACCCAGCCAGCGGGCTTTTCGCGAAATGGCCCTTCAGCCATTCCAGGTTTCCGCGCCGATCGATGACCTTGTCGATCCCCGACTGGAGGAAAAGGATCGCCAGAAACGCCGAGGCGAGAATCTGCATCAGGTAAACCGCTCCCGCCGGTGTGTGGAGATTTGGCATGACGGCTACCTTACCTGGAGGGACGTGCTTCTGCACATCCGTAAATGCTTTCCTCGTTCCCAAACTCTGTTTGGGAACGCACTTGTCCCCGCAACTCTGTTGCGCTGCCTTCGGCTATCGCCACTGATCAACCCGCAATACCGGACTCGCGCCTGGCAGCCACTCGTGAGCGGAGGAATAACACCAATGCTCCGGCGACGCCACGAAGCCGCGCTTCACCGGATTGTTGTGCAGATACTCGAGCTTTTGCAGCATCATATTCATCGCTGACGATCGACTGCGGATGCACACCTTCCTGCCAAACCTGATGGTGCTGGCGTGTTTGTGAGCGGCACAGAAGTAAGCCAACTGGTTTAGTAGCCAATCGCGGCCTTCGAGTTTGAGTTGATCGAGAATTTGGTGAGCCGTGAATTTCTTTAGATCGGCGACCGTGCGCGCCAGTTGCTGGCCCGGAGACAATCGCGTGGAAATGATTGTCCAGGATCACCCAGGCATGATTCGCAGGCCCTTGTGCTGGCGGCAATATTCGAGTGATCGGACGATGATGTCGCAGCAGCGCGGCTGTCGTGAAGACAGGCAGCCATTCGACAATCGTTGAGGTGATGAAGTGCGCGTTGTCGTCAGTGTGGATGCGGTAGCGGCTGCGCATGTTTCTGGGGAGCGAAACAGAGTTTCGAAGACAATTGCGTTCCCAAACAGAGTTTGGGAACGAGGGAGTCGGGCGTGAGTGAGGGGAGAAGCGGGAGCGGTGGGGAGGGGAGAACGGCTACGAGGATTAAGCTGCCGAGGCGTTACGCCGCGGCATGCTCATGAGCATGCTGGCGCCGCTGCTCCTGCGCGACGAACGCGGGGGCGGAGGGGTGTGAAACATCTCGAGATCCTCGGTGTCGTGATCGGTCACCGGGGTAAGCGCGACATCCATATACTTGAACCGGTTCGGATCCTTCTTGATCCGCTTGTAAATGCGGCGCAGCCGGGAATAAAGCGTCGTCAGTTTGCCGATCTTCACCAGCGTCTCCGCCCAATATCGCGGATAAAACTTCCAGACCGGCTCGATCGGCAACCCGGGCCGCCGGTCGCGCCGGAATTTCAACCGAATCACGCCGCTCTCCAGCGGATGCACCTTTTCGATATGGATCGAGCCCATGAACCAGGTGATGAGGACGATGGCGTTGTGGGCCCGGCCCTTCTGGGCGACCAACCGGCGCAAGACCGTCTCCATGTGGTCCCAAGTGTAGTAGGTCTCCCAAGCCGCGCGATAGGCCCGCTCCCAGTCTTCCTTCGACATCTTCGGATGCGCCGTGCAGACATGATTCAAATCGTACTTGTTCATGTCGGGATCGACCGCCACGCCAGCCTGCACCAGTTTCTGGTGGTCTTCCGATCCCGGCAGCGGTGTGAGGTAGAAGAATTCCAGGATATCGAGCGGCAATTCCTTCTTCACGATCTCGACATCGCGCACGATCGATTCCGGGGTGTCGTTCGGGAAGCCGGTGATGTAACCGCAATAGGTGATGACCTTCGCCGCCTTCCAAGCGAGCAGCATTTTGCGATACTCGGTGATCTTGTTCTGCCGCTTGTGCGCGCCGGCCAGGCTGTCGGGGTTGATGTTCTCCAGCCCGATGAAGACGCGCCGCACGCCGGCCTTCGCACATTTCTCGATGAAGTTCGGGAGCCGGTGGCAAAGTGTGTCCACCTGGATGATGAAGCTGGGATTAAGCTTGTCCACTTCGCGCATCCGAATGACGCGGTCGAGGATCGCTTCCCAGTCTTTGTTCCGGGCAAAATTGTCGTCGGTGATGAAGAAGCTGCGCAGACCTTGCGCCATGTTTTCGCGGATGATCCGCTCGACATCGTCAGGCGAACGGCGGCGCGACTTGCGCCCCTGCACGTTGATGATGGTGCAGAACGAACATTGGAAAGGGCAGCCGCGTCCGGCGTCGAAGCTGGTCACATGGCCGGCCGTGCGGGCGGCGCGAACGGAGCTGATGAGCGGGATAGGGGAGCCTTCGATGCCGGGCAGGTCCGCCATGTAATTGTAAAGCGGCTTGAGCTTTTTCGCGTAAGCATCCTGCAAAACCTGCTCGAGGCGGCCTTCCGCTTCGCCGGCAAAAAGCGAAATGCCCATCGCCTTCGCGCGATGCACGTCGACATCGTTGCCGCCGAGCATGCTCATCGTTCCGGAGACGTGGAATCCGCCGACGCCCACCTGAATGCCGCGCTCGAGCAGCGGCTTCGCCAGATCGAGCGTGTGCGGGAATTGGTTCGATTGCACGCCCACGAACATCACCATGCCGTCGCCGGCATCCTTGATCATCCGCTGCCGAGACGCTCGGGCCGGATGCGGGTATTCGTCTCGTCAAAAGGATGGATCTCGATCTCGACATCGTCGCCGAGGACGCGCCGCTGTTTGCAATCGCGCGCCAGGCCGTAGAGCGCCGCGAGCGAGTTCGATGGGATGGTCGAGCGCAGCCATTGGATCACGTAGCCGTCGTCGTCGTAGTGCGACGGCTTGACGAGCACGAGGCAAAAGCGCTTCGTCGCGGACGTAATTGGGGCAGGGGCTTCCATCGGGTTTCCGAGGCGCACCATACACAACCTGTCCCGCTCGGACAGTGAAAATTCCCCCGGTCTGCCTTCGCCGCGCACTCGCCTTCGTATTCCTCCTCGTGCCCAAACTCCGTTTGGGCACGCACTTGTCCTTCGCAACTCTGTTGCGTCCGGCGACGGGGGATCCTCCCTCGGGGAGCGCACGCGCCTCGCGTGCTGGCGAGCGCGCCCTCGCGATCGCGAACTTTTCGGCAGAAGCTGTTTCGGCGTAGCGCCAAAACCAGCACGCGAGGCGCGTGCGCTCCAATTACTCCATCTCCAACCGCTCGCAGGCCAGCTCGAGATATTCGACCAGCACTTCCTTGCCCTTGCCGTTCAATGGTCCCCACTTGAGCCGCACCGGTCGCGCGCGAAGTAACTTCCAGGTCACGACGATCTCGGTGTGATCTTCGCTCTGGAGTTTGATCGTCACGGTCCTCAGCGCTTTCTGGTCTCCGTTGCGGACCTGGTTATACCACTGATAAAGGTTCAGCGATCCGGTGACGCCCCGCTTCAGGACTGCGTTCCCGCAATGCTCCAGGCCCGTGATCTTTCGGACCGTGTTCTCCTTGTCGTTCCCGTTGCGGTATTCGATGACATCGAGCCAGACTTCCGGCACAAGCACTTCTTCAAAGCCGGCAGCGGCGCCGCCGGTGTCGCCGGTGCCGAGATCAACGAGAAAATTGAATTGGGCGTAGGGTTTCTCTCTTTGGGTTGCCATAGGATGAATCCTTCTCAGGAGTTGGGGACGCGGGACAGGGGACTGGGGATGAAATGGGCGATGAACCGGAAGAGGAGTGGCTCACGACGTAGCTGAGATCCTGATAAATCTTCAGATCGTGCACGATTTTGTGCGTATGAGTTTTCCCCGCCGCGTCACGAAAGGAAACCTTCGCGTTGATCAACGTCGGTTCCCGCCGCTGGAAGTAGGCTCGGCTGGAATCGAGCAACGTCTCGATTCGCTTATGCGGCGCCAGGAATTCTACCTTCCGAAACAAACGAAGCGCCGAGATCACGCACTCGCCGCCCAGTCCGCGAAACGGCTTGTCGAATTGGACGGAAACACGATACGCGGGAACGGAACCGATATTGGCCAGTGCGATGTAAAGCAGTCCCTGCTCGAAACGAAAATCGAGAATGACCTCAGGCCGCGCCGGTTCTTCTCTGGCGCTCGAACCGCCCGGGGAGCTTGAGCTTTTTCGCTGGGGCATGGCCGAAGGGGATTGCGCCGTCGATCATTATGATTGCGGCACGTTTTGTAAAGCTCCGGGAGGCGCGCCCTCGCGTGCTGCTCCCCCTCGTTCCCAAACTCCAGCTTGGGAACGCACTTGTCGGCGAAGCTTTGCTTCGTGGAGGACGGGGCAAGGCAAGGCGTGGCGACCTGGCAAAGTTTTCGAAGCTGGAGCTTCGGAGACAGCGCGTTCCAAGCTAGAGCTTGGAAACGAGGTGCTTTTGTAGCCGCTCCGCTGTGCGAAGCGCGAGGGTGGCTTTGTTTTCGGGCGCCGCGCTCGCGCGGCCCACAGGGCCGCGGCTACAGGATGAGCGGCGCCGCTAATTCGTTGATCCGCTACGCTACCGCCGCGTGCTCGGGCTTATGCTCGTGCGCGTGCTGCCGCCGCTGCTCCTGCGCGATAAACGCGGGCGCCGATGGCGTGTGAAACATCTCCAGATCCTCGTCGTCGGTCACCGGAGTCATGGCGAGATCCATGTATTCGAGCTTCTTCGGGTCCCGCTTGGCCTTCACGTAGATGGCGCGCAGCTTGGAATAGAGCGCGCCCCACTTCGCCAGCTTCACCACCGACTCGACGGCGTATTTCGGATAAAACTTCCAGATTGGCTCGATCGGCAATCCCGGACGGCGGTCGTGCCGGAACTTATAGCGGAACAACCCGGTCTCGAGCGGATGGATCCCCTCGATGTGGACCGCGCCATAGAACCACGCGATCAGCATGATCGCGTTGCTCGCCGGCGCCTGTCTCGAAACGAGCCGGCGGATCACCGCGTCCATGTGCTCGTCCGTGTAATACGTTTTCCACGCCTCCTTGTAGACCGCCTCCCACTCCTCCCGCGACATCTTCGGATGCGGCGCGCAGACGTGGTTCAGGTCGTACTTGTTCAGGTCGGGATCGACCACCACGCCGGAGTTCACCAGCGTCTGGTGATCCTCCGAGCCCGGCAGCGGCGTCAGGAAAAAGAATTCGAGAATATCGAGCGGCAATTCCTTCTTCACGATCTCCACGTCGCGGATGATCGATTCCGGCGTGTCGTTCGGGAACCCGAGGATGTAGCCGCAATAGGTGATGATCCGCGCCGCCTTCCACGCCTGGAGCATCTTGCGATATTCCGTGATCTTGTTCTGCCGCTTGTGCGCGCCCGCCAGGCTGTCGGGGTTGATGTTCTCCAGCCCGATGTAAACCCGCTTCACCCCGGCCGCGGCGCATTTCTCGATAAAGTTCGGCAGCTTATGGCAGAGCGTGTCCACCTGGATGAGGAACGAGAGCTTGATCTTCTCGTTCAGGCGCAGGTGAATCAGCCGGTCCAGGATTTTCTCCCAATCCTTGTTCCGGGCGAAATTGTCGTCCGTAATGAAGAAGCGGTTCAAGCCCTGGGCCACGTTTTCGCGGATGAGCCGCTCGACGTCGTCCGGCGAACGCCGGCGCGATTTCCGTCCCTGGACATTGATGATGGTGCAGAACGAACATTGGAACGGGCAACCGCGGCCCGCGTCGAAGCTGGTCACCGCGCCCGCCGTCCGCACCGCGCGGATCGCCGGGATAAGCGGCAGCGGCTCGCCCTCGATGTTCGGCAGGTCCGCCATGAAATTGTAGAGCGGCTTGAGCTTCTTCTCGTAAGCGTCCTTGAGCACCATCTCCATGCGCCCTTCCGCTTCGCCGGCAAAGAGCGACACGCCCATCGCCTTCGCCTTGTGCACATCCGTGTCGTTGCCGCCCATCATGCTCAGGATCCCCGAGACATGGAACCCGCCGATCCCCACCTGGATCCCGCGATCCCGGAGCGGCTTCGCCAGGTCGAGCGCATGCGGAAACTGGTTCGATTGCACCCCGATCAACATCACCATCCCCGCGCCCGCCTCCTCGATCATCCGGGCCAGTTTCTCCGGCCTGATCCGCGTATTCGTCTCATCGAACGGATGGATCTCGATCTCCACATCCTCCCCGAGCGTCTTCCGCTGCTGACAATCCCTCGCCAGCCCATACACCGCCGCCAACGAGTTCGAAGGAATCGTCGACCGAAACCACTGAATCACATACCCGTCATCATCGTAATGCGACGGCTTAACGAGGATCAGGCAAAAGCGTTTCGCGGCGCGTGGGGAGCTGGTCAGGGTAGGCATCTGGATTTGAAACCGGGTTTATACGCAAACCGCCCGAAACCAACAGCAAATTCTGATGCGCGCTGGCTGCCTCTGACCGTTTTACCCCTCGGCTGACCTGCCACATCTGCCTTCCGATCTCTGGTTCCCGGGACGCCCGATGATACATAATTTTGCCGCTCTCGATAGCAATATTCTCAGGGCCCGCACTCGCTCGCGCACCTCGTTCCCAAACTCCAGTTTGGGAATGCACCGTGTCTCCGCAACTCTGTTGCGCCTGTAGTCGCCCGGCCGCTCGGATCGGGGCGTCTCACCAAGGGGCAACAGAGCATCGAACAAGTGCCTTGACTTCGATACTCTCCCGATCTCAGCGCGACGGCTTCAGGCCATCGAGCAAGCGCTCCGTCGTGGCCCCGATTCCCAAATCGAGCAGCTTCGCGAATGGATCGAGAACTTCCTCGAAGATCAGCTAGACCTGACTGACGAATCTCACGCTAGCATCGAGCGCGGACCTAAGGATATCGCCGACGGCAACGTCCGCGTCGCCTCTGCCAAGGCTACGGCTTGGCAGGCAAGCATCTGAATTGGCTGGCTGGCCGAGCTGAGGCCGGGTAAAACGCTGAGCATGACCAGATTCTTCTGCGGTATTGTTGCGCTCGCCCTGATGGCTGGCGTTGTGGCGAACGCGGGCGAGCCGCCTACCTTCGAAGTGCGGAAAAGAGACCCGGTCGGGGAGTTGAAAGTGGTTGAGATTCCTTTCCGGACGAGTCCCGAAAAGAACGGGACGGTTGTCCTGACATTTAATGCCCCGGAGGCCGGCTACTACGCTTTCATTTACACGAATGGCCCCGACAAAGGTAAAGCGGCGAAGGTAATCGACGTTGCAGAGGCCGGTCCCGTCACGACAGAGGTAAACACCCGCGCGCAAAAAGATTAACCGTTCAGCGCGCGGTCGAACCTGTGGGGAGCGAGGACTGTTTGTGAATCTCGGCACGAATAAAGGAAGAAGGAAGAATTGAGAAGGTGATTCCAAGCCAGTGAGCGCCTTCGATCGCCTGAGCTTCGGTTGCGCAGGCGCGTGTGGCAGAAAACCGTTCCGGAGGCGACCGGAAGGCAGTGATCAGTGACCCCGTGACAAGTGAGCAGAAGGCTGCGTCGCCTGCTAACCTCAATGACGTATAGGCACTCGCTTGGCTAATTTCTCGGCTGACTCGTTGCCAATTCACGGAAGGAACAGAGTTTTAGGAACAAATGCGTTGCTTCGATTGCGACCTCTGACCTCCGACTTCTGGCTTCCGATCTCGAGCCGATGCCTAGGCTACGGCTTGGCAGGCAAGTATCTGAATTGGCTCGCTGGCTGAGCTACGCGGCGGGCTTCGCGGCGACTCCGCATCACGGGCCGGGTTCCCAGTAGGTGTGATACAGCGCGTTGTCGGCCCCGCGGCCGAACACGTCGATGCGCCTGCTGCTCCACGAGACGGCGGCCGGATCGGCCGTGAGAAACCCGCCGAGACTCTCCCAGTTCGTCCAAGTCGATCCGTTCCAGATGACATGCTGCAACGTCGAGTCCGGGGCGACGAGGAACACGTCGAGGCGATTCGCTCGGCGCGAGCTGACGGCGGGGCCGAACGTCATGCGGCGGTCGCGCGCCTCCCAGTCGCTCCACGACGAACCGTCCCACCACTTCTGGTACAGCCTCCCGTCGGTCGCGCGGCCGAATACGTCGATGCGGTTGCTGTCCCACGAGACCGCCGCCGGATCGGCCGTCAGCGTCCCGCCCAAGCCGTCCCAGTCCGTCCAGTTCGATCCGTTCCATCTGAGGTGGTGGAGTGAACCGTCGGTGGCAACTGCGAACACATCGAGGCGGCGCCTGCGCCGCGAGCTAACGGCCGGGGCCGAGAGCAGGCTCCCGCCCAGTCCCTCCCACGCGTGCCAGCGCGAGCCGTCCCACCACTTGTGGTACAGACTGTTGTCGATAGCCCGGCCAAACACGTCGATGCGGTTCGGCCCCCAAGACACCGCGGCGGGCTTGGCGGTCAACTCACCGCCGAGATTTTCCCAGTCGTGCCACCGGCTGCCGTCCCACCACCTGTGCCAAAGCGCCCGGTCGATGCGGACGCCGAACACGTCGAGGCGGTTCGCGGCCCACGAACACACGGTCGGGCCGAAGATCAGCTCGCCGCCGAGGGAATTCCATTCGCTCCACTCGCGCCCGTCGGCCGGCATGGCGTCGCCGGGGTAGATGAGCGTGTTGACGACTGCCAGCCCCTGCCGACGCGAAAGATGCCAATCGTTCCCCTCGGGGCGGCTCGTCGTCTCCGCCTGAGCCACCATCTTCTCCTGCCACGGGATCGGGCGTAGCGTGTTGCTCGCTTCGTCGAGGCAGTGGATGTGCAGATGCGGGCCAACTGCTGTTCCCGGTGTTGCCGACGCGTCCGAGAAAATCGCCGGCCCTGACGGCGGTGCCAGTGATGGGTGCGCCGGCGGCGTCGCGTCGTGTCAGCGCGGTGTTCATCGAATTTAGCTGCAAGTGTGCGTACACCATCAAGTCCGTGCCGTGCCGCAGGACGAAGTGGTTGCCAGAGGTGGGCGGCTCGTCCGAAGGGAAGTGGGGCGTGCTGGTATTTTCAGGAACATTGTCGAGGAAATCCACGACCTCGCCGTCGGCCATTGCGTACACGGACTTGTCCCAGATGCGGTAGTCTTCGTTCTTCGTGTTGTCTCCTCCGGGCAGGAGAGCATTCCAGCCGTTGAATGATTCGTCGAAGCCCCACACGCCGAAATCGTGCGCGTAGAGCTGGTGGCCGCAGCAGTGCTTCGCGGCGATCCCATGCCAGGACTCGCCGCGCCGCAGGTCGTGGGCCTTACCCATCCAGAGGTAGGCGTCGCCGGCGACCGGACTCTCGTGCCGGCCCAGCGCGAAGGTGAAGCTCGCGAGATCGTCGAAGCCCCACGCCTCCACTTCGAACTTGATGGTCTGCGGTGGCGTGCTGGTCAGGACGATGTTGTCGGTCTCTTTGAAGTCCATCGGCGCGCGGTCGTCGCCATCCTGGCCGGCCGCGCTTAGACGCAATTCGAGCGCCACGATAAGAGGATCGCTGCTGAGCAGCGTCTTGATCTCGATGTCCTTGCTGCCGAGGCCCGGCGCATCCGGAAACGAGACGCGCAGCAGCTTCACGCGCACCGTGCTCGGTTCGAGGTTGATGAAGCGCGCCTCGAAGGAAAATTGAAAGCGTTCACGTCCGTTCGGCCTCGAGGGTGCGAGGGCCAGATACCGAACCACTCCGCCGACTGTAGGTTGAATTATGAGGTCGAGACGCGGCTCGCCCATATCGTAGCTCCTAGTGTTCCGCCGTTCACGAAGTGGCCAGTGTATCCGGCGGGGGTTCTTTTCATCAAGCCCTTTACCGTGGACGTCATCACCAAGCGCCGAGAGGGTGCTGAATGTCGGGCAGGGGAAGATGGGTGTCTTTTATCGTTTAATGGCGGGTCTGGGATTGTTCGCCATCCGGCTTTAGCGGAGATACCGACAGTTGGTGGACAGGATCCGGTACGAATTGTTGCCGCGACCCTGGGTTCTATTTCGCGTACGCTCTCGATAATTGTTCGCTAATGTTGGTCTCCGTAATCCCGAAATATCTCGGCGTAACGACATGCGTGGATTGATCAAGGTCGTCTCCGGTGGCCAGACGGGCGTGGACCAGGCGGCGCTGCGGGCGGCGAGGGATTGCGGGCTTGAGATCGGTGGATGGTGCCCGCCGGGGCGAGTGTGCGAGGCAGGCGTGATTCCGGCGGAGTTTCCGCTGGAGGAGACGGAGCAGGATCGCAGTCCGGACGCGCCTGACGTTCCGCGGTCGCAGCGGACGGAATGGAATGTTCGGGATTCGGATGCGACGCTGGTGATTACGGAATCGATGGCAACCGGAGCGGTCGCTCGCTAGCAGGCATGATGCAGCGGCGGTGGTCGACCGGAACCGAGTGGGCGATGCAATGCGCAGAGCGTTATGGGCGGCCGCTGCTTGTTTGCGATCGTGACGGATCCAAACGCGAAGCAGAAAATTCGGGAATGGCTCGAGCAACGCCAGATTAAAGTGTTGAGCGTGGGCGGCCCTGCAGAAAGCACGTCGCCGGGAATAGGCGATCGCGCTTATCGGCTATTGCGCGGCGTGTTCGAAAATCTGTAGGGCAGGCGCACGGCCACGCGCCGTGCTAGCCAACGGATCGCGACACGCGCCGCTAGCCCTCTAGTCTGTCCTTTTGGGAGGTCTTACCCTGACCTTGCGTTTTCCCTGGTATTGTTCCCCGCGGGCCCCGGCCGGCGGCAGAAGGCCGGCCTTGCAGCACCCGCCAGCCCTTGCCGTGGAGACCTTCGGGTCCTTCGATCTCGGTCCATTTCCCATCGTCTTTGAGGACCAGCAGGCGCGCGCAGCCCCAGTACCTCAGTTGCGTGCCGCCTGGTTCGTCAAAGGTGGGGAACGAAAGAACCATGGTCCCATCGGCGATCTGGTAAATCAGAACGTGGATCAAAACCGCGCCTCCTGTGCCTGGTCGATCGATCCCATAATAGCCGGTAATCAGCGCCTCTTTCGCCAGCTTCAGCGCGAGCTCGTCGTAAGCGCCGTTCAGTTCGGAGTGGACGATTCTTGCTCCGCTCAGACGCGTGTTGACTATCTGCCCGCGGACCACCACCCATCCCTGAATCGGGGAGACCTGGAGACTCTTGTAGAACTTGGGACTGATCGATCTCTGCAACACTCGAGTGGAGATAACATTGAGGTCCTGAACTCTGCGGCCCTGTGAGGGCATCATGGCGGAGGCGCTGCAAAGTGAACCGGCAAGAATGAGGATGGTGAGGAACGGCTTCATGCGCCGAGTGTGAGGATTCGAGAACCGTATGACAAGACGAATCCTGCTTCTCGCGCGGCCGTTAAATTTGTAGGGCGTCGCGCCGTGGTTCGTTAGGCGTTTCGCAGAATGGAGCCGCGGGGACGCGAGCGACATGGACCGGCAAGCCCGCAGAGGGTGAGCTTTCGGGTAGAAAGCGAATCAAACGCCCTACAATCGGAGCCGCCAGCGGACGCCGGCGGAGTAGGTGAGGTAATAGCCGATCACCACGGCGCCCACGGCCATCGAGCCGGCGATGCCCGCAGCCGCGAGCCAGGAATCATTGGTGCCGGCATCGCGCCAGGCGTGCCAGATTCGCCAGAGGCCGTAAAGCAGGCGGGCGGTGACGGCGAGCGTGAGAAGCAGGACGAGCGCGCGGTTCGGCGTGAAGTAGAGCGCCTGCGGCGTCGGTTCCCAGCGGGTCAAGGCCAGCCCGAGCAAACCGAGAAGTCCGCCGCCGGCGAAGCCGGCGAGCGAATAGATGAAAGCCTTCGGAACCCAAAGGGTGGTCATGGCCGCGACCCAAAGGAAGAGGGCGGCCGATATCAGCAAGCCCAGCAGGTTGACGGTTGCCGCCCATTTACGGCCGCGTCGGCGCATCGTTCCGGCGCGATAACGCAAGACCAGCAAGAGCGGCATCGAAAAGACGACCCCGCCGAAGAAGAGCAGCGCTATGAAGAGGAGCGGCACGCTGGGAGTTTACGCGCGGGGGGCGTTCTTCCGCCAAGACATTTGGGACGTGCGGAAGCACGTCCCTCCGGTTTAGAATTTGTTTATGCCAAAATATGTGATCGAACGGGAGATTCCGGAGGCGGGGAAATTATCGGCGGAGCAACTCCAGGCGATTTCGCAGAAGTCGTGCGGCGTGCTGGAAAACCTCGGACCGAAAATCCAATGGATCCAAAGTTACGTGACCGATGACAAGGTCTACTGCGTCTACATTGCGCCGAACGAAGAGATGGTTCGCGAGCATGCGAAGCAAGGCGGCTTCCCGGCGAACCGCGTTTCGGAAGTCAAAGCAGTCATCGACCCGACGACGGCGGAGAGCTGACGATTCGGTTTAAGCGCGCGCCTAGAATGCGCTTTTGGTGAAAGCCCAGGTGAGTTTGTCGGAGATAACGGTGGTGCCGTGCGCGGCGGCTTCCGGAACGGAAAAAGCGAGATAATCCTCTGAACGTCCCCGCTTTGCTCGCTAGCCACGCGAATTTCGCGATGGAAGGGTCGAGACTGTTGCTCAAGAGACGTCCGTCGCTGCTCACATGAAGAGCACCGACATCATTCCAGGTGCCGAGCGTTTGCGCCGCCCGGGAAAAAAATCTGGATGCCCATGCCTGCCTGGGTCGAAACATTTTGAATCGGGTTCGGCAAGGTCGCGACCGACTGGGCGCCTGGCACGACACCGAACTGCGCGCCGAAAAACGGATCGCTACAACTCGCATTGGTCACGGTGAGGACATCGGTCCCATTCACGCCAGCGACCAGGGTTTGTAATTTGATGGTGATGTTGAAGCTCTTATTGCCATCCACTCGCACGCTCTGACCCTGGGAATCAGAGTAAATGTAATGATACTTTGCATTGAACTGCCCGATGTAAGTTCCCTCGTAAATGGACGGAGCGAGGATGCCGGTGCCGATGGCGACGATCGCGGAAGCGGCCATCCCTGGATCGGCGGCACTGCGGGCCGTGATGGTGACTGGGCCGGGCGGCGGCGTCGCCGGCGCGTGATAAACGCCCGTCGAGGAGATTGTGCCCACGATACTATTCCCGCCCACAATCCCATTGACGCTCCAGACGACCTGGAGTTGGAAGTTCCGGAGATACCGATGCCGAAGTTGTGCGTGCCATTTGGCGCCACCGCGACTGAAGTGGTGGAGATGGAGATGGAGACCGGCAGGGTGGTCTGGGGCAGCCGGTACACCTCAACCAAGCTCACACCGGTCGCATTGTTTTTACCGCGGACAACGGCGGTGTAATTACCAGGGTTCAAAGTGGCGACGATGGCGCTCTCCCGCTCGTTGGCCGGAGGGAGGAGCGTCTGTGTGATCTCGGCGCGCTGGGTATTCCCCCAATCGTCATTTGCGGTTATGAGATTACCGCCGCCATCGCGCAGCTCCAGGAACGGGTCGGCGAGCGCATTGGGCACGCCAAGCGCGGTGAGCGAAGGACCGATGGCGCGGACGATGACGCGCTGGGCGGAAGCGCCTTGGACGATGAAACCGCCGATCATGATGTTGTCACCGGTCTCGACCCGCCCGCGGCTGGAGATGTTCGCGAGATCGGTCGGCGAGGGATCGGTGAGATCGTAGACTTCCACGAGACCCACCCCAGTGCCGCCATTGGCGCCGCGGACAACCGCGGTGTAATTCCCGGGGGTAAGCGTGGCGAGGATCGCGCTTTCCAGTGAATTAGCCGGCGCGATGCCCGTGGCTTCGATGTCCAGTGCCTGGGAATCTCGCCAGTTGTCGTTTGAGAGGAGGGGCGCGCCATTCGCGTCAAAGAAAGCGAGCGTGGGATCAGCCAATGGATTGGCCACACCCGCCGCGCCGAGCGAAGGACCTATCGCGCGGACGATGACTTTTTTCTGCGCGGCGCCTTGAATGATAAAGCCGGCGATCAAGACGTTATCGCCGCTCTGCACGATTAGTCGGGTCGAAATGTTGGCCAGGCGCGCGAGCGAGGCCGGCGGACCATAGAGCTTTTGAGCGCCATCGACGTCGTCCTGGGCGAGCGTATCCAGATTGCTGGGAACGAAGTTCATTTGCGCTGTGACTTGTTGGGGCGGGCTGGCCTGGTCGGGGTAATCAAGGCCAAGGACGCGCCCGAACTCGCGCAGCGCTACCCGGCGCAAATCAGAGAGTGTGCCCCCGACGCTGGCGGTGCGCAGAGGGCCGCGATACGAGTTGTAGGGCGATTGGTTATTAAAGACCACGTCCGCCTCGATAATGCGCTGGGTGGGGCCGGTGGTCTTGATTACGGTCACGGCCACCACACCGCTGCCGAAGGTAGTGCCGAAGATTTGCGAATCGAAAAAGACGGAATTCTTTCCATCACCTGAGACGCGGGGAATGGTCGAGGCGCGCACGACTTTGAATTGGGTTCGTCCCAGGATTTGGTTCCAAATCGCAAGAGCGTGTTCGGCTGACTGGCCCCACTCCGTGTTCCCATCGAGCAAGGTGGCGCCGCCGGTGCCGCCAAGCTGTAACTGCATGACTATCGTTCCGTCCGCCCAGCCAGTCGTAGCCGTCCCGTTGAACTCCGCGATGCGGTGCGCTGCGAGGGGCGGGACCCCGGCAAAAATCGCGAGCGCGCCAAGAAACAAGGGGTAAAAGTGGCGCTTCATGAATGCCTCCGGCGGGAGGCAAGCGAATGCTGCCCAGACTTGCCGCCGATATCGAGTCAGTTCTTTTTTTATTTACCGCGCGCCTTCAGGATCTTGATCCGCTCTTTATCGCGAGTGAGAGCACCGACGTTGTAGGGCGTCTGTGCCAGACGCCATGGCGTTTCACAGAAACGCCCTACAACCAGTTCCGCTGGAAATCGCGGGCGTGATGCGCAAAATGAAACGCGCATGAAGCGACTCATTTTGTGGTTCTGCCTGGTTTCGGCCAGCGCGACGGCCGCTCCCGTGAATCCGAATGCGTTGCGCGCCGCGGCGCCTATTCGTCGAGCCAGGGAGGGACGTCGTTTCTCGCGCTGCAAAATGGGCAGGTCTTGCTGGAACAAACGGCGAACGAGGCGACACAAAATTTACAGCGGGACGAAGGCGTTTTGGGGATTGGCCGCGCTGGCGGCGGAGGAGGATGGATTGCTCAGCCTCGACGAGCGAGTCGCCGAGACCATTCCCGCCTGGCAAGCCGATTCGCGCAAGGCGCGGGTGACGATCCGGCAACTGCTCGATTTCTCGGCCGGTCTCGCGCCGGTCAATTATTTGCACAACGATAATCCGGGCGATCGCGACAGCATCGCGATCCGAGCGCCGCTGGTGGCGAATCCGGGAAGCGCGTTCATCTATGGGCCGAGCGCGCTCCAGGTGTTTCACGCGGTGCTAAAGGAAAAGCTGCGTGGCGAATCGCCGACGCGTTATCTCGAGCGGCGTGTCTTGCGCCGGATCGGGCTCGGCTCGCAACGTTATCTGAAGGATAGGGCGGGCAATCCGTTGCTCGCCACCGGATGGATCCTCAGCGCAAGGCAATGGGCGAGATTGGGGGAGGTGGCTTTGAAGGGCGGCGCACCGATCGTCAGCTCCGGCTCAATGGCGCAGTGCTGGCGCGGTTCGGGGCCGAACCGCGCGTTTTCGCTGGGCTGGTGGAATAACCGGCAGGCGCCGGGCGGGCCGCGAGTTCGATATTGAGTCGATGCTAATCCCGAAATGGCAGCGGCAAGGCTGGGGCGGGGCGGTCCTTTGCCGCGATGCGCCGAGCGATCTGGTGGCGTGCATCGGCTCGGGCCATCAACGGCTTTATGTCATTCCATCGATGAATCTCGTGGTCGTGCGGCAGGGAGCCGGTGGGCGATTCTCGGATGGACGGTTTCTGCGGTTGGTGTTGGGGAAGTGAGTTATCGGTTATTGGTTATTGGTTATTGGGGACGGCGGGCCGTTCTTAGCGTTTAGCGCTGATCCTTTCGCGATTGGGGTTCGTCCCGCAGCTCATGCTCGCACTAAAGTTTGTTGTTGCTATACATAGAGCTGCCATGCATACTGCTCCTACGTATGGAAATGAACAAAGACTTGGTGGCTGCTTCCGCTACCCCGCTCGTCCTCGCCATTCTCGCCGAGGGCGACAGTTACGGCTACGCCATTATCAAGCGGGTGGCTGAGTTATCGGGCGGGCATCTGCAATGGACCGACGGGATGCTCTACCCTGTGTTGCACCGGCTGGAGCGCCACGGTCATGTCGCGGCGGAATGGGCGGAGTCCGAGAACGGACGCCGGCGCAAGTATTACCGGCTTACCAAGGAAGGTCGGGAGCAGCTCGCGACCCAGCGGGAACAGTGGCAATTGGTGGACGAAACCCTCCGAGGCATCTGGATGAAGGCGTTGCCGGCATGATGACCTTTGCCGATCGACCGTTGGAGGAACAAATCACGCAGTGGCGGACGTACGTGCGGCGGCGGCAAGCCGTTCACGATTCCGACGTGGAGGAGCTCGAGGGACATCTGCGCGACCAGTTGGTGGCACTCACCGAGACTGGCCTGACGCGGAGATGAAGCTTTCCTGGTTGCGGTCAGGCGCATGGGCAGCCTCGATGTGTTGTCACGCGAGTTCGCGCGCGTGCACTCCGAACGGCTCTGGAAGCAACTGGTCGTTGCGCCGAGTGCGGCCGAAAAGTCGTCCACCTTTACGGAGGCACTTGTTGTCCTGGCGCTGGCCTTCGCTGCCGCGCTGGCCATTAAAGTGCCGGTGCTCTTCGGACTTCGGCTAAATGGCGGGGACCATTTGTTCTATCTTAGGAACGTCAGCCTGTTCGTGTTGCCGCTGCTCGCGATTTACTTCGTTTGGAAGCGCAGATCAGGCACCGCGCACGGTTGGTGGCTCGCGCTGCCTTTCGTGGTCGCGGCCGTTTTCGCCAACATCTATCCTTTCCGCAGCGAGGGTCATACTCAGCTGCTGAGCGTTCTGCACTTGCCGATCGCCCTCTGGCTGGTCGTCGGCATCGCCTATCTCGGAAACCGGTGGTCAACCAAAAGTGCGCGGATGGATTTCGTCCGCTTCTCGGGCGAGCTGGCGATCTACTACGTGCTCATCGCGCTCGGCGGTGGAGTTCTGATCGGCTTTACGATCATGATGTTCGAGTCCATCGGGATGAACGCCGAGTGGCTGGCTGAAGACTGGCTGGTCCCGTGCGGAGCGATGGGGGCGGTCATCATCGGATCGTGGCTCGTGGAGGCGAAGCAAAGTGTCATCGAGAACATGGCGCCGGTGCTGACCAAAGTGTTCACGCCGCTCTTCACCATTTTGCTCCTGGTGTTCCTGGCCACAATGGCGTGGACCGGGAACCCAATTAACGTCGAGAGGGAGGTGCTGATCGGCTTCGACCTGCTGCTCATGCTGGTCGTTGGACTGGTGCTCTACGCTGCCTCGGCGCGCGATCCGTATGCACCACCCGATTTCTTCGATGCCCTGCAACTGCTCCTCGTCGCGAGCGCGCTCGTCGCCGATGGGGTGGCGCTGGCCGCCATCGCGGCGCGTATTTCCGAATTTGGGTTCACTCCCAACCGGGTCGCGGCGCTGGGCGAGAATCTCATTCTACTTGTTAACCTCGCCGGCTCGGCGTGGTTCTATGCGCGCTTCCTACGCCGGCGGGCTTCATTTGACGCGTTGGAACGGTGGCAGGTCGCCTATCTGCCCGTTTACTCCGGCTGGGCGGCGGTGGTGGTTATCCTGTTCCCGCTTTTGTTCGGCTACCGTTGATCGCCGAAGCGAAAGGCGAGCGCCCTGTTGGCGCAAGATTTCGCCCTCTACTGCTTCGCGGTCGCCACGATGAGAGAGGAACGGCTCGGCTGCCATTGGTAGCCGAAGCTGAAGGGAAGAGGCGAGGGGGCCGCGACCGAATTCTCTTTGTTCAGGTCGAGCTGGCCATGTTCCAGGAAACGCTTGATCGGCCCGATGTAGCGGCCGTGAAAGTGAATGTCCCATTTCTCTTTCGCGAAATAACGAAAGGGAATTCCGGAATCGTCCTGGAGGATCAGCTTGCTGCGATTGAGGAGAAAATCGCGGACCTGCGAGAAGTTGTTGGAGTGCATCAGGTAGGAAGCCGCCTTGAGCAAGCTCACGCCCTCGCCTTGCTGTTCGCAAAACTTCATGAAGTTCGGGTTCACCTTGAGCGCCCAATCCGCGACGTCGGTCGAGAAGTAGTAGAGCGTTTGGGGGCGTCCGGCGGGTCCGCGTGAAACCGATCTTCACTCCCGGGCGTGGTTCCTTTTCCCTCGGGAGCAAAATTTCCGGTGCGATCGAGAAACACGGGCGCGACCGAATCGATGGTGCAACCGGCGCGCGCCAGGAAGACATAAAGAACCGGGAGCGTGCCGCTGAGCTCCGTTTGCTTGAGATCGACCTTCATGTTTTTCGTGATGAAGAAGCTCCAGCTCAGGACCGAATCGAGAGACTTGCGCAGGTTGGCCAGAGAGGAGGGGAGAGCGCTGGCGCGGGAGATCTTCTCCAGGTCCGGAACCGGCCCGACCGGCTCGATGCCGCAAAGGATGTAGGTGCTGGCGTTCGGAAAAAAGGCGTTGGCGTAAAGGAAATCGGGGCCGCTAAACATGTAATACATCGGGCCGGTATCGTGATAGACCGCGCTCAGGGCTTGCGGCGCCCAGGTGCGGATCCTCGAAAACTGGCGGTCGTGGAACTGCTTCCAGGACCGGTCGAGCTCCACGGCATGCGTCATCCATTCCGGAACAGTGGCGTAATTCTCGAGCGGCGTATCTCGCACCGGAAGCCCGGCCAGGAATTTCGCGGTGGCGTCGGCCACCGGATCGGCGGCGAGCAGGCGGCCGCTCACCAGGAGAGAGCCGAGAAGAAGCAGTAGTTTTGAGCGCAAGGATCTTGTCGGTAAGAGTTGGTTCGCGGACAAGACGAGAACGACTCTACTTGCGCCGGGCCAACATTAGGAGGCCCCGGTCTTTTTGCCAGTGGTAACCGAAAGCAAAGCCGAGCTCGGGCGGAGGCGGCTGGCGATTGTAAATCGCGGCCAGCTCAGGCTGATCGTACTTCCCGAACATCTCGGCATGCGGGCACGAAGCGTCCGTAGCAATCGACCGCCCACGATTTCGGGAACGCCTTGAGCGGGATGCCGGAATCGTCCTGGACGATGATGCGGCTATTCTCGAGCAGGAAATCGCGCACGCCGGTGAATCCACCGGTGTGCATGAGGTAGGAGGCGGCTTTGAGCAGGCTGTTGCCCGGGCCCTGCGCCGCGCACCACTTCAGAAAGGCACTCTTGCCGCCGGAGAGATCGGTCTTGAAATAATACAAGGTCTGGGGGCCGCCATCCCGGGTGAACGTGATCTTCACTCCCGGCGCCGGACTGTTCACGTAAGTGGTGTCGAGGATGGTGCAATTGAGCCGCGCGAGAAAGACGTAAAGAATGGGCAGGGTGCCGCCGAGATTCGGGCGGGCGAGCTCGGCGCGCATGTCTTTGGTGATGAAGTAATGGGTCTGGAGGACGGTGTGCATGGAGCCGCGGAGGGCGTTGAAATCGGTCCGAAGCGCGGCCGGATCCATCGCGGTTATGTCAGGCACCTGCCCAACCGGCTCGAGGCCGGCGAGGATGTAAGTTTTCGCCTGCGGAAAAAAGAGATTCGCGTAGAGAAAATCGGGGCCGCCAAACATGTAGTACATGGTGTTGGTGCTCATGTAATGCTCGGGGCGTTGGCGAGCATCCAGGCGCGGATCGGCCGGATCTGGAGTTGATCTTTCTTGAACCACGCGCCGTCCATGTTGCGGGCGTGATCGAGCCAGCCCGCATCGCGCGTCGAGCGGTTCGAGCGGACCTGTGACGGGCATGCCGGCGAGGAACTTGGCGGTGTCATCAATCGTGGCGCGCTGCGCCAGGAGGTTTCCGGCCAGGAGCAGAACCGACAGCAGGAGAAGGGAAAGTCGTTTCATGAACTCGCTTTAGACGGCTGAGGCGCCGTTGTTTTCGGAGAAACAAAATAAACGATCAGTCCGAGGGCCATGATGGCCAGGCCGCGGAGGGAGTATTCGCGGGTGGAAGAATCAGCCAGCATGTTGGCGAGCATCCAAACGCTGATCACCAGAAAGATGATCGGCGTCAGTGGGTAACCCCAGACCCGATAGGGGCGAGGCAACTCCGGCCGCCGCCAGCGCAAGACAAAGACACCAAAAACGGTCAGCGCCGAGCAAAGTGTCAGGCTGAATTGGACGAGATTCACCGCGCTCTCGAAGGTGGCCGTCAGGAGCAGCGCGATCACGATGGCGTATTGGGCCAGGATCGCGCTGACGGGAACGCCGTGGGCATTGCGGCGGGCGAGAAAATTGAGAACGCGCAAATCTTCGCCCATCGCGGCCGTGATGCGCGGACCGATCCACATCATCCCGCTGACCGAGGAAACCAGGCCGAGACAGATGAACAGCGCCATCACCTTCGCGCCCGCCGCGCCGAAGATATGGCTGCCGGCAATGACAGCCACCTGCTGCTTGCCGATCATTTCCGCGATCGGAGTGGTCCGCAAAAAGACCGCGTTCATCGCCGAGGTAAAGCAGCATGACGATGACCGTCCCCAGACCGACGGAAAGCGGAATGGTGCGCGACGGGTTTCGCAATTCGCCGACGATGTAGGTGGAAGCGTTCCAACCGGAGTAGGCGAACATGACCCAGTAAAGACTGATGGCGAACGGCGCGCTCAGGATCAAAGCGCCGTCACCTTGCGTGGGAAGAAACGAGACGGGCTGCGTCGATTCCACGCAGAAGCCGGCTATGACGATCGCGACGATGAGCGCGATCTTCAGAATGGTCGAGCCGTTCTGAAACGCGCTGCCGAGCTGGAGATCGCGCAGCAACACGATCGTGCAGATCGTCACCACCGCGAGCGAGAGGAGGAGCGGGTTCAATCCCGGCACCACTTCGGCGAGATAGGTGCCGAAGGCGATGGCGGCGATCGCCACCGGCGCGGCGAACCCGACGGTGGCCGAGATCCATCCCGCCAGGAACCCCAGCGCCGGATGGTAAATCACTCCGAGAAAATGATATTCGCCGCCCGACCGCGGAAGCGCCGCGCCCAGCTCCGCATACGAGAGCGCGCCGCAGAGCGCGCAAATGCCTCCCGCGATCCAGATCGCCATGATGGCGAAACCGGTCGGCACGCCGGCCACTTGAAATCCGAGGCTGGTGAAAATGCCGGTGCCCACCATGTTGGCGACGACGATGCAGGTGGCCGTGAGGGGCGAAATCGTATGGCGTGTCCCGCGGGCCCGAACTCATGCGGCGATCATGTAGAGGCTGCCAGCAGCGGAGTCAATGCCGGCGGTGCGTCTGGGAATCGCGCGCCGTACGCAAAAACCCCAACGAGTCCGCGTGTTATCGCGGGCCGTTGGGGTGAAGAGCTTTACGAGTTATTGAAGGTGATAGACTTCGGCCACGGCGACGCCGGTGCCGGCATCCTGGCCCGCAATAATCGCAGTGTATTGGCCGGGCGGTAACCTCATCACCATGGCTGATTCGAAGTCGTTCTGCGGCGACATCCCCGCAGCCGTGAGCTCGGAGGCCTGATTGCCGTCATCCTTCCAATTGTCGTTGGAGATAAGCAGCGTTCCATTAGCGTCGCGCAGCTCGAGCGTCGGATTCGCCAGGACATTGGTAATCCCACTGAGCGAAGGACCGATGCCGCGGACGGCAACTCTTTCGCCGGCGGTTCCGTTGCCGAGAATGAACCCGGCGATCATGACATCGTTGCCCGTCTGCACAAATCCGCGGCTACTGATATTGGCCAGCTTCGAATCGGAGGCGAGATCGAGGTCATACATCTCGACCATCCCGATTCCAGTCGATCCGCCTTGTCCGCGCAAGATGGCGGTGTAGTTGGCGGGCGCCAGGGTGGCGACAATGGCGGATTCAAGATCGTTGCTTGGGGCGAGGGTGCTGTTTTCGATTTCAGTCTGCTGGGTGTCTTTCCAATTGTCATTGCTGGTGATGAGCGAGCCGTCCGGGCCGCGCAATTCGAGCACGGGATTGGCGAGCAGCGGATTCAATCCGGACAGCGACGGTCCAATTCCCCGCACGATTACTTTCTTGGATGCGTTCCCAGTGATGATGAATCCACCGATCAGGGCGTTTTCATCCGTCTGCGACCTTCAGGCGGGTGGAGATGTTGAGGAGCTGGGTGGGGCTGGCGTGGAGTCGGGCCTGGGGACAATCCCGGGCTGGTGACGTTGTTCGTATCGAGAGTGACGCGCCCGTTAGGGCGAGAAGCCGCCCAGTCACGGTGGTGCCGCTCACCGTCGTGATAGCGGCGTAGGCGAGGATGTTGCCGATGAAACTGCTGCCGCTGCCGAGCGTCACAGAGGTGCCGACTTGAAAGTAAATATTGCGAGCGTCGGCGCCATTGGTCAGGGCAACGGATGAGTTGCTCGAGGTGATCAGAGTCGTGCCGATTTGCATCGACGAAGCGGGCATTGGGAATCATTCTGGGCGTCGAAGGTGAGGAGCGCCGCCGGATGTTGCCGAAGTATTAAAGCGATAAACGCCGGGCGTAAGAGTTTTGCCGCCGAGGTCGGTTCCGCTCATGTTGTTGGCGGGAGGAGAAGCAAGCCCCTCGAAAGCCAGGTAGGCTGTGGCGAAGTCCGCGTGAGCCTGCGTGGCCGGGGCCGTCCGCGGCGTGGAGCGCGCCATTGATGATGATTCCGGGAGGGAATCCCGTAATCGCCGAGCCAGGGCTGACGCCGACGTTACTGGTAATTAGTGCTGGCCCCCGTATTGGTGACGGTGGAAGCGCCGAGCACGGCGAAATTCTCGGCTGTTCCGAGGGATTGGGCGTGCGCGGGCGTTGCCAGCGGCGCGATAGCGGCAAGGGCAAGGAAAAGTCCCGGGGCGAGCCGGAAGCGAAGTGATTTGGTTCGATTGGTCATGGTAAGTTTCTAATTGGTTTCAAATGGTCCTCCGGCTGACCCAACTGGGCAGACCCCGGGAAGTATCTTCAAAGGACACGAAAGAAAGCTGGACCTCACCGCGGCCATGTATCCTGGGCCGGAACGATCGAACTCTGGTAATCCGCGACGCTGGAGAAACCAGCGCTCGAATTATACCGCGTTTAAAGCATTAACCGGTCCGCCGGGTCGCTTATTACGGCCGCGCCTTACTCTGCGGCCTAATTACGCCGACATTGATCCTCCGCCGAAATGAAATGCGCAGACGCGAGTTGACGCTGTCGCATCCCTGGCACTGTGGCCGTCAGAAGTGATTTTGGGCTCGCGGAGTGGCTCCAGAGGTAGGATTCGAACCTACGACCAATCGGTTAACAGCCGACCGCTCTACCACTGAGCTACTCTGGAATGACCGACGAGCCCGTAGTTTGCCTGCGGGCGCGGAGGCGGCAACTGTTTTTCGGGGCGCATTGCGCGAGGTGCGCGGGAAATTGGTTGCGGGGGCGGGATTTGAACCCGCGGTCCCGCAGTCCGCGGGATTATGAGCGAGGCAGGCCCGTTTATCTTGTAAAATCCGTTTCCTCCCTTCTGTCGCTTGAGGGAGTTCTCCAAACGCCGCGCATCCCCGAGCGACATCTCCTCGCTTGTCCAAACCAGACGCCAGGGACCCTTCCCTTTCGTCCATTGTGAACCGCCCGCGTTGTGCTGCGCCAGGCGTTGTGGAACATCCTGCGTTACGCCGATGTAGAAATTTCCTACAGCATTCTGAAGGACATAGACGCGACAAACGGGGGCGCCCAAAGTGGGGGGTGGTTGCGGGGGCGGGATTTGAACCCGCGGCCTTCAGGTTATGAGCCTGACGAGCTACCAGGCTGCTCCACCCCGCGTCTTGAGGAGCGAGTATGCCGCATCAGCGTGTGAACGCAACTGCAAAAAACGGCCGGTCGGACGTAGGGCACGATCAAACACTGCGCCTCGGCTGTTAATCCCGCCGCGGCGGGATCGTAGGTTCGAATCCTACCTCTGGAGCCAAATTTTTCGCAAGGTTCCTTTAAAACCCAACAGGCGGCGTGGGCCAGTCGTCGCCCGTTCCCTTCCAACTCTTATCAGGATCGAAGCGATCCATGGTCTCAAACGTTTTCGACGTGTTCGGCCCCAGATCCTTTTGGTAAACGATTCCGTTTGGACCGACCATGAATGTCGTTACCCCGGTAACGCGGTACTGGGCCGGCGCCGCGACCAGAGCGAATCCGCCGATCATCGCTCCATCGACCATGAAATCCATCTCTCCCAGCGGTGCATTATGCCCCTGTTTCTTCAGCACCTTGAAATAGTAACCGTGAAAGGGTTTTCCCTGCGTCGTATAACCCTGCTCGATTGCCCGGGCCACCCCTTGTCCTACTGGACCGCCCCAGGTGCCGTCGGAATTCTGCCAGGCTAGTCCGTCATGTTTACCCGGCGAACTGACGATTCGCTGCGCGTACTGGTTCACCGTGGAATCATCGTGCTTTTCCTGGGCGTACTGCCGTTGCGCCTCGACAAAGCCGCGACAGATCGCGATCGCATCGAGTTCGTTTGTTCCGATCCGACGATACAAGATCTCTTCCCGACCCGCTTTTAGATCAAACGACCATTTGCCCTTTTTCCTAACGATAGGAATCGGCATCGGGAAATCATCGTTGCCCACGGTCAAAATGACCCGGTTCGGATTCTTCGCATCGGTCCCCAGCAGCATCTTTTCCTTCGCCTTCGTCGCAAACGCAGCGGCGCGATTCTTATCGGCCACCGGGTCCTCCGAACTAATGATGTCGCTACTATCAGGTCCCAGAATCTCCTTCAGCGCAGCGACATCGAAAGCAGCCGCTGCTTGAACAAGATTGTCCGCTGCGTCCTTCGGCGTCTTGAATTCTTTTTGCTTCGGCTGCGATGGGGTCGTTTTCGTTGCACCTTCGGACGAGACGCAGACCAATGCTGAAATGAACAAACGCGACAATCAACCGGCAGATCGACCCTTGATCGGCAAATCCTGCTTTCATTTTATCTCCGGCGTCCTCCTCCCCGTCCACTACTTCCACCGCCACGGACGCTGACGGCGCCTCGGCTGCTGCTTGCGCGGGTCACATCTCGTCCACCGCCGTTGAACGCACCCGGATCCCCGTGAGACCAGGAAATATGCTGGCCTACGCGATCTCCCGTATTCGCCGGGCCACTAGTCGGACGAGCGAGCTCACGAGGGTCAACGGCCGGCACACTGCGTTCGAGTCGATCTCCTCCGCCGAGCTTCCCAAGCATGCTCCCATACCTGTCCGCCAGCTCTCTGTTTGAATACGGCGCACCTCCCCGATGAACCGGATTGTGTTGCCACTTCGTTCCGCCGCCGGCGTTGGCGATCTGCGCCCCACTGACGTTTTTGCGCGTGGAGTTCCTGACGTATTTGTTATTGATGTTGAGATTGATCTCGCCCTTGCCCCAGCTGGGCGCGTAACCCCAGCCACCGTTCCAGGCCGCTCCCAGGATCACGCCGATCGCAAAGGCCAGTCGCTTCCCAGGTTCGTAGTAACCGGGCGGCGGATAGTAGATCGGTGGATATGGATACGGTAACGCTCCGTAGGCTATGGTGGGATCGTAGTAGGGAATGTAAATTACTTCCGGATCGGCCGGCTCAATGGTGATGACCTGTTCGCCGTTTTCCAGCATCTCGGTCTCCACTTTCTGTTGTTCGCAGGTGGCTAGCGCTCCGTTTTGAACTGCGCGCGCACGCATCCGTTGGATCGCTCCCATCACGTCAGCCGGCTGCGCCAGAAACGCGTTGCCCAGATCTGTCGTCCAACGGAGGTCTCCGGATAATCGTGTCACGGCGTCTGGAAATATCGCCAACGCCTGGACACTCGGGTCCCATGGTTGTTGTTCAACGGCGTCCCCTAACGCCTTGTCCTTTATTAATGGATTGGTGTTTAGAAATTGCTGGAGCTGCATGATCTCCAGCGGATAGGTCGAAGCCACTAACGCCTGACTCAGCAGCGGATCAGGATAAAGCGCGATCGGCGCGACCAATGAATCTAATTGATTATCTGGAAGCTTCGGGCCGCTGTCGGCCGTGGACATCCCACCGACCTGGGCACGCGCCGATCGCTGCTGTTGCAGCAGAGCGAAACCTGCCAGGAAGAGAAGGGCAAGCAGCGCAACGGCCTTATTCCGAAGCGATCCGGTCCTAAATTCGGACGTCCTCAGAAATCTTAGCCACGTCATTGGGAACCATTCCGGGTCCTCATCAGAAGACACAGCTCATGTCTGGCGCCCGGACATCACGAAGCGCTCGGATCCATCATCAATGCTTCCTTTTTAACGCCAAGCCACCGGGCGGCTTTGCCGATCGTGTCGAACATTTTGACCTCCAGGTAGGAGGACTCCGTCACAAGAGCATGAATCTTCGCGACTCGGGCGACGGCCTCAGTTGTGACGTAGTAAGCCGATTTCACCGGCGCGCGCTTCGTGTAGGTGTCTGCCGATGGAGCGAAACGCTGAGCACGGCTTCGATGTCCACATCCACGGCGAACAGCTGAGAAAGATCGGTAAACCGGTTAAATGGTCTCGACGCCGCGTCCTCCGCCTCCTCCAGCATTTTTACCAGGGTCCGGATCCGTTTTTCCGAGAGAACACCGCGGGGCCGGAAGACCATGAGCCACAGGTCGTGATGAAAGATAGCGTCGGGTGGCAGTTTCAGTTTCACGCGTCGAAAGATGTGACAGGCGGCGAAGACGTTTTCGCTCAGATGAGGTCGCTCTGGAATCGGACCTTAGTCCAACCCGAAGCGGGGTAGGCACGCCTCGAATAGGAAAGTCGTCCGGCTGAGCGCAGGTTCGGCCCGGAGATTCTCGATGGTTTACATTCAGTTCAAAAACGAATCGAATTGGGCGTGGCGAAAGTGAAACCGAAATCCAAAATCCTGGTCGGCACGGCGAGCTGGTCGGACCCGGGATTCGTCGAGCATTGGTATCCGAAGAAGATGCCGGCGGGGGAGCGGCTGGCGTGGTACGCGCAGCATTTCGAGATGGTCGAGGTGAACTCGACGTTCTATTCGGTGCCGGATGCGCGGATGGTCGAGCGCTGGTGCCGGAGCACGCCGGCCGGTTTCATTTTCGATGTGAAGCTGCATCAACTGCTCTCCCGGCATTCCACGAACCGGAAGTTGTTGCCGCCGGCTTTGCAGAAAACAGCGGAGACCGACGCGAAAGGGAAGGTGAAGCTGACGCCGCAGATCGAGAAGGCGATGATCGAACAATTTCGCCGCGCGATCGAGATCCTGCGCGGCGAGGGAAAGCTGGGCGCGTTGCTCCTGCAATTGTCGCCCGGCTTTTCACCGAAACGACATCAGCTGAGCGAGCTGGAGGAGTTGTTAGGGGCGTTCGACTGAATTTCGGTTGGCGGTGGAGCTGCGAAATCGAAACTGGGTGGAAGGCGACAATCTCGCGGCGACGCTCGAGTTTCTGCGCGCGCATTCGGCGACGCTGGTTTCGGTCGATGCGCCGGCGGAAAAGCATTTCACGATCATGCCGCCGGAGCTGGACGAGATCACCAATCCGGAGCTCGCCTATCTGCGCCTTCATGGCCGCGACGCCCGCGCTTATACGACGGGCAAAACGGTGGCGGCCCGTTTCAATTATGATTACAGCGATGATGAGATCGGCGAAGTGAAGGAGCGGGCGAGCGCGCTGGCGAAGGAGGCGTCGGAAGTGCACGTCGTGTTCAATAACAATGCGCTCGATTACGCACCGCATGCCGCCTTGCGCATGCGGACCGCTCTCGGCCAGATGATTCCGCCTATCCACCCGGCAAGCGGAGCTGTTCTAGAACGAGCGCGGAGCCCTTCCGCGATTAATCTCCTTCCGTCCCATCCGGGGAGCAGTTAGTTTGGCGCGATGAAATTCAAAACTCGTTGCGCTCTCGCTGGCGCTGGCCGTTTTCCTGCCCGCTCTCGCGCAGGCGAAGACCCTCAAGTTTCCGAAGGACGATCCGCAGTTCACAGTCACTTTCGCGAACGATTGGAAAGCGGAGATCACCAGTGCGGGAATCATCAGCGCGCAGCCGAAGGGCGCCGGATACGCGATCAGTATTTTCCCGGTCGTGGCCACGAACGCCAGCGATGCGATCGAGGAAACGGAAAAGGAAGTGGAGAAGCGCTTTCAAAACATTAAATCGAACGAGCCGGTTGAATTTAAGACCGCGAATAACATCAAGTTTCTGGAGCGCGACTACACCGGGACGGACAAAGGCTCCGACCGCACCCTGGCGATCGTTGCTTTCAGTCCCGACGGGAAAAACTATTACGCGCTCTTCCAGGCGGGAACGCCGGAAGCGGACAAGCGATACACCGAGGACGTGGTGGCGATCGTGAAATCGATCAAGTCGCTCAAGGCAGAGTAGACGACGACGAGGAGGAGTGAGCGGCAGCCGGCGAGCGAAATGGCAGCGCGTACGGGAATCGAACCCGTCTTTCGGCCTTGAGAGGGCCACGTCCTAACCGATAGACGAACGCGCCAGCGTGGTTCGGCGCATCCTAGCGGCAAATCGGCATTCGGCAAGCCGGCGGTAGCGCCAGCGGAGCAGTCGTTAGGCGCCAGCGGTCACCGCGAGGGACTTGGGCTGGCCGTTGGGTTTGGGCGAACGCGAGGCTGGTCGAGACTGGCGAGGATCGCCTTTTTCTTTTCCTCGAGGTAAGCCTTCAACTCCGGCGTGGCGGCCAGCGCCTGCATGCGGCGCGTAATAAAGTTTGTAATAAGCGCGCAGGAGATTGCGTTTCTTGAGGTCGGTGTCGCGCTTTCTCCGCGGCGGCTTTTAAGGCGACAATCTCGGGATCGTCCACCGTGCGGTTCTTGAGCTTGCGCCATTCCACGTGCATCCGTTGTTCCTCGACCGCCTGGCCGAGGGAGGAACGCTTGAAAGCCGCGTCGAGCTCTTCGAGCGGCGGCGCGCTTTTGCTCGGCGCCGGGGAAGTGTTGGGCACCAGAGGCGCCGGTTCCACGGTCAACGGGATGTCGGGAATGTTTAGCTCGGGGCGCGTAATGGGAGTCGCCGCGGGCGTGGCGGTCTCAACGGGCGTGGCCGTCGCAACAGGCAGCGGAGGTTCCTGCGCGCAAACAAGCGGTGCGCACGAAACCAAGATTGCGGGAATGATGCAGAGATTTCATTCGAAGGAGATACATGTCGGCACTTCCCGACCGGATCGCAAATGAGAGGCAATTTAGATTCAGGGTGCACCAGGGCCCAGAGCATGTTAAGTGACGCGGGTCGCCGGGGTGTAGCCTAGTCCGCCAAGGGACGGATTCGCCGTGGCGAACTTGGTGGAGCGGTCGCCGCGGCGGCAGGTCGCCCGTTAAGGCGATCAAAATTGGCAACGCGGATATTTGCATGCGCTCCGGAGCGCAGCATGATGAGCGTCAGATAATTCGGGGTGTAGCTTAGCTTGGTAGAGCGGTCGCCGCGGCGACAGGTCTACCCAAGTCGATCAAGTTCATCGCGGCCCCGTCCGGTCTTGAAATATCGTTCTCTGCTGAGGGCGCCAGATCGCGTCGCGAATCTTTCGCAGTGAACCAAGCTCCACGGAATTCCATGCTTGGTTGCTTTCGATTCGCCCGCATTGTGACGTCGTAATCGATCGTCGATGTCCTCACACGATCCAATATAGCGCCGACCCGTCTTTGCGCTGCGTAAAGCGTAGACGTAAAACATGCTCGGGAGGTTCGAAGCGGGGAAATCGGGGTGACAGGATTCGAACCTGCGACCTCCTGGTCCCAAACCAGGCGCTCTACCAAGCTAAGCTACACCCCGGACGCTGGGCGTGACTTAACACGCTCCCGTTTGAAGCGCATGCGGAATATTACGAGCGCATTTCGCCGCGTGCAGAAATACGGCCTTGCGACGGGGCACGTTCGATAGAACATTACACTTCGATCTCGCCTCGCTAGGGCACGCGTTCTGCAGCCCATCTCGCCCATGTTTAAGAACGACAAGCTCAATCTCTATCTCTTCATTGCGCTGGTCGGCCTGCAGGTTCTCGGCGTCATCGGTCTCTGCACGCAATTTCAATGGCACTACCTGCCGATCATGCTCGCCATTTATTTCTGGGCGGGCATCAGCACCACGCTTTATCTGCATCGCTACCTGACCCATCGCGGCTTCGAGATGCCGGGTTGGCTCAAATTCTTTTTCGCCACCGGCTCGGCCATTGCGCTTTCGGGCGACCCGGTCACGTGGGTGGGGGACCATCGCTATCACCATTTGAAATCGGACACGGACGAAGACATCCACAGCCCGCTGCACGGATTTCCCTACGCCCACATGATGTGGCTGGTGCGCAAACCGCCCGGCTTCCGCGATCGGTCGCTGCGTTACGCGGCGGACGTGCGCAAGTTCTGGTACTGCCGGCTCTGGGAACGCCCCTATTTCTACATCATCCCGCATCTTTGCGTCGCCGCGCTCTTCTATTTCACGATGGGCTGGGCGGGGCTGCTCTGGTGTCTCTATGTGCCGATGCTGGTGGTCTACAATTTCACCTGGGCGGTGAACTCCATCTGCCACATGCCTTCGCTCGGCTATCGCAGCTTCGAGACGACGGATCACAGCAAAAATAATTTCTGGATCGGCCTCGGCGCCTTCGGCGAAGGCTATCATAACAATCATCACGCCAAACCGCGTTGCGCCGCGCACGGTCTGAAATGGTGGGAGTTCGATCTGACGCGTTACGTCATCTGGGCGCTGGAAAAATGCGGGCTCGTCTGGGATGTCGTCTGGCCCAAGCCGGAGCCGGAAAAGGAAGAAGTCGATCCTGTCTCCGCCGACGAGGCGGGCGCGCTGCTTCTGTTCGGCGCGCACATTCGCGATCCGCGCCTCGACGCAGAAGAAGACCGAGTCGGACGAGCGTCAGTAATCGAGATTAGGCGAAAGCCATTTCTCGACGTACTCGACGCTGACTTTTTTCCGCGCGGCATAATCGCGCACCTGGTCGCCGGCGATCTTCCCGACGCCGAAATATTTGGAGTCCGGGTGGGAAAAATAGAGACCGCTCACGCTCGCGCCGGGATGCATGGCAAACGATTCGGTCAGCGCAATGCCGGTCGCTTTCTCCGCCTCCAGCAAATCGAACAAGCGTGCGCTTCTCGGTGTGATCGGGTGACGCCGGATAGCCCGCCGCCGGCCGGATGCCGCGGTATTTTTCGCGAATCAACTCGTCGTGTCGAAAGCTTTTCGTCGCCGCCAAATCCCCAGGCAACGCGCGCTTCCCGGTGGAGAAATTCCGCGAACGCTTCCGCCAGGCGGTCGGCGAGAGCTTTGGTCAGGATCGCGTTGTAATCATCGTGGTCCGCCGCAAACTTCGCGGCCAGCTCGTCCGCGCCAATTCCCGCCGTGACCGCAAAGCCGCCGAGGTAATCGACTGCGTCCGGCGCGATGAAATCGGCCAGGCTATGATTAAACTGCGCGGGCGGTTTCTTCATTTGCTGGCGAAGGAAATGAAAGGTCGCGAGGCGCTCCGTGCGCGTCTTCGTCCGTGAACACCTCGACGTCGTCGCCCATCGCCTTGGCCGGCCAGAACGCGAACACGCCCCGGGCCGTCAGCAGTTTCTCCGTGCGAATCCGATCGAGCAGCTGTTGCGCGTCGTCGAAAAGTTCGCGGGCTTGCTTGCCCACGACCGGATCTTCGAAGATCGCCGGATAACGGCCGCGCAATTCCCACGTATGAAAGAAAGGCGACCAATCGATGTAGGGGATGAGATCGTCGAGCTTGATCATCCTGTCATCCTGAGCGGAGCGAAGCGGAGTCGAAGGATCTCTATCTTTGTCTTCGTCGCGGCGTCCGCCAGGCAAAGTAAGAGATTCCTCGACTTCGCTCGGAAGGACAGTTGGGTTGTGTCGCCGTCGGTCGCGTAAACCCGCGTGCCAACAAATTCCGGCTTCGGCGGTGTGTAGGCCGCCCAGTCGATCGGCGTCCGGTTCGCCCGCGCCTCCTCCAGCGTGATCAATTTCTTTTCTCGCGATTTCGACGCGTGTTCTTCGCGCAGCCGGGCGTAATCCGCGCGCGTCTTTTCATCGAACTCGCCCTTCAGTTCATCACTCAGAAGAGTGCTTACCACCCCGACCGCGCGTGACGCATCCAGCACATGGACGGTGCTGGCACGATAATGCTGCGCAATTTTCACCGCCGTATGCGCGCGGCTCGTCGTCGCCCCGCCGATCAGCAACGGCAGGGAAAAACCTTCCCGTTCCATTTCCTGCGCCACGTGGACCATCTCGTCGAGCGAGGGCGTGATCAGGCCGCTTAAGCCAATCACGTCCGCCTTTTTCTCCCGGGCCGTTTCCAAAATCTTCGCGGCCGGCACCATCACGCCGAGATCGATGACCTCGTAGTTATTACACTGGAGGACGACGCCGACGATGTTCTTGCCGATGTCGTGCACGTCGCCTTTCACCGTCGCCATCACGATGCGGGCCTGAGGTTTCGCGTCCGCGTGCTTCTCCGCTTCCATGAACGGCAGCAAATAGGCGACCGCCTTTTTCATGACGCGCGCGCTCTTCACTACCTGCGGCAAAAACATTTTCCCGGCGCCGAACAAATCGCCCACCACGCTCATGCCGGCCATGAGCGGGCCCTCGATCACATCGAGCGGCCGCGCGCTTTTCTGCCGCGCCTCTTCGGTATCGGCGTCGATGAAATCGACAATCCCTTTCACGAGCGCGTGAGAGAGCCGCTCTTCCACGGGCGCATGGCGCCACGCTTCTTTCTCGAGCGGAGTTTTCTCGGTCGCTTTGACGCTCTCCGCGAAATCGACCAGGCGCTCGGTGGCATCGTCGCGCCGATTCAGGAGAACATCCTCGACCCGCGTTTTCAGTTCCGGCTCGATCTCTTCGTAAACGGCGAGCTGGCCGGCGTTGACGATCGCCATGTCGAGCCCGGCCTGGATGGCGTGAAACAAAAAGGCGGCATGCATCGCTTCGCGCACGGCGTTGTTGCCGCGAAACGAAAACGAAACGTTGCTCAGGCCGCCGCTGGTCCGCGCGCCGGGCAGGTTCGCCTTGATCCAGCGAACCGCTTCGATGAAATCGACGGCATAATTCCGGTGCTCCTCGAGCCCGGTCGCCACGGTGAGAACGTTCGGATCGAAAATGATGTCGCTCGCCGCGACGCCCGCGCGTTCCGTGAGGAGCTGGTAGGCGCGCGCGCAAACATCGATGCGCCGCTGCAACGTATCGGCCTGCCCGCTTTCATCGAACGCCATCACGATCACCGCCGCGCCGTATTGCCTGACGAGCGCCGCCTGGCGCAGAAATTCTTCCTCGCCGTTCTTCAGGCTGATCGAGTTCACGACTGGCTTTGCCCTGGACGCATTTGAGGCCGGCTTCGATGACGCTCCACTTCGAGCTGTCGATCATCATCGGGACGCGGGAGATTTCCGGTTCGCTGCCGATGAGGTTCAGGAACTTCGTCATCGACGCTTCGGAATCGATCATTCCTTCGTCCATGTTGACGTCGAGAATGTTGGCGCCGCCTTTGACCTGCTGGCGAGCGACCGCCAGCGCCCCTTCGAAATCACCGGCCAGGATCAGTTTCGAGAATCGCGGGGAGCCGGTGATGTTGGTCCGCTCGCCGACGACCACGAATCCCATCTCCGGCGTGATGTTGAGCGGCTCGAGCCCGGATAATTTCAACGCACCATTTCGGGCGCGACCCTCACCCCAAGCCCTCTCCCTCAGGGAGAGGGAGCTCCTTCTCCCCTTGGGAGAAGGCTGGGATGAGGGTGTCTTTCGAGCGCGACGAGCGTACATTTCTTGGCGGGCAATCGCGCACGACTTCCGCAATCGCGCGGATGTGATCCGGCGTCGTGCCGCAACATCCGCCCACGATGTTGAGCCATCCGTTCTGCGCCCATTTCTGCAATTGCGGCGCCAGGCTTTCCGGCGTCTCGGGAAAACCGGTCGGCGACAAAGGATCGGGCAGGCCGGCGTTCGGATAAGCGCTCACATACCTGCTCGCGCCGTGCGCCAGCTCCTCGATGTACGGCTCCATCTCGGCAGGCCCCAGCGCGCAATTCAAACCGACCACCAGCGGCTTCGCGTGGGCGATCGAGGTGAGAAACGCCTCCACCGTCTGGCCGCTCAGGATCCGTCCGGAACGATCGGTCACGGTGCCGGAGATGATCAGATGGAACGCTCTGTGCCCGACTTCTCGAAAAGGTCCGAGATCGCCGCGATCGCGGCTTTCGCATTTAACGTGTCGAAGATGGTTTCGACCATGAGCAGATCGACGCCGCCTTCCATCAGCGCGGCGGCCTGCTCACCGTAAGCCTTGCGGATTTGGTCGAACGTCACCGCGCGAAAACTCGGATCGTTCACGTCGGGCGAAAGCGAAGCCGTCACCGGCAGCGGGCCGAGCGAGCCCGCCACGAAACGCCGAAGCCCTGTCTCGGCCGCTACGGTGTCCGCCGCGTGACGAGCGATTCGCGCGGCGGCGACGTTGATTTCGTGGACGAGCGCAACCAGCTCGGCATCGTCCACGACGCGCTGGAAAAACTCCGGATCTTTTCTTCCGCTCTCCGGCTCGCCCTGAAAGAGAAAATCGTGCAGGCCAATGGTCGTGGCGCTGAAGGTGTTTGTTTCGATGATGTCCGCGCCCGCCTCGAGATAACGCCGATGGATTTCGTCGATGACGTCGGGCTTGGTCAGGAGAAGCAATTCGAGGCCGCCCTTGAGGTCTTTCCCTTTCCAATCCTTGAAACGGTCGCCGCGATAGTCGCGCCTCAGTGAGTTTGTATTGCTGGACCATCGTGCCCATCGCGCCGTCGAGCAGGACGATGCGCTCGCGCATCAACGATTCGAGCGGATGGAGATTTTCGACGGACATGGTGGAGGAGAACTAAACTGCAGTTCCCGTGGACGGCAAGGAACAAATTGACGCATCATGATGCGTAGATGTGTTAGTCTATCTTACTCTTGCTCCTGCTCGTGCTCGTAATCTGATTCTTCGGCCTACATGCCAGATCTATCACGGAGGATCAAGAGATACGAGGATCGAGGATGCAGAAAAGACGGCGCGTTCGCTTAGCTTCTAGGCAATCCACGCGCTCGCCGTCTGCGCAATCGGCGGGGCGTTTTGAGCGCAGCTCGTTCTCCTAAAGCTCTGTCATCCTGAGCTTGTCGAAGCGATCTCTAGTTTTCGGCGAGCGCAGCGAGGAGCGGAGTCGGCTCAGCACAAGCTCAAAGTAAGAGGTTCTTCGACTTCGCTCCGCTGCGCTCAGAATGACAAGATTAGGCGTTACTCGCCGTGCTCGGAGCGTGGTCGCAGCCTCATCCGTGGTGGCCGGCGGCGAATGATAAGTTCCTTTGCCGTATCGCTGGTCCACGATCGCCTCGGCAATCTTGTCGGCCAGTTCGTCGCGATAGACTGGCGCTCCGGGCTTTCGCGCCTTCGTTGCGATTGCTGAGAAATCCGCACTCGACCAGCACGGCGGGATATCGGGCTTTTCGCAGCACGCGAAAATTTGCGGTCTTCACGCCTCGATTGGTGGCGCCGGGCAGGGTCATCAATTGCTGCTGAATGCGATAGGCGAGCGGACGGGCGACGGGCGAATGGTAATAGGTCTCGATTCCGCGGATGCCCGCGACGCCGAGAATCGTTGAAATGGATGCTGACGAAAATGGCGTTCTTCTGGCGGTTGGAGATGGCGGCGCGCTTATCGAGCGAAACAAAAGTGTCATCGGAACGGGTCATGACGGTTTTGAATTCGGATTCGCGCAGCTTCCGCTCCAGCCGAGTGGCGACGTCGAGCGTCGCCGTTTTCTCCGCTCCGCCATAGCGGCGAGAGGCGCCGTTGTCGTTGCCGCCATGGCCGGCATCGACGACCACCGTCCTGAATGTCCGCGTCGTGTCCTTAACGCGGATGCCCGACCCGGAGCCGCAACCTGCCAGGAAAAGAGAGGCCGAAACAGCCAGGACGAGGCCGACAAAGCGCGACATGGGGACTCCTAGCGCAACGGGGACGACCTGCCACAGTTTTTTCGTTACGAGACGAGTGACAGCCAAAAACCGCTTGTTTTTTCCACGCCTCAAACTAAAGGCCCTTTACCGATTTTTATGCTCACTCGATTCGCAATTATTCCTCTGTTCCTGGCGCTCAATTTACCGACCTGCAAAAAGACCGAGACCGCCAAGAAGACCGCGCCGAGCAAACAACCGCCACCGCCTCGGCCACGCCGGGCGCCCCAGGCGCCGACGCCACACCGACTCCGACGGCTCCTCCGGTTATCAGCAAACCGGCGATCGATCAGAACGCGCAGGTGGTGATTTTCGGCTACCACCGTTTCGTCAAGAATGTCCGGCGCCCCGATACCGAGATCACGCCGGAAGCGTTCGAAGCCCAGATGCAGGAGCTGAAGAACAAAAACATCAGCGTGATCCCGATGCAGGATTTCCTCGCCTGGCGGCGGGGCGAGAAGGCGATCCCGTGCCAAGAGCGCCATCATTACGTTCGATGACGGCTGGAAATCCCAATACGACGTCGCCTGGCCGATCCTGAAAAAATTCAACTTCCCGCTCACGCTTTTCATTTACACGGAAGGGATTCGCCCGGGGCGCTTCAGCGGCGGCGAATCCATGGGCTGGGAGCACCTGGCGGAAATGCGCGATGCCGGCGTCGACATTCAGGGGCACACCGTGACGCATTCGGATCTGCGCAGGCCTTACGACAAGGTGGCGAAGAAAAAGCTGAGCCCGGACGAATACGAGGCCTGGCTGCAAAACGAGGTCGCGGGATCCAAACAGATGATCGAGCAGAAGCTGGGCGTAAAAGTGAATTGCCTCGCGGTGCCGTACGGCTTCCACAACGATCATGTGCGAGAGGTGACCATCAAGGCCGGCTACGAAGCGCTCTTCACCGTTTATGGACAGCCGATCTCGATGCATACGCCGCTCAATTCCGTGGGCCGGTATTTGATGGAGGCGAACAAGCCCAAGACGTTTACCGATGCTCTCGCCGCCATCGCCACCACGGCCAGCGGGCCCACCACCCAGGCGGTCTCTTCGTCGAATTTGCAGACCCAGCCGGCCGCCGGCGAGACGATCAAGAATCCGCTGCCCCTGATCAAAGCGAACATCTGCCTCCCTCGGCCCGATCGATCCGGGCACGGTGCCGGAGATGCGGGTGAGCGGCCTTGGGAAAGTGGATGCCAGCTTCGATCCGAAAAGTTCGACGGTGGCTTATCAGGTGACGCAACGACTCAAAGACAAGGCGGTCACCGTCATCGTCAGCGCGAAATCCGGCGGAAAGAAGGTGGAAACGAATTGGAGCTTTAACATCGACGAAACAGGAGCTGGCGCGGCACCAGCGCCGTCGGCAGCGCCCTCTGCGCCAGCCGCTGCTTCCCCAAGCGCCACACCGAAGAAGAAATAACCGGCAGGCCGGTCCGTTCGTAACATTATGTTTTCGCAGCTTGGCGATAAGCTTCAGGACATCTTCAAGGATCTCCGCGGTCATGGGACGATCAGCGAGACCAACATCAATGACGCGCTGCGCCAGGTCCGGCTCGCGCTTTTGGAGGCGGATGTCGATTTTCAGGTCGCGAAGAATTTCATCGCGCGGGTCAAAGAGAAGGCGCTGGGCGAGGAGGTGCTGCGCAGCGTCACGCCCGGCCAGCAGATCGTTAAGATTTTTTATGACGAGCTGACGGCGCTGCTGGGCAGCGACGCGGCCCCGCTTAATCTCGAAAAGCCGGCGCGCATCCTGATGGTCGGATTGAACGGCGCCGGCAAAACAACGTCATCGGCCAAGCTCGCGCGCTATTTGAAAAAGCAAGGGCGCGCTCCATTGCTCATCGCCTGCGACTTGCAGCGTCCGGCGGCGATCGAGCAACTCGCGACGCTTGGCCGGCAGGTCGAGGTGCCGGTTTACACTCCCAGTCCTGAGGAAAAGAACGTGCGGCGATCGGCGGCGGCCAGCCTCGATTGGGCCGCGCAACAAACGGGCAACGTGCAGATTTTCGATACGGCGGGACGCCAGGAGATCGACGCGGCGCTCATCGAGGAAATCAAGGAGCTGAAGGAGTTCCTGAAGCCCCAGGAGATCCTGCTCGTGGCCGACGCGGCGACGGGGCAACAGGCGGTCAGCGTCGCCACTCATTTTCACGAAGCTCTCGGCCTCACCGGGATTATCCTGACCAAGCTCGATGGCGACGCTCGCGGCGGCGCCGCTCTCTCGATGCGCGAGGTCACGCAGCGCCCGATCAAGTTCGCCGGCGTGGGCGAGAAGCTCGACCAATTCGAAGCGTTTGTGCCCGATCGCCTGGCGGGCCGGATCCTCGGGATGGGCGATATCGTGGGCCTGGTCGAGAAAGCGGCGGAGGCCGTGGATGAGGAGGAAGCGCTGCGGATGGAGCGGAAAATGCGGACCGCCTCGTTCGATTTCAACGATTTCCTCGCCCAGTTCAAAATGATGAAGAAGATGGGGCCGCTGGAGAATATCCTTGGCATGATCCCCGGGATGAGTAACGTGCAGGGCCTCTCCGTGGACGAGAAGCAGCTCAAGCGGACGGAAGCGATTGTGCTTTCCATGACGCACGAGGAGAGAACGCGGCCCGACATTCTAAATGCGCGCCGGCGTCAACGAATCGCCCGCGGCAGCGGCAGCAGCGTCACCGAAGTGAACGACTTGCTCCAGCGTTTCAATCAGATGCGAAAGATGATGAAGAACGCCGGGAAAATGAAGAAGATGATGGCGCAAATGGCGCGGATGAAAAATTAACGATATGGCAGTTTCAATCAGATTACGCAGAGAAGGCGCGAAGAATCGCCCGTACTACAAGGTGGTGGTGGCCGACAGCCGCAGCCCGCGCGACGGCAAATTCATCGAGATCATCGGGACCTACGATCCGAAGAAGACCGATCACAACAGCACCTTGAAGCTGGACCGGATCGATCATTGGATTTCCAAAGGCGCGCAGCCGTCCGACACGGTGCGCAGCTTGATCAAGAAGAACAAGAAGCAGGCGCCTGCGGCGAAACCCGCGAAGAGGCCGCGCCAGCTGCTCCAGCGGCCGAGGAACCAGCCGCGGCTCCCGCGGCGGAATAGCAAGGAGCGGCGGTTTACAAACCGCCGACCAAACAAAACGGCGGTTTGTAAACCGCCGCTCCTTGGGAAAAAACATTTCAATTCGGCTCGCGCAGAGCGTCGATAAGGCAAATGAAGCGACTCTTGCTGATTCTTTGCGCTGCGGCTCTCGCCCTTCCCGCCGTTGCCCAAACCGTTTCCGTCAAAGACGGCAACATCCAGTTCACGGACAAGAGCGGCCAAACCACCGCGCTCACCTCGAGCGGCCGCGATTCCGGACCAGTCCTGGCTCCGGACGGCAAATGGGTGGTCTTCGTCCGGAAAGTGGACGGCAAAAAAATCGCCACGGGCTCGGATGAGGTCGACCCGACTGAGCTCTGGCAGGTTCGCACCGACGGCAAAGAGGCCACCCTGCTGCTGAAGTGTCGTGATTCCGAAAAACCGGAAGGTATCATCGCCGCATTCGAAAGCCTGCAATTCTCGACCAATGGGAAGCTGGTCTATTTCGCAACGCCCGCCTGGGCGGTCTCGGGCGCCGTGCACGTGATCGACACGACGAACCGAAAGGAGAAGTACCTCTTCCCGGGAGTGACGTGAAAGTGGTCCCGTCCGGCGAACACAAGGATTGCCTGCTCGTGCTCCAGCACCGCTATTTCCTGGGCGGCGGCTCGTATGATTGGTACTGGCTGTTTCGGCCCGACGGCAAGGAAGTGGGCCCGTCGGCGAGACGACCGAGAACTTCGAGGCGACGTATTCAGAATAGGTGGATCGAGGGCTCCGCCGCTCGATGTTATTATTTCCCGGCTGCGCCGGCATTATTTGTCATCGCGCGGCGGATCGAGCGCTCCGCCAGCGTGACAAACCGAAAAGTTCGAATAGACTCGGGCACGTGAAGCAATTCCTCGAATTCGTCATTCGCCAGCTGGTCGAGTTTCCCGACGAGATGATGCTCTCCGAGATTCCCTCCGGGAAGACGACTGTCTTTCGGGTCCAGCTGCGGCAGACCGATGTAGGCCGAATCATCGGGCGCAACGGCCAGACGATTCAGGCGATTCGCGCGTTGCTGGCGAGCTCGGCCGCGCGGCATGGCCAGCGGGCCACGCTCGAGATCGTGGAGTGAGGCGGTAGGGCAACGCTTGCAAAGCGTTACGCGGCTAAGGCTCGACATGAGTCTCGCCGCGGCCATGGTAACGTTCGAACGTCTGTAACTCTTTAACGTCGTCCCGCAATGCGCATCGACATCCTCACCCTCTTTCCCGAGGTCTGCCGCGCGCCGCTCAATGAAAGCATGATGAAACGCGCGCAGGAAAGCGGCGCGCTCGATCTGCGCATCCACAACCTGCGGGACTGGACGACGGACAAACACCACGTGGTCGACGACGCCCCATTCGGGGGTGGACAGGGGATGGTGATGAAGGCGGAGCCGATTTTTAGGGCGGTGGAGGAACTGCGCGGAGAAGAGGGGAAAACGTCCAACGCTCCAACGTCCGCAACGCTCCCGAGAACGTCGAATTACGAGAGGCCGAAGGTGGTTTTGATGTCGCCGACGGGGCGGCGGTTTGATCAGCAGATGGCGAAGGAGCTTTCGCGGCGAATCGCACCTGATCATCATTTGCGGGCATTACGAAGGGGTGGATCACCGCGTCATCGAGCATCTGGTCGACGCGGAGATTTCGATTGGGGATTATGTTTTGACCAACGGCGCGATTGCCGCGGTCGTTCTGGTTGACGCGGTTGTGCGCCTGCTGCCGGGCGTGCTGGGCGACGAGCAATCGGCGGCGAGACGACAGTTTCAGCGCCGGGTTGCTGGAGGGGCCGCAGTACACGCGGCCGGCTGAATTTCGGGGATGGAAGGTGCCCGAGGTGTTGTTGTCTGGGAATCACGCGGCGATCGCGGCATGGCGAAAGGAGCAGGCGCTGCAGCGGACGAGGAAGAATCGGCCGGATTTGTTGGACGACGCTTCTCCTAATTTGTCATCCTGAGCGAAGCGCAGCGGAGTCGAAGGACCTCTAATCTGCGCGAGGGCGCGTCAGCGCCCGAGGTCCTCGCTTCGCTCGCAAAAGTTAGAGGTCCCTCGACAAGCTCGGGATGACAGCAGTGGGGATTTAGACCTTCCCCAGGATCACGCAGGAATTGATTCCGCCGAAGCCGAAGGAGTTGCTGAGCACGTAATTTATTTCGGCGTCGCGGCCGTGGTTCGGAACCACATCGAGATCACAGGCGGGATCGGGATTATCGCGGTTCAGAGTGGGGGGAATCCACTTTTGGTCGATGGCGAGGGCGCAGATCGCCGCCTCGATGGCGCCCGTGGCGCCGAGCGGATGGGCGGTGTAGGCCTTCGTTCCGCTCACGGGTAACGTGCGGGCGTGATCTCCGAAGACCTGCTTGATCGCCATGGTCTCGGTGCTGTCGTTCAACTGCGTCGAGCTGGCGTGGGCGTTGATGTAATCGATCTGCTCGGGCGCGAGCTGCGCATCGGCCAGCGCATCGCGCATCGCGCGAATGCAGGCTTCGCCGCTCGGGAGCGGTGACGTCATGTGGAACGCGTCGTTGTTTAAACTGTAACCGAGCACTTCCGCAAAAATGTGGGCGCCCGCGCTTTTGCGCGTGCTCCAGCTCCTCGATCACGAGGGAGGTCGCGCCTTCTCCCATGACGAATCCATCGCGGCGCAGATCGAACGGCCGGCAGGCCAGGGCCGGATCGCCCAGCCATTGGCTCATCGTCTTGATGATGGCGAAGGCGCCGAAGGTGAGGGGACTCAAGGGCGCCTCCGCGCCGCCGGCAATGATGACGTCCGCGAAATCGTCGCGGATGTAACGCAGCGCTTCGCCCACGGCGACTGTGCCGCTCGCGCAACTGTTCGAGTTCGTGGTGCCGACGCCGCGAAAGCCGAACTCGATGGCGATGTTCGAGTGCGCCGAGCCGCCGAAGACCTGGAGGGCGAGCGTCTGGTTTACGCCGCGCGTTCCTTTCTTGAGGAAATGCACGTGTTGATATTCGGCGTTGGCGACTCCGCCGAGGGCCGTCCCGAAACTGACGCCGACGCGATGCTGCGGTGTCTGTTGCGAATAAGGAAGCCCGGCATCGTCGAGCGCCATCCTGGCCGAGGCGACGGCAAACTGCGCGTAGCGGTCGAGCCGCTTCAGGCGGTGGGGCGGAAAATGATCTTCCGGGATCCAGTCGGGAATTTCGCCGCCGCAATGCGCGTTGAATTCAGCCGTATCGAAACTGGTGATCCGCTGGATGCCGCTCTTTTCGGCGCGCAAGCCGCGCCAAAACGCTTCTCGTCCCGTTCCGATACAGGTAATCGGGCCGATGCCGGTAATAACTGCGCGACGTCTGGCCATTTCAGGTTCCAGAGGCAGCTGACGCCGAATTCTTCTCGAGGTGCGCCTTCATGCAACGGAGGGTCCTGGTTGCCACCGGATGGATGAAGCCCGTTGCCGATGATCGGCTCCGCGATCGGAGCAAGGAGGGGAATTCGAAAGCGGAGGTCATGCACAATCTCTACCAGGACGCCGGCCGGCGTTTCCTTGAACGACCAAACCACATGCATCCCTTTCGTCCACGCTTTCAAGTGATGGAAATGAATTTCGAGCTTTTCCCGGTCGATGATCTGCTCCGAGGTCCACGAGATGGGAATGCCCGAGCGGACGGCGGCCATGACGACAAGGTTGCGATCCGGGCCGCGCTCCAGGTAGCGGATGTAGCGATAGTGCGGGAGGATTTTTGGCCAGAGCTCGAGGTTCGCCGCCGTCTCGAAGATCGCCATCTTCGGCGCGTGCATGATAATGGAATTGCCGGTATGCATGGGGGCGGAAACGCTCGCGCAAATCCGCCGTTCACGATAAGCTCGCCCTGAAGCTGTGCAACGAAGGGAAAGGTAACGATGGCCTTGGAAATGAAGCAGGTTTGCGAAAAATGCGGAGGCAAACTGGAGCCAACCGGGGAAGCTTACATCTGCATTTACGAGTGCACCTTTTGCGTGGCTTGCACGGACGCGATGACTGCGATCTGTCCGAATTGCGGTGGCGAGCTCGTGCGGCGTCCGCGGCCAGGCAAAACTGTTGCGGCGGTCTATGACCGCCGACGCTTCACGCTTAACCTTCGGCGGTCATAGACGCCGCTACAGCTTTGTAGGGCAAGCACCTCGCTTGCCGGGCTTGTTCGGTGGCAAGCGGTGCGCTTGCCCTACAATCACAATCGGGAATTCGGCCGATGCTTGATCCGGTAGGTCAGGAAGCATTCCTCGCCGATCGTTCGCATTTCGGTGAGCGAACAGCGAACGGCCTGCGGCAGAAATTCCTTGTTTAGCCCGGTCAAGGTCGGCGCGTTGGCGCCGCCGAACAGATAGGGGGCAATGGTCAGATTGAGCTGATCGACCAAATCCTCCTCGAGCAGCGCGCGGAAAAGAGTGGCGCCGCCCTCGCAGGCGACCGAACGGACGCCGTAATCGCGCCGGAGCTGTTGCAGCATCCAGGCGAGATCGACCGAACGCTCGTCGCTTAGATGCAGGGTGGCCTTTTCGCGCAATTCTTTCTGGTGACGCGCCGGCATTCGCGTGGTGGAGAAAATCACGATCGGCGAGATGTCGGTCTGAAAAAGTTTCAGCGAGGAATCGATCCGGCCTTCGTTGGAGATGATCACGCGCAACGGATAAGGCGTTTGGCCGCGGGCGATCCGCGCCTCGCGCATTTTGGGATCGGGCAGGCCGAGGCGGACGTTGTCGTGCTTGAGCGTGCTGTGGCCGATCAAAACCGCATCGCCCAGGGATCGCTGGCGAAACAAGTGCGTCTTGTCTTCGCGCGAGGTGAAATCGACCGGCGAGAAAGTCTTGGTCGTGATTTTTCCATCGACGGTCATGGCGAAGGTCACCGCGACGAATGGTCTTCTGTAGCCGCGTCCCTGTGGGACGCGCGAGCGTGGCGTGGCAGCGGATCGCTCCGACTTTTTTCGAGCAGACCGCTGACGTGGGACGTGCGGAAGCGCGTCCCTCCGGCGTTCTACTTTTCTTCCTCGGCGATTTCATGCTCGAGGGTTTCGAATTCCTCCTTCATGTCGCGCATCCTGACGTGGCCGGTGGCGCCACTCGGTTTGTAGAAGAGATAAACGATGCCGCCGGGCAGGCAGCAAAGCAGGATGACGATGAAACCGGTCATGCCGATCAGTCTCGCGGCGGCGAACCAATAATCAGCCGGCGCGCCAGCCGGAACAGCGCAGAGGTTGGACAGCATGATCTGGAGGATGTACTCGCGCGTGCCCGACGCCGGCGAAGCTGATCGGCAGCGATGAAATCGTGCGCTCGACCGGCATGATGGCGAAGAAATCGACCACCGTGATGCTGGCCCGAAAGGCGTAGGCGACGCAAAGAAAGGTCGCGAACGTGCCGAGGTGACAGACCAGCGAGGCCGCGAACGCAGCGGCGGTGGCCCGCCAATGACGCGCGTAAAGATGATAGGCGGCCGAGATTTCAATCAGCTTTTCCCGGCCAGGAAAACGATGCGGAAGTTTGTCGAGCAGATTGAAGGTGCTGATGATGAACGTCGTGCCGACGAAAAGAACGGACAGAGCCGAAGATCGCGAGCACGAGCCAGACGTAGGGCGCCGTTTCTTTCGTGCTGGTCAGCCAGTCATAGCGGAGAAAAATCAAAATGCCGGTGATGATGATCAGGGCGATCAATCCGATCATTCGATCGAACAAGACCGCGAGGAGCCCGCCCGGCTTTTTGCCGGGCGTCTCTTTCCAGAGGAGATAAGTCTTGACGATGTCGCCGCCTGTTCCGCCGGGGAGAAACTGATTGTAAAACATCCCGATGATGAAAAGAGCCGGCGACCCGGGGGTTGCTGAGGTTGATGCCCTGGACCCTGAGAAGGATCTGCCAGCGAACGACCGCGGCGAGCTCGACGATGAGGTAAGCGATGATGGCGGCGGCGATCCAACGGTAATCCGCATCGCGGATGGCGACGGCCATGGCCGCGCGCACGGCCGGATCGTGGAAAACCCAGTAGAGAAGCCCGCCGGTGACGAGCGAGCTGGACAATCGTGAGGAGCGTTTTTTTCATTCGCCGAACCGTTCTTTCCAACGCACCACGGACTGGCGGATTTCATCAGCGGTTCTGCGTGGGCTCATTTCCCAGACAAATAAGCAGTTCGGCGGAAGGAGCGGAACAAGTTTCTCCAAATCGACCATCCCGGCGAAGGGGACCTGGTGGTCCTGGGCGGGCCATTTGCAGTCCTGAAGATGACAGCCCAAAGCGCGCGGCCCGATCGCGCGCAGCCACTCGGCGTGATTCAGGAACCCGAGATTCTCTTTGATCTGGATGTGCCCCATGTCGTGCCAGTAACCGAACTGCGGCGAGTTCAGCTCGTCGAGAAGCGCTGGGAGCTCGCGTTCGCTCGGGATCTCTTCGTAGCCGCGCCGGCCTTCCACGCCGAGCCGGATATTTTTCGTCGCGGCATATTCGGCGATGCGTTTGAGCGAATCCTTCACGCGTTCGAGATAAGGCGGCGCGGCGGCTTCGCGAGTCTGGACGGCTTTCACTTTTTTGCGGACATATTCGCGGGAAAGCATTTCGCCCTTCTTCGCGAGCGCGATCAGCTCGTCGGTGATCGGATTCATCTCGACCTCGCCGCAATGCAGGACCACGAAAGGCGCCCCGAGCCGCGCCGCGAAGTCGATGGTTTGCAAGGTGTGTTTGATGGCGCGCTCGCGCTCCTTGGTATAGGCGGCGGAGATTTTGTAGCAATCGGGTGAGGCCTGCAGGATCTCAACCGGGAGGGGACAGAAGTTGTGCAGGCTGGTGAATTCCACCTCGCCGGCCTCGAACATTTTCTGAATCCCCGGCATGAGGGAGATGCGGATGCCGTGCCCGAGCTCGACGCGATTGAAACCAAGATCCTTGATCTCGCGCAGCATCTCGTCGCCGGCGGTGTGGCGGCCGGAGTTCCAGCAGGTGGAGAAGGAGATCATGCCATCTAAAAGATCTGTCATCCCGAGCGCAGCGTCGAGGGACCTCTTACTTTGCCTTTCTCGCTGACGCTCGCGAAATTTAGCACGGTCTCTTCGACTACGCTGCGCTCCGCTCAGGCTGCGCCAGCCTCGGGATGACACGCCTGAGAAAATGCATACCTACACGACTGTCGCTGGCGCGGGGGCTGGCGCAGTCTCCGCCTCGGGCTTGACGGCCGCCGGCGTTTTCTCGCAGCCGGTCCGTCCAGCGACGCCGAGAACAACGACGGCCAATATTCCGTAAATCAAACCGCCGATCACCAGGCCAACGCGCAAACCGACCAGATCAGCGAAGGCCGGAGTGACCAGGCTCCCGACCGGCGTTAAACCGAAAAAGCTCATGCCGAAGATGGCGGAGATTCTTCCGCGCAACGGCGCGGGCGCGCGTTCCTGCACGATCGTGGCGGCGAGTCCAAAATTCGCGGACATCCCAATCGCGAGGACACCCATGGAGAGCGCGCTAAAGAGAAAACCAGTCGTGCGCGACATCGCGCAAAGCGCCAGGCCGACCAGGATCACGGCGCCAGTCATGAAGCGGAATCGCAGATGACGCGGGACGCTCAGCAATCCCAGCGCTCCCAGAACCGATCCGCTCCCGGACACGGCCATCAGGTAGCCCATCGGCTCCGGGCCCAAGGTGGAGAACATTGCGGACATAGAGCGGAAGCATGGTGGAGAGGAACGGGAAAACGAAAATCGTGCTCAAGGCAATGAGCACGATCATGCACAGAATGGTGCGATCGTTCCGGACATAGACGAGGCCTTCCTTGAACCCGCTCTTGCGCTGCTCCTCTTCCTCCGCCGTCCCGATGGGGCGCGGCGGCAACGAAGCCAGGGCGATAATCAGCGCGAGGAAGGTCACGGCGTTGCAAAAGAACGCGGAGGCAGCGCCCCACCAGGCAATGAAGAGGCCGGCCACCGACGGGCCCACCAGGCGCGAGCCGTGGAAGACCGAACGATCGAGCGCGATGGCTGTCTGGATCTGCTCCTTGCGGACGAGTTCCGGAACGATCGCACTGATCGCCGGCATCTCGAAGGCGATGCAAATGCCGAGGCCGAAGGCCAGGACGATGACGTGCCAGATTTGAATGAGCCCGGTGAAGACCAGGAGCCCAAGGATAAGCGCGAGGACGATCTGGGCCACTTGAGCCCAGATCAGGATCTTGCGTTTGTCGTAACGATCGGCCGCCTCACCGCCTTTCATCGCGAGCAGAATCGTCGGCACCCCGGCGGCGGCCGCGGCCAGCCCAAGGTACAACCCGCGATCGGTGAGCGAGCTCATCACCCAGCCTTGCGCCATCACCTGCATCCAGGTGCCGGTGTCCGAAATGGCCGAGCCGAAGATGTAACGCCGGAACGGTCCCTCTCGAAGGAGCGCCCATGCGCGCGATGCAAAATTCTTTTCCCCGGCGTTCATCGGACAGACTCATAAGCGGGGAGGGAGTGGCCCGCAATCCACCCCGCCGGAAAAAGCGCCTGCATTAACCCAAACCGGCGGCACTGCTCATCCTGCTCCTGATCATGATCGTGCTCATGATCCTTCTGAGGTGTGCGGCCTCTAGACCGGGATCATGAGCAGGAGTGTGACTGTGGGCACGCCAGAGCGGCTCAGGTTTCTCCGGGTTTACGCGGAGGATTCAGGGAGGAGCGACTGAACGAGAGAATGCTCGCCCCGCCGAGCAGGCTCATGATCACAATGTACTCGGCGAGACTGGCGCGGGTAATCGCGCCGGCGACAGCCCCCGAACAGCGTCAGGAAAACATTCGCGATCCAACACACCATGCGCATGCCCGGGGCCGAGCGACCGTAGGCGCGATGAAGAAGATTCAAGGCGCCGCCCAGCGCCATCGCCAGCCCCGAACCGAAAAACCAAACCCGGAACGCAGGAGTCGAGGCCGAAAGCCGGAGGTCGCCAGCATATGCAACCCGCCCAAAGCGACGATCGCCCAGCCGACGAAAGCATAGAGTCGGTTTATGACGCGCATTTCAACCGCCCGGTTCTCGACTTTTGGTCGCGTGTTCGTACGCTCGCAGCAGTCGTGTCAGTTGCGCCTTTTCCAGGACCACCCGCTTCGTCAGGCCCCAGGGACTGCGCCCCCTTTGATACTTGAAATCAATCCAATGCTTCCGGGGACTGGAATGCCGGAAGGTGTCCCAGAGCATCGGGAGATAATCACCCTCGGGGCGAAGCCCAACGATATGCCTGACACTGACCCTGTCGGGATCACCGCGCTTAAATCGGTAGGTAATCCGCAAAGAGTTGCGCCTGCATTTACACCGTCGAAGAAGAAGGCTCTGATCCCAGCCGCTTGGCAGCAACTCATCCCAAATGAAAGCGGCAATGCTGCGCGAGTGGCAGACCGTCAACCACGCGGGCCTCTCGCCGCAGGAGGTGCATTGCCACCAATATCTTGGCATTTGAAGCTTCCTAACGAGACATTAAAGATGAGTCGAGCATTCAGCGAAAAGCAGTTACGTGAGGAGAACGCATCATCAGGCCCTCAAAATCTTTTCCATCGCTTTCCCTTTTGCCAATTCATCGATCAATTTATCGAGATAGCGGATTTCCCGCATCATCGGATCTTGAATCTCTTCCACTCGGATGCCGCAAACTACGCCTTTGATCAAAGTGCGAGCAGGATTCAGCTTCGGCGCTTCCTTGAGGAAGGTTTCAATGTCTGTCTGTTTTTTCAGTTGCCCTTGCAACTGCCGCTGGCTGTAGCCCGTCAGCCAGCAAATAATTGCATCCACTTCCGACTTCTTGCGCCCCTTTTTCTCTGCCTTTTCGACGTACATAGGGATAGACGCGCGCGAAGCTTATCGTAAAAATTCGATGTTTTGTTGTCATACTGCCAAAGGCTAACGAGAATAAGATCAGCTACCGCTGAGCCCTCTGAGCATGCGATCGCGCATGCGGTCGTTGGTAGAACTGGAAGCGTCATCGGAGCTACTCGCGGTAAGCTGCATCGACTGGTCAGGCCTTCGTCGCTCGAACATCGAGCGCTTACTGGGTTTAGACTTCGTCTCATGGACTGAGCAAAGCTGAGAATGTCGGCGGCCTCTAGCGAAGGTGGATCGTCGCATTCACGAGTGCGGTCGGCCAATTGCCCCACGGACCGAAACCGCCGCTGAACACACGGCGCTTTCGAAGGGCCGTCGATGAATAATAGAACACTCCAATGACATGAGCCTTGCGAACGGAACTCTCCACATTCGGATTGGCAGCAATCCAAATCCCTCTCTGCATGTCGTAGCGTTCAGCGGCCGCGCGGTCAGCAAACAAGCCGTGACCCTCCCAGTCGCTGTAGTAGTAGCCGCTGACTGAAACGCGCCGACCCTCAAATTGGCGTGGGCTCTGCAGCAACTCCATCACCGTGAGTGTCTGGGCCGAAGCGGCCACGGTCGCGAGAAGCAGCATCGCGAAGATCAGCAAATGGAAACGTATGATGCGCGACATAGCATCTAACGAGAATTAGACGAAAGTTCGCCTTTGAAGACGAACAATTCTTCGTCTATCTCCGATTTAGGCGATAAGCGGACGGCAAACGGGCACGGCGTTAGTGGCACCATCGTCCGGCAAGCGAGCGCAAGATTCTGTTTCTGGGGAATGGAAGGCAATTCTCAGGCGCGGTTGCGGAAGCGGCCGCGATGCTTAGGTGTAATTCATGCGTCCGGATAAATTTACGCAGAAGATGCAGGAAGCGTTGCAGGCGGCTCAGGAGGTCGCGACGCAGTTCCATCAGCAGGAAATCACGAACGAGCATTTCCTGCTCGCGCTGCTCGACCAGACGGAGGGGGTGACGCGGCCGCTCCTGGAGAAGATGGGGGTGGCGGTCGCGGATTTGCGCGGGCGGCTGACGGAGGAATTGGAGCGGCGGCCGAAGATTCAGGGCGGCACTTACGATCAGCGGATCGGGAACGAGCTGCGGGCGACGATCGATGCGGCGGAGAAGGAGATGGCGAAGCTGAAGGATGAATTCCTCAGCGCCGAACATTATCTGCTGGCGCTGGCCGATTCGAAGGGGGCGGCGGCGAAGTTGTTGAAGGAAGCGGGCATCACGCGCGACAAGCTGATGCAGGCGTTGCAGCAGGTGCGCGGGTCGCAGCGGGTGACGGATCAGAACCCGGAAGGAAAATATCAGACGCTGGAAAAATATGGGCGCGATCTGACGGAGATGGCGCGGAAAGGGAAGATCGATCCGGTCATCGGGCGCGACCATGAGATTCGGCGGGTGATGCAGGTGCTCTCGCGGCGGACGAAGAACAATCCGGTCTTGATCGGCGAACCGGGCGTGGGGAAGACGGCGATCGTCGAAGGCCTGGCCCGGCGCATCGTCAGCGGAGATGTGCCGGAATCGCTGAAGCAGAAGCGCATCATCGCGATGGATATCGGGTCGATGGTGGCGGGCGCGAAGTTCCGGGGCGAATTCGAGGACCGGCTGAAGGCGTTCCTGAAAGAAGTGACCGATTCGCAGGGCGAGATCATTTTGTTCATCGACGAGCTGCACACGATCGTGGGCGCGGGGGCGGCGGAAGGGTCGGTGGACGCGTCGAATCTGTTGAAGCCGCAACTGGCGCGGGGCGAATTGCGGACGGTCGGCGCGACGACGCTGGATGAGTATCGGAAATACATCGAGAAAGACGCGGCGCTCGAACGGCGCTTCCAGCCGGTGATGGTGGAAGAGCCGACCGTCGAAGACACGATCGCGATTCTCCGCGGACTCAAGGAGCGCTACGAAGTGCATCATGGCGTGCGCATCCAGGATGCGGCGTTGGTGGCGGCGGCGGTGCTTTCGCACCGCTACATCAGCGACCGGTTTTTACCCGACAAGGCGGTCGACCTGGTGGATGAAGCGGCGTCGCGTCTCAAGATCGAGCTCGATTCGATGCCGACGGAAGTGGACGTCATCGAGCGCGAGGTCATGCAGCGCGAGATGGAGCGGCAGGCGTTGAAGAAGGAGAAAGACGCCGCCAGCAAAGAGCGGTTGCAGAAGCTCGAGAAAGAGCTGGCCGAGCTAAAAGAGAAATCGTCGGCGCTGAAAGCGGAGTGGCAGAAGGAAAAAGGGATCATCGAGGAGCAGCGCAAGATCAAGGAAGAGCTGGATGCGGCGCGCACCGAGCTGGAGCGGACGCAACGCCGCGGCGAGTTGGCGAAAGCGAGCGAGCTGCAATACGGGCGCATTCCCGATCTCGAGAAGAAGCTGCGCGAGATCGAGGAGAAGATTCAGCAGGGCGGGAACCAGCTCCTGCGCGAAGAGGTGACCGAGGAGGACATCGCGGAGGTCGTCTCGAGCTGGACGCACATTCCGGTCTCGCGATTGCAGGAAGGCGAACGGGAGAAGCTGATCCGGCTGGAGGAGCATTTGCATCAGCGCGTGGTCGGCCAGGAGACGGCGATCAAGGCGGTGGCCAGCGCGATTCGCCGGGCGCGGGCCGGTTTGCAGGACGAGAACCGGCCGATCGGTTCGTTCATTTTCCTTGGGCCGACGGGGGTCGGAAAAACGGAGCTGTCCCGGGCGCTGGCGGAATTCCTGTTCGACGACGAGCACGCCATGATCCGGATCGACATGAGCGAGTACATGGAGAAACACACGGTCTCGCGGTTGATCGGCGCGCCGCCCGGCTACGTCGGCTACGAAGAAGGCGGGCAACTGAGCGAAGCGGTCCGGCGCAAGCCGTATTCGGTCGTGCTTTTCGACGAGATCGAAAAGGCGCACTCGGATGTTTTCAACGTCCTGCTCCAAGTGCTCGATGACGGACGGATCACGGACGGGCAGGGGAGGACGGTCGATTTCAAGAACACCGTCATCATCATGACGTCGAACATCGGCTCGCAATACATCATGGAGGAAGCGTCGCCGGAAGCGCGCGAGCGGCTGGTCATGGAGGCGTTGCGGCAGCATTTCCGGCCGGAGTTCCTGAACCGGATCGACGACATCATCATCTTCGACCGGCTCAGCGAAGAAGAGCTGAAGAACATCGTGGAGATTCAGCTCAAGCGGCTCGTGCGGCGGCTGGAGAACCAGAAGATCAGGCTGGAATTATCGGACGCGGCCAAGGCGTTGGTCGCCAGAGAGGGATACGATCCGGTTTATGGCGCGCGTCCGTTGAAGCGGGCGATCCAGAAGCACATCCTCGATCCGCTTAGCCTCGAGATCCTGGAAGGGAAGATACGGGAAGGGCAGACGATCAAGGTGGATGTCGAGGGTGGAGCCCTGACGTTCGCTGCCACCTGATCGCTCCCGGGGGCCGGCGCAAATTTTGAACGACAAAAGAACCGCCCTGTCTTACTTTCCACTATGACCAAACTACTAGCTTTGATAGCGGCGACGGCTTTTGCCGTCACCACGGCATATGCGGGCGACAAGGCCTGCTGTGCGGCGGGGGCGACCCACGCGAAGAATGACAAGGATTGTTCGCAAACCTGGGCGACGCTGAATATCTCCGCCGAGCAGAAGGCGAAGATGGAAACAGCGCACGCCGAGTGCAAAAAGGGCGGCTGCACCAAGGAGAGCATGGATAAGTTCATGAAATCCGCGGAGAGCATCCTCTCGAAGGAGCAATTCACGGCTTTCAAGGCCGAGTGCGCCAAGATGCACGACAAAGAGGCGAAGGCCTAAGCGTCCCGACACGCAAATTTCAAACGGCGATCCGGTGTGAACTGGATCGCCGTTTTGTTTTGCCTGTCATCCTGAGCCTGTCGAAGGACCTCTAATTTTCGCGAGCGCAGCGAGGAAAGGGGCGTTCCACAGAAGACAAAGTAAGAGATCCTTCGACTTCGCTCAGGATGACAAAAGGGGCCCGGTGTGAACTGGATCGCCGTTTTGTTTTGCCTGTCATCCTGAGCCTGTCGAAGGACCTCTAATTTTCGCGAGCGCAGCGAGGAAAGGGGCGTTCCACAGAAGGCAAAGTAAGAGATCCTTCGACTTCGCTCAGGATGACAAAAGGGGCCCGGTGTGAACTGGATCGCCGTTTTGTTTACCTGTCATCCTGAGCCTGTCGAGGATCTCTAATTTTCGCGAGCGCAGCCAGGAAAGGGGCGTTCCACAGAAGACAAAGTAAGAGATCCTTCGACTTCGCTCAGGATGACAAAAGGGGCTCGGTGTGAACTGGATCGCCGTTTTGTTTACCTGTCATCCTGAGCCTGTCGAGGATCTCTAATTTTCGCGAGCGCAGCGAGGAAAGGGGCGTTCCACAGAAGACAAAGTAAGAGATCCTTCGACTTCGCTCAGGATGACAAAAGGGGCTCGGTGTGAACTGGATCGCCGTTTTGTTTACCTGTCATCCTGAGCCTGTCGAGGATCTCTAATTTTCGCGAGCGCAGCGAGGAAAGGGGCGTTCCACAGAAGACAAAGCAAGAGATCCTTCGACTTCGCTCAGGATGACAAAAGGGGCCCGGTGTGAACTGGATCGCCGTTTTGTTTACCTGTCATCCTGAGCCTGTCGAGGATCTCTAATTTTCGCGAGCGCAGCGAGGAAAGGGGCGTTCCACAGAAGACAAAGCAAGAGATCCTTCGACTTCGCTCAGGATGACAAAAGGGGCTCGGTGTGAACTGGATCGCCGTTTTGTTTACCTGTCATCCTGAGCCTGTCGAGGATCTCTAATTTTCGCGAGCGCAGCGAGGAAAGGGGCGTTCCACAGAAGACAAAGTAAGAGATCCTTCGACTTCGCTCAGGATGACAAAAGGGGCCCGGTGTGAACTGGATCGCCGTTTTGTTTTATCTGTCATCCTGAGCCTGTCGAAGGATCTCTAATTTTCGCGAGCGCAGCCAGGAAAGGGGCCTTCCACGGAAGGCAAAGTAAGAGATCCTTCGACTTCGCTCAGGATGACAAAAAGGGGGTCTCGACAGGCGACGCCCCGAGAACCGTGACTACAACCTGCGCAGAACCTACTTTTGCTTGAAGAGCTCGGCCCGGTTGACGCGCTCGCCTTTCATGAAGACGGCGGAGATGGCGGAAAGAGCTTTGACGTCCTGGAGAGGATTGCCGTCCACGAGGAGCAACGTTGCTTCCTTCCCTTTCTCAACGCTGCCGAAGCGTGAATCGGCCTGCAGGAGCTTCGCGGCATTCAACGTCGCAGCCTGAAGGGCCACCTCGATCGGAACCCCCGCGGCGACCCAAAGCTCGATCTCGTGTTGCACGGTCGGCCCGTGCAGGACCAGGAAATTGCCCGCGTCCGAGCCGGTGACCAGCATTACCCCGGCGCGCCAGGCTTTCAGAACGTTGGCGCCGCCCTGCTCGACCGTCATCGGATAATGCGTGAGGCCTTCGCGCAATCCTTTCCATTTTTCATCCACGGCGGCGCGTTCCGTCCCCGCGATGAGATCCTTGGGGCTGACCTGTTGAACGAGCGAACGCTTGAGCAGCGTGGTGTCGCCGCGCGAGAAACTCTTGAAGCCTTCGGCCACGCTCAAGGTGGGATCGAGCGCGACCCCTTTCGCTTTCATCTCGGCGAGCGTTGCGTCCGAAATCTCATCCAGGAACGAGCCGTGCTCGACCGAGTTGCCGCCCAATTTGGCCGCGTCGGCGACGTCCGCGGCGCTTCCCGTGTGGATGGAGACCGGCAGGTTTTTCGCTTTGGCCGCGGCCACGACTGCTTCGAGCACGTTCACATCGAGGCGATTGAAGGGATAACCGGGCGACGCCGCTTTCCAGCACCGCTTTGATGGCATCGATCCGCTGAATCGGCCAGCGCGTCCACTTGCTGGCGCGCTTCCTCGGGTGTTTTCGGAGTGCGCACGAAGCCGGCGAGGAAGGAGGCGTTGAAAGGCTTCGGGCATGAATTTCGCGAATTGGGTCCCGTGCCCGCCTTCGGCCGTGAAGAGCGGCCCACACATAAACATTTCGGCGCCGAGCTTTTCGCCGCTGTTATAGAGCCGGCGCACTCTCAGCATTTCGTCCAGGGAATCGCCCGGCGCTGCGGACCGCGGTCACTCCGCTATACAAATAGGACTGCAAGGCACGCTCGGCGCCTTTCGGATCGAAAGCCTTGCTCTGGTCGTCGTAGAAGCCGCCGCTCGCGCCGAGATGAATATGCACATCGATCAATCCCGGGCAGGATCGTCTTGCCGGCGGCTTCGACCGGCTCCGCTTTCAATGACTTCGCCTCCGGCGCCGTGCCTTCGTAAATCTCCTCGATCTTTCCCTTGCGGATCAGCACCGAGCCCGATTCGATCACTCTTCCGTCGCCGACAAAGATGCGCGCGTTCTGGATGAGCCAGCTTCGGCCGCGGCTGATGTCTCGCGCCAGGATCTTCGCTTTCGAAAGGTCCTCGCGCGTCCATGATTGGTAAAGGCCCAGGATCAGGAACGGGGCGAGCGCCGCCAGGACCCAGAGCTTCGCGCTATTGCGCAGCTTCTCTTCTTTTTCCCAGCGGAATAATTTCGCCGCGATAAAGGTGCCGATCACCATCGTGACGAGGAGAGCGACCACCGAAAGCCAATTCTGAAGAATCGACTCGCCTTGCTGGAGGATGCCGGCGGCGCCGGTCATCAGGTAGGTCGCGGGAATGAATTGGGTCACGAGCTGCAACCACTCCGGGAAAAAGCTGATCGGGAAGGTCGCGCCGCTCAGGAAAAGCATCGCCATGTAAAGCGGCTGGATAAGGATCAAGCTTTCCTGCGACGAATTGACGACCGAAGCGATGATGAGCCCCATCGAGCGAAAGGCGAGGCAGGCGATGATGGCGAAGAGGAAGAGGGAAAAGAGATTCGCCGGAATGGCCATCCCGAAAAGGCGGTTCGCGAGGACAAGCAGGACGATCAGTCCCGGGAGATAAAGGACGACGCCGGTGACCAGCGACGCCACCAGCAAAGGCACGGGCGAAATCGGCGTGACTTTGTAGCGGCGCAAGACGTTCGTCTCGCGGTCCTCAACCGCCCGCATGCCGGCGCCGAAGAGGCCATTGCCCAGGACGCCGATCGCGAAGCACATCGTGATGATGTAAATGATGCGGGACCCTGCTGGGCATCCATCGAGAAACCGAAAATGAAAAAGAAGATGAGCGGGAAGAAGTAGTTAAAGAAGAGGACCGTGCGATTCCGAAGCGCGAGCTTCAGGTCGATCCGCATGAGGGCGAGGAACGCTTTCATTTGCTCCTTAGTTCTTCTGTAGCCGTCGCCCTGTGGGCGACGCGAGATTCGTGTCGCCGCGGTCTGCCTCGGCGCTTCGCACAGCGAAGCGGCTACAGGGAGAGCCCGTTGCTCCAGACCTAAAGAAGTGTCGCAATCATTCGCGCAGTTTCTTTCCGGTCAGTTCGATGAAGACATCCTCGAGCGTGGGCCGATTCAGCCGGACATCGTCGAGCTCGATGCCCTGGGCGTCGGTCCATTTCACCATCTCGACCAGGGTCCGCGCCGGATGGTCCGACGTCACCTTTATGTGGCGGCGATCCTCACTCATCGTGCTGCGCACCGCCTGCGGCCAGGCCGGGAGCTCGCCGCCGGTCCACGGATGGGTAAAGGAAATTTCGATCGCGGCCTGGTTGGCGCTTTTGGCCTGCAACTCGCGGGGCGAACCGCTGGCGATGATCAAACCGTTGTCGATGATCGCGACGCGGTCGCAGAGGCGTTCCGCTTCCTCGATGTAGTGCGTCGTCATCACGATCGTCCGCTTCTCGGCGCGCAGTTCCTCGATCAGGTCGCGGATCTCCAGGCGCACCTGAGGATCGAGGCCGCTGGTGGGCTCATCGAGGAAGAGCATTTGCGGGTCGTTGATGAGGGCGAGGGCGATGGCGAGCCGCTGTTTTTGTCCGCCGGAAAGCGTCGCGTAATAGGCGTCTTTCTTTTCCCAAAGCTGCAGGCGTTTCAGCAACGCCTCGCCATCGACGGTGCGCGTATAAAAGGAGCCGAAAAGGTTGAGAGCTTCGCGCACGGTAATTTTGTCCGGGAGATTCGTGGCTTGCAGACAAACGCCGATGCGGTCCTTCAATCTCTGCTTTTGGCGATCGGGATCGAATTCGAGCACCTTCACGTCGCCCGCCGTGCGCGGCCGCAAGCCTTCCAGGATTTCGACTGTGCTCGTCTTGCCCGCGCCATTTGGCCCGAGCAAGCCGAAGACCTCACCGGGACGAACTTCGAAATCGATCCCTTTCACCGCCTCGAAACCGTCGTACGACTTGCGAAGTCCGCGAACGTAAATGGCAAATTCGTTATTGGCTGACATCGAGTGAAACACGATTAGCGGACGGACTGGCAATGCGCACGAAAATTCGCGAGTCTAAATTTCGCCGAGCCTTAGCCGCCTCGCTATGTCGAGGCGTGGGGCTTTTACCGCACATCCGTTGAACGGATCCGCAGCGCGGGACCGTTGCTACAGGGCAGACTGGAAACCGCCCTCCTTGTTACGACTTCCGCCGCCTTACCAGTCGCACCAGAAAAAAGGAGCACGAGTCCCGTAATCCCGACGCAGACGTGCGCGAAGAGTTCGCCGTGCCGGACGTAGAAGGTCGGCACGTATTGGCGGGGCACGCTGACCTGGCCAGTCAGCACGCCTTCCGTGAACTGGCTCCCATTTTCGTCCACCAGGGTGTGGGTGACTTTCCCGAAATCATTGATGAAACAGGTCACGCCGGTATTGGCGGCGCGCACCATGGAGAGCCGGGTTTCGACGCAGCGGAAGACCGCATTCGCGAGATGTTGCCGGGAAGCCGCGGTGCGCAGGAACCAGCCATCATTCGTCACGTTCACGAGCAAAGTGGCGCCGCTGCGGACGAATTGCCGGGTGAGTTCGCCGATGGTGTCCTCAAAGCAAATCAGCGGCGCGACCTTGCCGTTATCGTTCGATAGTTGGAAAACGGTAAATTCCTTGCCGAAGGAGAAATCGGCCGGCACCTGGTCGCCGACGACGCGCGCGATGAACGGGATCGTGTGCCGGCCCGGAATGTATTCGCCAAACGGCACGAGATGAACCTTCCGATAAAGCTGGGTGCGCGCGCCGGCATCCGAGACCAGCAACGCGGCGTTGTAGGCATCCGGTGGATCGAAATCGAGGGTGCCGAGGAGCAGGTCCGTCTGCGCTGAGGCCGAGAAATCCATGACGAAGCGGTGACTTGTGTTGTCGCCGAGAACCACATCGGGCATCGAACTTTCCGGCCAGACCAGGAGATCGGGCCGCTTCCCGGAGTCGAGGGCCGGACGGCTCAGCCGCGTGAATTGGTCAAAGATTTTATTCTCGAACTCGACGGTGAATTTTTCTTCGCGCGGAACGTTTGGCTGCACCAGAGCGACGTTGAGGCTCTTCCCTTCGCGCGGCGTACGGATCGAATGAAGGCCGAAGCCCATCACCCCGATGATCCCCGCCATCGTCAAAGTCAGGTCGTAATGGGGCTTCATCGGGCGGACCTGGGCCTCGAGAATGAAACGGCGAACGGTGGTCAGGAGGATGACGTTGGTAAACGCGACGAGGAAAGAGAGCCCGGCGACGCCGGTGAATTCGGCGATCTGGATCAAGGCCAGTTGCGCGTGCAAGGCGTGCCCGAGGGTGTTCCACCCCCAGCCGGACAGGACAATGCTGCGCAGCCATTCCTGCATCACCCAGGCGGCGGCGAGGAAAAAGGCGAGGCGTAGATTGTTCGTCGAACGCAGCCAGGGCGAGCGGCCTTGGGGAGAATCCAGGAGCGAGGTCCAGCGCTCGGGGCTGGCGCTTTGCCGCGCATATTTCTGGTTGAGCCGGTCTGAGATTGCGTCGACCCCTTGACGCGTCTTCGGCCGGACCTTCCGCAAGCCGGGCCGGAGCATCCCGCAGAACCAGCTCCAGAAAGCGAAATAGATCCCCATGTACAGACCGACCAGGACCAGGCCGGGCACGGTCACGGTGTACAGCCAGAAAAAGACGATCCAGAAAAAGGCGAGCCCGGCGAGGTAGCCGAGCGCCAAATTCCGCAGCCAGCGACGCTTTGAATTTTCGCCCGAAAACCAGACAGCCGCGAGCAATGGCGTCAACGCGATCCAGCAAAGCCAGGAGTAATTGAACGGCGCGAAGCAGGTCGCGCAAAGCACGCCGGTGGAGATCGCGGCAAGCCACGGCCAGAGCCGAAGCATTCTTGAGAAACCAGCCACCCCGTTTAGCGGCGCCGCATCCGTTCCTGGCGCTCGCGTTCCCGCCGCCTGCTGGGATTAATCGCGTCCTGCAAATCCTTTGAGAACGCAGTGTTGACTCGGAAGGAGGCCTTCGCCACGTCCTGGATCGTGCGGACGGCCACTTTGTCCGAGACGACATAACCCTGATCCATGAGTCCGCACAGCGTGTCGAGGAATTCGCCCGTCTCCATTTCCTCGATTCGGTCGATCAACAACTTCCCGAAGAGCGGTGAGCCCGAGAGACCGATCATCTTCAGAATCGAAATTTCTCCGCCATCGAGCTTTGATTTCGCGGCTCATGCAAAAATCTTCCGTGGCTTCGGCAGGATGTCGAGCTTCTTATGCGGCGGCGCGAGTGTTGGCGTCGTCGCGGAGCCAGTTCCAGAGGCGCAGGAGGTGTGCGCTTACTTCTTGTTTGACGGCCCCGAGCTCTTGCGGGCTGAACTTCGAGCGCGCCGGCCGCCGTTGCGCAAACAGGTAGTATTTGATCTTCGGCTCCGTCCCGGAACCGCGCACAGCAATCCTGGTCTGGTCGTCCAACTCGAAGATCAGCATTTTTTCCTTGGGAATCTCGTCGCCTTCGACATCGCGATAGGTCTCGGTCTCGAAATTCTTCACGTGCGCCACCTTCACTCCCAGCATCTCTGCAGGTGGTTGGGCGACGTATGAAGCGAGCAGGCGCTTGATCGTTTCCGCCCCCTCGGCGCCCTCGAACGTGAGCGAGCCGGAATACTCTTCGAAATATCCGAATTCAGAAAAAATTTCGTCGAGCAACGCCGTCACGGTAAGGTCTTTCGACTTCGCATAAGCGGCCACCTCGCAAAACATGACCGCAGCGCCGTTGCCGTCCTTGTCCCGAATGAAATCGCCGCCGCTGTAGCCATAGCTTTCCTCGCCGCCGAAAACATAAAGCGACGAATGCTTCAACCGAAGTTCTCTCGTCTCGTCCTCCGACATCTCATGGTAGGGACGGCGCGCTGCGCCGTCCGCGTGGCAATCTCGTCGAGCGCCCGCTCATACTTCCCGAGTTTCGCGCCGATATATTTGAACCCGGTCAGCGTCTCGACACAGCGCAGGCCGTAATGCTCCGCGATCACCTTTTGCAGGTCGGTCGTGACGAATGTCTTGATGATCACGCCACGCGACGCGTTTTCCTTGTTCAGAACTCCGAGATCGAAAAGCGTTTTGATCCGGTAGTACGCCATGAGCGAACCAATCTGGTTGCCGCTCAAAAGCTTCATTGTTCGCATCTTCGGCGCGGACGGCGACACCCATGCGATCGCAATCCGGATCCGTCGCCACGACCAGATCAGCCTGGACCTTGTCGGCGAGCTCGACCCCGAGGCGTAAGGCCGCGGCATTTTCCGGGTTGGGCGATTCGACCGTGGGGAAATTACCGTCGAAGCGGTCCTGTTCTTCCACGACGTCGAAAGTGAAGCCCAGCCGCTCGAGCATCGGCTTGATGATCACGCCCCCAGTGCCATGGAGTGGCGTGAAGACCACGCGCAACGATTTCGCCGCAGCGCACCAGCTCCTTGTTCAGGATCAGGCTCTCGACGCGCTCCATATACGCCTCGTCGACTTCTCTGCCCAGAACCTGAACCGCGCCGCGTTCCCCGGCGGGCCTCGCGGCATAGCTTTCGCCCGCGATCGAATTCACTTTCGCGATGATCGCGCTCGCGTGCGGCTCGATCACCTGCGCGCCATCGCTGAAGTAAGCTTTGAAGCCGTTATCATGCGGCGGATTGTGGCTCGCTGTGATGACGATGCCGGCGCTCGCCCCGAGATAACGGACCGCGAAGGAGAGTTCCGGCGTCGATCGCGGCCCTTCGAAAACCGCGGCGTCGCAGCCGTTTTCCGCTGCGGTCTTCGCCACCAGCTCCGTGAACTGTTTTGAGTAATGCCGGGTGTCGCACGCGATCACGATCTTCGGTTTGCCGGAGATCTTTTCCTTCCCGCGCCACTCGTGCAGGTAAGCGACCAGACCCTGCGTCGCGCGGCTGACGTTGTAGAAGTTCATCGCGTTTGTGCCCACGCAGGGGAATTGCGGCGGCTCGTTCTCGCTCGCCTCGCCGCGTTCGGCCTTCGTGACAATCTTCCCGATGGTCCGGCCCCGCAGACCACCCGTCCCGAACGCGAGGGTGCGGAAAAATCGGTCGTTCAATTCGCTCCACTCGCCAGCCTCCGCCAGTTCCGCGACGGTTTGCTCGTAGAAAGGCGATGGCGCCCCGCGCAGGAGCATTGAAATATTCTGCGCACTGGATTCGAGCAGATCTCCCGCGACCACGGCTCGCGCTACCGTTGCTTCCAGGTGCTCATTCTTCACGGACATCGCAGCCACTCTTCCGCCATCCGCGCGACTTGCAAGAAACGCGTTTGCGCAAACATGCTTGCAGTCTTGCCCCGAATCTTTCACCCTGCGCCACGAATGTTGAAGAGGCTTCTCCCCAATGACTGAGTGGTGGAACGCGCTGCTGATTGAACGCCAGATCTTTTACGGGATCGGAATCATCTCGCTCGGGATCCTGTTGATCCAAATGCTGCTGACAGTCATCGGGCTCGACGGGCACCACGATGCCGATATTTCTGGCCACGGCGATCATGATTCCGGGATCGGCTTGATCACGGTCCGGACGGTCACCGCCTTTTTTGTGGGATTCGGATGGACGGGCGTGATCATGCTCAACAACGGCTACTCGGTCGTGGCGGCGATTGTCGCCGGCAGCGCCGCCGGGACAGGCTTTCTTCTCGCGACCTGGTTTCTGATCCATAATTTGCTTCGGCTGCAAAGCAGCGGCGGCAACGTCGATTACAACAACGCGATCGGGTCCGTGGGAACGGTTTACACGACCATTCCCGCAGCCGAAGCGGGCGGAGGCCAGCTCGAATTGATGATTCAGGGCCGTCTTATGATGGCCGAAGCCTACACCAAAGCCGCCTGGAACCTGAAGCCGGGCAGCAAAGCCAAAGTGGTCGCGTTGATCGGCCGGAGCACGTTAATGGTCGAGCCGCTGACGAATTCTCCCGATGTCTGATCTCACCAACCCCGCTTCTCACATGGATATCCTCGTTCTCGCCGGCGCCGCGTTCATTATCATCTTCGGGACGCTTATCGCGTTCGCCTCACGCTACAAGAAATGCCCATCGGACCGCATCCTCGTGGTCTACGGAAAGGTGCGGAGCGGGCAATCGGCCCACTGCTTGCACGGCGGCGCGGCCTTTATCTGGCCGATCATTCAGGATTACCAGTTCCTCGATCTCACGCCGATGCCGATCGAGATCAATCTCCAGGGCGCGCTGTCGAAACAAAACATTCGCGTCAATACGCCTTCGACCTTCACGGTCGGCGTCGCCACCGAGCCCGGCGTGATGGAGAACGCCGCCGAGCGCGTGCTCGGTCTTCAGCTCCCGGAGATTAAGGAGCTCGCCAAGGACATCATCTTCGGACAAATGCGCGTCGTTATCGCGACGATGAATATCGAGGAGATCAATTCCGATCGCGACAAGCTCATCGCCAATATCGCCAACGGCGTTGAAGTCGAGCTGAAGAAAGTGGGCCTGCGTCTGATCAACGTAAACATTCAGGACGTCACCGATGCTTCCGGTTACATCGACGCGCTCGGACAGGAGGCCGCCTCGAAAGCGATCAACGAAGCGCGGGTCAAAGTCGCGGAGGCAGACCGGAATGGCCAGATCGGCGCGTCGGAAGCTCAGCGCGACCAGCGTATTCGGGTGGCGAACGCAAATGCCGAAGCGACCAAGGGCGAGAACCTTGCTTTGGTGGAAATCGCCAATTCCAACGCGGGCCGGCGCACGAACGAAGCCGAGGCCGAGCGGATCGCGAGCGCGGCGGAAAAAGTTGCGCACGCCCGCGCCCTGGAAGAGTCCTATACGTCGGAGCAAAAAGCGGAAACGCAGCGCGCCGAGCGCGACAAGGCCACGCAGTATGCCAACATCGTCGTGCCCGCGGAGATCGCGCGGAACCGGGTTATTGTCGAAGCTGAAGCGCAGGCGGAACAGACGCGCCGATTACGGCAAGGTGAGGCGGACGGCCAGCGCGCGGTGAAGCAGGCCGAAGCGGATGGACTTCTTTTCGTGAAACGGGCGGAGGCCGAAGGTCTTAAGGTGCGTTTGATGGCCGAAGCCGACGGCACCGAATCCATCCTCACGAAGAAAGCCGCCGGTTTCCGCGATCTGATCGAGACGTGCGGTGGAGCGATCGGCGCCCAGAACATGCTCATTACCGAGCAACTTCCGGATATCGTTCAAGAACAGGCTAAGGCGATCTCCAATCTCAAGATCGACAAGGTGACCGTTTGGGACGGAGGAAGAAATTCTGACGGCAAGACAGCGACCGCTGATTACCTCTCTGGCATGATCAGCGCATTGCCGCCCTTGCATGAATTGGCACGCAACGCGGGCCTCGATCTCCCGGCCTACCTCGGCAAGCTGCAACGCGAAGCCGAAAAATTTCAGCCGCCTCGGCATTCTGCAGTGCCACCCGAACCGCCTGCTGCAAAATCGAAACGGGAGAGTGCCGCGCCGGAAAAGCCGCAGGCCTGAATTCGCCGGAGACCGAAGAGGAGAACGGCGGATAGAAAACGATTGCCGGGGGCGCTTCGCGGGCTTAGTGCTTCGTCTGACGCGCATCGCCCCGAATGAATATTCACGAGTACCAAGCCAAGGAGCTGCTGCAAAAATTCGGCGTCGCCACGCCGCCCGGGAAAGCGGCGCGCAGCCCGGCTGAGGCGGAGCGCGCGGCGAAAGATTTGGGCGGCGGCGAGCTGGTCGTGAAAGCTCAGATCCACGCCGGCGGGCGAGGGAAAGGAACTTTCACCAACGGCTTCAAGGGTGGCGTGCATTTGTGCAAATCGCCCGAGGAAGTGCGCGATATCGCGGCCAAGATGCTCGGGCAAACGCTGGTCACGCATCAGACCGGCCCGAGCGGCAAGGTCGTGAACACCGTGCTGGTCGCGAAATCGGTCAACATCGCGCGGGAGATTTACTTCGCGATTTTGCTCGACCGCGCCACGGCCGCGCCCCTGATTGTCGCGAGCACGGAAGGCGGCGTGGAGATTGAAACGGTCGCCGATAAAACGCCCGAGAAGATCATTCGCGAACCGGTCCATCGGCTGGCCAGCCTCCAACCTTTCCTGGCGCGCAAACTGGCGAAGCAGCTCGCCTTCGAGCCGTCGCAGATCAAGGCAGCGGCGCAATTGTTCGATGGTTTGTATCGCACTTTCCTCGGACTCGACTGCTCGATGGTGGAAGTGAATCCGCTGGTCGTGACCGACAAAGGGCGAGGTGGTGGCGCTCGACGCGAAGTTCAACTTTGACGACAACGCCCTTTACCGGCACCCGGAAGTCGAGACCATGCGGGACATCAGCGAAGAAGATCCGCGGGAGGTGGAAGCTTCCAAGCACGACCTGAACTACATCGGGCTCGAGGGCAACATCGCCTGTCTGGTGAACGGCGCCGGCCTCGCCATGGCGACGATGGACATCATCAAGTTTTACGGCGGCAGCCCGGCCAATTTTCTCGATGTGGGGGGCAGCGCGACCGAAGAGCAGGTCACGGAAGCGTTCAAGATTCTCGTCGGCGACAAGCGGGTGGAGGCGATCCTCGTGAACATTTTCGGCGGCATTGCCAAGTGCGATGTGATTGCGCAGGGAATCATCGCCGCGGCCAAAGCCGTGGGCCTGAGCGTTCCGCTCGTTGTTCGGCTCGAGGGAACCAACGTGGACAAAGGCAAGCAACTGCTGAAAGAAAGCGGACTCACGCTGATCACCGCGGATGATCTGGCGGATGCGGCCGAGAAAGTTGTCGCGGCGGCGGCAAATCCCAAATCCCAAAACCCAAATCCCAAGTAAATATTCAAACTCAAATATCCAAAAAGCACATGGACGATGGTTCCCCCAAACCGCGTGGTCTTGAAGAGCGAACGTTTCTTTTCGCCCAATCTATTCGCGCGTTCGTCAAGACGCTGCCGCGGACTGTGGGTAACACGGAGGATGTCCGGCAACTGGTTCGTGCGTCTGGATCGGTAGCGGCAAATTGGATCGAAGCGGACGAGGCATTGAGCAAGAAAGATTTCCTGATGCGCGCAAAGATCTGTCGGAAGGAAGCCAAAGAGAGCCGGCTGTTTCTGCAGGTTGCTCGAAGTTGGTTCCAGCTGAATTTCGATATCGCGCGACGAGCTCGCCGCTGAAGCTTATGAGCTGACCCTAATTTTCTCGGCGATCATTTCGAAGAGCAGCGGATTATGATCTCTTCTTTTTCCCTATTTGTCAGCTTGGGATTTACCTGGGATTTGGGCATTGGGATTTGGGATTTCTGGACCTGTAGGAACAGCATCATGAAGATCAATGTTCAACGCCTGGCCTTCGTCGGTATTCCCGTGACCGACCTGCAACGCGCCCGCGGTTTTTATGAGGGCGTGCTCGGCCTCCGCGTGGCAGAGGAAATGATGGGCGGAAAATGGATTGAATACGATCTGGGCAACAACACGCTCGCCATCGCGAATGTCGGTCCGCAATGGACGCCCTCGGACCAGGGGACCGGTGCCGCGCTGGAGGTCGAGGATTTCGAGGGCGCCGTGAAGTCGTTGAAGGACCGAAACATCCCGTTTGCCGTTGAACCTTTCGAAAGCCCCTGCTGCCGAATGGCGATTATCCAGGACCCGGATGGCAACAACATCGTCATTCACAAACTCAAACCGGAAGGCGAAAAGCAGCCATGTCTATGATCAAGGAAGTCGCTTTTGTGGCCATTGCCGTATCCGACGCGGAACGCGCCCGGAAATTCTACCAGGAAACGCTGGAGCTGAAGCCGGCTACGGCGGCGATAGGCGGGGCCTGGGTCGAGTACGAACTGGGCGCGATGACGATCGGGGTCGGCTGTCATCCGGCGTGGCAACCTTCGCGTGATGGCACGACGGTGGCGTTTGAAGTGGACGACATTGACGCGGCGATCAGCAAACTGAAGGAACGCGGAGTTGCCTTCGATTTGGATAAGACCGAAACGCCAGTCTGCTGGATGGCGCAATTCCGCGATCCGGATGGGAACAAGCTCCTCGTGCACAAAAGGAAGGTGACCTTAGTCCGAATGTCGTGTTCTCGTCGATAAAAACACGCGCCTCGTAGTGCAGGGAATCACCGGCAGCGCCGGCGGATTTCATGCGCGCCAATGCATGGAATACGGGACGAACGTCGTCGCCGGCGTGACGCCGGGTAAAGGCGGGCAAAAGTTCGACGATAAGGTGCCGGTGTTCGACACGGTCTGGGAGGCGCGGCAGGAGACCGGCTGCAACGTCTCGGTCATTTTCGTGCCCGCGGCCGGGCGCGGCCGATGGAATCCTGGAAGCGGTCGATGCCGGCGTGGAGCTGGTGGTCTGCATCACGGAAGGAATTCCGGTCATGGACATGATGCGGGTGAAAGCGCAGATGGCGGGCAAACCGAGCCGGCTGATCGGGCCGAATTGCCCGGGAATCATCACCCCCGGGGCGTGCAAGATCGGGATCATGCCCGGATACATTCACAAGCCGGGCAGCGTCGGCGTCATCTCGCGCTCCGGCACGCTGACGTATGAAGCGGTCTGGCAGCTCACTTCGCGCGGCTACGGCCAATCCACCTGCATCGGCATCGGCGGCGACCCGATCAACGGCATGTCGCACCTCGATGCGGTGAAACTTTTCAACGACGACCCCGGCACCGATGCGATGATCGTGATCGGCGAGATCGGCGGCTCGGCGGAGGAAGAGGCGGCGGAGTGGATCAAGGAGAATTGCAAAAAGCCGGTGGCTGCTTTCATCGCCGGGGCGACGGCGCCGCCCGGCCGGCGCATGGGCCACGCGGGGGCGATTGTCTCCGGCGGGAAAGGGACGGCGGCGGGAAAAATCGAGGCGCTTAAGGCCGCGGGGATTGCGGTAGCCGAAACACCAGCGACAATGGCAGAGACCCTGATTGCTCAAATGAAAGGCCGATCATGACAGTTTCACGCGGGCTCGAAGGCGTAATAGCCAACTCGACGGCGTTGAGCGACGTGCTGGGTGACAAGGGCCAGCTCATTTATTGCGGTTACGATATCAACGAGCTGGTCGGCAAAGTCACCTACAAGGAAGTTGTCTACCTGCTTTGGCACAAGAAGCTGCCCAATCGCAAGGAGATCGATGCGTTTACTGCACGAGCTCCGCAGCCAGCGGCAATTGCCTGAGCCCGTGATCGATTTCCTGAAGAACGCTCCCAGAGACGCGAACCCGATGGACGTGATGCGGACCGCCATCTCGATGCTCGGCCTTTACGATCCGGACGATCGGCAAGGAAGAGACGCCTGAGATCAATCGGCGCCGGGCCACTTCGATCACGGCGAAGATCGGGGTGATCGCGGCCTATTTTCACCGCGCCCGCAACGGCAAATCGCTGCCGCCGGTCCGCGACGATCTCACTGAGGCAGAGCATTTCCTCTATTTGATGTGCGGGGAGCCGCAATCGAAAGAAGCGAGCGATACGCTCGACGTGGCCTTCATCCTTCACGCGGACCACGGGATGAATGCGTCGACTTTCAGCGCCCGCGTCACCATCTCGACGTTGTCGGATTTTTATTCCGCCATCACTGCGGCGATCGGCACGTTGAAGGGTCCGCTCCATGGCGGGGCGAATGAAGGCGTGATCAACATGCTGGAAGAGATCGGAAGCGAGGACAAGGTCGACGCCTACGTCGAGAAACAACTCGCCGAGAAGAAGAAGATCATGGGCATCGGCCACCGGGTTTACAAGACGCTCGATCCCCGCGCGCCGCATCTGCAGAAGATGGCGATCAAGCTGAGTAGCCAGTTGGGCGAGCCGAAATGGATCAAGATGTCGGAGCGGATCGCGCAATTGATGAAGGAAAAGAAAAACCTGAACGCGAACGTCGATTTCTACTCGGCGACCGTTTACTACTCGCTCGGCATTCCGACCGATCTGTTCACCCCGATTTTCGCGATTGCCCGCTGCTCTGGCTGGTGCGCCCAGGTCCTCGAACAGCTCGAGGACAATCGCCTTTACCGTCCGCTCAGCGAATACGTGGGCGAACCTGTCGGCAAAAAAGTCGTGCCGATCGACGAGCGGCCGTAAGCCAGGCCGCCCGACACGCGGCGCTCGACATTTCCGGGGCGGCCCGCTAGCCTCGGCCGCAAATGAAGATCGTCGCGTTGCTTCTCTTGCTGGCGTTCGCGGCGCCGAACATGGCGTTCGCGCAGACGACCGAGGTCGAGGTCATCGGGGACCCGGCGGTTTATGGGGAATACCCGAGGAACTTCCAGGAAATCATCAATAAATGGCTGGCAGAGGTTCTGGCGGATCCGGCCAGCGCCAATATCGAATGGATGGGCCCGCCGACGCCGGCCGATACCATCGACAAAAAGAAAAAGAAGCGGCTTCGTCGGTTACCTGGTCGAATTCAAAGTGAATTCCCGGAACCGTTTCGGGGCCTACACGGGAATGCAGAAAAAGAGCGTGATCATCCGCGACGGAAAGATTATCAAGGCGACCGGTTTTGGGTTTTAGGTGAAACTCGCGCGACATTCCCGGATCAAGGCGGAAGGCCTCGGCATCTGGATAATCGTGCTCGCCATTGTGGGAGGCGCGTGTCTGGTTTGTTTATTCGTCGCGCACCGACGGCGAGAAAAATGGCCGGGCCTTCGCCAACGAAGTGATCCAAAAAGTGGCAGTCGATTACGACGAGAAGTATCTGGATCAGCGCCTGAGCATGGCCGCCCGCGCCCAGTATTTCGCCGGTGTGGCGGAGCCGGATGATGCAGTATTTGCGAGGGTTCGGCCCGCTCGCCAAGCCTCCCGAGACGAAGGGCGAAGTCACTTTTCACCTCTCACTTTTACGATCCGCGAGGCAGCTTTCGGTCCGATCTAACCTATGCGAACTCGACCGCTTATCTCGAACTGACCGTCTCCAAGAGCACGCGCTGGCAGGTCGATGAAATCAATCTCGTCTGGAATCCGCCGCCGGCTCCCACCCCGACGCCAAGTCCTGTGATGGCTCCCAGCCCCACGCCGACGCCAACGCCGCAGCCGACCGAAGCGGAAGAAGCGATAGGAGACGGCTGACGAGCCGCCTATCAAAAGACGCGGCGACTGTAGCGCCGTGGCGACAGCGCTAACGCGAGCAGCCGGTCCAGCGAATCGACGCAGAGCTGCGACCACGTTTCCAGGTTCTCCCGGCGCGCGAGCAGTTCGTCTTTCTTCAGAAAGCCGAGATTCGTGATCATCGCTTCGCGTTTTTCCACCTTGGGTTCGGCCAGCCGGAAAACGTGGACAATGCCGAGATGGACGCGGCCCACTTCGGTCGTGTCGTCATTCAGGAGGGCGACGATCCGGTCTTCGAAGGGCGATTCGATCTTGATTTCCTCGTTCACCTCGCGCTCGACGCCGGCGCGGTAGGCGTGCTCGTCCCAGGCGAAAAGCGATTCGTCGGTGTCGTTCATGTGGCCGCCGATCCCGATGGATCCTTTCGCCACCAGGCGCTGTTCGCCCGCCTTTTTGCCGCGCACGTAATGCAGAACGCTGTCGCCATGCACGATCAGGGCGTAGGGGATGATCTGCTTGTGCGTGGGATCGTTTTCGGCCTGGGCGCGCGGAAGAAAGAAGTTATTCCCGCGTGAGAGCAGGGCGCCCAGATATTTCTCCGGCTCGAAATTCAGGCCGTGGAAACTGCCGAGCTCATCGAAGAGGCTTCGCCTGACGACCAGGATGTTTTCATCAGGCTGACTCATCCGGACCGGCGCCTAATAACTGTAGGTGAAGCCGATTTGCGGCCCGAGCAGATTCAAGCTCGGGATTCGGATCGGTCTGGGCCGGCATTGGAAAGATGCTGGTAAAGGATTCCGCCGGTGACTTTCCAATGGTCGTTGATCTGGTAGGAGACGCCGATGGCCGTCAGAATGTTGAAGGTAAAGTCCTGGCCCTGGGCGCCGAAAATGTCCGCGTGGCTGTCGATCCAGCCCAGGCCGACCCCGCCGGAGACATAAGGAATCCAGCGCGCGCCCGGTTTGGCGAAGTTGTAGCGAAGGCCAACCGAGATGCCGTAGTAAAAATTCTCCGGGCCGCGCAGGATCGGTTCGACCATGAAAAGGGCGTAAACCTGGTTGTAACCCTGCAGCCAGCTGTCGTTCTCGATGATGCCCCAGCGCCAGCGGGCGGTGAAAAACTGCGCGGCCACATCGTAGCTGTTGGGATTGCCGATGATGCCCCACCATGTAGGCTGTCTCGGCCGCCAGCTCGAAGCTCGGCGCGTTGATCGCCTCGGAGGAACGGAAGCGGGTCGAGATGCGATCGCCGGCGCGCGCGAGCGGCGCGAGCATTCCCAGAAGCAAAACGAGGATGGCGATGCGGCAAAGTTTCATGAAAGAGCGCCTACGATATTGCGAGTCCACTCAATTGCAATTTATCGGGCGCTCTGCCACGCTTGGCCTTATGAAGCCATATCTTGCGGCGGTTATTTCATTGCTGACGATCGTGCCGGCGATGCTCGCGGCGGACGACCCGGGCGAGACGGAACCGCCTCTCGCGGCCGAGCTTTGGAAAGCGAGCGGGGGCGAGAATTGGGACAAGGTTAAGCAGATCGACTTCACTTTCGCCGTCGAACAGGAGGGGAAAAGGCTTTTTGCCGCGCAACATTCCTGGAACGTCGCCGCGGGCACCGACACCGTGAAATGGACGGACAAGCAGGGGAAGGATCATAATGTGACGGTGAACCTGGCGGCGCCGCCGCCGGACGGTGAGGCGAAGGATGCGTATGCGCGCTGGGTGAATGATTCCTACTGGCTGCTGGCGCCGCTCAAGATTCGCGACAAAGGCGTGAAGGTGGAAGCGACCGGGCCGAAGGATCTCAACGGCGTTAGCCTGGAGACGATTCAGCTCAGTTTCGAGAACGTGGGGCTGACGCCGACCGATCGATACGTGTTCTACATCGACCCGCAGACGAAGCTGCCGCGGGCCTGGGATTATATTCCGCAAACCGGGGAGGGATTGCAGGCGACCTGGGAGAAATATCCAGAACTTCGGCGGGTTGAATCTCGCGACCGAGCACAATTTCAAGGGGAAGACGATCAGGCTGGTCGGACGTCAAGGTGACGACGAAGTAGTTCGCCGCGCTACTGCCCTCCGTTCTTGTCATCCCGAGCCTAGTCGAGGGACCTCTAACTGTTGCGAGCGTCAGCGAGGACCTCGGGCGCTCGCGCGCCCTCGCATAAGCTAGAGGTCCTTCGACTCCGCTTCGCTCCGCTCAGGATGACAGGAAAACGAAATGCGCGAGATCCGGCGGCAGCGAGCTCGTCCATCTTTCACCGCCTTCGATTTCCAACGCCGCGGAATGCAGCGCGTGGCGCGGAAGCAAGAGCTGGCGTTCCAGCTCCGGCGTCCAGCCGGTCTCGATAAACTCGAGATAAAGCCTCTCGTCCGGCCCATAGATTTTGTCGCCGACGATGGGGTGGCCCAGCGAAGCCAGGTGCACGCGAATCTGGTGGGTGCGGCCCGTGTGAGGAAAAGCGCGGACGATGGCAAAGCGTTCGCCGTTCACGCCGCGCGTGAAACGTTCCTCGACCCGGAAATCCGTCCGAGCCGGCGCGCCCAATGGATGAATCATCTGTTTCAGCCAGATCGCCGAGGGAACATGCGCGCCTTGCCGCGCCAGCGGTGCATCGACCGACTCGGCCTCCCATTCCGGCCAGCCCCAGACGATCGCGAGGTATTCTTTCGCAATCCGCTGCTCCTGCATGAGCAAACCAAAACGGCGCGCGGCGGCCGCGTTCTTCGCCACCAGGACCAGGCCGCTCGTCTCGCGGTCGAGCCGATTAACGATCGAAACCTGGCCGCCATTCGCGATCTCAAAGGCGAGGAGCTGTTTGAGTTCGCCCCAAAGCGTTCGCGCGCTGCTCGGCTTGGTGGGATGCACCAGCAGGAACGGCGGCTTTTCCACCACGATCAAGTCGTCGCGTCTCCGCGACGATGGCGAAATCATGAACGCGGTTTGCGCGCGCCCGATCCGTGGCGGATAAAACTGGCTTGATCTCGCTCAGAAATGTCACGCGCGAATATAAGACCGGCGAGCGGACGGTGCACGCGCTCGACGGCGTTTCGCTCGAAATCGCGCGCAACGAGTTTGTGGCGATCAGCGGCCCGAGCGGATGCGGCAAGAGCACGTTGATCCATCTCCTGGGCGGTCTCGATCATCCGACCACGGGCGAAATCGTGGTCGATGGGCTCGCCTTGCATACGGCCGATGACGCCGCGCTGACGCAGTTCCGGCGGCGGCAGGTGGGCCTGGTCTTCCAGTTCTTCAATCTCCTGCCGACGATGAACGTGCTGGAGAATGTCTCCTTTCCGTTGCTGCTTGCAGGGAGTCGCTCCGCGGGAAAGCGAGCAACGCGCGGCGGAGCTGATCGATCTGGTCGGGTTGCGAGAGCGCGCCGACCATTTTCTCCATCAACTCAGCGGCGGCGAACAGCAGCGCACGGCCATCGCCCGGGCGTTAGTGCACCGGCCGTCGCTCCTGATCGCGGACGAGCCGACGGGGAACCTCGATTCGCATTCGGCGGCGGCCGTCATGCAGCTGCTGGAAAAGATCGGCCGCGAGGCGCTGACCACGTTGATTGTGGTCACGCACAGCCCCGAGGTGGCGCGGGCCGCGTCGCGCCAGGTGGAAATGCGCGATGGAAAGATTGTGCGCGATTCCGATTCTCCTTCGTAAGCGTGCTCGTGCTCTCTGGTCGTGATCGATCGGTTCCGCCCATTTCAAGGACGAGCACGAGCACGATGCGCACGAGCACGGGAAGGTCAATTCGCGGACTTGACCCGCTGGAAAAAACCGCGTTACCTAAACGCCCAGCCTCGACCACGGAGCCACCTTGGAACTCAAAGACATCAAAGCCGTCATCGACCTGATGAAGAAGAACGACTTGTCGGTCTTCGAAATGGAGAAGGACGGGTTCAAGCTCAAACTGCAAAAGGGCGCGGGTGATCAGACCGTCTTTACCGCGCCTCCGGTCGCTGCAACCGCGCCCGCTCCGGCAGCGAATCCTGAAAGCCGGCTGCAGCAGCCGCGGCCGCGCCAGCCGGCGGAAAAAGGCGGAGCGCTCAAGGACATTTTGTCGCCAATGGTGGGCACATTTTACCGGGCGAGCTCGCCCGACGCACCGCCCTTCGTGGACGTAGGCAAGGAGGTGACGGAAGAAACCGTCGTCTGCATCATCGAGGCGATGAAAGTCATGAACGAAATCAAAGCGGAAACAAAGGGCGTCATCGCCGAGGTGGTGGCCGAGGGCGGCAAGCCAGTCCAGTTCGGCCAGGTCCTTTTCCGGGTGAGGTAGCGCGGGTTTTCCAGCTCGCGTGGTTTCGATCTGCTCGCCGCGGCGGGCGCTACAAATGTTCGAGAAAGTCTTAATCGCGAATCGGGGCGAAATCGCCCTGCGCATCATCCGCGCCTGCAAGGAACTGGGCATCCGCACGCTCGCGGTCTATTCCGAAGCGGATGTCGATTCGCTCCACGTCCAGCTCGCGGATGAAGCGATCTGCATCGGCGCGCCGCCCGAGCTCGGAAAGTTATCTGAAGATCGACCGCATCATGAGCGCGGCCGAAGTCGGCGACGTGGATGCGATCCATCCCGGCTACGGGTTTCTGGCGGAGAACGCGCACTTCGCGGAAGTCTGCGAAAGCTGCAAGATCAAGTTCATCGGCCCGCCGTCGAGCGCGATGCACGCGATGGGCGACAAGAATTCCGCGCGGGCCATGCGCCGCAAGGCGGGCGTTTCGATCACGCCCGGGCAGCGATGGCATCGTCGAGACGGAACAGGAGGCGATGAAAGTCGCGCGACGGATCGGATTCCCGATCATGATCAAGGCCGTCGCGGGCGGGGGCGGCCGCGGCATGCGCATGGCGCACAACGAAGCGAGCCTGGGCCCGGCCTTTCACGCCGCCGGGAACGAAGCGCAAAAGGCCTTCGGCAATGGGGCGCTTTACATCGAGAAGCTGATCGTCAATCCGCACCACATCGAATTCCAGGTGATCGCGGACCAGCACGGGCACACCGTGCACCTGGGCGAGCGCGATTGTTCCATCCAGCGGCGGAACCAGAAGGTGATCGAGGAATGTCCGTCACCGCTGCTCTCGCCCGGCCTGCGCAAAAAGATGGGAAACGCGGCGGTGAAGCTGGCGGAATCGGTCGGCTATCAAAATGCCGGGACGATGGAATTTCTGGTCGATAACGAAGGCCATTACTACTTCATCGAGATGAACACCCGGATTCAGGTCGAGCACACGATCACCGAGGAGGTTTACGGTTGCGACCTGGTGAAGGAACAAATCCTGATTGCCGCGGGTGAGCGCCTTTCGCCGCACGTCGCGCATGCTGAGCCGCGCCTGCATGCCATCCAATGCCGCATCAACGCCGAAGATCCGGAGCGGAACTTTCAGCCGTCGCCGGGCCGGATCGCATTTTACTACGCGCCGGGCGGCCGCGGGGTGCGGATCGATTCGCACGCCTACACCGGCTACGTCGTCCCGCCCTATTACGATTCGATGATCGCCAAGCTGATCACGGTCGGCGCGACCCGGGCTTCGGCGATCGCGCGAATGAGGCGGGCGCTGGACGAATATTACATCACCGGCATCAAGACGACGGTTCCGTTCCACAGCGCGATCATGCGCAACGCGGAATTTCAAAACGGCACCTACGATACCGGCTTCGTCGAGCGCGTGATGAATTCGGACAACTTCGAGTTGAAACCGACGCCGACGCGCCTCCACGAATAATCGCTGCCTTGACCGCCGCCGATCTCAGCCGCAGCCGGCTCTACGGCATTCTCGATCTGGGTTACGTCGAGATGCGCGATTGCGCAAAGATGGCGGAGGCAATGATCGCGGGCGGGGTCGATTTGATTCAATTGCGCGCGAAAGAGCTGGTCAGCGCGCAGATCGCCGAGATCGCGGCGGACCTGCATCGCCTGACGGCCGAGCGCGGGGTGCCGCTGATTATCAACGATCACCCGGAAGTCGCGCGAGTCGTTCCCGCGGAAGGGGTTCACCTCGGACAGGACGACATGCCGATCGCCGAAGCCCGAAAAATTGCGGGCGCCAACTGCATGGTAGGCAAATCGACGCACAGCCTCGACCAGGCCATTCGCGCTTTCTATGAGGGCGCCGATTACATCGGCTTCGGCCCCATTTTCGCCACGCCGACCAAACCGGACTATCCGCCCGTCGGCCTGGAGGAAATCCAAAAGGTTCACGACGCCGTTCGCATTCCCGATCTTCTGCATCGGCGGCATCAAGCTGGACAATCTTCCTGAGGTCATGGCGGCCGGCGCGCGCCGCGTGGTTATCGTCTCGGGCTTGCTGCAAGCTCGCGATGCGGCAGAGTATGCGCGCTCCGCAAAGAAAACGCTGAGCCATCCGTCCTCTGACTTGTGACCTCTGATCTCTAATATGTCTGTCCTCATTGTTGGTTCCATCGGGCTCGATACCGTCAAAACTCCGGTAGAAGAACACGCCGATCTGCTGGGCGGATCGGCCTCCTACGCGGCGCTCGGCGCGAGTTTCTTTTCGCCCGGTAAAACTGGTCGGCATTGTGGGCGACGATTTTCCGGCCTCGGAGTTCGATTTCTGGAAGTCGCGCCAGATCGATGCGGAAGGAGTTCAGCGCGTGGCCGGCAAGACCTTCCGCTGGTCGGGCGAATATGCCTGGGACATGAACACGCGCGAGACGCGCTCCGTGGCGCTGAATGTCTTCGAGCATTTTCGGCCCGAGCTGCCGGAAGCCTATCGCGAGACCGATTTCGTGCTCCTGGCGAACATCGCGCCGGCCCTGCAATCGCATGTGCTCGACCAGATGAAGCGTCCGCGTTTCATCGTGGCCGACACGATGGATCTCTGGATTGAAACCACGCGCGCCGATCTGGACGCGCTGCTGCCGCGCGTCGATCTCCTGATTCTTAATGACAGCGAAGCGCGCGAGCTGACCAAGGAAACCAGCCTGATCAAGGCCGGGCGCAAAATCCGCGCGAACGGGCCCAAATACGTGGCCATCAAGAAGGGTGAGCACGGCGCCCTCTTGTTCGGCGAGGACCAGTTTTTCAGCTGCGGCGCCTACCCACTGGAGGACATTCACGACCCGACCGGGGCAGGGGACACGTTCGCGGGCGGCGTGGCGGGCTATCTGGCGTCAGCGAAAGCGGACCCGACTTTCGCCAATCTTCGCCGCGCCGTGATCTACGGCAGCGTGCTGGCGAGCTTCAACGTGGAAGCGTTCAGCCTCGAGCGGATGCGGACGCTGACGATGGAAGAAATCCAGGCGCGCTACGAGGTCTTCAAGGCGATGAGCGCGATTGACGAGCTGGCTTGAGCCGGCCGGCTGATCACTATACGCCGGCCGCGTGTACGGATTGCTGCCCGGGCATGTGACGGGTGGGATCCGGTGAATAAGCAGCCGGGCCCCGGCTCGTTTGCTATTCCTCCTCCGTCATCAGAGATTGGTCGGCGCATCCGCCGAACTAGCAAGGCGCCACAAATAAAGGCGAGAATAAGGAGTGATTTCATAAAATGAAGGCTAGCGCTCCGGAGGCTTGGGAAGGTCTCGCGCAAACTCTTCGCGAGCCTTGGTTTCCGCCTTGACCTCGGCGGGATCCGGGGGCGGAGGTGGAGTGGGTGGGCCGCCGGCACAGCCGGCCACGAGAGCGGCAGCGGCGAGAACGAGGACCAGTTTCGCCGCGGTCCGCGCGCGACGGCGGATGCCACGTTCGGCGGGGTTTTTGATAAAACGCGTCTGCATTGAAACGTCCTTAATCTACCGCACGCCCGGAGGCAATGCGGAAGAACATTTAATGTGATGATTTTACCGTCCGAAACCCGGCCGGAGCACCCGCTCATCTGGGCGTTGCCCTCGTCGAACGAGCATCGCAGTCCGGGAGGTGGCGCACCCGTGAAGATTCGAACTTCAAACCTTCTGATCCGTAGTCAGATGCTCTATCCAGTTGAGCTACGGGTGCTGAGAGGAAGGTAATTAGCGGATGATGCGGGGGGCGTCAAATGAGCGGCCCGCGCCGGTTGAGGAGAACAGGAGAACTGCGATTCTCACCATGTGACCGTCTTTCTTGGCTGCGGCTTTGCGGCGAAATATCCGGAAGGGGGCGGCAATTTTTCCGTGCCGCTGCAATGGATGCTGGGACTGCGGCGGCTGGGGCTGGACGCGGTCTGGCTCGAGCTTTTGCCGGCGACGGCGGATCCGCGGGAGGATCGAGTTCGCGCATCCGGAAATTCCAGCGGCTGCTGCGCGAACATGGGCTCGGCAATTCGTATTGCCTGCTTCACCAGACGCCTGCCGAGCGACGTTCATGAGCTGGGCGAGATGCGCTGCATTGGCCTTTCCCGCGAGGAACTCTCCCGCCGTCTCGCCGGCCCGAATACGTTGCTGAATCTCAGCTACTCGATTCATCCGCCGTTTCTCCTTCAGTTCGAGCGCCGAATTTTTTGCGATCTCGACCCGAGCGAAATCTTTTTTTGGATGACCAGGATGGAGATGGGCCAGTCGCATCATCACGAATTTTGGACGATCGGGCTCAATGCCGGCGCGCCCGATTGCCGGCTGCCCCCTGTAGCCGCTTAGCCGTGCCGAGCGCCGGGAACGCGGGATCGCAGGCGATCCCAGCGGCCTCAGGGCCGCAGCTACAGTGGAAGACATTCTATCCGCTGGCCGATACGGAGCTTCTCCAGCCCCAGCCGCGGCCGCGACCCGACAAATTCTGCACGATCGGGCAATGGTATTGGGGCGGCGGGGTCGAGGTAGAAGGCAAGTTCCCAGACCTTTCGAAGAAATTCGCGTTCGAACGATATCTGGATTTGCCGAGAAAAGTCCCGTCGGCGCAGTTCGAGCTGGCCATGAATTTGAATCGCGACGACCCGGAGATCGAACGGTTACGACAACGCGGAGTGGCGCGTCGTTCAGCCGCATACGGTCTCGCGAACGCCCCAGGCCTACCGAAGCTACATCGCGGGTTCAAGCGGTGAGTTCACCGCGATCAAAGGCGTGGATGTCGCCTGGCGGACCGGCTGGCTGAGCGATCGCGCGGCTGCGTTTCTCGCGCTGGGCCGGCCGGTCATCACGGAAGACACCGGTGCCGGCAGGCATCTGCCATCCCGGAGCGGTTTCTTTTTCGTGCATGATCTTGAAACGGCGGAGAGCGCGGTGAAGGAAGTGGTGGCCGATTGGCCACGCCTTTCCCGGGAGGCCCGCGCGTGTGCCGTGGAAACCTTCGATTCCGCGAAAAACCTGCGCAAAATCCTCGGTCTTTGACCGATTCAAAAAGCCGCGCGATTCCCCATTGCAAAAACAGTTGAGGGTGTTACTCGTTCCCCGTTATGGCTGACTTGCTGAAAGCAGACGAGGCGAAAGCCCGCCTGAAAAAGATCCCGGAATGGGAGCTGGAGAAGAAGCACATCGAACGCACGTTTGAGTTCGACGATTTCTCCGAGTCCATCGATTTCGTGAATGGCGTGGCGGAAGTGGCGGAGGATGAGGAACATCATCCCGACATCGACATCCGCTACAACAAGGTGCGCCTGCTCCTGACCACCCACAGCAAGGGCGGCCTGACCGAGCTCGATTTCGGCCTCGCCGAGCGGATCGACACCCTTTCGGAATAGCGGCGGCGATGCCGTCCGATCTCAGCCGGGAGTCGCGCCTTCTCGCGCGAAAATGGTTTTGGCCCTGATCGTCGTTCTGCTGACGGTGATCGCGGTCTGGAAGATTATCGATTACCGCACGCAGCCAGCCGGCGCCAGCGCAAGCAGTGACGAGTGACATGTGACGTGTGACGAGATAAGACGACCTGCTTCCACACGTCAGCTCGTCACAGGTCACGCTGTCACAGGTTGCTTCCCTCGTCGGCATCGATGAATTGGAACATCGTCTCGATCTCCGCGCGGCCTTCCATGCCGCCTTCGCGTTTGCGCCGCGCGAGAATTTCGGACGCTTGATCGCGCCAGCCGAACTTGCGCATGAACTCGTTCCACATGTCGATCTCTGTTTCATTCGGGCGGCGCCCGGTAGACAGAGCCCACTCCAGCATGTCGTCATCGCTCGCACCTGACTTCACGCGCTCGGCCACTTCCGCATAATCGAGGTGCAGAAACGCGCAGCATTTCGCGTCGAATCCTTTGCCCAGATTTGGCTGATACTCCTCGGGCAGCTCGCCCTGCGCGTGCACGCGAATCTTGTCGAGCATCCGGCCGAAATAAACCAGTCCGCCCAGTTTCGCGCCCGGGCTGCGGACAGGGAATTCACTCATTGCTAGTGACGCAACTTCGCTTCTTCGGGCGGCCTTTCAAGCGCGCGTGCCACACCCGGGGAGGCTGTGCTACACTAATTTTCGTGGATCGCGTCGCCGGGATTGAAACCGAATACGGCTGCCTCGTTAGCGGAGACGAGGGGCGAGCGCACACCGATGCCTGGCCGGTGCGGGTGAAGAATTACCTGTTCCGGAAAGCGCAGGCCGGCGCGATCGACCTGCATTATCGCGACTACGAAGAGCCCCCGGGCAACGGCGGCTTTTTGCTGAATGGCGGTCGGCTTTATCTCGATATGGGCCATATCGAATACGCGTCGCCGGAATGCCTGCATCTTCGCGACGTGGTCACGTACGACATCGCCGGCGATCAATTGCTGCAATCAGCGCTGGAGGAGCTCGGCGCGTCCGATCGCGTTTCGTTCATCAAAAACAATGTCGATCACAACACCGGCGCGACGTTCGGTTGCCATGAGAATTATTTGATGAAGCGCGAGGCGCAATTCACGCCTCCCGTTCTCGGCACCCTGCTCGCCTTTCTCGCCACTCGCCAGATTTTCACCGGCGCCGGCAGGGTGGGGCAGGCGAACCCGCTGGCCTTCGATTTCCAGCTGCCGCAGCCCGAGGTCCACGTTGATTTTCAACTGAGCCAGCGCGCGGATCATATCGTCAACGACATCTACCAATGGGTGCAATTCAACCGCGCCATTATCAATGCGCGCGATGAGCCGTTGGCCGATTATCGGAAGTATCGCCGCCTGCATTTGCTCATCGGCGACTCGAACATGAGCCCATTCGCGACCGCGCTGAAGATCGGGACGACCGCGTGCGTTCTCTCGCTACTCGAGGAAGGCCGACTGCCGAAGAACTTCATCCTGGCTGATGCCGTCCAGAGCACGCGCGATGTTTCGCGCGACGCGACCGGCGCCTGGATGGTGCGCCTGGAAAACGGCAAGACCATCGGAGCGCTCGATATTCAATGCGCAGTTCCTGGAGCTGGCTCGCACGCATCTCGGCGGCGCCAGCGAAGAAACCGACTGGCTGCTCGAGAGCTGGAGCTTCACCCTCGAGGCGCTTGAGCAATAAACCGGAGACGCTCATCGGCGGGGTCGACTGGATCACGAAGAAATGGCTGCTCGAAACCTTTATGGAATCCGAAGGCATCGGCTGGGACGACCCTTGGCTGCAGTCTCTCGACCTCGAGTATCACAATATCGATCCGGCCAAGGGCTTGTTTTTCGGAGTGAACGCCGCCAAGCGGATCGGGGAATGGAATAACAGCGTCCGCCAGCCAACCGCGAGCTTCCATCCTCCCACGAACACACGCGCCTACGGCCGCGCCCAAGCCGTCGCCTGGTTTCAGAAGAGCGAACAGCCGTATGTGATCAACTGGGATTCCATCGCCTGCGATAACCGCGATTTCCTCGTCATGGGGAATCCGTTCGAGGTTTACTCCGACGAGGTCGCGAAGTTTTTGGCGCAGCCGCGGGTGCGGAGCGCTGAACCGCTGACGGGCGATTAGAATGGAGCCGGCACGCCCTCGTGCCGGAGGCGCAAGATGTCGCCGCGATTTCTCCCAACGGTCCCGCGCCTGCGGGAGCAGGCCGTCTCCAATCCACCTACTCGAGCCGCTGCAAGGACGGCAACCCGTAATTCTGCTTCAGCGCTTCCGTCTCCGCCTCGACCTGGCTTGGCTTCGAGCGCGATCTGCTTCGGATCCTCTTCGGTTTCGATGGTGATGAAGCCATCCACCGGCTGCTTCGCCGCTTCGGCTAATTCGGCGAGCGATTTCACTTCCCTGCCGTTCACCTTGGTCACGCGTTAGATACGCGACTTCCTCGTAGCCTATCGTCGTGTTCGCGGGCAGCACCTGCGTCAAGACCACGACGCGCCGGTTTCCTTCGGGATAAAGCTCGGATTGAAAGCGGTCCTTATAAACCCATCGTTGCGGCGCGTCCTTCATCCAGTTGGCGCCCCACTCGCGCAGGAACTGCCGGGAAAGCTCCTCGAAGATCAAACCGCCCAAAACGTAATAGGAGGGCGCGCGATCGAGATTGTAGGGCGGAATGACAAAATCGTTCGCGTTCCGATGCTCGAGAGCGAAGTCGAGCTGCATCGGTTTGCCGGCCCGTTGAATGTGGACCGGGATCGTGTCGCCCGCGTAGGCCTTGGCCGTGATCAGGTTCGTGAACTCGATCTTGCCGTAAAGCGGATCGACGTAGTTTCCGTTCTGGTCGATCTCGTTCGTCCCGATGCCCGACCACGATGTCGCCCGACCTGCAATCCCGCCTTCGCAGCCGGTGATTTCGGATCGACGCTGGTCACGTAAACTCCGGCGGGTTTGCCGGTTTGTTCGGCGAACTTCCGCAGTTGCGGGTCGCGGGTCGGGAAAAAACCGAACCCGGCTGAGGGGAAACCCTTGATACGGATGCTTCTCCGCGTCCCTCAGGAAATGCGCGATGATCGGGGCCGGGATCGCATCGACCACCTGCGTTCGCTGGTCGAAACGCAGGAGTAACGCGGCGAGCTTGTTATTTTTGACCAGCGGCACCGTGTAGCTGTTGTCGCGATACTGCATCGAAATGCTGATGCGATAAGTGAGGAACTGGCCCATGTCGGCCGGGTAACGCGTCATCTGGATGGTGGTGACGAGGCCTTCCGTCACGACCAGGGCGCCGGTCGACTCCAGTTGCCAGGCCGAGAGCCGGTCGCCGACGACGGTGTCGAGCGCGAGCTGCAACGGCGTCAGGCCATCGAGGAATTTTTTCTCCGCCGGCTCGAGCAAGGCCAGGTTCGCTTCGTAATCGACCACGACCACGTTCGCCGCCGTTTTTTCGCCGGACTCGGCGCGCTCGAGCTCCACGTAATTCTGGTTTGCCACCAAGTCCGCCGTCACGAGCACGCGGCCTTGCGGCAGAACGGCGCCGAGCGCTCGTTTTTGAAACGGCGCCTTTTTTTGCCACGGACGAACGTAATCGTACGGCTGTCCCGTCACGTTTACGCGCACGAGCGAAAGCTCCTTGGGTTTGACGATTGTTTCCGGGCCTTTCGCCGCGGGCGATGGGGCCGCCATGCCGGACAACGGCAGGGCGATTGCCGCGCAAAGCGTCGCCAAGGCGAAGCGCCGTTTTCCGGTAGGGCGAGACTCAGTCGAGCCGGTTTGGACTTTCGCAGCTCGACAGAGTCTCGCCCTACCAAAGATCTTTAGGAAAGCGCGCATCAGCTTTTTGTTTGGTCGGCCGGCGTCGGCTTACTTGGCTGTTCTTCGAGATTTTGCTCCGAGACGACGTTGTAACGCGTCTTGATTCGCTCGCGCGCCGATTCCACTTCCTTCGGATCCAGCACGAGCGGCGGGCCGTCACCGATCATGCGGACGACATGGCGGTCCACCTTTTCCGCGAACGCGGCCGCCAGATCGTCGAGCTTCTTGATTTTTTTCCCGTTGATCTCATCCACGATGCTGGCGCGATAGGGCGCCAGATAGGTGTTCGTCGGGTCGGGCAGAATATTCGTCAGGATGATGACTTCAGGATGCTCGAGGTAAATCTGTTCGAGCACAAAATAATCGAAGAAATGCCGGATGCGCACATCGCTCGGCTGGTATGCCTCCATCAAATCGAGGGTGAGCGGCTGGAACAACAGCCCGCCGTAAACAACGTAGCGCGGCCGCACATCGTAGCCGTGCGCGAGATAAAGATAGGGCCAGACGGTGCCCAGCTCGATGTTCACCGTGAGTGGTTTGCGGTCGCGCCAGATATCGAGCTTTACCTTATCGCCTTTAAATTTTCGCTCGACCACTTCCGGCATGTCGACGCGAGAACCTTCCAGCTCGACGGTGCCGTCACTCGCGATCGGGTGATCGTCGATCGCCAGAAGCACATCGCCCGCCTGGAGGCCCTTCGCCGACGGTCCGGCCGAGATCACCGTTCCGACGAGCACGCCGCGATCGTCATCCTTCAAACCCAGGAAATGCCGCTGCGAAGGATTCTGCAGTTTTATCGTCGTGATCCCCAGATCGACATATCGGTCGTACTGTCCATCCTCGATGTCCCTGAGAAAACGGCGAATGACCGGCGTCGGGATCATGTAAGCGACGCCTTGCGCCACGTCGCCGCTGTAACCCTGGAACGCTACGCCCACCACCTTGGCATCCTGCATGACTGGGCCGCCGCTGTTGCCCGGATTAATCTGCGCGCTGATCTGGATGGCGAGGTGCGAGTCGATCGACGAATGCGTGTAGAGCTGGAAATCGATCCGCGAAACGATGCCGGTCGTTACCGACATGCGATCGCCGCCCAGCGGATAGCCGTAGGCTGAGACGGTTGATTCCAGTTCCGGGATCCCGCCAAAGGGCAGCGGCAACATGCTCTTGAAGAAATCCGGCGAGGCGACTTTGAGGAGCGCGAGGTCGCAATCGTGGGCCACGAACAGCACCGTGGCCGGATATTTATTCGGATCGCCGTCGCGTTCCACGGTGAGGTAGCGGCTGTTGCTCACCACGTGCGCGTTCGTCATGATGCGATTGCCATCGATCACGAACCCGGCGCCGATCCCGCGTTGCACTCCGCCCGAGTTCCAGGGCGCGCGGTAATCCGGCTCCACTTCCGTCGCGATGATGCGGACCAGGCTTTTCTGAATCTTTCCGTTCGACTTCGCCGGCGGCGCAACGATGACCGCCGGCGGCGGAACGGCCGCTGGGGTGGGAGTCGGCGTCGCATCTCCCGGCGGAGGCGGTGGCTGCGGAGGGTCTTTCTGTTGCGCCGGCGCGTCAAGCGCGAACACCAACAGAAATCGACAACAACAATACGCAACGCCTCATCGGAAGTCCGAAAGATGAAACAGATGGTTGATAAATCAACCCGGCAGGTTGTCTGCAGAATGTTGCTCATGATCGCTGATCCTGCGCATGATCCCGGTGCTAGCAAATCCGCCTTCGTCGGAACGATCAGGAGCTGATCAACGATCATCGAGCAGGCATTTCAAACGACCTGAACAGGCGCCTGCCGGCAATCGCGCTCGCAATGCCCGCATTCGATCTGCGTCGTCGCGTGGCCGATCCCGAAGCGCTCGCGCAACACATCGCAAACATCATGCAGAAAGAGGTCGTCCTGTGGCGGCGTCTCCATCACGAGATGGACCGTCAACGCCACCTCGGTCGTGCTCATCGCCCAGATATGCAGATCGTGCACCGCCGTCACGCCCGGAAGATTCGCCAGGTAATCTTCCACGGCATGTGGATCGATTCCCTCCGGAACTGCGTCCATTGAGAGATTGATCGATTCCCGCAACAATCCCCACGTCCCCCAGACGATTACCGCGCCAATCACCAGGCTCACGACGGGATCGAGCCAATGCCAGCCCGTCATCCCGATCGCGAAGGCCGCGATCACCACGCCGAGTGACACCGCGGCATCACCCGACCATGTGCAGGAACGCTCCCTTCACATTCAGATCGCGTTTTCGCCCCGCCATGAAAAGGAGCGCCGTTGCCGTGTTGATCACGATCCCGATCGCGGCCACCGCCATCACCGTTCCGCCCGCCACTTCCTCCGGCTGCGCCAATCTTCGAATCGCCTCAACCGTGATTGCCCCCACCGCCACGAGCAAAATCACCGCGTTGATGAGCGCGGCCAGAATCGACGAACGCCGCCATCCATAGGTGCGCCGTTTCGTCGGCGCCGCTTTCGTCAGCTGCATCGCTCCCCAGGCGAGGAGCAGACAAAAGACATCGCTCAGGTTATGTCCCGCGTCCGAGATGAGCGCCAGCGAATGCGCCGCCAGGCCGTAGAAAACTTCTGCCACCACGAACCCGAGATTCAGCGCCACGCCGATCGCAAACGCCGCATTGTTGCTCGGCGGTCCGTGCGAGTGCCCGGCATGATCGTGATCGTGCGCCATTTCCGTTAAACTAAGGAGCTTGGCCTTGGGCAGCAAGCCACCGACGTCCCGTTACTGATCTCCGGCTTCCGACCCTGACCTCTGACTTCCTGACTATGCCAAATCGTTGGTTCCGCATTCGCAGAGGATACGGAAGCCAACATCGTTGCAGGAATAGTTCGCCGCGTTCGAATTGCGGGCCGTGGCGCGCAGACTCGAGAAACGGGATTTCCAGCTCCCGCCGCGGTAAATGCGCTTGGGGCCGGAACTGGAACCCTGCGGATTCCGCGCGGGCGTACCAGTCAATGGCCGATAGAAATCCAGGCACCACTCCCAGACGTTCCCAGCCATGTCTTCGATGCCAAAATAGCTCGCGCCACCCGGAAACGCGCCGACCGGCGAGGTCTCCGGATAACCGTCGTTAATCTGCTGATCCCGCCACGCGAAGCCGGTGCTCGCATCGGCAAAATTCGCAAAACCTCCGCGACGGTCATGGTTTCCCCAGGGATATTTCCGGCCGTCGATTCCGCGCGCGGCATATTCCCATTCGGCTTCCGTGGGCAGCCGGTAGGTTTTCCAGTCCTTTTCGCCAAGCCATTGGCAATACTTGAGCGCCTCGAGGCTGGTGACCGACACGACCGGGTGATCGTCGCCGGCTCCCTTCATTCGCTTCTGCCTGTGGCCTGGGTCGAATTGTTCATACTGCGCGTTTGTCACCGGATGGCGTGCCAGATAGAACTCGCTCAGAGCCACCGGGGTCAGCGGTTGTTCGTCGGGCCCCGCGTCCGGCGCTTCGCTTCCCATCACAAACTCGCCTTCGGGGACCAGCACCATCGTCGCTCCGGCTGGGTTCACGAACGTCGCTGGAAACCGCGATGGCGCCATCTTTCGCGGAATGGATGGAGCCGGTTTGACGGGCATCACGATTCTGATAGGCTCCGGTTTCGAGACCACGACGGGCGGCCGGACCGCAGGTCGGGGCGCAGGTTTTGTGGATGGGCGCAGGGGGCTTGGCCACGTCGCTCTCCTCACGATCTAGGTAGTTTTCCAGAAGCTGTTCCGCGCGCTCGAGCGTGAGGTCCCAGATTCTCCCCAATCGTCACGAAGATTTCCCGCACGAGCGGCGTGGCGTCGGCCAGATTGAGATTGCTCAGGGTGAGAATTCGGTGGAACTCCTGTTCCGCCGTTCCCTTTGTCTTGGGCAGGGGCGCCACCGGCGGAGGCGGCAGGGGCGCGCGCACCCCACGCTTCGCGTTATTCCGCCGTAACTCTTCATCAACGCAGGCACGGGTCTGCTCTTCCGTCATTCCATTGCGCCGGGCAAAATCCGAGAGAAGGGCCTCGGCTTCCGGGGTCAGAATACCGCCAGCGATGGAAACGGCGACGTATTTGGAGAATTCGGCGAAGGCTTCGCGCTGGGCTTGCGCCGCGAGTTCCTCATCGATTTGCACCCGCCGTTCTGGATCGAGCAACTGCATTCGGGCTTGGACGAGGTAGCTGGAGGCTTCATCCAGACCCCGCCCCAGCAGTTGCGCCAACGGATTGCTCGGCTGGTTCTTGAGCGGCAATTTCCTCTGCCACCACCGCATGAGAGCGGTGGAATGCAGCTGAATTTGGTCCTCCGTTGGCTTCGCATTCGGCGCAAAGCAGAGCCGCTCGTACGGATTTTCCGCCCTATATTTGCTCCAACCATCCCATTTCAGCGGATCGTCAGGGAATTCAAAAGAGGTTTTGGGCTGCAAATCGAGCATTTGGGGCAAAAAGGCGGAACTTTCCGTCGCCGTCTGCTGCAAATCCTGTGCCCACGCCGGGCGCATCGCCCGGTAGCCTTCTTCTCTGTGGGAAGCGCAAGATCATGCCCGCGCTCGGAGCAAAGCGCGAGTGAGAGCGATGTGGCCGAGCAGAGCCCCCCCAACACAGACTGGAATGATCAGCGCGTAGGGCAAGTGATAGGCCAGTTCGAGCTTGGGCGTGACCGGCCAGCCAAAGGGTACCGGCGACGACAAGACCGCAAATAATCAGGAAGGCCAACAGAGATTCGACCGACGCCGGATGAAACATGGCCTGCGAAAAGTTGGAGCCTGCCTATCGCTTTCTTTGATGGATGCCGAGCTTGTTGCCGTCGGGATCCATAATGATCGCGGCGCTGCATCCCGGCGGCGCGACAAAAGGCTCAATCGCGAACCGCACCTTGTGCTGTCTCAGATGCTGGATCGTTTGTTCGAAATCATCCACCTCCAGGCAAAGATGCGGCCCGTCGCCCGACGGTTTCAGAAACGGTTCCTTGCCGACCGCGAGCGTGTGCGGACCGATTTCATACTCGATCCAGAACCCGTCGCCTTCCTCCATGGACATCGTGGCGGTGAGCCCGAGAACATCCCCATAAAAAGCCCGGGACTGCGCCATGTCTGTGGCGGGGTAAACGATGAAAGCAAATTCGACAATTTTCATCGGCCGTGTCCTAGCAAAACTGCATGTCGTCAGGCGAGAAAGTTTCGTTTCGAGGTTCGCGATCAGCGCGGCCGTGGCCCCTCGAGCGCACATGAGATCATGCACGGATCATCGAGGGTATTCGGTTAGACTCCCGCCCGCTCGAGTAGCGAGGCGAGGACTTTCTCCGCTTCGAAGAAATTGCGGGCGATTTCGCGGGCGGCGAGGGAGTGGCGGGTGTAGTCGGCGTTGATCTCTCGGACAGCTTCGGCGATTTCGGCTAAAGATTGGAAGGCGATGAGGCCGTGGCGGCCGCCGCCGTAGATTTTCGTGAAGCCGGTTTCCTGGGTGATGACGGGACGGCCGGCGGCGAGATAGCAGGCGCTGCGGTCGCTGAACCAGCCGGTGTTGAGCCGGACGTACTGGTCCTTGGCGACGGTGAATTCGCCTTTCGAGCGGCGGATGTAATCGCGGTAGAGGCGGTAGTCGGCGCTGAGATCGTGCGGGCCGCGGAAACGCCAGCCGTTGCGCAGGAATCTGGCCGCGGGTCTTGTCGTCCTTGATGTCGGTGGCGAGCTCGAAGGTTTCGCCCGCTTTTTTGGGCGCGGCGACGAAGCGAAGGAATTCGCGCGATTTGCTCCAGAGATATTTTTCGCCGCGCCATTCGATGTCTTTCAGGCCGCTGGTGGACCAATTGGCGACGCGAGGTGAAGACGGCGGACCCGCGGGGTAAGCGAGCTGGTTTTCCAGAGATCAGTGACGATGGGCTGGCGGGTGGGGAGCCACTTCAAGTTATGGGTGGGGACGGGGAAGGAATCGGTGCCGACGTTTTCGCCAAAGGTGAAAAGGGCGTGGTGGCGCTGCAGATATTTGATGGTCGATTTCACTCCTTGGTCGACTTTGATCTGCTCGACGCCCGGATCGCTCTCGAGGTAGAGGATGCGCTCGTTCGCGAGCAAATCGGGATTGAATTCCTGGGTCCCGCAGACGTTGAGGATGGCGTCGGCTTCGCGGTAAAGCTGGCGGATGCGGGTGAGGGGAAGGCCAGCGGTCGGATTGCCGGGCAGGTAACGGGCGCAAAAGCTCCAGCGGCGTTCGAAGCCGAACTCGGAGGCGAGATGCTGCAGCATCCGCGCGGCGTAGTCGAAATCGTTGTTCACCTCGAAGGTCTCGGGGTTGTAGGGAAGCCGGGCGGAGTCTTCGATGTAGAAGACGTCGTGCCCGAGGCGTTGCAGGCCGATGATGTAATGGAGGTGCTGCCAGATGACGCCGGCGATGGGACAGCTGCCCATGAAGCCCATGACGATGAGGCGCTTTGGTTTCATCGAGACGAGAGAAGGAGCGACGCCGGAAGAGGAAAAGAAAACGTCCAACGTCCAACGTCCAACGTCCAATGTCGAACTAGGAGGGTTGGCGGTGCAGCGACAGCTGGTGATCCCGCAATGCTGACTGCAACTAGGCTGAGAGGATGAACTACGAAGAGTTTCGAAGCTGCTTGCTCCGGAGTTGAACGTTGGACGTTGAACGTTGGACGTTGAACGTTTGCGCGAAGCGCTCTGCTCATTTCGCCTCGAGTTTCTTGGTCACCACCGCCGGATTTCCTGCGACTACGACATTCGGCGGCACGCTCTTCGTCACGACCGCGCCGGCGGCGACGACGGAGTTCTCGCCGATGGTGACGCCTTTGAGGATGACGGCGTTCATGCCGATCCAAACGTTGTCGGAAATGATGACGGGCGCGGTGCGCAGCTTGGGGCGGGGCGGGCGATCCTTGAAGAACGGGGCGAGGGCGTGCGCGTCGATGATGCGTTGCGCGGGCTCGAGCGGATGGAAATCGGAGTCGGCAATGCCGACATTCCAGGAGATGAGGCAATGCGAGCCGATCTCGATGCGTTCCTCGGCCATGACGAGAGCGCCGTTCAGGAGAGTGAAGTCGCCCACGGTGCACCTGCCATTTTCGCCGACGGCAAAGGAACAGCCGGCGTAACAGGAAACGTGATTGCCGAAGACCACGGCGCGGGGTGCTTTGGTCTTGAGGTGGCGGAATATCTGCGCGCTCTCGCAATAGAAGCCTTCGCCGAAGATGACGTTCGGCGGGATCGGCTGGGGCCACCAATCCCCTTCGACTCGCCGTTCGCTATTCACGTTGCTCATGTCGGATAATTTCCGGAGGCGTAGAGCTTCGCGTAAACGCCGCCTTTGGCGACCAATTCAGCGCCGGTCCCTTGCTCGACGATCCGGCCGTGCTCGAGCACGACGATCCGATCGACGCGATGAATCGTAGCGAGACGATGGGTAACTATGAGTGTCGTGCGGCCCTGCATCAGTTCCTTGATGGTCTCCATGATGGCAGCTTCGGTGGTGGGATCGAGCGCGGAGGTGGGCTCATCGAGCAGCAGGATCGGCGCGTTCTTCAAAAAGGCGCGCGCAATCCCGATGCGCTGGCGCTGGCCGACGCTGAGGTGGCCGCCCCGTTCGCCGACCGGGCTGTCGTAACCGGCGGGCAAGCGGCTGATGAATTCATCCGCCTGCGCGCGTTTGGCGGCTTCGCGGATCTCTTCCTCGGTCGCGTCAGGCCGGCCGTAGGCGATGTTCTCGCGGATCGTCGTCGAGAAGAGCAGGGTGTCCTGCAAGACGATCGCGATCTGCGCGCGGAGCGATTTCTTGGTCACGGCGCGCAGGTCCCGGCCATCGAGAGTGACGCGCCCGGCGTTCGGGATCGTAAAAGCGCGGAACCAGGCTCAGGAGCGTGCTCTTTCCCGCGCCCGGTTCCGCCGACCAGCGGCGACGATCTGGTTCGGCGAGATGGAGAGATCGATGTCGTGCAGGACAGTCTGCTCCGGCCCGTAGCTAAAGCTGACCTTTTCGAAGCCCAGCGCACCAGCTGTTTCGCTAATCGCCTGCGCCTGAGGGGCGTCCACGACATCATCCGCTCGATCCAGAACCTCAAAGCAACGCCGCGCCCCGGCGGTTGCGCCCTCCATCGCCCAAGCGGTGTAGGTGAGCGACTCGAGCGGCTGGTAGAGCATGAGGAGATAAGCGCTGAAGACGAGAAGCGACCCGAGCGTGAGCGTCCCGGCAAGGACGTGCAGGGTGCCGAGGTAATACATCGCCGCCGTCCCCATGACCATAAGCGTGCTGATGACGAGCGCGCTGTTCACGTTCGTGAGGGTGAGCCGCAGGTTGGCGTGCAGGCTCTGCTGCGCCTGGAGGTGAAACTGTCGCACCTCCCATTCCTCGCGCCCGAAGGCGTGGACCATCCGGACCGAGCTCAAGCCTTCCTGCGCCTGAGCCAGGAGCGCGCTCTCCTGTTCCTGGATCGAGGTCGATTCGCGCCGGATCCGATGCGCGAAGAAATAGATGGCGCCGACAATGGCCGGCACGATGGCGAGCGAGAGCAGGGTCAATTGCCAGTCGATCTGGATCATCACGCAAAACGTGCCGATCAGGGTGATGCCCGAGGCAAAGATGTTGGTGAAGCCTTTGTTGTAGATCGTCTGGATCGATTGCGAATCGTAGGCGACGCGGAAGCTCGAATCGCTCGAGCGGCGGGCGTCGTGATATTTCAACGAAAGCGATTGCAGGTAGGCGTAAAGGTTGGTGCGCAACTTGAGCAGCGCCTGGAGCCCGACTTTCACGAACAGGTAATTGCTGGCCAGATTCATCAGCCCCCAAAGAATCTGAATCCCCACGAGCGCGAGGCAGAGCAGGGGAATCAAGATCGGGGGAATTCCCAAACCGCGCCTGCGGATTTCCCGTGAGAACGTCGTCGACGATGATCTTGAACGGCCAGGGCCGCAGCAGGCTCAAGGCGATCGCCGTCAGCGAAAGCAGGAGGCCGAAGATCGTCTGCCCCAGAAATGGCCGGTAATAAGCGAGGACGCGGCGATAGATCGACATGGTTAAAATTACAGATTGCAGATTGCCGATTTCAGATTGATCTAACGCGCGACCTTTTCGCGGAGCTCCATGCTAAATCTGAAATCTGCAAATCTGAAATCTGAATTCTTCCCATGCATCACCTCATTGAAACTTGGTTCCACTGGGTCCAAACCGGCGGATACGCGGCGGTCTTTTGGCTCATGGCGCTGGAAAGCACCGTCGTTCCGATCCCGAGTGAGGTTGTCATTCCGCCGGCCGCGATTGTGGCGGCGACGCAGCAGGACTCGGGGATGTCGCTGGTGGGGGTGGTGATCGCCGGGACGCTCGGTTCGTGGTTCGGCTCCGCCATTATGTATTGGATGGCTTTCTGGCTGGGCCGGGCGGCCATGCTCCGCTGGGGAAAATATTTCCTGGTGCCGCCACCGAAGTTTTACCGCGCCGAGGCCTTTATGCACAAATACGAGGCGGGCGGCATTTTCTTCGCCCGCCTGCTGCCGGTCATCCGGCATCTCATTTCCATCCCGGCCGGCATCATTCGCATGGGTTTTTTGAAATTCAGTGTGCTGACGCTGGTGGGCGCCGGCGTCTGGTGCAGTGTGCTGGCCTGGCTCGGGGGACGGGTCGGCGCAAAGCTGACGCCTGAGCAGCTCCAGGACGCGGACGCCATCATCAAGGCGACCAAATCGGAGTCTTTCCCGATTATTGCGGCCGTGGTGCTGGTTTGCGTTCTTTACTTCCTGGCGATGAAGCTGACTGCGGCGAAGGCGGAGACGCCAGAAGCCAAGGTTTAGCGTACGTCGACTGGTCTCGGTGTTCGAAATCCGAACACGGATGTAGCCTCATTTTCGGCGACAACGCCTCAATCTTCGCGCGCCGAAGAAGTTCCTTCGCGGAAGGGCAACTGCTTGGGCTGTGTGGCATTTATATTGCTTAAAAACGGGGCACAACCTCTATGAAAAAGACCAATCAAATCCTCGCGCCCCGTAAACTTTCCCTCGGCGATCTCATCCTGGCGGTGAGCTCCTGCACCAAAAACACCAAGGAAACCGTCGCGGCAGTGGCTGATCTGCTCGGCAGCGGCCAGGTCCGCGTCGAAAACAACGGCCGCTTCACGCGCGCCCGCGTTTGCTAGTCGCAATCCTCTAAAAGCTTTCAAAAGCGTCGCTTTGGCGATCATCCGGCCGGAGCGGCGCTTTTTTGCGTACAAAACGCTTTCCGTTTCCATCCGCGCTTTTATCTTCGCGGCGTGATCGATCGTTATTCCCGGCCAAAGATGCGCGAGCTCTGGTCGGACCAGCGCAAATTCGAAATCTGGCTGGAGATCGAAACGCTCGCCTGCGAGGCGATGGCCGAGCTGGGGCAGATTCCGAAGGAGGACGCCGAGGAAATCCGCCAGCGGGCGCAGTTTTCCATCCCGGAGATCGCCAAGATCGAGGAGCGGACGAACCATGACGTCATCGCCTTTCTTGAAAACGTCGCCGCATCCGTCGGGCCAGCGGCGAGATGGATGCACCAGGGGCTGACCTCGTCCGACATTCTCGACACGACGCTGGCGGTGCAGCTGACCGAGGCGTGCGGCATCCTGGCGGAGGATCTGGCGGCGCTGCGGACTGCGGTCGCGGCCCAGGCGCGGCGATTCAAGATGACGCCGATGATCGGCCGCAGCCACGGCATTCACGCGGAACCGATCACTTTCGGTCTGAAGCTGGCCCTGATGTTCGACGAGTTTGGGCGCGCGGAAGAACGTCTCGCGCAGACGAGGGAGCGCGTTCGGGTCGGGAAATTGAGCGGAGCGGTGGGGACGCATGCGCACCTCGATCCGGCGATCGAGCGCAAGGTTTGCGAACGGCTTGGGCTGAAGGCGGCCAACATTTCCACGCAAATCATTCAGCGAGATCGGCACGCCGAGTTCGGCACGACGCTGGCGCTGATCGCTTCGAGCATCGATCGATGGGCAACGGAGTTCCGTCATTTGCAGCGGACGGAGGTCCTGGAAGTGGAGGAATATTTCGCCGAAGGCCAGAAGGGAAGCTCGGCCATGCCGCACAAGCGCAACCCGATCACGGGAGAACGATTGAGCGGGCTGGCGCGGGTTCTGCGCGGCAACGCGATCGTCGGCCTGGAAAACGTGGCGCTCTGGCACGAGCGCGACATCAGCCATTCCAGCGCGGAGCGGATCGTTCTGCCGGATTCCAGCATCCTGCTCGATTACATGCTTTCGCTGATGACGAAGCTCGTGGAGCGGCTCCAGGTTTATCCCGAGCGGATGCAGCAAAATCTCGAGCTGAGCAAGGGGCTTTACTTCAGCCAGTCCGTGCTGCTGGCCCTGACTCGCGCTGGGGCGGAGAGGAAGAGCGCCTACGAAGCCGTGCAGCGGGCGGCGATGAAAACCTGGAAGGGCTCGGAGTCATTTGGCCAAAATGCGAAGCTGGAACCGGAGATCACGGCACGGCTCTCGGAGGCGGAGATCGACTCGCTCTGTTCGCTCGATGTTCATCTGCGGCACGTGGACGAAACGTTTCGCGCCGTCGGTTTGGAATAAAGCACGCATTAATTGGAGACGGCCTGCTCCTCAGGCGCGTGGGAAGGACGCAATGCGTGATCTCCCCGGCACGAGGGCGCGTCGGCTCCAGTCAGATGCGGCGGAATTTAAAACGAATTCCGCGATGCGTGAAGAGGCATCGAGCCGCACCTGCGCCGTCTCGAATTCGGTGCCGCCGGAGCTGCGCGATTGCGGATCCAGCGTGATCCGAACGCGATTGCCCGCCGGTTGCAGGACGAGCTGCGCCACCTCAAATCGATCCGACAACTCGACGCCGGCGACCTTGAACATGGCGACGAGCTGCATCGTCATCGGCGCGGCCTGGCGGGCCGTGAGCTCGATGGAGGCGTTTTGATTCACCAATGCCACGTCATTAATTTCGAAACCGTTCCGCGTGTGGATGGAATTTGCCGGCCGCCGGGTGGGCACTACGCGCAGGAGGCGAATGCGGCCCTGCGGATCGAGTTCCACCGGGCCGATCTCAAATCCAGCCAGCAAGTTTTCCGCAGGCGCGGACGATGAAGAGTGGGTGAGCGAAAGCGTCGAGGCGGTCGGCCTGGCGCGAATCGTGCCGATTTGAAAGCGCGGAGTGAACTGAATCGCGATGACTTCCATCCCCAGACCGAAAACGACCGCGCTGCCGTTCGATGTTGCGAGGCTGGCAGGCCGAGTGGTTGGCGCCGGAACGCGGGGCGTTCATGGAGGGCCGGTTCGGCCGGGCGAATCTCGTGGCGCGGAGCGGGGTCTGACGGCTCGGAGCGGCAGGGATGACTGCCGGGGCATGGCGGCAGGCGCGGCTGCGCCGTAGCGCGGCTGGATCGGGCCGGCGGAAAGGTGACGACTTGACGGATCGGAGACTCGGTGGAACGGTGGGGCAGGCGGCTGGCTGGACGGAGGCCGGCGTGTGGAGCTAGGACTGCGGGGCACTCGCCTTTTCGGCGACTTCTTTCGTAACTCCGGCGCCATTCTTCTTCGCGGGCTTCTTGCCGTTTCCTTTGGCGCACCGGCGCGGCGGGCGCCGGAAGCGGCCCCTTGGCCAACGTCTCTCGCACCAGCGCCACCAGCGCGTCGGACATGAACGGCTTCGCAATTGTCGCGACGACGTTTCGATACTTTTCGGCCGTGGCCATCATCTCCGGGACATGGCCGGACATCATCAGGACGGGAATCCGCGAGGTCGCTTCGTTTTGCAGAAGCCGCTCGCAAACCTGGTCTCCACGCAGATCGGGCAGGCTGTAATCGAGCAGGACCAGGTCGGGCAGCATTACCTCAGCGCGCCGGACGCCTTCGCTGCCAGTGAAAGCCGTGACGATTTGAAGAGTGGGATCAGCCGTGGCCAGCGTGTCTTCCACGAAAATGAGCAGCATCTCGGTATCGTCGATCACGACGATTTTCTTTCCTGTTTTCGCAGGCGGCGCCTTCGGTGCTTCGGGCGCCGCCGGAGCAGCGGGCAGCGGCAGCTTCCGGCTCCGCAGGAAGCGCCTTCGTCTGGCGCAGAGCTTCGAGGAAGACATGCTGCCACGCGCCGTGAATGGTTCTCGGAGCGTCGATGACTCGTTCGGTTTCGTGCGCGCGCGGATTTTTCCAGCGCATCATCTGGAGCAAGGCGCCGGAGCCACTGAAATTTCCCGTGACCGCATGAGTGATCTGACCGTCAAGAAAATGGATCTCGCCGGTCCGCTCGTCCGCCGATTTAAGATGCAAGACCGCGCTCGCCAGGTTCAGGCATTGCAGCGGGACAAGATCCTTTACGTTCAGGTCGCGCAGCGTGCCCCGCGAATCGCCCGAGAGGACGTTCGTCCACGGACCGAGCAGCGCCTGAACCGCGGCTCCGAACTCAGCCAGCTCGAAAGGTTTTTCGACAAACTGAATCGCGTTCGGGCCAAACCGTTCCGAAGGGAACTCCGCCGGGAACGCCGGAAGCGATCGCGAGAAAGCGCGCATCCGGGTTGGTCAGGCTAATTCGCTGAAGAAACTCGATCGCGTCGACGCGTGGCGGATCGAAGTCGACGATAAAAAGCTGGGGCTTGAGTTCCGCGGCCAGCGCCTCGGCTTCAGCGAGAGATTCGACCGCCCGCGTCCGATGCCGCGGCGCAAACTTCTTCAGGGCGGAAGTGATCGCCGCGGCTAGCGCGTCGTACTCTTCGACAAGAAGAACGCTAGACGCTGTCCCGGCGGGAGTTTCATGCGAGGCATGGCACGGCGGTAGCGAGCGAAAAGGCCGAGAATAGAAGGAGCGTTGCGCATGTCAAAGCAAAGCAGCGCAAGTTGCGTGCCCCTGGAGCCGGCACGCCCTCGTGCCCGGGGTTGTGCTCCCGGTCCCGCGACTGCGGGAGCAGGCCGGCTCCAGGAGTTGGTTACTCGAAACGCAGGGCCTCGATTGGGTCGAGCGAGGCGGCGCGGTAGGCGGGGTAAAACCCGAACCCGATGCCGATCGCGGAGCAGACGACCAGACCGGCGATTGCCCAGCCGTAGGGAAAGATCAGGTCGGCCTGAAGCCAGGTGGCGAGCAGATTTCCACCCAGCAACGCCAAGGATGATCCCCAGAATGCCGCCCGCCTCGGAAATGAACACCGCCTCGGCCAGAAACTGCCTGAGAATGTCGCGGCTTTTGGCGCCGATCGATTTCCGGATGCCGATCTCTTTCGTCCGCTCGGTCACGCTCACCAGCATGATGTTCATGATGCCGACGCCCGCGGCGATGAGCGCGATCAAACTAATGACAAATGCGCCCACGCGGACCACGCCGGCAATGGAAGCGAACGCGCTCTTGAGTGAGTCGTTCGAGTAAATCTCGAAGTCGTCCGGCTGGTTCGGTTTCAGGCCGCGGGCGATTCGCATCGCGCCGATCCCTTTGTCGAGCGTGCGATTGTAAGTCTCCTGCGAGAACGATTGCGTCGCGATGTTTACGGTCCTCTTGGCCGATCCGAAATTCTCGAAGAAACGGGTGATCGGGATCACGCAAATATCATCCTGGCTCGAGCCGAAGGCGGATCCCTTTTCCGCCAGGACGCCGATAACCGACATGGGATGCCCGTTTATCTTGATCGACTTTCCCGATGGGCGATTCGTGCGGAAAAAGGTTTTTCTCGATGGCCTTGCCGATCAGGACCACGTTGCGCGAAAGGTCGACGTCTTCGTCGGTGAGATTGCGGCCGTAGGCGAGCGAATACGAATTCGCCGCCAGGAAGCTCTTGTTCGATCCCGCCACGGTCAACGCCGGCGGCGTTTTTAGCCCGCCGTAGGTGCCCTGGGCGTTAAAGTCGAAGCACTTCAGGCAAACGTCCCGGGCGATTCCTTGCATGAGCTGCTGATACCGGAGAGCCTGCGCGTAGGTGATATTGCGCCGGTTCGCGTACTTTTCCGCATTGCGCCCGCCCTGGCCTCCGCTGACGGGATACTTGGCAAACTGGAAAATGTTGGAGCCAAGAAAGCTGATCCCGCCTTCGATCGAGGATTGCAGCGCGCCGATCGCCGTCATTACCGAGATGACCGAAAAGACGCCGATGGTAATGCCCACCATGGTCAGCCCCGAGCGCAATTTGTTTGCGCCTAACGATTGCAAGGCCATGGAGATGATTTCGCGAAACTGCATCGGTCGTATAGTCCTATAGGTCGTATGACGCGCGCTTACTCATAGCTGAGCGCCGTCACCGGATCGAGCCGCGAAGCCGACCACGCCGGCGCAAAGCCTGAAATCAACCCGGTGAAAATGGAAACAAACATCCCGATCAGCACGAGGCCGAACGAAAACTGGATCGGAAACGAGGGGAACGCACTCGCGATGCCGAAGCACATCGCATAGGCAAAGGTCAACCCGATCAGGCCGCCGAGAATGCAGAGCGAAGTCGACTCGATCAGAAACTGGAGCAGGATTGTGCGCCGGCGCGCGCCGAGCGCCTTGCGCGTCCCGATCTCCTTCGTCCGCTCTTTCACGCTCACAAAGGTGATGTTCATGATCCCGATGGCGCCCACGAAAAGAGAAAGGCCGGTGATGAAAAGCCCCGCCAGCGCGATCGAATTCTTCACCGGATCGAGAGTGCTCTTAAACGCCTGTTGCTCGTTGATATTGAAATCGTTTTTCTTCTCCGGCGGCAGCGCGCGCACGCGCCGCATCAGGCCGGTCAGTTCATCCTTCGCGTCCGCCAGTTTCAGCTTGTCGCGCACTTTTACGCGGATGTCGGATTCGCTCTTGGCGCTGAAAAATTTCTTAAAGGTCGGCAGCGGGACGATCACGATCGAATCCAGGCTGAAAAGGCCCAGAAAGGATCCCTGCCGCGCCCCGACGCCCAGCACCCGAAATTGGACTCCGCTGATCTGCACTTCTTTTCCAAGCGGGCTTTCCGAGGGAAAGAGGGCATCCGCGACGTCGTAGCCGAGGAGACAAACATTGGCCGCGGTCCTGGTTTCGAGGTCGTTGAAGAAGCGCCCTTCCGCGAAATCGACCGTGGAAATAAGCGGATAATCAGCCGTCGTTCCCTGAATGAAAATGCCGGAGACCTGATAGTCGCCCTGCTTGACGTTGCGCACGACGTTCGAAGTCGGCACCGCCAGAATAAGATTCGAGTTCGGCGTCGCCGCGATCATTCGGTTCAACGGCTCGGCATACTCGGTTTTTATCTCGCGTCGATCCCGGTAATTCCACCAATCGTTGACCCGCGCCCACGGAAACTGGCTGACGTAAAGAACGTCGTCGCCCAGGATCGACATGCTTTTGTCGAAACCAGTCTGGATGCCGGTAATGGCAGTGCCCATCAACGTCACGGCCACGATGCCGATGATCACGCCGAGCGCGGTCAGCATCGAGCGCGTCTTGTTGGACTGCATCTGCGCGAAGGCGATCTTCCAGCTCTCGTTCAGTTCGTAGATCAAACGCTTCATGCGCAGGCTAAGTGAAGGCCAGTGTTTGGAATTCCGCCGGCTCCGAAGTGGCGTCGCTTTCCACCACGCCGTCGCGCAAGTGAATGGTCCGCCTCGCGTGCGCGGCGATGTCGGCCTCGTGCGTCACAAGAATGATCGTATTGCCGCTGCTGATATAAATTCTCCAGGAGCGCCATGATTTCTTCGCCGGTCCTGGAATCGAGATTTCCGGTCGGCTCGTCCGCCAGGATGATGGAAGGATTATTCACCAGCGCGCGGGCGATCGCCACGCGCTGCCGTTGCCCGCCCGACAGCTCGTTCGGCTTGTGATGAATGCGGTCGCCCAGGCCGACGTCGCGCAAGCTCTGCGCCGCCCGCTCCTGACGGGTTTCGGGATCGATTCCCGCGTAAATCAGCGGCAGCTCGACATTGCGCAAGCTGGTGGAGCGCGGCAGCAAATTAAACGTCTGGAAAACAAATCCGATTTCGTGATTTCGGATCGTCGCCAGCTCGTCGTCGTTCATCGCAGAAACGTCCTTGCCGTTGAATTCGTAACGCCCCGAGCTGGGCGTATCGAGGCAGCCGAGCATATTCATGAGCGTCGATTTGCCGCTGCCGCTCGGGCCCATGATGGCGAGGTATTCGTTCCGATGAATCTGGAGCGTGACCCCGCGCAACGCGTGGACGGTCTCTTCGCCCATCACGTAATGCTTGGTGATGTTCTCGATATTGATGACGATCGGACCGCGCGGTCGAATCGTATCGGTGTTGAGCATATCGTCTCTCCGCGGCGCAATGGGCGAAAGACCGGCGCTACTTCGTCGTAGTCGTTTCCTTGTCGATGACGACCTTCGCTCCGTCCTTTAATTTGCGGCTGATCGCGCTGTAACTGCCCGAAATGACTTCGTCTCCCGGCTGCACGCCACTCTTGATCTCCATGTAGGTGTCGTCGGCGATTCCGGTCGTCACCTTGACCCAACGCGCTTTCCCGTCCTTGCCGAACGTGAACACGCCCTTGCTGATTTTTTCCCGCTCTTCCTTTTCGGTTTTCTTTTCGAGTGCCTGATTGGTGAACAGGGCCTCGTTATCTCCCTTGTCACTCGCGGCCTGTTTCTGTTTGCGCTTTTCGATCTCTTCAGGGCTCAGGTTGCTGTCGCCGGTCCGGATCGTCACGCTTTGCATCGGCACGGCCACGACGTCCTGGGCCATGTTGGTTTGAATTTCGGCGGTGCAGCTGAGCCCCGGGACGTAATTTGACGTCGTTGTCGTCGATGCGCGTCTTTACTTCGAAGTTCGTCACCTCTTCCTGCGTGCCGGTGCCGGTCGTCTTCCCGGTATTCGCGATTTGCACCACCGTGCCCTGAAACTTGCGCTCGCCATAGGCGTCAATTGTCACCAACGCCTTGTCGCCGACCTTCACGTTGACCACATCGTTCTCGTTCACATCCACCCGTGCTTCCATGCACGCTGAGATCGGCCACGCGCATGACTTCCGTGCCCGCAAATTGGTTCGTGGCGACGACGCGTTCGCCCTGTTTGCTGTTCAACACGGTCACCGTGCCGTTGATCGGCGAGTAAATCGTCGTCTTCGAAAGCTGATCGCGCGCCTGGCTGGAGCCGGCCTCCGCGCGCTCGATCTCATGCAGCGTGCTCTCATAAGTCGAGCTCGCGACATCCCGCGCCGCCTGGGCGGAAGTGAATTCCGATTCGGCAATCATCCTCTTGTTGTACAAGATCCTGGGCGCGCTTCAGATCCTGTTCGCTTTTCAGCAGCGTCGCCTTCGCCTGAAGGTTCATTGATTTCGCGGCACTAATGGCGGCCTGCTGCTGCTCGACCAGCGCCTTGTAGGAATCCGGTTTGATCTTGAGCAGGAGGTCGCCCTTCTTCACCGCCATCCCGTCCACCACGGGGAGCTCGATGATTTCACCCGCGACCTCGGGCGAAATTTTCACCTCCACCTCCGGCTGAATTTTCCCTGTCGCGGAGACGGTTTGGACGATCGTTTTCCGAATCGCTTTCTCTGTCGTCACCGGGATCGGTTTCTCCCGCTTGCCCATGATCGTGGAAACGACGATCCAGAGGACGAGGAGGGCGATCGACCCAAGGATGATATAACGCTTCCGGCGCGAACGGCGTTTCTTCGGCGTAGCGAGATTTGGCGGCGACTTGATGCATTTCGGTTGGGGGGCTGGTAGGGCCGGCAGGGATCGGTCGATTTAGAGCTTTGGATAGCAAATCTCGTTCACTCCAGAAGGGCTAGTAGGCCAACAGGTGGAACATATAGCCAATTTTGGCCGATATTCACGCTCATCTCTAGTCAGATGCAACTACGAGGTTGCTCGGATTCAACAGATTACCCCGTCCAGCTGGGGCACGCTGGCCGCGCAATCGCGCCTGAATCCGATCGATGGCCCAGGCGGCGTGTTCCGCGATCAAGGGCTCGGCATCGCCGGCGGCGCGTTCCAAGGCCGGCAAATCCTCGACGTCGCCGACATTCCCCAAGGCCACACAAACATTGCGCAGAAAGCCACGCCGCTTGATTCGCTTGATGGGCGAACCGCGAAAAAGCGCACGGAAGGCAGCGTCATCGAGCGCCAGGTATTCGCGCAGGGGTCGTGCCAATTCCGGGACCCGCAGCGAAGGCAGCTTCCCGGGAGACCGAGGCGAAACGATTCCAGGGGCAGGCGTCGAGGCAATCATCGCAACCGTAAATTCGGTCCCCGATAAGGGGACGAAGCTCGAGCGGGATTGAGCCCTTGAGCTCAATCGTCAGGTACGAAATGCAGCGGCGCGCATCGAGGCGATGCGGCTCGGTGATGGCGCCGGTCGGACAGGCGACGATACAACGCTGACAAGTCCCGCAACGCGGCTCCTGGGGCGTGTCGGCCGGCAACTCGAGCGTGGTCAGGATTTCTCCGAGGAAGAACCAGGTCCCGAGTTTTGGATCGATCAACATCGTGCTCTTGCCGTGCCAGCCCACGCCGGCTTCGGCGGCGTAGTCGCGCTCGAGGATTGGTCCCGTGTCGACGTAACATTTTTGGGTGCCGCCGTGCTCGGAGAGAAACGCGCTGAGTTTCTCGAGTTTCCCCAACATCAACTCATGATAATCGTCGCCCCACGCGTAACGCGCGATCCTGCCGGCTGCCGCACCCAAGGGTGGAGACGGTTGAGTCCCCTGAAAATAATTCATCGCGACAACGATGACCGAACGCGCGCCAGCCAGGACCTTTTGAGGATCGCCTCGCTTCTCTGCGCCCCGGGCCATCCACTCCATTTCGCCTGCGGCGCCGTCGTCCAGCCACTCTTGAAATTCCCGGCCGTATCGCGGCGGCGCTGCCGAGGTCACCTTGCACGAATCTAAGCCCAGAGCGGCGGCGCGGTCGATAATCTCCTGCTTGAGCGTCGGGTTCAAAGGCCCTCCACCTTCGTCAGGATGGCTTCCGCTACTTCCTCGTGAGTCAGGCGCGACGTGTCCACCTGAACGTCAGCGGCCTGGCGGTAAAGAGGCAGGCGAACGCGCAGCAATTCCGCCAGCGTGGCGCGGGGATTCTCTGTTTGTAAAAGCGGTCGCGTTGTCCGGCGGGAGACTCGGCGGAAAAGCGTCTCTTCGTCGGCTTCGAGGTGGACCAGCCTTCCTAAACGCCGCAAAGACTCCACGTTGCTCGCACGCAACACGATTCCTCCGCCGGTCACAATCACGGCGGGCGCAGCCTCAGCTAACTGATCCACCGCTTCACTCTCGGCCTCGCGAAACTTGTCTTCCCCGAATTCCGCAAAGATCTCCGGGATGGGCCGGCCAAATCGCGCCGTGATCATTTCATCGGTATCGAAGCGCTTCCACCCGGTTTTCCGCTCCAGAATCCGGCCCGCGGAAGATTTCCCGCTTCCCATGAATCCGATGAGCACAATCGCGCGGCCGCGTCCCTCCATGGCCAAAAGTAGCGCAGAGCCCGCCCGGAGCGAAGCCGAATGGGCTTCCCGCTTGCGAAATTCGCGCTTCTAGGGAAAGGACAATCATGCCTGACCAAAAATCTTCGCTCGTCGCTGTCATCATGGGCAGCGCCTCCGATTGGGAAACGATGCGCCATTGCGTCGAGACTCTCGACAGTCTCGGCATCGCGAATGAATCCCATGTCCTTTCTGCCCATCGCACCCCGGACGCGACCGCCGACTTCGCGCGCAAAGCAGCCGATCGCGGCCTTCGCGTCATGATTGCGGGCGCGGGCGGCGCCGCCCATTTGGCCGGCGTCATCTCGGCCTACACCTGGCTCCCAGTGCTCGGCATTCCGATTCAATCGAAAGCTTTGCACGGCCTCGATTCCCTCCTCTCCATCGCGCAGATGCCGGGCGGGATTCCGGTCGGCACGCTCGCCATCGGCGAGGCGGGCGCGAAGAACGCGGCGCTCCTGGCGGCGGCGATTCTTGCGCTTTCCGACGAGACGATTCGGAAAAACCTGGAAGCGTTCCGTAAAAAGCAGACCGAATCGGTGCTCGCCGCGCGACTGCCGAAGTGAGGACGGAAGTCCTGGCTGCGTCAGAGTGCGCGACAGCCGTCGCGCTCTTGCGCCAGGGCGAGGTTGTCGCGCTGCCGACCGAGACGGTTTACGGCCTGGCCGGTGATGCCTTTAACGCGATCGCGGTCGCCAGGATCTTCGAGGCGAAAGGCCGTCCGCGTTTTGATCCACTCATCGTTCATTTACCGGATCGTGATTGGCTGGAGAAAGTCACCGATCTCGCAACTCAGGATCGAGAGCTGATCCTGAAGTTGGCCGACGCTTTTTGGCCGGGCCCCTTCACCATGGTCCTCCCCAAGCGCGCAATAGTTCCGGACATCGTGACCGCAGGCTTGGAGAGCATCGCGGTGCGAATCAGTGCGCATCCGATTTTCGCTGAACTCATTCGCGCCTTCGGTGCTCCGCTCGCCGCGCCGAGCGCCAATCGCTTTGGCCGAATTAGCCCGACAGCCGCGGCGCATGTCCTCGAAGAACTCCACGGCCGAATCCCAATGATCGTTGATGGCGGCCCGACCCAGCACGGCTTGGAATCGACAATCATCGCGCCGCGAAATGGAAGAATTGAGATCCTGAGACGTGGACCCGTTACCGAAAGCCAGCTCCTGGAATTCGGCGATGTAGTGGTTGCAGAAACCTCAGCGCGCCCTGAAGCGCCGGGCCAGCTTGCAACTCATTACGCGCCGGCGACACGGCTGATTTTAGTCGATGACGCGAGTGCTTTTGTTCCACTCGCCGGAAAGCGGTGTGGATTGTTGAGGTGGAAAACCAGCGGCAGCGCGAGCTTCGCGGAAGTTCGCTGCCTGAGCGAGCGTCAGGATCTCGTCGAAGCGCGCAGCTAACTTGTTCCGATACCTTCGCGAATTGGATAACCTCGGTCTCGATCTCATCGTCGCTGAAGAGCTGCCTGAGAAAGGCCTCGGCTGCCGCGATCAACGATCGACTTCGCCGAGCGGCGCTGCGAACTCCGCGCTAACCTTTGTGCGCGAGGCAGGCTTCAATGAAGCCTTTGAAAAGCGGGTGCGGCTTGTTCGGCTTGCTTTGGAATTCGGGATGATACTGGCAGGCGAGGAAATAAGGATGATCGCGCAGCTCGATCAATTCGGCGAGAGCCCCATCGGGTGAAGTGCCCGAGATCATGAATCCCTTTTCGCGCATCTTCTCGCGATACTTCATGTTGAATTCGTAGCGATGCCGGTGGCGTTCGAGCACTTCGCCATCGCCGTAAATCTTTTCGGCCACCGTTCCTTTTTCAATCTTGGTCGGCCAGGTGCCGAGGCGCATGCTCGCGCCCTTGGTTTTCACTTCTCTCTGATCCTCGAGGAGGCAGATCACCGGGTCAGGGGCATTCTCGTCAAACTCCGTGCTGTTGGCTTTTTCGAGGCCGCAAACGTTTCGAGCGAACTCGATCGTCGCCACCTGCATGCCCAGACAAAGTCCCAGGTAGGGCACCTTGTTTTCGCGAGCGAACCGGGCCGCGCTGATTTTGCCCTCAACGCCGCGCTCGCCAAATCCACCCGGAATCAGCACCCCGGCCACGCCTTTGAGATGGCCATCGATCCCGCCTTCGAGCGTCTCCGCGTCGATCAGCTCCAACTCGATGCCACAATCCTGGCTCGCCGCTGCGTGGGTGAGCGACTCGTAAATGCTCTTGTACGCGTCCTGCAAATCGATGTATTTGCCGACCACCGCGATCTTGACCTGCTTTTTCGGGCTCACGACGCGTTCCACGAACTTTCGCCAGTTCGCCAAATTCGGCGCCGGGGCGTCGATGTGGAGCAACTCGCAAATGAGATCGTCGAGGCCCTCTTCGTTCAGCATCAACGGCATCTCGTAAATCGTGTGCTTCACATCCCGCGCTTCAATGACGCCGCGCGGAGAAACGTTGCAGAACATCGAAAGCTTCTGGCGCAGCTCGGCATCGAGCGGATGCTCCGTGCGGCAAAGCAAGACCTGCGGCTGCAAACCGATCTCGCGCAGTTTGGCGATGCTCTGCTGCGTTGGCTTGGTCTTCAGCTCGCCCGCCGCGCGAATGTAGGGCACGAGCGTGACGTGAACATTCACGACGTTCTGCGGTCCGACTTCCAAAATGAATTGCCGGATCGCTTCGAGGAACGGCAGCCCTTCAATGTCGCCCGTGGTGCCGCCGATCTCGGTGATGACGACGTCCGCTTTGCTTTCCGCTGCGACCTCGCGAATCCGGTTCTTGATCTCGTCGGTCACGTGCGGAATCACCTGCACGGTCTTTCCGAGATAATCGCCGCGGCGCTCCTTGAGGATGACGTTTTCGTAGACCTGACCGCTAGTGAGGTTGTTGTGCTTTGAAAGAACGCAGTTGGTGAAGCGCTCGTAATGGCCGAGGTCGAGATCGGTCTCCGCTCCGTCGTTCAGTACATAAACTTCACCGTGCTGGAAGGGGTTCATCGTCCCCGGATCGACATTCAGGTAGGGATCGAATTTTTGAAACACCACGCGCAGGCCGCGCAGCTCGAGAAGGGTGCCGAGGGCAGCTGCCGCCAGGCCTTTCCCCAGCGAACTCACCACTCCACCTGTAATAAAAATATACTTCATCGCTCTCTCTTCCCTGTAGCCGTCGCCCTGTGGGCGACGCGGCGCCGCACTCCGTTGCCGGCCTGATCGCGCGCCTCGCCCAGCGAAGCGGCTACCGATTTAGCGTCCTCCGGCGTGTCGACGCCGGGCGATCCGCTGCCAGTCATGACCACTTGAATCTTTACTCCATTCTCCAGCGCGCGCAATTGCTCGAGCGCCTCCACGCGCTCCAGCGGCGAGGCTTTCCAACGGACGAACTGCAGGAGAAGTTTTCTCGTGTAACCATAGATGCCCTGGTGACGAAAATGTTGCGCCGAAGCTGGGTGATCGCGAGGAAATGGGATCGCCGCGCGAGAAAAATAGAGCGCTTCACCTTTTTGGTTCAGGACCACCTTAACCTGATGCGGCGATTCCGCTTCGCGCGGATCGTTGAATGCATGCGCAGCGGTGATCATTTCCAATTTGCGGTCCCGCTGCAAAGCGCGCACGAGGCGATCGATCAGCTTCGGATCGGTCAACGGCTCATCGCCCTGGATGTTAATGATGTGCGCGAATTGCTTCAGCTTCGCAGCCACCTCGGCGATCCGGTCCGTGCCGCTGGCATGGTTCGCCGAAGTCATCGCCACCTCCGCGCCCCAGTCGAACGCCGCCTCCGCGATCCGGAAATCGTCGGTGGCGATAATGAGTTGATCGAGTTTTCGGGCGCGGCGACAGCGTTCCCAGACATGTTGGAGGAGGGGCTTCCCCGCGATCAAGTGCAGCGCCTTACCTGGGAAACGTGTCGAACCCCAGCGCGCCGGGATGATGCCTACCGCTTTACTCATCTTGGCTCAGAATAATCTCGGCCGCATGGGCGATGTCGCGCGCGATCCAATCGGCCCCGGAGTTCGCTTCACCGGCGCCGTATCCGGTTTGGACGAGGATGGTCCGGACACCGGCATTGCGCCCGCACCCGATGTCGCTCGCCTTGTCACCCACCAGGAAAGAGCGGCGCAGCTCTATATGATGATCGCGTTGCGCCTCGAAGATCATCCCCGGACCCGGTTTGCGCCTGATCGAGTTGGAGGTCGGCAAATCGGGAGAGTGGTAACTGGCGTCGATCAACCCTTCGCCAAGCTGCCGCACGAACTCAGACTCAACCTCCCGGTAATCCGCCTCGGTGAAATAGCCGCGGCCGATTCCACTTTGGTTGGTGACGACGATCAATTTGTATCCCTTTTGTTTCAAACGTCGCAACGCCTCCGCTGATTGCGGGAACACTTCGACATTCTTCGGGTCGCCACAATAATCGACATCCCGCATTAACGTTCCGTCACGGTCGAGAAAAACAGCCGGCCGGCCCTCGTTAGACGAGCCGGTCATTTTGAAAACTGGCGTTGAGTTCGGCGGGCGTGACGGTCGCCGTCCCGAGCTTGCCGACAACGACAGCGCTGGCGTGGTTCGCGATATCGGCTGCCTCAGCCGGCGTGGCGTCGCAGCAAAGCGCGAGGGTAAATAGAGCAATGGCGGTATCGCCCGCGCCCGAGACGTCAAAGACCTGCCGTGCCTTGGTCGGAATGTGATGCGGCTTCTTCCCCCGTTCGAAAAGCATCATTCCCTGTTCGCCGAGGGTGATGAGCAGCAGCCTGGTCTGCCATTTCCCGAGCAGAATCTCGCCGGTCTTTCAGGAGCGCGTTGTCTTTACTCGGCGGATCGACGGGATCACTCCACGGAATACCTGCCGCGAGAAATGCTTCGTTTCGATTCGGCTTTACCGCCGTGACGTTGCTCCAATCGATCGGATGATGCGGATTGGGATCGCCCGTCACCACCTTGCCGGCGGCCAGTGCTTCGACGCAAACTTGCCGGACGAGCTCCGCGCCGAGAAACCCCTTGCCGTAATCCTCGAAGATAACCGCATCCGTTTTCGCCAGCCGCCGGCGCACATTCCGGACGATGATCGCAACGTGCGCGGGGGTGGGGGAGCGGAGCTGCTCCCGGTCCACGCGAACGATCTGCTGGTTGCGCGCGATGATCCGGGTTTTCACAATGGTCGGGAAACTGGTGTCCTCGACCGCGTCCGCCGTGTCGATCTTCTGCTCGGCCAGGAGCTCGCGAAGCTGGCGGCCGCCGCGGTCCGCCCCGATCATGCCGATGACGGCAACGCTGCCGATAAATTCTCGAAGATTGCGCGCGACATTGGCAGCCCCTCCCGGATAGAAACTCTCCCCAGTGACTTCAACCACCGGCACCGGCGCTTCCGGCGAGATGCGCCCCACCTTGCCCCAGACGAATTCGTCCAGCATCAGGTCTCCGATGACCAGGATCCGCTTCGATTTGGCCCGCGAGAGGATTTCTTTCAGCCGTCGCGCGTTCATGCGATCAAAGTTAAGCGGGGCAAAAAGAAATGCAGGCGAATGCCGCCAGCCGGCGGTGTTGGTGCGATTTAGAATCAAAATCTTAAGCGGGTAAATTTGTGCGGCACAGACTTCTGCTTAGTGTTAGCCATTAATCCTGAATACGAAGGCGAAATCAACAGTCGAACAGTCCCGATGATCCCATTGGCTAAAATTTCCAAACTGACCGGCGGCATCCTGGCCGCACTTTCGCTTTGTGCCCACGCCGCGGAAGCCCCGAAAAACGTGGACGTGAAGCAGTTCTCCAAAAAAGTGGAGGACGTAGTGGTGCCGCTGCCGAATGAGGTTTTCGGCGCCCTGAACAAATTGGGCGGCGTCAATTGGCGCGAATACGTCCGGAACGACAAGGGGAGCAATTTCACCGAGCGTCCGCGCATCGCGCTGCTCCTGGGCTCGGTGATTGCAGACGGTTTCATCGCCGTGCAGGCGGAAGACGCTCCGACCGTGAAAGACATCGGCCAGCGCGTTTTGAGCCTTGCCAAGGGCATTGGGGTCGGCAATTCCATCACGCCACACGCCAAGGCGATCACGGAAGCCGCGGACAAGCGGAATTGGACAAGGGGTTCGCCAGGAGCTCGACAAGACCCAGAACAGCGTGCAGCAGGCGATGAATGAAGTGCACGATCAGAAACTATCTCAATTGGTGAGCCTGGGCGGCTGGCTGCGCGGCACCGAGGTCCTGACCACAGTGGTGACAAAGCGTTATTCCGAGGAAGGCGCCGAGCTTTTGCATCAGCCTGACCTGGTGAACTACTTCGAGACGCGGTTGCAGGCGATGCCGGAATTTAATTTGAAATTGCTCCAGGATATCCACGCGGCCCTGATCGAGGTGCGCCCCCTGGTCGACGTGGGGGAAGCGCATATTCCCCCTGCTTCCGTGAAGAAGATCAATGAAATCACGACCCGGCTGGGCGATGCCATTACGAAGAAAACCCCTTAAAGATTTATGACCTCTTTCTTTAAACCAGCCTGGCGCGCGGCTCTGATCACGTTGGTCCTCGCCGTCGCGCCCTCTGGGTTGGGGTCCGTGGATGACGCGCAGGCTTTCGCGCTCCAGGCCGCCGACCCCTACATCAAGGAGGGCTTCCAGGTTCGCGAAGACTACTGGGGCGGCGATCTTGGCTGCCGGCGAGAAAAAGGCCGTGCGCCAGCAATTGTTCAAGGGGAACGAATATTGGTTCTGGCTCGGTTCCGAGGTGGAATCGGCCAAAGTCTCCGTGCACATCTACGATTCCGAAGGCAAACTGGCCGAACAGCCGGACAGCTGGCAGAAGGGGCATTTCGCCGCCGCCCACATCGTCCCCAAGAGCACGGGCAGCTATTTTGTCATCGTCGAAGTCGAATCGTCGCCGGAAGAACGAACCCACTGGGCGCTTGTTTACGGATTCCGCTAGCCGTTTGGCAGCTATTTCAAGATCCCGGAAGGGCGGATTGACACTTCCGGCACGGGCGGTATCATCACCGCCCCTTGGGTTCGTCCCGAAATGACCGAAACGCGCACGCTGCAGTTCGATAGCCCACGCTCCGTCCAATCGCTTTACGCGAACGACCTCAAGCTCTTGAAGACGCTGGAGGATTCGCTCGGCGTAAAGGTTACCACCCGCGAAGGCTGGGTGAAACTGGAAGGCGAATCCCAGCAGGTGGACCGGGCCCAGCGCGTCTTCGAGCAGCTGGAACAGGCGCGGCAAAAGGGCGTGGATATTCACAAGCATGAGTTCAGCTACGCCCTGAATTCCGTGGCGGAATCGCGCCCCGATAATCTTAACGACGTGGTCGACGTGAAGATCGTGACGTCATCGCGCAAACCGCCCATTGTCGCGCGCACGCTCGGCCAGCGGAATTACGTCGAGGCGATTCAGAAAAACGACATCGTCTTCGGCATCGGGCCCGCCGGCACCGGCAAGACTTATCTCGCGGTCGCCATGGCGGTGGCGGCTCTGAAGAAGGAGCAGGTTAGCCGGATCATCCTGACGCGTCCCGCGGTCGAGGCGGGAGAAGCGCTCGGGTTTTTGCCGGGGGATCTGCAGGAGAAAATCACGCCGTATCTGCGGCCGCTTTACGATTCGTTGCGAGACATGCTCGACCCGGAGGAGATCGAGCGCTCGGTGGCGCGGCAAACCATCGAAGTGGCGCCGCTCGCTTATATGCGGGGACGCACGCTCGGCAATTCCTTCATCATTCTGGACGAGGCCCAAAACACCACCACGGAGCAGATGTTCATGCTGCTCACCCGCATGGGGCCGAACTCGAAATGCGTCGTCACGGGCGACGTGACCCAAATCGATCTGCCCTCAAATAAACGCTCCGGGTTGGTTGAAGCGCTTCAGGCTTTGAAAGACGTGCCGGGCATTTCTTTCGTCTATTTTACGGAACGGGACGTGGTGCGGCATGAGCTGGTGCGCGCGGTCATCAGCGCCTACCAGCAGCATCGTTCTCCGGCGAACGCGGCCCAAAATCCGGCGCGCAAATAAGGCAATGTTCGATTTCCTCAAACGCAGCCAATTGATCAAGCGCGGCCTCGCTTCCCGGAAGCTCCGCCGCCGCCGGAGCAAGAACGAGCTGCTGCACAGCCTCGAGTACGCCGCGCCAGTGAAGTGGTTGATCTTCGCCGCCTTCGTCGCCGGCCTGGCCTTTCTCATCTTCAGCGGCCAGCAACCGGAACCGACGAAGAATTTCGTCATTTCACTGCTCTTCTTCGCCACTGCGCTGACCCAGCTCTGGATCAATCAGCCCACAACCTTTCTCCGCAGCTCCCGGCTGTTGCTCGTCTTCGGGGTCATTTTCGTGCAGCTCGCCGCGACGAAATTCCTGCTCGTGCTTTGCAACAGCGGGTCGTTCACTTTTCTGCGGCCCGAGACGGTTGGCTTGATCGCGCCGTATGCGTTCGCGCCGCTCCTGCTCAGCGTGCTCCTCGGGCGGAATCACGGCCTTTACGCTTCGGTTTTCGTCAGTCTCTGGAGCAGCATCCTTTTCGGAAAGGTCGATGCGCCGCTGCTGGTCTGCGGCCTGATCAGTGGATTCACTGCGGTTTATCTGACGCTGCAAGTGCGCCGGCGCAGCCGGCTGATCCGCGCCGGTTTCGGCGTGGGTATAGCGATCTGGCTCATGTCGCTCACTTTCGGCCTCATCGGGCCGATCGATTTCTTTTCGCCGAACACGATCGATTGGAAAATGATCGGCATTCAAAGCGCCTTGGCGATCGGCAATGGCATCCTGACCGCCACGATCGTCGGCGGCATCCTGCCCATGTTCGAGCACACCTTCCAGGTCACGACCGACATTTCCTGGCTGGAAGCATCCGACCTCAATCACCCGTTGTTGCGGCGGATGACGATCGAGGCGCCGGGCACTTATCATCACAGCCTCGTCGTGGCGAACCTGGCGGAAGCTGCGGCTGAGGCGATCGGCGCGAACGCCACGCTCTGCCGTGTTTGCTCCTATTTTCACGATGTCGGCAAACTGGTGAAGCCGGAGTATTTCACCGAGAACATGAACTTCGAGCGCAACCCGCACGACGATCTCGCGCCGACGATGAGCGCGCTGATCATCATCGCGCACGTGAAAGAAGGGGTCGATCTCGCGCTCAAACACGGTCTGAATCGCCGGATCATCGACATCATCCAGGAACACCACGGAACGTCGCTGGTTTATTACTTCTACAAACGCGCGCTCCAGCAGCAGGAAGACGCTCGCACCGGCGGCAAGATCATGAACCTGCGCGAGAACGACGTGCCTGAAGTGCGCGAAGAAACGTTCCGCTATAGCGGCCCGAAACCGCAGACCAAGGAGAGCGCCATCATCAGCCTGGCGGACATGATCGAAAGCGCTTCGAGGAGCCTGGAAAAACCGACGCCGCAAAAGATCGAGGCGCTGGTGACCGATTTGATCAGCCAGCGCATCGCCGACGGCCAATTAACGGAATGCGATTTGACGCTGGCCGATCTGAACCTCATCGCGGAACGTTTTCGTTTCACGCTTGATGACGATGCTGCACACCCGCATCGCCTATCCGAAACAGGACACGAAGATTACTCCGATGCCCGATGACTCGCTGCGACCCGACGTGATGGCGGGGACGAGAAAGCCCGAGTCGGCGCCGCCGATCTCGGCTGCGTGATGTGAGCGAAGCCGCCCTCGAGCGTTTGCGCGGATGGGGAGCGGAGATCGGGATCGTGCTCGGCTCGGGGCTTAACGCGCTCGTGCCGGAATCGGCGGAAAGCGTCGCGTATTCCGACTTCCCCGAGCTGCCGAAACCTTCGGTGCCCGGACATGCCGGGCGTTTTGTCCTGGGAACGATTGGCCACGCGCGAGTCATCTTCGCTCAGGGTCGTGTTCATCTTTACGAGGGGCACACGGCGCGCCAAATGACCGCCGGTATCCGAACCCTGGCCGCGGCGGGCATTAAACGCCTCATCCTCACCAATGCCGCCGGCCTGGCCAACGAGAGTTTTTCTCCCGGCTCGTGGATGATGATTAGCCGACCAGCTTAACCTTACCGGCACAACACCGCTTCTGGGCAACGCCGAGTTCGTCGACCTGACGGAGATCTATTCCAGGAAATGGCGCGCGGAATTCGCCCGGGCGGCCAAGGCGGAAAATATCGCGCTGTATGAAGGCGTCTACGCAGGTTGTCTCGGCCCGCAATATGAGACGCCGGCCGAAGTTCGAATGCTCCGTCAGCTCGGCGCGGATGCGATCGGCATGTCCACCGTGCTCGAAGCGATTCAGGCGCGCGCCCTCGGCCTGGAAGTCGCCGGTTTTTCCTGTCTGACGAATTGGGCTGCCGGAATGGGCGACGGCAATCTGAGCCACAGCGAAGTGCTCGAGACGGGACGGCAAGCGGCGAACGCGTTCGCCCGCCTGCTGGTTAAGGCGTTGGCAGTTAGGACGAGCCCCATAATTGGGTCGGCCGTTACGGCCGGATCTCAATCGGCGTCCCATCCGGAACCGCGCGATAGATTTCTTCGATCTCGAAGTCGGTCACGGCGATGCAACCGGCGGTCCAGTCGCTTTGCCGATGAAAACCGCCGATCCAGCCATCTCCATTCGGAGGCCATGAATCATGATGTCGCTGCCGGCAGAACGATTGTGGGGCGCGGCTCGGTCGATGTCGTGTTGCTCCGGATAAGAGATGTGCAAGGCGAGATGGTAATCGCTGTCCGGCTTATGGAAATCGATCGTATAAATCCCTTCCGGCGTCCGTTGATCGCCTTCGAATTCCTTCGCGCCGACTGGTTCGCGCCCGAGCGATACTCGATACGTTTTTAACACTGTCTCGCCGCGCAAGAGCGTCAGACGACGCGCCGACTTTTCCACGAGGATGCGGTCGGCTACCGCGTCCTGGGGCAGGGGATTGAGATTCAAATGCGCCGCGACGACTGCGCCGACAATTGCGAGGCCAAGCATGAGCAGGAAAAGCAGAAGCAATTTCAACAAGGCGCCCGACCTTGTTACATCTGCCCGATCGGCCGGCGCGCCCGCGGCTCGCGATCCTTCGTTGTCGCCGTGCTGGGCGAGGTGACAAACGGCCCGCCTTCCAGCGGCGCGCTCTCGGAGAACGCGACGTCGGGCATGTCGCTCGGCAACCCCTCCAGCGGGAATTCTTTGCGCAGCGGAAAGTAAGGATACCCGTCCCACATCAGGATTCGGCGCAGATCCGGATGGCCGGCGAATCGGATTCCCATCATGTCGAAGATCTCGCGTTCGTGCCAATTGGCCGTCGGCCAAATATCCGATACCGTCGGCACCTCACCTTGATCCTCGGAAACGCGCAGCTTCAGCCGCAGATGGATCGCCAGCGTCATCGAATAAAGCTCGTAAACGATCTCGAAGCGCGGTTCGTCCCCGAAATTATCCACGCTCGTAATGTCGATGAGGTAATCGAAGGAAAGCTCGTCCTTGCAGAATTTCGCGACCTCCCGCAGATCAGCCGGAAGAATAACGAAGGTCGATTCGCCGCGGAATTCGATTTTCTCCTGGAGCTTTCCGCCCAGGAGCTTGCCTAGCGACGCGAGAAGATCGTGCCCGGTCATGCCGACACGCCTTCGAGCTGATTGATGAGGCGACGCTTCTGCTCGCGGAATGAGCTTTCTCCCGAAATCTTTTCCTGCAGCTTCATCAGCCCTTCGAGCAACGCTTCGGGGCGCGGAGGGCATCCGGAGACATAAACGTCCACGGGCAGCAATTGATCGATTCCCTGAAGCACAGCATACGAGCGATACATGCCGCCGGTAGAAGCGCATGCGCCCATGGCGATGACCCATTTGGGCTCCGGCATTTGCTCGTAAATTCTCTTCACCGCCAGCGCCATTTTGTAGGTGACCGTGCCCGGCGACGATCATGACGTCACATTGGCGCGGGGAAAACCGCATCACCTCCGCGCCGAAACGGGAGATATCGAAGCGGGCTGCCGCCGTGGCCATCAGTTCGATCGCGCAGCAGGCCAGCCCCATCGGCATTGGCCAGAGTGAATTCTTGCGCATCCAGTTCATGGCCGCGTCGAGCCGCGTGAAAATGACGTTGCCTTCGATTTTCGAATCGTAAGCCGCCGGACGGACTTCGCGCATGGCGAAACACTAGAGTCGCGCCAAGGCGTCGCAAGAAGAATCCGAGAAAGGACCGCTGCGGTTAACCGGCTGCCTGCATCGGATAATCGGCCACCAAATTAACGTGGCTGGAAGCGATAACTTCGTGGACGATTTTCCCGAGCTCCGCCGCTTCGTACGGTTTCGCGATCACGCCGCGGAAGCCGAAATCCTGATAGCGGCTCATGGTTGCATCCATCGCATAACCGCTGGAGACAATCGCGTTCACCGTCGGATCGATCTCGATCAGTTTCTTGAGCGCTTCCTTGCCACCCATGCCGCCAGGCAGCGTGAGATCGAGAATTACCGCGTCGAAGCGTTCGCCCTCTTCGAGTTTCTGGCGATAAAGCTCTACGCCTTCGAGCGCGCTTTCCGCCTGACTGACCTTGTAACCGAGGCGCTCAAGCGTGAATTCGACCAGAGCGCGGATCGCTTCCTCATCGTCCACGATCAGGATGCGGCCGGTGCCCGAAATGACCTCGTTGAGCTGGCGCGGCGGCTCGACCGGCAATTCCTGGTGCCGCAGCGCGGGCAGATAAAGGGTGAAGGTCGAACCGTAATGGACCTTCGAGTCGACGCAGATGAGCCCGTTGTGGTTCTTGATGATGGAGTAGGTGGTGGCCAGGCCGAGGCCGTTACCCTTTGGCTTGGTGGTGAAATACGGATCGAAAATGCGTTTGAGACACTCTTCCGGAATGCCAGTGCCTTCATCGCGGATAGCGATTCGGATGTAATCGCCGGGAAGGAGATCGGGGATAGCCGGAGTGGTAGTCGGAGTCGTAGCTGAAATTATCGCAGCTAACCCGAAGCGTTCCGCCGTTCGGCATGGCTTGATCTGCATTGACCACCAGGTTCGCGATCACCTGGCTGATCTGGCCAGGATCGATTTCGGCCGGCCAGAGATCGGCGCCGAAGAGAAATTCGCTTCGGCTGTGGGTGCCGCGAAGCGAGAAGCTCACCGTGTCCTGAATCAGTTTTCCGATGGATGCCGTCTTCTTAATCGGCGCGCCGCCGCGAGCAAAGGTGAGGAGCTGCTGCGCCAGGTCGCGCGCCCGCATCGAAGCATTTTTCGCGTCGTTCAACCGCGTGCCCATTTCGTCGTCCGGCGGCAGGAGCAGCGAAGCGAGCGAGATGTTTCCGATGATTGCCGTGAGCAGGTTGTTGAAGTCGTGCGCAATCCCGCCGGCGAGCAAGCCGAGTTGTTCCAGGGTCTCGGCTTTGCGTCGCTCGGCTTCGTTGCGCTGACGTTCGGTGATGTCGCGGAAAACCAACACAACGCCGGCGACTTCGTTCTTGCTGTCGCGAATGGGGGAGGCGACCTGCTCGATCACGTGCTCCCGGCCATGGCGCGATCGCAGGGTCGCGTTCTCGGGCATGCTCAGCAGGATCGACTGCGCCTCATTGCGCGAACCGGTCTTCTGGGCTCGGGCCTGCGCGGCCAGGTCGATGGCGATGTTGTAAACTGATTTGAGAGATTGCCCGATCGCTTCTTTCGAGGTCCAGCCGGTAAGGTTTTCGCCGGCATTGTTGATCATGATGATCTTGCCCTGGACGTCGGTCGTGATAACGCCGTCTTCGATGGAGCGCAGCGTGACCGCGAGGCTTTCTTTGTCCGCCGCTATTTCCTGTTCGAACCGCCGGCGCTCGGTGACGTCTCGCACCATCGCGACGAAAAGCTTTTGTTTGTCGACCACCATCTCGCTCAACGAGATTTCGATCGGGAAAGTGGCGTGGCGGCGCGTGCGGCCCGACGGCCATGGTCGTGCTGCCAGTTCGCTTGGCCAGATCGTCCCAGGCGCAGGCGACCGGATCCGGTTCGTTGCCGTACGACTTCGGAACGAGCTTGGTGAACTTATGCCCAACCATTTCATTGTTGATGCATCCGAACATTTTCTCCGCTGACGGATTCATCGAACAAATGATGCCCTTGTTCGTCGACCGTGATCATGCCGTCGAGAATGTTCTCGATGATTGACCGAATGCGCGTTTCGATGCCTTCGAGCTTGGCCAACTGGCGGCGCACGAGGACAAAACTGTAGCTGTTCGAAACAATCAGAAGCCCGACCGCGAAAACGCAGAGAAGCGCCAGCCCCGTAGTCTTGATGATGCGATCGCGAGTGGCTGTGTTCGACCGCGATCTCGTAAAGATTGACTTCGTCCGTCTGGAATTTCTTGACCATCTCGCGGATGTCCGCCATCAAGGCTTCGCCGTTATTCTTCGCCACCAAAGCGACGACTTCCTTCCCGGTTCGCTTGGCTTCCATTTCGGGAGCCGCCGCCTCGGACACCCAGCGCTCCAACGCTTTTCTGATCTGGCTCAGCGCGTTTGACTGCTCGGGTGAGTTGGCTACCAGAATCGTGAGGTAGCCATGGTAAGTGTAAAAGTCCGCCGGTGGCCCGGCGGTAGGCCTCAGCAAAAGAGTTTTCGCCGGTAAGCAAATAGCCGCGCTTCTCCTTTTGCATTTCAATCGTCGACCGTTCGAGCTTCGTCAGAAAATCGAGGATTTGCGTCGATTGCGCGGCCCATTCCTGTTCCCGCATCCGTTCGTTCAGAACGATTTGTTCGTCCGCCTGTAGTAGTTGGAGGCTCTCGCGGGCCTGACTGAGTAACCCGCTGCCCAAGGCCCCAGAGGAATCTCCGGTCGAATCAGCGACGACCGACATCCCTTTTGTCAGCCGGCCATTCATTTGCGGTAATGCGAAGGTATCGAGCCATTTCTGGACGATTTCCTGGATCTTCATGACCCGCTTCCGCTGTTTCGGGACCTCGAGGATCAGCACGGCGAGTTCTTCCACGCGGTTCTTGATGAGCTCGCGACGGCGCTCAAAAGGCTCCAGATACGAAGCGTTGCCGGTCAGCAAATAACCGCGATGGCCGGTCTCCAGCGCGGCAATATCGTTCTCGAGCAGGCTGCTCAGGCGCATTACTTCCAGGGTGTGCGCCCGCAGAGTTTCCTGATGATGGTTACGGAGGGTGACGAAGAGGAACAGTCCGGCCAGAAACGTGATGACTACGATTCCGACCGCAGTCCCGGAGAGAAGTTTGAAATGAAAATGTTTCGGGCTGAAGAGCCATGCGGCGGTTCGGCCAAAAATGCCTCGACGTACCGGTTGGTAGTTTGGGGTGCGTCGATCTGGGTCATTATAAATTCCACAAAAGCAGGTAGCCTGCCACGCCCTCGCGGGCGGCCTCCGGAACCCCGAGACGCGCCTCTGAAAAGCAGGCTTAGTACCGGACGCGGATAAGAAATAATCCGGCGGCCGGCGCGGCGTTTCGGCCGTGCCGATTTCCCTGGCGCGGGGCATCGAGGCGGGACCGGATTTCGTTAGGCGCAGCCATCCCCAATCCGATGCGCACGAGCGCGCCCACCATCAGCCGCACCATTTTGTAAAGAAAGCCGTCGCCTTCGACTTCGATCGAGATGCGCGGCCCTGATCGACGAAAGCGAATATCCGTGATGGTGCGGACAGTGTCGGTCACCGGCGCGCCGCGGTTGGCCGCGAAAGAAGCGAAGTCGTGTCGGCCAAGAAATGCCCTGGCGGCCGTCATCATCGCGATTGTGTCGAGCGCATTGCGGACGTGCCAGGCTCGACCATTTTCCAGCGGCGGCAAAACACTCGCGTTCCAGATGCGGTAGCGATACGTCTTGCTCTTCGCCGAAAAGCGCGCGTGAAACGATTCGGGCACAAACCGGCAGCGCATGACCCGAATAGTGGGCGGCAGCACGCCGTTCAGAGCGGAAACCCATCTTTCGGTTCCGTATCGGCGGGCCGGCAAATCCACGTGAGCGCATTGCGCGATGGCATGGACTCCGGCATCAGTCCGCCCTGCGCCATGAACGCGAACGCGCTCCGAACAGATGCGCTCGAACGCCGTCTCGAGATGGTCCTGGATTCCGTTCCCGTTCGCCTGGCTTTGCCATCCGGCAAACGGGCCGCCGTCATAGGCGACGATGAACTTCAGCCGCGAGGGCATCTACTCACCTAGAGCGGGCGCGCCCTCATCCGAGGAAGTGCGCCGGATTGCAAGGAATCCAGGTAGCCTTGCAAGATCATTTGAGCCGCTACCTGATCGACGACTCCTCGCGAATTACGCGTCTTTTGCCCGCTGTCGCGCAACGCCCGATTTGCCGCCATCGTGGTCATGCGTTCATCCCAGGTCACGACTTCACACGCTACACAGGCGCGCAACTTTTCCGCGAAGGCCAAGCGCTTCCGCGGCTCCGGCACCGACACTCCCATTCATATGACGAGGCAGGCCGATCACTACCCGCTCCGCATTTTTTTCCTGCACGATCTCTGCAATGCGCAGGGCGGCATCGCCGCGCGCCCGGATGGTTTCGACCGGATGCGCCAGCATTCCCAGCTCATCGGAGACGGCTACGCCAATGCGCTCCCGGCCGAGGTCGATCCCCAGGATGCGCCGTCGAAGGGCAAACTCGCTCATTGCAATTCCTCCGGAACTTTCCCGATCAGGTTCTTGATCTTCTCCGCCTGATGGCGGTGGCAAATCAAAATCGCATCCGGCGTGCGGACCACAATCAGGTTATGCACGCCGAGGAGGGCGATGCGCGCCCCATCCGGGTTGAACACGATGTTGTTCGTCGAATCCAGCGCTGTGATCTCGCAGTTCGCCGCATTTCCTTCCGCGTCATTCTTGAAAATATTTCGCGACCGCTCGCCAGCTCCCGACGTCGTCCCAATCGAAGCCCGCCTCGACCACCAAAACGCGATCGGCTTTTTCCATGATCGCGTAGTCGAAAGAAATTCGCGGCAGCTTATGGAACCGTTCGCGGATCGTCTTTTCGAAGTTGTCCGGCGCGCGGAGCTGCGAAATGAAACTGGCCAGCTCGGGCGTGTGGCGGTTGAATTCGCTCAGCACGCTCGGCACCGACCAGACAAACATGCCCGCGTTCCAGCGGAAATTTCCTTTGCGCAAAAAGGACTCCGCCAGGTCGGCATTAGGTTTCTCGCGAAACCGGACGACGCGATTCACCGCATTCTCCACCCCGACGCTGCGGAGCCGCACCGCTTCGCCCTGCTCGATATAGCCGTAACCAGGGCAGGCCCACGTCGGCTTCACGCCGATGGTCACCAGCGCTCCGGTTTCCTCGGCCGCCGCCGCCGCCGTCGCCAAGAGTTTTCTGGAACGCAGCGGTATCTTCGATGACATGATCCGCCGGCAGCACAATCATCGTCGCCGAATGATCTCGCGCCGCGACCCATCCTGCGCCGAGCGCCACCGCCGCCGCCGTATCGCGTTTTGCAGGCTCCGCCACGATGTTTTCCTTCGGAACCTTCGGCAACAGCTCACGCACTGCCGCTTCCTGATCCACGTTCGTCAAAATCAACAGTCGTTCCGGCGGAACCAGGCCTTCCAGCCGCGCGACGGTTTGCTCGAGGAGCGTCTGCTCCGCCACCAAACGCAGCAGTTGTTTCGGGCGCGCCCGCCGGCTCAACGGCCAGAAACGCTCCCCGCTGCCACCGGCGAGGACGAGGGCGTAAATGGAATTTGGCATGATAAAAACGTGCAGGACGCAGCCGGCGCCCGATCGCGCGAGCGGCAAGATTTTCCCGTTTCCTTTTCCAAAACGAGACGTATAAGGGTATGCGATGTCTCTCTCGATATCCATTCCAAAAACCGCCGAGCAAATTCCCTTGGACGGTTTGCTCGTGCTCGCGCGCACTGCTTTCGGCCTCGGCATTGGAATGTTGGTAGCCGACAAAGTTCGCCGGCCGTTTCGGCAGGCCACGGCGATCGCGCTCGTTTCTGTCGGGGCGCTCGCCGCGATTCCGCTGCTTGTGAAGGTGGCGCTGGAGAGAATCAACCGGCCGGAATCCGAGCGCGGCAGCCGCAATCGGTTGCGCTCTATCCGGGGCGATTCCGGTTATCAGTCGGAAACTGACGTTTATTAGAGCTGGCGCGGCGGCAGGGAACGCGCCACTCCCGCTTGATTCCATCCCCCGGGCAGCGTAAGCCTTTCGCGTTCATGTCTCAAACTCCTATCGCTCCGCCGCCGGAAGGCTTGCGGGAACGCTGCGCCGCCATCGCCAGAGAAGAGGCGGGCTTGCGCGAAGGCGGAGGCAAAGCCGGTCAGGATCGCCAACACAAAATGGGCCGGCTTCTCGCGCGCGAGCGCATCAACCAATTGCTCGACAAAGATTCGCCCTTTTTCGAGCTGGGTCTGTGGGCCGCCTACAAAATGTATCAGCAATGGGGCAACATTCCCGCCGCTGGCGCTGTCGCCGGCATCGGCAATGTCGCGGGTGTGCCCTGCATGATCATCGCGAACGACGCCACCGTAAAAGCCGGCGCGTTTTTCCCCGCGACCGCCAAGAAGCTGATTCGCGCCCAGCGCGTCGCCTTCGAATGTGCTCTGCCGCATCATTTATCTCGTTGATTCCGCCGGCGTCTTCCTCCCGATGCAGGACGAGATTTTTCCCGACGAAGACGATTTCGGCCGGATCTTTCGAAATAACTCCGTCATCTCCGCCGCCGGGCTGCCTCAGTTCGCCGCGATCATGGGGAATTGCGTCGCGGGCGGCGCTTATCTCCCCGTGCTCTGTGACAAAATCTTGATGACGGAAGGAAGTGGGCTTTATCTCGCCGGACCTTCTTTGGTCAAAGCCGCCATCGGGCAAATCGTCGACGCCGAGGAACTGGGCGGCGCCAAAATGCACGCGGAAATCAGTGGCACCGTCGATTTTTACGAGAAGGACGATCCGTCGTGTCTGAAGCGGCTGCGTTCTTTGGTCGCGCTCCTGCCCGAGGCCGAGGCCGCCAAAAAGGCGCCCAAGAGCTCATCCACCGCTCCCGCGAAAAAGCCGGAAGCGGTTTACGATTTGATAAGCCTCGACGGCCACAAGCCATACGATGCGCGCGACCTGCTGGCTTCGGTGATCGATGCGGATTCGCTCGATGAATACAAGGCCGACTACGGGAAGACGCTCGTGACCGCGTATGCGCGGATCGCCGGACGGCCCGTTGGTATCGTAGCGAGCCAGCGTCTCCAGGTTCGCACCAAGACGGAAGGCATTCAGATGGGCGGCGTCATCTACGCCGACAGCGCGGACAAGGCCGCGCGCTTCATCATGGATTGCAACCAGACCGGATTACCGATCATTTTTTTCCAGGACGTGACCGGATTCATGGTCGGCCGGGACGCGGAACAGAGCGGCATCATCCGGAGCGGCGCGAAACTCGTGAATGCGGTGAGCAATTCCACCGTGCCGAAAATTACCGTCGTTGTGGGCGGCTCGTTCGGCGCCGGGAACTACGCGCTTTGCGGCAAGGCCTACGATCCTCGTTTCCTCCTCGCCTGGCCGAACTCACGGTACGCGGTCATGGGAGCAGCGCAGGCTTCGGATACGATCTTCAGCGTCCTGGCCCGAGCCAGTGAGCGAGGCGACAAGAAATCGACTCCGGAAGAACTCGAGCAATTGCGCGCGACGGTAAAGGCGAATTACGAAGAGCAAACCGATATCCGCTACGGCGCCGCGCGCGGGTGGGTGGACGCGATCATCCAGCCGCACGAAACGCGTAAAGTGCTGGCGCGTCCTGCTCCAATATGTCTCGCGACCGACGCCGAAAGCGCGGTTCCACACCGGCGTGGTGCAGGTCTAACCCTCGGCGGGTTTCGGCGTCGCGAATTCGGCGCTGATCGCGGCATTCATTTCAGTTAGCGATACGAGCGAACTTTCGATGGGCGGCTTGATGCTGCGCCGTTCCAGAGCAGCCAGAACTTCTTCGGTCGGAATATTTCCGACGAGTTCGTCTTGGGCGAAGGGGCAGCCGCCTAATCCACCCATGGCCGCATCGAAACGCCGGCAGCCGGCGTCGAACGCGGCCAGGACTTTCCCTCCGGCCTCGGCGCGCGTGCTGTGCATGTGCACCCCGATTTCGCAGTCAGCGCATTCTCGCACCACTGCGGCCAGGACCCGCTGGATCTAATTCCGGCTCGGCCGCCCCAACCGTATCGGCCAGCGAGATCGCCCTAATGCCCGCGCGTTGGATTGTTTGCGCCGCTTCCACCACTTCGTCTTCGCTCCAGAGGTCGCCGTACGGATTGCCGAATGCCATCGAAATGTACGCGACCATCGGCCAGCCCTGATTCGTCCGCCATCTCCTTTATCCGCTTCAGCACCGACAGATTTTCGTCCGGCGATTGGTTTTGGTTTCGGCGCAGGAATGTCTCCGAAACGGAACACGGATAGCCCAGCGTCGTCACAGCTCCGGTGGCGATGGCCCGCGCTGCGCCTTTTTCGTTCACCACGATGCCGATAATCTCCACGCCCTCGAGTTTGCCGAGCTGCTCGAGCACCGCCTCGCTATCGGCCATCTGCGGCACAGCTTTCGGCGACACGAAGCTTACGGCATCGATATGGCGGAAGCCTGCGGCCACCAGCGCACGCAAGTATTCCACCTTCCGCCCGGTCGGAATCTGCCGCGGCAGGCCCTGCCAGGCGTCGCGGGGACATTCGATGAGCTTGACGGATTCCATCGTGACGGATGTTACTGACAGCATAACGTAGCTCATGCCAGTCGTTCTCGTCGAAAAACAAACGCCGCAGATTACGCATCGTGACGCTCAATCGGCCCGAGCGCCGCAACGCGCTGACCATCGAGTTGATGAGCGAGCTGACCGGAGCAATCGAAAAGGCCGGGGCCGATCCCGATCAGCGCATCCTGATTCTGCGCGGAGCTGGCAAAGCCTTTTGCACCGGGCTCGATTTGCAGGAAGCCGCCAAACACGATCCCCACGCCACGGCAGAAATGGTAGCGCGCACGTTACTCGCCCTGGCCGAAACGCGGCTCGTCACCATCGCCACGGTTCACGGCGCGGCGGTGGCCGGCGGAGCCGGCATCATGTCCGCCTGCGATTTCGTCATTGCCGCCGAGCAAACCAAGTTCGGTTACCCGGAAGTTCGTCGCGGCCTCGTGGCCGGCCTGGTAATGACATTTCTGCGTCGCCAACTCCGCGAACGCGATCTCCGCGAGTTGCTCCTGGCCTCCGAGCTGATTGACTCCCGTCGCGCTCAGGAAATCGGGCTCGTCAATCGGGTCGTGCCGGCCAGCGAGATGGAGAGCGAAGCGCAAAAAATCGCCGCCTCGGTTCTTCAAGGGCGCTCCGGGAGCGATCAGCAATTCGAAGCGCCTGATGGAAGAGCTTTGGTCGACCCCGGTCCGAAAGGACATCGAAGTCGCTCTCCGTCACCACCTGGAAGCTCGGGAGTCCGCTGAAGCCAAGGAAGGCATTGCGGCCTTCAACGAAAAGCGCCCGCCAAGCTGGACGCACCTGCTGAAATTGTAACCGGCTGCCGGCTAGAATCCTTTATGGTCATTGACTCCATTCGCGAATTCAATCGCACGTTCCCTTCACCCCCTACGAAATTCAACGCGAGCGGTGAACGTTACACGTGCCCCATCCGGACTTCATTTCGATATCCCCAAAGGATCTTTTGTTGTCGTGATCGACGCGAAAGAGCGTCCCACCATTGAGTTCGCTCCTGATCGGCGCTTCGTTGCTCAATTCGCATCGGCGGAAGACTCAAACGCTAGAGCAACGGCAGCTGCGTTTCGTCCTGCTCGGTGCTCGCAAAGCGAACGCCGAGCCCGATCAGCCGGACAGGTTTTCCAGTGCGGGCGAAGGCTTCCTCCAGGAGCAAACGGAATTGCTCGAGCGAAGGCAGGAGACCGGCGCGTTCGACCGTCGTCCGCGTGAAATCAGCGAACTTCAATTTCACAAAAATCTTCGTGATCGTTCGCGTCGATTCCTTTTGCGCCAGGTCCGCCATCAATTCCTCGAACAACTCCGGCAGCTTCTCCTCGCACTCGGCCAGCGTTTCCAGATCGCTCGAGAACGTCTCTTCGTTGCTCAACGACTTTCGTTCGCGGTCGGGCTCGACGGGCCGATTATCGATTCCGCGGCAAAGATCGTAGAGCTCGACCCCAAATTTTCCGAAATGCTCCTGGAGCGCGAGTCGCGACAGCCGCTGCATGTCGCCGCAAGTCACGATGCCGAGTTTTTCGAGCTTTTGCTCCGTGACCTCTCCGATGCCCCAGAGTTTCCGGACCGGCAATTTTTCCATGAAGCCCGGCACTTCCTCCAGCTTCACTTCGAATTGGCCGTTCGGTTTCTTGAGGTCGCTGGCGATCTTCGCCACCAACTTGTTCGGGCCGATTCCCGCCGACGCTGTCAGCTTCGTTTTGCGAAAAATCAGTCCGCGAATGACCTGCGCGAGCGGCCCCGGCGCGCCGGGATGGTCGGTCACGTCGAGGTAGGCTTCATCGAGCGAGAGCGGCTCCACCAGGGACGTGAACCGGTAAAGAATTTCGCGAATGACCGCCGACTCCTTCCGGTAAACATCGAAGCGCGTCGGCAGGATGATCAGGTTCGGACAACGCTGAAGCGCCATGAAGGTCGGCATGGCCGAGTGCACGCCAAACTTCCGCGCCTCATAATTGCACGTCGTCAGAACGCCCCGGCGATCTCGCGCGCCACCCACGCCAACCGGCTTGCCTTTCAAGGCGGGCTGATCACGCACCTCGATGGCCGCGTAGAAGCAATCCATGTCGAGATGGATGATCGCGCGTTGTGGATCTGTTCCGCCTTCACGAGGAATGTTCATACAAGGAGCGGCGCTTTCCAAACCGCCGAACCAAACAACACGGCGATTTTAAATCGCCGCTCCTTGAAAAACGGGTCTGCCACCGTGATTTATCGGAATGAAATTCACCTACTACGGCCATGCCTGTTTCTCGGTCGACGCGGGCGGCAAGACGCTGCTCTTCGATCCATTCATCTCTCCGAATCCGCTGGCGAAAGAGATCGACGTGAAAACAAGTCGCGGCGGATTTCATCCTCGTCTCGCATGGCCACGGCGATCATGTCGCGGATGTGGTCGAGATCGCGAACCGCACCGGCGCGACGGTGATTGCGCCCTACGAAGTCGGCACCTGGTTTGAGGGAAAAGGGGTCAAGAACGTCCAGGCGATGAATCACGGAGGCGCGGCGAAAATGCCTTTTGGCCGGGTCAAGCTGACCAGCGCCATTCACAGCAGCTCGATGCCGGATGGTTCATACGGCGGCAATCCCTGCGGCTTCGTCGTCGAGACAGGCGACGGGAATTTTTATTATTCCGGCGACACCGCCCTGACGTTGGACATGAAATTGGTCGGGGAAGGAACGCAATTGCGCTTCGCCGTCTTCCCGATCGGCGATTTCTTCACCATGGGAATCGACGATGCGTTGCGAGCCGCCGAGTTCGCCGGCGTCACCAAATTTGTCGGCGTCCATTACGACACGTTTCCGCCGATCAAGATCGATCGCGAAGCGGCGTTAAAAGCAGCGCGCAACGCCGGGAAGGAACTTCTGCTGCCGGCGATCGGCGACAGCCTGGACCTCTAAAGCCGAAAGCGGCGGCGACCTTGTCGATCGCCGCCGCCTTACCATCAACCCAATCCAACTATTGCTCTTCATCGCGTCGCGCATTTCCTGGCGGGCTTTGCGCATGTCTTCGCGCGCCTTCTTCAGCGCGTCGAACTTCTGCTGCTGGGCCGGGGTGAGGATCGGGCGAATCTGAGCCTGCGTGTTTTCGCGAATGGCCCGGATTTTCTGCATCGCGTCCTGGCGCACGGCGTCGACCTGCGGTTTCGCCTGGTCGAAAATCGGCTGAATCTTCGCCTGCTGGTCCGGAGTGAGATCCAGGGACTTGGTCAAGTGCTCGACCGGATTTCCGCGCTTGTGATGCCGCCGCTTGTTCCAGCCGTCTCTTCGAGCCGGGATCCTCGGCGAGGGCCAAGTGAGGCCGTTGCCACCAGGGCAACGCACGTGGCGGTGAGAGTGATCAATCTTGATTTCATTGTTTGTCTTTTCTTTGTTTCGTTAGGCGTCGCTTAACGCTGCCGCCTTGTGGAAGAGGAAACCCGGCAAAGCGCAGGAAGTTGCGCCGGGGTTGCAAAAAACTTTATCGGGACGTGGCTGGCCGACGGACGAACTTTAGATTGACCCCGGCCCGGTCGAGGACGCAAAACTCGCGGATGATCCGACGCACCCTGAAGTGGGCTCTCCGCATCCTGGCCATCCTGCTCCTGGTGGCGGCCATTTTCCTCGTCAACCTCATCTGGTTCCGCCCTTGGAGCCTGAATCTCTTTTACGAAAAGGTTTTCGTGCAGGTGCTCTTCGAAGAGCCGGAGCTGCTTTCCTCGCTGGGGCTGGTCGAGCAGTTTGGCATTACCGGGCACAACGCGAAGCTCGGCGACGCTTCGCCCGCGCATCAGCAGCGCTACTTCGATCGGGCGAAACAGAACCTGGCCGATCTCCGCTCCTATCCGCTCGAGCGGCAGGATTCATCCCAGCGGCTCTCAACGAAAATCCTCGAGTGGTACATCAACCGCGAGATCGAAGGCGAAAAATATCAGCATCACAACTATCCGGTGAACCAGCTCTTCGGCGCGCAGAACGAATTCCCCTCGTTCATGGCGAACACGCATCGGCTGCTGGCTTCACGCGATTGCGAATATTACCGGCAGCGGCTTCAGGCCGTGGACACGAAGTTCGAGCAACTGATCGAAGGCCTGAAGCTCCGCGAGGAGAAGGGAGTTCTCCCGCCGCGTTTTGTCGTCGAGAAGGTGCTCACCGAGATGAAGAACTTCATGGCGCAACCGGCCGGCCGAGAACATCCTCGCCACCTCGTTCAAGACGTCGCGTGGCGAAAATCCGAGGAATGACGGACGAGCAGCGCGCCGGTTTCCAAAAGCGGATTGAGACGTCGATCTCAGATCACGTTTACCCGGCTTACCAAAAGCTGATCGCTTATTTCGAAGGCGTTCTGCCGAAGACCACCACGGATGATGGCGTCTGGAAATTGCCGGATGGCGAAGCGTTTTACGCTTACGCTTTGCGCCGAAGCAGCACGACCACGCCGCTCAAGCCCGATGAGGTCCACGAGCTCGGCCTGCGCGAGGTCGCGCGGATCGAAGGCGGAAATCCGCGCGATCCTCGACGCCAATGGATTTGCCGGCCGGCCGATCGGCGAAGCGTATCGACGCGCTCCGCAAAGATCCGCGGTTCCTGTTCTCGAATGACGACAAGGGAAGGAGCCGACGCGCTGGCCGAATACACGCGCCTGATCGAGCAGGCGATGGCGCGTTCGCAGCAATTATTCGTCACGCTGCCCAAAGCGAAGATCGAAGTCCGGCGCGTGCCGGTGTTCAAGGAAGCCACGTCGGCGGGCGCATACTACCAGGGGGCGTCGATCGACCGAACGCGCCCCGGCGTTTTCTACGCGAACCTGCGCGACATGAACGAAATCCCGAAGTGGGGAATGCCGACGCTCGCCTATCACGAAGGCGTTCCCGGGCATCATTTCCAGATTGCGACGGCGCAGGAATTGAAGGGGCTGCCGCAATTCCGAAAGCTCATTCCTTTCACGGCCTACCAGGAAGGTTGGGCGCTTTACACGGAATGGCTCGCCAAGGAAGCGGGCTGGTACGAGGGCGATCCGTTCGGCGATCTCGGGCGGTTGCAAGGCGGAGCTTTTCCGCGCGGTGCGCCTGGTCGTCGACACAGGCATCCACGCGAAACGCTGGCCGCGTGAGCAGGCGATCAGTTACATGCGCGAGAAAACCGGCATGGGCGAGAAGGAAGTAACGGCGGAGATCGAGCGTTACATCGTCAATCCCGGACAGGCCTGCGCTTACAAGGTGGGAATGCTGAAGCTCCAGGAACTACGCACGCGTGCGCAGAACGAACTGGGAACGAAATTCGATCAGCGCCAATTCCACGATGTGGTTTTGAAGAACGGCGCGCTCCCGCTCGAGATTCTCGAGGAGCAGGTCAACGCTTACATCCAGCGGACGAAAGGTTGAGATCCTGGTCAGGCGCGAGCCGCAGCCTTCGCGGGAATTTCGAACTTCTCGATCAGCTCTTTGATGTCGTGGACGAAATTCGCGGCGCCGGCGCCGTTCACGACACGATGATCGAACGTCAGCGAGAGCGTGATCACTTCGGCCTGCGCGCTCTTCTTGCCGTCGCCAATTGTTTCGAAATGGGCGGAGCCGACGAACAGCGTGCCGACTGACGGCGGCACGACGATCGGCGCCGCGGCGCGCACGCCGAAGGCGCCGAGGCTGCTGATCACGAGCGGCGCGTTCACCGCATCCACGCGGCCTCCGCGCGTTTCCTCGACCGTTTCGTTGTAGCGCTGCAGAAAATCGGGCCAGTCGCGCTTGTTCGCCCGGGTCACGACCGCCGTCGCCAGACGATCGTCATCCAGCGCGACGGCGATGCCGAGATCGAACTCATCGTTCTCGACGATCCGGTCGTCCTCCAGAATGATGCGGCGGAACGGGCGCATGTTTTTCCATCGCCCGGACCACCGCCCACGCCACCATGACGGAAGGCGACGCGGCGTTCTTTCCCTCCTTCTTCTTGGACTTTTCGCGCGCCGCGCGAATCGCGTCCCAGCGCGCATCGATCTGCAAGTTTGCCGGAACAACGCGGCCGAGCCGCCGCACAATCGTCGGGGAAAGCGCCGGCTCGATGGCCGCGCTTTTCTTCTGTAGTGGCGGCCGTGCCGGCCGCTCGGTGGAAGACGCAGGCGACCGCACCTGCCGCTACCAGGCGCCGATTCACCATTCCGCTCGACTGATTCTTCCGCCGCCGCTTCAAATTGATCCGACCAATCGGAACTCAAGATCGTCCCGAGTTCCTGGCCGATATCGACCGTGGCGCCGACTTCGGTTTTCCATTCTCCCATGGTGCCCGCGAACGACGATTCGATGGGGTAAACGGCCTTGTCGGTTTCCACTTCGCAAAGCGGATCGTCGAGCTCGATCTTGTCGCCGGGCTTTTTCAACAACGCCACGACCTTCGCGTTACGAATCCCTTCGCCCATGATCGGGACGATGATGCTTTGGGCGCGCTGCCCGCCGCCAGCGGACGTTTTCTTCGGAGCCGCTTTCTCTGGAGCCGGGCCGCCCTCGGCCCGGGGGGCTTGCGGCTCCATCCGCAGGACGAACGGCACGAGGGCGTGCCGTCTCCAACTCGGACGACATCGCGCGGCGCACCGCGGCGACGATCCGTTTCACATCGGGCAACGCCGCATATTCGTAGATCGGATTGTATCCGATCATGACATTGGTCTTGCTGACGAGAATCGGCGGGGCGATCAGCTCGCTCCAGATATCCGAGACGACCGGCGAGATGCGCGACAATCATCTGGCCGACGCTGCAATTCTCGCTGTCTTCCTGCACCACAACCAGGCGGCCGGTGCGGCGCACGGATTCCTCAATCGCCGCGCGATCCCACGGAACGATCGAACGCAGATCGATCAGATCGACGCTGACTTCGCCGCCGATTTCCTCCAGCGCCTCGAGCGATTTCTCGACCGTGTTTCCCCAGGCGACCAGCGTGACGTCGGAGCCGCTGTGACGTTTTCGCGCGACGCCCAACGGAACGGAGCGCACCGGCTCGGTCGATTCGTGTTCCGCCCAAAGAAGATGCTTCGGGATGAGAACGAACGTCGGATCTTCGCAATGCATCGCGGTCCAGAGCAAGCCGGCGGCGTCCTCCGGCGTGCTCGGGATGGCGACGTTGATGCCGGGATAATGCGCCAGAGCGGCCTCGTTCGCCTGGCTGTGCCACAAACTTCCGCCCGGCAGATAAGCGCCATAGGGCGCGTAGATCACGACCGGACATGTCCAGGTGCCGAACGAGCGCCAGCGCAGAGTGGAAAGATTCGTCACGAGCTGATTCCAGGCCGGCCCGATGAAGTCGATGAACTGCAGCTCGAACACCGGCCGCTTGCCGTAGGAAGCGAGACCGCACGCGACGCCCATGATGGTGGATTCGGCGAGCGGCGAGTTGTAAACCTGCTTCGGAAACTCGGTCGAAAGTTTTTGGGTAAGGCGAAAGACGCCGCCCTTCGGGTCCTCAACGTCTTCACCGAAGATGATGCGATCGGGATTTCGCTCGAGTCCGAGACGGAGCGTTTTGTTGACCGTATCGCCGATCCGGTATTTGCCGGGAGGAAGAACTTCGTCATCCAGTTGGGGCAGCTCAGCCGTAACCTGAATTTCCAACTCGTCCGCCGAAGGATCTTCCGCGCGCTCGGCCTCCGCGAATTCCTGCCGGATCCGCTCCTTGATCTCTTTGTCGAGCTTCTCGTACTCATCCGCGGTGATCACGCCTTCGGCGATCAGGCGCTCGCTCCAGACGCGCAGCGGATCCATTTTCTCGCCCTCGGCGAGTTCCTCCGCGGTCCGGTAAAGTTTGTGGTCGTCGGAACTGGTGTGACTGGAGAGCCGTTCCATGTTGACCCAGAAAAAGGCGGGCCCTTTCCCGGCGCGCATGCTCTCGAACGCCTTCACGCCGGCGTCGTAGATCTGCTGGACGTCGCTGCCATCGATCTCCTGCCAGTCGCTCGGCTGGAGAACATCGAGCGCGCGCGGATTGATTTTCCGGGTCGGACTGCTGATGCCGTATTTGTTGTCTTCGACGACGAAAAGCACCGGCAGCTTTCGCTCTTTCGCGAAACAAACCGCTTCGAAAAAATCGCCCTGGCGCGTCGCGGCATCACCGATGGTCGTGACCACGACGTTCTTCTTGTTGTCGAGCTGGATTCCCCAGGCGATGCCGCACGCCGGCAAAAGCTGCGATCCGGTCGGCGTGGGCACACTCCAGATGCCTCGCGCCGCATAACTGTAATGCGACGGCATTTGTCGCCCGTGGCTCTGCCCTTTGCGCTTCGCGAAATAATCCAGCGCCAGCTCGCGCGAGGCGACGCCGCGCCCCAGCACGAGCCCGCGATCGCGATAATACGGAACGACGAAATCGCCTTCCTCCATCGCGATGCCGAGCGCGGCCAGCCCTTCGTGGCCCATTCCCGAAACGTGGAAATGGCCTTTGCCCTGCCGATTCAGGTTTTGCTCGCGCAGATCGCCATGCCGGCTTTCCAGAAGGATCGTGAGAAGGCGCAGCTTATTTTCTTTGCTCAGTTCGGGCATGTGAGGAGGCGGTCGAGTTGAATCGCTGATGGTTGATCGAAACGGGCAAACACTCAACTCGCAACGCGCAGGCATCAACCTCTCTCTACTGCAACGGCGCGACAACCGCGTCGGCTGGTTTCTCGAATTTGGATTCGTCAGGCGCGTTCGTCGAAAAGTGGACCGCGGAGAAAGTCAGTTTTCCCAACGGTTCGCCCTCGATGTTTCCATCTTTCCAGTTGTAGAAGCCGAGCCATCTTGGGCAACCAGCAAACCATCCGCCTGTTGCCATTCCTCGAACAGGATGGCGTGCGCTTCCAATTGCTCGAGCGGCTTGCCTTTCCGGATCGACGGGAAGGTCACGACATATTCCACGAGCTTTAAGCTGCGCGGAAGCCGGGTCGACGTAGGCGACATAATAATCCTCCGGAGAATCGCCCGTGCCCGACTTGAAAGTGACCCGGATCGTGTCGTATTCCCGGCCCTGAAAACTTTTCTTGCCTAACGATTCCTGCTTCGCGCCAGGGTCGGCGAAGACGAAGGGCATTCCGAAAAAGTAAAATGGCGTCCACATGTAAAACCGCGGCGGCGTGCCGCCGAGCGCGTCCAGGCCCGGCTTGATCCAGACTTCGCCCTTGGTCGCTTCCCAGCGTGTAGGCTGTCGCTCGGTGATTAAACCATCGCGCGTGCGCAGATTGAAAAGCTGATGATCGCTTCTCGCGCGCCTTTAGCGTTCTCCCAGGTGAGGTCGTATTCCACGCTCCCGAAGCTCTGCCACCGGGCGAGCCCGCCATGCGCGTCGAGAGCACCGCTCGAGCTGGCCGAAGCAGGACGCGCCACGAGAGCAAGATTCCCACCGCGCAAAGCCGGATGAAGAAATGGCGATGAACCCATAGCTCTCCACCTTTCGCTCGTCTTCTGAAGAATGCGATTGGAAAAGCGACTCGTTTGCGACACTTGTTCCTTGCCGTGAACGAATCAGCCGAAGTCCAAAGCGCTCCGAACCGGGGCAGGGGAGTAATCGCACGCTACCGCGAGTTTCTTCCTGTCTCGGAAGCGACCCCGATCGTCTCGTTAGGCGAAGGCGGAACCCCGCTGATTTTTTCGCCGAAACTCAGCGCCATCGTCGGACGGGATTGCGAGGTCTATCTTGAAATTCGAAGGCCTGAACCCAACCTGCTCCTTCAAAGACCGCGGGATGACCGTGGCGGTTTCGAAAGCCGCTCGAACAAAAAACAGCCGCTGTGATTTGCGCCTCCACCGGCAACACCTCGGCTTCCGCCGCTGCCTATGCCGCGCGCGCGGGAATCCGGTGCGTCGTGGTCCTGCCGGCGGGGAAAATCGCCAGCGGCAAATTGCTTCAGGCTTTTGCCTATGGCGCGAACATTGTCGCGATCGACGGCAACTTCGACGACGCGCTGGTCATCGTGCGGAAACTCGGCGAGCGCGACGATTTCGCGATCGTTAACTCGATTAATCCCGATCGAATCGCCGGACAGAAAACAGCAGCGTTCGAAATCGTCGATGACTTGGGAGACGCGCCCTGATTTCCATCTGCTTCCGCTTGGGAAATGCGGGCAACCTCACGGCGTATTGGGCGGGTTATCGAGAATATCAACGTGCCGGGCTGGCCACGACGCTGCCCGCGATGATCGGTTTCCAGGCCGCCGGCGCTGCTCCGATCTTTCATGGCCGGGTGATCCAGACACCCGAAACTGTTGCCTCCGCGATTCGCATCGGGAATCCGGCCAGTTGGGAGGCCGCGAGCAGCGCCGTGAAGGATTCCACAGGCGCGGTCGATATCGTGACGGATGAGGAGATTCTCGCGGCGCAACGATGGCTCGCCGAAAACGAAGGCGTTTTTGTCGAGCCGGCGAGCGCGGCTCCGATCGCCGGCCTCATGAAATGCTGCGAGCCGGCTCGGAGCCCGGTTTATTCCTTCGCGCAAATCCCGGAGGGTGCGCGGATCGTTTGCACAGTCACAGGACATGGATTGAAAGATCCGGAAGTCGTGGCCACTCGCGTCACCAGTTTGAAAACCGTGGCGGCGACCGAGCAGGCTGTTCTGGAGGCAATGGGCTTCTAGCCGGGTTGACAGCCACGTAACATAAGCGAAAACCAATCCCGTTCCGTGATTCTTCGCATCCATCCTGGCCCGGCTTTGCCATGCGCCTGATCGTCCAAAAATATGGCGGGACCTCCGTCGGCTCGCCCGAGCGAATCCGGAACGTCGCGCGGCGCTTGCTCGAAACGCAGCAGCAGGGTTGCAAGGTTGTGGCCGTGATCTCCGCCATGGCCGGCGTGACGGATGACCTGATCAAACTGGCTCACGGCACCTCGCCGAAACCGGACGAACGAGAATTCGATGCGTTGCTTGCCACGGGCGAACAGGCGGCAATCGCGCTCACCGCCATGGCCGTCAACGCGCTCGGGCGGCAAGGCCATTTCATTGACCGGCGCCGAAGCCGGGATCCTGACCGATCGCGCGCATACGCGGGCGAAAATTGCCAACATCACGCCAAGACAGATCCACGCGCTGCTCGCAGAAGATTACATCGTGGTCGTCGCGGGGTTTCAGGGCCAGAACGCCGATGGCGAAACCACGACGCTCGGCCGCGGCGGCTCCGACCTGACCGCGATCGCGCTCGCCGGCGCCCTCAACGCCGATGCCTGCCAGATCTTCACCGACGTCGATGGCGTCTTTACCTGCGATCCGCGCATTGTCTCGGATGCCCAGAAAATCGACGAAGTCTCCTACGACGAGCTGCTCGAGATGGCCGGCGCCGGCTCCAAGGTGATGCAGTCCCGCGCCGTTGAGTTCGCCAAGAAATTCGGCGTGGAATTCGAAGTGCGCTCCAGCCTCAAAGACGCCCCGGGGACCATTGCCAGGGAAGAAACCGCGAACATGGAAGACGTGGTCATCCGCGGCATCAGTGTCGAGCGAAACCAGGCCAAGGTCACCATCGACGACGTCCGGGACGAACCGGGCATCGCCGGCCAGATTTTCTCCACGATCGCCGAGCGGCAACATCAGCGTCGACATGATCGTCCAAAGCGTTTCCGAGCATGGAACGACCGACCTTTCCTTCACGATCCACGAGAACGATCTGCCCGCCGCAGCCGAACTTTTGGCGCCGGTGGTAAAGGACGTTCAGGCCTCCGGGTTGATCACCAGGGCCGGGGTAGCCAAGCTCAGCGTAGTCGGCATCGGCATGCGGTCGCATTCCGGCGTAGCCGCGCGTCTTTTCGATTGCCTTGGCAAAGGTGGGATCAACATCCAGCTCATCTCGACCTCCGAGATCAAGATCGCCGTCGTCATCGACGGCCCGGACGTCGACCGCGCCGCCCAGCTCACGCACGAGGAGTTCGGCCTGGCGAAATTTGTCCCGCCGCCAAATTAGCTTCGTTAAGAGCTGATTTGGGGGAAAGGCAGTAGAGGAACCGATAATCTTCCCTCCACAAGCCTCCTTCAATAACATCACACAATATATGTCATATAAAATATACGGGGTGGGCCTTTGGTATGGTTTTTCATATTGCCGGTCTGCATTGGATCACGGGATGATGGATTTCCTCCAATTCCCGATTACACGGAGTTTCCTGCCAGCTATTTCAGGGCGACCGTCTTGTATCCATTGGTCGCGCTTTGCTGATAGCTTGCGGAATCGGGGCATGTTCTGGCCCGAAGATGAAACACGTCAGGACATTCCAAGTCTTGGAGTGCATCTGACGCCGATTGGTATCTGCGATGAGCCATTGCCATAGCAGAGATTGCTCAATGCAAGGCAATGTCGCGGCGCATCCACTACCACTTCCGGCTGGCATAGTAGCGTTCAAATCCAGCTGAAGCTCACCTGCAAATGCCCGACCGGCCAACGTCACCAAACTTGGGATTAAGCCATATAAGTGTCGGCTGGTCGGCTGGTCGGCTGGTTTCCGGCTACCCGACTTCGTAGATCATCAGGCCTGTGATGATGACGGCGTGAACCCAGACGAGGACGACCATGATCATGCGAAGTTGCGCGGATGCGTAGGTGTCGCCTTCCTCGCCTTTGAAGCCGAAGAGCTTTTTTCGGCAGCGAAAGATGTAGAAGCCGGCGCCGATGAGCAATAGTTCCAAGAGGCCGAAAAACACCTTGAGGCCTACCGCCGAACCCGCGCCGGATCGTGACACGGCGAGGAACTCGTCCATGATGATGAATCGCCGCCGCAACGTGGCGCGGCCTTGAGAGCAAATAAAAGCAGCCGGCGGCCGGGGCTGCTTCCGGCTGGGTTTTTTACGCCTAATCCGACATGCGAATGGTTGACGAGCGGGCAATGCTTGAGACATTGCGGGCACTCCCGACTTTTACATTATGACCAAAACGACTTTTCTCCGTTCGCTGCTGGCCGTTGGCCGCGCTGGCTGCCAGTCCCTTTCTCGCGAACACCGCCCATGCGGCCGTCGGCGACATCCTAGAGACCAATGAAGGCAACGTGCTGAGATTCAGGACTCCCGGCGCCACTCCGTCGACCGTCGCCACCGGGCTGGCCAATCCAAAAGGCATCGTCTTCGATGGCCTTGGACGCTTCTATGTTGCGGATGAAGACAGGGACTCGGTCATCATTTTCTCGCTTCCTGGGGGCGCGGGATCGACACGTTGTCGCGGGTCTCAACTCCCCAATCGGCCTGGCCTTCGACGCTGTCGGTAATCTGTATATCGCGCGAGTCGGGCAGCGGCAACGTAATCCAAATCCCGCGGGGCGGAGGCAAAGTGACTTTTGCGACTGGGCTCGGCGGCCCCGCCGGGCTGGCGTTCGATAACGGCGGCAACCTTTACGTGGCGGACTTCAGCGGCGGCAGGATCTATAAGATCGCGCCGGATGGAGCAAAGAGCACGTTCGCGACCGGGTTGAATGCGCCCTGCCGGCCTGGCGACCGATGGCGCCGGTAATCTTTTCGTGCCGGACTCCGGTTCGGGCACGATCTTCAAATATGCGCCGGACGGCAGCCGGACCAGCTTTTGCCACGGGATTGGGCCGTCCTTTCGGTATCGCTCTCGAAGCCAGTGGCTCCCTCGTCGTGGCGGACAATGAGGAAGGCGCGACGGTCCGGTATTCTGCCACGGGGACCCGGAGCCTTATTTTTTCGAGCGACTTCAACACGCCGGAGTTCCTGGCTATCGAGCCCGCAGCCGCATCAATTGCTCAACATCAGCACACGCGGTCTGGTCATGGGCGGTGATAACGTGCTCATCGCGGGATTTTTCGTCGGAGGAACAGGACCGGTGGGAACCAACATCGTGGTGCGAGCGCTCGGGCCATCGCTGAGCGCACTCGGCGTCGGCAATGCGTTGCCCGATCCGGTGATCGAATTGCGCGATGCGTCGGGCACGTTGATCGCCTTCAACAACAACTGGAAGGATTCGCAGCAAGAGGCCATCATGAACACCGGCCTCGCGCCAACGAACGACAACGAGTCGGCCATTGTGACGTCGCTCAATGGCGGCGCGTTTACGGCCATTGTCAGCAGCGCCACTGGCGAGACCGGCACCGCCCTGGTCGAAGTCTATAATCTGCAGTAGCCGGAATGGCGGCCAGGCTGGTTGTGTTTCGCCGCTGCGGCGACGCGACAGCTTTAGATATTACTTCCGCTCCACTTCAGTTTCTGGCGAACCACGCCAAAGAACGACACTCCCGGCATCGCCGCGAGCGGCAAAACGCGAGCCGATTTCCTGATCTCGACGGTCGCGCCCATTTCCATGCGGACCGGCTCCCGGCCGTCCACGGTTAAGAACACGGGGTAATCGTGCTCGGTCACTTCGATCGCGATGACCGCGTCTTCGCCGACGATGATCGAGCGGTTCGTCAGAACGTGCGGACAAATCGGCGTGATGACGAACGCCCCCGATTCCGGCGCCAGGATCGGGCCGCCGGCGGAAAGCGAATAGGCAGTCGATCCTGTGGGCGTGGCGACAATCAGGCCATCGGCATTGAATTCCGTCAGCGGCTCGCCGTTCACGCTGGCTTTGAGGCGAATGAGCCGGGAAACCTCGCCGCGGCTCAAAACAACGTCGTTCAAGCCGGTCATGTTGCTGCTTTCGTCCTCCCGGAATTTTTCACGGCGACCTCGAGCAATGTTCGTTCACTAAAAACCATTTTCCCCGCCGCGATGCACTCGACGGCCTCGGCGTAGGCGCTCGAGTTGGAGCAGGTCAGAAACCCGAGCGCGCCGATATTGATCCCGAAGACCGGCTTGATGTTGTCGCCCAATTGTCCGACGAGATGCAGAATCGTGCCGTCTCCGCCGAGCACGACGAGGAGATCTGCTTCGCGGCCGAGATCGGGAATGCTGCAGGAGGACTCCATGCCCGCCAGCGCGGCAGTCTCGGCCTCAACCAGCACCGACAAGCCCACCTGCTCCAGTTCCTGGCAGAGCGTTCGCGTCAGCTCGGCAACACCGGGCTTACCTGTGTGCGCGATTAGGCCGATTTTGTTCGGACGCATACAAAGAATTCCTGGTTGCCATCCGTGCCGGTGATCGCCGAGGGAACCAGGCCCGCCACAGTATGGCCCGCGTTCACCACGAAGTCGCGGATCTTATTCTGCGCTTTCTCGTGCAACGCCGGGTCGCGGACGATTCCACCGCGGGCCACGTCGGAAGCCTGGAGCTCAAACTGCGGCTTGATCAAGGCAAGGATCATCCCGTTGGGAGTTACCAACTCGAAAGCGTTCGGCAAGATCAAAGTCAGCGAAATAAAAGAAACGTCGATCACGCAGAGATCGATCGGTTCGGGAACATCGGCGCGGCTGAGGAAGCGCGCGTTCAATTTCTCGCGGACGACTACGCGCGAATCGCTTCTGATTTTCCAGGCCAGCTGGCCGTGGCCGACGTCGATCGCGTAAACCTTTTTCGCGCCTTGTTGGAGCAGACAATCGGTAAATCCCCCGGTCGACGCTCCGATATCGAGCGCCGTCAGCCCCGCCACAGAAATAGCGAAGTGGCGGAGCGCGCCCTTCGAGCTTCACTCCGCCGCGGCCGACATACGGAGACGGAGCCTGGACTGAAACGGCAGCATCGTCTCCCACTTTAACCGAAGCCTTGTCCACCACGGCCTCCCCTACCCTCACTTCGCCCGCCATGATGGCGCGTTGCGCCTGTTCCCGGCTCGCGAAAAAGCCGTGTTCCACCAAGTGGATGTCGAGCCGGGATTTCCTGGGCTTTACCGTCATGCCGGCACCGGTTGTTCGCAGACCTCGACGAATCCCGGCCTTGATCGCCTGCACTGCCTGTCGCAATTGCGGAAGCGTTATGCAGAACGGAGGCATCAGGACAACCACGTCGCGAATCGGCCGCGTGAGGAGTCCATGCCGCCGCGCCGCCAGGCAAACCGCGGCGCCAAGTTGGCCCGGCTGCAGCATCACCTTCGGCTGTAGTTCGATGCCGGCAATGAATCCGCACTGCCTCACGTCCGCGACCCCAGGGAGCTCGCGCAACCCGTCCAATTCCTCTCGAAACGCCTCGATCTTGCCCTCAAGCGACTCCAAGACGTTTTCCTGCTCGAAAACCTCGAGGCTGGCCTTGGCCGCAGCGCATCCGAGGGCGTTGCCGGTGTAGCTGTGCCCGTAGAACAGGGTCCGCTCCCGCCCAGAAGCCTCGCAAAAAGGCTGAAATACTTCATCGCTAACAAGCGTAATTGCGAGCGGAAGATATCCTCCAGTCAACGCTTTACCTAAAACCATTAGATCGGGAAAAGACGCCTCATGCTCGGAGGCGAACATTCGGCCTGTCCGCCCGAAACCGGTCAGGACTTCGTCCGCAATTAAGAGCGTTTTTGAGCGGTCACACCATTCCCGAACCGCCTCGCAGCGTCCCCGGCCGGCCAGACCCGGATGCCGGCCGCCCCTTGCACCATCGGCTCAATGACCACTCCTGCCGTCTCCGCCGAGACCTCTGCGGGGAGGGCCGCCAGTTCCTCCACGGTCGAGACTTGCGTGACCGGGAAATCCCAACGCCACCCTGCATCGCCGAACATGGCGGAGGCGCCGAGGCTCGCCGCCCCTGCCGTATCGCCATGGTAAGCCTGTTCGAAGGCGATGAAGCGATGCCGGCGCGATCCCTTTAGCCGCCAGTATTGGCTCACGATCCGCAGCGCGACCTCCATTCCCGTCGAGCCGTCGTCGGAATAAAAGACGCGGCTGAGGGTATTCGCGGGAAAGAGCTGCACGATCGCCTCGTGCCAGCTCGATCGCCGCGGGATTGGTGAAACCGAGGAATGAAGTGTGCGCCACTCGATCGAGCTGGCGGCGGATCGCGGCGTTGATGTGCGGATGATTATGCCCGTGGATGTTGGTCCAGATGGACGAATTGCCGTCGATGTATTCGCGGCCGCGGCTGTCGCGCAGCAAGGCGCCCTGCCCCTCGACCAGAACGATCGGCTCATGCCCGGGGGCGCACCAATCGTGCATCGAAGTGAAGGGATGCCAGAGATATTTCTTGTCCGCCGCGACAAGATCCTCCGTGTTCCAATCACTCATGCGCGGCGTATTGACGAAGCAGTTTCTCGATGGATTGGAAATCTTCGGCCGAAGCCCGGCGCCGCTGATATTTCCGGAAGATGACATCCTTCAGCGCCAGCAGGTCTTCCAGCAACGGGCGGTCGTAATAGGTCCAGTCGGATTCATCCGCGAACTTCGCCTGGAAACGCCAGACGCCGCCGAACTTCGTCACGCGAACTTCGCGCTTTCGGCCTTCGGCATCTTTCTCCGTCCATATGTGTTGACTCCGCATCCGGCGGGAATCTTACATTAGCCGCTTGAAAGACGCAGCCAGATTGCTCGGCTATTTCGCCGCCATCATTTTCTTCGGGGTTTTGACCGCGCCGCTGCTCTTTTGGGCCGCGCAAGGGCTCGCCGCCCAGGGAATTCTCCCCGTGCTGGCCACCTTCGACTTCGAGTCGTTCTTCCATCGCGCGCTTCTCCTCGGGGCGCTGCTTTTTCTCTGGCCTTTTCTGCGCTGGCTCCGGGTCAAAGGCGCGCGGGATCTCGGCCTGGCGCCGAATCGACATTGGCTCCGCGATCTGGCCATCGGCTTCCTGCTTGCCGCTTTGCCGGTTCTCCTGCTGCGAGATCGTGCTCGTCCAGTCAGGCGTCTATTCGATGCGCGACACCTGGACTTGGGAAGCGGTAGGGAAGGTAACGCTGACTGCCGCGGTCGTCCCGCTCATTGAAGAGTCGCTTTTCCGCGGCTTGTTTCTCGGCGTCCTGCTGCGCGGTCTTCGGCGTTGGCCCGCCATCGTCCTGAGCGCCGCCATCTTCTCCATCATCCATTTTCTCAAGGCGCCCGACCGAACCACCACCGCGGTCCAATGGAACTCCGGCTTCGTTTCGCTCGCGCATTCCTTCGACCAATTCGGCGAGCCGATGCTGGTGCTGGCCGGTTTCACCACCTTGTTTGTCATCGGCCTGATCCTCGCAGACGCGCGGATTCTGACGCAGTCGCTCTGGCTGCCGATCGGGCTGCATGCTGGGTGGATCCTGGCCAGCAGCGTTTTCGCCAAGGTTGCGCGACGCGAAATTTCGAGGCGCTGCCCTGGCTGGGGAAAAACATGCTCATCGGGCTGGTGCCGCTCGCCGTCTGTCTCGTAAGCTGGGTTCTCCTCAGAGCCTGGCTCCGCTATGCGCCTCCTCGCGACCCTTAATCCCCTCCCCGCGCTCGGTTCGCTTTTCTATCCGCCCACCTGCGTTGTCTGTTTGGGAACGGTGGAAGGGGTTGAATATCTTTGCGCGGGTTGCCAGAGCCGCGCCCCGCGCATCACCGCCCCTTTTTGCGCGAAGTGTTCCGAGCCGTTCTTTGGCGCGATCACGCAAACGTTTAGCTGCGCCAACTGCGAACATCGCACCTTGCATTTCGATGCCGCCGTGGCGGCTTATCGCAGCCGCGGCCTCGTGCGCAAACTCGTCCACGACTTCAAGTACGGCCGGCAACGCCATCTTCGTCATCCCCTCGCGGAATGGCTGGGCGAAACGATGGACGATCCGCGCCTGCGCGACCGGCGCTTCGACCTGATCGTTCCGGTTCCGCTCCATGCGGCGCGCGAACGCGAGCGCGGCTTTAACCAGGCCACGCTCCTGGCCGAATTGCTCGCGGCCAGGCTGAAGTCTGCCGCTGCGCCCCGTCCTGGAGCGAATTCGTTACACCACCACCCAGACCGCTTACGACCGCGCCGAGCGCATGGAAAATTTGCAGGATGCCTTTCGTTTACGAAAAAACAGGGACGTGCGACAGTTGCGCGTGCTTCTGATCGACGATGTATTAACCACCGGCTCGACGCTGAGCGAATGCGCGCGCGTCCTGAAAGCGGCCGGCGCAATTTCCGTTCACGCGGCGACCGCCGCCCGCGCCTGACGACATGGCTATCTTCAAGAGACCTCCGATCGGTGGCGGCGGTAGCCGCAAACGCCGCGGCGATATTCCGCAGGGGCTGTTTCAGAAATGCCCCGGCTGCAAGGAGGTCGTGCACGAAATCGAGCTGGCGCAGAACCAGCGCGTTTGCCCGCATTGCGATTATCATTTTGCCCAATCGGCCAAGGAACGGATCGAAAGCCTTCTCGACCCCGACAGTTTCGTTGAGCGCGACGCCGACCTGCGCTCGGTGGACACGCTCCAATTCCAGGGAATGGCCACCTACAAAGATCGGCTGAAGAAATACCAGGATGCCACCGGCCTGACGGATGCGGTCCTGAGCGGCCATGGGATGATCGAAGGTTTCAAGGTCGCGATCGCCGTGATGGATTTCAGTTTCCTCGCCGCCACCATGGGATCGGTCGTGGGCGAACGGATCACGCGCACGATCGAGTACGGCACCGCCAACCGTTGCGCGGTCATCATCGTCTCCGCTTCGGGCGGCGCGCGCATGTACGAAGGAATGCTCAGCCTGATGCAGATGGCGAAGACGAGCGGCGCCCTCGCGCGGCACGCCTGCGAACGGCTGCCCTACATTTCCGTGCTGACGAATCCCACCACCGCCGGCGTCATGGCGAGCTTCGCTTCGTTAGGCGACGTCATCATGGCCGAGCCGAAAAGCATGATCGGGTTCGCCGGCCCGCGCGTCATCAAGGAGACCACCCACCAGGATTTGCCGGAACGATTCCAGACCGCGGAATTCCTCGAAGAACACGGCCTGATCGATCTCATTGTGCACCGCAAAAGAATGCGGTCGCAGATCGCCGAGTTCCTCAGCTATTTTTCCGCGACCGCGTGAAGGCCGATTACCGGGAAGCGCTCGCCTGGCTTTACGGCACCCAGCGTTTCGGAATCAAACTCGGCCTCGACAATGTCCAGCGCCTCCTGCGCGAGCTGAAGCTGCCCGAGGAGAGATCAGCGCATCATTCATGTCGCCGGCACGAATGGCAAAGGCTCGGTCTGCGCCATGATCGATTCCATCTGCCGCGCCCAGGGCTATCGCACCGGCCTGTTCACCTCCCCTCACCTGGTCAGTTATCGCGAACGCATCCGCGTGAACGGCGAAATGATCGCAGAAGGAGAAGTCGCCGCATGGTCTGAACGCGATCCGGCAACGAATTCGTGACTGGGATCCGCACCCGACATTTTTCGAAATCACGACGGCGCTCGCGCTCGATCATTTCCAGAAGAACGATTGCGAATTGGTTGTGCTCGAGACCGGCCTGGGCGGCGGCTCGATGCGACCAACGCGCTCACTGCCGATTGTTTCTGTGATCACGCCGATCGGTTACGATCACCAGACCTGGCTCGGGAACACGCTCGAAGAGATCGCCGCGGAAAAGGCGGGAATCATCAAACCGCGCGTGCCCGTCGTCTCGGCGAAACAGGAGCCGGCGGCCGAGCAAGTAATCCGGGCGCGCGCCGCGGAATGCGAGGCGCCGCTTGAATTCGTGACCGAGTCATACGACGGCGAGTTCGCTTGGACTCGCGGGAGGGCACCAAAAGCAAAACGCCGCGCTGGCCATCGCCGCCTTGCGTTCCGCCAGAATCACAATCGACGACGACGCGATCGCCCGCGGTCTCGCGAACGTGCAATGGCCCGCACGCTTTCAACGTTGGGACGAGCGAACCATTATCGATGGCGCTCACAATCCCGCGGGCGCACAGGTGCTAGCCGAAACCTGGCGTCAGCAATTCGGCGATGAACGCGCCACCATCATTCTCGCCGTCCTGCGCGAGAAGGATATTGCCGGCATCTTGCCGCGCCCTCGCCCCGATCGCTCAACGCGTGATTCTTCCCCGCGTCCGCACCGAGCGCGCGCGTTCCGCCGGACGAGGTCGCACAAATCCTCTCCTCCATTACTCCACCACTCCATCTACTCCATTACTCCATCTCTCTCCGCCGCTCTCGATTCCGCCCGCGCGGGCGCAGATCGCATCCTCCTCACTGGCTCGTTGCATTTTGCGGGCGAAGCTCTCGCCCTTCTCGACGGAAATCCGGACGCGCTCGAAGATTGCGCGCAATAGATTCGACAAATTCTCCCCGCGCCTGCGAAGTTAGCTCGTCCAGATGGCATCGGCGCGAACTTGGTTACCACGGCTTTTCGTTGAGTCGGTCTTGATCGTCGTTAGCATTCTGGCGGCGCTGGCGGTAAATCAATGGCAGGAAACCCGTGCCCACGTCGAGCGTGCCCGCGAAGCCCGCGCCGCCTTCGTGCATGAGATTCGTTCCAACAGCGACCTCCTTTCCTCGAACGATTTCCTCCCGCATCATCGCCGTCTCCAGGCCGAATACTCCAAGGCGATGTACGAAGGCTCCGCCGAGCCCGGCAGCCTTTTCGACACCGGCGTGCACCCCGCTCCGCTGCGCGACGCCGCCTAGCGAAGTTTTTCTGGCACCGTCGTCCTGGTCGATTTTCCGCCGGAGGCTGTCCTGCTTCTCTCCGATATTTACCGGGCTCCAGGATAACCTCGAGAAGCTCAACACCGGATTTCTTACCGGCATCAGCACCCCCCGCTCGGATCGTGAAACTCCGGCGTTTGCGAAGGACATGAACCGGGCCATCGGCATGTATCTCAACGATCTCGTCCCAGCCGAGCAACGCCTCCTCATAAGTTACCGGCAAGCACTGGAAAAACTTTCGCAGACCGAAAAGCGTTAACGAACCGTCCCGCGCCTCAGCAATCCAGCGAACAGGTGGTATCGCGCGCTCCACAGCCTGCCCGCCGTGGCGGGCGCGATGCTAACCCGACTCTGCTTCGTCGCCACTTTGTTGGCATCGCGCGCGGAGCGCCCGATCCACCTTCCGCTTCCAAAACGATCATCGCCATGGCGTGATTTTCCGTGTGGCTCAGCGTGATCCAAACCGCCGAAACTCCGCGCTCCTCCGCCAATCTCTTCGCGCCGCCTTCGAGAATGACGAACGGTTCGCCGCTCGCCTTCCGCCGCACATCGATGTCCTTCCAACCCATCGCCTTGCCGATCCCGGTCCCAAACGCCTTCGAGACCGCTTCCTTCGCCGCGAAGCGCGCCGCGAGATGACGCGCCGGGAATTTCATCGATTGCGAATACTCAATCTCGCCCGCGGTAAACACGCGTTGAAGAAAGCGCTCGCCGAACCGTTCGAGCGAATGCTGGATGCGCGCGTTCTCCACCAGGTCGACGCCAATGCCGAGCACACTCATCCCTTGTAGTTCTCCATGAGCGCGAGCATTTCGCGCACGGCGGTTTCGAAGCCAACGAAAACCGAACGCGCCACGATGGAGTGGCCAATGTTCAGCTCCACCAGGTGTGGAATTTTGTGAATGAGCGCGATGTTGCGGTAGTTGATCCCGTGGCCGGCGTTGACTTGCAGCTTCAGCTCCGCTGCCGCATTGGCCGCTGCGCGCAAACGTTCCAGCTCCTGCTTCTCGATCTCTTCCGTGATACGCGTTGGCCAGTTTGCCGGTATGCAGTTCCACGATATCGGCGCCGAGCTCGGCCGCCGCATCGACCTGCGCCAGGATTGGATCGATGAACATGCTGACGCGGACGCCGGCCGCGTGAAACCGTTTCACCGTCGCCGCTAACTCCTTGCGGTTCGCCACCACATCCAGCCCGCCTTCCGTCGTCACTTCCTGCCGTTTCTCCGGGACCAGGCAAACTTCGTCCGGCACAATCCGCAGCGCGATATCGACGATTTCCGGCGTGTTCCCCAGCTCGAGGTTCAGCTTCGTCATGATGCTATCGCGCAACCGCTCGATGTCGCGGTCCAGGATATGCCGCCGGTCCGCCCGCAAATGCGCCGTGATCCCGTGCGCTCCCGCCCGCTCGCAAATCCCCGCGATCGCCACCGGATCGGGCTCCGCGTTTTTCGAATCCGGCATCGTCGCGTACCGCGCCTGCCGCAGCGTGGCCACGTGGTCGATGTTAACGCCGAGCCGAAGAGCAGTTCACGGATGGAATAGGATGCAGACGGCCCGGGCCGAGCAAGCGCGAAAGAGCCTCTGTGTTCTCTCCGCGAACTGAAGCCACTGGCAGGAAAAGGCTTGTCGCGTCCCTGCTCTCCTTTTCGTATCCAAAGGCGTGCCCCGACGAGCCGTTCTCGTTTTTGCCGACGAAATCAACGTCGACCTGGCGCGTCGTTCCTTTCCCAGGGCGGCGCAGCCACTTCTGCGATCTGGCCGCGTTGAAATCCGGCCAAATCGCCGACGGCGTCGATCTTCACCTTTTCACTTCTGCTCGAGCCGACGACCGCTCCGGGCGCGAATGTCCATCGGCAAATCGGTGCGAATTTCGCGGCGCCGCTTTGAGAACGCGGTCGAGACGATCGCGCGAGCTCGGCTACGACGAAATTGTCGCCGATCGGGCGGGATTGCCCGGGCTTCGTGCGCAAGCGACATCGAGCGCGCTTTCGCAGCGCTGGCGTCGAAGAAGCTGGTCCTCGGCCCAGACCATCGCGGCGGCTGTTACCTGATCGCTTTTCATTCCGCCGATCGCGAGCTGCTCCGCGGCATCCGCTGGAAAAAAAACACGGATTGCGCTCAACTGCGCGACCGCTGCGGCGACGGCGCCTGTCTTCCTCCTGCCGGTTAAAGCACGACCTCGATTCCTGGGCCGATCTGCGGATTTTCGCCCGGGCCGATGATCCGCTGGCGCGCCTGGCGGCTTTCCTGATTCGGCTGGTTTTCGAGACGCGCCCCGGGCTATTTCGTTTCGTGAGTCTCGCGTCTCAGCGGATGCGGGTGCGGCAGCAAATGCCGCCGCCGGCCTTCGCGGCCTGAACCGATCTCGTTTCCGCGAGCGAAATAGCTCGCGTTGCCGCGACTCCCCTCCCCGGGACGCCCATACGCCAGAAAACCCATGTTATTTTCATCTTACATTCCAAATCCTGCTCGAAGACGCATCGTTGCCCTCTGCGTTCTCTTTCTGATGGCAATGCCATTCCGCGTCTCCGCTCAATCCGATTCCGAGCGCCTCGAGAAACTCGAGCGCGCGGTCGAGCTTTTGCAGAAGCGCAACGCTGAGCTGGAACAGGAAGTCCAAAGCCTGAAAAAGCAGAAGTTGTCGACGCCAGCCTCGGCCTCTGTGCCGGCATCCGGTCCGATGAAAGAGGAGAAGCGATCCCACTTCGTTCCCGATTCCAAATCGTATGCCGAGAAAGCGGAGGTGAAGGAAGAGAAGAAACCGATTTTTGTCGTGCCCGGCGCTTCGGAGATCAAACTGGTGCTGGGAGGGCTTCTCCAAACGCAGTATGAGGCCGGCGACGTTTCCGCCTTTGAAGGCCGCTTCGGCTCGGGCGCGATCGACGATCGTTTTCGCCTCCGGCGCATGCGCATCAATGTTACGGGCGAGTTCGCCGAAGAATTCGATTTCAAACTCGAAGGCGAATTCGCCTCAACCGACACCGCCATCACGGTGCGAAACGCGATGGGTGCGACCATCGCTTCCAATTCCACCCGCACGAATTTCGCCGGCCTCGATCTTTGGGCGAACTGGCACCAGTTTCCCGAATTCCAGATCAAGGTCGGCCAATACAAGGCGCCTTTCGGGTTCGAACAGCTCAGTTCCGATCCGAAACTGTTGACCGCCGAGCGCAGCCAGGTGACGAGCGCGCTGACGCCTGAGCGGCAGATCGGCGTCCAGATTTGGGGCAAGCCGTTCGCGAACGTTTTTCCCGAGCAAAAGGACCTGGTCACTTATTACGCCGGCATTTTCAACGGCAATGGGCGCAACGTTACGATCAACGATAACGACGAATACATGTTTGCCGGCCGCCTCGAGGTGCAGCCATGGAAGGGCAAACTTTCCGGCGCCGACGCGTGGCTGAAGTTCGGCGGGAACGCGCTATCGAGCGAGGATGCGAGCGGGACAAATCTGTCCCCGGCCGGAAGCGTCCGAGTGAATAGCGACGGCTCGCTCAGCTCTTTTACGGCGCCGTCCGCGGCGGAGCGGCAGGGTTACGGGTTCGACGCGAGTTTTCATTGGGGGCCGTTCGATCTCGCTGGCCGAATACCTGAGCGAAAGTTACGAAGGTCGCACCGTGAATGGCGTTATGCCGACGTTCAGCGACTTCCGCGCGGAAGGTTACTACGTTCAGGGCGGCTACTTTATTATTCCGAAGAAACTCCAGGTGGTGACGAAGTACGAGCACTTCAATCCGGGGCAAATCATCTCTGACAACCTGGATTCGATCACCGGCGGGCTGACCTACTACATCCGCGGCGACGACCTGAAATTGATGGCCAATTACATCCATACCTGGTCGAACTTCCGCGACGCGCGTCCCGCGCTGGGGCCGTCCGATTTCGATCAATTCCTCCTGCGTCTGCAGATCATTTACTAACGCGTTACCGCCAACCTAAATCACTATGAACACCATCAACGCTGAATCCGAAGTCCGTAAACGTTACGCCGCCGGCGCGCAGGCCGCCGAAGCGAAACTCTGCTGCCCGGTCGATTACAACGCCGAGTATCTCAAAGTCATTCCGCAGGAGGTGATCGAGCGCGACTACGGTTGCGGCGATCCGAGCAAGTATCTGCGCGAAGGCGAGACGGTCCTCGATCTCGGCAGCGGCACGGGGAAGATTTGTTTCATCGCGGCGCAGGTCGTCGGGCCCGAAGGGAAAGATCATCGGCGTCGATATGACCGATGAGATGCTCGAAGTCGCGCGCACGAATGCGCCGATCGTGGCCGAGCGAATTGGTTACGCGAACGTCGAGTTCCGCAAAGGCCGGATCCAGGACCTGGCGCTGAGCATCGACCTGCTCGATGCGGAGTTGAAACGCGCGGCCGATCAGCGACGCGGCTTCGTTCCTGGCCGCGGACGAGCTGGCGCAGGAGCTGCGCGTCAAGACATCCGCTGATCGCGAACGACTCGGTCGACGTGGTCGTTTCCAATTGCGTCCTCAACCTGGTCGAAGCCGGCGCCAAGCGGCAGCTCTTCGAGGAAATCTTTCGCGTCCTGAAGATCGGCGGCCGCGCGGTGATCTCGGACATCGTGAGCGACGAAGAAGTGCCGGAGCATCTGCAAAACGATCCGGAGCTTTGGAGCGGCTGCATTTCCGGCGCGCTGACCGAGGAAGGATTTCTCGCGGCCTTCACCGACGCCGGGTTTCTACGGCGTGCAGATTCTCAAGCGCGACGAACAAGCCGTGGCAGACGGTGGAAGGAATCGAATTTCGCTCTGTCACCATCGAGGCGTTCAAGGGGAAACAGGGACCTTGCGTCGAACGCAACCAGGCGGTGATCTACAAAGGTCCGTTCAAGGAAGTGCTCGATGACGACAACCACCGGATGGAGCGCGGCCGGCGCTACGCCGTTTGCGACAAGACCTACAACATCTACCGCAAAGCTCCCTACTCCGCTTTCTTCGAATTCGTCGAGCCGCTGACGCCGATCCCGCTCGAGGAAGCGAAGCCGTTCGATTGCTCCCGCACTTCGCTGCGCCATCCGAAGGAAACCAAAGGCCAGGATTACAACGTCACCACCGAAGCCTCGCAATGCTGCGATGGCGGAAGCTGCTGTTAACCCGAATCCTCGCTATCAGCCCAGAAAAACCATGAAACATTCACTCATTGCCCTGACCACAGTTGCCCTCGTCCTCAGCCACAGCGCCCGCGCTGAGCCCGCAGGTAAAGGGGCGCTCGATCCGAACCAACCCTATACCGCGACCATGGGTCACGGGGGTGACTTATGACGTCTCTTTCGACGTCGTTTTCACCGCGCCTTATGGGACAAAACAGGCCGAGGTCTGGCTGCCGGTTCCCCTGAACGATAACGCCCAGCAAGTGGAGGACTACCGCACTGTGCCGGCTGCTCTTTCCGATGAAACGGAGCCTCTCTATAACAACCGGCTCGTCCATTTCAGTTACGACAAACCGCAAGGCGGACAAATCATCAAACAAAGCTTCAAGGTGACCACGCACGAGCTCCGTTGGGATCTCGATCCCGAGAAAGCGACGATCGTGAAAGAATGGCCGGAGAACTTTGCCAGATATCTGCGCAGCGAACCGAACGTAGTCGTGGATGAAAGGGCGAAAGAGCTGGCCCGCAAGATCGTAGGCGAGGAAAAAAATCCGATCCGCCAGTCGCGTTTGCTCATGGCGTGGATCATGAAAACCCTCAACTACGATCATACCACCTGCTCGTTGGAGGCCAGCAGCGTCTGGGCGCTCGAGAAAAAAGCCGGACATTGCAGCGATTATCATGGACTTGCCACGGCGCTCGGCCGCGCTCTCGGCATTCCCGGGCGAGTGACTTACGGCATTAATCCCATACCGAAAAATTCCCCCACCCATTGCAAAGTGGAGTTTTATTTTGCCGGGTACGGCTGGGTCTCATTCGATATCTCGGAAACGCAGAAGATGGTGAAGAAAATCGAAAAGGACACGACCCTGGATGCCGCAACCAAAGCGGAGAAAACCAAAGCCATCATGGACCGGCTCGAAAAAGGTTTTCGCGACAACACCTGGTACAAGGTCGCCCAGGGAACCTCCTATCCGCTCGTGCCTGCGGCGAAATCCGGAACTCCTCCCCTGGTGCGGACAGCCTTTATCGAAGCCGACGGCAAGCCGCTGCAAGATCCCGATCCCGGCAACGCCAACCTGCGCGAATTTGCCTGGATGACGGTGACCAATTTTACCCCGAGCAAGCCGGTCGAGTACCCTTTCAAGTAATGGCGAAACAGGATCCAAGCGAGACGGCATTGAACGAGCCGATGCGCGCGACGCGGCCGGAGCCGCCGCCGAAAGTCAGCGCCGAGGTCGAAGTCGCAAAAGCGCCCATTCCGAAATGGGCGATTGGCGAATTCATCGGCACGTTCCTGCTCGTATTTTTTGGATGCGGGAGTGTCTGTGCGGCCGTCGCCACCGGCGCGCAGGTGGGCGTGTTTCAGGTCGCGATTGTGTGGGGCCTCGGGATTGCGACCGCGATCTATCTCACTGGCTCGCTGAGCAGCGCGCATTTGAATCCCGCGGTCACGATTGCGGCGGCCGTCTGGTCGCGTTTTCCGATGCGGCTCGTGCTGCCCTACATCGCGGTCCAGATGCTTGGCGCGTTCGCGGCGGCCGCGATGCTCTACCCGATCTTTAGCGGATCGCTCGACGCCTACGAAAAAACGAACGGAATCACGCGCGGCGAGATTGGCAGCGAAGCCACCGCGATGGTGTTTGGCGAATACTTCCCCAACCCAGGCGGCAAAGCGCTCACGGCAGCGCGTCGCAGCACGATGTCACACGGCGCGGCCTTTACCGCGGAAGTCGTCGGCACGGCGATCCTCGTGCTCGTGATCTTTGGCGTTACCGATGAGCGCAACGCGACCCGGCCCCAGCTGCTCACCGCCGCCACCATCGGTCTCACCGTCACGATCCTCATCTCGCTGCTCGGGCCGCTGACGATGGCCTGCTTCAACCCCGCGCGCGATCTGGGTCCCCGGCTTTTCTCGTCGCTGGCCGGCTGGGGCTCGATCCCTTTTCGCACCAACGGCCTCGGTTGGCTTACCGTGTACATCCTTGCGCCCCTGCTCGGAGGAATTCTCGGCGGATTCATCTACAGCAAGCTTCTCAAGCCCGCTTACGCAGAAACCTGAAATCGTGAATCGCTTCGCTGCCAAGCTCGCCGAGCATTCTCTCCCGCTTCGGCACGCGAAGACCGAGGTGCTGCAGATCAATGTCGGCAAGCTCTGCAATCTCACCTGCATCCATTGCCACGTGAACGCGGGCCCGAAGCGCAAAGAGATCATGACGCGCGAGACGATCGACCGGCTCATCGATTGGCTGGCGAAGACAGACATTCCAACCGTCGATCTGACCGGCGGCGCGCCGGAGATGATCCCCGACTTCAAGTATCTCGTCGAACGCCTGAAATCGCTCACGCCGCCGCGGCATATCATCGACCGCTGCAATCTGACGATCCTGCTCGAACCGGGCTACGAGGATTACGCCCAGTTTCTCGCCCGGCATGAGATTGAGATCATCGCTTCGATGCCCTGCTATTCGGCGGAGAACGTGAACGCGCAGCGCGGTAATGGAGTGTTCGATGCCAGCATCACGGCCTTGCAGCGCTTGAACTCGCTTAGGTATGGCATCGACCCGCGGCTGCCGCTTCATCTCGTTTACAATCCGAACGGCGCCTTCCTTCCCGGTCCGCAGGAAGAGCTGGAGGCCGATTATAAGCGCGAGCTGAAAGAGCATTTCGGCATTGTCTTCAACAAGCTTTTCACCATTACGAATCTGCCGGTTTCCCGCTTCGCCTCCTACCTGAAGAACAACAACCTGCTCGGCGATTACATGGCGCTGCTGAACGACGCCTTTAATCCCGCCACCGTGAATGGCCTCATGTGCCGCAACACGATCAACGTCAGCTGGCAGGGCGAAGTCTTCGACTGCGACTTCAACCAGATGCTCAAGATGCAATGGCGCGAAGGCGGCGGCCAGGGCCTGCACTTGTGGGAAGTCGATCCCGCGCATGGTGGAGAATCGCGAGATCCTACCGGCGACCATTGCTTCGGTTGCACCGCCGGCGCCGGCTCGAGCTGCGGCGGCGCGCTGGTTTAATCGCGCGTTTCTCTCCCGGCCAACCCGCTCCAGTGCCCTCACTGGCGCTTCGCGTCCGTCTCTCCCAATGGGAGAGAGAGTTCCTTCTCCCTGAGGGAGAAGGTTAGGATGAGGGTCCTGGCGCAGCCGCACCCATTTTCGAGCTTCTTTGAGCTTGTTATTCTTCCCTCGTTCCCAAACTCTGTTTGGGAAGCGCCACTTGTCTTGGCAACTCTGTTGCCGCTCGCTGAGGCGACAACAGAGTTTCGAAGACAAGTGCGTTCCCAAACAGAGTTTGGGAACGAGGATCCGGCGTCACTTGAGCAAGCTCTTCGGCGCTTTGTTCCGCCACGCGATCTCGATGACGCGTTTAAGCGTCGCTTTATCAAGCGCTTCGAGCCGGACCGTCGTGCTTCCCTGTTTTCCCCACGCTCCTTTCGCCGGCAAGAAAACTTTGGGATGCGATTGCAGAATTTCGCCTGCTCCCCAGGCGGCAGATTCACCATTCCATGCTCCTGATCCGGATAACCCAGCGTCGCGAAGATTTTGCCGCCCACTCGAAAATCTGGATGCGCCATGTGTTCACTTTCGATCGCTTCCGGCATGCTCAAGGCGATCTTGCGAAAATCGGCCACAGTCATGGTTGGGCGGTGGGCTGGCAGCTCATGATCGCAATGTTCTGGTTACGATAGGTCGAATGTTCCTGCAAAGACCAGCCCAGACTCGCGTAGAACTTTTCGCTATGCACGGTGTAGAGATAAAGCACCGGAACGCTTAGCCGGCCCGCCTCGGCCATGACGCGGCGAACCAACGCGGCGCCAACCCCGCGCCGGCGATGTTCGGGAGCGACAAACACTCCCGCCAGCCAGGGGGTTAATTCCATTCGCGTATCCATGTCGTGAGGAATGAGGCTGGCCGAGCCGAGCAGTTCTCCATTGTCGTGCGCCACGACGGTAAGCGGGATGCGGTCCCGCTCGCCCCAGCCTCCAAGCCGGGCCATTCGCGCTTCCACCGTATCGCCCGGCCTGAGATAACCCCATTCGCCGTGCTGCCATTCGGCCAGCGTCCGCAGAAACTCCGGGTGATCCGCGCAGATACTCGATCTTCATCGACGCAACGACAGTGTAGCAACGGTCATTGACGCTGGCTGCCATTTCTTTCACGCTCGCCGATCATGAAAACGCCCGCCGCATTCCTTCTGCTCTGCCTGGCCTTAGTTGTCGGATTTGCCGCACCTCTCCCGGCGCAGGACGCTTCGCCCGCACCATCCGTCTCCGCCCCTGCCCCTTCGATTGCGCCCGGGACAGATCCCGCCACCGCGACCCGCGCCTGGCTCGACTCCGTGCCACCCGACAAACGAGAAAAGTCCGACGCTTACTTCGAAGGCGGTTACTGGCTCATCCTTTGGAATTTTTTGGTCTCGGCCGCGATCGCGCTCTTCCTGCTCGCTTCCGGAATCTCCGCGCGGATTCGCGATTTTGCCGAACGGATTACCGGATTTAAGGCCATGCAGGTAGCGATCTACGCCATCGCCTTCATCATTCTGAACGCCATTCTCAGTTTTCCCCTCTCGGCCTACCAGGGATTTTTCCGCGAACATCAATATGGCATGGCCACCCAGACGTTTGGAGGCTGGTTCGGCGATCAGGTAAAGGGCCTCATTTTCGTCCTCATCGCGGTGCCGCTTCTCCTGATCGTTCTCTATGCGGTCTTCCGAAAAGCGCCGCGCACCTGGTGGATCTGGGCGGCCGTGGTCATGACGATGTTTGGACTGCTGATTAGCTTCCTTTTCCCCGTGTTTATCGCGCCGGCTTTCAACAAATACACGCCGCTGGAAGATCCCGCCATCCGGGAGCCAATCATCGCGCTCGCGCGCGCGAACCAAATCCCTTCTGACAAAGTGTTCGTCGTCGATGCCTCGCGGCAAACGACGAGAGTCAGCGCCAATGTCGCCGGTTTCATGGGGACCACCCGGATTGCGTTAAACGACAACCTGCTCAAGAAATGTTCTCTGGCTGAAATCCGGCAGGTGATGGGACACGAAATGGGGCATTACGTGCTCAATCACGGTCTGAAATTGTCCATCTATAGCGCGATCCTCTTTCTGGTCGGGTTCGCCGCGACGAATATGGGTTTCGGCGTCCTGCTCCATAAATGGGGTGCCGCCTGGGGGGTTCGGAGCCTGGCCGATCCGGCCGGCTTTCCGATTATCATCCTCCTTCTTTCCGTTTTTTCTTTTCTCGCTACGCCGGTCAGCAACACTTTCACCCGGGTCACGGAAGCCGAAGCCGACATTTTCGGACTCAACACCGCCCGGGAACCTGACGGGTTCGCACAGGTTTCGCTGAAGCTCGGCGAATATCGGAAGCTCGATCCCACACCATTGGAAGAATTTATCTTCTTCGACCATCCGAGCGGCCGCGCCCGCATTCGCATGGCCATGGATTGGAAGGCGGCGAACCTGCCGGCCGGCGGGACACAGTGAATTTCGCTGACCAACTGAAGGAGAGTTATGAAAAAATCATTATTAATTCTGGGGATGCTGGTGGCAGCTTTGCCGCAGCTTATCGCTTCGTCCGAGGATACCGCCATTGTTACCGAGGCTGAAAGATTCCTCGCGGAGAACGCCACGGTCACAACGAAAATCAATTTTACGGTGGAAAAGATCGAAGGCGACTTTGCCCGGGTGAGGATCAATCCAAAGGATGCGCCGGGCGGCCCCGCCTGGATTTTCCTGCAGAAAAAGGCAGGCAAATGGAGCGGTCTCACGGTGAGAGCAGCATTTAGCGCGGAGCACTATCGGGAGTTCGATATTCCCAAGAATGTGCAGCTTGAATAAGTGCTTCCGTCGCCGCCGTTTTGGCGCGCTGTCTGCCAGGCGCATCGCTCTCGAGTGAGTCCAAGCGAAGTTTGCGTGCCCCGCTGAAGCGTCTTATTCGTCCCTTCCTATGAGACGCACATTGTTGACTCTTGCCGTCGCCTCCCTGGTGGCAACGCCGCTCCTTGCTGCAGACAAACCTTTTGTCTACCCGCCCGCGCCGAAGAGCGAGCAAGTGGATGAATATCACGGCACCAAAGTCGCCGATCCTTATCGCGACCTCGAAGACACCGATTCCGAAGCGACCAGGAAATGGATCGAAGCCGAGAACAAGCTGACGTTCGATTATCTCGCCGGTATTCCGGAGCGGGCGAAGATCAAGGAAAAGCTGACCGCGCTTTGGAACTACGAGAAATACACGGTCCCTTTCCGGGAAGGCGGCCGCTACTTCTTTTCCAAGAACACGGGGCTGCAAAACCAGAGTGTGGTTTACACCGCGTCAGCCCTGCCGGGTGAACCAAAGGCGCTGCTTGATCCGAACACGCTCTCAAAGGACGGCACCGTGGCGCTGAGCGGGTACGACGTGACCGGCGACGGCAAGCTGATGGCGTACGGAATCGCGGTCGCCGGCTCGGATTGGCAAAACTGGAAAGTGCGAGACATCGAGACCGGGAAAGATCTGCCCGATGATGTGCAATGGGTGAAGTTCTCGCTCGGCTCCTGGAAGGAAGATAAGAGCGGTTTCTTCTACAGCCGCTATGACGCGCCGGCCTCAGCCGACAAACTCAAACAGGCTTTCTACTTTCATAAGCTATACTTTCACAAGCTCGGCACGCCGCAGTCCCAGGACGAGCTGGTTTACGAGCGGAAGGATCACAAGGACTGGAACTTTAGCGGCGAAGTCTCGGAAGATGGCCGGTTCCTGGTCATCCACGTTTCGCAAGGCTCCAACCCGAAGAACCAGATCTTTTACAAGGATCTCTCCAAGGCGGATTCGCCCGTCGTCGAGCTGTTGAACAAACAGGACGCCTCCTACTCCTTCCTCGGCTGCGAGGGGAACGTTTTCTGGTTCGAGACCGATCTCGACGCGCCGAAGGGTCGCATCGTCTCGATCGATATCACGAAGCCGGAGGAGATCACCACCGTCGTGCCCGAGGCGGCGGACAAGCTGCAGAACGTCGAGATCGTCGGCGATCGCTTCATCGCCAGCTATCTGAAGGACGCGCATTCGTCCGTGCGCCTTTTCGAGTTGTCCGGCAAACCGGCGGGCGAAATCAAATTGCCGGGTTTGGGGACCGCGAGCGGTTTCAAGGGCAAACGCAAAGACGCGGAGACTTTCTATTCCTACGTCAGCTTCACGGAACCGCCGGCGATCTACCGTTACGATCTCAAGAGCGGCGAAAGCAAAGTGCTCTTCCGGCCGAAAGTCGATTTCAAATCCGACGACTTCACGACCGAGCAGGTTTTCTACTCCAGCAAGGATGGAACGAAAGTGCCGATGTTCCTCACCTACCGGAAGGGCCTCGAGAAGAATGGCAACAATCCGACGATGCTTTACGGCTACGGCGGATTCAACAGTCCCACCACGCCCTCTTTCTCTGCCTCGATCGCCGCGTGGCTGCAAATGGGCGGAGTTTACGCCGTCGCCAATCTTCGCGGCGGTGGCGAGTACGGCGAAGAGTGGCATCTAGCCGGAACGAAACTGCGCAAGCAGAATGTGTTCGATGATTTCATCGCGGCGGGAGAATGGCTCATCGCCAACAAATACACTTCGACGCCAAAGCTCGCCATCAGCGGACGGAGCAATGGCGGACTCCTGGTCGGCGCGGTTTTGAACCAGCGCCCGGAACTCTGGGGCGCGACGCTCCCGGCGGTTGGCGTCATGGATATGCTGCGCTTCCAGAAATTTACCATCGGCTGGGGCTGGGTTTCCGATTACGGCTCGTCCGACAACGCGGAGGAATTCGCGGCGCTCTATAAGTATTCGCCTCTGCACAACATCAAACCAGGAACCAAGTATCCCCCCACCTTCATCACCACCGCCGATCACGACGATCGCGTCTTCCCCGGCCACAGCTTCAAGTACGCCGCGGCCATGCAAGCGGCGCAAGCCGGCCCAGCGCCCGTCTTGATCCGCATCGAAACCCGGGCGGGCCACGGCGCCGGAAAGCCAACGACGAAAATCATCGAGGAGACGGCCGACATGTGGGCATTCCTGGTCAAGAATCTTGGGATGAAACTGCCTTGAGCTCGGGGCGACAATAATTGCAGAGCTTGCGGTGGTTGCAACGAACCCGGGCGAAACGCCTTAAGAAATAAAGGCGAGCGAATAGACCAGCCCGAGCAGGCCACCGGCAATTACGACTGGGATCACGCCGAGCTTCCAGCGAATCATCGCAATCAGCGCCGCCAGACCGAGCAGGACCGCGAACCAATCGAAGCCGGCCTGCGGATGAACAACGTGCAGCGGCAAACCAGACAGCGAGATTGAGCACGACGCCCACCACCGCAGCGGTGACGGCGGAAAGAGCCATGGTGATTTTCTTGTTGTCGCGCAATTGCTCGATGTGAGGGCCGCCCAGGAATATCCAGAGGAAGGACGGAATGAACGTCACCCAGGTGGTGATCAGCGCGCCGAAGGTCGCCGCCAGCGAGCGGAGTAAGCTGGCCCGGCTGATTCCAGCCGCCCATGAATCCGACGAATTGAAGCACCATGATGAGCGGGCCAGGAGTTGTTTCCGCCAGACCGAGGCCATCCATCATTTGGCCCGCTTCGAAGCCAGCCAAAATCCTCGACGGCGCGCTGCGCTACGTAGGGCAGAACCGCGTAGGCGCCGCCGAACGTGACCATCGCGGCTTTGCTGAAAAAGATTCCTTCCCGAAAGATGGTGTGCCCGGTTCCGAGAAGGAGCGCCGCCAACAAGACCGGCGCCCACCAAATCGCCAGCCAGATGACTCGCGACCCGAACGCCGCGCGCCAGGATGGCTGCGTATGTTCGGGCGGCGCGTGTTCGTCATCGATGACGGAATATGTCTCTATCGACGTTTCCGACGTATGGTGACGCTGAGATGACGTCGAATTTCGCGGGCCAGAATTTGCCTCCGATCAGGCCAAGCAAACCCGCGACAATAATGATCGCGGGAAACGGCACGCCAAAAAAGAAGATGGCGATAAACGCCAGCGCGGCGATCGCCCACATGACTTCGTTCTTTAATGTTTTGCGGCCGATCCGAATCACGGCGGCGACCACGATCGCGACGACGACCGGCTTCAATCCGTAAAAGATCGCGGCGATCCACGGAACGCTGCCATAAGTCACATAGACGAAACTCAGCGTCCACAGGACGACGATCGATGGAATAACAAAGAGAGCGCCGGCCACGATGCCGCCTGCCGTCTTGTGCAGCAGCCAGCCGATGTAAGTCGCGAGCTGTTGCGCTTCGGGCCCGGGGAGCAGCATGCAGTAATTCAACGCGTGGAGAAATCGCGCCTGGCTGATCCAGCGTTTTCGTTCGACCAGCTCCGTTTGCATGATCGCGATCTGGCCCGTCGGCCCGCCGAAAGAAATGAAGCCGAGCTTGAGCCAGAAACGGAACGCTTCGCCGAAGGTGGGCTGCGCGACGTCCGGCTTGTCTCGCCTTCCGGCCGGAGGAGCTTTCAATTCGATTGTCCAAGGCTTCTTCATAAAATGCGCGGAACCTCTTCGCGAACGCAATCTAGCCGGAAGCGTGAACCTGCCTTCCGAGGGCCGCCTGGCGAAACATTACAAAATCGTCAGAAAAGGATTGCTATCGTCACGTGGGCTGTGCTTTTCTCCGCGAAATGTTGCTAAGAAATACGCGCCTCCGCTTTTCAGCTCTCGCTGACAGGTGGACTCTTTTCTTTGTCCAGCGCTGACCAGTCCAGCCGAAGAGATCGCGGCCTCGCCGGCCGACGAGCGGGCTCGCGCGGCCGAGATTGGCCAACGCGGTGACAGCGAACGGCGAACAACGCATCGCCGAAGATCAACTGACCATCGCGCAAGTCAGCGCGGACCCGGCGAACGAATCTCCCTTTCCCGACGAAGCCGAATCGGAGCGGGTCGTCGTGACCGGCACGAACATTAACTCCAGCGATTCCCCGCCCGTTTGTGCCTGAAACAATCTTTCACCGCGAGGCAGTCGAGCGGACCGGGTCCCGGTCGCTGGGCGATTTCTTTCAATCGCTGCCTCAGAACAGCGGGCCGACTTTTACCGAGAACCAGAATGAAAGCCTCGCTCCCGGTGGCGCTGCGGTCGCGTTACGGGGCCTTGGCCCGGACGCAACCCTGGTCCTGGTCAATGGGCGCCGTGTCGCTCCCTATCCGTTTGCTCAGAATGGCATCACGGCCTTCGTCGATTTGAATTCGATCCCGCTGGCCGCGATCCAGCAGATTGACATCCTGCGCGACGGCGCCTCGGCCATTTACGGAACGGACGCGATCGCCGGCGTGGTCAACGTTCGTTTTCTCGAGAAGTACGACGGCGCCCTGGTCAGCGTCGGTTATGGCAACACCACTGATACCGACACGTCGGAGTATCGCGCGTCCTTGATTACCGGTTACTCCGACGAACGCCGCGGGACCGAGCTGGTAGTAGTCGCGGATTATTTTCATCGCGAAGCGCTCTTTCAGGTCGACCGTTATTTCTCGGAATCGATCGACCAGCGCCGCCAGGGCGGCAGTAGCTTCCTCAGTTCCGTGGCGAACCCCGGCACCGTTTTTGATCCTGTGACCGGCGATCCGCTGCGCGTTCCTGCAAACAGCGATGGCACGCCGGAGGTCTCCGAATTTAGTCCCGGCCGGAACCGGTTCGATCGCGCGCCCTTTCAGCCGCTGGTGCCGGAGACCGAACGCTTTGGATTCACCACCCGCGCGAAAGTGCGGCTCGCACCGGCGGTCGATCTGTTTACGGAGTTCGGATATCGCAACACCTTCACGAAACAAATGCTCTCCCCTGCCCCCATCGAAGGCGACGTGGAAAATATTTCCGTCCCGGCCGCCAATCCCTTTAATCCGTTCGGCGCCGACGTGGTTTTCCGTTACCGCGTCACGGAAGCCGGCCCGCGCGTCGACGAAATCGACTCGGATTTTTATCGCGCGGTCGCGGGCGTTAAGGTTCACCTTCCCGGCCGCTGGGAGCTCGAAAGCGCGTTGCTCTTTAGCCAGACCGACACCGAGCTGAACGGCTTCAACAATCTCTCACGATCTGCAGTCCTCGCCGCCCTGGCGGATACCAACCCGGCTACTTCGTTCAACGTCTTCGGCGCTGGCGATAACGTGAACAATCCGGCCACGATCCAATCTTTCCTTGTCACGACGACGCGCGAAGGGAAATCCACCCTTTACGGCGCGGATGCGAAAATGAGCGGGCCCTTGTTTTCCTTGCCTGCGGGAGAGTTGCTGACCGCGTTCGGCATGGAGTTCCGCCACGAAGAGCTGGATGACCAATTCGATCCGCTGTCGACGGCCGGCGGCGTCATCGATCTCAACAGCACTTCCGCCAGCGGCGAGCGCGACATCGTCGCCGGCTTTGCTGAATTCTACGCTCCGATTGTCTCGAACCAGATGGCTATTCCGGGCATCCACAAACTGGAAGCGCAATTCGCGTTGCGCGGCGAGAACTACAGCGATTTCGGTTCGACCGTGAATCCAAAGGTTGGCGTGGCCTGGCAGCCGGTGGCCGATTGGTTGCTCGTCCGCGCGTCGTGGAGCACCGGTTTTCGCGCGCCGTCGCTGGTCCAATCATCCACTGGTTCGCTCACGTTCTCCCAGGAGCTGCGCGACACGACCCGCTTCGCGGTCACCGGCGCGCCGGAGGACGAAAGCCAGTCGCTTCAGATTCTCTCGGGAGGAAATCCCAATCTCGATTCCGAGGATTCAGAAAACTTCTCGACTGGTTTCGTGCTCACCCCGCCCGTCGTGCCGGGGCTTACCTTTTCCGCCGATTACTTTCACATCGAGATCGAGAAATCGATCGCGAGCCTTGACCCGCAGTTCATCCTCGATAACGAAAGCGACTTTCCCGGCCTCGTCGTGAGGGCGCCGGCGTCGGCGAGTGACATCGCGTTGGGCATTCCGGGAAACGTGCTCCTCGTCAACACGACCTTCCAAAATCTTGGCTTCATCCGGGTGCAGGGAATCGACACGTCGCTGGAATACGTCACGCCCAGGACGCCGGCGGGAACGTTCTCTTTCCGGCTGGATGCCGCCTACCTCCATAGCTTCGAGCAGCAAAGCAGCGAAGGGCGAGCCGGTGCGCGAATTGGTTGGCACTTTCGTGCGGCCGCAATGGCGCGGGCGCGCGCAATTTGGTTGGCGCATCGGCGGTTTCGAGGCGATCACGACTTTCAACTACATCGACTCCTATGAAGATTTGCCGGCGGACCGGACGGTCGATTACTCGACCACCGTCGATGTCCTGCTCGAATATCGATTTGCCAGGGCGAAGCGGGTGGCGGCGGAGAACAAAGCCGACGCCGGAAAGAAAATCGTCGAGTCCCTTGCTCAGCCTCAGGGAAATCGCTGGTTGGATGGTCTCGCGGTCCGGGTCGGCGTTCGCAATATTTTTGACGACCCGCCGCCGTTTGCCAACAACACGGCTGGCTATCCTGTCCCGCTGGAGGACCCGCGGCAACGGTTTGTCTTCATCGACGTCGAGAAGAAATTCTGAGTCCCGGAGACGACACGCCTCGTGCCGGGAATTAAAGACAAGATCGCCGTTATCCGGCTCGAAACTCAAGCAGCTGCAGAATTCCAACGCGTGGCGGCGGCGCGAAGCCGCTTCGTGCTCCGGCCAATCAAGCAAGACGGCCTGATCGAAGTCCGCCCCGGTGCGCCGGGAAGGCAAGCACTCAATCGCGAGCCGTGGCGGCGAGGGCGATTTGGATGCCGGCGATGGCCATGCCGCCTTCGCCGACAGCGGCAGCGCAACGTTTCACCGAGCCGGATCGGACATCGCCTGCGGCGAAAATGCCGGGAAGACTGGTCTCAAGTGGACCGGGTCGGCGTTTGTTCCCTTTCCAAGCGGGCGAATCCGCCACGTCGGATCCCGTTTTTATAAATCCTTTCTCGTCGCGCTCGATCTCGCCCGGCAGCCATTCGGTGCAGGGGTCAGCGCCAATCATGGAAAAAATCGCAGGAGTTCGGACCACGCGCCGCTCCCCGGTCGTCGTGTTTTCCAGCTCGGCTTCTTCCAGGATTTTCCCGCCAGACATTTTGCGAATCTGGGTGCGGGCGAGAATCTCGATGTTCTCTTTCGTTTCCACCCGCCGGGAAAGATAGCTCGACATCTTGGAAAGATCGCCGCCGCGGATAACCAGGAGGACCTGGGCGGCGCCATCAGAAAGGAACATCGCGGCCTGGCCCGCCGAATTACCGCTGCCCGCGACGATGACAGTTGCCCCGCGACAAATCTGACCTTCGAGCGCGGTCGCGGCATAATAAACGCCCATGCCTTCAAATTCTTCGCACCCCTCCGCCTCCAATCGGCGGTAGTTCGCGCCGGTCGCGATCAGGACAGTTTTTGCGCGCAGCACCGCAGAACAACCTTCGGTTTCGAGACAGACGCGGTACTCGTCATCCGTGTGGTATTGCAGGGAGAGGGCCGCGGCTGGGGTGGAAAATTTCGCGCCGAAGCGGTAGGCCTGAAGCTGAGCGAGCCAGGTCAATTCGCCACCGCCAATGCCGGTCGGGAAGCCAAAGAAGTTTTCAATCAGTGAGGAGGAACCGGCTTGTCCACCCGGCGCATAACTTTCCAAAACGACCGTGTGCAATCCCTCGGACGCGGCATACACCGCCGCCGCCAGGCCGGCCGGTCCAGCGCCAACGATGGCCAGGTCGCAGAAAATTTCAGACTCATTTTTTTCCGCCAGCGAGCACAGCAAACCGGCTTCCCTCGCGACCTCGCGCAAGGAAGGCCGGCGCAGGCGTGTACCGGCCGGAGTGATTAGGACCGGCAAATCGCGACTGGTCAGGTGAAAGCGTTCGCTCAGCGCCTGGCCCTGTTCGCTTTCAAACTCGATCAGCCGATGCGGGATCCGATTCTTGTCGAGGAAATCATCGAGCTGATGTCCATCGCGTGCGTCGCGGTTTGCCAGGATCCGCATTCCCGCGAATTCCCGATCACGGCGGAGTCGTCGCCGGCGCATAATCAGGGCATCAACGATCGTCTTGCTCACGGCCGGAATTTCCGCCAGCGCGCGCCGAAGTTCTGCGGCCGGAATGTGGAGTATCTCCGCCTCGTCCGAGGTGACTCGAGACGAACCGACGATCGAGGTGCCCTGGAGCATGGACACGTCCCCGATGAAATCCCGTTCACGCGCGGTGGCGAGGATATACTCGGTGCCATCGCGCGTCTCGAAGGCCTCGAATTCACCGCGCAAAACAATCGCTAATCCGAGATCGCGCTGCCCCGCTTTGAAAAGCATGTCGCCGCGTTTCATCACCCGGCGTTCGGCCAAAGGCTCAAGGAGCGAAAGCTGTTGATCGTTCAGCTTCGGGAACGCGATGCTTTCCGTATCGCGATAGAACTGTTCGTCTTGCTTTTCTTCGGGTGTCACTTCCCGTCTCTATTCGTCTCTGTTCTACTTTTCAAGGCGCTGTGGGCTCGAAGGAGGGATGATCGTCAAACGGCCGGTTTCGCTGTTAACGGCGGCGCGGATTGGGTGGGTGCGGGCACGGACATTTTGCTGCGGCGTTCTTTGAACCACATGATCACCACGTAGAAGACCGGCGTGAGGAGCAGGCCGAAGAAGGTGACGCCGAGCATGCCGAAGAACACGGCGGTGCCGAGCGCCTGGCGCATTTCCGCGCCGGCGCCAGTGCTGATGACCAGCGGCAGCACGCCGAGGATGAAGGCGAAAGAGGTCATCAGGATCGGGCGCAAGCGGAGGCGGCAGGCTTCGACTGCGGCGGTGAACCGGTCTTTGCCGTCGCGATCCTGGATCTGTTTGCGAACTCGACGATGAGGATGGCGTTCTTACAGGCGAGGCCGACGAGCACGACGAAGCCGATCTGCGTGAAGACGTTGTTCTCCATCGAGCGGAGCCAGACGCCGCCGATGGCGCTGAAGATGCACATCGGCACGATGAGGATAATCGCGAGTGGCAACGACCAGCTCTCATATTGCGCCGCAAGCAACAGGAAGACGAAAAGGACGCAGAGCGGGAAGATGTAGACGCCGCGCGTTGCCGGCGATTTTCTGCTGGAAGGCGATCTCGGTCCATTCGGTTGTGAAACTGGTGGGCAGAACCTCTTTGGCGAGGCGCTCGATGGCGTTGAGGGCGTCGCCCGGTGCTGGCACCCGGCGCGGGCTGACCGCTGATATCGGCGGCGGGGAACATGTTGTAGCGCGTGACCTTATCGGCGCCGTTGATCTCCTGGACGGTCGCGACGGAGCCGAGCGGAACGATGCCGCCGTTGCTGTTGCGCGTTTTGAGCAGGCGGATGTCCTCGGACTTCAGGCGGAACTGCGCGTCGGCCTGCGCGGTCACGCGATAGGTCCGGCCGAAGAGGGTGAGGTCGTTCACATAGGAGGAGCCGAGATAGGTCTGAAGCGTGCCGAAGATGTTGCTCAAGGGCACGTTCATGCTCTTGGCTTTCACGCGGTCCACGTCCAGCCAGAGCTGCGGAACGTTGGCGCGGAAGGTCGTGAGATTGTTCGTCAGGCCGGGCGTCTCGTTGGCTTTCCCGACCATGGCAAAAGCCTGCGTCTGCAATTCTTCGAGCCCGGCGTTGCCGCGGTCCTGGATGTAGATCTTGTACCCGCCCGCGTTCCCGATGCCGGCGACCGGCGGCGGCGGGAATACCGCGACAAGCGCCTCAGGAATTTCCGCCCGCACCCGCGCGTTCATCTTGGCGATGATCGCCGGCATCTTCTCCTCCGCCGTGTCGCGGTCGTGGAAATCCTTGAACGGCAGGAAGACCGCGGCGGTGTTGGTCTGGTTGCCGCCGAAGAGGTTGAATCCGGCGATTTCCACTGTGTTGAGAATGCCGGGCGTCTCGCGCGCGATCTTGGCGATCTTATTGACGACGGCTTGCGTGCGATCGAGCGAAGCGGCATCGGGTAACTGCGCATAAGCGACCGCGTAGCCGCGATCCTGCGTCGGAAGAAAACCGCCCGGGACGATTTTGAACCCGACTCCGGTCAGCGCGAGGAGCCCAGCGTAGACTAAGCAGCACGATCGCAGCGAGTCGCGTCAGGCGGCCGACGGTGTGCCGTAGGCGTTCAGCAGCTCCAGGCGAACACTTTGTTGAACCCTCTGAAGAACCAGCCGAGCAGAGAGTCGAGCAGGCGCTGGAAGCGGTCCCTCTCCGCGGTGCGCGGACGGAGGAGGAGTGTGGCGAGCGCGGGCGAAAGGGTCAGCGAATTTAGCGCGGAGATGGCGGTCGAGACGGCGATGGTGAGCGCGAATTGGCGGAAGAATTCGCCCGTAATTCCGGTGAGGAACGCCGTCGGGATAAACACAGCGCAGAGCACGACCGCGATCGCGACCAGCGCGCCGCCCACTTCGGTCATTGCTTTGCGCGCGGCGTCGCGCGGACTTAGGCCGTGCTCGATGTGGTGCTCGATGGCTTCCACCACCACGATGGCGTCGTCGACCACGATGCCGATCGCAAGCACAAGACCGAAGAGTGAAATATTGTTGATGGAGAATCCGAACGCCGACATGGCCGCGAAGGTGCCGATGAGCGAGACCGGAATCGCGATGAGCGGGATGATCGTCGCACGCCAGGTTTGGAGAAAGACGAGGACCACGAGCACGACCAGCGCGATCGCTTCCAAGAGCGTCTTCTGCACTTCCTGGATTGATTCCCGCACGGACACCGTCGGGTCGTATACGATGGTGTATCCATCCCCGCCGGGAACCGCTGCTTCAGCTCGTCCATCTTTTTGCGAACCGTCTCGGACGTCTCGAGCGCGTTCGAGCCGGGCCGCTGGAAAATGCCAATCGCGGTGGCCGGTTTTCCGCCGAGCTGGCTGTTGACGGTGTAATCACGCGCTGCCAGCTCGACACGCGCGACATCGCGCACGCGCGTCACCTGTCCTTCGCCGCCGGTCTTGACCACGATCTCGCCGAACTCCTTTTCATCGGCGAGCCGGCCCTGCGTGCTGACAGTGTATTGAAATGCAGTGGCATCTTTCGGCACCGGCGGCGCGCCGATGATCCCGGCCGCGACCTGGACGTTCTGCTCCCGGATCGCCTGAACGACATCCTGCGCGGTCAGCGCGCGCGCGGAAAGTTTGTCGGGATCAAGCCAAATGCGCATCGAGTACTCGCGCGCGCCGAAAACGGTGATGTCTCCAACGCCGTCGAGCCGCGCCAACTCATCGCGGATCTGGAGGAGCGCGTAGTTGCTCGTGAAGAGGGAATCGAGCGAACCGTCGGGCGAAACGAGATGCACCACCATGGTAAGGTCGGGCGACTGCTTCCTGGTGGTAACGCCGATACGCTGGACCTCGTCTGGCAGCGTCGGTAGCGCGATGGCCACGCGGTTCTGGACCAGCACCTGTGCGTCATCGAGATTGGTGCCGAGCTTGAACGTGATCGTGAGCGCCATGTTGCCATCGCTCGTGCTCTGCGAAGTCATGTAGAGCATATCCTCCACGCCGTTAACCTGCTGCTCGATCGGCGTGGCCACCGTCTCCGCCACGACTTTCGCGTTTGCGCCCGGATAATTCGCCGTGACTTGCACAGTCGGCGGGGCGATTTCCGGATACTGCGCGATCGGCAACGTGAAGAGCGCAATCGCACCCACCAAGGTGATCACGATGCTGATGACGCCGGCGAAGATCGGCCGGTCGATGAAGAAATGCGGAAGATTCATGGCCGGGCCTCCGCGACTCCTGCAGTCGGAGCCTCTTCCGGGATCGGGCGTCACTGGCATGCCCGGCCGGACCAGTTGCAGCCGCGTAGACACGACCTTCTCACCCTCTTTGAGGCCGCTTTTAATGATGCGTTTTCCTTCGAACATTGGGCCAGTATCGAGCTTGCGGCGTTCGAGGATGTTGTCGGGTTTAACGACGAAGGCATACTTCACGCCCTGTTGGGAGTTAATGACTTTGTCGTCCACGAGCGCGGCGCGATATGGCGTTGCGCCGGCGATGCGAACCCGCGCGAAGAAACCGGGAACAACGAGCGAACTCCAATTTCGAAGCGTCACCCGGGCGCGCACCGTGCCAGTTCCGGGATCGAGCCGGTTATCAACAAAATCGACCACGCCTTCGTGCGGGAAGCCGGTCTCATTACCGAGTTGGACCCACGCCGGCATCTGCGCGTTGCGAGCGCTCTTGCGTTTACCTTCCTCGTCCAGCTTCACATATTTCAAAAGGCTGTTTTCATCCGCATCGACCCGCACATAAATGGGATCGACGGAAACAACCGTGGTCAGGACGCTCTCCGGTCCCGCTCCTGGTTGGACAAGGTTGCCGAGCGTAATGCGCGCATCGCTGACCCGCCCGTCGATCGGCGATTTGATCTGGGTGAACTCCAGATTCAGCGCGGCGGAATTCTTCGCTGCTTCAGCCGAACGCGCCGCGGCCGAAGCCCCGAGATGCGTTGCGGCCCTCTGGTCGAACTCGCTGGCCGAGATGGTGTTTTTCGCTCGCAAATCCTTGGCCCGGTCCAACTCAATCTCCGCCAGTTTCAATTGCGCCTGGGTACGCTCGAATTCGGCCGCCGCGCGATCGAAGTCCGCCTGATACGGGCGCGGATCGATCACGTAAAGCAGGTCGTCTTTCTTGACCATCGCGCCGGCCTGGAATTTCACTTCCGTGATGTAACCCGAGACGCGCGGCCGCACTTCCACCGACTCGACCGCATCAAGCCGCCCGGTGTATTCATCCCACTCGTGCACTTCTTTCTCGATGACGGTGACGACATTGACCGGCAATGGCGCCTGCGGTGGAGGCGCGGCTTTCTTGCAGCCGGAAAAACTCAAGGCGAGGACCGCGAGGACGGTCCAGAGCGGGTATCGCTTCATAATTGCTCCTTCGCGCTGAGCCCCAGCGTGGTGCCCCGGAGCATTCTGCCCAAAGGCCAGGGAAGTGGGAAGTCGGAAGTGCGAAGTGGGAAGTTGAAACTTCAGAGTTCCGACTTGTGACGTCAGCCGCAACTTCCGCGAGGCATATCCGGAGATTGTTTCCGGCCCTTCCTGCCACTCGGCGATCAGTCGGCCGGGTTGCGGGCGCATCCCAAACTTCGTACTTCCGACTTCCCCTTTCCCACTTGGAAAGACTTCCCACTTCCGATTTTCTTCAATTGTTCGACTCATAGATTCCCTTCTTTTGTTAATGGAAGGATGGGCCGCGGAGAGCGCGTTGTGAAAGACTATGTTCCTTGCCTCACCATGCTCGGCGGGTATACCCTCAGCGGCGGTGGAACTGCGGCACCTGCGCTACTTCGTCGCCGTCGCCGAGATGGAGAATGTCTCGCGCGCCGCGATGCAACGACTGCACGTCTCGCAACCATCCCTGAGCCGGCAAATTCGCGATCTCGAGGACGAACTGGGCGTGCAGTTACTCGAACGCACCGCCAAGTCCGTTCGCCTCACCGACGCCGGCCGCGCCTTTCTCGATGAAGCGCGCGCCATTCTCAAGCAGACCGGTGAAGCGGTCAGGAAAGTCCGCGCGATCGCCGGCAAAAGCGACACCGAGCTGCACATCGGTGATTGGCCGCTCGCGACCGCCCAAATCATGCCCGCGCTCCTTCGCGCCTATCATGATGCGATGCCGGGCGTCCGGGTGAAGCTGCACGATTGGCCGGTCGAGAAGAACATTGCCGGCGTTCGCGACGGCCGGTTGCAGCTCGCCATCCTCGTCCCTCCACTCAAAGCGAACGCGCTCGAAGAGCTCCGCTTCCAGGAACTAGCCACCGTGCGCGTCTGTCTGGCGGTCTCAAGCGATCATCCCTTCGCGAAGAAACGGTCCGTTTCATTGGCCGAAGCGGCGGGCGAGCCATTCATTGGCCTCACGCACGAGGAGTATCCTCGTTACGAAGAATACGTCGCCGCCATTTTCGCGCGCACGAATGATAAACCGCGCATCGTCGAGGAGCAGGACGGCTGGTCCGGTGTCTTTTCCGCGGTCAGCGCCGGCTCCGGCGTAGCGATCACATCGGATGCCTTCAGTGGTGCGACCAACGATCGCGTCAAACTCGTCCGCCTGACGCCGGAACCGAAACGCGTCGCCATCGGAATTCTTTCCCGGAAAGGAAAACGCAGTGCGGCCGCGGAGAAGTTCTGCGAATGCGCGAAAGAAGCGTTTTCGAAGTTTGGTTAGCCAGAGCGCTCCGCTGCTACCCGGGCGCGTGCATCGACATCAGTTCGCGACGGCAGGCTTCGCTGAAGGCCTTGAGCGGATCGATGCCGGCGTTGTGGACGCGTTCGTGAAATTCATCGACCGAAACGTTCGGCGCGAAGTATTGCTCCATGATGAATTTCACCACCTCGACGGCTTGCCCGAGAACAGTGTCCGAGGCGCAGAGCCGGATGCGATTGAGTAACGCGTAAATCGACAATAACTGCTCCGGCTTATCGAGATTTCGCTCGAACGAGTCCATCACACGCTTCGAGCATTCATCGATGAATTCGCCGTAAAGCGCCTCGCGTTTGCGGAGTTCCGCACGAACTCCGTCGTGCCTGGCGCGTGTTTTCTGCGTCAGCCAGGCAGTAGCGAAACTCGCGGTTCCGCCACAGAGCGAGCCGACAATGCCAGCCAGGGCCGTAACGATGGTCGCGTCCATGGCTACGCGGCGCGTCGATCGCGAATCCTCGCCCAACGCTCACTCAGTTCCTCGACATCGCGCAACGTGATCATCTGTTCGATATCGCGCCCGAAGAGAAGATCGAGCGTCCACGCAATCATGACCCGGAGTTTCTTGACCAGGCGCGGAAGCTTGGTGAGGTAAACCGAACGCCACATCCACCAGGCGATGAAGCCGGAGAACTTGAATCCGAAAAAACTCGCCACGCCGGTGTGATGGCCGATGCTCGCGAGCATGCCCATCGTTCGATATCGAAACGGCTTTAGTGGCTGATCGAGAATGGTGCGCTCGATGTTCTTTGCCGCGGTCACTGCCTGGCGCATTCCGTGTTGAGCAGTGGGCGGATAAAAAAATCCTGTTTCGTAGCCATCCGGAACTGCCGCACAATCGCCCGCAGCCCAGAGCCCGGTGAATCCAGGGACTTGGAGATATTCGTCCGCAAGGACCCGTCCTTTCTCTTTGGCACACGGCAAGGCCGCGACCACCGGGCTCGGTTTCACTCCCGCGGTCCAAATCATTGTCGCCGCGGGAATGGCGAGGCCGTTGTTGAGCGTCACAACCCAGCCATCGTAGCTTGCCACGCGCGCACCTTTGATGACCTCCACTTTGCGCTCGCGCATCTTCCTTTCGGCATAACGACCGAGCTCTTCGCCCAACTCGGGCAACAAATAGTCGCCCGGATGAACCACCACGACGCGGATCTCCTCGTCGCCCAGCCGCGGATAGAACTTCGCTGTCTCACGAACGAAATCGTTCACCGCGCCGGCCGTTTCCGCCCCGGCAAATCCGCCGCCCGCGATGACGAAGGTGAGCCATTGCCGGCGCGCGGCGGCATCTTCCTCCAGCGTCGCTTCTTCCAAGAACGCCACCATTCGATTTCGCAGGAGCGTCGCGTCGCTCAGATTCTTCATCGTCACCGCCCAATCCCGGATACCGGCGTTCTCGAAGAAATTTGTCTCCGAACCGAGGGCGAGGAGCAAATGATCGAACTCGAACTCGAGCTCACCGCGGTCGAGTCCATGGACGCATCGCACTTTGCGCCCGGTCAGATCGACCTCTTGCACATCTGCCTCCACCACGTTGACGTGGCGCAGAATGCGGCGGAGCGGATTCACGATGTCGCCAGGGGCAAGATCGCCCGCTGCCACTTCGTGCAACATCGGGGTGAAGAGAATGAAATTCTCCCGCGCGATGATCGTCACTTCGATGTCCGGCCGGCGCGCCAGATGTTTGTCCAAATACCTTGCCGCGTAGAGCCCGGCAAATCCGCCGCCTGCGATTACGATCCTTGTCTTCTTCATGTCAAAAGTCTTCGCGCGGCGCGGTCCGGTTGGGAAAGACGATGTTTCTCTCCTCAGCATAGCCGGCGAGCATGCTGGACCGCCGCGGCTTCGGAGCAGGGCTGTGCTGCAGTTACCTCCCGAAGAATCCGGGTCACTTCACCCCGCGCGTCGGGATTGTTAAGAACGTTGTGTCCGCTCCGGACGATCAGCTCCGAGCGCGCACCGTCGAGATGGGAGCTCGCATAACGAACGACGCCGTCGGTTTCGCGGCCGTTGTCCTTTTCGCCGATGATGCTGTGAAACGGCACCGCGACCGGCAAACGCGCAAGCGCGAGCAGCGTCGGATCGCGCGGCGAAAGCGTGTGCACTGAGGTGAAGTTCAATTGCTTGTGGAAAGCCTTCGCCTCCGCGGTCCTCACGTTCGCGTTGGCCTCAGCGATATCCGCAAAGCCGGTCTGCATGTTCGTCAGGCAAACGAATGAGTGACTTCGCCAAGCGGCCGATCCATGAATCGGCCATGGCGCTGCCGCGATGCGGAGTCGCGACGAAGATGGCGCGCACGACCCTCGGATTGGGGCGGAAGAAGAACGCACGTCGCAATAGCCGAATCGTCTCCGGATTGCCGCGCAATTGCTCCGGCGGAACAACGAAGAGACTCTTCCACAAACGATCCCCGCTCGAACTGACGAGAGTATGCCCCAGCAGCCCACCCATGCTGTGCCCGAGGACGACGATCCGTTTCGTCGCCTGATCGTTATCGTCAGGATCGACAATCTTGACCGTGCGCTCGAGCTGCTCGCGCAGCCTGAGCGCGTTCAGCAGCACTGGTGTGCCGGTACTGTAATAGAAGTGCCAGAACTGGAACCGCCGCGCGATTTCCGGATCGCCTTCCAGGGCGTTCACCAACTGCAAAAACGTGACGGGTGTCGATTGCAGACCGTGCACCAGCAAAACGGGAATCTTGTCCGGATCGTATGGCTGACTGAGAACAATCTCCGCTTTCGCGCGAACGTCCGGATGCAAAAGGTTCGTCAGCCCGCTCTGCGCGACCGCCCGCGACCGGCGCACGAGCATCGCGGTGGCCGCGCTTCTGGCGGTGACGAGCGGATACGTCGTTCGACCCAGCGAGATGCTGCTATCGGCGGCAATGAAGGAAAGCCGTGGTTGGTTGTGCACCCGCTGGTAGATCGCCGTCGCGGAGAGAAACATCCCCTCGCGCGGGTAAATCGAGGTGCCCGTGGTGTCGTACTCGAGCAAGACCGGAGCGCCGATCCCGGCGGCGTCGTTGGGCCGCGGCGATGTCGGAACCGCGTGATAGCGAAGTAGCGGCAACTGCACAGCCGGCTTATCGATCTTTACTCCGGCCTGGTCGAGCTCACTACGCAGTACCGCCGGGCTCGCGCGATCGAGATGACGCGCGATCGAGCTGAGGGCAGTGTTGTATGCGCGCGTATCGTCTGGCGCCAGCTCGCGGTACGATAGCTCGGCCGCAGCGAACTGGCGTCGCACATGATCCGGCGCAGCAACCCGCGGCGACGCGCAACCGCTAAACGCAAGAAGCGCCGCAACGACAAGCGCGAAGCTGCGCGCGCAACGCATCGTGCACTCCCGCTGAAGTGCCACAAGAGCCGGAGCTTGCGCCGCGAAGTCTGTCGGTCCTGGCGTATTCATCGCGTCAGCACGAATGCGCCCAGCGCGCCTAACGAAATTCCGGTGACCGGACTGAGCACTGCGAACCAAAGCGCCCAGTCCACATTTTTGATTGCCTGCTGTTTCCCTTGCATGGCTTATCTCCTGTCGTCAGGCGCATCGACCTTCAGGGTGAAGAGCCAAAGAACCAATGCCGATACGATCGAGATCGCGATCATGGCGAGTCCTCCTTGACGGTGATGGTGAAGATCACCGCCAGAAGGGACCGGCTGATCTCAGTTAAGATTTTCATGGCCTAACAATGCGGCCACGATGTGAATGTTGGGAAAGACTACGTTTCTTCCCTCAGCATAGCCGCCAGGCATGCTGCAACTTCGGGAAGCGCGGGTTTCTACGATGAAGAAATCGCCTGCGGCTATTGAGCTTAGGGATTGGCTCGCGATGCTCGCCTCCGGAGAGTGATCCCGCGATGGCGGGATTTGAACCCTGGCGCGTAACGCGCCCCGCCGGTCGAACTGCGTTGACTCCTTCGCTCCCGCTCAGTCGGCCCTTCGGCCTTCGGTCCATGTCGCGGCCTCCCGGCTCGCTCCATTCTCATCCCCAAGTGCTCCAGAAATTCCCTCGGAATTTCTGGAGCCTAGGGGATTCGAACCCCTGACCCCCACAATGCCATTGTGGTGCTCTACCAACTGAGCTAAGACCCCATCAGAATTTTTGATTTTCGAGTGCCGCTTTGCGATTTGCAACGGGTAAGTTGCCCGGGTGCGTAATCTTTGCCTCATCGCCCTAGTCGTGTGCCTTGCCCAACGGGCGACGGCGACGGCGGTTTGGATTGATTCCGACGTCTCGATCGGCTCGCCGATCCGTGAGGTGGATGACGCCTACGCGCTCGTGTTCGCCTTGCATTCGCCGGAAATTCGTATCGCCGGGCTGAGCACAACTTACGGCAACGCGCCTCTCGGGCATACGACACGGGTGGCGCAGGACATTGTCCGCAGATTTGGAGCGCAGGCCGGTTTGACCGTCGCCAGGGTTCATTCCGGCGCACGATCTGCCTCGGAACTCGGCCGGCGGACTGAGGCCACCAACGCTCTGGCGGCAGCGCTCGAAGAACGCCGGCTCACGTACATTGCCCTGGGACCATTGACCAACCTGGCCACCTTCCTGCGACTCCACCCAAGACTCGCGTCTCGAATCGATCGGGTGATTTTTCTTGGAGGGCAGTCGCCCGGAACAAGCCTGGCGTTACGGCCAAACGGATCGTTTCGCATTCACGACGCGAATGTCTTCAAGGATCCGGGGGCGACCGCGGTCGTTCTACGCTCGCCCATTCCGCTGACGGCGATCCCAGTCTCGACGGCGTCGAAACTTCTGTTCGATGCGGGAGACTTGCGCGCTTTGGAGAAAAGCGGTGAGGCCGGCGAGTACCTCTCTAGTCGGAGCCGTATCTGGCTTTGGTTTTATACCAACATTGTCCGAACGAACGGCGGCGCGGTGTTCGATACCCTCGCCCTTGTCGCGGCGACGAAGCCGGCATTGCTCGTGATCGAAAAACGGTACGTCGGGATGGACGAGAAAGGGAATCTGCGGGTGACGACGCGGCGAACGAATGGGGCCAGGCCCATCAGGTATTGCACAGGCTTTGCGCCGAGGACGAAGCAGTTTGTGATAGAGCGAATTAAGACGCGGCGGAGCCGCGATTATATCAGGTAGGGCGATTTCAAATCGCCCCTCCTTGGAGGACGTCAGCGGGCAACGATCGAGATGTTGGAGCCGGCGGCTGCCTCGATGAGCGCCTCTTTCTCGAGAAGGAGCGTGGAGATGGCGGTTTCGCTTGCGACCCATGAGATCCTTCAAGGCGAAGCAAAACGTAGAGAAGAATTTCCTTCCGCTAAGAGGTCGCTCAATGTGACGCTGTCACGCATGCCAAAGAATCGGCTCGAGGCATTTAGTGATGGGGTCCTCGCCATCATCATCACAATCATGGTGCTGGAATTGAAAGTGCCGCACGGAGTCGAGGTCGCCACGCTCAAACCATTGCTGCCTGTTTTCCTGAGCTATGTCTTGAGCTTCGTTTATCTCGGCATTTACTGGAATAATCATCACCATCTTCTCCATGCCGCGCGGCATGTCAGCGCCGCCATCATGTGGGCGAATCTGCACCTGCTTTTCTGGCTGTCGCTCATTCCGTTCGCGACCGGCTGGATGGGGGAAAATCATTTCGCCGCGCTGCCCACCGCACTTTACGGCTGTGTGCTCCTGATGGCGGCCGTCGCGTATCTCATCCTGCAAAATGCGATCGTCGCGGCGCACGAACATCACTCTGCGCTAGCCACCGCGCTCGGGAGCGACCGAAAGGGAAAGCTCTCGCTCGCCGGCTACGTTGCGGCCATCGGGCTGGCTTTCGTGAACCAATGGCTGAGCGATGCGCTGTATGTCCTCGTGGCGGTGATGTGGCTCATCCCCGACCGTCGCGTCGAGCGTGCGACCAAAGGCGAGAGCTGAATGCGAACACCTGGTCACCTATCTTCATAATGAATTAGACGCGCTGAACTGAGGTCGGCCGACAACCTGCGGCTGGCTGCGCGTGCAACCATCTTACTCAATTCGCGCAACCACAGGACGGAGCTCGCCACCGCCGCACAGCACAGCCAATCGGCTCTCGTTAGGCTGACGGTGGAGAAAGCGCTCTGCAGGAAAGGCACGTAGATCACGGCGAAGTGGAGGGCGAGCGAGCCGGCCACCGCTATCCAGAGCCAGTGATTTCGAAATAAGCCGTGCAAGGCGCTCTGCTCGTCGGAGCGCGCGTTGAAGACGTTGAAGAGCTGAAACATCATCAGGGTGGTGAACGCCATCGTTTGTGCATAACGCATGTCGCCGCCGCCTTCGATCAAGCCGCCCGGAAGCGATGCATCGAGCACGAGTAGCGTGCCCGTCGCCATGATCGCGCCGACGAAGAAGATGCCGATCCACATATCCCGTGTGATCACTCCCTCAGCGCGCGGGCGTGGCGAGTGACGCATGAGATCTTCGTCGGCGGGATCGACTCCGAGTGCGAGGGCTGGCGCTCCATCGGTCACAAGGTTGATCCAGAGAATCTGCGTGGCCAGCAGCGGCAACACCACGGCGCCGCCTCCGGCCGCAGTCAGGCCAATCGCGTCCGCCAGCAGCACCCCGAAAAACATGGTCATCACCTCGCCGATGTTGGAGGAGAGCAGGTAGCGCAGAAATTTGCGGATGTTTGCAAAGATGGCGCGCCCTTCTTCGACCGCCGCGACAATCGTGGCAAAGTTGTCGTCCGCCAGGATGATGTCGGCGGCTTCCTTGGAAACGTCCGTGCCGGTGATCCCCATCGCCACTCCGATGTCCGCCGTCTTCAAGGCGGGCGCGTCATTCACGCCGTCACCGGTCATCGCTACGATTGCGCCGTCGCGCCGGAGTGCTTTTACGAGCCGCAGTTTGTGTTCCGGATTGACCCGCGCATAGACGGAAACCTCTCTCACCATTTCAAGGCGCGCCTGGTCATCCGGCAGTTTGTCGATCTCAGCGCCGGTCATGGCTCGCCCATCGCTGGTGATCCCGAGCTCGGCGGCAATAACGGCGGCCGTCACCGGATGATCGCCCGTGATCATGATCGGGCGGATGCCTGCCGCTCTCGCGCGGGCGACTGACTCCTTCGCGCTGGGGCGCGGCGGATCAATCATTCCGATCAAGCCGGCAAAGACCAGGTCCTGCTCGACGCGGTCGTCAATTTCATCCGCCTCGAAGGCGTCCGCAGACAGCGAGCGGAAGGCGACGCCCAGAGTGCGCAAGGCCTGTCGGGCAAGCTCTTCATTGAGCTGCAAAATCTTGGCTCGGCGTCCTTCGTCCAATTGTCTGGTCGATTCGCCAACAAGCTCGTGCGAACAACGCCCAAGGAGAATGTCGGGCGCGCCTTTGGTAAAAACGCGCAGCCGGGCACCGCGCTGCGCGTCGGTGTGAATCGTCGTCATGAGCTTGCGTTCAGACGAGAAGGGAACTTCTCCGACGCGTTCGAAGCGCGCGTCGAGGCAATCTTTCTCTAATCCCGCTTTGCGCGCGGCGACAATCAGCGCGCCTTCAGTCGGATCGCCCTGCACCGTCCAGCGGCCTTCCCGCTCTTGCAGCACGGCATTGTTCGCGCGATCAGCCGCGGCGAGCGCGCGCACCAATTCCGAGCGCAGGTCTCCATCAATTGCGCCGCCATCGTCGCGGCGTGCTTCACCTTCAGGGGCATAGCCAGTACCGCTAAGACTGACGCGACCGCTGGCCGTCGCCACCGCTCGCACCGTCATCTCGTTTTTCGTTAGAGTTCCTGTCTTGTCGGAAGCGATCACATTCGCCGAACCCAGCGTCTCCACCGCGGCGAGATGGCGGACGATAGCGTTGCGTTTTGCCATCCGTTGCACGCCGAGCGAGAGCACGGCGGTCACGACAGCGGGCAAGCCTTCCGGCACTGCCGCCACCGCAAGCGCGACGCCGAGGATCAGCACATCAAAAATGGCCGCGAAACCGCGCACATGCTCGACCAGGACGATCGTCGCGATCATCACAACAGCGATCACCACGACGATGATGCCGAGCAGTTTGCCAACGCGTGCCAATTCTTCCTGCAGCGGCGTGGTCTCGACTGGCGCGTCTTTCAGCATGCCGGCGATGCGCCCCATTTCCGTTTGCATTCCGGTCGCCACCACGACGGCACGTCCGCGCCCGTACGTCGCTGCCGTGCCGCTGAAAAGCATGTTATGGCGGTCGCCGAGTCCGACCTCCTGCGCGATGACACGGGTGTCTTTTGAGACCGGCTGGCTTTCGCCCGTAAGCGCGGCTTCTGCCGTTTGCAGAGAGGTCGATTGAATCAGCCGTGCGTCGGCTGGGACCGTATCACCTTCTTCGATCAGGACGACATCGCCAGGAACGACATCAGTGGCCGCAATGCTTTGCCGCTCACCGCCACGAATCACATTGGCGTGAGCGGCGGACATCTGGCGCAGCGCTGCCACGGCGTGCTCCGCGCGCGACTCCTGAATGTAGCCCATGATGGCGTTCAGCAGCACCACGGCGAAAATTGCGATCGCCTCGTAAGGCAGGGCCGATTCGCGCTCGTACAGCCAGAGTCCAGCTGAAATCGCCGTTGCGATGAGCAACAGGATGACAAGGACATTCTGAAATTGGGCCAGGAACTTCCGCCACCACGGGACCGGTTCTTCTGCAGTCAGCTCGTTCCTGCCAAATCGTTCGAGCTGCGCCTGCGCCTCAGCCTCGCTTAATCCAACGCGCGCATCCGTTCCCAGCGCAGCCAAAACTTCATCGCCTGTCTGCTGGTAAGGACTTCGCTCAATTTGGCGCTGGGAAGAGATCACTCCCAGAGTGGCGCGCGGCTGGCTCATGCGCCTGAGTCAGCGGAACAGATTCGTATACACATACGCGGCGCACTACCGGTAATACTTGCCGGTTGCTTTCGAGTAAGTGTTGCCTCCGACCTCACTGCAGAATTGCCCGCGGAGGACGCCAGGCTCATCGGGAGGACAGTGAAAGAACAAATCGAGCTCCCGGGCTCCCCGTAAATCGGATTCGAATCCGTCCCTCTGTGGAGGCTCACCTTCCAGTTTGATGCGCCGTCGGCTCTGCATCGCATTGCGGATTTTCATGCCTCCATCGCCAAAGACCTTGGCATCGATGACCCGGTCGCTGGCCTCGAACTCAGCGTAGGTATCACCAATCTGGATCTGCAAAGTCCCCGTGAGAAAAGCCGATACCACCTTCCCCATTGGCCGGAATCTGGAGAAGCATGTTCCCGTTGAAAACCACGTAGTCGGGATCCTTGATCTGAATGTGGCGATAAACCTCGTACGTCGCCTCAATTTGCCATCGCCCTGAATAGCCATGCATTTGGCACGTCGGCGTAAATCCAACCTGGATGGCAGGGAGCTCCGTTGCCCACGATTTCAACCTCGCTTTCGCTTTCTCATTGAGGGGCTTGGTTGGCTCAAGAGGACCCATTGAGATGTAGGTTACTCCCGCGAAATCCGATGGCAGCTCAGCACCCGTGTAACGACAAAGTGCGACTCTCCTCCGAGTCAACACGGCGGAAAGATAGCCGTACTCAAACAACACGTTCCCCCTGGGGGTTTTGATCCGACGCTCGCGAATGACAGAATCATCGTCAGGTGTCGCGAGGAAGACAGCGCCAGCAATTCGACTCGCAATGTTCTCGATACCCAGAAACGTGATCTCGCCCGGTTTGAAGTACTCCGTCCACAAGAGGGGCTTTACAGCCTGGGCTTCCGAGAGGACGGCAGCCACCTGGGTTGCTTGCTCAAGCCCTTCCTTGCTGCTTCCAATGAAAATCTCTTTCAATGCGGATCCTTCGAATAAACAGCCTCTTTCGCCTCGACTACTAATCCTCCGCGCGAGCGTGGACCCTGGGGAAGTAGCGGATCACGAAAAGGACGTACACCAGCCAGAGCGCGAACCAGACAGACCCGACGGCAAGAAGCCCGAGCGAGAAGAGGACCAGGCTCGGAACGAGGAACAGCAGAATGTCACCGAGCAGCCAGAAGCGATCGCCTCGCCGGAAGGACAGAGCCCGCTCGACATTATCGATTCGGCCGCCGAGCGACGAGTAGTAGTAATAGAAGGACGCGAAAACGAATGAGAACGTCGCCACACCCATCACGGTCAACGTGGCTTGAAACAGTAAGGCGTTGACCTCGCCGCCCGCGAACCTCGGGTAAAGAAAGAACAGCATGAAGGTGAAGATCGCGATGCTGGTCCCGGCGAGCGAGTACGAGCGATTGACGTTATGTGTGGCAATCTCGTCTTTCATGGAAATCCTCATTAGCCGCGTCCTCGTTCACACGTCTTCTCCAGATGTTAGGGAAAAAGTTCATTCGAGGTGCTTGTTGGACCTGCGGCAGTGTCATGAGCTGCAACCGCGTCGAGCTAAAGCACTCTTTCTTCAACGTCATAAACATCGAAGAAAAACTTCACTTTACTTGGCGGGTGACAAAACTGCGGAATGTAAGTTTCAAAATACTCCTGGACCTCTTGCGAAAGATCGCAAAGCCGAAGACAACGCATCTCGTTGTTCCATTTGATAATCGCAGTCGGATCTTTCTGCGTCGTGTTCTGACGGATCCAATGATCGACTTCTTCGTCAGTCGCGCCGGTAGCGACAAAGTCCTTGAAATTCATCGCGTCCAGGCCGGTGAACTTCCAAAAATAAGCGCCTAGACCACATGGATAGAAGTTGTACTCGCCATTGATGTCGAGCAGATGGGCCCGAGCTTTGTCGAGCATCCGTGCGGCAATGACGAATCCGCCGAGCATGTCACGCGGGCTGTGCGGTGGTGTTTTCCTTAAATCGCGAGCCAGTCGTTTAAGCTTGTCGGTGTTCATGGGTTTTTCGATCTAGGGTGTGGAGCGCTTGAGCCAGTCTTCAAAATGCGTCGCGCCGAGGCGGGCATTATCCCCGGGGACCAGGCTTTGATCGTTCACCTCTATACCGAAGTAGCTCCCATCGCCGTCGGTGGTTACCGTCCGCGGATCGCCCGTCGCGCTTAGATACTGCCGGACCAGCTCATCCTGTCGGATCCGATCGGGCCCCGCCACTTCGATCACGCCATTGCTCGGTTGCCCAAGAACGATCTCGACGACCGCGGCAGCGATATCATCCGCTGCGATGGGCTGCAGAAGGACAGACGATAACCGAACGGTTTTACCGTCGGTTCCGGATTGGGCAATGCCCTTCACGAACTCGAAGAATTGCGTTGCATGCACGATCGTAAACGGAATGCCGGAAGCCTTGATCAGATTTTCCTGGGCCATCTTCGCGCGGAAGTAACCACTCAGGGAACCGGGACCACTCCCAAGCAGGCGATCGGTGCCGACTACCGACAGCGCCAGATGATGTTGTACCCGGCGGCCTTTTCTGCGGCCAGAAGATTGCGGCCTGACGTTTCGAAGAAGTCCAATGCGGGCTTGTCTTCGAACGAAGGTGAGTTCGACACATCCACCACGACCTGTGCGCCTGCCAGCGCTTCCGCCAATCCCTCACCCGTGAGCGTGTTCACGCCTGTAGAAGGCGACGCCGCTACCACTTCATGACCGCGTTGGCGAAGATTGCTTACCAGCTTCGTTCCAATGAGGCCGCTCCCGCCAATCACTACGATTTTCATCTTGGTATTCATGTCCGTTTGCTTCTCGGAGATTGCTTCGATTCCGGTTCTAACTTTTGAAGAACGCTAGCAGGTCGGCATTGATGATGTCGGCTTGCGTCGTGATCATGCCGTGAGGCAGGTCTTTGTATGTCTTCAGCGTGCCATTCTTGAGGAGCTTGGCCGAGAGCGGACCGGACGCCTGATAGGGCACGATCTGGTCGTCCTCACTATGCATGACCAGAACCGGTATCGAGATCTTCTTCAGATCCTCCGTGAAGTCGGTCTGTGAGAACGCGACGACGCCGTCATAACCCGCCTTCGCGCCGCCCATCATGCCCTGGCGCCACCAATTCCAAACGACAGGCTCAATCGTTTTCACCCCGGGCCGATTGAAGCCATAGAACGGGCCGGCCGGCAGATCGTAATAGAACTTGGCCCGGTTGGCTGCGATCTGGGCCTGGATATCGTCGAACACCGCCTTGGGCGTGCCTAACGGATTCGCCGGGGTCTGCACCATCAGCGGCGGCACGGCGCTGATGATCGCCGCCTTCGCCACATCCTTTTCGCCATGACGGGCGAGATAATGCACCACCTGGCCGCCGCCGGTCGAATGTCCGACGTGAATCGCATCTTTCAGGTTGAGATGATCGGTGACGGCCTTCAGATCGTCGGCGTAGTGGTCCATGTCGTGTCCACCGCCGGTTTGCGTCGAGCGACCATGTCCGCGCCGATCAGTCGCAATGACGCGGAAACCCTTGCTGAGGAAAAAAAGCATTTGCGGGTCCCAATCATCCGCCGAGAGAGGCCAGCCGTGGCTGAATACAATCGGCTGCCCGCTGCCCCAGTCTTTATAATAGATGTCGATGTCAGCTCCGTTTTCTTTTCCAACTGTGACGTATGGCATCCTGAATTTCCTTTCAGTTCCAGTGGTGCGAGCGTGCCCTTCGCTGGCGGGTTACCCGGCGGAAAGCGGGTCAGGTGGAGCTCTTTTGCGGAGACGACTGACAGACTTGGCGCTGATCGCGATTCTCTAAACTCTGAGGTGAAAGTAAAGTCACGATTATGTGACGACAACGCGGCCCCGCTATGACAATTCCGTCGTCTGCTCAGTTGCATGGTGCTGGCGCGCGGAGCAGATTCGTGCTGTGATCCTGCTCGCCTTTCTCGTCGGTGTGATTGCCGGGTTGCGTGCCATGACTCCGCTGGCGGCGATCAGTTGGGCTGCCTTTCTCGGGTGGCTGCAGGTGCGTGGCACATGGCTGGCCTTTCTGGCTCATGCGGTCACGCCGTACATCGCCAGCGCGCTCGCGCTCGGTGAATTGATCAGCGACAAGCTGCCGAAAACGCCGAGCCGCAAAGTGCCAATTCAATTTGGCACCCGAATCGTCGTCGGCGCACTGTGCGGAGCGGCTCTAACTGCTGCGAGCGGAGGGCTCTTGCTTGGCTTCATCGCGGGCGCCGTCGGTGGCGTTGTGGGCACGTTGGGCGGTTCGGCGTTGCGGGCGCGGCTTGCGCAAACATTCGGGAAAGATCTGCCGGCGGCGTTGCTTGAGGACGCTGTCGCGATCGGCGGCGCGCTCCTGATCGTCTCGCGCTTCGCGTGACAAGTTCGATCGACGCGAGCATTTCAGCGGGCGACGACCGATAGATTCGAGCGGACGGCCGCTTCAATCAGCGCCTCCTTCTCGAGCAAAAGCGTTCTGCCAGCTTCGATGGCGATGACGCGCAGGTGTGCCTCGCTGGCCACGGCAACGGTGGCGACGCCGATCACCGGCACGTCGAAGCGCATGTCCTGATTCGGTTTCGCGACCTTAACCATGATGGCGTTCTTGCCGCCGAGCGCGCCGCCGCGCTTGATCGCTTCGTTCGTTCCCTCAAATCCTTCCACGGCCAGGACCGTTCCGTTTCTTACGATGACGGTCTGACCGATATCGAGCCGGCTCACTTCCCGCGCGATCTCGAAACCAAACGTGACGTCCTCCTCTTCGCGCCGACTCAGTTTCCGGCCGGCGATCAATCCAACCGGGGCGAGAGAATCTTCCAGAAACGCGGTCGCAGGCAGCAACGTGATTCCGGCTTTGCCGAGCTCATCGCCGATCGCGGCAAAGATCGACTCGGCGTTGCGGCGTTTCAGGCGCGCCAGCAGGAGCAACGTTTTCCAATCAGGTCGCAAATCGAAGAGGTTCTTCGGCGCGATCTGGCCGGACATGATCGCGTTCGACACGCCGGCGTTCCGGAAGGAGCGCGATCATTTTTCCCAGTTGGCCGACCCGCATCCAGTGGATCTCGTCGACTTTGGCCGCGAGACGATCGTCGGTTTCATCCGTAAAGGCCGCGGCCACGATCCGTTTCACGCCCGCGCGGCGGGCGGCATCGGCGAGCAGGCGCGGATAAACTCCGTTGCCGGCAATGATCCCGAGCGTTTCTGGAACTTCCACGAAGCGAGACTAACGAGGGAGGGGCGTATGTGCCAAGCAATCGAAATCCAACGGCAAATCCCAAATCCCAGGTAAATTTCAAAAGATTGAAAAGGCCAAAAGCGGTAGTCGCTCCGGTCTTTTTGGGGTTTGGGGCCTGTCTTTTGGGATTTCCGCTCGCAGCGGTTAGCCCCGCCGGCGCCGCTTGACGTGCAACTGGGCGAGCGCCTTTTGCAAAGACGCCTGGACCGTCGCGGCTTCTTCCGAGCCGAGATCTTCCTTCATCGCTTTCCGGGCCCGCTCCACCGCGCTTTCCGCGGCGCTTTCGTCGATCACGGCCGACTCGAGCGCCATGTCCGTCAGGACGGAAACGGTCGTGCCGGTGATCTCGACAAAGCCTTCGCCAATGGCCAGAAAAGTCTCCTTGCCGCCTTTGAGCACGCGCAGTTCACCCGGATTCAAAGTGGTCAGCAACGGAACGTGATTCGGATAGACGCCGAGCTCGCCCTCTACGCCAGGCAGAGTGACCATCTCCACGTCCTCCGAGTACGCCGTTGCCTCCGGCGTGACGATTTCAAGTTTTAGGGTTGCGGCCATGTGAGTTAATTGAAGCGTTCAAGGTTAAGCGTGAAGCGATCAGCACGATCTAACGATTAACCTGTAACTCTCAACTTTCCTTAATCATGTCGATGCCGCCCTTCATGTAGAAGTTCTGTTCGGGAACTTCATCATGTTTGCCATCGAGGATTTCTTTGAAGCCGCGGACGGTTTCGGCGATCGAGACGTATTCGCCCTTGGTGCCGGTGAAGACTTCGGCGACGTGGAACGGCTGGCTGAGGAAACGCTGGATTTTGCGGGCGCGCAGGACGGACAGTTTGTCCTCCGGGCTCAGTTCGTCCATGCCGAGAATCGCGATGATGTCCTGGAGATCGCGGTAGCGCTGCAACACTTTCTGCACGCCGCGGGCGACCGCGTAATGCTCTTCGCCGACGATCTCGGGCGCGAGCGATTTCGAAGTCGAGGCCAGCGGATCGACCGCCGGATAGATGCCGAGCTCGGCAATCGAGCGTTCGAGCACGATCGTCGAATCCAAGGTGCGCGAAGGTGTTCGCCGGCGCCGGGTCGGTCAGATCGTCCGCGGGGACGTAAACGGCCTGGACCGAAGTAATCGAGCCTTTCTTGGTCGAAGTGATGCGTTCCTGAAGATCGCCCATCTCGGCGGCGAGGGTCGGCTGATAACCGACGGCGGACGGCGTGCGCCCGAGCAGCGCCGATACTTCCGAGCCCGCCTGCGAGAATCGGAAGATGTTGTCGATGAACAACAAAACGTCCTGGTTGCGTTCGTCGCGGAAATACTCTGTCATCGCCAGAGCGGAGAGCGCGACGCGGAAGACGTGCGCCCGGAGGCTCGTTCATCTGCCCGTAAACCAGCGCGACCTTCGATTTGCTCAGGTCCTTTTGATCGATGACGCCCGCTTCGCTCATTTCCTTGTAAAGATCGTTGCCTTCACGCGTCCGCTCGCCGACGCCGGCGAAAACGGAAAAGCCTCCGTGCCCTTTCGCGATGTTGTTGATCAGCTCGAGAATGACGACGGTCTTGCCCACGCCCGCGCCGCCGAAGCACCCGGCTTTTCCGCCTTTCGTGAACGGGCAGATCAGGTCGATGACCTTGATGCCGGTCTCAAGGATGGTGGCGCCGGTGTCCTGCTCGGTCAGGTCGGGAGCTTTGCGATGGATCGGATAACGCTTCGTAAACGAAACCGGACCGCGTTCGTCTACGGCATCGCCGGTGACGTTGAAGAGACGCCCCAAGATCCCCTCGCCCACCGGGACCGTGATCGGGCCGCCGGTGTCGTTGACCGGCATGCCGCGCTTCAAGCCTTCGGTGGAAGACATGGCGATGGAGCGCACCCAGTTTTCGCCGAGATGCTGCTGCACTTCGAGGGTCAGCTTGGTCGGGGTGCCGTTGACGTCGTATTCAAGTTCCAGCGCGTTGTAGATGCGCGGCAGCTCGCCCGTGCTCTTGAATTCCACGTCCACCACGGGACCGATGACCTGAACGATATTTCCTTTATTCATAATTCTGTTTAGCCGCCGACCGCCATCTGCGCGGTCGAGATTTCGAGCAGCTCGGTGGTGATGCTGGCCTGGCGCATCTTGTTGTATTCGAGAGTGAGATCCTTGATGAACTGCTTCGCGTTATCGGTCGCGTTCTTCATCGCCACCATGCGCGCGCTGTGCTCGGAGGCGCGCGCGTCGAGGATCATTTGGAAAACCTGATAGTGCAGATAGTACGGCAGCATGACATCGAGCACGCCTTCGGGCGTCGGCTCGAACATGTAACCGATCATCGGGTCGCCGCGTGTCCTGCGTTGTGCTCGCCCTCCGCCGCGCCCTGCGGCAGCTCAAAGCTGGAGATCGGGAGGAGCGTCCGCACGACCGGCTTCTGGTTGATCGTGTTGATGAAATGCGTGTAGAGCACGGAGACCTTGTCGACTTCGCCGCTCAGGAATTTCTCGACGCAGAATTTCGCGATCGCCTTCGTTTCGGTGAACGCGGGAGCGTCTTTCAATTCGAAATCGGCCATCATGTCCCGGCGCGTGCGGGCGAGGAACTGCCGCGCCTTTCGGCCGGCGACGACATAGACTGGTCTTGTCCGGATCGAAATTCGCCGCCTCGCGGAGCAGGTTGGTGTTGAGCGCGCCGGCCAGGCCTTTGTCGGTGCTGATGACGACGACCAGCTCCTTCTTCACCTCGCGAACCTGGAGGAGCGGATGGAGTTTCGAATCGGTGCGCTGCTGGAGCGAAACGAGGACGCGATTCATCAGCGTGGCATACGGCCGGCCCGCCAGGGCAACGCTCTGCGCCTTGCGCATCTTCGACGCGGCGACCATCTGCATCGCCTTCGTGATCTGCGCGGTGTTCCGGATCGACTTGATCCGGCGCCGTATGTCTTGGGTGTTAGCCATGAAGCAGTTGAGAGTTGCACGAGTCGTTCGAGTTGCAGAGCTCTGAAACTCGGGTTCGTAGACTTGAATTCATCCAAGGCGCCCGCAGCTCGGCTTCGAGATCTTTGTCGAGCGCGCCTCTTCGAAACGATGGTAGCGAGCAGGCTTTCCTTCCGCGTGCGAGAGATACTCCTGCAGCTTGACCTGGAATTGCTTCACCTTCTCGACCGGCACGGAATCGAGATAACCGTTCTGCATCGCCCAAAGAACAGCGACCTGCTCCTCGACGGGAATCGGATTGTATTGGACCTGCTTGAAGAGCTCGACGATGCGCTGGCCGCGATCGAGGCGCGCCTTGGTCGCCGGCATCGAGATCGGAACCGAACTGAGCGAACGCCGCCAGCTCGCGGAACTGCGCCAGGTCCAGCTTGATCTTGCCGGCCACCTGTTTGATCGCCTTGATCTGCGCCGCGGAACCGACGCGGCTAACCGAAAGACCGACCGAAATCGCCGGGCGCACGCCCTGATAGAAAAGATCGGTCTCGAGATAAATCTGGCCGTCGGTGATCGAGATGACGTTCGTCGGAATGTAGGCCGAGACGTCGCCCGCCTGCGTCTCGATGATCGGCAGCGCCGTCAGCGAACCGCCGCCGGCTTCCTCGGTGACGCGCGCGCTGCGTTCCAGCAACCGCGAGTGCAGATAGAAGACATCGCCGGGATAGGCTTCGCGGCCGGATGGCCGCTTGAGGACGAGCGAAACCTGCCGGTAAGCGACCGCGTGCTTCGACAGATCGTCATAAATGATGAGCGCGTCCATGCCGTTATCCATGAACCACTCGCCCATCGCGGCGCCGGCGAACGGCGCGAGATATTGGTTCGTGGCCGTGTCGGAAGCAGGCGCGGAAATGATCGTCGTGTAAGGCATCGCGCCTTCGCTTCTCGAGAACGGCGAGCGCGCGCGCGACGTTCGAATTCTTCTGGCCGATCGCGACGTAGATGCAATAAAGCGGGCGATGGTCCTTCAGCCGGCCCTCCTCGGCCGCTTTGTTCAGGCGCGCCTGGCTGATGATCGTGTCGATCGCGATCGTCGATTTGCCGGTCGCGCGGTCGCCGATGATCAGCTCGCGCTGGCCGCGGCCGATCGGGATCATCGCGTCGATCGCCATGATGCCGGTCTGCACCGGCTGGCTGACGCTCTTTCGCTTGATGACGCCCGGCGCGATTTTTTCCAGCGGATAGGCGACGTCGGATTTGACCGGGCCTTTGCCATCGAGCGGCTGGCCGAGCGTGTTGACGACGCGGCCGAGCAATCCTTTGCCGACCGGCACCTGAAGCAGCTTGCCCGTCGTCTTGGCTTCATCGCCTTCCATGACCTGCGTCGTGTCGCCGAGGAGGATCGCGCCGACTTCGGTTTCTTCGAGGTTGAGCGCGAGGCCGAAGACGCCGCTCGAGAACTCGATCATCTCGTTCAACATGACGTCGCTCAGGCCTTCGATGCGGGCGACGCCGTCGCCGGTTTCGCGGACGACGCCGACGTTGCTTTTGCTCGTCGTGGTCTTCAGACCCGCGATCTGCGTTTCGATTTCTTCGAGAATACTGCTCATAATAATTAGGGTTAAAGTTGCTGCTGGAGGCGCTGGAGGCGGTTGCGCACACTGCTGTCCCAAACGTCGCTGCCGACGCGGATGCGCATTCCGCCGAGCAGCTCAGGGTTCACGACAAATTTGGCCGTGAGGTCGCTGCCGTATTTGCGTTTGAGGTTGGCCAGGATCTGCGCGGCCGCCTCGGGCGGAAGCTCGGTCGCGGTCTCGATCGTCGCGCGTCCGCTTCTCCACTTCGAGGCGGAGCAGACGCTTGTACGCTTCGAGGACCTGGATGTAATGACGCGGCTTCTTTTCGATCAACGATTTGACGAGCGACGCAACCTTCCCGCTGTCGAGCTGGCCATCGGTAAAGCTGGCGCGAAGGAGTTGCTTCGAAAGCTGCCGCGTCTCTTTGTTGATCTTCATGGTGAGCCGGTCGCTTAGGAGGCGATCTGGCGGGAGGCTTCCTCCTGGAGGCGCCGCTGATCTTCCGAGGTCAGCACTTTGCCGGTCACTTTCGAGGTGGTGTCGACGACCAGTCGCCCCAGCTCGCGCTTCAATTCCGCCATCACGCGTTCGCGCTCGATCGCGCTGGCTTCCTGAGCTTTGGCGATGATCTGCTCGGCGGCCACGATCGCTTCCTGCTGCTTGCGTTCGCCGACGTGCGCCGCGCTCTCGCGCGCTTCGTCGATCATCTTTTGCGCCTGCTCATTCGCCTTCGCCAGGATCTCGGCGTGCCGCTGTTCCGCTTCCGCGAGCTGCTGCTTGATCTTCTCCGCGTTCAGCAACCCCTCCGCGATTCGCTGCCGCCGCTCTTCGAGCACGGCGAGGATCGGCTTGTAGGCGAAACGCCGCAAGACCAGCGCCACGATGATGAAGCTGACGACCTGCGAGAGAAAGATCCTGGTGTCGAAACCGAAGGTCTCTCCGGTTTCGCGCGACCATGTCTCCCAGGCCGGCTTGAGCAAGAATTGCGATGTTCATATTTGAAGGCAGTTAGCCGGACCGTCCGCGGCCGGTTGATTATTTCGGAACCAGGAACAAGGCGTAGAACACGATCGCTTCCGCGAGCGCGATGGCCAGAATCGCCTGCACCAGAATCGGTGTCGCCGCGCCGGGATTGCGGCCGACCGCCGAGGCCGCGCCCATGCCGATAAGTCCGACGCCGATGGCGGCGCCAAGTGCTGCGAGTCCGACGTGAAGGCTGCCGGTCAGTTCCGCGAGTATTGGTAGTATCATATTTTTTTCTGTTGGTTGTTTCATCGAGCGACCTCCGCGGGAACCACGGTCCGATCGCCGAAATTTGTTAATGGTGGGCTGCCTCCCCGTGTCCGGGTTCATGCTGCGCGATGAGCAGCGTGAAGACCGCGGTCAAAAGCATGAAAACCAGCGCCTGCACAAAGCCGACGAGCAGTTCCAAAAAGTAAAACGGGATCGGAATCAGCCACGCCAGCGAGGGCACGATATGGCTCATCGATTCCAGCATGATTTCTCCGGCATAGATGTTGCCGAACAACCGGAAGCTCAGGGAGATCGGCCGGAACAGAATCGAGACCACCTCGAGCCAGCCGACGATGAAGAAAATGAAGATCATCAGAACCTTGAGGATGCCGGTGGTGTCGCCCTTTCGGCGCAAAGAGATGTTTGACCACGCCGCCAGGGCCGTTCGCCTGGACCGCCCAAACGATCCAGCAGACGAAAAAGACGCACGCCATGGCGAAGGTCAGGTTCAGGTTCGCGTTGGCGCCGCGGAGCAGCGGCCGGTCGATATGAAAATGCGCCGGCCGCATCGTGATGTCCCCAGCCGATCGTGCCGACGCCCGGGATCAATCCGAACCAGTTCAGGAAAAGGATGAAAATGAAGATCGTGGCGAAGAACCAGAAGGTCTTCTTGACCAGATCGCGCCCGATCATGTTCTCGAGGAAATTGTAGAGACTCTCGACGAGCCATTCCCAGAAATTCTGGAGACCCGTCGGCACCGGCTTGATTTTGCGGGTGGCCAACTGCGCGCAAAGGATGATCCCCGCCGCCACGATCCAGGTCACGACCATTGAGTTGGTGACCGCCAGGTTCCCGACTTCGAAAAGAACGTCCGGCTTCAGCGGCAGCGGCCGATGCGTCGGGGCCGCGCCGGTCGCGGGGTCAGCCGCCAGGGCGACCGTGCCCAGCCCGCTGCAGGCGAAAAACGCCAGGGCCAGCAGGATCAGCAATGAAAAACGACGGCGCATTAAGTATTATGGGTTTGGCAGCCGCAGCCCGATGTTTCCCGTAGGTGCAGCGACCGCGGAAGCGGTGCACACCACACAAGGGGTGCTGGCGTCGCGCATACCAAAGCGCGTTTTATCGCGATGACAAGAGTGAAAATCGCGAATTGTGATCAGGGAATGGTGAATGGTTTAATCGTTCGCTCCCACTCACATATCACCATTCACGTTTCCACAATTTCACAATTTCACTTCACCGACACTCGCTCAGGCGAATCTCTCAGCGATGACGGCGGCATCGCGTTGCGGCACCCGCTCCTCGGCGCCCGCCAGGGCGACCGCTTCATCGTAGTGCGCCTCGAGCTGCCGGATCTGTTCGCGCTGCTCGAAATTCGCGGCCACGGACTCGCTGGCGAGCGCGCCCATTTCGCGGAAGGCGAATGGCGAACGCGACCAGATTTTTCATGGCGGCGGCGAGCGCTTCGAAATCGCGCTCCTCGACGAGCATTCCGCGAGCGGCCTTCCTCGACCGCTTCCGGAATTCCGCCATGTCTCGTCGCCAGCACCGCGAGACCGGTCGCCATCGCTTCGAGAATGGAGTTGGGAATGCCTTCCTGGTTTTGGTCGGGCGGCGTCTCGCTCGGGTGCAGGAAAAAATGGGAGCTGGCGTAAAGCTCGAGCAATTCCGCCTGGGAGAGAAATCCGCGGAAATGCACCTTGCGCGACGATGCCGAGCTCCTCGGCCAGCTCTTCCAGGTGCGACTGGAGCGGACCTTTGCCCGCGATGACGAGCTCCGCGTTCGGGAAATTCCTTTTGGAAAATCGCGAACGCGCAAAGCGAAGTGGCGACCCCCTTTTTCGGAATGAGCCGGCACGCCTGCATGAAACGCCAGCGGCCGTCGACCGGGCGCGTCGCGGCGGATAAACGGAAACTCGTGCAGCGGAACGCCGGTGCGATTGATGCGCAAACGTTCCGGCGGACAGCCGAGAGTGAGCAAGCCGCTCGGCCAGCGATTTCGAGCGCGCCAGGACGAGCGGGACGGCGTTGAACAAATTCTTCAGCTTCGGGCCGTAATCGCGGATGTCTTTTTTCTCGGCCACGTCGGCGCCGTGAAACGAGACCACACACGGCTTGTGCCAGCGCTCGATGAACGGGCAGCAGATGGACGCCGGTGTGCCCGAAATAGATATGCATCAAATCGGCGCCGCGCCGTTCCAGGAGCCGGGAGAGCATCTGGTATTCGCCGCGATAAACGATCGGCCGGCTGTTGCTTCACGAATTTCAGCCAGCCGTGGCGCAACGGGTTGCTGTGCGGTTTGGGGATCAGCTCGATGTCGTCGAACGGGAAGCAGCTCGATGTTCTGGAGCGCCTTGGTCATGACGAACGTGTCGATACTCGTGCAGCGACCGGACCTGCCGGTAGATGTGCAGCATCTCCGGCTTGAGGAAGGTCGTGCAGTAACTGGCTACAACTCGTTTGGCCATGGGGAAGGCGCGATTGTCCGTGAGGTTGCGTAAGTTGTCCATCTGTTATTCGAGGGCGCGAGAGCTCGGATTCAACCTCTGGCTTCAACGGCGGACGTGGCTGGCTCCGCAAAAAGCCAGCGCTGGAGATGATCTTTTAGTTCACGTCAGCCCCTCGGATTGCGCCGCGGAAATCGCCACCACCTCGATCGCCGGGAAACCGTTGTCGAAGCGCTCGCAGGTTTTCCTCCGCGCCGGGCAAATCCATTTTGTTCGCGATGATGTGCCACGGGCGCTGGGAAAGGCGCGGATCGTAAAGATCGATCTCCCGCCGCAGATTCTGGAGATCCTCGATCGGATGCCGCCCTTCGCTCCCGGCGATATCGAGCACGAAAAGCAGCAGCCGGCATCGGGTGATATGCCGGAGGAAATCATGGCCGAGGCCCACGTTGCGATGCGCCCCTTCGATCAGCCCGGGAATGTCCGCAACGGAGGCGCGGCGGTAGCCATCGAAATCGATCACGCCAACCACCGGGTGAAGCGTGGTAAACGGATAGGGCGCGACCTTCGGGTGCGCCGCGGAAATTTTGCCCGAGCAGCGTCGATTTGCCGGCATTCGGATAGCCGACCAGTGCCGCGTCCGCCATCGTCCGAAGCTCGAACAGGAAATGCCCCTGCTCGCCTTCCTCGCCTTCGGTGTATTGGACCGGCGCGCGGTTCTTTGAGCTCTTGAAATGCACGTTGCCCTTCCCGCCGCCGCCGCCTTTGCAGAGAACGAACTCCTCGCCGTCGTGCGTGAGGTCGGCGATCGGAGAAAAGGAAGGAGCCGGCGGGGTGAAGGAAGGGTCAGCTTCCCTGGCTATTTGAATTTCTTCCGCCCTCATCCCGCCGCCTTCATCCTTATAAACAACCGTTCCCACCGGCACTTTCACCACCTTCGGCAACGCGCCGCGGCCGTGCATCTTCTTCCCCTGCCCGTGTCCGCCCTTTTTCGCCTTGATGATCGGCTCGTAGAAAAGGTTGGAGAGATTGTCGGTGTGAATGTCGGCGCGAAGAACGACGTCGCCGCCGCGACCGCCATCACCGCCATCGGGACCGCCGCGCGGCACGAACTTCTCGCGGCGAAAACTCACGCAGCCGCGTCCGCCGTCACCGGCCTGGGCAAAAACTTTTATTCGATCGACAAACATAACGAGCTCTGGGGATTCTGCCCGGAACGCTTGCGGCAAGGTGCCATTGTCTCAATCGCTTGTCATCCCGAGTCGCGTTTGCGTTGGCGAATGGTTCGCGATTACCGAAGTCACCATCTGTCCCGCGCGTGTCATTGTCATCCCGAGGCGCGTCAGACGCCGAGGGACCTCACAGTCGCAGGAGAGACTATCAGTAGAGCGCTTACGCGGTCCACGAAGATCGGCGTGGCGGCTGGCGGTTGGAGTTGGTTGTGTGACCTCCGACCAACTGTGAGGTCCCTCGCCGTCTGCGCGGCTCGGGATGACAAGCAAGATTAGGCGCGCTGCTCCTTAAGCAGAAGCTCGTAAAGAGCCTTCGTCTCCTGGGCGACGGCCCGCCATCCGAATTTCTCTTCGGCGCGCTTCCGGCCGGCGCGTCCGAACTTTTCGCAGAGCGTC
>CAWKCU010000006.1:0-324655 GCA_963848215.1 uncultured Verrucomicrobiae bacterium | reverse complement strand
CTTCGGCTTGGCAGGCCGTCCTCTCTTCCCTCACGTCACACGTTCGCGCAGACGAACCCGCCGTGGCGGGTCACACGTCACACGTCACTCGCCTAAAGTGGAGCTCGGATCAAAACGGGCTCTTCACGCTCCCCCTCCCCGATCGCGCCGATCACGAACGCCTCGTCGCCGGCGATAGCGACCGTGCTCGCGCGGCCAGGAAAATCGGCTCCCGCAAGCAGGACATCCACGTCGGCGGCTTTGCGCATCGGCGTCGGGCTTGATGCGGAGCAGCCGGGTGGCCATGCCGCGCGCGATTCTGAACGCCGATCAAAGACCCCTTGTGCCAAACCATTCCATCGATGCCGCCGATGAGCGTCTTGGCGGTTGCGAGCTCTCTTGATTTGCCGGTGGCAAGGTCGTGGACGACCACACCGCCGGCATGGGCCACGTAGAGGCGGTTCTTGTCCAAATCGGAAGCGATCCCGTTGGGCTGGTAGATGGGCATCGTGAGAGCCAGCGGCTCGAGCTTGCCCTCCACCAGGTGGAAAACGCCGTTGTTGCTGTCCGTCACGGCGAAGCTGCCGTTCTTGAGCAGGGCGATGTCGTTGCAGAGCGCGTTCGGCATCGGCAGCTTGTAGGTGCCCTTGATCTCGCCGCTCGACTCGTCATGGCGCACGACCGCCGAATTGCTGCCGTCCGCCTCGTTGACGCAAACCAGATAGCTGCGGCTCGCCGGGTCCGGGCGGATTCCGAGAATTTGCGAGCCGGCTGCCTTCGCGATCGGCTTGGCCGGGCCCTCCCCATCCAGCTTGTAAGCGTGAATGGAGCCGCTCGAACCCATCAGGAACGACTTGCTGGTTTCCGACCAGGCAACGCCTTCGCTTCCGCCGGTGAGGCCGAGCTTGATGATACCCTTGCCACGTCCCAAGCCCTTGCCGTTATCCGCCAAACGCTTCGCCGCGGCGACGAAACCCGGATCATCCTTCAGGCTTCTGAAAGGCAGCATCGTCGGCCGCCGCGAACGAGAAGCCAAGGTCCGCAATCCGGTTGAGCTGCGCCACCGCTCCGGCACCGTCTCCGTCTTGCGCCAGGCCCCGCGCGAGGGCGACCTGGATCGCGGGATGACCCGGAGTAAACGCGGCCAGCTTCCTGACGTTCGCGAGATAGGCGGCCTGATCGCCGCGCTCCCTCGCCGCCCGAGCCGCGGCGTTGATCGCATTGAACTCAGCGACATTAGCCGGGGCCAAGGTCGCGAACAGGCCGCTCGCGGCCAGCGCGACGAGAGATTTGGACCAAAAACGATTCATCATGTTGCTCCCCTATTTACTCGCCTGGACATAAAGTGTCTATGTCTCTTCTCGTCGAGCACCGTGGTGTTTCAACCGGATGGTTTCGGATGGTGTTTGAGCCAGCGGGCCACGAAGGCGGTGTAATCACGGAAGGTCAGTCTGTCCTTCGACTGGCCAAGGGCGCGGCAAAAGGCGGGGAGAGCGGCGCAAAAGGTCGAGTAGCGCTGATGGATCTTGCCCGCGCCGGGAATCAATACGTTTGAGGGGGCGGCGCTACGGAGGAAATCTCGAACCACATTTACGGCGGTAGGAATCCTCCGGTCGTGCGCTGCGATATCCTGCCCGGCGATATCAGAACAGAAGCGCTGGTAGCGGTACCGGGAACGGTCGAGCACAAGACAGATTTTTCGGCGCTGTAATTTATCGCCGTATTCTTTCGCGCCCAGGAACATCCCAAGCTCCAAAGGCATGTTGAAACGAGGCAGCTTCGATTTCGCGTCGAGCTCGGTTCGCGAAATGTCGTGAATGCCGATTCGGCATTCCGAGATGATTTTGAGAATCTTGTTCACCCGCACCTGGCTGGTATCGGTGAGCTCAAGAGCGCTCCGCGCGATATAGCCGCAATCGTGGACGGTGAAGATGATCGCGTGAAACAGCTTCCGGTAGGCCGCGTCGAATGGGCAGTTGATGAATACGCTTAGATCGTATTCGCTGCGCATTAACGAACCTCAGTGCTTCCCGCCCGAGGAACCCAAGTTCGGATAGCGGCTCGAAGAAGAGCCGCTGCGATCTCGGGGCGAAGACGGATCGCTTCCGCGGGTGTCGCGCTCAACGGTCCGGATGGCGCGGTCGATTTGAGTCCTGGTGAAGGTCCCCGAGAACTTAGAATCTTTCACGGTCCGCAGCGTCTTCGTAGCCATGCCGTAATTTAAACGCTAAACGCGCTGATTCCAAACAAGATCGACTCCGCTGACCGAAAAATCCCAAATCCCAAGCACCAAATCCCAGGGAATTTCCAATGACCAAGCAGGAGAAAAGGAAAGCACGGCCGCACTTTGAGATTTTGGATTTGAAAATTGAAACTTACTTGGGATTTGGGTTTTGGGTTTTGGGATTTGCCGCCCAGGCGCCCTCTGCCTTCTGACTCCCGCTATTTGGCAATTGCTCCTGGCACCCACGGCACGAGCAGCGACTTTGTTGCCGATGCGCGTCTGTGCCTACCGGGGATATGCGACGTCGAGCCACGCGTTCGTGTCCGGCCGCGTCCTGGCGAACAGATCACCCGGCGAGCTGGGCGACAAACAAAGCCTCTGGCGCAACCTGATCGACACCTACCGCCGCTTCGAAACCGATGAAGTGCCGAATGCGCTCGTTACCGTTCGATTTCAAGGGCGCGACCAAACCACCCAGACCGATGCAGAGGGTTACTATCACGTTGAACTGCCGCGAACGGAATGGAGCGGCGATCTCTGGCTGACGGCCGATGCCCACTCGCAGATCGGAGACAGGGAAATCTCCGCCGAACACGAGATCGTCGCTCCAGACGACGCGGCCCAATTCGGGGTGATCAGCGATCTCGACGACACGGTCATTGAGACAAACGTCACGAGCTTCCTGACGGCGGCGAAGCTGACCCTGCTCGGGAATGCCAAAACCCGCAAACCGCTCGAAGGCGTGGCTGCGCTTTATTCATCACTCCACCTCGGCGCCGCGGGCCGTCCGCTCAATCCGATCTTCTACGTCTCCAGTTCGCCTTGGAACCTCTACGATCTGCTCTGCGAATTCCTCCAGCTGAACGAAATCCCAAAGGGCCCGATCTTTCTGGGTGACTATGGGGTTGACCGAACCAAGTTCATCAAGAAACGCGGGCATCGCGACAAACTTGATCGGACCCTGGCGCTGATGGCGGCGTTCCCCGACCTCCCGTTTGTCCTCATCGGCGATTCAGGTCAGCAGGATGCAGGTCTTTACGCCGAGGCCGCCGCTCTGCACCCGCAGCGGATCAAGGCGATTTATATCCGGGACGTCGATCCGGCCACGGCCACAGACCGGGACGATCGGGTGCACGAACACATCGCGACCGCAACGCGACACGGCGTGCCGATGCTGCTTGCGCCCGACAGCCAGGCGATGGCGCACCACGCCGCGGAACTAGGCTTGATCCCAGGCCAGAAAGAAACGGCAGTGCAGGCCGAGGTGGCAAAAGATCAGGCGCGGCCTACTCCGACCGCCGCCGCGCTGGAAGAGGCGCTCGGCATCGCGCCAAAGGAAGACCGAATATCTGGGTGAACCAAAGAAGCGCGCCCTGAAGCGGGCGGCGAAGCGGAAAAAGCGCGGCCGATATTCACGGCGGCCGAATGTGCGTTAAGGTGCGGACATGACAGCAACCGTTGACGCACCCTCCCGCCATCGACGCATCCGCCTTGCGCTCATCGTGATCGCCGCGATCGAGTCGATCGGGGCGCTGCTTAACATTCCTGGGATTTTTTATGATTTCAATCCGACGACGACGCTCGGGAAATTCGCCCAGACGCTGGGCAGCGTTGGCTACGCGCTCGCGGTGCTCCTCACCCTCGCCGCGCTTTATTTCGCGTTCGCAAGTTGGCTCCGCCTGGCGATTGCGGCGATCGCGATCCGGATCCTGGTCACCTGGCTGTGCGACCTGCCCTCGATCGCAATCCATGGGATCGAATGGTCGGCGACCTTTGGCGGCATCCAGGTCGCCGGCTACCAAATCGGCGCACCGCTGATCGCGCTCGCGGCGCTCTATCTCGCCCGACGCAACGAACGCCTTGGTCTTGCGACGCTTCTGGTCGCGCTTCCCACGATTTTCTATTGGCTTGGGGTGCTCGCCTTCGCTGTCTCCGTCATGATCCGCGGGTTCTGATGCTTGATATCGTCCTGAGGCGCCTCGTCTCGCCGCGGCGGTGCTGAGCAGAAATCCCAAATCCCAAGTCCGCCAGCCGGACGGACTCGTCCATCGGCGAGCACCAGATCCCAAGAAATTTTCAATGACCAGGCAGGAGAAAAGGAAAGCGCACGCCCGCGCTTTGGGATTTTGGATTTGAAAATTGAAACTTACCTGGGATTTGGGTTTTGCGATTTGGGATTTGCCGCCCTTGCCGGCTGATACCGCAGCGCCACCGCCCCCGAGGCGAACTCCAGCCGGCTCACCAGCTTCAATTCCAAACGCCTGGATAGTCCCGCGAACAACGTCGGCCCGTGGCCCACGATCCTGGGCTGCACCACGAACTCGTATTCATCGATCAATCCCAGCTCCGCCAGCGCCAGCGGGAGCTTCACGCCTCCCGTGAACAGTCCCTTCCCCGGCTCCTGCTTCAGCTGCTGCACGGCCTTCCCCAGATCCCCGCGCACGAGCTCCGCGTTCCAATCGACCCGGTCCAGGGTGCTCGACACGACGTACTTCTTGGCCGCGTCGATCGTGCGACGGAAGGGTTCCATCCAATCGGGCATTTCTCCCGTCCACGCCGGCCGAAACGCTGCCTCCATCATTTCGTAAGTCACACGGCCAAAAAGGAGGGCATCGGCCTGGGCGAGGTTCTCGGTCGCGTGACGATGCAACTCTTCGTCCGGGACCCCTTCACGATGATCGCAGCACCCGTCCAAGGTGACGTTGATGGAATAACGAAGAGGTCGCATCACGCACGATTACAGCCGACGGCGTCGACGAGCCAGTCGCGGAAGCGTGCGGCCGCTTGCTCAGGACCGGCTCCGCCGAGACCGTTACGAAGAGATCACCATCTGACGAAGCGAAATGTGAGTTCAGTGTCGGAAGTAAGCTTTGACCCTCCTGCCTTTCCCCTCTGCTGATGCCCTGGGTGCAACAGGCCGCCAACGGGCTTGACTCGCGTCCGTTACAGACCCGAAGTTTGACACGATGGCCACGCCGAACCAGCTTACATTCGCTTCTCGCCTCGCATCCTCGAGCATCTCGGACTGGCTGCGTTCCAACGGCATTCAAAAGGCGCTCGCTGAACTGAGTGCAAACGTGTACGACGCTGACGCGAAACGGGTCGACATCACGGTTCCCGATGCCATCGATAACAATGCATTCGTCGAGGTTCTCGATGACGGCGTCGGTATGACAGGGACCGAGCTGCGCGAAAAATTCCTGTTCATCGGGCGCAATAAACGGGCAGAAGGACAGAAAACAGCAATGGACCGATTGGTCATCGGTAGCAAGGGCATTGGCAAGCTCGCCGGATTCGGAATCGCCTCGCGCATCGAAGTTACGACATGGAAATCCAAGACACATTCAACAGTGACAATCAATCTACAGACAAAGATCGAAGACTATCGCACCTTGTCCATAAAAGCTGGACATCGTAACAGCAAAAACCAAACACCCTGACGGAACCAAAATCCGGTTGTTCGGATTGGATGCCGGTCTGACGCTGCCTTCGCAAGACACAATTCGCCGGCATCTGTATAGAGTCCTCCCGAAGGCAGCGGATTTCGGAGTGTTCGTTAATGAGGTCAGTGCTCTGCAGAGGACGTGCCCGGCACTCGCCACCATATCGCGGATAAATCCCCGAAGTGGGTTCGGTGACGGGATTTTACGTCGTTGCATCCGGCCGGCAGCCCCACCCTGGACTTGCCGTTCGCGTGCGCGGTCGAATCGTCAAGGAGCCTTCACTTTATGGCCTTGATACGCGCACGCACGGCTTCTTCACAGCCGAGAAGATAATCGGAGAGTTAAACGCTGAGTTCTTCGATCCTGAGACGCCGAAAGAGGGCGTCGGCAATGTGATCAATACGACACGAGACGGCTTTCTGGAGGATGTCCCTGTTGTCCAAGCATTCGACGCCTGGGCCAAAGAGTTTCTTCGCAAAGTCGTCCAAGGTGTTGATGCCAAGGAAATCACTCGCCGCACAGACACTCTATTGAGCAAACCGGCAATTAAGAGCCGCCTTGACAAGATGCCGGCACACGTCCGCGGGACGGCTATGAAAGTCGTTACGCTCCGTCGCTGCGAAGTTACGGAACGTCGAGGACGATGAGGCTGAAGAACTCGTCGACTGGATTCTCAGGTACTTCGAAATCAAACATCCTCAGGGAGCTGATGAAGGCCATCGTTGCGGCCGATACGAAGGATGTCGAAACCCTTGGCGCGCTCGTTCAAAGCTGGGGATTGAAGCAGGTCAGCAGCGTCGTGGATATAATCAAGACGCGGATACCAATTGATCATCGAGAAGCTTGAGAAGCTGGTTGCATCCAATACCTCTCTCGAGGTCTGACCTTCACAAGCTCATCGAGAACTATCTGTGGCTGATTCGCGAAGGGCTTGAGCTTTGGAGTTCCGACAGGCCGCTCCACAAGTATCTCGGGCGAGCAACTTGATAAAGTATATGCGTCTCGACGAAACATTCGGCCTGATCTAATTACCTTATCGCGAAATGATGGAAATGATGCAACGATCCTCGAGTTCAAGAAGCCATCGGAGCGAATTGTGTCAGAGCATGTTACGCAGGCGATGGAATATGAAGGCATCTTGCGGAAAAGTCGACCGAACATCAGTTTCAAAACTTACGTTATCGGACGCGAATACGATCCGTCGGTCCTCGCAATGAAGACGAAGCTTGAGGGAGCTGACGTATTCTTCTGGTCGTTCGACGAAGTTCTGCAGCGCGCCCGAATGCGATTCGAGCGAATTCTCACGATCCTTGGACGCTAGCAGGCGACCGAGGCTAAAACGCCAAGCTTTCCTGCTTCGCGTCCGACTTTGCCGCGACCGCGACGATGTGCGATCGGTCCATAATACGCAGTCACTTGCGCGGCGAGGCGCAGTTGTTCACGCATGGCTTCCACACGCGCCTTCATGATGGGGCGGCGGCGTGCGACGTCCAGGCGAAACTCGGCGAAACCGGCGGCGTCGCGCAGGGATTTGAGGAGCGGGGAGATCTTCGATCGGAACGGCAGCGTCCACCGGATGCGAAATCGCGCCTAACCCTCAGACACACACTCGCAACATCCAATCTCTACAAGCTTCCCGCCTACTGATGGATCATCGATCCAGACGCGACGGTGAGCACGGTGATTACCAGCGCATCGGAAACAGTCTGCACGTGCGAGTTCCCTTTGCAAACAGGTAAACTGTGATTTCGAGCTTGATCTCCCCCGACAATTTCGGCTACAGAATCCATAAAGATACTTCGGAGATTCGGGCGGTCCTCAATCGCCTAGCGGTCGGACCGCTCGGGACCGCCAGAATGGCAGCCCTTATGAAAACATCCCTTACTGTTCTGCTCTGCAGCATCGCCACAATATTCGCTTCACCACCAGCGCTCTCGCAGGGCCACGGATCGTCCTATACGCCATATATCCCGAGCTATACTCCGCGAACAACGCCACGTTACACTCCAAGGCCCGTTACGCCGACATCTAACGTCAACGTACAAACCGGCGCCCGTGACGCGCTCTAAGCCTAGGCCGAGCGGTTCATATAAATATCCACGTTACACAAGGCCCGTTACGCCGACATCGACGTCAACGTACAGAAAACCGGCGCCCATGACGCGCTCTAGGCCTAGGCCAGCAGTTAATATAAGTATTTTTACAGCAGCGCCGATAAATTGAATCAGCCGCGGAGTTGGACAGCCAGGCCACAAAGCAGAATCCAGCGACAAAGCGCTTCGAGAAAGTCGTGACCGAACTGACAGAGAAATGGGCTGACCCTGAGTTTTTCCCTTATCGCCCGGGGAAGTACGAGTGACCTCCTAACAATGCGAAGAAAAACGCCACCGTCCGTAACCCGTGGTCCAAAACCATCCCAAGTGCAAATCCCGCCACAACCCAAAGGGCTAGACGGCGGCACAGAATTTACAAATCGACAGTGGAGAGCAATTAAGGAGGCTGAAATACGCGAAAACTCCGGTGGAGAGAATATTCAGCCTTCAGTTCTCCTCAGGGAGTTCTTCAAACAAGAAAAAGCCGTATGGGTCTCCAAAAAAAACGTCAAGCGGGGCCCAATTCTCCCGCTACAAAACGGGTTCCGGAAAGTACGCCAGAACTCAGAGGAAGAGCAGGACAATCAACCGCCAACCGCAGTAGACTACTGGACTAAACCATCGACTGAAGCCGGGGAAGCAGGGAATGAGGAATTCCAGAAGGAATACAGGGAGTGGGAAAAGGGAAGAGGGGATCCGCTGAATCGCTTAGTATCCGACTTATGATGGCAAGCGGCCGGTTCTCACGGTACGATGGCAAAGTCGTCACTTGGGATCACCTCTTACGGATGAGCGACTACGAGTACATGCGGGATGTTTTGAAATCTCCGAATGCCTCGAAAATGCAAGAAACGCCTGCGGATTTCTGGAAGCAGAAGTAACAAAGACACGCAAAGAAATGGGCTCGATGGATCGGCTATCCGCGTTGGCGCTGGCTTTCGTCGCCTTGCTTCCCGTAACGGCTTTGTTCGCCGAGCAAATTTACCAAGGTCGGCTCAGGGGACAAACCCGTGTTAGTCCAAGCAGACTTCGATAAAGATGCCGAAACCGTTCAGGGTGTTTTTGCGGAGCCAGCGGGACGTCGATTTAAATTCGATGGTTCGAACGAAGTAGACGGGCACATTGCGATTCGAATCAGACAGGGCGAGCGGCAGGTTGCCGAGGGCGAGCTGACCAAACAAACCACGGCTGACGAGGTGATCTGGAAAGGAAACATCAATTGGGGCGGCACGTCACTGCCGTTCTTTTTTGCTCGACCGAGATCGACTGATAAAAATGACGATGAAGGTCAGGAGGCTGAAACGCAGAGGGAGATCCGAATGCCCATTACCTCTCAGAAAAGCACACGGCTCTCCTAAGTCTGCTCCATCCGATACAGTATCTTACTGGGATGGAGATGGCGTTTCTGGCAAGGCTTCAATCGAGATACCGACTTTCCGAACAGCGGGCGTACTTTTACAAGGGTGGCGAGCTGGTGGGAATCGTCTCAGCTTTCAACCGGCCGGAAAGGTGCGGAAACGCCAAAGGGCAAATTTACAATTTTAGAAAAAATCGAATACGGCGGCGGAAGACCATTTTTTATGCGTCTTAACGGAAGGATCGGTATGCATCACGGCTACTTACCTGGCTACCCAGCCGATCCAGATGGCTGCATTAGGATGCCTGAGTTTATGGCGAAGAACTTTTTTAAGTCGGTTTCGGTTGGAACGCCGGTCACAATTACGGACTAACCACCGGTTACGCAGACCACCTTCAGCTGCTGGGGTCAGAGCTTCATATCGTCAACTCCGGTGGCCCACGATTTCTCGACACCCTGACCGTCTCAAGCTCGGACCCTGACCGGCTGGTCACCGTGCACGGAGCGCATAATTACATCGAGCAGCCCACCACGGCGGGTTGACTCAATCGCAACCGCGATCACCCTCGCCCCTCGGGTTGTATGATCTATGTCGCTGTTTTCCATCGCGCTCCATTCGTCCTCTGCGATAAATTTTCCCAATCGGGTGGTGGGTTTCGGCCATGGATTCCGCTTTGAGGGAGTGAACCAATGAAACAACTCACAAACAAAACCATGAAATCATCTATCAATAATCATTCGATCTGGCGTCGCGGGCTGGTCCGCACGATCAACTTCATCCTTGTCGCGCTTGTGCTTTTCACAGGCACTTCGCTGATGGGCAAAGGCCGCGAGGTCGACCTGCCGTCGCCTCAGTGCGACGGCCTGAATGTGCCGGCGGGTAACCGAATTAGCGCTCATGTGTATGCGCTGGGCGTGCAAATCTATCGGTGGAACGGCACGAGTTGGGCCTTCGTGGGTCCCGACGCCACGCTTTACGCCGAGCCGGGCTTTTATGGCGAAATTGGCACGCACTACGCCGGTCCAACCTGGGAAGCGCAGGACGGCAGCAAAGTCGTGGCCGCTCGCGTGGCTGACTGCCTCCCGGACCGCGGCGCCATTCCGTGGTTGCGGCTGGGTGCGGTTTCGAGTTCGCCCCACGGCAGGTTTGGAGGCGTCACTCACGTCCTGCGCGTGAACACGATCGGCGGGACGGCTCCGGGCACGGCGGGAATGTTCGTGGGCGACGAAGCGCGCGTCCCCTACACCACCGAGTATTACTTTTACCGGGCGGAGTAAACGGCCATTCAGATCAACCGTCGCGTTCGCCACAGGCGAACGTCTACAACGCAAAAGCGCGCCGGGTAGTTACTCGGCGCGCTTTATTTTTTCCAAAATGGCCACGGGTAGCGACCCGGTCGGGATCACGCCGAGCAAAGTGACGAGTGACCTGTGACGTGTGACATGCCGGTATCGCTGCGTGCGCGCTACGGAACCACGACCTGGCCGAAACGGTCGCCGGATCGCGTCGACGCTGTTACCGCCTTGCGGGCGCAATAGCCGCCGCGATGCCCGGGAAGACGTAGTTCGCCCGCAGGTCCTCCAGGAACTGCTTGATAGCAGCGGCTCGTCTTGTGGCGCGGACACTCGGCCGCTGTGCCGTAAGGCTCTGCGCCGAGAAAGAACAGGGCTGCGAGTGCGAGAACGATGCGACTCATTGTTTCTGGAAAACGCGTTTGCTTTTTAGCGGGCCTCTCTCGCCGGCGAGGTCAATTTCGATCGTCAGCACTTTTCCGTCTTCGGAGAGTCGCCAGACGCGCTTGCCCTTGATCTTGTCGGCGCCCTGGGACGTCTCGACGTCGGCTTGTTCGATCACGTCCATGCCTTTCCCGTCAGCGGACCAGGTCGAGGTGCGGGTGCCGTTCTTCGCCGTCCCGCCGGCGAGCATCGCCGGGGAAAACTCCGCCGGCTTCCCGTCGAGCGTGAAGGTGTCGTTGACGGTGCGGTCTCCCTGCGGACCGCTGACCTTCGTTTCCATCTCCAGGCGGTCGGCGGTCTGCTTCACCGTCATCGACTGCTTCATGTCAGGTGGAACGCCTTCGCTCTTGGCGGCATCAAGTTCCCATCGGCCGCTGAAATCAGGCCGGGCGGGATCGGCGGCCGGAACGGGAAGGATGGACAGCGCGAGAAGAATCGTGGTTAAAGAGAATGTGAATCGCATAATGCTGCAGGTAACCCGAAGAATGACCGGAAGTCAATATCAGTCATGAGTCACAATACGCTGGTCGCAGATGCTGACCCCAAAGTCTCCCGCGAGGAGCTGATCCTTGATGCGGCGGATCGACTGCTGGCTCGCTATGGCTACCGGAAGATGACGATCGACGATCTCGCGCGCGAAGCCGGGATCGGCAAAGGCACCGTCTATCTGCACTTCCGGAGCAAGGAGGATGTCGTGCTCTCGCAGATTGATCGCGTCGTAAACGGGGTCATCGCGCAGCTGCGCGTGATTGCCGCGAGCGATGCGCCACCAACGGCGAAACTTAGGGAGATGCTGGTGGTGCGGGTCATGTTCCGTTTCGATAGCGTGCAGCATTATACCGAAAGTATCAGCGAGGTGCTGCGGGATCTCCGCGCGCCCTTGCTGCAGCGCCGGCAGAATTACTTCGAGGAGGAAGCGAAGGTGTTGAGCGGGGTGCTGCGGGAAGGCCAGCGCGCGGGAGCCTTTCGCCGGCACGAAGCGCTCGCCACCGCGCGGACGCTGATCCTGGCGAGCAACTCACTGCTGCCCTTCAGCCTCAGCACGCAGGAGCTGGGAAAACGCCGCGAAGTAGAGCAGGCGGCCAGCCGGATCGCTGATCTCGTGCTGGAGGGGTTACTCGCCCACTGAAGAAGGCGCCGCCGCCGCTACCGCGGCGGAAATCCCAATTCCCAAAAACCAAATCCCAGGTAAACGAAGAAACGCCGCTTGCCGCAGTCGCAGAGGCTTCAGGCGGGGCGTGATGAGTTCGTTCACCGCTCGATGTCACGGCGATCCCGCAGGCGCCGGACCGTGGCTACAGCGGAGCACGAAAGAAGGGCGCTGTAGCCGCCTCGCTATGTCGAGGCGTTGGCCGGCTCTCGATGGGCTGCTTCAACGTAATTAAAGCGGGCGGGCAGTTGACTCATGACCGTATTTGCCTGACTGATGACCATATTTGACTTTTAGTCACACAGCGTAACAATATTAGCCGAATGATGCGTAACAAAGCAATCACAGCAGGGCGTTATCGCAATTCTTTCACTCGGCCTCGCGTCGGTCGCGAATGCGCAGCTCCCCGCGCTCGCTAATATCTCCACCCGCACCCGCGTCGAGACCGGCGACAACGTCCTGATCGGCGGCTTCATCATCACCGGCGATGCGCCGAAAAAAGTCATGATCCGGGCGATCGGCCCATCCCTCGCAGGCTGCTGGCGTCCCCGGTGCGTTGCAGGACCCCACCCTGGACCTCGTGCAAAACGGCGCCACCATCGCCTCGAACGACAACTGGAAAGACTCACCCGAGCGCGCGGAGATCGAAGCCAGCACGATCCCGCCCAGCCACGACTTCGAAGCAGCCATCGTGCGGACGCTGAATCCCGGTCCTTACACCGCGGTCATGCGCGGAAAGAACGACACCAGCGGTGTAGGTGTGGTGGAGGTCTACGATCTCGACACCGCCGCGAACTCGAAGCTCGCGAACATCTCCACCCGCGGCATCGTGCAGAGTGGCGACAACGTCATGATCGCCGGCACGATCCTGGTCGGCGAGACCGGTTCTTCGCGCCGGGTAATCATCCGCGCGATCGGTCCATCGCTCACGGTGAATGGCAAGCTCGCGGATCCGACCCTGCAACTCGTCGACGCGAACGGCACTGTCCTGCGCACGAACGACAACTGGCGGACTGATCAGCCGGCGACGATTCAGGCCACTGGACGTCGCGCCGACGAACGACTCCGAAGCCGCGCTGGTGCACACCGTCTCGCCCGGGCCCTACACCGCGATCGTCCGCGGCGCTGGCGGCTCCACCGGCGTCGCCGTGGTCGAAGTCTACGCCCTGGACAACGTCGCCGGAAGAGCCGGCCCCCGGCCAATGGGGGATGCGGGCCCCGTTGCTCGAACCCCTCTCCGAGTTGGCGCTCGCCGAATCGAACGGCAAGCTCTACCTCATGGGCGGCTATCCGGAGAATCGGGTGACCGCCCGCACGGTCCAGGTCTACGACATCGCGACCGACACGCTGGGCGCTCGGACCGCAGCTCCCGCTGCCGAACAACCACGGGATGGCGGCCAGCGTGAACGGGAAGATCTACCTCATCGGCGGCCAGATGCAGCGGATGACCCCCCGGGCACTAACAGCTACGTGAACACGGTCTACGAGCTGGATCCCGCGGTCGGTGTATGGGTCACGAAGGCGCCGATGCCCACGGCGCGCAGCTCCGGCGTTGCCGTTGTGCACGACGGCAAGATCTACGTCGCCGGTGGACGATTGCCGCGCGGAGCCGACTTCGCCGTCTACGACCCGGCGGCCAATACCTGGGAGGTGCTGCCGAACCTGCCCACCCAGCGCAACCACTTCACCGGCGCGGCGATCAACGGCCGCATCCACTACGTCGGAGGGCGGCAAGGCAACGGATTGTCGCCCCTCATGACGACAGCGCACGAAGTCTTCGACCCACAAACGCGAGACCTGGACGACCGCCGCCCCCATGCTGCGCGCCCGCAGCGGCATGAACGGGGTCATGGCCCGCGGTTTGTTCCACGTCTGGGGCGGCGAGGGGCCGGCCGGCATGTTCCCCGACCATGACTACTACGACCCTCAGACCAACACATGGACAAGCCTCCCCGACATGCCTATCCCCGTTCACGGCGTTGTCGGCTCAGCCTTCGTGGACGGTCTGATCTGGGCCACCGGTGGCGGCACCGATATCGGCGGCAGCTCCGGCAGCACCCTCAACCAGGTCTACCGGCCGGCAGTGAGCGCGAGTGACGCCGTCTCCGTGTAGACGAAACGTGACGCTCCGCGAAGGCATCGGGAAGCTGCTTAAAGAGCATGTGGAGCTGGCTAGACGCCCGCAAGGGCACGGCGACTGAGCGCCGTGGCTAAGCGTGTACGAAAAGGGCGCTGTAGCCGCCTCGCTACGTGAGGCGTTGGCCGGTTCACTCACTCGGCGGCGAGGCCGAGTTGGTCGCGCATGGCTTCCACGCGTCGCTTCATGATGGCGCGGCGGCGGGCGACTTCGTTGCGAAACTCGGCGAACTCCGGAGTGTCGCGCACGGATTCCAGGAGCGGCGAATCTTCGATCGCGACCGGCAGCGACCCGATCGGGATCAACCCATCATCCGGCAGCGTCAGCATCGATTTGAGGGCTTCGAGGCTTTTCTCCTTCTCCCCACGCACGGCGTGCAGTTCCGCGTCGGGTAAAAGATTCCGCTGCCGGTCTCGTAGAAGGAGGAGCCGCCGCCGTGTGAAAAGCGCGGCTCTGCCGCGGCGGCAATCTGTATGTCCTGCAGCACGCTCGCGGCTTCGGCGGTCTTCCCGAGTTTTATCAATGAATAGCCGAGCTTGAGCTGCCGGCGCCGGAGTCCCATCGACGGCTTATTGGGGTCGCCCTTCGCGGCTGAGCTGTCGATGAGCTCGCGAAAGATGTTCGCGGCGGCCTCGAAGTTGCCGCTCAGAATTGCCGCGTCGCCGGCAAAACCCCGTTGCGCTGCAGCGATACCGGGGCGGCTGGGCAGATCGTTCGCCAGCTTTGCTACCTCCGCGGAGTCATCGCGCGCCGCCGCGAGCAACAGCTGCAGCGCGGCGACCGCAGGTGAGTCGGGCGCGGTGGCAGACGCGCGCGCCAGCCAGAGCTCAGCTTCTTCGAGATCGACCGCTGAAGATGAAGACCAGCGCCGGATACGCAGTTGATCGGCACGCTGGCGTCGACAAACGCCGGTGCTTTGCGGTAGGCCTCGACGAAGAACTGCAGGGCGCGATCCGGCCGGCCACGAAGCCACATTTCATAGCGGCCGAGATCGATGTAGGCGGGAATGAACTCCGGGTGCGAGCGATGAACCTCGACCATGATGCCGGTGCGCCTGCTCCACCTGCCCCATCGCGTCCAGCACACTTGCGATCTGGCGGTCCAGGTAAAGGTCCGTCATCCCCAATTCCTTCGCATGACGAAGATGCTTCAGCGCCGTTGCCAGGTCGGGCGCGGTCAGGCCGAGTCCCTGCCAGGCAAGGGGATCGCCAGGCTTTAACTTCGTCGCGCGGGTGAAATTCTCGATCGCCGTCGCGTAGTCACCACGCCGGCGCGCGATTTCGCCCAGCGCGAAGTAGCCCTCGGCGAGATTGGGGTCCAACTCGACCGCTCGTTTCGCCGCGATGTCGCCTTGCGCGACATATTGATCATACGCCGCACTGGAGGTGGTGGTGAACAAGAACGCCATGTTGCTGAGGAGTTTCGCCTTTAAGGCATAGGCCGCGGCAAACTTCGGGTCCAAGGCGATCGCCTGGTCGATGAACGCGAGCGCTCCCGGCACATCGCGTTTGTTGCCGGTCGCATCGAGCGCCTTCAGATAAAGGTCGTAGCTCGCCAGGTTCTCCGTTCCGCTCCGGACACTTGGTTCTGCGACCCTCGAAGGTGAGCTTGAGCGCGCGGGCGATCGCCTGCGCGATTTCGTCCTGCACCTTGAACAGGTCTTTGGTGTCGCGGTCGTCGAATCGCTCCGACCACAGATGCAAGCCGCTGCTCGCGTCGATCAACTGCGCCGTGACGCGGATCCGGTCGCCCATCCGCTGGACGCTGCCCTCGAGCACGTTGTTGACGCGGAGGTTGCGCGCGATCGCCGCGATGTCTTCGTTCTTGCCCTTGTAGGCGAACGAGGAGGTGCGCGCCGCCACGCGCAGACCAGGCAAATGCGCGATCGCGTTCAGGATCTCTTCGGTGATGCCGTCGCTGAAGTATTCGTTCGCCGGATCGCCGCTCATGTTGACGAATGGCAGCACCGCGACCGATTTCATCTCCGCTGCTGCCGGCGGCTCTGCGGCGGACGAAGGCGGCTTTTCGCCTGGCCGGAATTGCCATTGCCAAACAGCAACGCCAGCCGCCGCCACGGCTGCGATCGCGACGAGAGCGATCCACCCACGACGCGGTGACGTTCGAGCCGCGCCGGCATCCGCTGTCCGCTGAATGCCCTCCGGCGTCAGCTCGAAGGCCCACGCGAGGATCAGCGCAATCGGAAACCCGAGGGCCACCAGCGACAATAACCGTCTTCATGACCCACGCGGGCGCTTCGAAGGCCGGAAAGAGAATCGATGCGAGCTGCAACAGCAGCCAGGCGACGACCGCATAGGCGACCGCCACCTTGTAGACATTGCGCCGCTTCAGCTCGGCGAAGAAGTTGCGCTCGCTCATTTCGGGAGCGGAATGTTCCATCGGATGAGACGATCCGCCCATTCCTGCCAAAGCTTGCTGCGACCTATCAAACCAACTCCTCCGATCGAGGCAACGCCGCCGCGAAGATGCGCGAGCGAGCGGCTCCAGGCATTGCTGTCGAACATGAAATCGCCCTCCAGGCTGCGCAAGAGCCGCCGATCGCCCAGGCGGCCGCCGATACAGTGTGCCGCAGCGGCCCTCACGGTCTCGGGCGGAAGCTCGGAGTCACGTTCGATAAAGGCGCTGAGGTTCACCTCCATCAAATAATTTAGCATCAAGGCCGTGAGCAGAGCGCGCGTATCGGTCGCATGCACGTGGTGCACGTTTGCGCTGCGGAGCCGAGGAAGCAGGGACAGGGCAAACTGGGCGTGCCGCAGGGTTTCGGCTCCGCTGAGCCCGTTACTCGGTCGCGAAAGCTGACAACAGTCCGGTGCCGAGGTCGATTTGCGTTTGCCAGTCGCCTTCTAAAACCATCTCGTCCGGCAAAAAATGAAACGACAACGAGAGCCGCGCCCCGAGGGGGGATGGTCGCGCGCGCGGATTAGCGCGGCAGACGAACACATGAGGGTTGATGCCGAACTTTTCCAACGTGTCGAGTTCCGCTTCGAGCAGCGGCAAGCGGTCGCTCGGCCATTCGTCGACAAGATAGGCGATCCCCGACGTTCCGGGCACTTCGCGCCGTGCGATCGTGTTTGTGCGGTTCTCGTAGTTCGCACGGCTGAGAAATTCCACGAGCGTTGGCACCGTGACCGCGATTTGAAACTGTTGCTCCACGCGCGCTCGCGCCTGGCGGCCGAGCGCAATCCGAAGCAACGGTTCCCGCACCAGCATCGCGAGGGCGTCGGCTAATGCAGCGCTGTCGCACGGCGGCACCATCACCCCAGTGGTGTTATGGATCACTGCTTCGGGAATTCCGCCGACGAGAGTCGCGACCACCGGTTTGGAAAACGCCATCGCGTCGAGAATGGTCGCCGGAAATATGTCGCTCTGCGCCGTCTCATCGACGATTGCCGGGAGGACAAAGACGTCGCAGTCGCGGAGCTTCTCCCTCACCTGCGCGCCGCGCATTCCCCCGATCAACTGCACCTGGTCGCCGAGGTTTAGTTCGCCGATCTTCGACAACAGCGGGCCGCGCAGCGGACCATCCCCAACAATCTCACAGGTAAAGCTCAGGCCGCGCCGGCGGAGCTCACCGCACGCCTCCAGCAGAACCTCAATCCCTTTCAGCGGCAGCAGTCGAGCCACACTTAACAAACGCAACGGCGCTTTCTCCGTGAAAACAGCCTCCTCCATGACACCGGAGCGCGACAGATCAATTCCGTTGTAGACGCGGTGAATCTTGGAGGCCGAATCGGGGCAACGCGCGGCGAGCATCCCGCGGCTGTAGTCGCTCTCCGTGGCGACGAACTCGGCCGCTGCGCAGATCTCGCGCAGCAGGTCGTCATTACCGAGTTCCTTCATGAACCATTGCCCATGCGCCATAAGGCTGAACGGAAGGCCGGTCATCTCTTTCACGAACAGGGCTGTGTGCGCGGCGAAATTGCCGACGTGCACGCGGAAATGCTCGACTCCATGCCGCGAGAATAGTTTGGCGAAAAAGAGCGCCTCGCGGGCGCGCGCCAGAGGATCGGTCGTTCGTTTGAATTGCTTTCTGTGCCTGCGCAGGAGTTCGTGCGGCCAGTCACCGGCGGCGGAGGCGTTCTTCTGCCAGGCTGCGAGCACGGTTGGCGGAGGGGCATACCAAACATTGGCATTAAGAAGTTCACTCCCCTCTGCACGAAAAGGAGTGAGCGGCGAATGGACAGAGCCAATGATCACTTCGTGTCCGAGCCGCTGAAGCTCGAGCATCTCCTCGATGTCGCACGAAGTCTGGGCGAGCACCGGGTAGCGCGAGTAGAGATAGCCGAGCCTCATACCAGCCGCCGGTTATCGCCCCGACTTACCGCCAAGGCGAACACATTCGGTGCGTCAGCGTTCCGATCTGAATGAGGACCACGTGACGACTCCATAAGCTAGCCGCCGCGCGATAAACTTCACGCCGCATTAGTTCGCCGAAGAAGCTGCGTTCGCTCCTCGCGGAAGTTGGGGGGGAGAGTGCGTTGCGCTGTCCTCCGCCCTCGCCTTGTTTCAACTGCCGTGGCCAGCCAGCGGATCCCGCGGGCGCGGGACGGACTCCCTACCCAGGCGAAGAAATTGCGCTCGCTCATGTTTCTTAGCGCGACTTCCGAAGGAGGCGCGGGCGTAACCGAACATCGAGGAGCAGGCCGTTCATCGATCCCAGGTGGTCGTCATTGCCGAATATAAAATTGCCATCACTTGGGTTTGGAGCAACAGACAAGCGCGGACGTCGCAGCGTTCTACACGAGCAAGGCTCCGGAAAGCCCTCGGCAGCGCTCCGCTTTTCGCTTTTTTGTTCCGGCGGCCGCGACCGCCCTCCTTCGCACCAAAGTCCTTCCGCCCGTCGCGTGTTGTTTCGAGCCGATAGTTGCGGTAGAAGCAACGTGGTTCCAGCGCCGTCCGATGTCTCAGCTCGATTCGATCGTGTTTGCTCCGCCGTGGGAAGGCGGCGGCGTCAAGTCACTTTACGTCGCGTGCGAAGCTCTTGGGTCGTTGGGCCGCAGCAACATTGTGCCGTTCGATCAGCACCTGCTTGCCTCCTGGTTCGATCACCGGTGCCAGCTCTACGATTATTCTTATCCGCCCGACCTTGTCGTTTATCCTGAGATATACCAGCCCCATATTCCCGGGCGGCGCCATCTCTGTTTTGTTCTTGGCAAATACGCCAAAGTCGCGGCGCATGCCGACCTCGCCGTCTGCCGGTCTCAGCATCTGCTGGATTGGCTGACGGAGGAACAGCCCGAGCAACCCACTGCGCTCCTGCTGCCCGGCATCGACCGAAAACTATTCGAATACGACGGCCGACCGAAACAAGACATCATCTGCTACATGACGCGGCCTCATAAGCATCCGGATACCGCGGAGATGTTGCGCGCCCGGTACGGCGACCGCGTGGTCGAGATCGTTCATCGATCCGAAGCGGAAGTGGCTGACCTCCTCAAAACCGCCAAGGTATTTGTCTGGCGCGGCAATGACAAGGAAGGCTCGCCTCGTCCGCCGAAGGAGGCACTCATCGCCGGTTGTGTGGTGGTCGGGCTGGAATCAGATTTGGATAGCGCACATCACATCGATTTTGGCATTCGTTGTTCGACCGTTGAACAATTGATCGATACCGCGGGCGAAGCCTTAATGTTGCCGATCCCAAGCGAGAGGGAGCGGTGCGGCGTGCGCGACGTCTCTCAGGAGAAGCAGGATTGGCCTGATATCGTTAGGCCATTCATCGAATGACGAAAACGCTGGTGGACCCGGGCCCGGCGCCTCTCGGTGAGCGAACGAACTTTGCAGTATGGGCCTGACGGCCATCACGCGGGACGTCAGTCCGAGCATCAATGAATGCGAATTGTCGTTTCATGGCCGGGAGACGATCGATGTGGCAAAGGCGATCGCGCAGCATGAGGCGTATCGGGAGTGTCTGAAGGAACTCGGGGCGCGAATCGTTTCGCTGCCGGCGGAGCCGGGACTTCCGGATGCGGTCTTCGTGGAGGATACGGCGGTGGTGCTGGATGAAATCGCGGTGATCGCGAACATGGGAGCAGCGAGCAGGAAGAGCGAGGCTGCGAGCGTGGCGGAGGCGCTGGCGCGTTATCGGCCGCTCAAGTTTCTGAAAACGCCGGCGACGCTGGATGGAGGCGATGTGATGCGGATTGGCGCGGATGTTGTTCGTGGGGTTATCGGCGGCGGACGAATCGACAGGCAGTGGAGCACTTGAGCGAGCTGGTGCGGCCCCATGGCTATCGGGTGCAGCCGGTCGAGTGACGGGCTGCCTGCATCTAAAGAGCGCTTGTTCCTACGTGGGCAACAACACGATCCTGGTCAATCGATCCTGGATCGATGTGGAGCCGTTCCGGGAATTTCAATTGCTCGACGTTCCGGAGGAAGAGCCAGCCGCGGCGAATGCGCTCCTGCTCAATGATGTGGTGATCCTTCCGGAATCTTTCCCCAAGACGCGCGCCCTGCTCGAAGGAGCGCGGCTTTCGAGTCCGGACGGTCGATGTTTCAGAGCTGCAAAAGGCCGAGGCGGGCGTGACGTGCTGTAGCGTGATCTTTAAAGATCCGCCTACGGCGTGACGAGGGTGACCCGCCACGGCGGGTTCGTCTGCGCGAACGTGTGACGCGAAATTGGGGGCCATTTCCGCTTTTCAGCTTTTCAGCTTTTCAGCTTTTCCCCACACCTAGTTGCCGATCAGGGTGACTTTGTCGGCCACGTTGTCGCCGGCAACTTTGATGAAGTGGACCCGCACCTTTTGGTTTGTGGTGAGGCCGGCCGCTTCGATCGGTTTTCCGTCGGCATCGGCGTAGGCTACGTTTTTGGCCAGCTTGAACTGGACCGGTTCGCTAGGAGCCAACGTTTCCAGAACGAGGACAGTGCCTGGAGTGTATTCTTTGATTGTTCCGGTCATTTCAGCTCCGCCGGTGGGATCTGGACTGGTGGACTGCGCGTGCGCAACGGCGGTGATAAGAAGAGCGGCGAGGCAAAGGACGAGGTGTTTGGTCATGGTCTCTTCGGCAGCGTTTCGCGTGCCGCGATTAGCCCAGGCAAGTGACGTGTGACCTGTGACGTGTTGAGGAGCCGAAGGCCATGACTCTTGCTCTTGCTCTTGCTCGTGCTCTTGCTCTTGCTCTGCTCTTGCTCTGCTCTTGCCCGATCTCGCGGCTACTGGAGGCGAAGCAGCCTAACGGCGGGGCTCGGCGGACCTTTTCTCGTAATCGGCAATCATCGCGTTCAGCGAATCATGAGATTTTCCTTGGGCGACGTTGAGAAGCGCGGCGCTTGAAGCGCGCATTTGGAAAATCTGGCCATTGGTTTGGGCGGTAACGATCCAACCCTCCGCCTCCCCCACTCCGACATACGCGAAGCCTTTCGGGGCGCGCTTGTGTGGATCGGACTTCAGGCCGGGCACGTCGACTTCCGCGCTGGCGGCGGGCGCGCCCTTCAACTTTATGGAGAGCTCCGAGGAAGCGTAGATGAAACGGGCGCCCGCGTTTGGCGCTTTTCCGACAAAATAGACGTGCACTGCAATCGCTCCCGCGCTCCGCGAAGAACCGCTCACCGTGACGACGACTTGTTTTTGCGCGCCCGCGCCAATCTCTTTTGCCTCCATGCGCAACCCGGAGACGGCAACGGTCTGTGCGTCCGGCGAGGGAGGCGCTGCGGAAGAGGAATGGAACCAGCGCAAGGCCGCCCGGGTCAGCGGGCGTTTCACGTTGTGGCCTTCGGGAAATGTTTCCAGGCGCACTTGGCGAAAGCCCGAAGCCAGGAGGGAATTCCGAACGCTCAGCGTTTGCTCCGGAGTCGCGATCCTGTCGCGCTGGCCGCTGGTGATGAAAATCTTCGTGCTGTAAGAAGCCCGGTCCCGGGATGAAATTTTCGGTAGCCTTCGCCGAGCAAATCTTCGTTGACCCCGGCGAGATAAAGACCGGCGACGCGGTAGCCCTTTGACCGCCAGCAACGGAGCGATGAGGCAGGCGCGCTTGGCCCCACCGGAGATGCCGGCGCAGGCCACGGGCCATTTTTTCGATCCGGGAAAACTGCGATGGAGCGCGTCGAGAGCAGCGAGGGTCATGGCGGCGCGCCAGCCGGTGCTGTCGTCCCGGGGCCGCTCGGGTCCATCGGCGGCGAGAATGAGCCACCCTTCGCTCAGCGCCTCCCTGATATAAAAAGGGATATCGCCACGGTTCTGGCGTTGAAAATCGCTCGTGGAAAAAACGACCAGGACAGGCCAGGTCTTTCGCGGATCGAATCCGGGCGGCACCGCCAGGACTGCGACCGCGTTGGACGGGACCTGATTGCCGCCGATCGCGGCGAAAGTTTTTTCCTCGGAGCTGAGCGGGACGGAGACTGAGATTGTCTTGCCTGGTTGGACCGCAACTCCCTGAAAGAGCGGTTCTTGCGCCGGCGCCGTCGTCGGCAGGGCGAGGAGCGGGAGCGCAAGAGAAGCCGCTATTAAAGCCGGACGAAAACCAAACGGCGATGGACGGCTCGGGCATGGGGAAGAATGAATAGAGAGCGGAATGCGCGAAAGGGGAAATACGCGCAGACATAGGTTCCAATCCGAGAGGTCCGATCGAGCGCTGCTCGGGAGACGCGCTCGATGATAATTGGCGGCGAGGCGCGCATGGATGGTGGTGGATCGACGCGAAACGGCGTTTCGGGGCTCGTGCGTGATTCACGTTCGCCGCTCGATCACCCGGAGGCTCGTCCATGTCGCACCGCTTCCCGCGGCACGATCCAAACTGGAATTTGGGAACGAGGGGATTGCAGCCGACACGGCTGCCGCTACAGGAAAGTGAAAAAATCTCACAAAATGTGCAAAATCTTGTTTGACGACGATTGTCGGACGCAATATGTTGCTGTCCCGCTGAAATGCGGATTCCGGGAGTTCCCGGAATGTTCTTCTCTTCGGGCTCATGGGCGAGCCGGTTTTATCAGTCAGCTGATCGGATCGGATTTTGTCGTGTACCGGAGGCAGGAAGAACGGTGATCTTTGACAGTTTGATTTTGGATTTCGCAGCACGACGGAATTTTCCGCGGGATCCAAAAGGTGAAGTAAGTCAGCGAAAATTGAATTGTGCGTTATACGTCAGAGCCCCGAAGCAATTCGGGGTTGCCTGTTCCTTAAGCTAATTGGGAATGGGTAATTTCTTTGATTAAAACATTTTTCCGACGGTCCTTCGGGACTCGAGGAAATCTTAATTTATAAGATCGGACGAACCTGGATTCGGCTCTCACGAGTCGCTTTCAGGTAAGAATGGTCAGAATTTCGGGCACTTTAGCGAGTGTCTCGACAAACTTTGTCCGGCGGCAGCAATGACGCCGGCTCCAAATTTTTACGGAGAGTTTGATTCTGGCTCAGAACGAACGCTGGCGGCGTGGATAAGACATGCAAGTCGAACGGGATTACTTCTGTAGCAATACAGAAGTAATTTAGTGGCGAACGGGTGCGTAACACGTGGGCAATCTGCCGAAAAGTGGGGGATAGCTCGCCGAAAGGCGAATTAATACCGCATGTGGTCAGAGGGAGACATCTTCCTGAATCCAAAGCCGGGGCAACCTGGCGCTTTTTGAGGAGCCCGCGGCCTATCAGCTAGTTGGTGAGGTAACGGCTCACCAAGGCTATGACGGGTAGCTGGTCTGAGAGGACGACCAGTCACACTGGAACTGAGACACGGTCCAGACACCTACGGGTGGCAGCAGTCGAGAATTTTTCTCAATGGGGGAAACCCTGAAGGAGCGACGCCGCGTGGAGGATGAAGGCTTTCGGGTTGTAAACTCCTGTCATTTGGGAACAAGGTGCCGAGTATTAACTGTATCGGCATTGATAGTACCAGAAGAGGAAGAGACGGCTAACTCTGTGCCAGCAGCCGCGGTAATACAGAGGTCTCAAGCGTTGTTCGGATTCATTGGGCGTAAAGGGTGCGTAGGTGGCGCTGTAAGTCGGGTGTGAAATTTCGGAGCTTAACTCCGAAACTGCATTCGATACTGCGGTGCTTGAGGACTGGAGAGGAGACTGGAATTCATGGTGTAGCAGTGAAATGCGTAGAGATCATGAGGAAGACCAGTGGCGAAGGCGGGTCTCTGGACAGTTCCTGACACTGAGGCACGAAGGCCAGGGGAGCAAACGGGATTAGATACCCCGGTAGTCCTGGCAGTAAACGGTGCACGTTTGGTGTGGGAGGATTCGACCCCTTCCGCGCCGGAGCTAACGCGTTAAACGTGCCGCCTGGGGAGTACGGTCGCAAGATTAAAACTCAAAGAAATTGACGGGGGCCCGCACAAGCGGTGGAGTATGTGGCTTAATTCGATGCAACGCGAAGAACCTTACCAGGCCTTGACATGCATTTCTAAGTTGGTGAAAGCCAGCGAGTCCCGAAAGGGACAACTTGCACAGGTGCTGCATGGCTGTCGTCAGCTCGTGTCGTGAGATGTTGGGTTAAGTCCCGCAACGAGCGCAACCCCTGTGAACTGTTGCCACCGGCGCAAGCCGAGCACTCTGTTCAGACTGCCCTGTGAAACGGGGAGGAAGGTGGGGACGACGTCAAGTCAGTATGGCCCTTACGGCCTGGGCTGCACACGTACTACAATGCCCAGTACAGAACGATCCGAGACCGCGAGGTGGAGGAAATCTAGTAAAACTGGGCCCAGTTCGGATTGGAGTCTGCAACTCGACTCCATGAAGCCGGAATCGCTAGTAATGCCGTATCAGCTACGACGGCGTGAATACGTTCCCGGGCCTTGTACACACCGCCCGTCACATCATGGAAGTCACTTGTAGCCGAAGCCGGCGCGCCAACCCAGCAATGGGAAGCAGCCGTCTACGCTATGAGCGGTAACTGGGATGAAGTCGTAACAAGGTAGCCGTAGGGGAACCTGCGGCTGGATCACCTCCTTTCTAAGGAGAATTCATCCCGAACTTCGTTCGGGATTGAATAGGTCGACGGCTAAAGCACGTGGAGAAATCCGCGAGCAATGCCGTTAAGCCCTTGGGATCGAAAGAAACCGAGGCTTGAAGAACTCTGAAACGGTAACGCACAATTCAGTCTTTGCTGCAGATCGACAATCGAAATGCCGGATGGCCAAAAGCCGTCCGGCATTTTTGTTTTGCCGCCGTAAATCAAGGAGCGGCGGTTTACAAACCGCCGTTTTTGGGTTGGCGGACTGGAGAGCCGACCGCTCCTTGCGAAGAAATTTGGAGGCAAGGGGATTCGAACCCCTGACATCCAGCTTGCAAAGCTGGCGCTCTACCAACTGAGCTATGCCCCCGTGTTGGAGATGCAGGATTGTAGATGGAGGACGGCGGATTGCAATCGGTGGATCGATCCAAAGCTCCGCGGGCGATGCCAACAAATGCGGCTGCGCCGCCAAATCTAAACATCGAGCGATCCCGCAGGCGCGGGACTCGATCCACGCTTACGGCTTCGGTTTCGCCAGATCGGCGCGATTCAGATCAAGCTCGGGAATTGGAATCACCTTCACCTCGGGGAAATTCTTCTTGAGCGGCTCGAGGAAGGCCGGCGACTTTCCGATGATGATGAGGCTCGGCGGGCTGTCGAAATATTTCGCGGCGAACGCGCTCACGTTCTCTGTCGTGATCGCGTTAATCGAGGGAATGAATTTGTTCAGCGTATCCAACGGCAAATCGTAGGTGATCATCGCCGACATTTTCCCGACGAAACCGCCGTTGGTTTCCAGGCTGCGAGCGTAGGCCCCGGTCAACACCGCCTTGCGCGATTTTAGCTCGTCGCCCTGAACTGGCTCGGTTTGCAGCCGCTTCAGCTCGGATTGCATTATGCTGGCGACTTCCGCGGCCGATTCGTTTTTCGTCTGGGCAAAAGTGGAGAATGGCCCGACGTCGCGGCGGGCGTCGATCGAACTACGGGCGCCATAGCTCAAGCCCCGCTTGATTCGAATCTCCCGATTCAATCGAGAGACGAACCCGCTTCCCAGCGCCGCGTTGGCGACCAGGCCGGCATAATAATCCGGCGACGCGCGCTTGATGGCTGGCCGCGCCAACAGCACCGCGGCCTGTCCGGCTTCCGGCATGTCGACGACAATGTTCGAGGGTTTCCATTCCGGCGTGTTCGCGGCCGCGGTGCGCCGCCGGAGGCGTGGCCCCTTTCCAGCCGCCAAAGAATTGCTCCGCGTACTTTCTCCCCTGCTCCAGCGTGATATTGCCCGAGAGAATCAGGGCGGCGTTCTGGGGCACATAATAGGTTTGGTAAAGCTTCACGATGTCGTCGCGCTTGATCGCCTGGACGGTTTCCATCGTGCCGGTGTGGGAATGTCCATAGGAGCCGTCTCCAAAAACAACGCGGCCCATGACGAATTGCGCGAGCGAGCCCGGTTGCCGGAGAGCGACGCGCAATCCATCCAAGGTCTGGTTCTTGAGCCGATCGATCTCCTCCTGCTTGAACGTGGGATGCAGAACCACATCCGCGAGAATGCGCAGAGCCGGCTCCGCCTTGTCCGACATCACGACCACGGTCGCGCGCGCGGCGTCCCAATGCGCGCCGGAATCAATCGAGCCGCCGAGCGATTCGATCGCGCTCGCAATCTGCGGCGCGGTCATGCTCTCGGTCCCTCGCGTCAAGAGCGTGCCGGTCATGCTCGAGGTGCCGGCGAGATCCTTCGGATCGGCTTCAGCGCCGTTACGAATGAGCAGCTCCGCCGCGAGCAAAGGCAGTTTCGGCCGCTCGATGACGACGACTCGCAAACCATTCTCCAGCTTCGTTTCCTTCGGCTGCGCGAACGTGACTTCATGCGACTCCGCAGGCGCGGGCGGCTGATCAACGCCGGCAATGGCAAAGGCGCTCGAAAGCGTCGCGCAAAGCAAGAGCCCGCTAGCAAAAAAGGTGCGCATTTTCATCACGGCTTTTTCTCCTTTTTCGCTGGGGAAGGCGGTGGCGGCCCCGGCCGTTTCGGCGGGCCCGCCTTCGTCGTTTGCGGCAAGTACTCGAGCACCACCTTCTTTTTGCCGGCGAGGTATTTGTTCATGACCTGCTTGATTTGATCTACGGTCACCGCCTGGAGCATGGCGAGATCGGTATTCACGCGAGTGGCGTCGCCATAGACGACTACGGCCTGGCCGAGCGCGCTCGCCTTTCCATTGACGGTTTCGCGTTCCGAGCAATTTGCCGGTGAGAAAACGATTCTTCGCCTTGTCGAGCTCGGCCTGGGTGACGCCATCCTTGAGGACTTTTTCGATCTCGCTGTTGAGCGCTTTTTCGACGTCCGCCATCGGTTTGCCGCTGGCCAGGATCAGGCGAAAAGCAATCAGCCCCAGGTCTTCGCGCATGTCGGCGTCGCACGCGACGCTCTGGACGATCTGTTGTTCGTAAACCATTTTTTGATAGAGCCGCGACGATTCGCCGCCGCCCAGGATTTCCCCAACGAGCGAGAGCGCCGGGCTGTCATCGCTGCGAATGGAGGGCGCCAGGTAAGTGACCGCCAACGCCGGAAGCGGCGCCCGCGGGCTGTAGGAAGTCTCGCGTTTGTCCGCCTTCCGCGGCGGTTCTTTCGCGGTCACGCGAGGAATCGGCGTCGACGGTTTCGGGATCGCGCCAAAATATTTCTTCACCCACTCCTCGACCTCTGCCGGTTTGAAATCGCCCACGACGACGAGGGTGGCGTTATCCGGTCGATAAAAGGTGGAGTGAAACGATTTGATCTCCGGAAGCTTGGCGGCGTCGAGCTCGTCGATGTTTCCAATGCCCGGCCGTTTGTAGGGATGCACGGCGAACGATTTCTTCTCGATGTCGAGATAGAATTCGCCGTACGGATTCGCCTGGACCCGCTGCCGGTATTCCTCCTTCACCACGTCCCGTTCCGAAGCGAAATTTGCGTCGTTGAGCGCCAGCGAAGACATCCGTTCCGCCTCGGCCCACAGGATGGGGTGAAGATAATTCGACGGCACCGTCTCGTGGTAAACCGTCACGTCGTCCGCGGTGTAGGCGTTGTTCTGCCCGCCGATATTCTCGGTCAGATTATCGAACATATCCGAGGTGAGGTTCTCGTTCCCCTTGAACATCATGTGCTCGAACATGTGCGCGAAACCGCTCCGGCCCTGCGGATCGTCTTTCGAGCCGACGTGATACCAGACCTGGACCGCCACGATGGGCGTGTCGTGATCCTCGACCGTGTAAACTTCGAGTCCGTTCGGCAGCGTGAAATGCTTGAACTCCATGCGGCGGCACTCCGATGGGCGGAGTCGCGGGCGGATCTTCCGCGCGGGCAAGAGCGGACAAAAAGACGAAAGAAAAAGCAGCAGCGATGGCGGAAAGTTTCACGAAAGTCCGATACCGTAGCGAACTTCGGCGGTAGTGCGAACGAAATGCGCTGGGGAGGTGACGGAGGTTATTGGTTACAAGTTATTGGTTCTTGGGGGCCGTTTGTCGGTGGTCGCTTGACGGATCACCAGTCACCAATCACTATTCCCTTCCCCGGCGCTTTCCGCGCCGCACCGGGCCTGTAGCTCAGTTGGTTAGAGCATGCGCTTGATAAGCGCAGGGTCGCTGGTTCGAGCCCAGCCAGGCCCACCATTCATTCGTCGATTGGTTCGGAATGATCGGCCATAGATCAGAAGCTCATGAGGTCGGAGCTCCGTTTATCCGCGGAGGATCTTTTCGATGGCGGGACCGATCGAGCGAGAGCCGGGGCGGCGGCTTCCAGGACACCAGCCAGCCAGGGCAAGAAGCGCCGGCGGTAACCAGCGCCAGCCACCAGGTCTTGCGGAGGGCGGTTCCGAGCCAGTGCTCCTGCGCCGCCATTCGCAATCGGCGATAAAGCACGGAAACAATAAAGACATCGAGAAAGACCTCGGCCAGCAATGCGGGCATCGCCGCTACCGCCATCACCAGCGCCACGACCAACCCAAAGACAATGAGCATTAATGACGGCCGGCAAGCAGCCGTCATCGAAATCCAGGAAATTTGGGAACATCAAGCCAGTCGAGCCACGAAGTTCGCCGAGTCGCGGTTGAGAGGTGAATCGCGGTTTGATCGGCGTTCTTCAGCGCGAGCGCCTTGATCTCGGCCTCTTCCGGCTTGAAGCGCGATCGCTCCAGTTCCACCCATAATCTTAACAAGCAGAGAAAAAAGGCATACCCGGCGAGCAGAGCGACAGGATATCGGATCCACATTTGGTCGAGTCCGAAGCGGAGCGACGCGTAAGAAACAATAAAACCGAACAAACCCTGCCAGGATGAGAAGCAAGCTCACGATCGCTCTTGGCGCGCTTCGCTTTCTGAAAATACCGCCGCAATGTCGCACGGGCATGCGCCGGCCAGTTGTTTTCGTCACTCATCGGGGAAACGCGTTCGCGGAAAGCGCGACGTTCATTCGCGTTTAATTTTGCCGCGATAGAACCCAGGGTCGGAATCGGGGATCTCAATCGCACCGACCTGTTTACGGTAAAACTCTACGGAATCTGCGGCACCGATAATCGCGTAGGCGTAACCCTGCTGCGCCATGTCCTGCAGAGTGGCCGACAGCAAAGCGGCGCCGATACCGTGATTTCTTTCGGACTCCGCGACGCCAGCCGGCCCAAAAAAACCGCGCGCCGTTGCGTCGTAACAGGCAAAGCCAAGCCATTCCCGATTACGGACAGCGACAAAGCAGGCAACCGGCAGACGCGAAAAGGCCGCTTCACACTCGCTGGCCCAGCCCGGTCCGAATTGCTTCTCTACCCATTCGCCCACGAGACGTTTCTCCGCGGCGAACGCGCGGCGCACCTCGACGCCCGACAACGGGGTTGGCGGCGGCTTGAGGGAGTAAAGTTTAACGAGCAGGTCCGGCATCGCGCTGAGTCCTCACTTCATTTTCGCTTCGGCGTATCCGTATTCAAACGTTGTTCCTCTGGGGCGGCCGAGTCTCTCCGGGCTCAGCGGTTCGTCTTCGCCCCAATACAGATCAATCTGCCACCGTCGCAGGCCGCCTCCGGTGTCGGCTACCGTCCACTCCGTGCTCCCAAAAATTTTGCGAATCTCAGGGTCGTCGACCGTGAGCACCTGACCTGGTTTAAACAATTTTATACCGCGCGCCGCGGCGGACTGACGCGGCACGAGAACCGTGGTGCCGCGCCCGAGCGGCTGATCCGCGAAGCTGTAGCGTCCGCGCCCTTGATACCGGATGTAATTGAGTCCATTCATCGGCTCGTTGATCCGCCCGAAGCCTTCGAGCTTCACCGCGGCCAGAAAGTCCCGGCCGAATTTGCGTCCCTTCAGTCCCGGGCTTCGACGGGAGTGACGTCAAAGCCTCGGTCCGCGGTGAACCCGGATTCCTTGGGCGGGTAATAAATGGTGCAAACGACAAAGTATGTCCCGGCGTGTCCGCCCGGCCTTTTCGAAAGCTTTTCATTTTCGGCGATCACGCGTCGCTTGACTTCCGGCCACGGGATATCGGCCAGACAAGCGCCGTTGGGCCATAAAACGAATGCGACGAAGAGGACGAATATTGTCGGGCAAGCGCTCGCTTGCCGGCAGCCGCGAGGCAGGCGATGCGCCTGCCCTACAAATCCGCCAGCGAACGATTCTCCTAATCCGGAAAAAACTCACGGGCCCGCCTAGCAAGACCTCGATGGGCAGGCGCTTGTATTCGTACTCGTAGGGAGGCTCCTTCCACAAAAAGGAATCGCGATACATGCCGGCGAATGGTTCGGATGATCTCGATCCCGGTCCGGTAAGGCTGGAAGGAATCGCGATCAATCACATGGATTTGCGCTCCCCCGCAGACTTCGCCGGCAAATTTGTGAAAGGTGGGCTGGAACCAGTTTTCCCGGAAGCGCACGCCGGGCAGTCCGAGCTGATTTAGTTCACGCGCCAACGCTTCCGCGTCGATGAACGGAGCGCCAAAGAGCTCGAAGGGCCGCGTCGTCCCCCGCCCTTCCGAAATGTTTGTTCCTTCGAGAAGGCACATGCCGGGATAGACCGTGGCCGTATTGAGTGTCGGCATATTTGGGGACGGCATCACCCAGGGCAATCCGGTCTCATCAAACCACATCTCGCGTTCCCACCCTTTCATGGGTAGAACGGTCAGATTGCATTTGGGGAAGGCTTCGCGCTGGAACAACTCCGCCAGCTCGCCAATCGTCCGGCCGTGCCGGACAGGCAACGGGTGCAACCCGACAAACGACCGGTAATTCGGATCGAGCAGCGGTCCTTCGATGGTGACTCCGTTGATCGGGTTGGGTCGATCGAGGACGACAACCGGGAGGCCGTTTTTCTCACACGCCCTCAGGCAAAGGAACATCGTCCAGATAAAGGTGTAATAACGCGCCCCAACATCCTGGAGATCGATCAGAAAAGCATCGACGCCCTCGAGCATGGACGGGGTCGGCTCGCGATGTTCGCCGTAGAGGCTGTAAACAGGAATGCCAAGGCGCGCATGCTCATAGGTTTGCCATTCCACCATGTTGTCCTGGGTCTGGCCGAGATAACCGTGTTGCGGGCCGAAGAGCGCATGAAGGCGGAAGAGGCGGCCGTTGTTGCGCTCGAGAATCTGCGACGCGTGCTCGAGAGTGGCCGAGACGGAGGCCGGATGAAGCAACGCGCCCAGGCGCACGCCCCGCAGCTTTTCCGGCCAAAGCTCTTCGAGGTGATCCAGGGGAAGATGAACGGCATTGCAGATTTCAGATTTCGAATTTCAGAGCGTTCGTTCTGCGGGTCATGCGCACGTAGATCACGAGGCCGACAACGCGCCGAGGCAATCGATCAAGACGTCCCACGGCGAGCCGGTTCGGGAAGGGACGAACGATTGGTGGAATTCATCCAGGACGGCGCAAAGCACGGCGAGGACAAAGGCAACGGAGCGCGGCGCGCGATGAAGTGCTGTCGCAAAGCGCGCAAAAGAAGCGCGGACAGAATCGCGTATTCGGTGAGGTGCGCGCATTTGCGCACGACGAGTTGGATGGAGGCGATCGTCGCGTCGGTGATGTCGGGCGCGAACCAGCGCAGGAACGGACCGATGAAGCGCGAGGTGTGTTCTGCGGACATCAAATCGGTGGAGCCGATGAAAATGAAAACCATCCAGAGCAGGACCGGCAGCCAGTATTTGATAAAGAGGCGGAGTTCATCGGCGGATGACAGCATGGTAGGCAGATGCAGGAAGCGCTTTGCTAAGTGCATCGCGCTCGCGAATTGTAGGGCGTCTCGCCCTGCGAACACCAAAAACAAGGCGACTGACGAGACGCCCTACAAGCAATGGCCAAACCGAAACTCACCGCACCTCTCGTTTTCGAGCCGCTCTTTATGGAGCGGGTGTGGGGCGGCCGGCGCTTGGAAACGCTCTACGGGAAGCGGTTGCCGTCCGCGGCGACGATTGGTGAGTCGTGGGAGATCGTCGATCGGCCGGAAGCGCAAAGCGTGGTCCATGAGGGGCCGTTGCGCGGCGAGACCTTGCACAATCTTTGGTCCAAACATCGCGAGGCGATTTTCGGCGAAGTCCCGGACTCGCCGCGATTTCCGATCCTGGCGAAATTGCTCGACGCGCAGGAGAACCTTTCGCTTCAGGTGCATCCGCCGGCGAAGATCGCGAAGAAGCTCGGCGGCGAATCGAAATCGGAGCTCTGGTATGTGGCCGATGCCGCGCCGAAATCGCGGATTTATGCCGGCGTGAAGAAAGGGACGACGCGGACCGTTTTTGAAAAGGCGATCGAGAAAGGCAAGGTGGAGCAGCATCTCCATTCGATCGACGTGGCCACCGGCGACGCGATCTTTCTGCCCAGCGGCCGGTTGCACGCGCTCGGCGGCGGCAATCTGCTGGTGGAGATCCAGGAAAATAGCGACACCACTTATCGCGTCTTTGATTGGGACCGGGCGAAGAAAGGCCGCGCTCGCGCGGGAGATGCATATCGCGCAAGCCATGCAGTGCATTGATTTCGACGACGTCGAACCCGCATTGCTGCAGGCCGGACGGCGAATCGCTGGTCGAGAACGAGCTATTCGAAATCGATAAATGGATCGTGACGGCGGAGCGCGAGATCGCTGAGCCGGGAAGATTTGCGATTGTCGTTTGTCTGACGGGAGAATTGGCGTGCGCCGGACGGCAATTCAAACCGGGCGATTTCTTTCTGGTTCCGGCGGAACTGGAAGACCGCGCGGTTCGGCCGGCCGGCGAGAATGTTTCGCTGCTCCGCGTGATGTTGCCGCGGTGATATGGAGGAGACAGGCCTGTCCCGTCCGCTGATATTTGGGCAGCGACACCGGCCACGACGGCACGAGGGCGTGCCGTCTCCAGGCTTAGATGTGGAGACCGGCGCGGCGGATGCCGCATCCGCTGCGGCTGCACGCCGTTGATTTTCCACGAATCGCCTTCCGCGATCAGGCTGTAGAGAAACGCGCGGACCGAACCATTGGCCTCGCGAACGAAGACCTGCACGACCGCCGTCGCGCCGCTCACTTTGGCGAAACCAAATTCGATTCGTTGCGCGCCCGAGATATCGCCGTAATCGCGCCGGATCATCGCTTCGTATTGCGGCGCGGTGAATTTCTGCTGCACGCCGCTGGCGGCCTGCCGATAGGCGCTCGAATAATCCGCCGCGCGAAAAGCGGCGAGCTGTTTTTCGACGACCGCAAATAGCTGGTGCGGAGCCGGCGGCGGGACGCGCAAACGCATTTGATACGTCACGACCACCGCCGACGCGCAGAGCGAGAAAAAGAAAAACAAGAGCGAAGCTTTAATCATTCGCGTCATGGGGAAGTAACCCTATCAGACCCGTCAATAGGCCCTTCCTCGCTTCCTCGTGCTCGTGCTCGTGCTCTTGCTCGTGTGCATCGATCCGAGCACGAGCACGAGCACGAGCACGATTACGATAAGGGGGAGCCGTCAGCCGCCGCAGATACTGAAAAGAATACAACCCCGTGCTGTGGCCATCGCCCCAGCGCGGCTGGAGCGCGTAACCGCCGATCACCTGCCACCCCACCAGCTCAAAACTCGCGGGCGTGTAAGCTCACATCCGGCCGCGAAATATTCCCGAGCACATCCGGCTCGCCGCCGCAGGTCGCGCAGGGACACGCGCGGCGGAAACGTTCGAGCGCGAGATAAGATTCCACGCCGTCGCTCCAGCGAATGGCCAGTTCGTCGCCGATCAATTGGACATTGGCCAATTCAAGACGCATGCGGAGCGAGGCTAGAGATTTACGAGCAGAGATCAAACTGGACGCGGTCCACGGAGCGTCTGACATTAAATTGCATCCGGAACGCCGGCCGCCGGCGAATAATGAACACATCATCCATGAAATCGAACACCATTAAGAAAATCATCCTGTCCGTCTGTGGCGTTGCGGTCCTGCTTACGACCTCGTCTCGCGCAGAGCCGGTAGTCGCCCTCACCTCCGGGAATCGACTGCTCTTTTTCGACAGCGCCACGCCCGGCACGGTGACGAAGCTCATCATACACCAACACCGTGGGCAATGAACCGCTCCTGGCCATCGATTTCCGTCCGCTCACCGGCGATCTCTACGGCTTCGCTCCCAGTGGCCGTCTCTATGTTCTTAACCTGACCAGCGGCGCGGCCTCGATCCCGGCTGGCACGGCGACTGCCCTGACCGGGACTCGCTTCGGGTTCGATTTTAATCCGACCGTCGATCGCATCCGGGTGGTGACCGATACCGATCAGAACGTGCGCCTGCATCCCGATACGGGCGTGACGTCGGGCACCGATACCAACCTCATTTTCGCCGCAACCGACGTTAACGCGGGCGCCGACCCGAATGTCGTGGGCGTCGCCTACACCAACAACTTTGCCGGAGCGGGAGCGACCGTGCTTTACGATATCGACTCAAACCTCAACGCGCTCCTGGTTCAAAGTAATCCTAACGGCGGCACTCCTGAACACCGTCGGACCGTTGGGTGTGGATACGACCGACAACGTCGGCTTCGATATTTCGGCCGCGACCGGCGTCGCCTATGCGTCGCTCACTGTCGGCGGCACCACGGGACTGTATACGATCAATCTCGGATCGGGCGCGGCCACCCTGGTGGGAACTATCGCGGATGCGACTATTCTGCGGCGCGGAAACGGTGACGGATATCGCGTTGCCGACCTCGACGCGGCTGCGCAACATCTCGACGCGCGGACGAGTCGGGCCTGGGCGACGATGTCCTCATCGGTGCTTTCATTAGCCGCGGCGGCGGACGTATCCTCGTGCGCGCGCTCGGGCCGAGCCTGACCGCTTTCGGTGTCCCCGACCCTCTGCGCCGATCCGGTGCTTACACTGCGCGACGTGAATGGAACCGCGCTGTTTCAAATGATGACTGGCGTTCAACCCAGGAAGCGCGACATCACGGCTACCGGACTTGCACCGCGGCAACAACGCCGAGCCTGCCATCCTGGCCTCGCTACCCGGGGGAAATTACAGCGCTGTTGTTACCGGCAAAGGCACTGCGCAAGGGGTCGCCCTCGTCGAAGTGTATCAATTGGATTAACGCTGCCGGCGCGGCGCGGACCGAATCAATCAGTCGCCACTGTCGAACGCCGCCCTGGCTCTCTCCCGGGGCGGCGTTCTCTTTCCAAAGATAGAGGTGCCGACGCGGACCAGCGTGGCGCCTTCTTCGATCGCGACCGCGAAAATCACCGCTCATTCCCATGGAGAGCTGCGGAAGTTTTACCTGAAATTCAGTGGCGCGAGCGATCGCGCAGCTCGCGCAAGGCGACGAAGTATTGCCGGGATGCTTCCGGCTTCCGGGGCCAGCGGCGGAATCGTCATCAAGCCCTCAATTGTCAGCCGCGGCAATTCGAGGAGCGCCTCCATCTGCGTGCGGAGAACATCCGGCGCGAACCCGATCTTGCTCCCCTCGCCCGCCACGTTCACTTCGAGCAGGACGCGCGGATGCAATCCTTCCTCCTCCGCGATCCGGTTCATGTCGCGGCCGAGCGCGAACGAATCGACGCTATGGAACAGCTCGAAGAGCGGCAGCGCATGCCGGATCTTGTTTTTCTGGAGCCGCCCGACGAAATGCCAGCGCGCCGCCGAGGGCAGCAGCGGAATCTTCGCCCGCGCTTCCTGGACGCGGCTCTCGCCGAACAATTGCTGACCTGCATCGAATGCGGCGCGAACCTTTTCCGCCTCGTGGGTCTTCGAAATCGCGACCAGCTCGATATCGTCGAGCGACGCGGCCGCTCTTTTTCGCCGCCTCCGCGATTTGCGCTCGCACGCGCTCGAGATTCTCCGCGATCGGCTCCATACGAGATTGTAGGGCAGGCGCTCCGCCTGCCAACGAGTTAAATTCGGGCAAGGCCGGCGGGACCAGCCTGTCGCCCGACCCTACAATTTTCACTGGCAATTCGGCGAGTTCTTGGGCAGAACAGCACGACCATGAAACGCTCGTCCCTTCTCATCGCCTGCCTCCTCGCCTTCGCCTGCTGCAATCTTTTCGCCCAGGGCAAGATCGACTTACAACCGAGCGATACCATCCTGAGCATTCTGGAAAAGAACGTCGGCCAAACCGTCGAGCTCCGGATGAAATCGGGCGAGAAGGTCGGCGGGAAGGTCGAGAAGGTCGGAGACAAACTGCTGCATCTTTCCCAGCTCACGGCGGCCGAGTTTTTTGATGGCGCGGTCGAAATTGCCGACATCTCGGCCGTGATTGTGCGGACCAAGAAGTAGGTTTCACAGCGCGGCCGAATCGGCTGCGAATGCGGGCGATGCCGGCAATTCCCTCCCCCGGGGATGTCGGCCAGGGACGATCGCCGGCAAGAAATCTGAGAACTTCGTCCCGCGGACGCCGTATTATGTAGGGGAAGGTCATTTGTACCAGGAACGGCTGTTCCTCCAGCGTCTTGGCTGTTCCCCCCAGGCCCCTCTGGAGTCGGCCTCTTTCAACGGGTTGCCCTTCTCTCGGCCGTCTGGTCACGCGCTCAGGCGGCTTTCGCCCCGGCGCCGTCATTTTTGGAATTGCGAGTTCGCGCTCCCCTAAGGTAAACCCTCGGGGCATGCGGCGCGGTTTCGCCTTGGTCGTCTGTTTTTCGTTGCTCCTGTTGCAAGGCTGCGCCTTTCAGCGTTCCGCTTCGAAATCGCTGGCCGAGAAAAAAGTCCGCGAGAAAGAAACGCGCGCGGTGGCCCTGGAATGGCTCGCCCTGGTCGATGCGGGGAATTTTCCGGCGGCGTATGCCATGGAACCGGCGCGGCTCCGCGCGGCCACCACCGAAGAACAATTTATCCGTTCCATGGAAGGACGCCGCGTTCCCTTTGGCCGCGTGCATTCGCGCTCATTTATCGGCGCCGCTTTTACGCGCAAACTGACCGGATCGCCCGACGGCCGTTATGAAAGCATCCTTTTCCGGACTTCGTTCGAGAACAAAAAGCTCGCGGCCGAGCGCGTGATCCTGAGCCACGAAGCCGGCCAGTGGCGCGTGGTGGATTATCGGGTCTACTGAGCATCGGACACTTCGTGTGCATCCGCTCTTTCGGGTTGCGGCAGAGTGGCCGCCGCCTAGAATCCGGCTGTTAATCCAACCTCAACCCAGAAAGCTGAAAACATTTATGAACCTGCAAACCCGATTTAAAAAAGCACTTCTCGTGGCGTGCGCGCTCCTGGTCACGACCTTTGTCACCCAGTTCGCCCTCGGCGGCCGATGACGATTATTCGTTCAAGGTAAAAAACACCACGGATGAACTGATCACCAAGATCCTCGTCTCGGAAGACGGCGAGAAATATGGCTTCTTCGATATCGGCAAGGGGATCAAGCCGGGCGAAACCGTGACGCTGGTCTGGGACAAGTCCACCAGCGGCAGCTCGTGCAACCAATGGTTCAAAGCCGTCTGGGAAAGCGGCGAAGGAAGGCAAGCCCGTCAAATTCGATTTCTGCGAGGACGACTTAACGCTCGAGTTTTAGGCGAAGCGAGCGCCCTCCAAGGGCGACCAAATTTGCATGATGCGGCAGAGCGCCACCACGCTCTGCCGCATTTTCGGTCACTTGTCATCCCGAGCCTGTCGAGGGATCTCTGACCTTGCCTTCCGGTATGCGCCGGATTCCTCGCTCGCGCTCGCGAAAGTTAGAGGTCCCTCGACCAACTCGCTCGGGATGACAGAAAAAAGAGCTGCCGCATCGCTTTCCGTCGGCTACAAGCCATGGATGCAGCGTCGCCTCTTCTTGGTTCGTTCAGCACTCGGCATCTTGCTTGCCGCCAGCGTCCCTGCCGCCGAACCGGAAGCAGCCGACCTGCGCTACTTCCGTGAGCTGGTCGAAACGCGGAATTATTCCCTGGGCCAGCCGGTTTCACCCAAAATCACGCCGGACGGCAAGGCCGTGGTCTTTCTGCGAGGCGGCGCGCGCGATCCCGTTCTGCGGCTTTATGAATTCACCATCGCAGACCAAAAACTCCGCGAAATCCTGAGTCCGGAAAAGCTGCTGCAAGGCGCCGAGGAAAAACTGACGGCGGAGGAGCGCAGCCGGCGCGAGCGCGAACGCCAGAGCTTGCGCGGCTTCACCCATTTCGAGTTGTCGCGGGATGGCAGCAAGGTGCTGGTCACCCTCTCGAGCAAACTTTATGTGATCACCCGCGCGGATTCGCAGGTCACGGAACTCCCCGGGCAAAATTGGATCGATCCTCATTTTTCTCCCGATGGAAGCGCCGTCGCTGCCGTGAGCGGAGGCGAACTGCACGTCATCGATCTGGAAACGAAGGCGGACAAGGCAGTCACCTCCGGCGCCACGGAAACGCTTGCAACACGGAGTCGCTGAGTTTGTCGCGCAGGAAGAAATGGACCGGCGCGAAGGCTTTTGGTGGACGCCCGATTCGCAGTGGATCGTTTACCAGGAAACCGACAACAGCGGCGTGGAAACGCGGTTCATCGCCGATCCGCTGCATCCGGAAAAACCGCCCGCGAAAAATTTCTATCCGCGCGCGGGGACGAACAACGCCAAGGTTCGTCTCGGAATCGTGGCGCGCGCCGGCGGAGCGACTCGCTGGATCGAATGGGACCGCGAAAAATATCCTTATCTGGCGCGGGTAGTTTGGAAGGAGGCCGCCGCACCGCTGTGCCTCCTGGTCCAGAACCGCGCCCAGCAGGAGGAACTGTTGCTCGCCGTCGACACGCAGACTGGAGCGACCCGGGAACTACTGCGCGAGACGGACGCCGCCTGGTTGAACCTGAAAGAGAAACCGATGCTGATCTGGATGAAGGACGGCCGGCAATTCCTTTGGACCACCGAGCGCAACGGCACGTGGCAGGTCGAGCTGCATTCCGCCGATGGCGCCCTCGTGCGCGCCATTACGCCCGGCGATTTTCATGTCGAGGAGCTAATCGACGTTAACGAAGGCGACGGCTCGATCGTGGTCAGCGGTGGCCGCGATCCGCGCGAACGTCATCTTTTCCGTTTCTCTCTCGCGGGGAAATCGGAGCCGCAACAACTAACGAAAGAAAAGGGGCGTCACAACGCGGTCTTCGGCGAAGCGAAAGACCAATTTCTTCATCGCTTCGATCTGCTCGATGGCAATGCCGGCTGGGAAGTGCTGCGGCGCCTCTGACGGCAAGAAGATCGCCGCGCTGCCCTCCGTGGCCGAACGCCCCTCATCGCTCCCGAAAGTCGAGCTGGTTCGCACAGACGGCCCTCGACCGCTTGGATGCCGCGATCGTGCGCCCACGCGATTTCAAAAAAGGCGCGCGGTATCCGGTCATTCTCGATGTCTACGCCGGGCCCGAGCAGCAAGCAGGTCGTCGCGCAGCCCGATCGTTACATGATCGATCAATGGATGGCGGATCGCGGTTACATCGTCGTGGTGATTGACGGCCGCGGCACGCCCGGTCACGGCCGCGAATGGGAACGCGCGATTCGCGGGAACCTCATCGATGCCGCGTTGGAGGATCAGATCGCCGGTCTCCAAGCGCTGGCCAAGCGCGAACCCGCCATGGATCTGAAGCGAGTGGGCGTCGTCGGCTGGTCGTTCGGCGGATACTTCGCCGCCATGGCCGTGATGCGGAAGCCGGACATTTTTCGCTGCGCTGTCGTCGGCGCGCCGGTCGTCACCTGGGAGAACTACGACACGCACTACACCGAACGCTACCTCGGCCTGCCCTCGGAAAACGCCGAGGCTTACCGCGCCAGCAACGTCCTCACCTATGCGAAAGATCTTCGCCGGCCGATCCTGCTCATTCACGGCCTGACCGACGACAACGTCTACGCCCAGCACTCCATGCAGCTCGCCGACGCCCTCTTCACCGCCGGCAAACCATTCAACTTCCTACCGTTGCTGGGCACCCACATGGTGAGCGAACCGGTGACGCGCCTCCGCCGCCAAACCCGCATCATGGAACTCTTCGACGCCGAATTGAAACCGCAGGCTGAAATGACTACCCGCCGCGCTGCCAGCCACGGATGGCATCGCTCCTCCAGAAATCTAGTTTGTCTTGTTCCGCAATAACCCGGAAGGCTATGTTCCGGGGCATGTTCCCCCGTTTGGAAATTGTCCGTCGTGACGCAATCGTGTTAGGCGAAAAATTGTTCGCCTTTAAAGGCGAATGTTCGCCTAAATCTCGTTAGATGGTTGTGCCATCTCCATGAAGAAACAGCAGCGACACTTCAGCAAAGTGGCAGAGTATCGTGAGCGATTCGAGAATCTCCCGACGGAAAAGATTATTAGACTCTATAGCCACACGATGATCAAGGAGGCAGCCATTGCATACCGTGAGATCCTGCAAGCGCGAGGCGCCTGGAATGACGCCTTTATCAGCCAGTTCAAAGACGCATGATCTTATCACGTCCACCATCTAACCGGTCGCTGCAGCCAACCGCTGGCCGCTCTGATGCGTCGCTCAGATTTATGAAATCCCGTCCACTCCAATCCACCGTCGGTCTCGCCAGCGGCGGCTGAGCTCTTCTCGTTAGGTGTTATCCCGCATGAGAGCGCTACTCGTCGCCGCCTTAGTCGCATTCACAGTTGTCTCGAGCATTGCCGCCACGGAGCAGTCTCCGATTCCGCCGCCACGCGGCGGTGAGAGCGAGAGTGCTCAGGCGCTAGCCGCAGCCAAGGCGCGGGGCATTCGCTCAGCGGAAGCGGACATCAAGCGGGGTGTATTCCGGATTCTGGATTTTGGCGGGCCACTTCCACCGGGCACAGTGCGGCGGATCGATCCTCAGACAAGTTATCCTTTGGAGTCGATCTGGGGCTGTGTCGTCACCGAGCGATTTACCACCGAAGTTGAAGCTTACAACAGCGCGATGAGAGCATGGCACACGAAACACAGACCGTAGCGACGCCAACACCTAACCAGGCACTGGAGCGAATGGCCACCGGCCGTACATCCACGTTTCGTGCGATTCGTACGCTTTCACTGCCGGCCATGCTCGGTCCCGGTGGCCGCTCATTTTGTTCTCGTTAGACGGCATGAACGCGCAGTTGGAGACGATAGACAAGGTTGCGCTAGTTATCGCGCTTCTATTGATCGTAGGCGGGTTTTTCACACTTCTTTCGCCGCAAGATCTCACCTTCGGCCGCGCCACGAATTATCCAAAGAACCGTCAGGAGACGTTGGTTGAGCACATTTCTCACTCGCAGTCCCGACTATATGGACTGTTTGCTATTCTGGGAGGAGCGGGGCTCGCCACATATATCTTATGGGCTTCACGGTCTTCCTGATTCGACGGAGGCAGAGCCAATGCTGGCGAAACTGATCTCTGCCGTAGCCGAATCATATCGGTTGGTGCCGAAGCTGATCGCCGCGGCGCCGCTGCTCTTTTTGGCGCCGGTTTTCGCCGAGGCGCTGCAACACGCGATCGAGTGGTGGATCGGGATGTTCTCGGGCTCGGCTCCAGTGCCTTCTGTCGCTGGGGACTGGCGGAGGCCGGCAGCAGGACTTCTCAAGGTGTCGACGCTCGCGTTCGTTGGGATCCTCGCCGCTCGCTACTGGGCGCATGGAGAAGATTTAAGCCGCGCTCTTCGGCTGGATGCGCGAGAGCGGCGATTTTTCGTTGGCGGGATTGTGATCACAGCAGCGGTTCTGAGCATCCTGGTGTTCGCGCCGGGGCTTCTTTCCGAAACCGCGCTATCTCCCAAGCAGCGCCGGCTGGTCCCGGCTGGTCTGCTCGTTGCGGCGATGGCGCTGTTCCAGCGGCGCTCGGTCTGGGCAGTGGCTGGATTACTCGGCGACCACAGCATGACGAAGGAGCGCGCAACCGCGCTGTCAGCTGGCCGACCAGCACGATTTACCATGTTGGCGCTTGTCGTCACGATCGCGCCGCCGATGGCGCTCCACTACGCGCTGAATTTCACCGCTCGGGGACTGGGGTCTGGATTGCTTACGGTAGTCTTGGCTGTTGACTCGCTGCTCGTCGGAGCAATGGCCATTCTCATCGGGAACATCATCTGGATCAGCTATCGGGACGCACAGGCGGTCGGGGCAGCTGGCGGCGATCCCCGAGCCGACTACGTTGGCAAATCCCAAATCCCAAACCCCAAGTAAATCCCAAGCTCCCAAACACGAGCGCTTTCGCCCCGCTTTCTTTTTGAGAATTGTCTTTTTTGGAATTACCTGGGATTTGGGTCTTGGGATTTCCCGGTAACAAAATAGGGCGGTGACAAACCGACAGATCTCAAGGCGGAACGAATCGCCGCTTCTACGGTCTGATGCTATCGACCGTACGGGAGATTCGGCCGCCAGGAGATCGCGTTGGCGTTCTGGTGGGCGGGTTATACCGGGATCAATCCAATCCGAGAACCTTGACTGTAGCCGTCTGGCCTTTGCCGAGGATCTTGTATTGGATCTTCACCGATTTGAGACGCCCCTTGCGTCCCGGAGCATCCGTTGGAGCCGTCTGTCCTCCTGCCTTTACGGTTCCCACGGTGAGGGTCGCGTCGGGGCGATTGTCCCAACCCAGCACGACGCTAGTCATCTGGACGTCAGCGCCCTCGACCGAGAGCCTTACCTGCTTGACGTCTTTCTTGAATCGACCCCCCTCAGTCTTGATCTCCGCGCTGGGGTCAGCGGCCTTGAGCGTTTGTTCGCCCATGACAAACCACTTGTCAGCAGCTTTGGCGCTGCCGACCGCGCCCAGTAGGACGACGGATGCGGCCACCGCGCAAGACACTGCCATATTATGAATCTTCATATATTACTTACCTCCTGTTTCCATGATTCTGGGTGCGCGGCAGTCGGGACGATATAGGACCTTGGTCGTAGCTCTTATCCTTCGGCTTCCGCCGCCCCTTCCGGGGCTTGGCCCATTGTTACCGGGAACCCCGGGCTGGCGCCCGGGGCTAATGTCCTTCGCGCCTTTCGGCGCTGAGAAGTGGCCACCGTTGGTTACCGGAACGATCCGGGGCTAACCTCCTTCGCGCCTTTCGGCGCTGAGAGCCGTGGACCGCCGTCTTGTGAGGGGGGGCGGTTTGGAAAGCGCCCTTCCTTAGTTACCGCTGCCGCATCACCTTTTGCACACCTGATTTGGTGCCGTCTTTGTAAGTGACCTGGACGGCGGCGTATTGGGAGTCATCGGGGACGGTGATGTAGACGAGCTCGTCGCCGACTTCGTACATCTTGTCGGTCGGCGTGAATTTGTAGGTCTGGTCGAGCGCTTCGCTGTTCAGGGAATAACGGATTTCCTTGATGACGGGGCGGTAGGAGAGGAGCGAGGTGAAATACAGCAGCGTCTTGCCGTTGAAATCGCGGAACATGAGCCACGAGCCCTTGGTCATCTCGAGGATCTGTTTCCCCTGCGCGAGCTGTTCGGCATCGGTGGAAAATTTCAGGGTGTAAGGGCCGTTGGTTTTGTCGTTCCGGTCGACGTATTTCGCTTCCACGGTATGCTCGCCGGGCGCGAGATTAGGGAGCGGGACGTAGGTCTGGATCATCGGCAGCCCAGTCTGCGCGTTCTTGTTCGGCAGGAAACCGGTGGAGATGAATTCGCCTTTGCCGTCGAGCCGGTAAAAGAGCTCCTTCGCCTTGAAATCGGTGAGGCTGAAGATGATCGCCCATCCGCCGCCGGCGAACTGCGCGGTGAGCGTGATCGGGTTTTCCAGGACGTTGTCAGGTGTGCTGGTCAAGCTGGCCCAGCGCACGTCGGCGTCGGCGATCCATTTCTGCGCTTCTTTTTTGTCGATGAAGAATTTCTCGAATTTCCCGGCGGCGTGGGCCGCGCGGAATTTTTCCAGCCATTCCTTCTCGGCGCGTTTATCCGCGAGGGTCTGGTCGCCGCGCCGCGCCTGGGAATACTCCTGGCTAATGAGCCAGGGAGCGGGCCGAAGTCGGGATTCGCGTTCGCCAGCGCAGACAGCTTGGCGATTCGGGCGTCGCCGTCTTCGAGCATCGCGATCGCGGTCTGGTAGGAGACGGTGGGCGGCTTGAGCTTGTCGCTCATGTAACGCAACGCCTCGCCCGCGCCCGCCTTGCCTTCGGCCGACTTAAGCATGGCGAGATAGCTCAGCCAGGGATCGATGGCGTCGAGGTTGGAGAAGAGATAATCGGTGTATGACTTTCGGGCGGCGGAAAAGTTACCGCCGAGCTCGTGAAAGCGAGCGTTATGATAATGCTCTTCCGGCGTTTTGGGGTTCTGGATTATCCCGCCTTGAGACGAGAGCGCTTCAAAGCGATCGGCGATCTTCTCCGAGGTCGCCTGGCCCTTGTCGATCTTGGTCGACATCCGACCCTGGCCCCCAGACCAGCCAAATGACCAGGACCGCCACGAAGCCGAGCATGGCCGCAATCTCCCCACGCCCATCGCCTGGCCCCTTTGCGCAATTGCGTGAGATCGTCGCGCAGTTTGAGCACGCCCGCTTCGAAGCGCTTCCCGGGTTTTGAGCGGGTGGAACAAATGCGAGTCGACCTTGAGCACTCCTCGATAGGCCGCCTGGAGCTGGCGCAGCTCCTCCGGCTCCGGCTCGTGCGGATCGATCGGAAAATCCTCGTCCATGAAGAGGTACCAGACCTTGATCCCCTTCTTCCGGGCGTAGAGCGCTTCGTATTGGGTATAGCTGACGCGACCGAAATCGGGATCCGGTGATGTCGGCTCTGCGCCGTAACATTGACCGACGAGCTGGACCACCCCTTTACTCTGATCGATCTTGTCCCGCAGCATCTGCCGCAGGTCACCCGTCTCGGTCCCGAAAATATCCTGCCAGATCGGTTCATAACCGAGAAAGGTCAACGTGTTGGAAACGAGCTGGCGGGCACTGCGTAATTCCTTGCTAACGGCGGAGATGAAAATGGTCGGACGCGGCGACATGGCGGAATGAATAACTGAACCCGTTATGACGTGACAAGTCCCTAACGTTGCAGAGACGAAGGCCGTCGACTGGAAATCCAAGCCGCTGACTCGGAAATCCCAAGACCCAAATCCCAAGTAAATCCAAAACAAAGAAAATCCCAAATCTCCAAACACCAACCCCTGCATTGGTGCGCTCCCCCTTTTGCTTATTGGGGATTGGAAATTACTTGGGATTTGGAGCTTGGGATTTGGGATTTCTGCGGCAGCGTCAGCTGCGGCAGCGCTGCTTCAATGGCTGCGCGTTCCGGCTCCAGCCAGGGCGGAAGCACGAGCGATTCGCCGAGATGGTCGCGCGTCTTCATCCACCGCAAAACCGGGACCCTCGGTCGCGAGCTCAAACAGGACGCCGCCCGGTTCGGGGAAATAAACCGACTTGAACCAGAAACGATCGATCACGGGCGTCGGACGCGAGCCGCCTTCCAGAACGCGCGAGCGCACTTCGAGTTGATGGGCTTCATCGTCGACCCGCCACGCGAGATGGTGAATGCTTCCCCTGCCCCAGGCACCGCGGCCAGCCGTGGGCATTTCGTAAAGATCGACATAGGCGCCCGATTTGCCGTCAGCCGACACGCCGTAACGGTGCCAGCCATTTTCGCTGCCGAGCGCGGTGAATCCCATGGCCTCGGTGAGAAATGAAGTCGTCCGCACCAGATCGCGCTCCACCATGCGAGCGCTCTCCAATCCGCGGATCTGCTTGTCGACCGGAATGGGACTTCCGGCCCAGGGAGTGAAAGGCCGTTGCAACGAATCCTCGCTTTCGACCAGCGCGACGCGCAGCCCATGAGGATCGCGCAAGGGCAATGCCGCCTGGCCGAAGCGCGATTCCGCCGGAGCGAGCGTGGCTCCTGATTGCTGCAAACGGTTCGTCCAGAAATCGAGGCTGCCGGGAGGCACGGCGAGAGCGACTTCGCTGCTCAATCCATAGCCGTCGCGGCTCGGCGCCATTTGCGCCCACGGAAAGAAGGTGAGGTCGGTCCCGGGATGGCCGTCCGCGTCGGCGTAGAAAAGGTGGTAGGTGCCGGGATCATCCTGGTTCACACTTCGCTTTACGAGGCGCATCCCGAGCACGCCGGCGTAGAAATCGAGGTTCTCCTGCGCCGGACCGGCGATGGCGGTGACATGATGAAGTCCTCGAACCGTTTCCATGTTGCCGACATCATCGCGCGGCCGCATAGCGGGCGCTATCGCAAATGCGTCGGCCTTCGACTTCAAGGAGCGGCGATTTGCAATCGCCGTTTAGTTGGTCGGCGGTTACGAACCGCGCGCTCCCTGGGGCTGCTATTGCAAATGGTACGCTTCGACCAGGGCGACGCCGGTGGCGCCATTCACGCCGCTGACGATCGGCGGTGTAATTTCCCGGCGAGAGATCGATCAGGATCGCAGATTCGGACATCATGAGTCGGGCGCCAGCCCCGCGCCGGTGATGGCCGCCTGTTGCGAATCCTTCCAATTATTGTTCGCGGAAATCTGGACGCCATTCGAATTGAACAATTCCAGCTGCGGATCGCTCATCGGATTCTGGATTCCGGCAGCGGCAAGCGATGGACCGAGCGCGCGAAACACAACGCGCGCGGCATCAGGTCCAGTCACGATCGTGCCGCCGATCATCACATTTGGTCCGGTGCCGACGAGGCCGCGGGTGCTGAGGTTGGCCAGTTTCGACGACGCGCTCGTTTGCAGATCGTAGACCTCCACGAGACCGATGCCGGTCGCGCTGCCATTTCCGCGCAGAATTGCAGTGTAGGAGCCCGGCGCGAGCGTCGAGAGAATCGCCGACTCGAGATCGTGCGACGGCGCCAGGTTCGCATCACTGCAACGCCTGCGCCTGGGTCTGCTGCCAATCGTTATTGCTCGACAACAGATTCCCCGCTCGCGTCGTAGAGTTCGAGAACAGGATCGCTCAACGCAGCCTTGCACGCCGGCGTTGGCGAGCGATGGCCCGAGCCCGCGCACGACCACGCTGTTTCGAGGCGTTGCCCGTGATGATAAAACCGGCGATGGCGACGTTGTTCGCAGTGCCGACCTGGACGCGAGTCGAGAGATTGGCGAGCGCGTTTTGGCCAGTGACGCGAACGACCACGGCGTCGTAGGCAACGGCGTGGACTCCATCATCGGCGCTCAACATGAAAGTGTAAGTGCCGGGCACGTTGACGGTGGCCGTGGTGGCCGCCTGATCCTGCGTTCGCGAACGAAACGCCGGCGGGGCCCGAATAAACTTTCCAGAGAACGGCCGCGCTCCCGGAAGGATCGTTCACCGAACCGTTGAGCGAAATGGTGGTGGCTGCTTCGAGAAATTGATCGGCCCCCGCGTTTACACTCGGGGCGCCGGGCGAGCGCGGGCCTTCCGTCGGGCCGGTTGTTTGGATTATTTCGAAATTGCTGATGCCAATCGTGGAGAGGTGATCGAAGGCGTTCGCGGCGAAGCGGTCGTCCGGGCAAACGGAGACCGAAAAGAAACTGCCGTTGTCGGCGACGAGCGCGCCATATTTCTTCAGCGCGCGCAGGACCGCCTTTTCCTCGATCGTCCAGTTGTCCGGAATGACGAAGCTCGCCTTCAGCCGGACGCGCTGGCCCATCGCGGGATAATTTGTGGAGGTCGCCGGGATGGAAGAGGCGTAATGCGTCGCGGGATAAATGTATTCGCGCCGCGTCCGAGCGACGACGATGCGCAAGGCATGCTCGACCATGCCGCGCTGGCATTCGTCGTAGCGAACCAGTCGCCGGGAACATCGGCAGACCCGCGGCATCGCCAGAAGTCCATCCGGCGGGGCGGAGCGCGTTTGAGTTCAGGTTGAACTTGGCGCCGTTCGACGCCTCCCAGCCGCTATTCGTCAGCCTGGTCAACCACGTTTCCCAGATCGAACCGGCGCCCGGGCGCGACGATGATGGAATGCCGATCGCCGCCGGTGTTGTTCACGTCACGTTGCCATTGCTCGAGGGTGAGGTTGCCGGTGCCGCGAGGCCAGGTCTCTACCGGCAGATTCGCGGGGATCGGGATAGCTGCCGTTCGGGAATGTTCCGCCATCGAGATCGGATTCGTCGGCATAATTGAAGAAGGGAATGGTCACGCGCGGCTGATTGTCCGGAACGAGGACGTAGTTCATCTCGTAGAACGGACGCAGCGTCCGGCGACTCGACGACAGGTCGCTCGTGATCTGGCGCAATGATCGCGTCCGAGTTCGGGTGCACAGGCCGGCGGGAGATGTCTTCGTTCCATGGATTGTCGCGCGGCATGATCTGCATGGCGGCGACAATCGCGTCCGCGGCGGGAGTGTTGAAGAGCGTGGGCGCGGTGACGGTTGGTTCCGGCCCGAGGATGCGGCCCTCATGATTGATTCGCTCGGCGTGAGCGAGCTGACGATAGGGCGAGACAGACGACAAGCAGCGAGAGGAAACGTGGGGCGATCATCGACGGAAAAAAGCAGCAGTAATTAAGCCGCAATTTCGTCAAGGAGCGGCGGTATCAACCGCCGTTTTAAGTGGGTCGGTCCTGTAAGGCGGATAATCGCCGCTCCTTGAGGCGACATGCGTTCGCTGAAGTTCGGCTAGCGCCAACGGCGCGAATCATGAGCAGCCTAGGGTAACGCGCTGGATGCATCGCTTAGGCAGCGCTGAAAGCGCGTCAAATCCTAAAACCAGCGCTTCTTCTTGAAGTAATAGATCTGGAAGCAGGCCACGCCGAGCATGAACAACATCACGGCGAAGTATCCGTAAGGTTGATACAGCTCGGGCATGTTCCACGGCAGCCTCTTGCCATCCACTTCGCGGGCGAAATTCATTCCGTAAACGCCCACGATGAAAGTGAGCGGAATGAAAATCGATGAGATGACCGTGAGCACCTTCATGATCTGGTTCGTCCGGATGCCGACCCCGGAGAGATACAATTCCATCAATCCCGAGAGCACATCGCGATAGCTCTCGACCAAATCCATCAGCTGCACGGTGTGATCGTAGCAATCGCGCAGATAAACCTTCGTCCCCTTGGTCACGAAGCCGGTCTCTTCGTGCATGAGCGAATTGACCAGGTCGCGCACCGGCCAGATGAAGCGGCGGATTTGCGAGAGAGTCCGCTTGTAGCGGTGAAGCTCGCTGATCGGACTATCCTTTAACGTGGCCAGCTGGTCTTCGATCCGGTCGATCGACGCGCCCACACTCTCGAGCACCGGGTAATAGTGGTCGACGATGGAATCGAGCAGCGCGTAGGCGAGATAATCAGCGCCCCGTTTGCGAATGGAACCATTGGCCGCGCGGATGCGCGCGCGCACCGGCTCGAAGACGTCGAAGTCGCCCTCTTCCTGGATGGTGATGAGGAAATTCTTTCCCAGAAACATGCTGACCTGTTCGCCGCACATTTGTTTTCCGGGATTCAGGTAAAGCATCTGCGCGACGATGAAGAGGTAGTCGTCGTATTGCTCCATCTTGGGCCGCTGGCCGGTCGCGAGCACGTCTTCGAGCGCGAGGGGATGGAGGTTGAACTGCGTGCCGAGCGTGCGGAGAACGTCGATGTCCCCCAGCCCGTCGATGTTGATCCAGGAGATGCGCTGGTTGTCGAGGTGCGGCAGGAGCTCCTCTTTGTTCGAGATGGTGCGCTCCTCGAGATGTTCGCGGTCATACTCGATCAGCGTGATGACCGGCGGGTGTTTGGCCGGTTCCTCGCGCGGCTTGAGCGCGCCGGGAGGTTCTCCGGGAATGGGATAGCGAGTCTTGTACATGAACTAGGGGAAAGACTGGGCCGTGATCGCGGCCACCACCGCATTTTTGCGCCGGCGCAATTCCATCACCCACAGGCCGACGATGGTCAGGATGTCGCTGATCAGATGGGTCATTTGCGTGGAACCGACTGAAGCGGGATTGAGCGTGGGCTCGAGCTGCTCGCGCACCTGCTTGATTTCCGGAGCGGCCGAAGCCGGATCGGATTGTTTGATGGCGGCCAGGGTGGCGTGACGCTGGACAGCCGTCGCCTTGATTGCACTCCAGATTTTCAAAAGCAAACAAGCCGAACAGAACCGAGACGATCAGAGTCGTGAGGGCTGCCGGCTGTTTGCGCAGGGAAGAGAAGGCAAGCAAACCGCCGACGATGACGACGTAAAGCGTCCAATAATTCTGCAGGGCGGTCGTGCGTTCGAAGTAGAGCTGAATCAATTGCGAATAATTCATAAGCGCAGGCGATTATTGGACGCGAGCCGCGTCGAGGCGAGGAGAAACGCTCCTCGCGGCGGTCTCCTTTTTCCTGTCATCCCGAGCGGCAGTCGAGGGATCTCTAATTTTATCTTGGAGAAAACGGTGGGATGAAGAGACAACGCGCTGAGTCGGCGGAGAAGTTAGAGGTTCTTCGACTCCGCTGCGCTTCGCTCAGAATGACATAAAGGGTGTGAGCGCTCATAAAAGTTCAGCGCCGCGACGATTTCAGGGCGCACGATCATGGTGGGCCGAATCTTTCTCAGAAGATCAATCGCCTCTGCAACGCTGCTCACCGTTCCGGTGTGAAGCAGATAAGCGGCAGCGGCGGCGGCGGTGCGGGAATATCCGATCTTGCAGTGGACATAAACGATGCCCTTTCGCGATTCTTCGTCGATGAACGCCGCCATCTCATTGAGCTGGTCCAGCCGCGGTGCGGTGAGATCGAGGATGGGGATATTGCGGTAAGTCACGCTGCGAAACGGCGCGGGAACGGAGAACTCAGCCGTGAGATCGAGAACGGCGGTCACTCCGAGGCGGAGCGCGTCGGCGGCTTCCCGTCGATTCAGCACGGAGCCGATCCAGATCGTTCGGCGTGAGCTGATCCCAGGCGCGGCACTCCCGGCGATAATAGAGCCGCGAAAGTTGCTGGCCTAACAAACAAGGACCAAGCGCCCACCATGTCGTCCAGGGCAGCCGGCCATCTCGTTTGCGAAAAATCCCCGGCCCCAGGCCGAAGTAAGCGGCAGCCGCGATCGCCAGGGCAATGGCCGGCCAAAGCAGAAATGCGCCCCAGGGCCAGAGCAGAACAGCCAGCGCCCGCGACGAGCAACGCGCCGATTCCATAATAGGCGCCGACTCGCCGGTTTTCACTGACCGCGAGCCGCGGTTCGGATTCCCGAATGAAGTAAAGGCAATACGCCCCGAGAGCGAAGCCGCCGACGACATCCATGACGTGATGCTGATAGGTCAGGACGGCGGAAAGTCCGATCAAGACGAACCAGACGTTGGACGCGTGGCGCAACAGGCCGCGCGTGTGGCGCGCATAAAACTCCGCGAGGATGGTGCGAAAGCGTGATGTGGAGCGAAGGCAGCAGATTGTAGGGTTGATCCATCTCGCGAAACCAATCGAACAGGGCGCCGAGCCAGCCGTCGGCGTGCGGGCGTTCGAAGGCGAAGCGGAGCGGGAATAAAAGAAAGCAAACGCCGGCGACGAGAATGGCGGCGGCAATTCGCTTGGAGAATGTAGCCAGTTCGCGGTCGCTGCGGCAGAGGAAAGGCGCGGCGACGAAAAACAGATCGATCGACATGTAAGGGGCGATCATGAGCGGAACGAACGGGATGAGCCGCTCCCATTCGAAGAAGAGCGTGCCGACGTCGCTCCGCTGCGACGTGAACCAATTGCACCAGCCGTAAACGACGAGGAAGAGCGCCGAGAGTCCAACGGACGCGGCGAAGAGCCTTGAAGGTGGATCGAGCGCTCCGACGCTCGATGCTAACTTCAGAGTGGCGGCTTCGAAGCCGCCCATTCTTATCATCGAGCGGCGGAGCGCTCGATCCACCTCGCCGCGCCACCGACACGGTAAAGATTCCCCACTCGTCCACTTCCATTTCCATTTTCTCGAAACCAGCCGTGCGCACGAGTTCATCCATCTCCGCCGTGGTGCGCCGCCGCATGATCCACGGCTCGCCCTCGCGGTTGCGCAAAACGCGCGCGATGAATTCCACCTGCGGATGCCACGGTTGATTCGTGTAAATGAGATGGCCGCCGGGCTCGATCGCGTCCGCCAGCCCGCGCAACGAAGTCAGCACATCCGCGTTCGAAGGAAACAATTCGAACAGGCCCGAGACGATGCCGATCGTGGGCCGCGGCTCGATCGAGGCCAGCGACGCGCGATCGAAAGCATTGCCGGGCGAGACCGTCACATTCGTCAGATCGAAATCTCGCGCGAGCCGCGTGGCGGCATCGACATTCTCCTGCTTGTAATCGCGCAACAGCGCCGTCATCGGAATTTCCGGCAAGGCGCGCATCGTTTCGAGGAGATAGCGTCCCCCACCCGCCGCGATATCGACGATGCGAACGGCTTGTCCCGCCGCATGCGTTTCCTCGATCACGTCCCGCAGCAGCTTCTCCAGATTTTTCTTCCGCTGCCGAATGCCGCGCCAGCCGATGCTGTTCAGATAACCGTGATCGATCAGGCGGCCGAGCGCCGTCGCTCCTCGCGGCTTGTTTTCGTAAACATAATCGAGCGTGAGGCCGGAATCGAAACCGCTGCGCCAGCCGAGATCGATCCCTTTGCTCAGACGCCCGCCCGTCTTCATCCCGGCGCGGACGAGCGCGAACTGCGGACCGCCGCGAAGCTTCAACCGCTCGTATTCTTCCCAGGTGTGCCCGTATTTGTCGGCTTCCAGCAGGGAAGGCGCCGCCGGCGGGGCGGCGAATCGTTCCAGAATGAATTCGCGCGCGCGATCGACCACCTGGGCGCGTTCTTTCTCGTGAAAGATCGCGTGATAGGCCGCCGGGAAAACGTGCATCCGTTTCACCGGTGACGAAAGGCCGTTAAAGAACTCGCGTTGCGCTTTCAGGCTGACGACCCAATCCCGGCCGGCGCTCAGCATGAGAGTCGGCACCTGGATGGCGCCCGCATCCGCGAGCAGGCGGGTGCCGGCATCGTGCAAGCGCGATGAGAACGTTGACGGCAATCTGGCGAAAGATCAGCGGATCGGCATCGTAGAGCGCGGCCTGCACCGGGTCGTGCGTGAGCATTTTTGATTTCACGTAGCTCTTCACGTAGCCCGGCCCGAGAAACTTCTGTTTAAGCCGGAGCGACGGAATGGCGAGCGGAACGTAAAGCCGGACGCGAAACGCCGGCGTGGCGAGAATCATGGCGCGAATCGGCGGCGCATAATCGTGCACCCAGGCGGCGACCGTGACGGCGCCGACGCTGTGCGCGAGCACGATCATGTTTTCCAGCGCAAAGCCGTGGTGTTCGCCGACGTGGCGGACAAATGCGTCCACGTCTTTCACCATGGCGCCGAAATTCTCCGCGGAACCGCGCTCGCCCGCGGAGCGGCCATGGCCGCGCGCGTCCCAGGCGAAAACGGCGACGTCGTTCAGTCCGAGCATTTCCACCACTTCCGACCAGCGGCCGGAATGTTCGTGTCCGCGATGAAAGAGGAGCAGCGCTTTTTCGGTGGGCTGCGCCGGGATCCAGGCGCGATAGAACAGCTCGGCGCCGTCCCAGCTGGCAAACGTATCTTCGGCGGGATGTCATAGCGGGAATTGTAGGGCAGGCGCTCCGCCTGCCAGGCCAAACGGCAACCGATGCGGTTGCCCTACAATAGCCGATTCACCCATGGCTGAAGAGCGCTGACCGCTGATTGCAGTTCGGCGGCAATCGCCTGCGCGCTGCATCTTGTCCGCCGGGACCGAGGCGTAGTTGCGCGGCGCGCCAATGATGAGCCGCACTTTTCGAGGCCGGGGAAAACGGCTGCCTTTCGGCCAGGCGCGGAAGGCGCCATCGAGATAACAGGGAAGAACCGGCACGTCCCGCCCGGCGACGAGCGCGCCGATGCCGGCTTTGAATTCCTGGAGCTCGCCGGTGGTCGACCGGGTTCCTTCCGGGAAAATGATCAGGACATTGCCGGGATTGGAGAGAAGCTCGCCGCAAATGGCGAGGCTGTGGCGGACATTGGTCTGACGCGCGAAAGGCAGCGCGTTGACGACCACCGTCGCGATCCAGGTGCGCGGCACGCTCTTGAAAAAATAATCCGCGGCCGCTGCTGGAAACGCGCGATGCAACCGGCGGAGCGGCAACCCCGCGAGCAAGCAAACGGTGTCGAGATGGCTGGAATGATTCGCGACCAGGACGAACGAACGATTACTGCGCAGATGTTCTTCGCCGACGATCTCGAAGCGGCACCAGGTGCGCAACAAGCCGCGGATGATCAGCGCCACGATCGAGCGCAATCCGTAAACGAGCATGTCGGGCTCGCGGGGAAAATTCCGGAGCCGTTCGGAGAGCGACTGCTCCAGATCGGCGGCGGGAGCGTATTGCCAGCGCTTCATCGCAGCTCGTGATAATAACCGGCCATGTGCATGAAGAGCGGCGCGACGTAGATCAAACTGTCGATGCGATCGAGAATGCCGCCGTGGCCGGGGATCAGGCCGCCCATGTCTTTGGTGCCGATGTCACGTTTGATCACGCTGATGGAAAGATCGCCCAGCTGCCCGCCGATGCCAACGATGAGCCCGGTGAGAATCAATTGCCACGGACCAAACTCGGGAAAGGAAAAACGCAGCAGCCACGGGAGAATCATCGAAACGGCCAGCGCGCCGAGCGCGCCTTCCCAGGTTTTCTTTGGGACTGATTTCGCTGCGCAACGGATGCCGGCCGAAGAGCCGGCCAAAAGTGAACGCCGCCACGTCGCTCAGCTCCGTCGCGAAAACGATGTAGAGGAGATAGCCGTAGGCATTCACCGCGTTCGCGAGAAAACCGAGATGTCCAAACATCCAGCCGATGTAAACAAAGCCGACGATGCCCAGCGACATGCGCTGCAGCTCGCCGCGGGCGCGGTTGCGCAGAATCGGCACGAGAAGAATGAGCGCGATGGCGAAGACGGGCACCGCCACGAAAAAACCATACCAGCCCGGGCCGGGCTCTTCGCCGCGCGGATGCGGCATCAACGACGCCGCACCCACCGTCAACAATGCCGGCGTAGACGGCGCCGGTCATCCACCAGTCGCGATACAAGCCGGAAGCGCGCGCAAATTCCTTGAAGCCGAAAATCGCGAGGAGGGTGACGCCGACGATGGTGGGAACGCGGCCGGCGAAGATCGCGGCCAGGCCGATCGGCGCCATGACGAGCCACGACCGGTAGGTGCTCCAGATCGAACCGAGATCCTTCTTGAATCCCCAATGCAGAACGCCGAGCACGATTCCTCCCACGAACAGGGAGACGAAGATGATGCGGAGATACGCGAAGAAAATCGGATCCTGCAGAGCCTGTTGCGGAGACATCAGTGGGCGGAGGATTTCGCGCGCAACGCCGCCATGATTCGTTTTAGGCGGATGGCCATCGTTTGCAAGCAGCCCGCGATAACAATAAGGCAGGCCCAGTCGAGCACCGTCAAGCTTCCGAAACGAACCGCGCCGCCATTCCACCAAAGACAGGCGAGCGTGATCCAGGCGCCCAGGTGCAGCATCACCATTCGCCACGGCTTCGACATCACGCCGCTGAATTCGCGTTGGACGCCGACGGCTTGGCCGAACATTCCGATGTAAGCGGTCAGGAGGGCGAAGATTGCCGCCCAATAGCCGAGGAACGGATTCATCCAGCCGCTGTGGGCGGCGCCGACGAAGATGACGACATCGGAAATGCGATCCGGCAGATCATTGAGAATCTCGCCCCGCGCGCTCGCTTTGCCGGAAGCGAGCGCGACCATTCCGTCGAGCATGTTGCACCAAAGGCGGAGGTAGCAAAAAGCCGGGGCGAAGAGCAGAAGCAGCGGGTGCTGGCCTGATTGCCAAAACAAAACAGCCGCCAGGGCGGCGGCGACCATTGAAAAATAAGAGATCGCGTCGGGATGAATGCGCAGCCGGACGCAAAGGGCCGTGGCAAACCGCGCCGTGGACCGGAACCCGTCCGCGATCGGCCGTCGCGAAGTTGGTTCGTAATCCCCCATGCGATTTCGCCTGCTTGTACGGTTTCCCCGGCGCAGGGTCAATCGGCCGCTTTCCTGAAAGCGTGTCATCCCGAGCCGCGCAGACGGCGAGGGACCCCACAGTCGCAGGGGAAGTTACCCAAAAACGCTTCCGCGATACACGGCAACGCAGGCTTTCGAGAAGCGTGTTTCGGCTTTGTGTGATCTCCGATCGACTGGGAGGTCCCTCGCCGTCTGCGCGGCTCGGGATGACAGCAGCGCAGCTTGCGTTCTTGCTACGGATTGAGCGGCCGGATTTCGCCGGTTACTTCGGAGATGACCGGATAGCCTTCAAGTGTCTTCGGGATGTCGCGCTCAGTTTCGGGCGTTTTGCGCGCGAGCATGACTTTCAGGCAGGGCGTCTTCCCGTCCTCGAGCACCGCGACATAAACGCCGACGACACCGGGGATCGCGAGCAACTTGTCATCGTGATCGCGCAGAACCGCGTTGATGTCCCGCTTCGGTGAAGGTGAATTATCTTGCGCCATATTTTTCGGGCAGCCGGCGGCGAGCGCGAACATGACGAGACCAACCACGCAGTTCACCCACAGCCGACGGCGTCTCTGCATGGAAGAGTTTCGTCGTTACCGCCGAAAACGAAAGCACCCGTTCGCGCAAACGAACGGGTGCTTCGAAAACTTCACTAAGACAGGTTACGGCGTGCCGACCATGGTCGCGCCGAGGAAGCTCAGCACCTGATTGATCGGGTTGGCGATCGCGGTGCTGCTGCTGCCCGCGAAGAGCAAGCCGACCGCGCGAGGATTGGTCGCGATGTCCTGCACCATGAGCGAACCGGAGTCGCCGCCAGCCAGGAATCGGCTGCCTTTGTTCGCGATGACGATCTGGCCGGTAAAGGTCTTCGTGAAAGCGGCGCCGCCGGCGCATTCGTTTTCATAGGTGACGCTGATGGTCGCGTTCAAGCCCGAGACCTTGCTGCGGGTCAAACCGGTGGTGCGGCCGCTCTTTTTCACCGGCTGATTTATCGAGGCGGCGATGGTCTGCGATGAGATCGTGCCGATCTCGAGGATGGCGCCGTCAGTTCGGACCATGCCGGGAATGACCGCCGCGACGGCGGCATCGACGTTGCTGGCCGGGAGGGAGCTCCTCTTGACCAGATGTGGCCACGTCCTGGCCGTTCGCGGCGTTGCAGTTGATATCGATGAGAGCCGGGCTGGATCACCGGGTCGCCGGTTAGGGCTACCCTGGTGTTACCGCCGAGGACGATATCCGCCTCGAGCACATGGTAATTGCTGAGGATATGCTGGTGTCCACCGATGGAAACAAGCGAGCCGAGCGTGCCGCCACAGCAAAAGCCGTTGGCGAGATCGAAACGCCAGCCGCCCGAGGTGCCGAGCTGGATGGGCGGGGTCTGTTTCGCGGTGTGGCTAACGCCGCCGCCGCCTGGCCTGGCCATGGCGCGGAATTTTTCGGTGAGCTCGACCCGCACGTTCACTCCGCGATGGCCGCGGGGCAGATTACGGATCACTTCGCCGGCGTTGCTTGCGTCCTGATCGACGTAAACGACTAACGACGGTTTGCCCGATTCATCGAGGCCGACGGCGGTGCCGAGCACTTCTGCCTGGCGCATCCAATTGCCGGTGACTTCATGTTGCACGGCCATAACGGCCCTGACATTGGCGTGGGTATCATCGAGCACGCCGGCGGGCGGAGCTGCGAACGAGGTGAGGGAAACAAGTCCGGAGAGAACTCCGGCCGAGAGTGCTACGAGAGCACGGAGGAACTGACGAGGTTTTAGCATGGGGAGGTTGTAGGGATCGGCGGCGGCTTCGGCAAGCTTTTAAAACGCCTTTTGCGAGATAATTACCACGTTTTCCAAAAGGCTGCGGCGATTGACATTACACCGGGCTTGTGAATAAGATCGCTCACTATGCGCGCGATTTGGAAGGGTAGCATCAGCTTCGGTTTGGTTTACATCCCGATCGCCGTTTACCCGGCGACCAAGGAAGAGAAGGTCAGTTTCAGGCAACTTCGAAAGACCGACCTCAGCCCCATCAAATACAAAAAGGTCGCCGAAGCCGATTCGAAGGAGGTTTCCGCCGACCAGATCGTAAAGGGCTACGAGTACGAGCGCGGGCAATACGTCGTGCTCAAGGAAGAGGATTTCGCCAAGGTGAAAATCGAGTCCACCCACTCGATCGATATCACCGATTTCGTGGACCTGGGCCAGGTGGACCCGAAGTTTTTCTACAAGCCATATTTCCTCGAGCCGCAGAAAGGGGGCGAGAAAGCTTACGCGCTGCTGCACAAGGCGTTGAGCGGGACGGGCAAGATCGGGATCGCGAAGGTGGTGATCAGCAACCGGGAGCATCTTGCCTCGGTGAAACCGGATGGGCTCTTCCTCATTCTCGAGCTGATGCATTTTGCGTCCGAGATCTTGAGCCCCGCGGAGCTCAAGAATGGCCCGGTGAGCGCGATCACCGACAAGGAACTCAAGATGGCGCAGACGCTCATCGAAAGCATGTCGGTCGATTGGGAGCCGGAAAAGTATCGCGACGAATATCGCACGGCGCTCATGGAGATGATCGAACAGAAAGCGCAGCACAAGGAGGTCGCCGGGGAAACCGGCCCCGGCGGTGCGGGCGACGAACGTGGTCGATCTGGTCAAGGTGTTGCAGGAAAGCCTGAACCGGAATCAATCCGTGAAGCCGAAGCGAAACGGCGCGCGCGCGTCGGGCGGCCGTTCGACTGCCACGCTGGTGAAACAAAAGCGGCGCGTCGCCGCCTAATTGTAGCAGCGTCGGATCGAGCGCTCCGCCGCTCGATGCCAAATGATCGCGGCCTAGCCGCCACAAAGAAACATCGCGCGACCGCGAGCGCGCGATCCACCTCAGGACGGGACAGCGCCCGTCCCTCCAACGTCTAAGCAACTCCCATCAACTGCTGCGCCAGCTTCGGCCCCATGCCGCTCTCCTCGTGCTTTAGATAAACGAAGACATCCGGCCAGACGGTCTGCCTTCTCGTTGATCGCCTCCGCCCAGCGCGCCATATCGGCGTCGGTGTAATCTTCCCGGCGCAGACGCAGATACCCGTAGTCGGCCGTCGCGACCACCGGCGTGCTGAGGTCCGCGCTCTCCGCAATGCAGAGCGCGATGTTCTTACTGTTCAGCAGCGCGAAAACTTCTTCATCAAACCAGGAAGCGTGACGGAATTCAAAAGCCGCTCGCATTCCGGGAGGGACGTCGTTGAGAAATTCGCCGAGAAGCGCCGTGTCCTTCTTGAAAGCCGGCGGCAATTGAAACAGCACCGGCCCCAGCTTCGCCTCCAGATCCGAGATGACCTGGCAGAAGTAGCGCATCGTGTCCCCGCAATTCTTCAGCTTCGCGAAATGCGTGACTTTTTGCGGCGCTTTCAAGCTGAACTTGAAACGCTCGGGCGTCGCGTCCCACCAACCCTGGATGGTCTTGGCGCTGGGGATTCTGCGAAACGTGTAGTTGACCTCCGTCGTCGAAAAGCGTTCCGCGTAAAACGGCAGCATTTTCGCCGTCGACAAATCCTCCGGGTAGAAGGTGCCCTTCCACTCCGGGTATTGAAAACCTGAGGTGCCGATCCAGTGGTTCATGGGGTTGTTGATGTGCGCGGATAATGCTGCGACCTGCGCCGGATCAATCGCGCCTCCAGCATAAAGTCTGGATTTCGGAATGGGCGAGTCACCGCCTGCCAATGAGAATCCTTGCGCGCGATCGTGGAAAAGCAATCGATCAGCCGGCGGCCGCGCCAGTTCACCAGCTCCTGGCGACACGCACTTCAGACCGTGCTCGTTCGCAAATATCGCGGAAAAGCTCCGCGGTCATCTCGACATCGCGCTGATGGTCCGAGCCCACGACGTTTCCTTTGCTCACGAGCTGGCGCGCGCGTCGACCAACGGAAGAGGCGTATTCGCCCAGGTTCGAATGATGAATGAATCCCATGCCCTCCGCCGTTAATTTATTCGCGATCTGGGCCGAGATAAGCTTCCACGGTTTCCCGGCGGACGTGCACCAGCGAATCGAAGCTGAAAACGAAATCGATCGTGCCGTTTGGAATCATGTCGAGGCTGCGGCCATCGTTCACGTGACAGCTCACCCGCGGCTCCGCGGCGAACCGGCTCCGGCAGGCTTCAATGCAATCCGCCGCCGGATCGACCAGGTGCAACTGCTGGCATTGGTCCTTGAGATAGTTACTCCAGCGCCCAAACCCCGAGGCGATCTCGAGGATCGTCTTCGCCGGCAAACAATCGTGGATTCGAGGCAGAATGCTGCCAAACCATTGCGCGCGCCGAGCCGCCCCACGGCTCGGACCATTCCTCGCCGGCCGCAATCCATTCGTAAACAGGCTTGGCCATTGCGTTCTCTCCTTCCGCGTTTCTCACCCGTTCGCAAACCGAATTCGCCCTGGAGAGACATTGGCGCGTGACAATTGCCTCCCAAGCCGGTCAGCATCGCCCGCATGATCACCAAAAACATCGGCATGCTCCTGCTCGCCATTTACCTCATCCTTGTCGGCATCATGGGCATTTCCGGATTCAGCCTCGGCGCCGCCAGCATTCTGCTTCCGATCCTCGCGCTGCTCGCCGGCATTCTGATTCTCCTCGGGAAATAGAATCATCCGCAGATTAACCCCGATTAGCGCAACTTCGTTGGGTTAATCGGCACTGAGAACCCGCGGATCATCCCGGCCAGCTCGTCAACTCGGCGCAGAAAAGGAAAATGCGTGCACTCCTACTGAATCTCCTTTGCGCCACCGTCGCCATGGTGTTGTGGACGGGATTGGTTTTCCTCGGAACCTTGAACGGATGGGGGCGAAACCAGTTCGCACCAGCCGGGAACGCGAACGCGTTCATGGAGTCGGCCAGAAAAGAAATTGGCGCAAAACACCGAGGGAAGGCGGCGTTTCGGTTGATCGAAAACGGGAAGCTTCACGATGACTATTTCGTCGGCGACTCCGTTGACAGCGAAACGCTCTTCCAGGTCGCCTCCCTCAGCAAATGGATCAGCGCCTGGGGCGTTATGACCTTGGTGGAAGCGGGCAAAATTGACCTCGACTCACCGGTCGCAACGTATCTGACGCGCTGGACCTTGCCCGAAAGTGAATTCGATAACAGTAAAGTTACCGTTCGGCGGCTCTTGAGCCACACGGCCGGACTGACAGATGGCCTTGGTTACGCCGGCTTCGCGCCTGGGGTTAACGTGCAGTCGCTCGAAGAATCGTTGACCCGGGCCGCCGACGCCTCTCCAAGTGCAGTTGGCGGAGTGCGAGTTGGATTGCCGCCGGGAACGAAATGGCAATACTCCGGCGGGGGTTACACCCTCCTGCAATTGGTGATCGAGGAGGCCAGCGGGGAGGCTTTCGAATCGTATATGCAGCGAGCTGTTTTTCAGCCACTCGGGATGAACCGGTCAACTTTTGCGGGTGATCCGGACAAGTTGTCGAATCTTGCACCGCTCTACGACATGGATGGGAAGGAAGCGACTCACCGCCGATTCACAGCGCTGGCGGCGGCCTGTTTATATACAACGGCGGCGGATATGACCCGGTTTATTCAGGCGCACTTGGCGGGTTCCGCGGGAGAGCCAGCCGGGCGCGGCGTGCTGAAGCCCGACACCTTAAAGCTTATGCGGCAACCGCATGCGTCGCAGATGGGAGCTGATATCTGGGGCCTCGGCACCATGCTTTATGCTCCCAATGGCGCTGGGGATTTTATCATCGGCCACGACGGCAAAAGGCAGCCCGCCATCAACACGGCGGTGCGCCTGAACCCCTCGACCGGGGACGGCATTGTTGTTTTGCAGAGCGGCAATCAGTTACTCGCTACAACCGTGGCCGGAGAATGGGTGTTCTGGCAAACGGGCACGATCGATTTTCTCATGTTCACGCTCGTCGCCAAACAAATGATCACGATCATAATCATAGGTTGGGGGGTGATCGTATTTACCGCTCTATTCATCGGTTGGCGCATGAGTCGGAGGCGACGAATCCACGGACCGTAGCCCCGATGGGGATTGCCCACGAATCAACTGCGCAAGGCTTGCGTGAAGCGGATCAACTCCGCGGCTAGTTCGGTGATGCGTTCGCCGACCTTGTCATCCTTGAGCTCATCGCCTTCGAACGCGCGGCCGGTCGCGTAAACGAAGCGCGGAATGATCACCGTGCGAAAATCGAGCATGAGGCTGTTGGCGAAAGCCATGACCGACATATAGCTGTTCATCCCGCCGGCCGCGCAAAGGAAGCCGACCACTTTGTTTTCCCATCCGCTCCCGGTCAGCTCGACCAGGTTCTTGGCCGCGGCGCTCACGTCGTAATTGTAAACGGGGGTGGCGATAAGAATGCCGTCCGCTGCCGCGACGGCCTTGCTCACTTTCTGAGCGGACGGCTGGGTGTAGCATTTATCCGCGTCGCATAACGGCAGTCCGAGCTCGCTGATATCGAGCCACTCGCAATCGGCTCCCGCCTTTTGCAGATGCGCCAGAGCCAGGCGTGCCATGCGCCGGCTATTGCTGTCCGGATTTCCGCTGGTGCTGACGACGAGATACTTAGGCATCCTGCCGGCGAGATTAGGTTTTGCGCGCAAACGCGGTCAACGACAAATAGGCTGGGCATTCCTCTTCGCGGGGGCAATCGGATAGCCTCCCGTCTTCGATAGAATTGCAGTGAAGCTTCCGTTTCGTCGTCAGCCGCCTCAATGGCCCAAAATCCTCGGCGCTGCCGCGGCCAGCAGCCTCGCCACTCTTTTCATTTCCCGGAATTTCTTCCCGGCGGAAAAGAAGGTCAGGAATCGCATCACCGCGGATTATCATCCCGGCGACGACACCTTCGTCCGCACCATGGGCAACATGCTCGGGCCGCCCCTGCTCGAACGGAACAAAGTCACGGTCCTGCAAAATGGGGACGAGATTTTCCCCGCCATGCTGCACGCCATTCGCTCCGCGGAACGGACGATCACGTTCGAGAATTTTCTCTTTCGCGAAGGCGAAGTCTCCGACGAGTTCGCGGAGGCGCTGGCGGAACGGGCGCGCGCCGGGGTGACGGTGCATTTCCTCCAGGATGCTCTCGGGTGCGACTGCGTGCGCGGCCGCGCCATCCGGCTGCTCAGGCGCTCGGGCGTGCACGTGGAGATTTTTCGTTTCGTCCACTTTGCGACTGTCAACTTTCGGACGCACCGCAAAATCCTGGTCGTCGACGGGAAGCTCGGATTCATTGGCGGAGTCGGCATCGCGGACGATTGGAGGGGCGACGGCTGCACGCGCGGTTTGTGGCGCGACACGCATTATCGAGTGGAAGGCCCCGCCGTCGCGCAATTGCAGCAGGCGTTCATGGACAATTGGCTCGAGACCCGCGCGGAGCTGCTCCACGGCGACGATTACTTTCCGAAAATCGAGCCGGCGGGAGAGCATCTTTGCCAGGCGTTCAAAAGCTCCGCCGGCGAAGGATCCGACAGCGCGCGCCTGATGCTGCTCGTTTCGATCGCGGCCGCGCGCAAGATCATCCGCATCGCCAACGCCTATTTCATTCCGGACGACCTCTGCCGGCGCACGCTGGTCGAAGCGTTGCGCCGCGGCGTGCGCGTGGAGATCATCACGCCCGGCACCGACACCGATGCTCGAATGGTGAGAGCCGTCGGCAAGACGCGCTGGAAGCCGTTGCTCGAAGCAGGCGCGCGGTTTTACGAATATCAGCCGGCGCGTTTCCACTGTAAGTATCTGCTCGTCGACGATTGCTGGGCCTCCGTCGGCTCCGCCAATCTGGATAATCGTTCCCTCTCCCTGAACGAAGAGTCGAACCTCAACGTTCTCGACAAAGAGTGGGTCGAAGCGCACGCCCGCATTTTCGACGAGGACAAGAGCCACTCGCGCGAGATCACGTTGCGCGACTGGCACCGCCGGCCCTGGACCGAAAAATATCGGAGGCGGCCTGGCGTCGATCTTCCGCCAGCAAATGTAACTGCATCGCGAAGACAGGATGAGCGCGCCAGATTCATCGAAGCTGCGAGTGGCGACCTACAATGTGCACGCCTGTTATGGGATGGACCGGCAGCGCTCGGAGACGCGCATCGCGGAGGTGATCGCCGAGCTGGGCGTGGATCTCGTCGGGTTGCAGGAGCTCGATCTGAGCCGGCCGCGTTCCGGCGGAGTCGACCAGGCGGGGCTGATCGCCGAAAAGCTCGGCTGGCATCGCTATTTTCATCCGGCCATGCAGAGTGGCGACGAGCATTACGGCAACGCGATCCTGAGCCGCTATCCCCTCACCCTTCGCCACGCGTGTGCCTTGCCGGGCACCGGAACTTTTTATTGCCGCGAAAGCCGCGTGGCGATCTCCATGGATGTGGAGACGCCGCTTGGCGTGGTCCATGTCATCAATACCCATTTCGGCCTCGGCCGAAGCGAGCGCCTGCTCCAGGCACAATTGCTGAATGAGGAATGGCTCGCGGCGGGTCCGACCGAAACGCCCACCATCCTTCTGGGCGATTTCAATAGCCTGCCCTGGCTCGCGCACCCACCGTGCGCTTGGGCTAGCATCTCCGGGATGTGCGCAAACTGGTCGCGCCGGTCCGGGCATTTCGCACTTTTCCGACCTCCTTCCCCGCCTTCGCCGTCGACCACATTTTCGTCAATGCCGCCTTGCAGCGCGCTCGGCCTTGATGTCCACCGCAGCCCGCTCGCGCGCGTCGCCTCGGACCATTACCCGCTCGTCGCCGAATTTGCTCGCGTCTGATATGTGGTTTGGCTGGTCAGCCCGGGCCCGGGTTGGCTAATTGTTGTCCTCCTCATGAAACAAAAGACGCTCTTCCTTCTGGCGGCGTTCGTCGCCTTCATGCCATCGTCCGTCATGCGCGCAAACCCGACTCCAGCCGAGCGCGTCACCGCCATCCAAGCGGCGTTGCGCGAAGCAAAGCTCGACGGCTGGCTCTTCTACGATTTTCGCGCGAGCGATCCGCTTGCGCCACGCATCCTCATGCTCGGCGAGGACGCTTCCGGCTCGCGGCGCTGGTATTATTACATTCCCGCTTCGGGCGAGCCGACCAAGATCGTGCACTCGATCGAGCGTGCGAAACTCGATCCGCTGCCCGGCAAGCGGTTGGTGTATCGCGGTTGGGAGGAGCAGCGCACGCGTCTCCGTGAGACGCTTGTGTTCGGAACAGAAAAAGAAACTGCGCGTCGCGATGCAGTATTCGCCGATGAACGACATCCCCTACATCTCGCGCGTCGATGCCGGCACGATTGAACTCATTCGTTCATTCGGCGTCGACATCGTGACCAGCGCGGAGCTGGTCCAGCAATTCGAGGCCGTCCTGACCCCGGAGCAAAAACAATCGCACGTCGAAGCGTCCGACAAGATGCATCGCATCCTGCTGGAAGCGTTCGCCGAAATCGGCCGGAACATTCGCGCCGACAAGGCGATGACCGAATACGACATTCAGCAATTCATTGCCCGCCGCCTGGAAGAGGAAGGAATGGAGCGCGAGAACGGCATCGTCGCCGTGAACGCGAACACGGCGAACCCGCATTACTTCCCCACTCGCGAAACCAATTCGCCCATCAAACGCGGTGACTTCGTCCTCCTCGATATCGTCAGCAAAGTGCGGAAGCCGGGCGCGATTTGCACCGACCAGACCTGGACCGGCTACGTCGGCGAAACCGTGCCGGAAGAATTCACTCGCATCTTCAACATCGTTCGGGAAGCGCGCGACGCCGCGACGGAGTTCGTCCGCAAAAACGTGCGGGAAGGAAAGAGCATTCGCGGCGCGGAAGTCGACGACGTCTCGCGGGGCGTGATCAAACGTGCCGGCTACGCCGAGCAGTTCACGCATCGCACCGGCCATTCCATCGGCGAAGAAGGCCACGGCAACGGCGTGAACATCGACAACTTCGAGACGCGCGATTCGCGCCGCATCACGCCGGCGTCTGTTTTTCCATCGAGCCCGGCATTTACCTCGAAGGAAAATTCGGCGTCCGTTCCGAGATCGATGTCTATGTCGCCGAGAAAGACATCGAAGTGACCGGCCAGCCGATTCAGACCGAAATCGTGGCGATATTGAAGCCGTAGGTTATGCCCGGGCCTGCGGGCGGCGCGCCCTCTTCGTAACTCCCCAGCTCCGGACGCCCGTTCTCGCCAATTATGCGGCCGCAGATCAGGCCGGCTCCATTTCGATTGGCTTTAAGTTTTTGCAGCCTCGCGGGTCTAACTGGTGGTTCGAGTTAGAAAGGACCAGTTATGACAAGAACAGCTTTGCTCTATCAACCGAGGCAGAAGTTGCGCGTCGTAATAGCTTTTGCCGCCGCGCTTCTCATTCATTTTGCCGCCATCGCGATCGCCAATGTCCAACGCGTCGAGAAGGCTGGCGGACCGCCGTTCCCGGAAAACTTTCCAGAGATAACGTTTGAGGATCCACTTTCGGAACTGGTTGAGCCAGCTCCCGAAGACCCGGAACCATTGCCCACGCCGCCGCAAACCGAGGATTCGTTTCCCGCCGAAAGCTCGACTCCTCCGCCGATTCGGCGCCAAACCGCCAAGCGGATCGCACCGCTCGTGAAGCCAGGGAACAATCGAACCGCCGGATCGCTCTCCTTCTCTTCCGCGAAGGTGCTCGCCACTCACGCGCCACGGCCGGAATATCCTTATGAAGCGCGGCGGCAGCGGATCACCGGCACCGGGGCTGTAGTGATGATAATCGATCCCGTGAGCGGAAATGTTAGCAGCGTCTTGATGGCGCAAAGCACCGGCAGCCCATTTCTCGATAATGCCGCGCTGACCGCTTTCCGCCGCTGGCGCTTTAGACCCGGGACCGTTTCATCGGTGACGTGTCCGGTTACCTTCACGCTCACCGGCGCGTCTTACTGAAGTCGGCGCGAAGCGATTTAACGCTCCGCGCCTTGCAGCTGGCTCTGGGCTTCGCGCAACTCGAAGGTTCGCTCCCGAATGGCGTCTTCGAAGGCGGCCATCTTCATGTCGAGCTGAAGATGGAGACGGCGGGTCTCGAGCAGATTGGTCATCCGCAGAAGCACCTCGAGTTGATCGAACGGCTTGAGCAGGAAATCGGTCGCGCCGGCGCGTAAGGCGCGGAGCTTCGTGCTTTCGTTGGCGTCGGCCGTCAGCACGATGACGGGGAAAAACGTTTCGCGCGCCGCGGCCCGCAGCCCTTCCAGAATCGTGAATCCATCCACGTGCGGCATCATCAGGTCCAGGAGCACGAGGTCCGGCTCGAACGTCTCGCAGGTCTCCAGCGCCAGGCGCGAATCGGTGACCGATTTCACCCGGGTGTAGCCTCCGTCGGAAAGCATGTCTTCGAGGAGAGCCACGTTGGCCGGCTCGTCGTCGATGACCAAAATCTTCATCCTCGAATAGAGCGCGCGTGTTCGGCTGCCACCGCTGCTCGTTCGTCATTCTCCTGGGAATTCATGATTCAACAATGGTGGGAGTTGCTACGCCGCGGCGCATTCCATCGCGCCTTTTCGTTCCCGCATTGTTTCCTCGATCACCTGAAAGAAATCCGCGATATCGAGCGGCTTCGTCAGATAACGGCGCGCGCCGGCCGCCCTGCAGCCGTTCGATCTGCCGCGCAGTCGCGTCCGCGCTGATGATCACGACTGGGATATCGCGCGTGAGTTCGTCCCGTCGCAAACGCGCCAGGACTTCGTGACCGGGAAGGTCGGGCAAATGAAGGTCGAGCAAAATGAGATCGGGCAAATGTTGCCGCGCCAGATCGAGCCCGAGCCCGCCCTGCATCGCGGTGATGAGCTGGATTTGCGGCGTGCTCGGCGAGCATTTGCTCCACGAGCGTGAGGTTGGAAAGATTGTCCTCGATGTAGAGGATTTTTGCGGAGTCGGAGGTGGGAGCAGCCTCGAGCTGCCGCGTGTCCCTGTTTTTCGGCAGGCGCTTTAGAGGCGAACTCACCGCGGGCAATTCGATCCAGAACGCGCTCCCTTTTCCGACACGGCTGTCGACGCCAATTTCGCCACCCATCGCGTGCATCAAACGCTGACAAAGCGCGAGCCCCAGGCCGGTTCCTTCCACGCCGGACAATTCCACCCCGAGCCGGTCGAACGGCGTGAACAGTCGAGAGAGCTTATCGGGAGCGATCCCGGCGCCCGTGTCTGTGACCACCAGGCGGAGCTTCGATGAATCGGAGGTGTCGACTGAAACTTCCACGCGACCCCCGACGGCGGTGTACTTCACCGCGTTCGTCAGAAGATTGAGCAGCACCTGTTTCAAACGCTGGCCGTCGGCCAGGACATGAAGATCGCTTTCCAGTTGCAGGTCGACCGACAATTCCATGGAGCGATCCGCCGCCAGCGGCCGCATCAGATCGAGCGCTTCATCCAGGACTACGGCCACGGCCACCGGTTCAACCGAGAGCTGCAAATGCCCGGCTTCGATCCGGCTGATGTCGAGGACTTCATTGATCAAATTGAGCAGGTGCCGGCCCGCACTAATGATGTGCTGAACGCGGGAGCGCTGTTGTTCGCTGGGATTTTGCCGCTCGAGCAACTGGCCGAATCCGAGGATGGCATTGAGCGGCGTGCGCAGCTCGTGGCTCATGCGGGAGAGGAATTCGCTCTTCGCGCGGTTGGCGCGGTCGGCTTCCTCTTTGGCATCGCGCAAGGCTGCCTCGGCCCGTTTCCGCTCCGTGATGTCCTCCACCATGATGAGGAAATGGGCTGGCTGCCCGGTTTTGTCGCGAATGATGCACGCGGTGCGCGTGACCCAGAGAATTTCGCCATCCTTGCGGACATACCGCTTTTCCACCGAACAACGCTCGGTCCCGGCCAGCATCGCTTTCACCAGCCGCTTCGTCTCCGCCACGTCGTCGGGATGGGTGATCTCGAGCGGTGTCCGGCTCAGCAGCTCCTGTTCGGAATAGCCGACCATGCCGGCAAAGCGCGCATTGACCTGTTTAAATTGCTCGTCCAGACCCACGACGGCCATGCCGATGGGAGCTTCGTCAAAGAGCTGCCGTGAATTCTGATCGCTGGTCTCCAACGCCGCAGTTCGATTGGCGATGAAGCGCATTTCGTTGATACTGCGGAAGCACGAAATCACCAGAAAAACATTCTCAAAGATAACCCAACCAGCGTGTTCCATTGATCGCCAAGGACTCGCAGTGAGGACGCCATAGACCGAGTAAGGCCAGTAGATGCCCCGCAGAAAGTGATCGAGCGCGACGACGATTGTAGCCGGAATCAGGACCCGCCAATCCCGGTAAAACGACAGGATAACCAGTGAGCCGAAGACGTGGAAATGAGTCTCGATGCGCCCCCCGGTCAGCCCGATGAGCAAAGCCGACATGAGCATTTGGGCCACCGCCACCACATGCCGGGTCACGACGGCCCCCGGCCACACTCGTGTCATCCATACCGGGAAAAGGCTGATCGCGCCGCCCAGGAAGATGGCGGCCCAGACATGAATATGGATCTGACTCGATAAGCCATCCCACGTGCGCGGGGAGAGGACCATGGCGATAACGATGCAGGCCACCCACTGGAAGATCATCAACCTGCCAAACAACTGGTCGGTCTGCCGAAAGATTTGCTGCCGGTGCTGCTGGAAAAGCTCCTCCGCCCGGGCGCTGGAGGTCTCCCGGACCTGTGCGTAGGCGTTTAGTTCAAACATACGGCCTCCTCACCCGGCTGCCTGATCAAGGAGCAGCCGAAAACCGGTGTGCCTGCTGAGTCGCTCCGCCCCCCGTTCACCGCGGCAATAATGGCGCTTTCCCCGGCGTTCCGCCCGGCGTGGCCACGGGAAGCCGTGATGCCGCCGCTGAAGAGTAAGGCGCCGTCTGGATCAAAAAGCAGAGTGTGACCCGATGTTTCGGCCCCAAAACGGCGGGCTTCGCTTCCGTCGGCGTCTGTGACGACCGTAACGCCCGGTATAGCAGCCGCACTGCGGCGAAGCTCCGTATCGTCCCAATCAGCTCCCGCTCCCTGCGGCTTGGTGAAAAGCACGTAGGCGGTCAGTTTGCCTTGGGTCTCGGCGACGATTTGCGCCAGCTCGCCGATGCTGGCCCGAGTGCAGGGACACTTCGGATGCGCGAGCATGACGAGCGTCGGATTGGGCCCGGATCGCTGGAGGGCAGATGTTGCTGGCCAGCTTGCTCCGACGACACCAACGCGGCCCGGCGTGCTTTCGTATCGCAGCAGGAAGCCGAGCCCGACTCGCCACGACGGCGATCCAGGTCACACCCAGCAAGGCGGTTAGAAGGAATTTTTTGGGCAGAGAAATCACGCGCGTGAGCTAAGGAGCTCCGTGTGATTAAGCAGGCAGCATTCCATCGCCCGGCGGGGAAAGCTCACCGGCCGGCGCCAAAGCTACCCAGATCGCCCCGACGCATCGTTTAGTTCACGGTCTCGAACGAATAGCCGCCCGCGGCCGGCGAGTAGATCTTTCCATCTCCAGACAAGTAGGCAGGGCAGACTTGGCCTTCCTTCAACGCCGGAACTTCACTCGGCCCGGCGATCGGCTGAGCGTAATGACGTTGCGCGTACCGAATCTCAATCACAGTTCCCGGCGTCAGCTTGCTGGCGGACCGATTCACCTTCTGCACTTCTGCTTCCACCGTGAAGTCGGTCCGTTTCCACTTCTCCTCTTTCGTCTCGCGCTTGCTCACCGACCGAACCTTTATCACCAAAGCTTCCGGCGCGGCTTGTTGCCGTTCCCGGTAGGCGGAGGGCGGCAGCTCCGCCGGGCCGTTGCTCACCATCAGCGCATAAACAAGCAGCAACAAAAGTCCATGACGCAGCTTCGATCTGGTTGTTCTCATAGAGGTAAGTGGAGCTTGAGTTTCGCTTGGATTCGACGCGGGGTTCTGTTGGATTGCGCGAATGAATATTAAGCGGACAACGCTGTCGCGAACAATTTGGCCCTACCTTGTCATCGCTGGCGGCCTCCTTTCGCCACGTTGCCACTCTCGCGGCGGATGCGGAAAAGCTAAGTGACTTGCGCGGCGTATTCCGAGCCCATTTCAACCACGACGGCTCTCGAGTCGTTGTCCGTCATCGCGATGGAGACGTCGGAATTTGGGAAGTGCCTGCTGGAGCACGAATCGCGGGAGACCTGGCCCCAAACACAAGCTCGGAGAGCTACGTCATGAGTCCCGACGGCAAATCTGTTTTGGTCGGGTTGAAGGATGGGCACGCGCGCGTGTTTGATGCGGCCACGGCCAAAGCGATCTCACCCGCGCTGGAGGTGCCGTTGGCCAGCGAGACCCAAATGCCCGCGCTCTTCTCCCCCGATGGGAACACCGTGCTGATTTTTTCGGCGAAAGAGGTCGCCGTCTTCAATGTTCGCGATGGCAAGCGCGTCGCGGCTCTTCCCCTGGTAACCGGCCCGAATGAGGACGAGCCGGGTTCCGCGGCCTTCGCGGCCGGCGGCGCCCAATGTTTTGTCATGGACGGCAGCGGAAACGTAACGCGTTACGACACCAGGGAGTGGAAACCGATGGGCAAACCGATGAAACATCCGCACGCGGAATCAGCCTACGATTTCGGTTTCAACGCGAGCGAGGACGGAAAATGGCTCGTCACGTTCGATAGCCCGGGCGAAAACGGGCCGAAGGGTCATCTCCAGGTCTGGGATGTGGCCGCCGCACAAAGCCGGTCGGCAAACCAGTGGTGGCGGTGAATGGTCTGACCGGACGTTTCCTGGCAACAATCGTATCCTGATATCGCCAGGCCGCGGCGACGCAACCGTGCGCGATCTCCCGTCGATGAAGGTCGCTTATTACGCTGCGTCCGCATGACGACGTTCATGGACCGAGCGTCGATATTTCGCCGGACAAAAAATGGATTTTGTCCTGGGGCCCGGATCGCATCCTCAATTTGTATGACGCTGCCACCGGCAAGCTCGCCACCAACCAAAGCCCCTCCGCCACGGTATCGCAGGTCATGATGGCGCCGGACTCTTCGGCCTGTTACGTCCTTTTCGAAAACAGCGCCTTCCTTCTCCAAAACCACCACGATCACTACCTGATCAAAATGACTTTCCCAGAGCTGACGATCGCTGATTCGGCCCGCATGCTCGATTTCGTTTCGAGCATTTCTTCCCTTTCGCCGGATGGAAAACGTCTGCTCGTTATCCAGGGAACGACAGATCAGGAGCGCGTTGTTTTCTTCGACACAGCGAACCTGAAGCCGCTCCAGTAATTCCGCGAAATCGGCGGAAAGCTGCGGCGAATGGTCTTGTCCTCGCGGCAAACTCTCGTAGCGAAAAGCGCTTTCGCATGCTGTTCAACTCGCTCACGTTCGTCGTTTTCTTCGCCGTCGTCGTTACGCTGTATTGGAGTTTGCGCGATTGGACGACGCGCAAAAATCTGCTCGTGGTCGCGAGCTACCTCTTTTATGGCGCGTGGAATCCGCCGTTCGCCGCCCTGCTCTTTGCGACTACCGCGCTCGATTTTTGGCTCGGCTCTCGCATCGCCAAGGCTCCGACTCCCCGCTCGCGCAAATACTGGCTCGTCGCCAGCCTCACCTCAAACCTGAGCATGCTCGGCTTCTTCAAATACGGAAATTTCCTGCTCGAAAATTTCCAGTGGTTGATGGCGACGCATCGGCATCGTCTACCAGCCGCCGCATCTCGACATCCTGCTCCCGGTCGGAATTTCCTTCTACACGTTCCACTCTCTTTCCTACACGCTCGACGTCTATCGCGGCGTCATGCAGCCGACGAAGTCGCTCCGCGATTTCGTTCTCGCTGTCTCCTTCTTCCCGCAGTTGGTCGCGGGACCGATCGTCCGCGCGGGCGATTTCCTTCCGCAATTGCTGGAGCCGCCCAAACCGCAGACCGGCCGTTTCCTTTGGGGCCTGCTCCTGATGACGCTTGGCCTGTTCGAAAAAGTTGTCCTGGCCGACACGATGCTGTCTGGCTCCGCCGATCGGGTTTTTAGTCATGGCGGTCCGCTCGTCGCTCTCGATTCGTGGATGGGCGTCATGGCTTTCGCGGGCCAGATCTTCTTCGATTTTGCCGGCTATTCCACCTGCGCGATCGGCGCCGCGCTCTGCCTGGGCTTTCATCTCCGAGACAACTTCCGTTATCCCTACGCCGCCGTCGGCTTCTCCGATTTCTGGCGCCGCTGGCACATCTCGCTCTCCACGTTCTTGCGCGACTATCTTTACATTCCGCTCGGCGGAAACCGCGCCGGCCCAACTCGCGCGCTGATCAACCTCGTCATCGTCATGTTCATTGGCGGACTCTGGCACGGCGCCGCCTGGACGTTCGTCGTCTGGGGCTTGCTCCATGGGCTCTATCTCGTCATCGAGCGCCTGTTGCGACATTTTGCCGGCGACGCGAAATGGACGCAGAGTTTCTTCGTTCAGGTGATCCTGGGGCTGGCCACCTATGGCGCGGTTTGTCTCGCCTGGGTCTTCTTTCGCGCCACCGATTTCACCATCGCGATGCGCCTTCTGCAGGGAATGTTCGGTGCGCACGCCCAAGCGGACGCCATTCTGGGCACTCGCGAAATGCTGCAGATCGGTTTGGTCACGCTCGGCATGTTCATCGCCCATTGGGCGCTCCGCGACAGCGGTCTCGAGAAAGCGGTCGATCGCATGCCTCGCTGGGTCGTAACCGCGGGCTGGGCCTTCATGGCCTGCGCCATCATTCTCAATCAAGGAAACAGCAATGCCTTCATCTACTTCCAGTTTTGATTTCCAACGGCCGTTCGATTTCCAGCGGGCGATCCCTGCCCTGCCCTGGCGCGGAATCACGGTGGTGGTCGTGCTCATTGTCATGGCCGCGGCGGCGCCTGGGAGATTTATGTCCGCTCGCTCGGCTACGCTCCGACGTTGAACGACACGGAAGACCTTTGGGTGCAGGCGCGCAGATCGGTGGGGCCCGAGTCGCTCGTCATCGTGGGAGATTCGCGCGCCTTGTTCGATCTCGATTTCGACGAACTGGAAAAAGGACTCGGCAAACGGCCGGTCCAGCTCGCGCTCGCGGGAAGTTGCGCCTACCCGATCCTGGCCGATCTGGCGAATGACGAGCGCTTTCACGGCACTGTGCTTTGCAGCATCGTGCCCGGCATGTGGTTCGCGCCCGGCGGGCCATTGGTCGAGACTTCCGAGAAAGCGCTGAAGCGCTCCCGCGAGCAAACCATCTCGCAACGCGCCAGCCATCACCTGGGCATGTTCCTCGAAGAGCGCGTCGCTTTCTCAAGCAGGAAGACCTGACCTTGGAACAGCTCTTGAAGAAATTGCCGATCCCGAATCGCCCGCACGCCCAGGTGCCCCCGACGCTTCCGCCTTATTTTCAAACCGTCGATCGCGAGCGCCGCGCGCGCATGACTGAGGAGTGCGCGCAGCCTGGAGAACTTCAGACCCGGATCCAACAAATCTGGCTCCCTCTCTTCACCCCGCCGCCGCCTCCCACTTTTGTCCCGCGAGAAGCTTTCATGGCCAGACATGGGCAAGGCTATCGAAGGCAGATTCGGCGACACCGTCGCGGCCGTGAACAAGCTCCGAGCCCGCGGCGGCAAAGTCGTCTTTGTTCGCTTCCCTTACACCGGCGAACTGAAGGCGCTCGAGGACCGCTTGTCCCCTCGCGAAAAAACCTGGGACCCTTTGCTCAAGGGCACGAACGTCCCCGGCATTCACTTCGAAGATTTCCCGGAGCTCTCCGGCTTCAATTGTCCCGAATGGTCGCATCTGTCGGCCGGCGATTCCGTCGAGTTCACCAAACGCCTCGTCCCGCACCTGCGGACTGCTCTCCAACTCTGACTCGCGCACCTGCTGATCTCGTTACGGGGTCAGGAAGATCTTTCCGGTATAGGGATCGATCACTTCAGTTCCGCTCGGGAACCCTCGCACGTCCACCAAACCCTGCTTCGGCGCGTACGGGCTGGTCACGAAGCCCGGCTTGTTCGGAGCTGGAATCGCGTAGGGGATATCGCGTTTCGAGCTCTTTCGCTCGGCCGGTAACGACGCCACCCGGATTGGCACCGGCTGAATCGTCGCCGTGGGGGTCGCCAGGGCTAACGGCGTCGCCGTCGGCTCAGGCGGGTAATCCGCCTCTTGCCCAGCTCCCTTCGCCTTGGAGCGCTTGCTCGCCGTTTTCTTTGCCTCCTTCGACTTTGATTTCTTCTGACTCGGATGGGCCAGCGAATTCCCCAGCGCCTTGAAGAAATCGCCGATCGAGCCGGCGCCGGCGGAATCCGCCAACGCCAGGAACACCACCGCTGTAACGAAAATGAAGAATCCTTTTCTCACCCTGTTTTCCCGCTCAACATAGTGTGCCGTTCGGATGGCAGCTCTTCAACATTTTCGGACGCGCTGCGGTCCCGCAAAATCTCAAATTAAAACGGCGTTTTACTTGTCCGAAGAACCAAACCGGCGGAGCGACAGAAACTCGATCTGATGGTTCGAGCCTCCATCCAGCGCCAGGTCGGCTCCTATTTCACCTATGACCGGCGCAAACTTGAAGCCGTGACCGGAGAAGCCCGCCGCACAAGATCACGTTCGCGTGCGCGGGATGGCGATCGATCAACGAAATGCCCATCGGGCGTGAGCGAATACATGCACGGTTTTGCTTCCCGAAACGTTTCCGTGGCGCCCGGCATCCATCGTTCCATCTCGCGGACGATCGGTTCGACATCGCGGGCGAGATCGATTTCGCGGTCGAGTTGGGCCGGATCGGTCAAATCACCCAGGCTGTGGAAGGCGGCCTTGACGCCATCTCCGAAATCCGGAAAGCCGTAAAGCGGCGCGGCCAGGCCGGCGCGATTGAGCAGGAAAGCCGGAAACCGCCCGTGCTCATATGCGTTTGTCGCCGGCAAAAACCAGGCCTGAACATTGCGTTGGACGCGAAGGGGAATGCCGAGCGACGCAAGCGTTTCCTGAAACCATGGTCCCAAGGCGAGCACAAGGCTCCTGGCTAAAATCTCAGTCCCATCGTTCAGGCGAATCGCCACCCCTTTGTCGGTAGCTTCCCAGCTCTCCATCGATGTCTCGAAACGAAGCGTCGCGCCGGCGGAACTTGCCACTTTCAAGTGCGCGCGGACCGAACGTTCCGGATCCAACACGCCTCCATCCGGTTCAAAAACGGCCAGCTCGTCCGGCAGCAGCTGCAACGTCGGATAGCGAGTCCTGACCTCCTCCTGGCTCCACGCTTTTACCGGCAGGTCGTGCCTGTCCGCGGCCCGCAGCGTTCCCGAAATGATTTCACTATCTGGGAGAACCAATCGAGAGCACGCCGGTGATCCGCAGTAATTCCTCTCCCGTGTCTTGCTCCAGCTTTCGCCAGAGTTCATAGGCGCGAAGCACCAGCGGCACATAGGCCGGATCCTCAAAATAAGCTTTCCGGATCATCCGGCTCTTCCCGTGCGACGCGCCCAAATCGTGAGCCGGCCCGAATTGCTCGAAGCCAACCGTGGACGCCCCACGCGCCGCGCAGTGGGCGGCGATCGCGCTTCCCATTCCACCCAGACCGGCTACCGCGACATCAAAGATCATCGAGATACGGACGGCGTTAATCGACGATCTCCGCGTTCCAAACCGTGCCCGTATATTTCCCTTTTCTGTACCGGACCTTCACGCGATCGCCCACCTTCAGCCTTTCATACTGCTCCTGCTCGGCCCTGCACCACGAAGCGACCACGCTCGGCGACCAGCTCGACCGTCATGCGCCACTGCTCACGGCCAGGATACGCCCGGGGATCCTTGCTGGTGCCCCGAACATCTTTCTTCATCACGTAGGTCTCCACCACGATCTCGTCGTCGGCCAAAGGCCTCTCCACATCCCGCCTCCGTTTCGGGGGATCCGGACGGACTGGCGGCTGCGGTTGCATCTTGTCTCCGCGGCAGCTCGTTCCCGGCGACGGAGTCGGCGTTCCCAGCTCCTCCCCTGCGGCGATATATTCCTTCTCCACCACGATGGCTTCTCCGCTTTTTTCGAGCAGCCGGTAAAAATGGCCAGCAATAACGCACCCGAGATGAAAACAGCCGGGTTCAACGGGATCGCAGAATTCATCGTGCCCTGACAGGAGCCTTCGCCAACCATCCCGTCAAGCACCCTGGAATCCTGTGCGAGGCGGCACTCCTCTTTACATCGCCTTGCGGCGCGATTATCTCAAAATTCACGATGGATTTCATGATCCGCCATGAAGGCCGGGAGCTTGGCCCGTACTCCGAACCTGAGGTCAGGAGCCGTCTCATCGCGGGCACCATCCAGCTTTCCGATCTCGGCCGGAGCGAAGGAGCCACAGAATGGGCGCCCCTTTCTTCGTTCCCCCAATTCGCCACCAGCTACCGCGAACCACCCCCGCCGCCCCCGGCCCCAGTGGCAACGCCAGTTCCACCTCCGCCACCACCACCGGCGATCGACCCCAAATCGCTCGGCTCCTACACAACAGCGACGCTGCAGGCCAACGAACGGCCGCTTCATCACACCACCATTCACTGGATGGCTTTGATGGGCTCGATCTTCGGCGCCGGTATCGCACTCATTTTTATTGTGCCGATCGCCATGTTTGCCTCCTGGAAGGCCTTCTACTGGGCATGGCTCCTCCTGCTTCTCCCGGTCGGTATTCTCGTGGCGGCCGCCGTCGGCGTGAAAACGAGCGAGCTCGTCATCACCGACCGGCGCGTCCTGATCAAGGTCGGCTTCATCCGGCGCCACACCTTCGAGATGTTCATTTCCAAGATCGAATCCGTCGCGGTCTATCAGGGCATGATGGGGCGCATTTTTAATTACGGGACCGTCGAGATTCGCGGAACGGGAGGCTCCGCCGAATCGTTCTCGACCATCGCCGCGCCTCTGCAATTCCGAGACGCAATCCAACTGGTGCAGAGCAGTTCCGAAAGCCGTTGAACGCGCTGATCGCGAGCTGGATCAACCACGCTGATCGCGCCGCCCGCGCAGTTTGCTCAATGAGGTGAACGGCGCGATAATACACAAACATATGAAAAAGCTTATCTTCTCCAGCTTGGCCGTAATGGCCCTGGCAGTTGCAGTCGAGCCGGCCCAGGCCGGACGCCGTAGCGCTGATAGCGGTTACTTCCCCGGTAATGCGACCTACGACAGTCACGGACGAAATCGAATCGTCCGGAACGTGCAACGGGCATTGCGCGAGGATGGATACTACGTCGGCGACACGGAGGGCAACTTCTGTCAGGAGACCCGTATCGCGGTCCGGCGTTATCGAAGGGACCACGGGCTGCCTATCGTCGGAAAGATCGACGACGAGCTGCTGAGAGCTCTTGGGTTTTAATCAGGCGCCTGTGCGCTCCCGATTTCGGGAGGGATGCGGCGACCGTTGTTCCGGTCGCCCTAGCCCATTACGGTTTTGACCAGCCCCTTCATGACGCCGGTCACACCTTTCTTCTTTTCCGTTTTCTTAACGACTTTCTTTGCGCGGAGATTGATGACTGACCTCGCCAGCTTTGTCAGTTTCTTGTCCGTATCGCCTTCCTCCTGAATCGTCGTATCCAGGAGCCGCGCGCCGTTTTTGTCGCCCAGAAGCTGCGCATAGGTGCGCGCACAACCGTAGCCCGCGATCTCATAATGCTCCACGCGTTGCGCCGCCGCGATGAGGCCCGCGTCCCGCACTTCGTCCTCCGCATCTTCCTTCGCCATCTTGTCGCCCTCGGCAATCAATCCTTCCATTCCTTCGCATTTCGGCGCCCGGGTCGATTCATCGTGGCTCTTCAAAATCTGCTCGAGCCGTTTCGCATGTCGCTTCGTCTGCTCGAGATGTTGATTGAACGCCGCCGACAATTGCCGGTTCTTCGCCGCCTTTGCCATTTTCGGCAAAGCCTTGATCAGCTGATTCTCGGCGCTGTAGAGGTCCTTCAATTCGTGTATGTAAAGGTCTTTGAGAGTTTCCAATTCCATATGCAACGGAATCGCACCTGCGCGTCCTGACCGGACCTTACTTTTTCACGCGATACAAAACGTAAACGCAGCCGTTTTTGAAGCGTCGGCAATCGAGCAACTCCAGATCGACCTGGCGTTTCATCGAATAGAAAAGCGGGATGCCTGAACCGAGCAACACGGGATGAATGTTGAAGCCGATTTCGTCGATCAGCCCGGCTTCGAGGAGCGAATGCGCGAGCTCGCCACCGCCCATGACGCAAATATCTTTGCCGGCCTGCTTCTTTAGTTTTCGGACAAATTCGACCGCATCGCCGGAGACAATCTCGATCGGTTTCTTTCTCGCCTTGAGCGTGCGCGAGAAAACATAGGATTTGATTCCAGGATACGGATTGGTCTTGCCCCCCTTGGTCATCTCCAGGGCCGCTTCATAGGTCTTACGCCCCATCACGATCGTATCGATCGTCTCCCAGTAATCCCCCATGATCTCGGTCGCCTCGTCCGACCACATCAACCAATCCACCGCGCCATCCTCGCGCGCGAAGTAGTTGTCGAGGCTCGGCGCGCCGCCAAAAGTTACTTTCCGCATAGACTCACTTCGCCTCCGGCAGGGTGAAGGAAACGATCCGGTCCGCTTCGCGATGATTCGTCCAGAAGGATTCGCCGTCAAAGGTCAATGACCGGCATTGGAATGGGACTCTCGCCAGTTCGTCGATCGCCGGCGTTTCTTCGCTTGGGTCCAGGCGGGCGATCCGCCAGTCCCCTTCCCCCTGTTCTGTCCCGCGCAAAACGTAGATCAGCTCGTCGACAAAAACATGACCGCAAATCTCCGCGTGGATTGGGATCTCGCGCAGAATTCTTCCCTTTCCATCGAGCTTCAGAATCCTGTGCTTGTACCATTGGCTGAGATGGAGATGCTCGCCGTCATAGCTCAGGTAGGAGCCGGTGAAATCAGGGCAAGCGATCCGTTCCGTTTCCGAAAACCCCTGGCCGGCGACGTAGCGGCGGAGATAGCGGTCGTCGTCAGGCCCCTCGCCCAGGGTGAACCAAATCTCGTCGCCCGCGGCCACCGCGGCCCACGGAATGCCGGGCGCATCTCTTTCTTCCTCCACGCTCCATTTCTCCTGGTCGATCTGATAGATCCGCCGCAGATCCCGCGATCCCATCCATAACCTTTCGCCATCCCAGGTGAGCGCCTGTGGCGTTGTCGCCGGGGAGGGCAGGCGCTTGCGTTCGACGATAAGTGGCAATTCGGACATGGCCAACGGCAACATCTCACATCTCTTCGCGGAGATTCAACGCGCTTCTCGTCACCGGCGCGGCACGTCCAGGTTGGAATAAAATTCTTTACAAGGAGAATCACAATTCGCACGATCCTCGCGCAATCAGGCGCCCCTCGATGCCGACTCTTCCCTGCGATCATTTCCGTTCCCCCGCGGCGTTTTCTCCGCTCTCCCTTCGTCCTTAACCCCAACCTGGAAATATTATGAGACTTCTTAAGCACGTATGCGCCGTTCTCGCCTGCGTCTCGCTCTCGCTCACACAGTTCGGCTGTCCGACCACCGGCAGCTTTTTGTCTTCGACGCAGTTTAGCGACACCGCCTACAACACCGACAAACAGCTCAAGGCCGACTCGCTGGCCTTAATCGATCGAGCAAAAAACAAGACGCCGTACAAGAGCGTTGACGAGGACGTCAATGGATTGATGAACAAGATCGATGCGACAATTGCCACAGAGCAGAAGCGGACGAAAAACGATCCGACCGTCGCGCAGTGGAAGAAGATCAAAACGCAACTCACGAGTCTCTTCAACATGTGGAAAACCAAGGGAACGCTCTCGCCGGCGTTTGTGGATGACGCGCGTGAGCAGGTGGCCAGCCTGTTCGATATTCTGATCAACACCGAGAACGACAAGAGAGCACGCTCTTAGGCGAAAGGATCGATATGGCTGATTTCAATCAAATATTCGACGACATCAAAAGCCAGCTCGGGCCGCTGGCTGAGCAAAACCTCAAGCAATTCGCGGCCGAGGGTAAACAGGACGCGGAGGCGTTCCTCCAACAATCTCGGGCGAACCTGCAAAAGTGGATGCAACAGCTGGCCAGCGATGAGATTGACGAAGACGAATTTCGCTGGCTGGTCGAGTCGCAAAAAGCCGCCGCCGAGATGACGGCCCTGCGAGCCGCCAACGCGGGCACGCTTCAGACCGAACAGTTCAGGGATTCAGTCCTGAATGTTGTGGTGAACACCGCCGTGTCGGCTCTCACCAAGGGTCAGGCCTAGCCGGACACCGCCGGCCAAATCGATCGGCGTCTTGTTCTAGCTCTTGGGATAATTCGGGTCGGCTTTGACTTCGAGAATCTGCGCGGTGTGCCGTTTGCAATGCGCGCCGTTGAAAATGATCCATTGATAGGCATCCATCGTCTTGAGGAACGGATGCTCTTCAAAATAATTGCGGAGGTCCTGCTTCGTCTCCGTCACAAATGCGATCTCCTTGCCGCGGAGAGCTTCGAAATCTTTGGCCAGCGCGGCCCGGGTCGGCCATTTGCCGGTTGGCTGCAGCCTCTCCGGCGCTTGCGCCTTTCTCGAGCGGTCGGGAATCACATTCAGGATCGTCTCGTCCTTGCCTTTCGCCGCAGCCGCCTTCTCCGGCGCGGGCGGCGACTTCATGATCTTCCCGGAAACCAAATCCCAGATCGTTTGTTCCGTCACAGCGATATGCTCGGCCGTTTCCGCGATCGACCATTTGTCCGGCGCGGCCTTGAACTTCCATTGCGCTTCCGAAACCCCCTCGATTGAGGCGAGGAAATCTTTCTGCGTTTGCTTGAGATACTCGATCGCGCGAGTCGCGCTCTTCCTTGGTTATTGTGCTCGACTCCGCGGCTGACGTCTTAGGCGCAGCAGGCGGCGGGCGAGGTTTGGGCGCAGAGCGGCGACGCCATGAAGGCGACTACGAACAGAACCAGGAAAGATCGTTTCATGCCTTCGAGCTTAGCGCGGCTGGAACCCCTCGGCGATCTGTTTCGCTTCGCCTTTTCTAATGCAATCGCTGCTTCGATCGCATATGCTCCAACCATGGACACCACCATTTCGACCGCGGCCGGTTCAACGAACGCCACCCCACCCGACGTCGTGGTGCGCGGCAACGCGACGAGCTTTCTTCAGGACGTCGTGGCGGGCGCGCATCGGTTGCAGGCGGACGAACCGGTCAGCTACGGCGGAGGCGATGCCGCGCCAGGACCGTACGATTACTTGCTCACCGCGCTCGGAGTCTGCACCTCCATGACGATCGGTCTTTATGCGCGGCGCAAGAAGCTGCCGCTCGGAGAACATCACCGTCTCGCTGCACCACTCCCGAATCCACGCCAAGGACTGCGAGGATTGCGAAACCAAAGCGGGAATGCTCGACCGAATCGACATGGCCATCGATCTAACCGGCCCGCTCTCTCCGGAACAACACGCGAAGCTGATGGAGATCGCCGGGAAATGTCCAGTCCATCGCACGCTCAAATCCGAGATCGACATCCGAATCAAACAAGGAGCGGCGGTTTCCAAACCGCCGGGCTAAACATACGGCGGTTTGATAAACCGCCGCTCCTTGACGCGGAACCACCTTTCCTCTACGAATGGGCCAGCTTTAGAGAAAGGAATACTCCATGGAAATCGGCTTGGTTCTTCTCGCCTTCATCGCCCTGCTGACGATCTTCGTGCTCTTCTTCGTCATCGGCGCTTACAACGCGCTCGTCACGTTGCGCAACCGCTACAAAAACGCCTACTCGCAAATCGATGTGCAGCTCAAGCGGCGCTACGATCTGATTCCGAACCTGGTCGAGACGGCGAAAGGTTATCTCCAGCACGAACGCGGCACGCTCGAAGCCGTCATCGCCGCCCGCAACGCCGCCGCCACCGCCAACACCCGCGCCGCCGCAAAATCCCGGCGAGGCTTCCGCCATGAAAGATCTGTCGTCCGCCGAGTCGGCTTTGTCCGGCGTGATGGGCCGCTTGTTCGCGCTGGCCGAGGCCTATCCCGATCTCAAGGCGAACACGACCATGATGACGCTGATGGAAGAGCTGACTTCCACGGAAAACAAAGTCTCCTTCGCGCGCCAGGCCTACAATGATTCGGTCATGGCCTACAACACGAAGCGCGAAGTTTTCCCGACCAACATCGTCGCGAACAGCTTCAATTTTGCGCCGGCTGAGCTCTTCGTCATCGAGAAACCGGAACAAAAGGAAGCTCCCAAAGTCTCGTTCTAGGCCTCCGCACAAATTCCGGATCGGGTGGACTTCTTCGAGCGCCAGGACAAGGCCCGACGCAATACCAAGCTCCTGGTATTTTATTTCCTCGCCGCGGTCGTGCTCCTGATCGTGGCGGTTTACGCGGCCGTCGCGCTCATCTTTACCTTCACGGAGGAGTCGTTTAGCTGGGCGCAGCCGGGATTATTTTTCGGAACAGCCGCCGCGCACCCTGGCGGTGATTTCGATCGGCAGCATCGGCAAAACCATGTCGCTCTCCAGCGGCGGCCGCGCGGTGGCGGAGCTGCTGGACGGCCGCCTCGTCAACCCGAGCTCGATCGACCTCCACGAACGCAAGCTTCTCAACATCGTCGAAGAAATGGCGATCGCTTCCGGCGTCCCCGTCCCGCAGGTCTACGTCATGGATGACGAGACCAGCATCAACGCCTTCGCCGCCGGACATTCCGCGAGCGACGCGGCGATCAGCGTCACGCGCGGCTGCATGACGATGCTTTCGCGCGACGAGCTCCAGGGCGTCATCGCGCATGAGTTCAGTCATCTGCTCAACGGCGACATGCGGCTCAACCTGCGCCTGATGGGCCTCATCTTTGGAATTCTTTGCCTGACGGTTATCGGCCGCGTTCTTATCCACACGCGCGGAAAAAAGAATCCGCTGCCGCTGCTGGGCCTCGCGCTGATCATCATCGGCTGGGTCGGCGTCTTGTTCGGGCGGTTGATTCAGGCCGCCGTCAGCCGCCAGCGCGAATTTCTGGCCGACGCTTCCGCCGTGCAGTTCACCCGCAATCCCGGCGGCCTCGCGGGCGCGCTCAAGAAGATTGGCGGGCTGAGCGAAGGTTCGAAACTCGCAATCGCCGCGCGCCGAAGAAGCCAGTCACTTGTTTTTCGCGAACGGTCTGCGGAGTTCGTTCTTTGGTTTCGCCACGCATCCGCCTTTGGTCGAACGCATCCGGGCTTTGGACCCGGCGCTTCGATGGAAATTTTCCGAGCGTCGCGATCGAAGCGATCGATTCCGCCGCCGCGCCGCCTCCACCACCGCCGCCGCGGTGCGCAACCTCCACCTCTCCCCGGCGCCCAACCGCCGCCGCTTCCGAGTGTTCAGCCGCCGCCATTGCCGATCGCCATGGCCGCTCTCGCTCCCGCCGTCATCGCGCAACAGGCGATCGTTGCGGATATCGGCCAGCCGACGACCGAACATCTTCGCTACGCCGCCGAGCTTCAGCAGTCATTGCCGGACTCCCTGCGGACCTGCGGCCCACGATCCGCTCGGCGCGCAGCGCGCTGGTTTGCGCGTTCCTGCTCGATCCGCGACCAGGCGGCGCGCGAGAAGCAACTCGAAGAGCTGGGCCGCGCCACCTCGGAAGCGATGCGCCAGGAGACCCTCCGCATCTGGCCGGAAGTGCAGAGCCTTCCGCCGCAGGCTCGCCTGCCGCTGGTCGACATTGCGCTGCCCGCGCTGCGCCGGCTTTCGCCGCCGCAATTCGAGCAGTTCCGCGCCGCCGTGAAAACGCTCGTCGCGAGCGACAGCAAAACCGATCTGTTCGAATACATGCTGCAAAAAATCGTGATGCGTCATCTCGAGACGCGGTTCTTTCCCACGGGCCGGTCGGTCACCCAGTTCTACGATCTGCGTCCCCTCGCCCACGATGCCGGCGTGCTCCTTTCCGCGACCGCTTACGCCGGCCACGCACGATCCGGCGCAGGCCCGCGCTGCCTTTGCTCAGGGCGCCGAGATCTTGGGCCGCATCGCCCGCCTCGAAATCCCATGGCTGCCGCCAGACCAATGCGAACTCTCTCACCTCGACGCCGCGCTCGAGCGCTTCAGCCAGGCGGTGCCGCAGATCAAAAAAAATGTCCTCAATGCCTGCGCCCAAACCGTCGCCGCCGACGGCGTCATCCAGCCGCGCGAAGCCGAGCTCCTCCGCGCCGTCGCTGACGCGCTCGATTGCCCGGTGCCGCCCTTCCTCCAGTCGTAGAAGGTGCCACCCGCACGGCTTTTCATCCTGACGCTGCTCGCGATGATTGCCTTCGCGAGCAACTCGCTGCTCTGCCGGTTGGCGCTGAAGCAAACCGGCATCGACGCGGCCAGCTTCACGTTCGTCCGCATCTTCTCCGGCGCGGTTGTGCTTTGGCTGATCCTGCGCATGCGGACCGGCGGTCATAGACCGCCGCTCCGAGGGAACTGGCCATCGGCGCTGGCGCTCTTCGCCTACGCGGCGGCGTTTTCGTTCGCTTACCTCACCCTTTCGGCGGCGACGGGCGCGCTGCTTTTGTTCGGCGCTGTCCAGGCGACGATGATTCTTGTGGGGCTTTCGCAAAGGCGAATCGCTTCATCTGCGGCAACTCGTGGGACTCACCGTCGCCCTCGCCGGACTCGTGGCGCTGTTGCTTCCCGGCCTGTCGGCGCCGCCGCTTGGCGGCGCGCTTCTCATGCTCGGCGCCGGCGTGGCCTGGGGCATCTATTCGTTGCGCGGGAGAGGAACCAGCGACGCCATCAGCGCGACCGACCGGGAATTTCCTGCGCGCGGTTCCATTCGCGGCCGCTCTCAGCCTTGCTTTCATTCCATGGATGCGCCTCGACCCGGCGGGAATCGCGTACGCCGTTCTTTCCGGCGCGATCGCCTCCGGGGTTGGTTACGTCATCTGGTATCACGGCGCTGCCCGGCCTGAAAGCCGCGAGCGCCGCCAGCGTCCAACTCAGTGTCCCGGTTCTCACAGCGGCCGGCGGGATTCTCCTCCTGGGCGAACCGCTCACCCTGCGATTCCTGCTGGCGTCCATCGCCGTCCTGGGCGGGATCGCGCTGGTGTGTCACTCGCGAAAACGCGGACGATAGAATAATGGGACGTGCGGAAGCACGTCCCTCCGGTTAATTAGTCGAACAATGGACGAGCCCGCTCAAGCTTCCGCCGTCGCGCAATTTCGCGCGTTGCATCAATCCGGCTGCTTCGTCCTGCCGAATCCGTGGGATGTCGGGCACGGCGATCTATCTTCAGCATCTCGGCTTCAAAGCGCTCGCCACCACCTCGGCTGGCTTCGCTTTTTCCCGCGGATTATCCGACGGGAAAGTTCCGCTCGACGAAATGCTCGCCCACATCCGCGACCTCGCCGCCGCGACCCCTTTGCCGGTGAACGCCGATTTCCTCAACGGCTTCGCCGACGAACCCGAAGGAGGTCGCCGACGAACGTGAAGCTCTGCGTCGAAACCGGAGCCGCCGGATTATCCATCGAAGATTCCACCGGCAATGAGCTGACGCCGCTTTACGACGAGAGCCTCGCCATCGAGCGCGTCCGCGCCGCGCGCAAGGCGATCGACGATTCGAAAATTCCCGTCGTCCTGACCGCTCGCTGCGAAGCATGGCTCGTCGGCCATCCCGATGCCTTCAACATCGCGCGGAAAAGGCTCGTCGCTTTCGCGGAAGCCGGCGCGGATTGCCTCTACGCTCCCAGCGTGCGCGAGCCTGACGAAATCGCTCGAGCTGGTCAAAGCAGTCGCGCCGAAGCCGCTCAACGTCCTCGTCTCGCGCCCCAGCGAAAAACTCTCCGTCGCCCGCCTGACCGACCTCGGCGTTCGCCGGATCTCCGTCGGCTCAGCGCTTTGTCTTCGGTGGCCTGGGGCGCCTTCATCCGCGCCGCGCGCGAGATCGCGGAAAGCGGCACCTTCGATTCCTTATCCGGCGCGGCGCCCTTCGCCGACCTCAACAATCTCTTCAGCAAGCCACCTATTTACTTTTCCAGTCGGACGGACTCCATCACTTTATCGATGCTGTCCTTGAGGGCCGGACTCTCGTCGGTGTTGCTGGTGAACATGATCTCAAGTAACTGGCCCTCGTAGGAAGTCGCGAGGATGCGGGTGTACCAACAGGCCATCGCGCGGATCCTTTGCATTCTTGCGCGGCACGATAAACCGCAGGTCGGCCCACTTTCGGCCGTCGATTGTCACGACCTCCTTCTTGAGCCAGTTGAGCTTCGGAACCCACGATAACCCTTTCGTGTATTCGGCGACCTTGTTCTTCATGTAGGCGTCCAATCCGTCCGGCTGCAAGCCACGCGTCCCTCTCGTGACCGCCCCCCAGCCGTCGCTCTCGCCGCGTCCTTCAAAATCTGCGATCGATTGCTTCGAGGAGGTTGCCTCCTTTTTCGGAGTGAACATCTCGGTCGTGTTCAGTGTCAGTTTTCCGTCCAGCAGAGTGACTGGTTGTGCAAAGACCGAGCTGAGTGCGGCAAAAACCGCGACGGTGATGATGGCGAACCTGGCTTTCATACCTGTGACCTTTAATCATTCATCCCGATGTCGGTGAATCGGTATTCGCCATTCACTTTCGAAAACACGAAAATCTCTTCACCGCAAAACACGCTGTAGCTATCGCGATCGTCTTCTTTGACCGGCTTCGCTTTCGCAAAGCATTTTCGCGCTTCCCCGTGGAAGAGCGTCCCACACTCCTTGATAAACTCGGCCTTCGACCACGGTTTGCTTCCGGTGGGAAAGGGCAATTTCGTCATCTCCGCGATGGCCTCCTTGTCGTTTTTCGCGACCGCCGCCTTGAACTGAAGCCAGAAAGCCGCAAACGATCCCGCCTCCGGTTTGACCACCGCACCGCCTGCTGGATTGATCGCGTGACTTTCAACTTTTACCACCGTCTTCATCTTCCCGCCGGCCTCCGGAATCGTTTCCTCTTTCCAGAAGATCCGCACTGACTTCCCTTTGAGTTTGGCGGGGTTATCCAGATAAGGCTGCACCGATTTGTCAGGCCGCAGAACGATGAACGAATCGTCCTTGCCGCTCTTGTCCTTGATCTGGAAATGCGCGTAATCGCCCTGCTCGATCCCGACGAACGTTCCCTCCGTCGAACCGGTCGCGGCGCGCACCTCCACCGCCGCAAGAATGGCGAAGCCCAGAAGAACGGAAACAAACCAGCGGCGAAATTTATTCATGGCCCAGATTCACCACACCAGGCAAACTCTGGCAACCTTCCCCGCTGCCATTCTTCTTGGCGAACGCCCAGCTCTTAGCGCCAACGGTGCGAACCATCCCAGCCCAGGCAACGTCCTGGAATATCGTGTCCCAAGAATTCCAAGCACTGAAGGCGCGAATGATTCGCTCGGCTCCCGTCGGCCCCGGGAGTTCAAATCGCCGCTGCATGAGGCGCCGCCGTGCCAATCGCGGTTCGCGCTTCAAAGAAAGTCTTCTCGCGAATAGATAACCGACTCCAGCCCCGAGGAGGATTTTCCCAGGATGTGCAGGACGCCAAACCGCACGATGTGACTGTCCTGGACACCCATCGAATAGCTCGAGTAAAGGAGAAACGGGTCCATTTCCCTGGGCGACGACATCTTGTAGCTGCTTAGCAGCGATTGCTGCGTCGCGGCGAAACTGGCTGCGGTCGACTGCCCCTCAAAAGAGACAATGATTGTGACCAGAAAACCGTTCTCGAATTTGTATCGAACGTTTACGTCGCGGCCGAGCCATGTCGTTTTCTCCACCAGGTTGCCATCGGGATCGACGGTCGCTTTGGGACACACGTTCTTAACTTCTTCCGGATACATTAACCATTTGGCCGGGCCGAATCCTGACGGCGCATTCGCCTGCATGGCTTGCTTTTCGACCTTGTTCCGGTCGCCTCGCAGCGCCGTCTTCATCGCCTGTGCGGCTTTAAGTTTGAGGTCGCGCACCTGGGCCCAAGTCAGTTTTGAGCTGGGATCTTTGCGGTCGCCGTGCGCCGCATCTGATTCCTCCCTCCGCCGCAGCGCTTCCTTGTAATCGCGACCGGCTCCCACTTTTTCGGCGAACCGGACGATAGCGGCGTGAAGAGCCGCTATCGATTTTTCCGCACTCGCGTCGCCCTCTTTCGGATCGAGCCCAAGGAGTTTGTTGAGCGCGGCATCCGGAAAATTCACCGGGAGCAGACCGGGCGCAGCACCGGTTTCAGGACGGGCCACGTTGTCTTTGATGTTCTGGTTGAGACTGCGGGCAACGTAAAGGATCAGCTCGTCGAGGTGTCGCGCTTCGGTTTGCGTGCTCTTGGAAGCATCGGCGCGAAGCCAGTCCCGCACCTTCTCCATCTCCCGCGAGTGGCTCTCCACGGTCTGCAAATCGGACATGGAGTCAAAACCGAGCACTTTGATCGTTTGCTCCCAGGAGAAGGCGAATTGAACTGCGGCCGCTCGTGCCTTCGAAGATTCACATGAGCTGACGCATACCGCTGACAGAAAGGTCAGGACCGCAAGCGAGATTGTTTTCGAGGTTATGCCCACCCTTTCTATCGAGCACCTTAGTAACTGGCAGCCGGGACCGATGGCTATTCTTCGAGTCTGACGGAATCGAACCCGTTGTCGATTTTATCTTTTAGAATCGGGTTACTCGTCGGTGTTGCTGGTGACCCTTGACGCGCCCCGACAACCTACCCTCTTTCGCGACCTCCAGCCTACGCCAAGGCCATGGCTTGGCATGCCGACCACCGACTTCCGATTTTCGACTTCCTACTTCCTCCTTCCTAATTCTTACTTAGCCGATGTCCCTCATCGGCACCGTCGACAGCGTCTGGCGTTATCCAGTGAAGAGCATGCGCGGCGAAGAGCTGGACGAAATCTTTGTCGGCTACCCCGGAGTGTATGGCGACCGGCTTTTTGCTTTTACCTCTTCCACCGCTCCGAAAGGTTTTCCCTATTTCACCGGACGCGATCAACGCCAGATGATTCTTTATCGCGCCCGTTTCCGCCAACCGGACAAGGCCGCGCGCCCCGTCAATCTGATCGAGGCCGAAAGCAAAAACGCCGCACCGCTCTCCGCGACTCCCGAAGAGCTGATGATCGATGTCGAGACTCCGGACGGATCGGTCTTCGCGATCGACGACGCGGCCTTGATGGACAACGCTTCGCGCCGGCCTCGAAGGGAAACACGAACTGACGTTGCTTCGCTCCGACCGCGCCCTCATCGATTGCCGCCCGTTGTCCCTCTTCTCCATTCAAACGGTGAAGAAACTGGAGGAAGAAACCGGCAGCGTTGTCGATAAACGAAATTTCCGCGCCAACGTCTATCTGGACCTGCCCGAGACGCGACGCCTTTGCGGAGGACGAATTCGTCGGCCGCAATTTGCGGCTCGGCTCGAAGGCGATCGTCACGATCGTGAAGCGCGATGGGCGCTGCATGATGATCACCCTCGATCCCGACACCGCGGAGAAAACGCCCGCGATTTTGAAAACGGTCGCGCAAGCCCACGAAGGCAAGGCCGGCGTTTACGCCGCCGTCGTGACCGAAGGCCTGTCCGCAAAGGCGATCCCGTGAACTTGTAGATGGCCGCCATCTAGACACGCGTCCGCCGCGCGATCATGCCCCGCTCGATGGCTGCGTCCTCGACGCTCTGACCTCGTCCTCTTCATCGCCGGCCGATCCGCCTTACGCCGGCTTCAAGCTCTCACACTTCGCTTCGTAGCTCTCGATCAGCGCCGCGATTTTCGTGTGGAAACCGTCCTGCGCCGCATACACCTCGCCGATCGCGTCGGAGAACTCTTTCTGCTTCAGTTCCTCTTCAATCGTCAGAATCAATCCAGCCAGCGTCTCGATGTTCGCCCGGGAATGGAACTCCATGTCTTTCAACTTGGAGAGCACCGCGACGGATTTCTCGTGATCGCCCGGCGCCTGCTCCACTTTTGGCGCCTCGGCCGGCTCGCTTTCCGGCGCAGTCTGAGCATCGGTCTTCCGCTTCTTCTTCGGCTTGGCCCTGCACCGGCCTGCCGGCGGCTGGTGTGCTTTCTCCTGCTTGACCTTCTTGGCGTGGGCGACGTTTCGTGGATCGGACATTCGTAACCATACACCCGATGGGCCATCGCCGCCTTAAGCGATTGGCGATTAGCGGGATCTTCCCCAGGATCTGCGAGTCGAGGAAGAGCCGCGAGGGCGTTGGCCGCTGTTGCGATGGGCGGGTTCGCCGCTGCCGCGGGCGGAGTTGCCGGGGGATTTGGGCTCCATCTTGGGAGGAGGTCGGCGTTCGCGCCGGCCGCGCTCGTCGCGGGGCGGAGCGGCGGCGTTGTAATCGAAACCTTCGGCGCGTTTCCGCACGATGCCGCGGCCGATGAAACGTTCGAGCGAGCGCAGCGGGCCCTGGTCCTCCGGCGTGATGAAGCTGATCGCATCGCCGATGGCAAGGGCGCGGCCGGTGCGGCCGATGCGGTGGACGTAATCCTCGGGGTGCATCGGGAAGTCGTAATTCACCACGTGAGAGATGCCGTCCACGTCGATGCCGCGGGCGGCGACGTCGGTGGCGACGAGGACGCGCACGGCGCCCGACTTGAAATCCTTCAGCGCGCGCAGCCGCTGGTTCTGCGAGCGATTGGAATGGATCGTTCCCGTCTTGATCCCGCTGCTTTCGAGCCGGCGCGCGAGCCGGTCGGCGCCGTGCTTGGTGCGGGTGAAGACCAGGACGGTATCGAATTGCGGGTCGCCCAGGAGATGGAGCAGGAGCGCCGGCTTCAAGTGCGAGCGCACTTCGTAAACGAATTGCGTCACCGTTTCCGCCGGGTTCGCGCGCCGGCCGATCTCGACAATCTTCGGCGAGCGCTGGAACTCGTGGGTCAGCTTCTCGATCTCCCGCGAGAGCGAGGCGGAGAACATCAGCGTCTGGCGCTTTTGCGGCAACGCTTTCACGATCTGGCGAATCGGCGGGAGGAAGCCCATGTCGAGCATGCGGTCGGCTTCGTCGAGGACGAGAAACTCGATGCCGGAAAAATTGGCCGCGCGCTGGCCCATCAGATCGATCAGCCGGCCCGGGGTCGCCACGACGAGGTCGACGCCGGAGCGCAGCGCCTCGAGCTGCGGCCGCTCGCTGACGCCGCCGAAAACGGTGGCCATGCGCAACGGCAGATGCTTCGCGTAAGCGCGCACGTTTTCCTCGATCTGGACCACGAGCTCGCGGGTCGGAGCGACCACCAGCGCGCGCGTGCCGCGCCGTTGGCCGTTTTGGATCACAGCCGAGAGCTTCGTCAGGATCGGCAGAACGAACGCCGCCGTCTTGCCGGTGCCGGTCTGGGCGATGCCGATCACGTCGTGTCCCGCCAGAATATGCGGGATCGCCGCGACCTGGATGGGCGTGGGCTCGGTGTAACCGGCGTCGCGGACCGCCTGTAAAATTGGGGGCGAAAGATGGAGTGCTCGAAAGGGCATGAGGGCGGGACTATCGTCCAGTTAGGCCCCCGGCGCACCTGTTCTTATCTAAAGGCGGAGGCCTTCGCTGAAGCTGCGGCGTGCCAGGGAGGTCAGCCTGCCAAGCCGGAGCTTCAGCGAAGGCTGGAGGCCAGAAGTTGGACGTAGGCTGGAAGGCGAAAGAGGTGAAGCTGGAGCTTCAGGGACAATTGCGTTCCCAAACTGGAGTTTGGGAACGAGGCAAGTGAAGAAAGTCGGAGGGCCGAGATCAGCTCACACGGCGAGAACCGGCCAGCGGTGGCATCGCCTTGCGATTGGCGATCGGGCCGTGGGCCCAGGCTCGCGATGGTTTTGCGTCAGAACGTCGAGGCGCGTGCTGCGTCCGGCGAGATCCATGCTTAAGCTGGCGCTCCACCCGCACCCGCAGCTCTTCATTCGGCCCGCTCTGGGCGAAGTTCCAGGCATCCTCGCCTTCCGCTTCCAACAAGCTTTTCTCGAGGGCGCGCAAGGCACGTTCCAATTCCACCAGGATCGCGCGCATCTGGCCGATGCTGGTTTGCGCGCCCATGTTGTTCGACTCGATGTCGACCAGGGCGAGGAGGATTTCCATGTGGGCCACATCGCTGGCAGCATAGGCTTCCTGGACTTCGTGCCAAAGCCCGGAGACCGCGGCGCTCGCGTCATCGCGGAGGTCGGGGTGCAATCGCCGGACGAGAACGCGATAGAGCTCCTTCACCCGCGGATCCACCACTCTCTCTTCCTCTACCTCTACCTCTTCCTCTTCTCGCGGTCGTCGCTCCGCTCTTGAGCTCGGTTGACATTCCGCGGCCGCGCCTCTTCCGGCGCGCTGCGAAACATGTGGGACTTGAACGCTTCGAACGTGGTCGAGTAAGCCTCGTCATCCATTTTGTCGGGGTTCGTCCCGAGAGAGCGCTGCACCCACTCCTGAAAGAGCGCCTCCTTTTCGAAATCGCTGAGCTTGCGGGAAGCGTCCCGGCGTTCCTGGTGAACTTCGGTTTCCTCCGCGCCGGCCACGGACGGATTTTCCCGCCGGAACATCACTCGCTGATAGGCGCTGTGGGCGTCCTGGAAACCGCGGCGCATTTCCATTTCCACTTCATGCACGAGCGTCTGGGCATCGCGAATCTGCGTTTCGACTTCGCGCGCTTTGCTGAGGAGCGCGCCGAATTCCCGCGCCCGCCAGCGAACAAAAGCCGGCTTGTCCTTCCGCTCGAAGCGGTGCCAGGCCGCGCGCGCCCGTTCCAGGCGCGCCTTCGTCCTTGTGCAATCAGCCGCGGCCGTTTCGCGCAACGGTTCCTGCTCGACCAGGACAATACGGCCGTCGCGGAGATCGTCCCTGGAGATCCCGTTCGCCTTCCGCGTTGTTCGCTGTCGTGGCATTAAGGCGAAATTTACCTGCGAGGGCAGATTCGGAAAGGGCTGGCGAGAGCAAGAGACGACGGCTTGTTGTTCCGGCCTCCGTCAGGCATAATCGGAGCAAGCGCTCCGAAAAGAATTATGGATTATGTGATCCAGCCACTCACCGCCGCGGACGAGCCGATTCTCTGGGAGATGGTGTATCAGGCCTTGCGGACGTCGCACGACACGCCGCGAGACATTGTGCGGCAGCCCGAATATGCCCGCTACGTCGAGGGTTGGGGCCGCGCGGGCGACACCGGCTTTGTCGCCTACGATGCCCAGAGACGGGACGAATTGCTCGGGGCGGCCTGGTTCCGCGTCCCTCCCGACCAGGACGCGGACGAGCCCATTCGGGAGCTCGGCTTCGCGGTGACGTCGGGGCACCGCAAACGGGGCATTGGCGCGGCGCTCCTCACGCAATTGGTGAAAGCGAATCCGCAATGCAGCGCGGTCTCGATCAGTGCTCCTCCGAATAATCCGACGGTGCGGCTTTATGAACGTTTCGGGTTCAAGATCGTCGAGCAAAGCGACCAAGCCGTGACGATGAAGCGGGAGATCTGAAGCTTCCGAAATAAGCTTGTCGGGTCTGCGACGACCCGATAATTTCGCTGACGTGCGCCCCCCGCCGCCCCATGCCTCTCAGCGACCGGTTTCGCTCGCCGCGGCTTCGCTTTCTTTCCGGCCGCCGCGTCGCCGCGCCTTAAATTTATTCAGTCAGCAAACAGCCAAGCACTCTAATTAACCGAATCATTATGGGATACGAAAACGTTGGAAAAGTCTGGACCCCGGAAAGCCTGAAGGAATATCTCGACACGATTACCAAGCCGGATTGGTGCACCGCCGTAACATTGCACCACACCGCCTCACCTTCCCTGGCGCAGCGCCCGAACGGTTTCATCGCGCAGCATCTCCGCAACCTCGAAGACTTCTACAAGAACCAGAAAGGATGGAGTGCCGGCCCTCATTTATTTGGCGACGAGGACCAACTTTGGGGAATGTGCGATTTCCGGAAAAGAGGGGTGCATGCGGTGAGCTTTAACAAGACGCGCCATCGGCATCGAGGTGCTCGGGGATTACGATTCCGAATCTCCCAAAACCGGCCGGGGGTTGGAATGCTGGAAGACCACCGCGGCCGCGACCAAGATTTTACTCGACTGGCTCGGGCGCAAGCCATCCGAAAAGACTGTCCTCTTTCACCGCGATGATCCGCAAACCACGAAGACCTGCCCGGGCACGAAAGTGACCAAGGACTGGATTCTGGGATTGATCAAGGGAGCCTCCGAGGAGCCGGAGGATACCACCCATCGCGAAGCCGTCGCTGGACGTAACCTTGAAAGCTTCCGAATGGCAATTTGTCGGCGAGCAATGGTGTATTCCGGTTCGCATTTACCTCGGAAAGAAGGGAGTCTCCGACGAAATCATCAGACAGAGCCTCAAGAAAGAGGGGGCGCAGTTTTTCTACGGAACCGAATGGCTGGAGGGCGCGTTCTACGACAAGGAATCCGAGACGACCTGGGCGCCGGCTCGCGAATTGGTGGAGTTGCAAGTGTAAGCGAGACGCTTCGGTTTTTCGCGATTGGTCAGCAAGAGGCCCGGCCTTTTTCCTTGATTCTCGCCTTCCCTCTCCCTTCGAATTCCCGGTTATGAAGACCGGGGACAACAAACGACGACATCCAACTCAGCGCGGTGGAAGATCACGATGGGATCCTGACCATCCGCGGCGGAGGCGCTCGCCGGGATTGGAACGGCATTCACTATAAGCAGGGCATGTCGGCCAAAAATGTCGGCACGACGAAATTGTCAGCCAACATCGCCACGATCCCGCCGGGCGGCGTGGCCTACGCCCATATTCACGTCGGCTTCGAGCTGATCCTTTACATTCTCGAAGGCAAAGTGCGCCACGAATTCGGGCCGGGACTCAAACAGGTTTTGGAGAACGAAGCGGGCGATTTCATCTACATCAAACCGGACGTCCCTCACGAAGTCTTCAATATGAGCGACACGGAACCGGTCGTCGCCTTCGTCGCGCGCTCCTCCGCGGAAGAGTGGGACAATATTATTCCGTACGACCGCAATCGACCTGATTAAACGGCAACCGCACTCTCCCTTTCGAGAGAGTGCGGTGTTGATTTTCGAATTCGCCGTTGGCGCCGCGTTTTCGGGCGCCACGCAGGCGGCGCTTAGTAGGAGCGCTCGTAGGGGCGCTCGTACGGGCGATCGTAGGACCGATCGCGAACCCAGTCGCGATGCTGCCGATGACGATGCCGGATGTAGCGACGATTATACGCGCCCCGGCGCTCGTAATGGCCCCGTATCCAGCGGCCACGATAACGGTAGCCCTGGAACCCAGACCCAACGATACCCTTCGTGCCAATAATGGGGGCCATAATAATATGGCCGATCACCGATACTGATCGAGAAATCGACTGCTTGAGCTTTTGGCGCGAGCATCGGAGCAGTCGCTCCCAGCAGCACCGCCAACAGCACTATCATTTTCTTTTTCATACTCATTTCCTTAGTTTCGGACGCCGCTCCCGCAGCGGCCGCTATTTCTTCCCCTTTTTCGTTGTTTCCTTTTCTTCGCCGCCGCGAGCCGCTCTGTCTTTTTGCGGCGCGAGGCGCGTTTCCTGACGTTGTCTCTGCCTTGGCTGTTTCCCATAATACCCTCAGCCTCTCCCTTCTGAGGACGAGCTCCAAATGATTTTCCTCAAATCAGCCGGACCAGGTTTCCTCATCATTAAATTCGACGCCCTTCTTTCTATTTTCATTCACCCAAACCAACCCCGCCTTGGCGGAGAAGTTTCGCGATTCGCGCAATATTAGATCGGTCGCTCACGCCGGCCGTGACGGGATCACTAAGGCATCGACCGCAGAAAAGTGCCGCTGTGCCACGCGCAGTCAATACGCCACCGGGTTCTTGATGAACCGCCACAAAATCTTGCAGGCGACCGACCAACTCCGCGCCCGGCGCTGCACGTGAGCGGCGATCAGATCCAATTTCTCCCGGTCGTAGAAGTTGCCGTTGAAAATGACGGCGTGAATTCGCTGCGTGTTGCGAATGTCTTCCAGCGGATTGGCCTCGAGCAAGAGGAGATCGGCGATCTTGCCCGGCGCCACGCTTCCATATTGATCTGACACGCCCGAAGTAATCCGCCGGCGCGACGGTGGCGGCGAACAAAGCATCCGCTGGCGTCAGGCCGGCGAGAACCAGTTGCTCGAGCTCGCGATGCACGTCCACCCCCGCGACGATGTAATCCGTGCCGACGAGGATTTTGACTCCGGCGCGATGCGCGGCGCCGGTCAGCTCCAGGCCTTTGCGGTAGAATTCACGATAGGTTTCCCGACCGGCCGGCGAAGGATCCTGTTTCACGGTGGCATCGACATCTTCGAGCCATTGCCAGTGCATCAGCGGGTGCAGATATCGCAGCAACGGATCTTGCCGCACGCGCGCGTCGTCCGCATAGGCATCGACCCAGCGCGTCAGGTGGGTCGGCACATACCAGGTGCCATTCGCTTTCATCGCGGCGAAGATCGCCTCGGCCATGGCGGGATCGTGTTCGTCCAGCATGCGCCGCCGGTCCTCGCGCCATTGCGGCGTCCCGGCGACTTCGCGCAACGCGGCGCTGCCGGGAAACGATTCCTGCAAAATGAACCGCGCGTGCTCGATGCTTTTTTGGTGCTGCGCCGCTTCGATGGCACTGACCGCGAGCGGGCGATGTCCCACCACTTCCAATCCGAGACGGCGCGCTTCGTCGACCAAGGCGAGATACGCTTCGCGCGGCAGGCGGTCGTACACTTTGATCGCCTCCACCCGCCCGGCGAAATGACGAACGAAGGCGCGCGCCTGTTCCGGCGTGGCGGTCTCGAAGAACTCCGGCACGTTCTTGAGCCGCTTGCGAATGCCGGGCCCATTGGCCATGAAACTCGTCGAACTAGACAACCCGCGGGCCGACTCGCGTTCCCGCCACCGCCTCCGTCGCTCCATCGCCGTTTCTCTTCCGCGCAAGCGATAAACGGGTCGTTAGGCTGCGGGCAACCCTGCATGTCCCGCACATTCGTCACGCCGTAGGCGATGTAGAGCGGCAGGTCGAGCAAGGGCGAGACCGCGTAAACATGGGTATGCATGTCCCAGAGAGCCGGCAGCAAATAACGGCCGCGGCCATCGACCATCGCAGCTGCCGGGCGGAAGCTGCGATCGTCCCCTCATCGCCCACCGCGGCAATACGGCCTTTCGAAATCAGGACTGTCTGGTTCTTCCGCTGGGCCGGCTGGCGCTGAATTGGCCTCGCGAGCTTTGACTTCTTCAGCCGGATCGACAATCGAACACGCCGACAATCGCGATAGGCGTGTCGGTGCGAACGGGAGTCAGCTCACGTTCCGGCCAGAGAACGCCGGCCGTGAACAACACGACCGGCAGGAGCAGGACCGCGGCCAAGCGTGACCGCGGCACGCTTCAGAATCTTACGCGCCCGCACTGGCTGCGCGTTAAGCCGTCGCGGATTCCGGTTTGTGCGCGACCGAAACCATCCAGCCCACGCCGAAGCGATCGGTCAGCATTCCGAATTTGGGCGCCCAGAAAGTTTTCTCGAGAGGCATGGTCACCAGCCCGCCCTCACTCAAAGCGCCAAAAACACGGTCAGCCTCCGCTTCGTCCGGCACGGTGATCGAGAGCGAGAAGCCGTCGAAGTTCGGCTTGCCGTCGCACATGCCGTCCGAGGCCATCACAGTTGTCTCGCCAATCCGGAAGCTGGCGTGCATCACCTTCTCCTCGAAGCACTCCGGCACTGGCCGCTGCTTCTCCGGACTCTCCTTGTAGCGCATCATCATCTGCACCTCGGCGCCGAGCGCCTTGCGGTAAAACTCAAGCGCCTCTTCGCATTGGCCACCAAAGAATAGATACGGCTGGACCATCGCCGTTGGATTGGATGTGCTCATGCCTCGAAATTCACGGCATTTGCCGGGAGGTCAACACCGGAGGGCGCAAAGCGTCGCCGCAGATGTTCGATCCGATAGGCGAAAATTCGGGCCACATCGCGGCCACAAAAAGCCGGTGCACCAGGAAATCGAACGGCAGGGTAGCGGACAGGTGCGCAAGCGTCCCGGTCCCGGACAATCTCAGAGCGGAGGGACAGCAGTTTCTGAGAACGATCGCGTTCCATTCGTTTTTCGTCCGCACCGATCCAACCGCGCACCCGCAGCTTTAATCGATCAAGCGCCGGCCTTCATCTCGATCGGCCCGGCCGTCTCCATTCGAAAGCGCACCCACGGCGGCGTAATCGCATCGAGATTTCGCGCATCCGAAAAGAACGCAAAGATCTCTTCGCGCGGCCGCGGCAGCCAAAGCTCGACAAATGCGGACCTTCATTCCCCGATGACTCTGACCTCTGACCTCGCGACTCTGCCCGCTCTACCGCTTTAGCGGCACGGCCACGATCGCCGTTCCCTTGAGTTCCGCTCGTCCTTGAGCGTTCCATCCGGCTGATAATGCCTCACGTGAGAATTGCCGATCACATGCAGCGCGCCCTTGGCGATCGTGCCGGTCGTCGGCTCGTCGAAGTCGGGATGATGATGCGACTGCAACACCGTCACGCCCGCGATTTTGGTGCCTTTGTCCGCCAGTCCGATCCGGATGACGCGTCCCGGGTTCGTGACGTTCTGCACGCCGAACAAATCGCCGTCGTGCCAGTAAAGCCCGTCGATGCCTCCCGTCATCACCGTATCCGGTTGCGGTAATCTCGTCGGCTCGCCGGTGGCCGTGTCGACTCGCAGGATGCCGGTCGACGACGCGACGTACAGCATCCCATCGGTGCCCAGGGCGATTCCGTTTCCACCGCGCAACGCTCCCGCCGCGCCGAAGCGGGTCAGCGTTTTTTCATCCGGCTTCTTGCGAAAGAGGGTGGCGCTCGCCGAATCGGTCACGTAAAGCGTGCCGTCGGGCGCGACGGCGATGTCGTTGAGTTGCATCGCGTCGGGCGCGTCGAAGCGATCCAGGAAAACAGCGTTCTTCAAATGGTAGCGCACGACCGCATTGCGGCGTTCCTTCTTCGCCTCGTCCAGAAAGCCGTTGGTGCTGACGGCGTACAAATGGCCGCGCTCCGCATCGACCGCGAGGCCCAGAACCGTGTCGAGCTTGTCGGAAGGCTTCGAGAAATCCTGGGCGTTCGCCCTTCGCATCCGTGATGATGATCTTGCGTTGCGCGATGCTGCCGATCAGGAAGCGTTCGCCCGCCGGCGCGTAGGCGATGCCTTCCGGAATGAGCTTCGGATCTTTTAAGCCGGAAAGCGACGGGTGAGTCGGGCGTTTTGTCCTCGTCATCTTCGAGCTCCTTGCGAATCGCCTGAAACTCCGGGTCGTCCCAGACCGAATCGAAGCCGAATCCGCGCACGGGAATCAGTCCAAGTTTTCTGCCCTTTCAAACTCCGCAAGAGCTCGAAGGCAGCGTTCCGCTTCGCCCAGGTTCATATGCGTAAACGCCTGGAAAAAAACCAGCACCGCGTCACCGGGCCGCTCTTTCCGCAGAGTCTGGATGCGTTCGAGACTCGCGCGCGCCGCGGCGGTGGCGGCGTCATCAGCCGCTGGCGCGTTAAAGACGGGAGCGGCCAGCGCCACTGCGATCAGCAAAATAATTCTAGGTAGCTGCATGAGCGGTCACTCTATCAGGTCTTGTTCTTCGGGAAATCGACAAAAAATTCCACAGAGGTGAATCCAATTCGCTCAGCATCATGCATCCCATCCTGGATGCGACGAACTTTGATTTTATTGTTGGGGCTGACGTTGGGTGCACTGCCTGCGTCTGCCGGGAAGAGTCTGGACAACCAGATCCGTTTCACGCCCGCTGAGCTGCGAGGCGATTTCACGGCGATGTACGAAAGTCTCCAATCGGCGGCTTTTGATCTGTTTGCCTTCACGTCAAAGGCCGTCCTCGATCGGGGCCTTTCGGGAGGCCCGCGCGGTGTTGAAAAAACCGATGACGTTGTTCGAGGCCCAGATCCACTTTCAGAAATTCGCGGCGTTGGTCCGAATGGGGCACACACGGGTCGATTTCCCGCGCGCCGTCTGGGCCCAATATCTGAAGGAGGGCGGCAAAGCGTTTCCGCTGGCCATCCGTGTGGTCGATGGAAAGACGACGGTCGCGCAAAATAAGAGCGGCCTCGAGGCGATCGCGCCGGGCGACGAGATCTTGAAGATGAACGGCGTCGCGATGCAGGAGTGGCTCAAACGCACGGAGCGCCACGTCTCAGCCGAGACCGCCTATATGGCGCATTCGCTGATGGAATTCGATTTTCCCATTTATCTCTGGGTCGAACTGGGCGACGCCGCGGGTTTCGATCTTGAATTGCGCAAAACTGACGGGAGGATGGCGAAAGTGCGCGTTCCCGCCCGAACGAGCACGGAAATGAAGGCCTTCGCGGCGGCGCAACCGCCGGCCCTCTCGCTCGATGAACCAATGCGCGAAGCGAAGATCCTCGCGGACAATGTCGGCTATTTGCGGCCGGGGCCGTTCTATAATGCGGAGGCCAAGACCGGCGCGGAAGCGTGGGATGTTTCCGGCTTTCGCTCTTTCATCGATGACGCCTTCGGGAAGTTCAATGCCGCTCAGGTGGAGCGACTCATCATCGATCTGCGCGGAAATCCGGGCGGCGACAATCTCTTCAGCGATGTCATGATCGCGTGGTTCGCCGACAAGCCGTTCCGTTTCTTCTCGCAATTCAAGGTGCGGGTGAGTCCCGCAATCGACGACAGCCAACGCTGACCGGCTTCAGAATGACGCCGAGGCAGCCGGGCCGGTCTCGCGTCAATACGCGGAAATGTATGCGAAAGCGAAAGCGGGGGACGTGGTTGATTTCGAAATGCCGCTCGCCCAACCACGCCAGGCGGAGCGCTTCCGCGGAAAGGTGTTTTTGCTCATCGATCGGCAATCCTATTCCAACGCAGTCGCCGTCGCCGCGCTCGTGCAGGATTACAAGTTTGGCACGATTCTCGGCGAAGAAACATCCGACATGGCAACTACCTATGGCGCTATGGAAAAGTTCACCCTGCCGAAGACGGGCATCGCTGTTTGTTATCCCAAGGCGCGCATTGTGCGGCCGAACGGCGATCTGCGCGCCCGCGGCGTGACGCCGGACGTGGCCATTTCGATTCCGGCTGTTCAGACCCCCGCGGACGAAGTGCTGCAGCGGGCCGTCGCTTTGGCGCGCGCGGGGAATTGATCGGTCTTACTCGCTGCGCAATGCGCTCAGCGGGCTGACCCGGGTGGCGCGGCGCGCCGGAAGAAAACAAGCCAGCATGGTTGCGCCGGTCAAAATCAACGCCGACAAGCCAAGCGAGAGAGGGTCGTACGGCTTTACCTGGAAGAAAATGGCGGCGAGCGCATGCCCGGCCAGCAAAGACAAACCGAGACCCAGGCCAAGCGCGACGAGGGTCTGTTGCATTCCCTGTTTCATGATCAGTGAAAAGACATCGCTTCGGTTCGCGCCCAGCGCGATGCGGATGCCGATCTCGCGGGTGCGGCGCTCGACTGCATACGCCTTCACTCCGTAAACGCCGACGCTCGCCAGCAACAGCGCGACTCGCGCCGAAAACGCCGAAGATCATCGCGCCGAGCTCCACCATGCGGAGGGTAAAATTCTTTTCCATGAAGGCTCGGAACGTCACCATCTGGAGAATCGGCAGCTCCGGCATCCAGCTCATTCAACTCGCGGCGATAGTTCCCGATCGCCTGCAAAAGCGCGGCGCGATCCTGCGTGCGCTGAACGCACAGTGAGAAAAAGGATGGGATGAAATTCCTGCGCGAGCGGGACGAAAACGTTCGGGGCAGGTTTGCTCCGGTCTTCCATGCCGTGGGCATGTCGATTCACGATGCCGACGATTTCCATGTCGCCGGATGCGCCCTTGGCTGTCGGTTCGGCGAGACGAACGCGGCGGCCAAGCGCGTCTTCGCCCGGGAATAATTTCTCGGCCATTCCCTGGTCGACAATGCAAACGCGATTCGCCCCGGCCATGCGGGCCTCGGTTTCGGTAAAATCGCGTCCGCGCAAAATGCGCACGCCAATGCTGTCGAAGTAACCGGTGGAAATGGACGAGGAATTCCGACCGTTCCCTGGCGCCGGCGAGGCTGGAATCGTTGCTCGCGTCGGGCTGCCTCCGCCGGAAGAAGGCGAGTCGTCGTGATGCTGCTGTTGTAAGGCACGAGGCTGGTCAGCGCCGCTGCCTGCACTCCCGGCAAACGGCGCAACCGTTCGGTCGCCGCCGACGGCCCGGCGCATTACCTCGGGCTCACTTGTGCGGGCCAGCGAGAAATCGAGTTCTGTAATGACAACGCCGTCGGTCGTGAATCCGGTCGCCGCGCCCAGGTCGCCTTCCTTGACCGCCGCGCGAACAAACAGTCCGGCCGAAAAGAGCATCACCAGACAAAGCGCGATCTGGCCCATCACCATCAGGTGCCGCCCGGAGAAGAACTGATTCCACCGCCCCGCGACCGCCGCTTCGCCTCCCTGTCCTTTCAGATCGTGGACCAGATCAGCCCGCGCCGCTCGCAACGCCGGTCCGAGACTGAAGAGCAGCGTCGCGATGAGACAGAGAACGAACGTTGCCGCCACCACGATGAAGTTAGGCTGGAGCCGAGCGGTCAGAGTGAGGTTGAAGGAAGCAAACTCCGTCACGAAAAAACTCTGGAGAAACGAATTGCTCCAGAGACTGAGCAAGCAGACCCAGCGCTCCGCCGATCACGGCAAGCACGATTCCTTCGGTCAGAAGCTGGCGCACGATCTGGCCGCGCGTGGCGCCCAGCGCGAGACGCACCGCGATCTCCGGCGCGCGCGCCGAACCGCGCGCCAGCATCATGTTGGCCAGGTTCAGACAACCGATCAGCAACACGACTCCCGACATGCACAAGCAGCAGCATCCCGACGAGGCGCAGCGGACCGGCGTCGCCCGGACTCGTGTTAATGCCGAATGGCTTCGAGAGAACGAGATCGCGGCCGGTCGCCGAGCCGGAAACGTCCACCGCCGCGAGCCGGGCCGCGAGCGCCGGCAAATGCGCCTGCGCAGTTTCAATCGTGAGGCCCGGATGCATCCGGCCCATCAGGTTCACGGAATAATTTTTCGGATCGGACAAATCGCGCGACTTCGGCGTCTCGCCAAAAGCCGCCGTCGTTTCGGCGAACAAGCCGAAGGGCAGCCAGATCTCCGGAGCGACCAGGGCCGTCACGCCGCTGAAACCCTCGGGCGAAACTCCGACCACGGTGTGCGTCTGGCCATTCACCAGCACGGTGCTGCCGACAAAGTCAGGCCGGCCGCCCTGCCGTTGCCACAAAGCGTGACTGGCTACGACCACGCGCTCGTTCGCGTTCGGCCGCGTCTCGTCCGCCGTAAAGAACCGGCCGGCGACCGGCTGCGCACCCATCAGCCGGAAATAATTTTCCGACACCATGAAAGCGAAGCTGCGCCGCAGCTCCATCTCGCGGCCGAGGCTGACGTAGTTGAAATTCACCGCGGCCACGTCGCTGAAGACCGAGTTCGGTTCGCGAAGCGCGAGAAATTCCGCGTAAGAAAACTGCCGGAACGATCGCTGCGCGTCCCGGCTGCCGGTGAAAAGACAAACGACCTCGTTTGGTTTGTGCGGGACCGCCGGCCGCAAGCAGCGCGCCATCGATCAGCGAAAAGATGGCTGAGTTAACCCCAATCGTCACCGCCAGGGTAACGATGGCGACCGCGCTGAAGCCTTTCGATTTCGCCAGCAACCGCAAGGCCAGTTTCAGATTGCCGCAGCATGTGCCGAATGATGACACATTGCGCGTAGTTGTCAGCGCCATAGCCACTGTCGCCTCGTTTTCTCCTTTCCACTTCGGAACGCTACTTTCTCCTTTCTACTTCCTCTCCGATGTCCATCCGAATCCTCGTCACCGGCGGCACCTTCGATAAGGAATACAACGAACGGAACGGCCAGCTCTTTTTCAAAGATACCCATGTCGCGGAGATGCTGCGGCTCGGGCGTTCGCGCGTCGAGGTGACCATCCGCACGGTGATGATGATCGACAGCCTGGAAATGTCCGACGCCGACCGCGCGCTCATCGTGCAGAACTGCCTCCAGTCCGAAGAGGACCGCATCGTGATCACCCACGGCACCGACACGATGACGGAGACCGCCGCCGCCGTCGCTGGCTGCGGTCTCGGGGAAAACGATCGTGCTGACCGGCGCGATGATCCCGTACGCCTTCGGCAGCTCCGACGGTCTCTTCAATCTCGGCAGCGCCCTCTCGTTCGTGCAGGTTCTCCCGCCCGGAGTCTACATCGCCATGAATGGCAAATGCTTTCCCTGGGACCGCGTCCGCAAGAACCGCGAGCGCGGCGAGTTTGAGGAAATTTCGTCCTGACTCTGAGCCGCTTCCGTTCGCTGGTAATGAAACGTTTCCTTTTTCTCTTCATCGCCTCGTCCGCCCTGGCCAACGACACAGCGATTCACGATGGCGCTGACGGGCCTGCCCCCATCGGCGACCGGCGCGGACCGGAAAGTGTGGGTCGCATGGTGCGCGAGCGTCTCGATATCTCCTTCGGCAAAAAGGAAACCACGTGCGCGCGACGTTTGTCTTTCTCAATACGAAGCGCGATGCCGCCGCGCGCCAGACGGTAGGCTTCCCTGACCTCACCGCGATGGCGGCCGAAGGAGGTCTACGATGGCGCTGATTTTACCGGCCCAATCTAAGATCTCGTTACTCTCGTGAACGGGCGGGAGCGGACGCTCGCGTCAACTTCCGCGGGCGAGTCAATCACCGCAATGGCATTGATGAGCCCGCACCGCCCGGCGAGAAAGGGGAATTTGAACGCATCTGGCACGCCATCGACGTCGAGTTTCCGGTGGGCCAGGAAGTCGTGATCGAGCGACGCTACCGAGTGGAGAATGGCAGCAGCGTGGCCGCGGCGCCGGAAGTTTTTTTTCAATACAGCACTGCCACGGGCGGTGTGTGGCAAGGCACGATCGGCGAGATGATCGCGCGACGTGACGCTGAAGGATGGGCTGTACTGTGGACGGATTGCTTTGGGAGAGCGCACACGGCGCAGGCGATCTCGCCCAGCCGGCGGCATTGGCGCATCCAGTCCCCAACGAAGATGCAATTGGTCTGGAAGAATTTCGAGCCGCGGACAGAGTCCAATCGTCGCAGCTTCCGCATCTCGCGGCCGGCGTCCTCCGACCTCTGATCTCCGCGTTTCCCTGGCTACTTCGCCCCGAACGCTTCCTTGTTCACCACGTACGGCATCTTGGTTGGATCGCCGCCGTAGTTGCCTTCCAGCACGTCGATCACGGCCTGCGCGGTGCGTCCCGCCATGCCCTTATCGGGATCAACCGAGAGCCGGGTGATCTGGCCGCCACTGGCGAAGTGATGGAACAGCCGCGCGCGGTCGGCGATTTCGGGGTCGAGGAGCGGCGAATCCGCCGGCAGCGGCTCCTTCTCAAAAACGTCAAGCGCCGCGCCGGCGATCACTTTCTCTTTTAACGCCTGGGCCAGCGCTTTCTCGTCGACCACCGGGCCGCGCGAGCTGTTCACCAGGTAGGCCGTCGGCTTCATCAGCTTCAGCGTTTTCTCGTTGATGAGGTGATAGGTCGGCTTGTCGGTCTCGCCCTCGCGCAGCAGCGGCACGTGGATGCTTACGTAGTCGGCCCCGCGCAACGCCTCCTCGAGTTCCACATATTTGATCGACGTCTTCTCTTTTTGAATTCCGCGCGCCTGGCGCAGGTCCATGACCGCCTGAATGCCGGCGATGTAATCGTCGTTATGATACGCCGGGTCGTAACAGAGAATGTTCATGTCGAACCCCGAGCATTTCTTGATCATGGCCAGCCCGATGCGCCCGGTGCCGATGATCGCGATGGTCTTCCCCGTGACTTCGTCGCCCAGGAACGGCAGGAACGGATGCCACGACGGCCATTTCTGTTCCCGCACCAGCCGCTCGCTCGCGTACATCTTTCGCGCCAGCATTCCCATCATGAAAAAGGCGAACTCGGCGGTCGCTTCGGTGAGCACATCGGCGGTGTTGGTGAATGGGATTTTGTATTTGTTGGCGTCCGCGCGGTTGATGTTGTCGAAGCCGACCGCGATCTGCGCGACAACTTTGAGTGAGCCCTTTCCCGCCTCGAAGATCTCGGCGTTGATCGGATCGCGCAGCGTCGTGATCAACGCGTCGATGCCACTTTTCACCTTCTCGATGATTAACGTTTTCGGCGGCGCCTCGGGCCCTTGAAAAACTTCGAGATCGTAGCCCCGTTCGCGCAGAAGGTTCTCCGCCGGATCGCCGATCCGGGAGGTGGCAAAGATTCGTTTCTTGTCGCTCATGAATGAACCACGGAAGCACGTGTTCCTCGTCGCGACAATCGCTCGTCACGGCACAGGAAATTGTAGGGCAGGCGCTCCGCCTGCCGGCCGAAGAAATCGGCAACCGGAGCGGTTGCCCTACAAATTCTTGTCGACCCAGGCGCCGATGCGCTCGAGCGCCTTCTCGATATTCTCGATCGAGTTCGCCACGCTGAAGCGCAAATAACCTTCGCCGAAATCGCCGAACGCCGTCCCGGAGAGCCCGGCCACACCGGCTTCGTCGAGCAGCGCGTCCGCCAGTTTCTTCGATGGCCAGCCAGTTTGCCTGATGTTAGGGAAAACGTAGAACGCTCCCTTCGGCAGACCGGCAGGAAAAACCTTTGATCTTGTTCAGGCCTGCCACCATCACATCGCGGCGTTTCTTGAACTCCGCGCACATCGCCTCGACCGAGGCCTGCGGTCCGCGCAACGCCTCGATGCCGGCGACCTGGGTGAAACTCGCCGTGCATGAGTTCGAATTCGTCATCAGCCGCGCGATGTGCGCCGCCAGATCCGCGCGCATCACGCCGTAGCCCATCCGCCAGCCTGTCATCGCGTAAGTCTTCGAAAAACCGTCGAGCAAAATGCAGCGCTCCTTCATTCCATCGACCGACATGATGGAGTGGTGCTCACCCTCGAAAATGAGGCGGCTATAAATCTCGTCCGTCAGCACCATGATGTTGCGGTCGCCGATCGCGCGCGCGATGCCGTCGATGTCCTCCTTCGTCAGCACGCCGCCGGTCGGGTTCTGCGGCGAATTCAAAATGATGAGTTTGGTCCGATCGTTGATCAGCCCTTCGAGCTCGCCGACGTCGAGCCGGAAATCCATCTCCTCGCGCAACTGGATCGGCACCGCCTTCGCGCCGACGTAATTGATCATCGATTCGTAGATCGGGAATCCGGGATTCGGATAGATGACCTCGTCCCCTTCTTCGGCCAGCGCGAGGATCGTGAAAAAAATGATCGGCTTCCCGCCGGGAACCACGACCACTTCGTCCGGCGTCGCGTCCACCCCGCGCGTCTCGCTGACATATTGCGCGATCGTTTCGCGCAGCTGCGGCAACCCGGCGGACGGCCCGTAATGGGTGAAACCCTTGTGGAGCGCATCCGTCGCCGCCCCGATGATGTTGCCCGGCGTATCGAAATCCGGCTCGCCGATTTCGAGATGAACGATGTCGCGCCCTTTCGCTTCGAGCGCCCGCGCTTTCACCAGGACTTCGAACGCGGTCTCCGTCCCGAGACGCGCCATTCGCTTGGCCAGACGAAGTTCGGAATCGTATTCATCCTGTTTTTAGCCGTTGGCGTTCATACGCGAAAATTGTGGCACTGGCAATCCCACGGGTCCACGCGGTTCCAAACACGATTTCTAATCTCTCGGCCCGATGTCGCTCGCTGGAAATGCCGCGTCTGCGTTACGGTGACTGGGAAACTTCCGGGGAGGCAGCGCCTCCATCGGCCGCGGCGTTTTGCGAATTCCCCTCGCCTGCGGCCCTCTTGGCAGCCCAACGAGCTTTCATCGCGGCAGCGAGTTGCGCCCGGCGTTCCGGCGAGAGATTGAGTTTTTTCTTCACTTTCTTAGCCGGGCTCGGTTTCTGAACGCCGGCCGTTTTCGCTGGACGCTGTGCCTGCGGGTCTTTTTTTCTTTTGCGTCGACGCCGCGGGCGCGGCGGGCCGGCGGGCGGCTTTAGCCTGGGCGACCAATTTCCTCTCGGCCTTCCTCGCCTTTTCTTTCGTTATCTCGTCCAGTTTCCGTTTCAGCTTCGCCAGCTTCTGCGGGCCTTCTTTGAGGCGAGATTCGAGCTTGTCGATCTTTTTCCTGAGAGTCTTAAGATTCATAGAGAAACCCAGAATGCTCATTTCCGCCCACCTTGTCGATCTTACCCTCGTTCGCCTCCTAACCTCTGATCTCTGACCTCCAGCCTTCGCCAAGGCTACGGCTTGGCAGGCCGACCTCTGGCCTCTGGCCTCCGACATCGCTTCGCGCAAATGCAGCCATGGCAACCTCGCAAACCGAATTCTATGCAACGATGCTCTGGCAAGGACGAAGGGAAAGCGACAATGTTCAGGACGCGCGTGGCTCGGGCGGCGGACGCATCGCCGTCGGCGGCGGAATTGGCGGAGTCATTCTCGTCGTCGCCTATCTTCTGCTCGGCGGCGATCCGGCGGCGTTGGTCGACTCCCAGCCGCAATCCCAGCTCGGGCCCTCGCAGCAGGTCGACCCGAACGCGCCGCGCGATGAAGCCTCGAAATTCATCGCCGTCGTTCTGGCTGATACCGAGGACATCTGGAATCAACTCTTCCAGAAAATGGGCCGCCGATACGAAGAGCCGAAGCTCGTTCTCTTCACGCAGCCAGACGCGATCAGGCTGCGGCTTCGCCAGCGGCGCGAGCGGTCCGTTTTATTGCCCGGAAGATCGGCGCGTCTACATCGACCTCGCCTTCTACCGCATGCTCCACGAGCGCTTCGGCGCGCCCGGCGATTTCGCGCAGGCTTACGTCGTCGCGCATGAAGTCGGACATCATGTGCAAAACCTGCTGGGCATCAGCGACCAGGTGCAGGCCCAACGCGGCCGCATCAGTGAAGCGGAATACAACAAGCTCTCCGTCCGGCTCGAGCTTCAGGCCGATTTCTTCGCCGGCCTCTGGGCCCATTATGCCGATCGCGCCAAGCATGTCGTCGAACCCGGGGACGTCGACGAAGCGTTGCGCGCCGCCAGCGTCATCGGCGACGATAATCTCCAACGCCGCTCCCAAGGCCGCGTCGTGCCCGAGTCGTTCACCCACGGCACCTCCGAGCAACGCGTCCGCTGGTTCCGCAAAGGCTACGAGACCGGCGACCTCCGCCAGGGCGATACCTTCGCTGCCCGCGAGCTGTAGCTCGCTGCGCTCAAATTTGTTTGACGGCCTCTGCCGCGGTTCTCATGCTGGCGCTCGAGCTTCGAAAGCACTAAACGCTGATCAGGAACTGCCCGAATATGAAAACTCTCCCTTGGGTTGAGCGAAACCGTCTTCTCGCAACCGGACGCACCACGATCGCAGCTACGTTGTTTTCCGCAGGACTGGTCATCCTGGCGTTGACCATGTCTCCCTGGTCGGCCTTCGCCGTGCCTGGCGTTAACCTCCCCGGGAAAGACTACACTCACTTCGACGCACCTTCGGCGTCCGTATGTCGCAATACTTGCGGCGGCGAGCCGCGGTGCCAGGCTTATACCTGGGTCAAGCCCGGGATCCAGGGGCCTAACGGGCAATGCTGGCTGAAGCACAGCGAGCCGAAGATCGTCAAGGATCCATGCTGCGATTCCGGCCCGCGCCGGTTCATTGCCGCCCGCGATCTGCGAGCCGAAGACAAGATCAATCGTCCTGGCTCGGACTTTAAGAATTTCAACACCGACAGCTGGAAGCAATGCGAGGCTGCTTGTGCTGAGAATGAGATTTGTTCGTCCTGGACGCATGTCCGCCCGGGCGTCCAGGGTCCCACTGGCCGCTGTTGGTTAAAGAATCGCGTCGCTCGTCCCGTCTCCGATCCGAACACCATTTCAGGTGTGAAGTTTCGGCCCGCGTCGGTGCGAATCGACTAGGGCCAGCCTTGCGCCCTTCGGTTGCCAAGCGGTAGCGTTAGCCCAAGGCTGGCCACTTTCGCCGATACCGTGCAATGAAATCGCTTACGGAACATCTTTGGTTCGAAGTGCCCGGTCGACGCGGATTCATTAATATCACGCCGAAAATTGAGGAGTTGGTCAGCCAAAGCGGTGTGCGCGAGGGCTTGTGCCTGGTCAACGCCATGCACATCACGGCGTCGGTTTTCATTAACGACGACGAGAGCGGGCTTCATCACGATTACGAGGTCTGGCTCGAAAAGCTGGCGCCGCACGCGCCCACCAGCGCCTACCGGCACAATCGCACTGGCGAAGACAACGCCGACGCACATTTGAAGCGCCAGATCATGGGCCGCGAAGTCGTCGTCGCCATCACCAAAGGCAAACTCGATCTCGGCCCTTGGGAACAAATCTTCTACGGCGAATTCGACGGCCGCCGCCGCAAACGCGCCCTGGTGAAGATCATCGGCGAGTAGGGATTCGCGAAGTTGGCGCGGGCAAGCGGGTCGCCTGCAAATTCCGATATGGTTTGCATTCGGCGCTCGGGCGTGTTCAAACGTCCGCCATGAAAAGCTATCTGAAACTGGCCGCAATGGTGGCGCTCCTCGTCACGTTGATTTCCATTCCAGTCCGCGAGGCCAACGCGGAGAACCAACCCGACCGGCCCGGGTCGAGAGAACAGGCCGAAGCCGATAAAGCGAACAAAAACCTCGATGTGGTTTTTCGTGATCTGATGGCTAAGGCGGATACCAAGATGAAGATCCGGCTGCGCGCGGCGCAGCTCGCCTGGGTCAAGTGGAAGGATGCCGAAGCGAATTATATCGCGCGGCGCGTCGCCGTTGGGGGCAGTGCCCTCCGGGTCGCCTACGCGGAGGCGGAGGAGAAGCTGGTCAATGAGCGCATCGCCGTGCTCAAAGCGTATGCTTCGGAATAACCCGGCCTATTCTCCTCGTTGAACGTTGGACGTTGAACGTTCGACGTTGGACGTTTCCCTTCCCTTATGCCGCGTTGTCCCTGGGCTGCGAGTGAGCCCAACATCACCTATCACGATCAGGAATGGGGCGTGCCGGTGCATGATGACCGGAAGCTCTTTGAGTTCCTGATTCTGGAAGGCGCGCAGGCCGGGTTGAGCTGGACCACGATCCTGAACAAGCGCGAGAACTACCGAAAAGCCTTCGATGGATTTCGCCCGGAAAAGATCGCGCGCTACGGCGCGCGCGAGGTGAGACGGTTGCTGGCCGACCCCGGCATCGTGCGCAACCGGTTGAAGATCGCGGCCACCATCAACAACGCGAAAATGTTCGGCCTTGTCCGGGAAGAGTTCGGCAGCTTCGACGCCTATCTCTGGAGCTTCGTCGGCGGCCAGCCGATCCGGAACCGCCGGCGCCGCATGGCCGACGTGCCTGCGCGCACGGCCGAATCCGACGCGATGAGCCGCGACCTGCTCAAACGTGGATTCAAATTCGTGGGCTCAACCATCTGCTACGCGCTCATGCAAGCGACCGGGATGGTGAACGATCACCTCGTCACCTGTCCCCGCCATGCCGAGGTCGCGCACAGGGCGGCACCTAAGAAGCGCGGGCGGGTGAGCTGATCGGCACGGCCGCGCCATCGGTTTGAGCCGATGATCCCACAACACCCATGGACTCCATTAACAAAAATCAGCCGGAAGATAATCGTGAAGACCTCATTCGCCGCGAAGCGGTAGAGAAAATCAAAGAGCTCGTTGGGAAAGCTAAAAGCTGTTTTTTCCGCACGGCTGTAGTGAGCGGCGAATCGAGCGGCGCCCGGCCGATGAACGTCCAAAAGGTAGATGACGCCGGGAACCTTTGGTTCCTCAGCGCTGATGACAGCCACAAGAACCTGGAACTGGCGGAGGATCCGTCTGTGGAACTCTATTTCCAGGGATCGCCGCATTCCGATTTCCTTATGCTCAAAGGCAGCGTCACGATTACCCGCGACAAAGAAAAAATTAAGGAACTATGGGAACCAGTCATCAAGACCTGGTTCACCGGCGGAGTGGACGATCCGCGCATCACCGTCCTCAAGGTGGCGCCGTCGGAAGGTTATTATTGGGACACCAAACACGGGAACGCGGTGGCCGGAATCAAAATGCTGATCGGCGCCGCCATCGGCAAGACGCTCGACGATTCGATCGAAGGAACGCTCCGCGTTTAGCTCCCGACAAATAGCTAAACGCTCCGGCCTCGCAGCGTTGCTTCCGCCGGCATCAGCAAGCGGCTCCGACCAGCGCAGTGATGTCGTCGCCAGTCCTGGCTTCCACTGGCTCGTGCCCGCGCCGGAAAATCCGGGCGCCGTTGGCGCCTTGCAACACCACGGTGCCGGTCTCCGCCAGCACCCACGCTCCTTCGCGCAGGCCGAGCACCGGCGTTTCATTTTCTTCGAGGAACTGGACGATGCGTTCTTCCTGCGTCTCGCCCATGTGTCGCGAATTCGGATCGGGATCCTGAAAATGCGGGCATATCTGGAACGGCACCAGCCCGAGTGCCTCGAACGAGCACGGCTGGACGATCGGCATGTCGTTTGTCGTTCTGATCGTTGGGCCAGCGACATTCGATCCCGCGCTGCTGCCGATGTACGGCGTGCCCTCTCGTACCCGGCGCCGGATCGGTTCGATCAGGTCGAAATCTTGCAACGCTTTCAAAAGACGGAACGTATTGCCGCCTCCGATGAAAAAGGCGTCGGTCCGGCTGATCGCTTCGATCGCATCCTCAACCGAGTGAGCGGACTCCATTTTATAACCTATCGCTTGAAACCGCTCCCGGGCCTTCGCCGCATAACCGTCCCGGTCATGGAGCGCGAACGGGAAAAACAAAACACTCCTGACCGGCCCGAGAAAATCTTTAATCGCCTGCTCCGCGTGATCAAGATACCCACGGCCATGGAGGGTGGAATTACTGACCAGCAAAACCCGCGAGGACGTGCTCATACAGTTAGATATATACCTTTCCAAGTATGTCATGCGACGCTCGGCATCATGGTCTGCTCGCGCCATCGCCATTGACCTGAAGAAATGATCGACACCGAACTGAGCACTTTGATGGCGTGCAATCGATGAAAGGTGATACTGCTGGATGGCCAAAACAATGAGGACAATCCTGGCATGCCTCTCTTGCGCACTCTTCGTCGCCCAAGCGCAGGCGAATGTCCCCGTGGAAATCGAAGACGCGGCCTCGCCTAACGGTAAATACATCCTCGAAATGGTTGCCTCAGGCGGCGGCCAGAAAAGCCGCGTTGAGATCAAGACTCTTCCGGCCCGCGAGGTGGTGGGCAAAATTCCGGAGAGCGATTTTGACGAGGAAGGGGTGCGCTACGCCTTAAACGCGGTTTGGAACGAAAATTCCAACGCTTTCGCCCTCAACGTTTCCGAGGGCCGTAACATTTCGTTCTGCCGGGTCTTTGTGGAAATCGGCGGAGCTTGGAAAGAAGCTGCGCTTCCGGAAAAGGCGCTCGATCGCGTCCGGGCGAAAGCAAATACCGAAGGCGGGAAGTATCAGAATTATCTCTGGGCCGAGGAATGGAGTTCGCCCAAGAAATTGTCCCTCCACGTTCAAGGAAACACCGCGGTCTACGTCGTGATTTGCCGTTTGACCGGCGGCGCTAAACCGCGCCTGGAGATTGTTGAAACAATTGCGCCGGAAGCGGAATCGGAACCAGAGACGGCGGAGCCAAAATACGATTACGAAAATTATGTTTTCACTGTGCTCGCAGGAGGAAGTAGTGGCAGTAAGGATGGCATCGGCGCAGCCGCACAATTCAAGGCTCCAAACGGGGTGGCGGTTGATTCAGTCGGGAATGTTTTTGTCGCGGACAGCGGAAATCATGTCATTCGGAAAATCAGTGCGGACGGGACGGTGAGCACGCTGGCCGGATTGGCGGAGAACTCTGGGAGGGTGGATGGCGTCGGTGCGGCCGCGCGGTTTTGGTCTCCGGAAAGCCTGGCCGTGGACACAGCGGGTAATCTTTACGTAGTCGATTCCGGCGACAATAATATCGTGGCGGACGCAGCAATTCGAAAGGTGACACCGAGCGGCGCCGTCAGCACCCTGGCGGATTCCACCCATCTGGCCGCGCGGACCCCTCGCCGAGGCGAGGTCGCGGCGGAACCCAGCGCAATCGCTGTCGACAAGAACGGAAACGTCTACGTGGCAATGCAGGGCGATTACATCATACGAAAGATCGCATCCGATCGCGCGGTGACTACGGTTGCGGGCTTGGCGGGCACTCCTGGGACAGTTGACGGCCCGGCAAAACTTGCTCGTTTATCCAGCCCAAGGGGGCTCGCCGTGGACGCGAAGGGCAATCTGTACGTCGCGGATACAAGTGCGGTGCGGAAGATCGATTTCAGCGGTGTGGTGACCACGATGGCGGGTTCGCCCGGCAGCGGCAGTACCGACGGCACCGGCTCGGCGGCTCAGTTCGTTGATCTTCGAGGTGCCGCAGTCGATTCCGCGGGAAACGTGTATGTAGTCGACATGGCCAACGGGAATGTGCGCAAGATTTCGCCCGCCGGAGTGGTGAAAACGCTGCGGGACGTTGGCAATAAATCTCCCTTTCGTTCGCCGGTCGCGATCGCAGTGGACGACAAAGGTTGGCTTTACGTGGCAAACCGGGACGGCTCTACCATTGTGGTGGGCAAACCCGCGAAATAACATGGGCACCGATCGCAGAACGACATCTCGCGCTCCCGGAGCACAGCGATGCCCATGATCATGAACTCGCAGCGCCGCCCGGGGATGATTCTTGCGCTGGCACTCTGCCTCGGTTTGGCCGGGTGCGAGTCGGCGAAGGCTCGTCGCGCGGCGCTCCAGTTTGCCTACTCTTGGGAACTGAACGTGATGAGCGGCCTTATCTTCGTGGCGGATGCGGGGAAGATGGAGCAGTTTTCCCGCGAAAACGAGCCCGCCCGCGAGGTGATGAAGGCGGAAGGTTCCCCAGCCATGTGGCGCGAGGCACAGCAACTCGACACACTCATTCTTTACGTCGTGCGATGCCTCGACACGAACATCCAGACGTACCTTACCCGCCTCGACGAACCGGCCGCTGGCCCGCTCACTCCGGTGGAATTTCCTGACGATGCGCTCAACCGCCTCCTTGGGCTCGATGCGAGCGCAGGCGAAAATCCAAAAAAAGCGCTTTTGGCGCTGCATGAAGCGATCAGGCGTTTCGCCGACGCTGCCGGGGTGGGCAGACAATTCAAGGACGAAATAGCGCGCAAGACGAAGGAACTTGCGGAGAACCGATCGCCCAGTTCCAAGCGCCTGGCCGAACTCAGTTGGCCGCAAGTAGTGGAAGGCCGCATGGCGGAGGCGCGAGCCAGAAAAACCGTCCGCGAGCTAACCGGAAAATAGGCCCGCGACCCAGATGCGGCAGCGGGTGCGACTGAACCGCCGTGCTACCCGGTGGCGAGTCGCTGCTGCGCTCGGCCGCGCTCCTGATCTTCTAGGAAGCTTCGTCCAAATCCAACTCGGCGAAGCTGAGAATATGGAGGCTGAGCTTGCCTTTCTTGCCGGCTCGAAGTTCGAACTTGATGGTCGCACCTCTGTAACTCCTGTTTCCATACTTATTCACGAGATTTGCAACGGCTCTGAGACTGAACTTGGAACCACCGAGCGATTTCACCTCGGAGATGCGAAGGTTGAGATGATCTTTGCCGCGCTCATACTCTTGGCGGTAACGCTTCTTCAAGTGCGAGCGCACAGCCGCTTCAAGGTCGTCGCCACTTTCCAGCTGGCGCACGACTGCACCGTCCTTGAGTTGGACCGCGCGCAGTGAACCCCACTCGGGGCCGGGGGGCAGACTATGAACCACGAGAACCAAGTCACTCTGTGCCGACCAGGCGACTTCCATGAACTCGTCGTCAGGCCGGAGTTTCGCGTCAGCGCTGGAGTCGCCTTTTGGCAGGGCCCAGTAGCCCGCTGCGACGGTGGACAGCTTCCGGCCAGACTTTAGTTCGATGAGATTGTCCTCCACCTCGATGGCGCGCTCAGGGTTGTCGAAGTCCGGCAGAGAGTCGCTGCCGCGCTCGCCTCTGCGGAATTTCTCCCACTCAATCTGCGGACCCTTCGGAAGTGTCCAGGCGACGGCGTATAGCCCGTTAGGAGAAGTGGTTTCTTCGATGACAAGATAAGGCCGCTCGGGCTCTGAATTCGCGGGAGCGGAAGGAGCAACTGTCAGCAGCGGGCAGACGACGAAAACTGCAAGGTGAGCAGTGGGAAGAATTTTCATGGCGAAGGCGCGTCTCTACTTCAGACTAAGAACCTTCAGGGCGAGTCCGGACTCTTTCGACGGTGTGAGCGCAAACCGTATTTCTGCCTCCCCGCTCCAGGCGTTTTCCCCTTTGCTCGGAAACTCCGCGTCCACGGTGGCCATGAATGTCGCGCCGGAGACCAAGGCCGGCACGGAGAAACTGATCGCCAGATCACTCATCGTGATGCCGGATCCGCGCGGCAAAGCCTTCTTGAAGTGTTGACGCAGTTTCGCGTCCAGGGCCTTCTTCAAATCGAGACGCGCACCGGATTTTCCCTCGCTGATCCGCACGGCCTCAAACGCGCGGCAATCCCACCGAAAGGTGTGATTCACCAGCACCAGATCGCTGGCCGCAGACCAGACGACGTCGAGATGATGGCGGTTCGGCCGGACCTCGGCGACCAACCAATAATGCGACCCAAGTTTGCTCACCACCTGCGCCGCGCGCAGGTCCACGACGTAATTTTCCACGTCCTCCTCAAACTCCCCGACGTCGGCCACGAGCGATTCGGCCTGACCCTCCTTGCTTTCTCGCGCCTTGTTCCAAATCTCCGGATGCTTCGGCAGACCCCAACCGACAGCGAAGCGGCCATCCGGAGATTGCGTCTCCGGAAGGACAATAAATGCGCTATCGGCCCAGAGCCTCGCATTGCCGCCTGTCCCGAGCAGGGCGCAAATTCCGATGAGAAGATAACGCAGCATCATCTTGGTTCAGAATCGCAGCTCCAACTCTTCGCGCAAATGCCCTATCTCTGATCGCCTGCTCGACGTGATCAAGATACCCGCGGCCGTGCAGCGTCGAATTACTGATCAGCAAAACCCGCGAGGACGTGCTCAGGTTGTGAAATGTAATGGTTCGAAACAGGTCGCGGATCGCTAATCTCGCGCGCGATTCTAAATATTCAGCTCCGACCGAACCAACCAGTCGTCGTTCGCGACCTGATCCTCCCGCCCTTACTTACTCAAATATGGGTGTTGACCATTGGTCTTGCCGGGAGCGAGATCGCACGATGAAAACAAAAACTGTTGGTTTAGCCCTGCTCCTTTCGGTCGCCGTCGGAGCAATGTGTTTCGCGGCGGACAACCCGATGATGGGCACTTGGAAGCTGAACGAGGCCAAATCGAAATTAGACCCGAACGGGCCCAAGAATCAGACGGTGGTCTACTCCGCCGCGGGGGATAAAATGAAGATCACCGTCGACGGTGTCGATGCGAAAGGTCAAAAGATTCACAGCGAATGGACCGGTCTGGCTGACGGCAAAGATCACCCCGTCACGGGCAGTGCCGGCGAAGACACGCGGGCCTACACGAAAATCGATGAACGCACCCTGGAGTTCACCTCAAAGAAAGACGGGAAGGTCACAACCACAGGCAAGGTTGTCGTCTCCGCTGATGGTAAAACTCGCACCGTCACCCATACTGGCACCAGCGACGACGGCAAAAAATTCAGCAGCACCGTCGTCTACGACAAGTCGTAGATCACCGCAGCGGCTCGCCTTCCGCTCGCCCGAGCGGGAGGCCAGGCTGTTGCTTCAGGTCTGGAGGGACAGGCGCTGTCCCGTCCCAAAAGCTGGCCATCCGGAGCGGCCAACTCTCCACCAGAATGGAAAAGGGGACACGGATAGAGTTTGCATTCGCGGTCCAGGCCGGTTCAACGTGGGTAGATGAAAAGTTTTCTGAAACTCTCAGCGATTGCGGCTCTCCTCTTCACGCTGGGTTCCATTTTAGTCGGTAGCGTTCGTGCAGAGGAAAAATGGGAGCCTCCCGGCACCGAGGAACAAGCTGCCGTCGATCGCGCCAACAAAGAGCTCGATCGCGTGTATGGCGAATTAATGGCCAAAGCCGGAGATCCGAAAAATCGGACCGGTGCCCTCGATGCTGAAAAGGAGAAAACTAGCCTGCGAGATGCGCAACGCGCTTGGATCAAATGGAGAGACGCTGAAGCCATGTTTATCGCACGTCACGGCGGAGCAGTCGGCGGCAGCGCGCTTCGCGTCGATTACCTGGATGCCCAGCTCAAGCTGATCAACGAGCGCATCGCCGTGCTCAAGGCGTATGCCTCCCAGGCGCCGCAAGACTGAAGCCCGGTAGGAATCGGCGCAAGGCCAACCAAACCTCTGACCTCTGACCTCTGACCTCCCGCGTGTTCTCTGATTCCCCTTCTCGTCACACGCCACACGTCACACGTCACATCGTCACAGCCTTGCCTTCGCCTTCATCTTTTCCCTCTGATGCCCAATCACGATGACCTGCGTGTAGACCACCCAGACAAGCATCAGGGTCGACAGCAGCGCCGCCAGGTTGAACACGAAAAGCAGCCGCGACTTTCGTTTCTCCAGTCGCTCCTGCAACGCCTTCACCTCCGCGCGGACCTCCCGAACATTCGTCTGCACCTCGCCCAATCGCGCATCGATGCGCTGCGTAAGGCTATTGAGCGTCGCCACCGTCTCCGCCGTGACGCCGCCACTTTGGGCCGTCGTCAATCCCTTCAGCGTGCTGCGCAGTTGGGTCGCATCCGCGGACATTCCCTCGATCCGATTTAGTGCCTCATCCAAAGCGGCGAGCCGCGGCGCCCGTTCCGCCATACCCGGCAACGCGCTCACCATGCTCACCGCGTTGCTCACCTTTCCGAGCGCATCGCGCACCGGACGCCAGCGCCTGCTGCATCTGCGCGATGCGCGGGGCGAGGTTCGTCTCCAGCCGTTCGTTCAACGCCGTGAGCACAGGACTATTCGCCACCGCCTGTCCGCCCACCGCGCCAATGGTCTCCGCCGCCTGCCGCACTTCCGTCCGGCTCGTCGCAATGAGATCATCCACCCGTCCTACTCCCGCATCCGCCACCCCGACACCGATCTCGATGATGCCAAACATCTTCAGCGCCACATCGCTCGCCTTTCGACTCACAAACCACACCCCAAAGATGCCGCCGAGGCTTAGCATAATGAACAAGCCCGCCAAGCCAATGGCGGTAAACCGACCTATTTTCGCGAGCGTCAGCATGTGCCGGGACTGAGCAACGCCATGATCGCCCGCCGCCACGACAAATACGACCCCAACGATATAGGACCTTCGGCCTAGGAATTGCCTACCCCCCGACAATAGCCCAGCGCGGACTGGATCATTCGGGGTATCCTTCCCCAGCGTTAAAACGCTGGGCTATTTTCAGTCCCTGTAGTGTCGGCCATCTCGGCCGCACATCTCAAAAACTCAATCGTAATTGGCGTTCATTAGCGTGCATTCGAGATGTGTCCTTCCAACCGCTCGTTGCTGAATTTCAGCTTTTCAGATTTTCAGCGTTTCAGTTTTTTGCCGACCGATTATGGTCGGCCCCATGCACCGCGAACATCACCGTTGGTATTCACACCGTCTCAGCCGCGACATGGGCGTTGCCGTTTACGGCCATTACGGAGCGCCCATCATCGCCTTCCCCACCAGCATGGGCGACGAACATGAGCAGGAAGGCCAGGGCATGATCCGAACTCTCGGGCCTTACCTCGAACAGGGACGGATCAGGATTTTTTGCATCAACGGAGTCCAAAGCGATTCGTTCAATAACAAGCAGGCGCACCCCTTCCATCGGAGCTGGCTCCAGGCGCAATACGACGATTACATCGCGAGCGAAGTCTTCCCCTTCATCGATTCCCAATGCCAGACGCGCCTCCCGATCACCACCTACGGCGCTTCCCTCGGTGCCTATCACGCCGCCAACACCCTCTTCAAACATCCCGACCGCGTGAAGCGTTGCTACGCCCTCTCCGGCGTCTACGACCTGCGCGATTCCATGGACGGGATGTATGACGACAATTTCTATTTCAATAATCCGGTCGACTACATGGCCAACCAGAATGACCCGTGGTTTCTCGATCAATACCGGAGTTGCGACATCCACCTCGCGACCGGCACTGGCCCATGGGAAGTGCCGGGTCCCACCTACCAAATGTCCGCCGTGCTCTCGAGCCGCGGCATCCCTCATCATCTTGACGACTGGGGCCCAAAAGGCGGCCACGAATGGCCCTACTGGCATCACCAGATGTGGGAATATGTGGGCGCGCACTTTTAGGAAACGGAGGGAGGATTCTCAAAACTCTGTTCTCTCAGTTATCTCCTGTTATTTTTCCAGTAGCAGCGTTTTGACGTCAGCCAGTACCAGACGCGGGTCGAGGGTGCCGGAGCTGTAGATGTTTCGGATCCGGCCCTGGCGGTCGATGAGGAAGACGCGGAGGATGTGGAAGAGGGGGCCTTCCGGGTCATTGGGGTTGGGGCGTTTGTCGACGGTCTGGCCGTAGCCGTCGAGGATGGAGGCCAAGTCGGCGGAAGACTTGGCGGTGGCGAAGCGCCATTCGCAGCCGGTTTTCTCGTCGCGGATCGCTTCGGAATATTCGGCGAGACGCTGGGGGGTGTCGTATTCGGGATCGAAGCTCAGGCTGAGGAGACGAAGGTTTTTCGCGAGGAGCTGGTCGTCGGTGCTGGCTTGATGGAGCTGGTTCAGGACGCCGGTCGCGTAGGGACAGGCTTTGCCGGCGGCGCAGCGGGTGTAGATGAAGCTCAGGACGGTGACGCGTCCGCGGGTGAGGTCGCGGAGATTTATTGATTTGCCGCTGGAATCGAGGAGGGCGCCGGCGGCGGCGGGTTTGACGACGGGCAAGGTGTAGGTGCCGGGCGCGGGCGGGTCGTAGTCGTAATCGGGGTCGCGGGGGAGGTCGGCGGCTAGGGAGACGGGGGGAACGAGGACGAGGACGAGCACGACGACGAGGAGGAGCTTGGGGAGCATACGCGCCTCGCGTGTTCCTTGCCGCGCCCTCGCGGCAACGTGTTTGCAGATGGGAAGGAAGTCGGCAAAGGCGAGGGACCAAAGCCAGGTCGCCGCGGCGACCGCTCCCCAGAAAAGTCGCGTCCCCTCCCCCATTCGCGTCACATTCGTGTCAATTCGCGGTTCGGGATTTCACTTGCCGCGACGGTGCGGGCGGGGCCGACTTTGGTGGAGCCGAAGAGCATGTGATGCGGACGACCCAGCTTCAACGCAGTGAAATCGAGATCGAACGCGGGCTTCAGCTCTTTGCCGTCCCAGCCAAAGGCGCGGAGGAATTGCTCGTTATCGGCGCCGGTCTTGTCCCATTTTGCGAGAACGGAGCTGGTGAAATAGAGCCGTTTCCCGTCCCAGCTCTGCGACACCATGTTGAGCTGTTTGCCGATCTGTTTCTCGTAAATCGGTTTCGGCTTGTGCGGATCGGAGACGTCGAACACGCGGGTTTTGCCGTCCGCAAAGCAATCGATGAAGAGCGTTTTGTCATCGGCGCTCAGGCTGATGTCGACCGGCAGGACGCCTTCCTTGATGTCGCTGATCGGCCCGACATCTTTCGCCTGCCACTCGCCTTTGTCGTCGGCGTAAACGAGCCAGATTTTCGAGGTCAACGCGGTGGTGGTGAAGGCGTAGTTATTTTTTTCGCCCCAGGCCCAGCGGATCTCCAGCGGCACGCCGGGGACCTGGAAGACCTTCTTCGGCTGACGCGCGTGGAAATCCCACATGACCATGCTGGCGCCGAACTTCTTCATCGCCTCGGGATCGGTGCTCACTTTGCCAAACTCTCTCATGTAGTTGTCCAGGCCGGTGAACGATGAGGTGAGGAGCGCGTTCTTGCGCGGCAGGACACGCGCGTCGTAGCCATAGCCATCGGCGAACTCCCCGCCTGCGGCGCCGCGCGCGTCATCCTTGGTCGGCATCCAGTGGGTCGCGATGAAATTGCCGTCGTTCCCGTACTCGACCAATGCGGTCTTGCCGCCTTTATCCTTCGCGTTGGAGAGACAGGGAATGAGGACGCGGCCCGGCAAGGCATAGGCGCCATGCGGGCCGGCAGCGCCGCCGGTGGCTTTCTCGAAATCGCTGATGGTCTTGATCAGCTTCGGCTTGGCCGGGTCGGTGTGGACATCGAATATAAAAATCTTGCTGTTATCGAGGCCCGCGAGCCAGAGCTGGCGGCGATCGTCGGTGAACCCGCCGTGGTGCGCTTCGTTGCGGCCTTCCACGGAAACGCTGTTGATCACTTTGCCGTAGGTGGCCGAGCCGGGCTTTGCATCGACGGTGACGAGTTTGTCCACGCCGTCGCCGAGGCCTTCGACGCCGAGCGTCCAGACGTAGACGAATTCCTCCTGGCCGTCGATGCGGGCGAGGTAGGGTGACGAGCAGGTTTCATCGGCGCGCACGGCGCCGGGATTAAGAGCAAGTGTAAGAGCAAGAGCCAGGAAGGCGGGCGTTTTCATTTTCATGGGTGCTTGGTTGGGCAGCGGTCGCATTCTGCCCTCAAGGCGAGCCGAAGGCCCGCCTCGTCCCCTCACCTGCCAACCGCTGCCGGTTGATTGCGTTAGCGTTTAAACCGGTCGGACCCCGGTATATCGAGCGGCGCTGTTTTCGACAAGCTTTTTGATCGAAACTGCCGCGCTGTAGCAACGGCGCTCAGTCGCCGTTCCTTCCTAGCGCATTCAGACGCCTCGACAGAGCGAGGCGGCTACAGCGATTATGGCCGGGCGCTGAGTGCATTCAATCCCGGCGGACGCGCAGATAGGAAGGAAACCTCGGCAACCCTTTGGCTGTTAATCCACGGAAGCGATAGGTGATGACCGTCCCCACCGGTGGCGGTGATTCTCGCTCGGCGTCGGTTAAACCGCTCCCGATCGAGAACTCCTTGCCGTCGTCCCTCCGCACGCGAAGCGCTCCAAGCTTGCCCGCGAATTTTCCTTTCCCCGGTTCGTGTGCGATCACGGTCGCTTCCGCATCGTCGTATGGCTTGACCTTGAGCAAGGTGGGCGAGCGCCCTGCTTCGTAGGCCGAATCGGGCTGGCGCAACATCAATCCTTCTCCGCCCTTCCGGACGACGCGATCGCGCTCGGCCAGGAGTTGGGCCACGCCTTGGCAGCGTTCTTGCGCCACGACTCTGACGAAGCGGTTTCCTTCCGAAACAGTCGCGCGCAAGAATTGCATTCGCCGTTCAAAAGCGCCTTTCGCCTGCGGGGCATCGAACACCATATATCGGACGCGTTCCCAGCGGGCGTCCGGCCTCTCTGAACGGACAATGCTGATGGTCTCTTCAAACTTTCCATGGCCGATCCATAACTCTCCGTCCAAGGCGATGTCGCGCGGCAACTCCGCGAGAAAATAACCGGGCGCGTGAATCAGATTGCCTTTACGGCTCCATAACTTTTGGCCATCCCAGGAGGCCCGCAGGCCGTCATATTTCTCACTCATCCACCAGCCGGTCGGATCGATGGACCGGTTCCAAACATTCGCGAGGAGCAGAGGTGGCGTTTTGTTTTCCGTCGCCGGAGTAGCGGCAGCGGGGTCTTTCTCTTTCGCCGCAAGGCTGCCGGCCAGGAAGAAACCAGCCGCCAGTACAATAAGGGTCGCTTTGAATCCGGGGGGAATTCTCATGCCCACGAGGCTCGGCAATATCAGTTCGCGCTGTCAAGCCTTCCCTGCGGCGTCTCAAGGGTCCTGGTTTCGGCGAGTCGCCGAAACCAGGTCGCCGCGGCGACCGCTCCCCGGAGATCGGAACGCCTCGGCAGAGCGAAGCGGCTACCCGCCTTCGCCGAGGCTCCGGCGTGGCAGGCAGGATCTAATCACGTCTTCGCGTAGACTTCGGCACCGGACTCCGCGAACTCCGTCGCCTTCTGTTTCAATCCTTCTTCGATGGCCGATCCTTCAGTAAGCCCCTGCTCAGCAGCAAATTTGCGAACATCCTCCGTGATTTTCATGGAACAGAAGTGCGGGCCGCACATGGAGCAGAAGTGCGCGGTTTTGGCGCCTTCCTGCGGGAGCGTCTCGTCGTGGAACTCGCGGGCGGTCTCGGGATCGAGCGAAAGGTTGAACTGATCTTCCCATCGGAATTCGAAGCGCGCTTTCGAGATGGCGTTGTCGCGGTATTGGGCGCCGGGATGGCCTTTCGCCAGATCAGCGGCGTGGGCGGCGATTTTGTAGGCGATGACGCCGTCCTTCACGTCTTTCTTGTTCGGCAGGCCGAGATGTTCCTTCGGCGTGACGTAGCAAAGCATGGCGCAGCCGTACCAGCCGATCATGGCGGCGCCGATGGCGCTGGTGATGTGATCGTAGCCGGGAGCGATGTCGGTGGTGAGCGGGCCGAGGGTGTAGAACGGCGCTTCGCCGCACCACTCGAGTTGTTTCTCCATGTTCTCCTTGATCATGTGCATGGGGACGTGGCCGGGGCCTTCGTTCATCACTTGCACGTGATGTTTCCAGGCGCGCTGGGTCAGCTCGCCCTGCGTGTAAAGCTCGGCGAACTGCGCTTCGTCGTTCGCGTCGGCGATGGAGCCGGGGCGGAGACCGTCGCCAATGGAGAAGCTGACGTCGTAGGCGGCCATGATCTCGCAGATCTCGTCCCAATGGGTGTAGAGGAAACTTTCCTGGTGATGGGCGAGGCACCACTTGGCCATGATCGAGCCGCCGCGGGAGACGATGCCGGTGGCGCGGCGCGCGGTCATCGGGATGTAACGCAGGAGAACGCCGGCATGGACGGTGAAGTAATCGACCCCCTGCTCCGCCTGTTCGATGAGGGTGTCGCGATAAATTTCCCAGGTCAGTTCTTCGGCGCGGCCGCCGACTTTTTCGAGCGCCTGATAGATCGGGACGGTGCCGATGGGCACGGGCGAGTTGCGGATGATCCATTCGCGGGTGGCGTGGATGTTTTTGCCGGTGGAAAGATCCATCACGGTGTCGGCGCCCCATTTGGTGGCCCAACGCATTTTCTCGACTTCTTCTTCGATCGAGGAGGCGACGGCGCTGTTGCCGATGTTGGCGTTGATCTTTACCAGGAAATTGCGGCCGATGATCATCGGCTCGGATTCGGGGTGGTTGATGTTGGCCGGGATGATGGCGCGGCCTCGCGCGACTTCGGCGCGCACGAACTCTGGCGGTGATCTCCGGTGGAATGCTTGCGCCAAATGAGTTCGCCAGCGATGTTGGTGGGCGAGAGCGTTCCGCTCGGTTATTGAGTTCCAGGTTATTGCGTTATTGCGGAAGCAAGCGGCGCGAGCGTTCTCGCGGATGGCGATGTATTCCATCTCGGGGGTGATGATGCCACGACGCGCGTAAGCCAAGCTGCGTGACGCAGTTGCCGGGCTTGGCGCGGAGGGGTTTTCGGATAACGCCGAACGCCGAACGCCGAACGCCCAATCCTGAATGACCATTTGCTCCGTTGCCGTTCTCTGAGTTGGACGTTGGACGTTGGACGTTGGACGTTGGACGTTTTCTTTCCGCGTGCGGAAGCCGCATGCGCCTCGGAAAGGTAGCCATCGTCGATCGGCGTAACTTCGCGCCCTTCGATTTCCTCAACATCGCCGCGGGCGCAGATCCAATCGGCGCGCAACGGGGGAAGTCCCTGATTCACGTCGATCTGCTGATCGGCATCGCCCCACGGTCCGCTGGTGTCGTAAACGCGGACCGGTTCGTTCACTTCAATCTCGCCGGACATGGTTTTGGTCGGCGCGAGGGAGATTTCGCGGAAAGGAACGCGGATGTCGGGGTGGAGCTGGCCGGGGAGGTAGACCTTGCGGGAGTTGGGCAGGAGCCGCATCGGATGGTGGTCTCTCTCGGAGATCTATTGGACGGATTTCACGGATTAGATATTGTTAGGTCCGTGATCTGTGAATCCGTGTTAATCCGCGGTTAAAATGAAAAAGCCATGCGCGGAAAACGCATGGCTGATGATCCTATCTTCCTCGCTCCCTTCGGCGGAATTACCCGCATCAGGTTCAAGGGGTTCGTCCAGGACGTCTCAGCCATGTCGGCTCCCCCGCTGTGTTGCTTACGAGCTTAATGACGTGCGACGGCAAGTCAATGAACGGACGATAGAGGCCAGAGATCAGAAGTCGGAAGTCGGCGTCTGGAAAGACTGACCTCTGCCCTCTGGCTTCCGATCTCCGAACCTATGGTTCGCGGTTCGGGTCGGGAGTGGACGAAGGCGTCGGACTCACCCCAGGCGTGGGAGTGGGAGAAGGATCGACCACCGGAACCATCGGGGGTGGACTCGCCTCGGAGGGAGCAGGGGGGCGGGATTAGTGACGGGAACGATCGGGGGCGGTGTTTCCTCAAGCTTGGCGGGAGGGCGCGGCGAGATCGACGACGGTGATTTCGCCGGCAGCCTGCGCCCGGTATTCGGCGACGAGCATGGGGCGCTGCTTTTTCTCGACGAAGTTGCGGTAGCTTTCGATGCCGACGGCTGAGGGATTCGGCGAATTTCTCGCGCCAGGCGGGATCGGCGACGCGTTTGCTGTTGCTCGGTTTCGCTGAGGAAACCGCCTTCGACAAGGATGGCGGGAATCTTGGTGTGGCGCAGGACAGCGAAACGCGCGCGCTTTATCCCGCGATCGACTTCCGGCAGATGGCCGAGCATGGAATGAAAGACTGTGGAGGAAAGCGCGAAGCTCTGGGCGTCGACCGGGCTGCCGGCCTGCATGTTCACGAAATGCAGAGCGAGCGCGTTATCATCGGTGGAAGGCGCGCCGCGCGGCGTGAGCGAGAAAATTTCCAGGCCGGTCGCCTCCGGATTGGAAGCGCCATTGAAATGGATGCTGACGAAGATGGAATCCTTGGTGGCGTTGGCGATGCGGGCGCGCATGTGGAGTGGGATGAAGACGTCGTTCTCGCGCGTGAGGATGACCTTGAACCCTTTCTTCTGGAGCATCGGGCGGAGGAGCCGCGCGACATCGAGCGCATAATTCTTCTCGATGCCGAACTCGTTGCGGGCACCCTTGTCGAAACCGCCGTGGCCGGGATCGAGCACGACGGTCGTGGATCTTGCCCTTCTGCGGGATCATTTGCGGACGGAGCTGCGGCTCGATGGTCTTGGCGAGGTCGATGCGGGAGACGAGGAATTTGTCGTCCTGCGCGATGACGGGGAAGCAAAGCCAGTTGCGGACGCCGTTCACGACTGCTTCGCGGCTGTCGAGGGTGACCTGGAGCTGGTTGCGGCCGTTGTTGAGGACGACGGTTTTGCCGGTGGAATCGACGTTGCCGATGAGGCCGTAAAACTTGGCGATGTTATCGACGCTGAGGTAATCGCGCGGGCCGACCTTGATGACCTGCCAATCCTTGTTCGGCGTCGGCGAAGGCGACGGCGTGGGAGACGCTTTGGCCTTGGCTTCGGACTTCGCTTTGGCGGACTTGGCGGTGGATTTCGTTGACGCCTTCGATTTCGCCTTGGACTTGGCGGCAAGCGAGGGCGAGGCGAGCGAGAGCGAGAGAACGCCGGCGATGGCAAAGGAGCAGAGTCGCAGGCCGATCATATATATAAGGTGCAGGAAGGGTGCCATAAGGCCATCGCATGCCAATTGGAGATAGGCCGCCTTTTGGGCGTTCAAAATTTCGTTGGGGACAGGCGGATGTCTCTTGGAGACGGCCTGCCAGCTCATGGTCCGTTGCGGGAGCGCGGCAGAGCGCAGAGCAAGAGCATTACAGGAGCTGCACGAGCTCCGGCTCACGGGCATGAGGACGAGCCGCGCAGAGCGGGCTAGCCTCAAAGGCCGATTGGACAACATAGGCGTTTCGCCGTTCCTTGCTGGATGCTAAAGCCTATCTCTCTTCTACTCACTGGTTTGCTGGCCGCTGGCAATTTGTTCGCTCAAACGGAGCCGGATAAATCGCCAGTCGCCAAAGACGCCGCCAAACCGCCTACGGCCCGCGATCCCGCCAAGCCCTCCACGGAGCAGAGCCCCCCGCCCGCCACGGGGCAAAGTCCGGCCGCCGCCAACACTTCCGCCGACCCGGCGGCCAAGCCGCAGGTCGATAAGAATCCGCCACCGCTCGATCCGAAGAACATGGATACGTCGGTGAAACCGGAGGACGATTTTTACCTCTACGCCAACGGCGGATGGATCAAACGCAACCCGGTTCCGCCGGAGTTCTCGCGCTGGGGTTCGTTCAATGAGCTGGCCGAGAAGAACAACGATGCCCTGAAAGAAATCGCCGAGAAGGCGGCGGCCGCCGCTCGCTCCGAAGGACGCCAAGAAATCGAAAGCCGAGAAGGCCGCCGTCGGCCGACCTGCAAAAGGTGGGCGATTTCTACGCGAGCGGGATGAATGAAGCCGCCATCGAAGCCGCGAAAGCGAAGCCGCTCGAGGAGGAATTCAAGCGCATCGACGCGATGAAGAGCGCCGAAGGACGTGCTGAAGCAGATCGCGCACATGCACATGCATGGGCTCGAAGGCTTTCTTCCTCTTTGGCGCCGGCCAGGACGACAAGAACAGCACGATGGTCATCTCGCAGGCTTATCAGGGCGGGCTCGGGCTGCCGGACCGCGATTATTACACGAACGAGGACGAGCCCTCCAAAAAGATCCGCGACCAATACGTCGAGCACGTGACGAAAATGCTGACGCTGGCGGGTGACCCGGCACCGCAGGCCGCCGAGAAGGCGAAGAAGATCATGGCGCTGGAGACTTCTCTCGCCAAGGCGTCGCGCATCCGCACGGAGCTGCGCGATCCGCAGAAGAATTATAACAAGATGAAGCAGGCCGAGCTCCAGGCGCTGATGCCGGATTTCAGCTGGGCTGATTACTTTAAGGAGATCAAATTGGCCGAGCCCGGCGACATCAATGTCGGCCAGCCCGATTTCTTCAAGGCGGCGGGCGAGCTTTTCAAGAGCGCGCCGCTCGATGATTGGAAAGCGTATCTGCGCTGGCACGTCATTCACGACACGGCGCCCACCCTCTCGAGTGATTTCGTGAACGAGAACTTCCGGTTCTACGAAGCCGTGCTGCGCGGAACGAAGCAGATCAAGCCGCGCTGGAAACGGGTGATCGCGCAGATCGACGGCGCTCTGGGCGAGAGCCTCGGCAAGCTTTATGTCGCGGAGCATTTTCCGCCGGAAGCCAAGGCGCGCGCGCTCGAGATGGTGAACGACGTCAAGGAAGCCGTCTCCGACCGGATCAAATCGCTCGAGTGGATGGATGAGCCGACCAAGCAGGAAGCGTTGAAGAAGCTGGCCGCTTTCACCGTGAAAATCGGCTACCCGGATAAGTGGCGCGATTATTCGCAGCTCAAGATCGACCGCGAGTCGTACGCCGCAAAACGTGATGCGAGCGCACGATTTTCGAATCGGAACGGCAGTTGAAGAAGATCGGCAAGCCGGTCGATCGGAGCCGAGTGGGGCCTCTCGACGCCAACGGTGAATGCCTACTACAACCCGAACATGAACGAGATCGTGTTCCCGGCCGGGATCATGCAACCGCCGTTCTTCGACATGAAGGCGGATGACGCGGTGAACTACGGCGGCATGGGCGCGGTCATCGCGCACGAAATTTCCCATGGCTTCGACGACCAGGGCCGCCAGTTCGACGCGGTCGGCAACCTGCGCGATTGGTGGTCGGCGGAATCCGGCGAAAGCTTACACGGACCGCTCGAAAGCGATCGTGGCGCAATACGCCGCCTACGAGCCGCTGCCAGGGAGAGAAGATCAATGGCGAGCTGACCCAGGGCGAAAACATTGCCGACATCGGCGGGTTGAAGCTCGCCTACACCGCGCTGCAAAAGGCGCTGGCGAAAAACCCGCAGGCGGCGCAGCAGAAGATCGATGGGCTTACGCCGGACCAGCGTTTCTTCCTGGGTTGGGCGCAGATCTGGCGAAACAATCAGCGCGACGAAGACCTGAAGCTGCGGCTGAAAACGGATCCACATTCGCCCGGCCGCTTCCGCACCATCGGACCGGTCTCGAACATGGAGGAGTTCGCCAAGGCGTTTAACATTCCGGCCAGCCAGCCCAATGATCCGGCCGCCGGACCAGCGGGTGAATATCTGGTAGGCTGTGCGGAGCGGTGGCGGTTATTGCGCTATTAGTTGCGCGTTATCGCTAGATGAAGCGCCGTTCGGCGCGGTGAATTGGCTTCGCGCGACGGACGCGCGCAATCTACTTGTCGACTCTGACAGATCATGAATCTCCGGAAGCTTTTCATCGACGTTTTTGATCCGCAGGCTGGCGAGACGGCGGCGGTGTTCGTCGACCTGCCGCACGGAGCAATCCAGGACAACGAAGCCTGGCGGGAGCGCCGCGCGATGGCGGAGCGATGGCATGCCGCGCTGTCGGAATTCGGCGCGGAGCGTCAGTTCGATGTTTTGCCTCTGGTCAGCTTCGAGGCGACCGGGACGAACAACGGACAACTGCCGGAGCGCGGGAGTCAGAATGGCGTTTCCGTCGCGCTCGAAGAGATTGGCGCGCGCACGACGCTCCTGCTCGCGCTGACCGAGTTCTCGGCGTCGGCTCCGTTGATCGGATGGACGAAGCGATTCCCTCAGCTGCGCGCGGCGTCGATGCCAAAGGTCGCGGCCGAGAATGGAGTCGACCGCGCTCGCGGCGGATTACCGGCAGGTGGCGCGTTCCTGTGAGCGGCTGCGCGCGCGGCTCGCTGGAGCGGATTCCGCCGAAATCGAATTCTCGACCGGCGACCACTTTGTTTTCGATTTCCGGTTTCGCGTTCCCGAAGTGGACGACGGTTATCTGCATCGCGACGCGCCAGACCCGCGCCTGATCAATCTGCCGAGCGGCGAAGCATTCACCGCCGCTTACGAAGGCGAGCGAGGCGTCCCGAGCCGGACGGGTGGCGTGCTTCCGGTTTGGTATGAGAACGAAATCGTTCGCCTGCGCGTGAACGCGAATCGAGTGGAGGAAGTGATCGGCGACACGCCCAGCGCGCGAAGCTCTCCGGGATTTTCTCTTCCTGGATCCGGGCCGCGCAACGTGGCCGAGCTGGGCTGGGATGTAATCCGATGGCGCGCGTCTGGGGGAATGTCCTCGAAGATGAAAAGGCCGGGCCACACATCGCGCTCGGGCGGAGCGAACATTTGGGCGGCGCCACCGGGCCGGAGGCGTTTAACGATCCGCGCCATGTCTGGCATGAAGATTTTGTTTACGCGCGGGAATCACCGATCCAGATCAGGCAGATGGCGCTGGTGGATTCCGCGGGGAGGCGGGAGCCGCTTTTCGTGGATGGCTCTTATGTGCCGGAGCTCGAGATCGGCATCTAAACAGGTCTCTATAGACTTATACGACCTATTCTAATACGTCCTGCTCCGCGGCATGAATTCGGTAAAGACGCCGCGATCGGTCTTCAGGCGAAAGGGAAGGCTGAGCACTTTCTTTCCATCGATCGCTTGAAAGACGGCGAAGTGGAGATGCGGTTTGGTCGAGTATCCCGGTGTTGCCCGAGAGGCCGATGGGCTGGCCCACTTTGACCTCGGCTCCCGAGTTTCACCAGGGCGCCGCCCGGTTTGAGATGGTGGTAGTCGGCAAAAGTCCCGTCCGCGTGTTTGATGATGACGTAGTTCGCCAGCGGCTTAAACTTCGGATCTCTCCCGCTGAAAGTGGAATCATCTCTGACCCCGACAACGCGGCCTTCGCGAGCGGCGAGAATGGTCGTGCCCTCCGGCACCGCCCAATCGATCGCGTGCTCGCTGCCCGAGCCCTTGAAGTGACTGTAACTTCCGCGTGGCCCTTGCATGACAACGTAGCGCCCCGGCGCGGAACGGCATCGCATAATCGGCATCGTTGGTAGTCGAATCGCGGCGGCCTCCGTACTCCCAGTAGTAACGATAGCTGTATCGCCACGGCTTCGTTTCGTCGGTCACCTTGAAGCGCGCGAGCTCAAAAGAGGTGCGGCCCGCCGCATCCGCGGTGAACGGCACCCGTCGAGAGGAGGTCATGTTTTGCAGGTCGGCCTCCAACGTGACCGTGAACTCCGAGCAGTAATCGCTCTTCATCATCAGAATCACTCCGTCCTCCGTCTTTTTTTCAATGACCCGAAAACCGGTGTGGCTTCTCCTGCAGCCGCGAAGAGCGGCCCGAGAACGAAAAGAGAAGCGCGAAGACGAGGCGCGTTTTTTTCATGCGTTAGCGACGAAGCCGGCTGGCGCGAGAATGGCATCGCGCATCCCGTGGAGCAACTTTTTGTCGGCCGGAACGATCGTGGCGAGCGCGCCGCTCAGTTTCGCCTTTCCGTTTTCGATGAAGTAATACGGGCAAAGGCGGACGCGTCCGCGCATCGTTTTCACTTCTCCCGTCTCGTTCTCCCAATAGCGATGATCGATCAGGCGCGCCTTGTGAAAGCGCTGCATGATGCGCGGCGTTGTCTGGAAAGTTGCCAGCGCCTGTTCGATCGCGCGCTCCCATTCGATCTGCGGAACGTCCGAGCCGACGACGATGCCGCGGCTCCCCCACCCCAGCGGCGAAAAGCCGCTCACCTTAATAAGGAGCTCGCGCTCTTTCTGGCTGAGCTTGCCGGCCTCGCGCCAATCGTGGATTTCCAGGCGCGGAATGCACGGCGTGTTGCGGAAGCGGGGTCGGATCGAGCGGCCAGCTATAGGGAATCACCTCCTGCAATTTCAGGAAATATTTCTCGCCCAGCTCGCGCCGCCAGAATTCGCGGAGCGGCTGCATCCAGAAAAGCGCGAACCACATTTTCTCCTCGAGAAACGGCTTGATCGGAGGAGTGATCCGCACCGCGCCATCGCGGACCGCATCCAAGAGCGCGGAGATGCGCGGAAGGTTCGGCAGATCGAACAGCTCGAAGAAGCGGTAAACATTCCGGCCCGCGACCGGCTCGTAGGTTTCCGCGTCGGCGACGCGCCAGGAAGGAGGTTGAGAGGTGAGGTGCGAGCGTTAAGCTGCGCGGCGATCCAGTTCATCTCCGGCCGGTAAGTGGAGGCTTCTTCGGAGATGACGATGTCGCCGCCCTCCGGCAACAAACTGCGAAAGCCTTCGAGCATTCCGTCGCGCCGCCGAGGACGTCGTGGCCGAGTGCCGCGTAGGTTTGGTTCAGCCAGCCGGTCAGGCCGATTCCGCCCGGGACCGAATCGATCTCGGCGATGGTGTATCCGTTCTCGGTCAGGATCAGATCGGGCCGGATGACGAGCGGAACGTCGTCTCGAAATTGTTTTGGCGCGAGAACTCGACCAGCTCCGCGGGTTTTCCGGCATCGAGATACTGCGCGATCCAGGCCGGTTGTTTGCCTTTGACGCTGCGCTGGTAAAGCTCGTTGCACGCGCGCTGAAAAACGAAAAGGCGATGGCCGAGCTGCTCGAGCTCCTTCGCGAATTTGTCATCGACCGGAAAAGGATCGGGCGAGAGAAGGAAATCCTTTTCGGCGAAGAGGCCCTCCGCGGGGAAGGCGGCGCGGATCGAGTGGCGAGATCGCATGGCGGCGTTAGAAGCGATGAAGCGTCTGAAGCGTTAAGTCAACGTCCAAGGAATCAGCAGCGCCAGTGTTCAGCCGTGGATAATGCTGTACCTCTTCAACGACTTGGAAGCTCTGTTGAACGCTTCGAAGGCGGCTCATCTTCCCGCCGCCATCTTCTTCAGCGCCATCTTCACCAGTTCCTCCGCCGTCTTTACCTCCCCTTCCCGCTCCTGCAGCTCGCGCACGGTCTTGTGCGCATCGACTTGCTTGTAGCCGAGCGCGATCAGCGCGAGCACGGCTTCGTTGGCCTGGCTTTGCTCGGGCGTCGGGGCGTGTTCGGCGCTGGCGGCTTCCCACGCGGCGACGACGCCGAGCTTGTCTTTCAGCTCGAGGACGATGCGCTCGGCCGTTTTCTTTCCGAGACCGCTGATCTTCGAGAGTGAAGCGATGTCGGCGTTGACGACGGCGCTCTTGAAATGGCTCACGCTCATTCCGCTCAGGACCGCGAGGGCGAGCTTCGGACCGATGCCGCTGACGTTGTTGACGAGGAGGCGAAAGAGGTCGCGCTCCGCGGAGGTCATGAAGCCGTAAAGAATGTGCGCGTCTTCGCGGACGTGGAGATGCGTCAGGATCTGCACCGGCTGACCGGCGGCGGGAAGTTTATCGTAGCTGGAAAGCGGGATGAAAACTTCGTAGCCGACGCCGCCGACATTCACGATCGCCTGGGTGGGCAAAGCCGATGTGAGCTTGCCGTCGAGAAACGTTATCATCCGCCGCAATCCCTAGCCAGCGCCGCTGGAAATCCCAAGAACCAAATCGCCAGCGATGCTGGAAATCCCAAGGTCAAATCCAAATCCGAACAATTCCGAAAGCTCAAGTTTCAAAACAAGAGGCACAGGTGCGACTCCTTTTGAATATTGGAAGTTGGGATTCTTGAGATTTGGGTCCTCGGATTCGGATTCTGCCGATTCCAGCCTGTCTCGCAACGCGCTTCAATCGGATTGTTTCAAGATCAGCGTCAGATCGGTCGGCCGCCCTTTCACGATGGTGAAACCTTTCGCGCGATAGGTTTTCCAGGTCGGAGGAATTTTAGCCGACAAGGCCTGCGCCAGCGGTGTGGGGATGATGACGAAGCGCGGGCCCGGGAAGTTCATGAATTTCTCAACCTGATCAGGACTGAGCCCGCGAAAAAATCCCCGGACGCGGGTGCGAAAATACCAGATCACGCTCGGCTCGGCGTAATCGACATTGGCGAAATCCATCTCCGGCCGGAGATCGTTGCGCGCCATTTTGTAGAGCTGCGCCGAGGGAAAAGTCGGCGCGATGAGCGGGAAAAGAATAAAGGCGGCGCCGAGCGAAACGGCGCAGGCGATCGCCGCCGTGCGCGGAGCGAAGCGGGGCGAGCCGCGCAAATGGAAAAGATGACGCGCCATCAGGAGCGAGAGCAACGGAAACGCCGGCAGCGTGTAGTGCGGCAATTTCGTTTTCACCAGGCTCATGATGATGAAGACGATGAGAATCCCGGAGATGAGATACTTGTCGATGGCGTCGCGCTCGCGCCAGAGATGTTTCGTCAAGGCAGGCAGCTTGATCGACCACGGGAAAAAGCTGATGAAGACCGTGAGGAAATAGAAGGGCATCGCGGCGAGATAGGTGTTCCACGAGTTGGCGCCGTGGCCTTCCATGACATTGAAGCTGCGCTCGACCACGTGGCGGCCGATGCCGACGTTGAAGTATTCGCCGTTCGTGCGGATCAGCGCGGGGATGGCCCAGGCGCAGACGATCACGAGCGCGCCCAGCATTCCCGTGGCAAACCAGAAGCGTCGCGTGAGCGATGGGCCGCGGAGAAAAAGCTTGGTGCTCAGGACGGTGAGGAGCGGAAGCCAGGCGAGCGGGCCTTTGGCGAGGAAGCCGAGGCCGAGAGCGATGTAGAAAGCGAGGCGCCAATATTTGAGATGGCGGTGGTCATCCCCAACGGCACGGGGGCGTGCCGTCTCCAAATCCGTGGTTTCTCTCACTGGAGCCGGCACGCCCTCGTGCCGGGGAGCCTGGCCCAACGCATCCCGAAGCATTTCAAACGCCGCCCAGGACGCGGCGGTCACAAAGAAGACCAGCCACATGTCGGCCACGGCGGCCTTGGCGTGGACAAAGGTTTGCAGACAGAGGCTGAAGATGATCGCCGCCCACCAGCCGGTGCGCTCGCCCCCAACCCGGCGCCCCCAGGCGAAAAGCAGGACCGCCGTCAACGCCGCCGCCACGGCCGACGGCAACCGCGCCGCGAACTCGTTTTCGCCGAAGGCGCGGTAACTGGCGATCATCGTCCAGTAGATGAGCGGCGGCTTATCGAAGCGGTACTTGTCGTTGAAGTAAGGGATGACCCAGTCGCCGCGCTCCCGCATCTCGCGCGCGGCCTCGGCAAAGCGCGGCTCGTCCCGGTCGACGAGCGGGATGTTCCAGGTCCCGGCGACATGCAGAAGCAGGCTGCCGATGAAGACCAGAGCGAAATTGCGCATTGCGAGTGGCAGAGCGGAGACTCAAAGATAGGGACGGGTGAAATACAAACGGGAAATTCGGGCGAATACGGCCGCGCGCTGGTGGTTCCTCATCTCCGCGGGGAGCGTCCTGTTCTTGCTGGCCAGCTTTTATCTCGATGCGAGCGCCCAGGTGTGGATGGCGCAAAACCAAATCTCGGGCGTGAGGAAGTTCATGGAGAAGGTGAGCCGGTACGGGGATTGGCCCAGCCATATCGCGCTCGGACTGCTCTTGCTCGGCATCGCCTATTGGCGCGGAAGCAAGAGACTGGACGCGGATTTTTGCGGCAATGATCGTGGCCTGCGCTCTCGCCGGCGTGACGACCCGGGTCGTGAAGATTACCGCCGGCCGGGCACGGCCCAACGTAGAAAGCGAAATCCGGTGGAGCGGGCCGAGACTCAGCCCGCGTTACAACTCCTTCCCGTCCGGCCACACCGCGTCATCGACCGCGTTCTTCGCGACGCTCGCCTTCGCCTCCTGGCGGATTGGCGTCGGGATTGCTTTGCCTTCCCGCTGCTGATCGCGTTCTCGCGCATGTATGTCGGCGCGCATCATCTCTCGGATGTCGTTGCCGGGGCCTTGCTCGGCGTCGCTTACCGCTCACTTCGTCGCGCGTCGAATCACGCGACAATCCGAGATTCACTAGCAGCAACACATTTTTTGTTTGTCATCCTGAGCGGAGCGAAGCGGAGTCGAAGGACCTCTAGCTTCCGCGAGCGTCAGCGAGAAAGGCAAAGAATGAGATCCCTCGACAAGCTCGGGATGACAACGAGGGAGGCGCTGGTCGCGGTTTTACAATCTTCGCATTTTCTTTACCCGTCTACTCGCGACGCGATTTCCGTCAAAGTCGCAGCATGAAGAAACATCCTACGTTAGTTATGAATGCAGTTCTGTTTCGCGCTAGACCAGGCGCGGCGCAGGAGAAAAGGCGGGTGGCCGCGACGATCCAGTTTATTCGAGACCCGAAAGGCGCAGTTATCGAAATGGCGATCGACCGGAACCCTCGCGCGTAACGCGCCCCACCAGTCGAACTGCGTTCGAATCTCCTGGCTCGGACACGGCGAACCAAACGCATCAACGATGTGCTCGAGCGTAAGAGCTGGCGGAGGGGGTGGGATTCGAACCCACGAGGGCTTGCGCCCTGCCGGTTTTCAAGACCGGAGCCATCAACCACTCGACCACCCCTCCGTTTGGACGTCGCGAGATTCTGCCATCGCCCTCGCCGCGAGCAAGGTGGATCGCTGCTCGTCGTAGCGAGCAGAAATCCCAAACCCCAAGTTCCAAATCCCAAAAGTCACCTCGACATGGTTATATGTTCATGTGAACTTGAGCAGTGGCGAAGCTTAAATCCAAAGCGAAAAAGAAGTTTGTGCCGATCGTGGAGGAGGCGCCGCCACCCTCTCCGGCCATCCATGGACGGAGCGCTTCCTGGAACCCGGCGAACCGGTTCGAAAAGCTCCACGTCGATCTGGGTGACGCTGACGTCGTCCAGATCGATCCGACCGACGAGGAGGAACAAAAGCCGCGGCGCGAGACGCAATTCTATCGCGACGGGACGAAAACGATCATCGCGCGGAACGACAGCCCGGATGTCGGTTTCGAGACGAGCGTGAATCCGTATCGCGGCTGCGAGCATGGCTGCATCTACTGCTTCGCGCGGCCGACGCACGAGTATCTCGGCATGTCGGCCGGGCTCGATTTCGAGAGCAAGATCATGGTGAAAGCCAATGCGGCGAAGCTGCTGGAAGCGGAATTGTCCTCGCCGAAATGGAAGCCGCAGGTGCTGGTCATGAGCGGGGTGACCGATCCGTATCAGCCGGTCGAGCGAAAACTGCGGATCACGCGCGGTTGCCTCGAGGTGCTGGCGAAGTTTCGGAATCCGCTGGCGATCATTACCAAGAATCGGCTGGTGACGCGCGACATCGACCTGCTCGGCGAGCTGGCGCGGTTCCATGCTTCCGCCGTGAATGTCTCGGTGACTTCGCTCGACCCGGAGCTGCAGCGCGTTCTTGAGCCGCGCACTTCTTCGCCGAACGCGCGCCTGGAAGCGATCAAGATGCTTAGCGACGCGGGAATCCCGGTCGGCGTGATGGTGGCGCCGATTATTCCCGGCCTGACCGACCATGAAGTGCCGCGGATCGTTGAGGCCTGCGCGAAAGCGGGCGCGCAATTCGCCGGTTACACGATCGTTCGTCTGCCCTGGGCGATCGCGCCGCTTTTCGAGCATTGGCTCGATGAGCATTTCCCCGACAAGAAAGAGAAGGTCCTCTCGCGCCTCCGGCACATTCGAAATGGGAAGATCAATGATGCGCGCTGGGGATTCCGAACCAAAGGCGAAGGAGTTTTCGCGGAGCAAATCCGGTCGATGTTCGAAGTGAGCTGCCGCCGTTTCGGAATCGGTGACCGCCCGGAGCTTTCGACGGCGGCGTTCCGCCGCATCACGCCGCAGATGGAATTGTTCCAATAATGGCGGCTTTGGTAGGGCGAGACTCAGTCGAGCCGACCGAGCTGGCCAGGCAAGTCAGCGGCTTTGGTAGGGCGAGACTCAGTCGAGCCGAGCGAATTGGCCAGGCAAGTCAGCGGCTCGACAGAGTCTCGCCCTACCGAGAGTGTGGTTGCGATGAACTCGCAATTTTTGCGCGCTAGCGAGCAACGGCGCGGGCGTCGCCGCGCGAATGCAGCAGGCGCTGCTTACGCATCACCATGAGCATGGCGAAACCCCCAATCGCCCCAAAGCCCGCCATGACCGGATACCAAACGCCCCAGCCGTAACGATCGATCAACCAGCCGGTCAGCGGCAGAGCGATGGCGGTGCCGTAGTACTGGAAGGAATCCACCACACCGCAGGCGAAGCCGGCCATTTTCCGGCCGCCAATGTCCATCGGAGCGGCAGTCCCGACGATGGCGTGCGTCGAGTTGGCCGTGAGCGCGACGAGAACGAGAAAGAGGCAGCCGATGAAAATTCCGGTCGGCGTCGGGCCCACGACGCCGGCGGCGATAACGATCGCCGCCGTCACGATGACCGCGCACTCGATGAAGTAGAGAGTCATCGCGACAGGCGAACGGCGGCCTTTGCAAAACTCTGTCGGAGATTACCCCGGCGCTCAACGACCCGAGAACCGCGACCAGCGGCATCAGATTCACCGTCCACAAGACGGCCGCGGGCTTTGCAGCGAGGTCGAGTTTCAGTTGCTGATGGAAATAGAGAATCATCAACTGGTCGGAGCTGTTCCGCACCGCGCCGGTGCAAGCGTAAGCCACCGCGTAGAACCAGATCAATGGATGCCTGCAAATGGTGGTGAATGATTCGCGCAAGCTGGCGCGGCTGCCGGCGTTCGCGCTCTCCGGCTCGATCACCCCCTGATAACCGGCTTCCTCCGGCGTTTCCTTGACGAAGATGGCCAGCAGGATCGCGACGATTGCGACAACGAGCGGTGGAATGCGGAAGAGCCAGTGCCAGTCGTTCCTCGCCACCACCCAGGTGCCGACGGTAAAGCCGGCGAGGATAACCGGCGCGAGATTGTTAATGGCGACCTGCCCCAACTGGATCATGAAACCAAAGATGCCGGCGAACGTGCCGCGCTCGGTGCGGCCGAACCAGGCGGCGTTCATCTTGACCATGCCGGGCGCGCCGAACGACTGCATGTAGCCGTTCATCAGCCAGATGGCCGCGAAGGTGGTGAACGTGCCGGCGAACGAGGCAAAGCCAAAGATGAGGTTGATGACGATGGTGCCGGCCGCGCCGATGAGCATGGCGGTCTTGCCGCCGATCCGGTCGGTGAGGAGACCGTTCACCAGTTGGCCCGTTCCGTAAGCGATCGACCAGGCGCTCAGCATGCCGGTGATCTGGAAGGTGCTGAAGCCGAACTCCGCGACCATGCCAGGCGTGGCGAACCGGAAGTTGTAGCGGCACATGTAATACGAGGCGTAGAGCAGGCCGATGAGGAACCAGTTCAATCCGCGACGCGGCCGGAAGCCGGCTGGATACGCGGCTGTTGGGATCTCGGACATTCGAAAGCGGCGAGCATGTGGTTCGGCTTTCGGCCAGACAATAAAAAACACTGCGCGAACGCTTGCTTCGTCCTCGTCCTCGTCCCTCGTTCTCGTCCTCGATCAGAAGAAGAAAAGCACGAGGACGAGACAGACGAAGGACGAGGACGACTGCGAGCGGCCGGACTCGATCCACCATTTGCGCTTCAGGCCACCCTCTCGCAGGGTGATTAACCGACATGAATATCGAATCTCTTCACATTGGAATGAAGGTGCGTCATCCGCAGTACGGCGTGGGCGTGGTCAGATCGTTGACGGAACACACGGCGGAGATCGCCTTTGACGACGCGCCGCGCACGGTGGCGCCAGCCTCGAGCGACCTCGAGCCCGCCGAGGCGACCGCGACGCTGAGCGAGCTGCAGATTCCGCTGACCAACCTGATTCGCGACACCGCGCATGCGGTGGTGGAGGCGCTGGGGCTCGAGAAGAAGGATGTGGTCGTGGAAGGATTAGCGAATCGCTGGCAGCGCGGGACCCTGGTCATGCAATCGGCCGACAGCGTCGCTCCAGCCGAAGGAGGTGCCGCTCGAAACGTTCTTTCACAAGATTGTCATGATCCGGAACAATCTTCGGGTGCTCGAGCAGAAGGTGAACGCCAGCGACAAGCTGAGCGATGCGGACAAGTTCGACATGCAGCAATACATCACGCGCTGCTACGGATCGCTGACGACGTTCAACATTCTGTTCAAGAACAAGGACGACCAGTTCAGGACAGGCGGGTAAGCAAGCGCGCTCCCCATTCTTGTCATCCTGAGCGAAGCGCAGCGAAGTCGAAGGATCTCTGCGTTTTCGCGAGCGTGAGCGAGAAAAAGGCAAAGTTAGAGATCCCTCGACAAGCTCGGGATGACAAAGGGTTACAGCCAGAGCTTCATCTGCTCAGCCGTGAGATTTCCGCCGCAGAGCACGACGGCAACGGTTTGATCCGCGAAGTTTTCTCGATTCTCCAGGATCGCCGCCAGCCCGGCGGCGCCGGACGGTTCGAGCACAATGCCGAGATGTTCGTGCGCGAGCCGCATCGCCTCGATGAGGCTGGCGTCCTGCACCACAATTCCCTCGTCGACGATTCCTTCCATGTCCGCGCACGCACTCAGGAATCGGAATGCGCACGCCGATTCCATCAGCAATGGTCGAGATCGTATCGAACGTCACCACGCGCTTTTGCCGCCACGATTCCAGCATCGCGGGCGCTCCGGCCGATTGAATCGCCACGACGCGGATCTGCGGGCGGACGTGTTTCAAATAACGGCCGACGCCGCAGGCCAGCGCGCCGTTCCCCAGCGGAAGCAGCACGGCGTCGAACTCCTCGTTCCACTCGGCCAGCTCCAATCCGATTGTTCCCGCTCCCTCCCCCGTTTCCACATCGCGCCCGTCCTCAACCAGGCGAACGCCGCTCTCGGCGGCGACGCGTTTCGCCTCGATCTTCGCCGCATCGAAATCCTGGCCATGAAGAACGACCGTCGCTCCGAGCGCTCGCATCCGCTCCAACTTGAGCGGGTTCGCGTTCACGCTGGCGTACACCGTGAGAGCGATATCGCGCCGGCCGCACGCGTAGGCCATCGCCTGACCGAAATTCCCGGCGCTCGCGGTGATCAGCTTCGTTCCGGGCGGAATCCTGGAAGCGAGATATTCCGCGCCACGTCCTTTGAAGGAGCGGATCGGGTTCGCGGTCTCCACTTTCACCACGATCCTTCGCTCCCAAAATTCGCGACAACGAATCGGCGTGATACTGCGGCGTATTCAGAAAAACCGGATCGATCGAGCGGACGGCGGCGCGGATGTTCTCGATCTTTAGTCGATGATTCATCTCGTGCGTTCTATCCAGTCGCTCCCGACAATGATGAGGACAGCGCCGAGCGCGCAGACGATGCCGACCGATCTGCACCGCGCTCAGGCGTTCGCCGAGGACCACGCGCGCGAGGAGCACCGTGCTCGCGGGATAAAGCGAGGCCAGCGTAACGACAATGCTGAGCGGGCCGATCCGGGCGGCGGTCATATATAAGGCGTTCGCCGCCATATCGAGCGCGCCGCCAGTGACTGCGGTGACCGCGGCTGCGCGGCTCATCAAGAGAGTTCGACCGGTGAAGAAAGCAATCGAGCCAAACAAAACGAGCGTGGCGATTCGCGCAGCCACCAGCGGCCACATTCCCGCGGCCGTGGTCGTGCGCGCGAGCGAGAGAAAGAAAATGCCGACGGCGACACCTGAGAGCAGGGCGAGGCCGAAACCGGGCGGCAACGCACGCGTTTTCCGTGCCCGGTCTTTGAATCGTCCTCGGAAGCCGGGCGGCTGACCAAACGCGATGGCGACGAGCGCCAGGGCCGACCCCGCTCCACGTCAGCAGCCGCAGGCGTTCGCCCAACGCGAAGCCGAACAGCACCGGAATCATCGCTGCGATGACCGCTGTTGTCGGAGCGACCACCGCCATCGAGCCCACCGCCAGAGCCCGATACAGGAGCGCAACGCCAATTCCGCCGCTCAACCCGGCGACAAATCCCCAGATCCAGTCGCGCGACGAAACCGATGCCGCGGGCAGGAAGGGAAGGACCAGCAAGAGCAGAACGAGCCCGACGGCCTGCGACACAAACACGGTGGCGATGGTGTTCGCGCGCCGCGCGGTGAGGCCGCCGAAGAAATCCGCGGAGCCATACAGGACCGCCGAGCCGAGCGCGAGCAGCTCAATCATATTTGTAGGGCGTTTCTGTGAAACGCCAGCCGGTCGTACGACCGCCTGACAGCGAGACGCCATACAAAACAAGATTCCGGCGGACATAGACCGCCGCTACAGGTCCCACTTCTTCGGCATCTTTTGTTTGAGCGTTTGCACCGGCTCAAACAGGTCGCCCATTTTCTCGACGCGTTGCAGGACGCGTCGGACGGGAAAACCAGAAGCTGCGCCTTCTTTTTCTTCAGAGTCGTCTTCGACTTCCTCCCAGGTCACCGGGGTCGAAACGGTAGGCTGCTCTTTCGCCCGCAACGAGTAAACGTTGATGGTCGTCTTGTGCTCGTCGTTCTGGCTCCAATCGACGAAGATTTTTCCGGTCCGCAGCGCTTTCGCCATTTTCGAGACGACGAGCTTCGGATGTTCGCGCTCCAGATGTTCGGCGAGCGCACGCGATAACGCTTTCGTTTCATCGAAAGTGACCGGCGTATTGAGCGGGACGTAAATCTGCAATCCTTTCGACCCGGAAGTTTTCGCCCAGCTCTTCAGTTTCATCTCGGCCAGCAAATCGCGCAGCCAAATCCCGACCTGACAACACTGCACGATGTCGGCCGGCGCGCCGGGATCGAGGTCGAAGACCATCATGGTGGGCCGCGCGACATCCTTTTTGCGCGCGAGCGAGGTGTGCAATTCGATGTCGGCCAGATTCGCCGCCCAGACGAGCGTCGGCAGATCCTGGGCGAGGCAATAATGCATGTCGCGCTGGTTGCCTTCGCTCCAGACTTTGGCGGTTTTCACCCAGTTCGGCCGGTGGACCGGGCAATTCTTCTCGTAGAAGAACGGCTGATCCACGCCGTTCGGGTAACGCTTCATGGTGAGCGGGCGGTCTTTCAAATGCGGAAGCAGGACCGGCGCGATGCGGATGTAGTAATCGATCATCTGGCCCTTGGTGAAGCCGGCCTTCGGGTAAAGCACCTTGTTGAGATTCGAGACCGCGAGCTTTTTGCCCTCGACGATCAGTTGTGCTTTTTCGCTCATACGTTTTCAATCTATCGGTTCGCGGCAGTCTGCGCGCGTTCGTTTTTCATGGAGCGGCGGCTTACGACCGCTCGTGCCGGAGAGAGGACGCGATGTTTCTCCCCAACGGCACGAGGGCGTGCCGTCTCCAGATTACAGCAGCGGATAAAAAATCACGCCGGAGAGCACGACGCTGAACGCGCCGGCCACGACGAAGTGCCAGGTCCGGTCCAGGGAAACTGTGCCGAGCATTCGGACTCCGTGTCGCGGATAAACGAAGTAGAGGGTGCTTTTGATGACCAGGCCCCAGCCCATGATCGTCACGATCATCGGAATTCCATGCCAGACGTTGTGGAAGGTGACGATGAACGCGCCCAGAGGGAAATGGACGAACCCATTGATCAGGCTGCCGACCTCCTTCTTTCTCGCGGAGCATGATGAAGAATTCGACCCAGGCCCGCGGCGCAAAAATATGGGAGAGACCGAAGACGAAGAAATTTAGCGCGACCAATTTTTCGACGGATGTTTCCATGGTGCTGTTGTAAGGCGGCGCACGTTACATCGCAAACAAGGTTTAAGCGCGTGCGGGCGCGCCCTGTAGCGGCGGTCTATGACCGCCGGACGCCTTGAATAACGACCCTTCGGCGGTCATAGACCGCCGCTGACAGCTTCAGGCAAAGAACCGCTCGGGCGAAAGCAACGGCTGCGGCTTGCAGATGCGGGCGACGCAATGCTCCCCAGCTTTCGTGTCCGCTCAGGATCTCGATCTCGACGCGGAGGAAATAAATCGGGACATCCGTTTTCGCGAGGCGCGGGAAACGGACGGCGTCCTTCTCGGTGGTCACGATCATTTCGAGATCGCGACGGACGCAGCGATTGATGAAGCTGTTCAACTCCGCCTCGGTGTAGCGGTGATGATCGGTGTAACGCTTGGAGAGCTCGATCCGGGCGCCGAGTTTCCGCAGGCCTTCTTCGAAACTTTCCGGCGCGGCGATGCCGCAGATCGAGCCGATATAGGTGTCGCGCAGACGTTCGAGCGGAACCTGTTCCCCGGTCAGGACATTCTGGAGATGAAGCGGCCTGTGGGCGCACTCGATGATTTCGGCGGTGCGATTGTAGCGGCGGATCCGCTTGATCAACTCGTCGTTCGGCTCGCCGGTGCTCTTGGTGATGAAGATGTAACTGGCCCGGCGCAGATTTCGCGGCGGCTCGCGGAGCGTTCCGCGCGGAAGCAGATACTCGTTCCCGAAAGGCGCCTGGCGATCGATCAGGACGATGTCGAGGCGGTGCTTGAGGTGGAGATATTGCAGGCCGTCATCGAGCAGGAGCGTGTCGGCGCCGAGTTCCTTGATGGCAAAGAGGCCGCTCTTTACGCGGTCTTTATCGACGAGAACAATCACGTCCTTGAGATTGTTCGCGAGCATGTAGGGCTCGTCGCCCGGCGGTGAGTGAATCGAGCAGAAGCGTTTTCCCATCCGAGACAATGCGGGGCGGGAGGGGTTCTTTCCGTCCGAACAGGTGCCACCATTTTCTCGGCGAGCGCCGGGGCACGCTCTTGTAACCGCGGCTGAGAATGGCGACCCGCCGTCCGCCCGCGCGCAAGGCCCGCGCAAATTTTTCCACGATGGGCGTCTTACCGGTGCCGCCGACGGTGAGATTGCCGATGCTGATGACGAGGCAGCCGAGGGTGTGCTCGCGCAGGATGCGGTGCCGGTAAAGAAAAAGGCGCAGTTGCACGAGCCGCTCGTAGATGAAGGAGAGCGCGTGGAGCAACGGCGCGCAGCAACGCCGCGCGGACGCCATGCCGACGCTCGAGGATAACGTCGATGGCGAATTGCTCGAGATTTTCAGCGCGCTGACCCATCTGAGTAATTTCGAATTTCGAATTTCGAATTTCGAGTTTGGAGAACGCGCGCGCCGCGGTTGTCGGCGGCTGGTGATAACGGTGCGGGCGCCAGGAGAGGCGGCGGCGGCCAGCATGGCGCGGGAGATTTTCTCGGGCGCGCGAAGGGTGACGGCGCAGATGGTGGAGCCGGAGCCGCTCAGGAAGGCGCCGAGCGCGCCGGCGGATTCGGCGGCGGCGATTACTTTATCGAGAAACGGGATGAGTTTCTTGCGGAAAGGCTGATGGAGATGATCGGCGAAGGCGCCGCGCAAGGTTTGATATTCGCGGGAGGCGAAGGCGGCGGTGATGGCGCAGGCGTTTCGGGAATTCTCCACGGCGTGAAGGCGATCGATGCGGGACGGAAGGAGTCGGCGAGCTTCGGCTGTGGCGATTTCGAAATCGGGGACGAGAAGGACGAAGTGCAATTGCGCGGAGACGGTGAACATCTGGCGCTCGAGAGCCGCGGACAACGTTGAATCCGCCATAACAGGCCGGAGCGGCGTTGTCCGGATGGCCTTCCAGACTGGGCGCAAACTTCGAAGATCTCGCGGCGTTGGCAGCGGGCGATCCGCGAGTTCGTTCAATCGCATGCAGAACGCCGAGGCGCACGGCCGCGCTGCTGCCGAGCCCGCGGGATTGCGGAATGTCGCCGGCAATCGAGCAGGCGAAGGAAAACGGCCGCTGCTTCGGCGCGTTCGAAAAATGCCTTCGCCGCAGAACTGGCCATCGATGCCGGGATCGGCCCTCGCGCCCGCGGGAAACGGTGACCTCATTATAGATACGCAGGGCCACGCCAAGGCAGTCGAACCCCGGGCCAAGATTGGATGTGCTCGCCGGGACGCGGACGGTGACCTGTTGCATGATTTGGGCGATCCAAGGGCTAAGCGCGAGGCATTGTAACCTCCCGGGCCTGACGGGCAAGAGACGGACGCAGAAGCGCCCCCACAAGCGAATCAGGTATGACAGCCGCTCCCTTCACCGTGAAAATGTCGGAATGGATCGACCCGGAACTGCACCGGGAGTTCATCGCGCAGCAGACTGACGCGTTGCGCCTTTGCACCTGCCCGGATGGATGGGTGGAGCGCTTCGGCGTCGATGTCCTCATCTCGCACAAGACCGACGCGGCGCTCGAGCGACTGAAGACGGAGCTCTGTCCTCTGGGCGCTCAATGTCGATTTCAAATTCCGGCGCGTGTTCGCGCGATTTCTGCCGAAACAAAATGCGGACCGCCAGACGCCGTTCATGATCCTGGGCGATCCGGACACGAACCTGCAAAGCACGGCGCTCGAACGCACCTTGCGTTACGCGATCGATTTCGGCGCGGGATATTCGGTCGGGCTCTTTATCGATCAAAGGGAGAATCGCCGCTATCGTGCGCGATGTCGCTCCACGGACGTTGCTGAACTGTTTTGCCTACACCTGCTCCTTTTCGGTGGCGGCCGCGACGGTCGGGGCGAAGACCGTGAGCGTCGATCTCTCCAAGAAATCGCTGGCCCGCGGCCGGGAAAATTTTGCCCTGAATTCAGTCTCGACGACCGACCATCGCTTCATCGCGGATGATGTTCATGTCGGTCCTGCCGCGGCTGGCGCGGAAAGGCGAAAAGTTCGACGTGATTATTCTCGATCCGCCGACGTTCTCGCGGTCGCACCGAGGAAGGGCGTTTCAGGTGGAACAGGATTTTGAGGCGCTGCTCCTGGCGGCGCTGGAAGTAGCCGAGCGCAACGCCCGGATTTTACTTTCGACGAATTGCTCGACCCTGCGCGAGCGCGCGCTCGAAGTCATGGGCCGCTTTTGCCTGAAGGCGACGCGCCGGGCGGGCGAATTCCACCAGGAACCTCCCCTGCCCGATTTTCCGCCGAAGGTGGGAGCAGCGACGGTGTGGCTGACGTTGAGGTAAGCGTGTGATCGTGCTGCTCCTGCCGCGCGATGGCAATTATTGTCCGGCTGCGCCGGCATTATTCCTAGCATCGAGCGATCGGAGCGCTCGATCCACCAATCAGCAGCCTCCGCGCATTTCGAAACACGCGACAACGCGGCGGGATTCGATAGTTAAGTACCATGGATGAACAGTTTTCAGGAACCTCGGGGGATGTCACCGAGCGCGGGCTGCGCTACACGAAAGATCAATTGGAACAGGTCCTCGAGCAGACGGAAGAATACGTGCGCGAAAACCCAGGACGCTCGATCGCCTACGCGCTCGCGGCCGGCTTCATTCTTAACCGGCTGCCGATCTGCCGCATTGTCGGCGGGTTCATGCGCCTCGCCCTGATCGCGTTCAAGCCGGCCATCCTGGCTTACGGTGCGACCAAGATCTACCAGGCCGTCCAGGGCGAGGAAGAATAGCGCGAGCGCGGCGCCCTACTTGTCGAGGGTAAAGCCGACCTTCACGGTCACCTGCCAGTGATTGATTTTGCCATCCTCGATCTGCCCGCGGGTTTCGACGACTTCGAACCAGCGCATGTTCCGGATGGTCTTCTGGGCGCGGCTTAACGCATTCGTCACCGCCTCTTCGATGCTGGTCGTCGACGAACCTACCAACTCGATCTTTTTGTAAACGTGGTCGCTCATGGCTCCATTGTTGGGCGCGCGCGTGGCGAAGACAAACCAAATAAGCTGTAGCCGCGGCGCTATGTCGCCGCGCAGAGGTCGAAACGCAGCGGAACGACACGCCCCGACATAGCGGGGCGGCTACAGCGACTTAAGGCGGATTCTAACTTTCCATTGAGCCGAGCGGCGAGATCGCTAGCCTCTCCTTTGCCATGGCCGAAAACATCGAGTCGCATCTCGTCGAAAATCGAGTTTTCAAACCGGCCAGGGAGTTTGCGAAAAACGCCCGGATCAAGAGTCTCGAGCAGTATCGGCGGATGTATCGGGAGTCGATCAACCGGCCGGAAAAATTCTGGGCGCGGGAGGCGGGCGAGCTGACCTGGCAGAAGCGCTGGAAGAGCGTTCTCCAATGGAAAGCGCCGTTCGCGAAATGGTTCGTGGGCGGGCGGCTGAACCTCTCCGAAAATTGCCTCGACCGCCATCTCACGGGCGCCACGCGCAACAAGGTCGCGATTCTTTGGGAAGGCGAGCCGGGCGACAAGCGGGCGCTCACCTTCCAGCAACTCCATCGCGACGTCTGCCGCTTCGCGAATGTTCTCAAGCGAAACAAGATCCGCAAAGGCGATCGCGTCATCATCTACATGCCGACGATTCCCGAGGCGGCGATCGCCATGCTCGCCTGCACGCGGATCGGCGCCGTTCATTCGGTCATCTTCGGCGGGTTCAGTTCGGACAGCATTCGCGACCGGATCGCGGATTGCGGCGCGACGGCGGTGATCACGGCGGATGGGGGTTACCGGCGCGGCTCGGTCGTTCCGTTAAAGAAGAACGTCGATAACGCGCTGCGCGGCGGGACGACGGTGAAACGCGTGATCGTTTTCCGGCGCGCCGGGAACGACATCCACATCGAGGAGGGCCGCGATGTCTGGTGGCATCGGGAATTGGAATATGTCGATGCGCATTGCCCGCCGGTGCCTCTCGACAGCGAGCATCCGCTTTACATTCTCTACACCAGCGGCTCGACCGGAAAACCGAAGGGAATTCTCCACACGACGGGCGGTTATCTCGTCCAGATTTATTCGACGATGAAGTACGTCTTCGATGTCCGCGAGGAAGACGTTTACTGGTGCACGGCGGATGTCGGCTGGGTGACCGGGCACAGCTACGTCGTTTACGGTCCGCTCCTGAACGGCGCGACGACGCTGATGTATGAAGGGGCGCCGAACTGGCCGGAGCCCGACCGTTTCTGGCGCATCATCGAGGAATACGGGGTCACCATTCTCTACACGGCGCCGACGGCGATCCGCGCCTTCATTCGCTGGGGCGACCAATGGCTGAAGAAGCACGATCTCTCGTCGTTGCGCCTGCTCGGATCGGTGGGCGAACCGATCAATCCGGAGGCCTGGATGTGGTATCGGGAAAAGGTGGGCGGCGGGCGTTGCCCGATCGTCGATACCTGGTGGCAGACGGAGACGGGCGCGATGATGATCACGCCCTTGCCGGGGGCAATCCCGACGAAACCGGGAAGCGCTACGCTGCCGTTCTTTGGGGTCGACGCGGCGATCGTGGATGAAAAAGGAAATGAGGTGGGACCGAATGTCGGCGGGAAACTGATTATCCGGAAGCCCTGGCCCTCGATGCTGCGAACGCTCTACGGCGACAAGGAGCGCTACCGGAAACAATACTGGAGCGAGTTCAAGGGCCGCTACCTGACCGGAGACGGCGCGCGGCGGGACAAGGATGGATATTTCTGGATCGTCGGGCGAATTGACGACGTTCTGAACGTCTCCGGCCATCGGCTCGGGACCTCGGAAATCGAGAGCGCGCTGGTCAGCCACGCGAAGGTTGCCGAAGCTGCCGTGATCGGGCGGCCGGATGATCTGAAGGGCCAGAGCGTGGTCGCGTTCGTCACCGTGAAAGGCGGAGTGGTGGTGAGTAATTCACTGAAAGCCGAACTGCGCGAGCATGTCGGCACTCACATTGGCGCGATCGCCAAGCCGGACGAGATCCGGTTCGCCGAAGCGTTGCCGAAGACGCGCAGCGGAAAGATCATGCGGCGGCTGCTGAAGGAAGTGGCCAGCGGAAAAACCGTAACCGGCGACACGACGACGCTCGAGGACCTGAGCGTCCTGGCAAAGTTGAGCGCGGAGGAAGAGTAGCTCTTTAGCGGGCGGGTCTATGACCTTCGCATTCTCAACGGCTTCCTCGTTCCCAAACTCTGTTTGGGAATCGAGCTCGCGAGAGCGTCGAGATGGCCGAAGCCGCACGGTGAGATCCGGGAGGATCGAAGCAATGCCAATGTCTTGAAAACTCCGTTTTCCCATCGCGCCGCGAAACAGAGTTTCGAAGACAAGCGCGTTCCCAAACAGAGTTTGGGAACGAGGGCGGTTGGCAGAATGCACGGCATTTGATGGCGCAGCCGCGAAATCCTTTGCAAAAGCGCCTCTACAGCGTAGCCTTATCCCGTGAGTTTCATTCGAACAGGCTTCCGGGAGATGGGGCTGAAGATTCGCCGGCAGAAAACGCGCATGGCCTTGAAGCACGAGAAGCGCGTCCTGCAGAAAAGCGAAATCAATCTCGGCCGGGAAGGCTGCTCCCAGGCCGTCAATTTCCCCGAAGTGCGCAACGAGATCGTCGCGCTCAAGAAGCTGGAGCAGGAACAAAAAGAGGTCGCGCTCCGGATTGCGCAGATCGAGGAAAGCATCCGCAAGATCGAGCTGCAGCGGGAGCAAAACGCCAAAGAGCAAAACGAAGCGCTCACCAAACTCGAGGAGGAAAAGAAGCCGGTCCTCCAGCGGCGCAATGAAGCCAAGGCGGCCGCCGACGTCTGCGATCGAGAGCTGGCCGGAGTCGAGCGCCGGCTGCAGGAGAACGATGCGGCCGACCGCGACCTGTTGAAAAAGCTGGCCGAATTGCAGGCGCAGGTGCCGCCGCCGGACGATCTCGACGCGCAAATGGCGGGGATCAGCGCGCGGCGGGTGCGGTTGCCTGAGGAACGCGCCGAGGTCACGCGGGCCCGGATGGGCAGCGCGGAGGCCTGCCGCTCCGCGCGGGAGAAACTGGCGGAGCAGGAAGCCGCGCTCGCCGTGATGGAAAAAAACATCGCCAAAATTCGCGAAGAATTTGAAGCCCGCGATCGCGTCCTGAATGAGACCAGCCGCGCGCAGCAGGAAGCGCTGAAGAACGAGCGTGGCCATCATGAAACCGTCGAGGAAAAGAAAAACCCGGCGTATCTCAACATCGGCCGCCATCTCGCTTCCCAGGGGATCGCGCCGCCGAACGCGCCGCATTTGCTGGCGGAAGTGCAGAAGCACCGCGCGGCCGTGGAACGCCATTCGCAGCACACCGCGGAGCTCGCGGTCCTTTCCAGCGAGATCGACAAGCAGGAGCTGCGGAAATTTTATTTCGCCATCTTCTCGGTGCTGGTGCTGCTGGTCATCATCGTCCCGCTCATTTTCCAGTCGCCGCAAAAACGCGAGTGGCTGCCGAACGAAACCGAAGCGATTTTGTCGGTTAATCTCGATCAGCTCGAGCGCGACGAACTGCCGAAGCGCTGGCGCAAAGACCAGGGCGCGGAATGGCAGACTCTGCTGGCCGGCCTGATCGGCAGCGCCTCGCGCACGCCGGTACTGAATTTGCAGCGCGACGCGATCCGGGTAACGCGCGCGCTGGCTTCCGCCGAGGCGAGTGCCACGCACGAATACGTCCTGGTGGAAGCGCGGACGGACGTCTCCCGCGTGACCAACTCGATCGAGCGGGACAAAGCTTTTGAGCGACGAACGATCAGCGGGCTGCCCATGTGGTCGCGCCCGGAGTTCGCCCTGGCCCGGGTTGGGCCGCGGACCCTGGCGATTGGCGGCGACCAGGAGGTGGCCGAGCTGGCGCGCGTGCGTCTGGGCATTTCTCCCGACCTCAAAATCACCGGCCCGCTCTTCGACCGTTTCCAGTCGTTGAAAGAGTGGAACGCGGTTCGCCTCGTCTCCCGCGAACCGTCGCTGCTGCCCAAGCTGTTTCCTTCCATCTTCGACAAGGATTTGCTCGATGCCTCGACCCTGCTGGGCCTTTCTCTTAACCTGCAGAATCCGGTGAAGGCGCGTCTGGTTCTCACCGCCAAATCCGCGCAGGCCGCGGAGGAGCTGGCGAACCGCATCCGGAATGAGCCGCAACGGCTGCTCAAGGTGCAGGATTCCGAGCTGCTCTTTCACGCGCAGCCGCCGGCGGTGGAGGTCGAGGGCGCGAACGTGGAAGTGCGCTTCGATGTTCCGGAAAACAGCGCCCGGCTGCTTCTGCATCGCCTGGCCAAAACAAGTCCTGCGCCGCCGACGGTCGCGGAGAATTGATCTTGCCCGTGTCCTTCCCGAATCCGTGATTTCGCTGCGATTGTTTAGATGCGCATTGCTGGGGTTCGCGCTCCTGATTGGAACGTGGCCGGCCTTCGCCCGCGACAAGGCCGCAGCCAGCGCGAGCGATTTCGTGGACATCACGAGCGTCGATTCGAGCATCCTCGTCGAGCTGCGCTACGCGAGTGCGAACAATGTCACGCGCCGCCCGCTTTATCCGCCCGGCACGCCGGCCATGGTGCGCGCGAGCGTCGCGGCGCGGCTCGTGGTCGCGCAAAAATATCTCAAGGAAAGAGGGTATGGCTTGAAAATCTGGGACGCCTACCGGACCCGGGCGACCCAGGAAAAACTCTGGCAAACCATGCGGAACCGTTCCTTTGTCGCCAATCCGAAAGAAGGCGTCGGCTCAATGCATGTTCGCGGCACCGCCGTCGACGCCACGCTGGTCGATTCGTCCGGCCGCGAAGTTCCGATGCCGACCGATTTCGACAGCTTCACCCCCGCGGCGCTCATGGAATACCAGGGCAACAACGCGACGGTTCGCGCGAACCTGAAGCTGCTGCAAAAGGCGATGGCGCACGGCGGCTTTTACGGATTGCGCACCGAGTGGTGGCATTTTTGCGCGCCCGATTGGAAACGATATCCGCCTGATGCCCGATCTTAAATTTCAAGCGTCATCCCAACCGCCGGCGAAGAGTCCCGAGGCACCTAAGGCGAGCTTCCTCGAGACCCTCCGACGCCGCTTCTCGACTCCGCGCAGCGGAGATACTCCCTATGATCGAAACCCTTCTGCGCGATCTGCGGCAGCCGGAGTATTTGCACGTGCTGCTGAACCCGCTGCCGATCTACGGGCTTCTCGTCGCTTTGCTCGGATTGATCGCCGCCACCTATCTGCGAAGCCGCGGCGGGCAATTGACCGCACTGATTTTGATTTTTGCCTGCGCGCTTTCCGCCTGGCCGGTCGCGTATCATGGCGAGCAAGCTTACCAGCGCGTCCTGGTCGAGGTCGATGAACCCGGACGAGCCTGGCTGGAAGCGCACGAACATCGCGCCGAAGCGCTGATCTGGTTTTATTACGCGCTCGCGCTTGTCGCCGCGGCCGCGATTTTCGCCCCGAAGAAGTGGCCGAGGACCGCGCGACCTTTGGTCTTCGCGACGATGCTGCTGGCCGTCGTCTCGCTAGGCGCCGGCTTTTCCATCGCCTACTACGGCGGCAAAGTCCGCCACCGCGAATTCCGCACGGTGCCGCCACCGAAGACTGAACCGGAGCGCAACTAAGAATTCAGCCGACTGGCCATTCCCCATGGTTAGGTTGTTCACCATGGAGGATCACGGAGTTCCTGGGGCGCCGGCAGCTCACGCTGCCACTGTGCGTAAAGAGCGAACGTCTTGCGATCAGTAAAGTAGGCAGCGCGCAAAGTCTTACCACGATAAACCTCGATGGAATGGTTTTGGGAGTTCTGCGCGGAGCTGGGCGGTTCTCCAACGAGTGTCCTCGTGCTCGATGTAACACCATCCCCAGGGCGCCCCAGGCAATTTGACGTAGAAGTCCACTGAATACGGCTCGCCAAACCGGTGATTATATCTCTGAATCACCTTAAACTCTGATCCATCCCCAAGCTTGAGACGAGCGATCACCCCATCCCCGCCGGCTCCGAAATAGTAGACAAAGGCACCGCCCAAAGAGAGAGCCACGGCGATCGACAGGACGATGATGGACTTCCGCATGCCTGGACTAATTTTCACATGTGCTCATCGGGAAGCCTGCGGCCCGAGCTCCTGGGCAAGCCCGATGAGAATTCCTTCGGGGCCCCGGATGTAGCAGAGCCGATACCTGTCTTCGTACTGGACCACTTCGCCGACGAGCTCCGCGCCGCGTTTCCCGAGCCGGGCGAGCGTATCGTCGATATTCTCCACCGTGAACATGACGCGGAGATAACCCAGAGCGTTCACCGGGGCGCGGCGGTGATCGGCGACCACATGCGGCGCGAGGAAGCGGGAAAGCTCCAGTCGGCTGTGACCGTCCGGCGTCCGCATCATGGCCATCTCGACGCGCATGTCGCGCAATCCAGTAACGCCGTCCGCCCAGTCTCCTTCGATTGGGGCCCGCCCGTCGAGCTCAAGGCCGAGTTCGGTGAAGAACTCAATCGCAGCATCGATGTCCTCTACCACGATGCCGACGTTATCCATCCGCTTGACCGTCATGATGTCTCCTTGGCGTTTAACGAGAATTGAACGGACTGGCAACGGACTGGTTAGATGATTTGGACAAGCGAGTGCGCAGCTTCTGCATCTTTTGGGGCAGCCGCCCAAAAATGGCGTCTCGTGAACTAGCGCTTTTCCTGGAGGAGTCGATAAGATCGTCGACGATGTCGACAAAGTCTCGGTATACGGGCGTCCCATAAGCGGCGTCTGCGATAGTTCCGGCAATGACCGAACGGCCTTCGCGGCGAAAGCCAATGAAAGTCGGAGCGCTAATTATGACAATGCGAGTGCCGGTTCGAGGCTCGCGATCCAAGCCGGGTAACATGACGTGCCATAAAGCTTCGATCTCGGTGGCGACATTTGGGGGCAGCCGAATGTCGCCGCCCTTAATGCTAATTGAATCCAGAGACTTCTTAAGGTCGAAATTTTGGCGATCGAAATGGCGGCGGATAATCTCGCGGCTGAGTGCTGGTCTAGCCCGCCGATAGGAAAGCCAGCGTGAGCCATCAGGCTTGGCGTAAATCTCGACTGTATCGTCCATGTCGTCGGGGTCACTATGGCAATAGAGTCGCCCTAGCCACGTTCTGTGTTTGAACAGGCGACTCTCGAATTCGCGCGTATATGCGCGACCCAACTCACCGGTCTGGTCGTAATCCCGCGACGCCTTGCGGAAAAGTATGTCGCGCGCCGAAACGTCCCCTGTGGTAAGCGCGAATCCGAGCGCAACAAGAGCGATACTGCTCGAACGCGTGGCTATCATCTAGCGAGAATTAGGCTGAATAATTCCGTCTAATCCGGATGGGTTGTTCGGCAGAAAGGGAAGACACACATTCGGGGCGGATAATCGCAGTTTTGGAAATGGCAGGCAAGTGAGCCGCAGCCTAACGGCACGAGCCTCCTACGCCAAGGCGCAGGCGGGCGGGCGTGCCTCTCCAAGGTTGAGAGACAACGCGAAGTTCGATAGAAGGCGGAGGTGGCGAGCGAAGCGAAGCGCGAAGAACAGGATGTGGAAAGCCACAGCGGGGCGCTCAAGAAGCCGCTGGGGCTCTTCGATCTCGTTCTAACCCAAATTCTTTTCGTCGTAGGGTCGACCTGGGTCGGCACGGCGGCGAAACTGGGGAAGGCGCACCTCTTCTTTTGGCTGCTGGCCATTTTGCTTTTCTACATTCCGCAGGCGGCGGTGGTGATTTATCTGAATCAGCGAATGCCGCTGGAGGGCGGCATTTATCAATGGGCGAAACTCGGGTTCAACAAGTTCGCCGGGTTCATCGTGGCGTGGAATCTCTGGCTGCTTTCCATCACGGTCATCGCGCTGGGCGGAATGTTTACGACCACCAATATCGCTTACGCCATTGGGCCGAGTGCCGCGTGGATGCCGGACAACAAATGGTGCGTCTCGCTAATTAGTTGCGCGCTGGTCACCGGCCTGGGCTGGACTGCGGTGTCCGCGGCTTGCCGTTCGGCAAATGGGTCCACAATGTCGGCGCGTTCGCCATGCTCGCCGTCTATGGCGCGCTTATCCTGCTGCCCTATTTTGCCCTGGCCCGCGGCGAATTGGAAAGCTATCAGCCGCTCGAAATGGTCGCGCCGACGGTGTCGCTCTTTTACTGCTTCAACATTTGCAGCAAACTGGCGACTGGAGCGCTGAGCGGATTTGAATACGTGGCCATTCTCGCCGGAGAAACGCGCTCCCCGGCGCGGGACATCGGCCGCTCCGTCCTCATCGCCTCCCCCATCATCGCGCTGATGTTTATTCTCGGGACCAGCTCGGTGCTGGCGTTCATCGGTGACCAGCCGATCGATCTCATCGGACCGGTCCCGCAGACCTTACGGCTCGGCCTGCATTCCTTTCCCATCGCCGGAGCGATCGCTTCCATTGGCATTCTGTTGATGATGCTGCGGTCGATCTCGGCGACCAGTGTTCATCTGACCGGGAGCTCGCGCCTGCCGATGGTGGCCGGATGGGACGGGCTTTTGCCCGCCTGGTTCTCGCGCTTGCATCCCCGCCATAAAACGCCGGTCAATTCGATCGTCTTCGTCGGCGCGCTTACGCTGGTGATTTCCATTACGAGCCAGATCGGCGCCGGCATTCAGGAAGCGTTTCAACTGGTGGACAACGCCGCGGTCGTCTTTTACGGAATTGTTTACCTGATGATGTTCGCCATCCCTCTGGTGGGCGCGAGCGCGATTCGGTCCGCCGCGCCGATTTGGCTGAAGGTGGCAGCGATCTCCGGAGCGTGCGTTTGTCTGGTGGCGATTTTTTTCACGGTTTATCCGATCATCGATGTTCCGAATCCGCTGCTCTTCGGAGCGAAGATTGCGATCGTGACAATCGTGGCGAACGGCATTGGCGTGGGGATTTATCTCGTGGGAGAACGACGGAGCCGGCAAGAGACGGTTGTGGCGGGTTAAGCGACGCCGACTCTTTCGTCCCTACGGGACTCGGCCCATTAGGCGGCATGTTTCCCAGCGCTAAAGCGCTGGGCTATTTTCAATGGTATTATCGACGACCCAGCGGAGGTAGTCAGGCAGTCCCGAGGCCAGCGGAAGGAAGATGATTTCCGGGACGTCGTAGGGATGGAGCGATTTCAGCTTTTCCTGGAATGCGGCGGAACGAGCCGCGGTGGTCTTAAAGAGGACGAGCGTCTCATTCCCCTGCTCGATCTTTCCCTGCCAGCGGTAGATCGATTCGACTGATGGAACGATGTTCGCGCAAGCGGCGAAATTTTCCGTGACCAATTGCCGGGCGATGCGGCGTGCTGTTTCGATGTCGGGAAACGTGCTGAAGGCCAGCAGGATTTCGTCAGCCATCTCAGGCGGGCTGAAGTGCGGCGGCACGGCAGATCCAGCCACCGCCGAGAACGACATCGCCATCGTAAATCACGGCGGCCTGGCCCGGCGTGACGGCTTTTTGCGGCTCGTGCAACTGGAGGCGAGCGCGTCCGTTTTCCATCGGCGTCACGGTCGCGCGGGTACCCGGGTGGCTGTAGCGAATCTTCACGGTGACTTCGAACGGCTCATCCAAATCGCGCCGGGCAATCCAATTCACCTGGTCGATTTCAAAATCGTCCGAGACGAGTTCCTCAGCGGAACCGACGATGACGCGATTGGTCGCTGGATCGAGATCGATGACATAACGTGGCTGCGGCGAACCGCCGGGCAAACCTTTGCGCTGGCCGATGGTGAAGAGCTCTATGCCTTCGTGGTCGCCGAGAAAATTCCCCTCGAGATCGTAAATGCCGCCCGGATGGAATTCGTCCTCGCCCAGATGCGAGCGGAGAAAGGCCTTGTAGTCGTTGCCCGGGACAAAACAGATTTCCTGGCTGTCCGCCTTGTCGGCCACCTTCAGGCCGAGCGAACGCGCGATCTCGCGGATGGCGGGCTTCGACATGCCGCCGAGCGGAGTCAGGGCGCGCTGAAGTTGCGGCTGGCGCAGACTGAACATGAAATAGGATTGGTCCTTGCGCGGATCGATCCCTTTCCGCAAGACGGCGCGATCGGGATGATGCTCGATGATCGCGTAATGGCCGGTGGCGATGTAATCGCACCCGAGCGCTTCCGCCTTTTTCCAAAGGTTCCCGAACTTCAGCTTTTCGTTGCACATCACGCAGGGGTTTGGCGTGCGGCCGGCCTGGTATTCGCTCGAGAAATAATCGATCACGAGCCGCTCGAATTGGTCGGCCTCGTCGACGACGTAATGCGGAATGCCTAAGCGAATGGGCCACGCCGCGCGCGTCGGCCACGGCCTGGGGCCCGCAGCATTTGTCTTCCGCGCGCGAGATACAATCCTGCGGCCAGACTTTCATGGTCACGCCGACGACGTCGTAGCCCTGCTCGCGGAGCAAATACCCCGCGACGCTGGAATCGACCCCGCCGCTCATGCCGAGCAGGACGCGCTTTTTCATGCGCGCTTAAAGTAATCAATCGGACCCATATGTCACATGCGACCTATACGGACCGGCACGCTCACGAAGGGGCTGTCGGCGAGGGTGAAGCGCCACGGGAAATCCTTGGAACGGCTGATGCCAATCCGGGGGTCGGCCACGACCGGGGTTTCCGAGTTTTTCGCGGGCAAAATGGAATAGCGCGGATCGGTGCAAATGTTCAGCTCGTGATGGCGCTTGGTGATGTCGAGCGCCTGGGCGAGTTTGCCGGGGCCGGAACAAAGGCGGCGCAGGTCCTCCACTCCGCGGCGCGCTTTCATGAGAGCCAGACCGCGCCGCGGCTCGAGAGCACGGATCAGGATCAATCCGCTGCGCTCTCCGCCTTTGACGAGAAGATTGAGCATCCAATGGACGCCGTAGTTCATATAGATGTAGATGGCGCCGGCGCACGTTGCGCTCGACGAAGGCCCGCGTGCTCGGCCGGGTAAAGGTATGGCAGGCTTCGTCGTTCAACGTGAGATACGCCTCCGTCTCCACGATGATGCCCGAGCATTTCCCCCAGATCAGTTCCGTGCCGATGAGTTCCCGCGCACAGAGCAGCGGATCGCGCTGAAAAAAGGAGGCGCGCAGCGGCTTCGTGTTCCCGCCACGGAACGATTATTCAGCCGGCTGCGGCGGCATCGGTTCGTAATAAACCGGCAGCGTGACGCTGCACTCGACCGGTTTGCCGTCACGAAAAGCCGGAATGAACGAGGCCACGCGAAAATCCTCCGCCGCGGCGCGGCGGAACCCAGCCAGCGGCGGCGTTTCCGAAATGATTTTCAGCTCCTTCATATTTCCAGTGGCGTCCACTTTGAGGGCAAGCTCGACGATGCCGCTCAGTTCGGAGGTGAGGCTGTCACTTGGATAATGCAGACCTTCAAACTTGGAGCCGGGCCCGATAAAGGCTGCGGCCCCACGAAGTCGCTTTCCTTCTTCACTTCCTCGGGCTCCTGGTTGGCAAAAATCCGGAGGCGCGGTTTTCCGTCGACGACCTTGAAAATCACGGTGCCGAAAAACAGGGCGTGAACGGTTTGTTTGTTATGGATGGCAGGGACGAAGACAGCCGTGTCGAGGCATCGCACCAGCTCGCGTTCCAGCAGCGTGGATTCGGGCGTCCCCCGGTAGGTCCAGACATTGGCAATCTCGCCGTTCTTGCCGACGGAGCACGAGAAGAGGATCGAGGCATCTTTCTGTCCGTCCCGAATCAGGCCCGCGGTATCGAGCCGGTTGATGACCGAGGCGGGACCGACCCCGAGAAGGGCGGGGCGAAACTGAGGCAACGCCGCCGCCGTTGCGGCAGGCGATGGCGGGCGTGGCGGAGGGCGCCGCGGGCGTTGCGGACGGTGGACGCGCGGGGCCTGCGCCGGAGTGGCCGAAGGCTTCGCCTTTACCTCCACCTCCGCCGCCAGAAGATTACCGCTCGCGAAAGCGCGGTCGCGACCGTTAAGAAAAATCCACGCATGACTGCCTACGCAACGCAGTGCTTGCCCTTTCGCAAGGCGAAACTCGCCTAGTTTTCGCCAGACGATGGGGAATGCGGGCGGGAACGGCAGCGCTGCCGTGTCGCGGCGATTTATTTCTTGCGACCTTTGCCGCGAGAAGACCCGGGACCGCGACCCTTGCCGGGCCCGTGTTTGCGCATCTGTGGTTGATTGGAATGGAACTTCGAGGGCTTGATCCGCTGCGAGCGCGAAGAGTTCGCTTTGGCGGCATTCTGCTGCTGCTGTTGTTGCTGGAGCCGTTGCTGCTGCTCCTGCCGTTGCTGTTCCCGCGCCGCCGCCTCGTTCGCCGCCGCCCGCGGCTGCGCGATGGCGGGAGCCGCTAGCGATCGGAGGGGGATGGCCGGCGTTTTGGCCTGGGAATGCAAGGTGGCTGCGTAGTTCGAGTTCCGCGGCAGCCGGTAAATGATCTGAGGCCGGAGCGAGGCGGCGGCGCAGTTCTTAATTCACCGGCGAGGGCGACATCGCGGGCGGTTGTTCCGCCTGCGCGACAGAGCCCACCCCCACGATCGCCACCATGGCGATGAACAGCGACAGATCGGGGTTGGAAGCGGGGACGAATCATGCAGCGTCGCTGAAACAGACGGGCGCTGCAGCGACAACGGAACTTACGTTAAAACTGCCCCAAAAGACAGGATAAATCGCAAGAAAGAGCCGAACCGGTCTCGCACTTAACAAAAGGCTTGCCAGCGAGAGGCATTCCTCCGCAGAATTCGCTTCCCGAAACCAGCCATGGTTGCGCAATGCACTTCAGAACTGGGAACGTGCCGCGATTGACGCGCAGGGTGTTCCAACCGTTGCCTGGCGGCGGTAAGCCAAGGAGACCAACTTTATGAAGAACAAAACCCCAGCCACCAAGATCGGCGCGAGCGTGCTCATCACGCTCGGCGTGATCATTCTGAGTTCCCTGCTGCTGCCGAAAACCCCTTCCATCGGGGCTGCGCCCGGGGCAACCCAGATGACGCAGCGGAAAATCGCCGCGGCCAAAGCGAAAGCGGCGGACCAGACAGGCGCGCCTGGCGCTCGGTGCATTGCCTCTGTCGTTCGAGATGAATCGCGGCCAGTTCGATCCGCAGGTTAAATTCGTTTCGCGCGGCACCAGCTACAAGGCATTCCTGACCCAGAGCGAAACCGTCTTCGTGCTCAGGAAGCCGGGGACGACAGGGCCCAGCAGCGCGTTGGAAAAAATCAAGGGCGCCACCCGCCAGGCGCGAGCGGCCGAAATCGCCCAGCTGAAGAAGGCGCAGGCAGCGGAACGGGCCGCATCCAAGGCGGTGGTGCGAATGAGTCTTGTCGGGGCCAATCCCAACGCCCAAATGACTGCTACGGAAGAATTGCCGGGAAAGATCAATTACTTCCGCGGCAAAGATGAGCAGAAATGGATCAACGACGTTCCGACTTTCCGCCGCGTCGTTCAGGCTGGGGTTTATCCCGGGATCGACCTCGTCTATTACACCAACGGCCGCGATCTGGAATACGATCTCGTAGTCGCCCCCGGCGCGGATCCCAGGCAGATCGCCCTTGATTTTGAAGGCGCGGAACGCGTCGAGATCGACGCGGCCACCGGAGGATTGATCATCCACGCGGCGGGCGGCGCGCAATTGCGCCAGGGCAAGCCGTTCCTTTACCAGGAGCTAAACGGCGTGAAACAGCCCATCCCGGGCGCTTTCAGCACGACCGGTAATCGCGCCGGTTTCTCGGTGGGTGAATACGATCGCAGCCGGCCACTCGTTATCGACCCGGCCATCATCTCCTACTCGACGTACCTCGGCGGCGAAATCGACGACCGCGCGCACGCCATCACCGCGGACGCCGATGGCAATGCCTATGTCGTCGGGTGGACATTCTCGGAAACTTTCCCGGTGAAGAACGCATATCAGCCGGGACAGAACAACGACAGCGCAGAAGCGTTTATTACGAAATTGAATCCGGATGGAACTCGCGCTGGTCTGGTCGACCTATCTTGGTGGTGGTCAGGACCAAATTGATTTTTTTGACGAAGACTTCGTTTTCGGGGACGACGGCGCTTACGGCGTCGATACTTGATTCGGACCGCAATGTGTATGTCACCGGCTGGGCATTTTCCGCCGATTTCCCGACCAAAAATGCGATGCAGCCCCATCTCTCCGACGCCTGTTGTGGCGCGGACAGCTTTATCACCAAGCTCGACGCCGCGGGGAACCAACTGGTCTTCTCCACCTATTTCGGCGGCGCGGACGGTGACGATTTCGGCCGGGGCATCGCGGTGGACCGCAATAACCACGTCTATGTCACCGGCTACACAAACTCGTTTGTTTTCCCCACGACGAACCCAATCCAGCCAGAGATCGATGGCAGGATAGAGCACTTTAATAACAACGAGCAAAGCTACGACGGCTACCTGGCCAAGATTGATGCCTCGGGCCAGTTCCGAGTTTACTCGACCTACATTGGCGGTCCCCAGAATGACGCGGCTCTCGGCGTCGCGGTAGATCTCCAAGGCGTCGCCTACGTGACAGGCTGGACGGAATCCACTCAGCCCATTCCAGTAGAATCGCCCAGCCCCAGCCCGAGTCCCTGCCCGGATCCGGACGCAAGCCCGACGCCGACGCCGGAACCGACGCCGCTCGAACGTTTTCCGATAACCGACAATGCCTTCCAGAAGAACCCGGGCGGCAGCGGCTTCACGCGCGATGCCTATGTCTTAAAAGTCGACCCGACCGGCGTGGAATTCATTTATTCCACCTTCATCGGCGGGGCTGGGTATGACGAAGCCTGGTCTGTCGCTGTCGGAGTGGACAGGAGCACGTATATCACTGGGTATACCGACTCTGGCGCGCCGATTAGCGGCGTAAACCAGCCGGTGCCGTTTCAAAACGAATTTCCTACCACCGAGCATGCCTTCCAGCCTAATAATGCAGGCGGCTTCGATGCCTTTCTGACGAGGTTTAACCCTGATGGCTCCGAGCTGGTTTATTCCACTTACCTCGGCGGCCAATTCAACGAAGGCCCCGGCGGAGACGACCAGTGTAGTTTCTTCTGCGGCGACCGTTACGATGGCGGAGCGGTCGCGGTGGACATCCTGGGCAGGGCCTACATCACGGGATGGACGGAATCGACGACCGTTCCTTTCCCGGGTGATGGAACCGAATGGCCCCGGAATACCTGTGCCCGGCAATTTTCCGACGAAAGATGCATTCCAGCCAGACCCTGGAAGTAACCCCGGGAGTTCGTCGCCCGAATCGCGTGACGCCTTCGTCGCGATGTTCGACACCAATGTCGAGGATGACCCCGCATCGGACGATACTCTGGTTTATTCTTCCTTTCTTGGCGGCAGCCGTCGCGATGAAGGCCAGGGGATCAGAGTCGACCTGGGCGGGAATGTTTACGTAGCTGGCTGGACGGGGCTATCAAATGAGTGCGACGACTTCTGCTGCGAGTGCCCGGAATGCTGCAGCGAGGGTCCGAACGGTCCCGACGGAGTCATGGACAACGACTTCCCCACCACAGCGGGAGCGTTCCAGGAATTCCCGATTGCCGGGGAGGACGGCTGGGTGTTCACGCTGGTGGGCGGAACCACCGGTGTCGAAGGCCAGAGCCTCGGTTTCATGATCTTCGGTCAGGTGGTCACCGACGAGGGCGATCCTTTACCCGGCGTCACGATTACTCTGACCAAACCAGACGGCACGACCGAGGTAACCACGACCGGCGCTGAGGGCGTTTATTCTTTCCAAAATCTACCGCCGAACCCGGAAACGCCCTATCAAGTCACACCATCGGGGCTTGGGTTCATTTACACACCGCCAAGCCGTGATGTCCTCCTCACGGACAAGAATGAACGCGCGGACTTTATTGCCGAAACCACAGCACCAACGCCCACGCTGACGCCCACGCTGACCACGCAGGTCGCGGCAGCGAATATTAACCTGGGTGAGTCGACATCGGATAACGCTACGTTGAGTGGCGCCGTGGATCCTAGTGGCAGCATCACTTTTGCGCTGTTTGGGCCGGACGACAATACCTGCTCCACCACGCCGGTGTTCATGTCCGTAGTCCAGGTAAATGGGAATGGAGTTTACCCCTCCGCTTCTTATATCCCGACCACACCTGGGACGTATCGCTGGCGCGCGTCCTATAGTGGCGACGAAGACAACCCCTCCTTGGGGACAGCGTGCAACGATCCCAATGAATCGGTTTTCGTATCCGGCGGGCCGAGCCCAACGCCTACTCCTACGCCAACGCCCACTCCGACTCCGACCCCGACTCCGACCCCGACGCCCACTCCGACTCCGACGCCGACTCCAACGCCGCCGTCGCAGGCGCTTAACCTCTCGACTCGACTTCACGTCCTGACGGGCGACCAGGTCGGCATCGGGGGATTCATCATCACCGGCAGCGCGCCCAAACATGTCATCATCCGCGCCATCGGGCCGTCGTTAACTCGTTTTGGCATCCCCAACCCGCTGCCAAATCCAGTCCTCGAACTGCATGGGCCGGGGAGCTTCGCCACCATCATTAACGAAAACTGGCGGGACACGCAGGAAGACCAGATCAAGGCCAGCGGCATTCCGCCGACGAACGATCTCGAAGCGGCCATCGATATCACGCTCGCGCCCGGCAACTATACCGGCATCATCCGAGGGAGCGGTGGAACGACCGGCATCGGATTGATCGAAGTCTACGACCTCGACGAGGCAGCCGCGTCCAAGCTCTCCAACATCAGCACGCGCGGCTTTGTCGGGAGCACGCCCGGCGACAGCATCATCGCCGGGTTTATTCTCGGCAACAGTCCAGCCTCTGACCGCGTCGTGATTCGCGGGCTCGGACCGAGCCTCGCTGCCTTCGGGCGTGCCGAATGCGCTGCAAAATCCGACCCTGGAGATGCACGACGGGGATGGAGCGCTTCTCTATACGAACAACGACTGGCAGGATGATCCTGACAACGCCGCCGAAGTGGCCAGCGCCGGTCTGGCGCCGACCAATAATCTCGAATCTGCGGTCGCCATCACCCTGCCTCCGGGCGTCTACACGGCAATCCTCGCAGGGCTTCAGAACACGACCGGCAACGGGCTGGTTGAAATCTACGACCGCGGGAGTCCGCCCTGATCCGATCGATCCGCACGGCAATTCATTCGAGAGAACGGCGTAGCCGCAGGCGCACGCTAGACGGCCTTCCAAGAGCGAGATAGGTTCTCGCGGAATTTTTCGCATGCCTCAATTTTCTTATCGCGCACGGAATGCGCAGGGCGGGTTAGTCGAGGGGGTGCTGGATTGTGCCGACCGAGCGGTGGCCATCCGGCAGATTGAGCAGCTCCATTATATCCCGGTGCGCATTGAAGCGGTCGGCCAGCGCGCCGGCCGCGGCGAAAACGAAAGAAGGAAAAAATGGGGCGGTAGCCGCGACGGCCACACCTGCTCCCGTTTCGACAGTCCCGACGCAAAAGCTCAAAATCCCGCACGGCCAGTTGCTCATTTTCACCGAGCAGCTCGGACATTTGCTCAAGGCCGGCATGACGCTTGATGAAGGTTTGTCGGTGCTGGAGAAACGGCTTAAGCAGCCGCGCATGCAACAGATGACGCATGCCCTGCATCAGGCCCTGGTCGATGGCCGCAGTTTCTCCCAGGCGTTGCGCGATTTTCCCCGCATCTTCCCGGCGATTTATGTGAATCTCGTTGCCGCCGGCGAAGCGAGCGGTGCGCTGCCCGACATCCTCTCCCGGCTCGTCGAGCATTTGGCGCAGGCGAAGAACCTGCGCGATCGCGTCCAGCAGGCGCTGATTTATCCGGCGTTCCTCGCCCTGGCCGGCGCGGGCCTGATCACGATTTTCATCACGTTCATGGTGCCGCAGCTGGTCGGCTTCATGGAGCAACAAGGCGGCGAACTCCCCGTCCCGACGAAGATTTTGCTTGGGGTGAACGATCTCATCACCAGTTACTGGTGGGTCGCATTGCTCCTTGCTCTTGGGGCGATGGTCGCCTTTCGGGCGTTTGTCCGGACGGATGATGGACGAATCACCTGGGACCGCTTCCGGTTGATGATCCCGGGTTACGGGCGCGTGATGCGCCACCGCTATTACGCGCAGTTTTCGCGCACCCTCGGAACGCTGATGGAGAACGGCGTCCCGTTATTAAAAGCGATCGATCTGGTAAGTGAAATTGCCGACAACCGCTATCTCGAAGTGAAGCTGGCGGAAGTGCGACGGGCGGTCATCGATGGCGCCACCCTCTCGACCGCGCTGAGTGCGCAGAATCTTTTCCCCGATTTGTTTACCGACATGATGGCAGTGGGCGAGCAGACCGGCCATTTCGCGCAAACCATGCAGACCATCGCGGACGTTTACGAACGCGAGCTCGATCGCACGGTGAAAACCATCTCGGCCCTGATCCCGCCTGTGATCATCGTGCTGATCGCCCTCGTGGTGGGCTTCGTGGTTTACAGCATTCTCTCGGCTGTCTTTGGCATGACGCAGAGTTTGCAGTTGCGGCCGCGTTGAGTTAATCTCCGCCGCAAATGTTATCCCGGCTCGCCGCGTTCTTCCTCCTGCTGCTCGCGGTCTCTTCGACTCGCGGTCAGGATATTTTAGCCGACACGCTGGCCAAAGGGACCGCCGAAAACCGCCGGCAAAAACATCGAGAGCGCGTGGCTCGATCTGCGGCAGTTGCCGGCCGCGAATTCAAAACCGCAAGTCAGCCCGGACTGGGTGGAGGCGGTCTCCATCGTCCCCGCGGAGAAAGTGCTCGGTGTTCCCGAGAAAACCGATCTTCCGCATCCGGCTCAACCGCCCAACGCCCGGAAGCGCAGGTCCTCTTTTTCCGTCTGTTTTTTGACGACAACCCGGAGCAACAACCACAGCTCACCGCCTGGGATGAATCAGGCACAGTGGTCGTCCAATCGGGACCGATCGGCGCCGGCATGGGACTGCCGACTTCGGAAAGTGTCATGGTGCCGATGGTGGGAGTCTCGACGATCGACGTGGAAGTTCCCGGTGATGGAAAGACGATCCGCGGCGCTTATCTCGACTGGATGGCGAATGCGGAAGTCCTCCATCCGATCAGCGCGGAACATCGCGACCTGATCCCCGAGCCGTTTTCCGCGATGCCGCCGCTCCACGCAGCCGCGCAGGATTCAGAGAGATTCGGCACCGTGACGGCCTCGCTCTCGGACGAGACGATCCGGATCGGCGCCAGCGTTTCGCAAGGCGCGGCCTTCCAATTCGGCCTCGAATCGGAACCGCTCATGGCGCTGATCACTTTCGAGGTAGCCAGCCCGAACATTACGTCGCCCCCGGAAGTGTTCCTGAATGGCGAGAGTATCGGGCCGGCCGTGGTGACTCTGCCGGACCTGGCGGACCCGGGTTATCGCGGCGAGACCTCATCGTTCCTGAGAGGAATGAACTTTCAATATACCGGGTGGATCCGCGCCCAGAAGCTGGTGCCGGCGAGCAATCTGAGGGTCGGGACGAACGATCTCCTCATCATTGGCGGCGCCGGGACGCCCTCTTCGGCCATTCGCGCCACTCAGATTCAGTTGAAGTATCTCTGGGATAAAACAGATTACCAACTGCGACCCTGACCGATTAAATGAGAATCAAAGAAACGACAAAACGCCTTCACCCTTTTGGAGATCATGCTGGTGATCAGCATCATCGTGGTCCTGCTGGGTCTGGCGATTTCGAAGATGGGAAACCCGACCGGCTTCGCGAAAGGGGTCGCGGTGAGATCAGACATTCAGACCATCGGGACGCAGCTCAAGCTTTACGAAAGCATGAACGGATTTCTTCCGACGACGGAGCAAGGGCTCCAGGCGCTGGTCACCCAGCCTTCCACGCGAGCCGAGGCCGCAGCGTTGGTACCAGCTCTTCAAGGAAGTTCCGAAGGATCCATTTGGAAACAACTACATCTATCTTTCCCCGGGCCGGAAGAATCCTTCCAGCTACGATCTCTATTCCGCCGGCCAGGATCGAAAAGCCGATACGGCTGACGACGACTGGGGTAATTAATCCGAAGCGTCCGTAGGCCGCCGGGCGCGAGTTAATCTTTCCGTGCGCAGCGATTACAAATCGACCTGGAACGCCGACGCCGTCTCGAAGACTCTCTCGAGCGCGCGCATGAGCGTCTCTTTTACGGAAGATGAGACGGAGCTGAATCGCAGCGGCGCCGCCACGACGCAGTTCCTGCTCGATAACGTCGGCATCAGCCCGGACGACGTGGTCTTGGAAATCGGGTGCGGTGTTGGCCGAGTCGGCAAACATATGGCGACACATTGCCGCCGTTGGATCGGCGCCGATGTCTCGACCAATATGCTCCGCCATGCCGCGGAAAATGTGCGCGAATTCGACAATGTTGAGTTTGTCGAGTTGTCCGGCTACAACCTTGGCCCCGTCGCCAGTGAGAGCGTGGACGTGGTCTATTGCACGGTGGTTTTCCCGCATCTGTCCCAGTGGGACCGCTACAGTTATGTGGAAGACGCCTTTCGCGTTCTCCGATCGGGCGGCAAGCTTTACGTCGATAACGTCAACCTCTGCTCCGAATCGGGCTGGAAGATTTTCGAGGAACACCGCCGTATTCCCCCACTCGAGCGCATCCCGCAAATTGGTGAGTGCTCGACGCCGGAGGAATTGCGCGAATACCTGAAACGCGCCGGCTTCCAATCGGTCCAGAGCAAACCGGGCGATGAGCTGATCGCGGTCTGGGGCCGCAAACCCTGACGACCTTACAGCTCGGGCTCCGCCTGGTTAGGCGTTACGTCAGGCACTGGGTAAGGTGTCGTATTGGGAACCGGATTGCGCGGGATGACTCCGCGCACGCGCGGTGGCGGCGTCGGTAGCGAAGGCACCGGCATCGGCTTCTGCACATTCGGCTGTGGCTGCTGCAGCCCTGCTGGGTTTGGCGGAACGACGGGCTGCGCTTGCACCTGCTGCTGTTGCACCACCTGTTGCGGGTTTCCGCTGGCAAGTGGCTGGCGCAAGAGCGCTTCGTTAAAGGTTAGCGTCGCGGTCTGGCCATCTTTCGCAATGGTGACCTTGGTGGCGCCGACCTTCTCCGACCACTCGATGCCGGTAATGCTGTAACCGTCCGCCGGCTCGTTGCTCCTCAGGTATTTTTTGAAATTCTTGTCCGCGCTCGAGGCGATCGTGACCAGGTCGCCATCCTTGGAGCGGGCGGCATTGGCGACATAAAGGTCCTTGGCGAAATTTGGAGTGGCTGCCGGAGCCGCCACCGCCGTGGCCACGGCGAAAGGCGAGCGATCCAGCATCCCCTGGTAACGTGCGATCTCGAAGGACTTGGGGAGGTCTTGGGCCAGCACGATTCCCAAAGGAAAGCCGGCAATGAGCAACGGGATGATGGATCTGGTCTTCATGCGGTTCACCTTAACTACCGACACCAAAAAAGGCGTATCGTTCGAATATCCTCATTTCGCCGGCGGCGCAAACCAGCGAGCGAGCTTCAATTTGCCCCGCATCATGGTCGGATCGCTGGGATCGATATTGAGGGTCACGCTTTCGAAAGACCACGAACGATTCCGGCTGCTGCACTTCGTAAAGAAAACGGACCAGCGGCGGCCAGGGGCTCTTGACTTCGAACGAGGCGAAAACCGATTGCCGGTCGGGCGTGGTGTCGCCCGTGCCGATGGCGGGATTCTCGATCAGGACGTTATGTTTGCCGGCGATCTGTTTGATCTGATCGAGCAGGGTCGAGGCTTCCCCGGGACCCTTGAGCACCGGCTGTTTTTCCTTAAGCCACTGGGCCCGCTTCTCCCACAAGGCGCGCTCCTTGATGTAAACCTCCTGGACTCTGCGAGTGTTTCGGCGCGCCTCCAGATCCGTCCGCGCTGTATCGAGCGAATCCATGATCTTGCCCCAGACATAAAGGTTCAAAAGGAGGAAGACCCCGCCGCCCACGATCGCGGCAAGGATGCGCTCGCGCTTGTTCATCCGTTGGTACCAGCCGGGAATCATTTCGGTTTTCCCTCCAGGCGAAACTGGGCATGGTCGTTCGGCAAAATCCGCGGCGCGCCCAGCTCAAACTGAAACGTTCTCAGCTCCGGATTCTTCTTTCACCTTGTCGGCAAATTGATAGGCGAGCGCCGCTGAGTTCGCTTCCCCGTCGACGGATATTTGGCGCGCGGATTGATTGAATACCGTGATGCGAACCTCGGGAGAGGGCAGACTGCTGTTCAGGTGGTTGATGACTTCGATCGGGTAATAATGCGGATCGATGGCCGGGGCGAGCGCCTTCCAGCGTGCTTCGGTCGTCTTCACGAACTCTGTCCGCGGCGCGTCCTTTGCGATTCGTTTTTCCAGCCGGCCGACCTGCACCTTGAGAACAGAGGAGATAAGCGAGAAAGAGCAGGAGCAAACCGGCGTAAGCGCACGCCGCCGACGAGCAATCGCTTTCTCCATTCCTTTAGCCGGACGAGCTGCGCGCGGCGCTGGCGCCAGCTTTCGGGAAGCAGATTCAGGCGGGACTCCGCCGGCGGCACCTCCACCGCGATCAATTCCGATCTGGTGGCAAAGATGCCTTCCACGGTGTCGCGGAACTCGTACAGGTTCTCCGCCAGAAAAATCCGCGGGCTCGAAGTGTTGATGCCCTGAAGCTCCGCGCTCAGGGCCAACTGCGGCAGATCGCGCTGAAGTTGCAGCGGGTCGGCGCCATCCAGCGTCCGGGTAAAACTTAGTTTGCCCTCCTCCGAGATCGCACAAACGAGCGACTCGTTCTCTGGGTAAATGAAAAGGGCCGTGCCTTCGGGCAAATGCGTCGCCGCGCGATGACCCGCGTAAACCGTCACCTGGCTCGGGATCAGGCCGCGCGAAATCAAGCGGCGCGGCCAGTTCGCTCAGCTTCTCGTTATGCACCGCGACGGCCGAAATCACGCTCCCCTCCTCTGTCTGCGAGATGATCTCGGAATCGGTCGTCATCTCTTCGGTCGAGTAAGGCATCGCCTTCTCGATTTGGATGCGGACCATGTCGCTAAATTCCGACGGATCGGTCGTGGGCAGGCGAAAGCGTTGGGCCAGCACCAGATCGACCGGCAAGGCGAGAACGAAGTCGTCTTCTGCCTTGAGCAACCCGGCGGCTTCCTCGAGGCTGGCGGCTCCGCGCACTTCCCAGGCGCCGCTGTGTTCCGCGAAACGCACCAGGTCCCAGCCATTCGCGGCAGGGATTATGTAGATGCGTTTCGTTGCCGGCTCGATATCAAAACTCCTTCCAGGTGCCAGGTATTAATTGAATTGAATTGCCTGCTTTGCGAATCACCATTCGCACGGTGCGGGTAACGGCTCCGGATTTGCCGATGCTTTCCACCCGCATTACCGGATCGTTGAGACCCACCAGGCCTGAAGCCTGAAGTTGTGCTGCTGGGAATGCCAAAGGCAAGCGCAGCCTCGTCCAAATTGGTAAACAACACGTCGTCCTCCGTGCCCTCGAGCCCATCGGGCCCGCGGCGCAGCGAGAGGAATTGATCCACGCGCGGGTCTGTCATGCCCGGCAAGCGCCAGCAGCACATCGCGCGAGGCCCAATTGATATCGATCGGGCCCGTGCTTTTCAAGGTCAGCTCCGCATCCCAATCCCGCCTGGAAGTAAACTCCTCCCAGCCGCGCACTCGTTTTACCTCGTCCAGGGTCATCAAAATCCGGTTCGGCGGCTTTGTAGCCGGCCTCGTCCTCGGCGCCATTCATGCGGACGAGATTTTCCGGATCGACCCAATCAAGCAGGCAATCGATCATGTGATCGCGCTCGTTTAAATCGACGCCTTTCGTCTCCAGATATTTCCGGAGCAACTCAAGGCGCGCGGGATTTTCCGGTGGGGCGACCAGCCAATTCAAATTCAATCGGCCGCCCTCGCCCGTGATCCGGGCCTCGAAGGTTTGGCCAGGGGCCAGACCTCCCCGGAGGAGCGGCGAGTTGGGCTTGAGTCGAGGAGTGAAGCGCAATCTCAGCGCCCGACGCAGGCCATCGCCGTCGCCTCGATCACGCGGTTGGCGTTGCCGGAGATGGTGAACCGCGCGCCGATATCCAGCGCCCAGGAAATCACCATGGCGCTGAGTAAAAAGAGCGCCCAGAGCGCAAGCATGATCGCCGCGCCCCGCGTCCTCCTCTTTTTCATGACGCTCTTTGCCGCCATTAGAATGGAGTCCGTCCCAGCGCCACGATGGCCTGCCAGTTCGGCCGGTCGGGCCGCTCAAGAATCACTTCGATGAGCCGCGGCAAACTCGAGCTGTCGGTCCAGCGTTCCACCCAGGCGTTGAGCCGCGGATCAAAGTAACGGATGCGCATTCCGCGCACGTCATCGATCAACGGCACCCAGGTTTCCCCTTCGTCCGAACCCTCCGCCGTCTCGCGAGGTCTGCGCAGGAAACCGAGCTGCATCTTTTCGCCGCCCTCTTTCATCGGCCGCAAACGCATGCGCACGGAAAATTCGCCCTCGGCGTAGCGCGTTACCAGACCGGGACCCGCGCTGCAAAACCAGACGATCTCATCGCGCGGCCGCTGGTTGAACATAAAAGGCTCGCCGCCCATTGCTCCCATACCGGTGGGCAGGTTTTGCCATTGCGTGGTCAGCAGGTCGAGCAAGCCACTGTAGCTGCGCCTCCTCAACGCTATTCGCGGCGGAGTGTCGCAGCACCGTGATGTTCATCTGGACGAAGCGATAAACCGCGAGGCACATCATCCCGAGGATGGCGGTGGCCAGGGTAATCTCGAGCAGCGTGAAGCCGCGCGGCCGTGCGCGTTTAACCGCCTCGATAGACATAGAATTCGATTTTTCTGGATTGGACGACGCCGTTGCGCTTCCAGTCCGCGCGCAAGGTCACGAGATTGATGCCGGTTGCTTCCACGTCGTTTTCGCCCTTCAATCCGGCCGGCCTTGAACTCTGCACCAGCAGGACGTCGCCATAACCGGTTACCACTTTTGTTTCCTTCTTTGTATCGGGAAAACCGGGCGTGGCCTGGACCTCGGCCATCCGGTTCGCCAGGATCTGGCGCACCCGATCTTCCTCGGCGTTGAGCATGCTCGCGTTCAGGCAATTTTGCACCGACCGGCCGAGCGTGAGCACGCCGATGACGAAAATGGTCAGGCCGATCAGCACTTCATAAAGCGCGAACGCGTGCTTTGCTAGCGGTTATTTCGCCACATATTTGACGATTTCAGCGCGGCCGGTGAGCGCGGAGTAATTCGCGGTCCATCCCCCGTCCCTGCCTCGATAACTGACGACGGCCGGCTCGCAATTTCCCGACGGCCAGAAGATCCATTCCTGCGGCGGGTCTTCCATCATCGCCGCGGGAAAGGCAAATTTGAGGGACTCGCCGCGATTTAGCGCCAGCATGGCCACGGGCTCGGGGTCCTCATCCTTCATCACGCCTTCCGGTCTCAGGCCCACTTTCCCCTCGTGAAAAACGATGAGATAAGCGCGCCGTTCGGTCACGCTCCGTTCCTGGGCCTCGCGAACGATCTTGTTGAAGCCATCGAGCGAGCGACGCAGCCGGCGATCCGCCATGACGCCGTCCATAGCTCGGCACGGCCAGCATGAGGATGATCACCATGATAAAGATGGCCACCGCCAGCTCGAGCAAAGTAAACCCGCCATTCCGCCGCATCGGAAAAAGTTACGCGCTCAGGGGGAAAATCACAAGAATGTCACTGGGAGCCGCCGTTCATCTGTAGCCGCGTCCCTGTGGGACGCGCCGTGTGACTTTGCTTGCCACCGCGAAACGCCCAAGCGGCCTACAGGGCCGCTGCTACAGCCCCACAATCCTCCGCTAAAAAAACGCAACTGATCGCAAGCAGAGGCGATGGCTGCCGCTATAGTAGCGGCTGCCAAAGAAACGGCTCAACCATCATGAGAATTCGAACCCTGCTCTTCCTTGCCATCGCCCTGGCGGTCGCGCTTCCTTGCGTTACTCACGCCGAGCTCGCCCTTCAGAAGGTCGTGGTGGCACTGAAACCGGACAAGAACCCGGATCAAATGCTCCAGGAGCGCAAGACCCTGTCTGATTTCCTGTCCAAAAAACTCGGCCGTCCGGTGGAAGTGATCGTTCCCCTCTCCTCCTCCGTGATCATCGAAGGCTTCGCCAACGGCACGGTCGATCTCGGTTATCTCAGCGCGACGGACATGGTGGTGGCGCAGAAAAAAAACGCCGGGCCAGATTTTGCTCGCGGGGGAAATTGACGGGCAAAACTGGTATCGAAGCTACTGGCTCGCGCTCAAGGAAAAGCCCTACAGCAAAGTCGAGGACCTGAAGGGGAAGCCGGTCGCATTCGCGAGTAAGACCAGCACCTCGGGCTACCTCATCCCGGTTTACGATCTGAAAAAGAAAAGGGCTTCTGACCAAGCCGAATGCCGAGGAGTTCTTCGGCGCCGGCAACCTCTTCTTCGGAACAGGCTATGTCTCCGCGGTCGAGCGTGTCCTGAACGGCCAGGCGGAAGCGGCCGCCGTCAGCTATTACGTGCTCGATAAGGACAAGCATCTCACGGTCGAGCAACGGGCGAAATTGAAGAAGGTGGCCGAACAAGGGCCGGTGCCCACGCACGTCATTGCCGTCCGCTCGAGCATTTCCGAAGGGGATCGGGAGACGCTGCGCAAGGCGCTCGAGACCATGAACGAAAAAGAAAACGAGGAATTGCGGGACAAACTGTTTACCTCGAAACTGGTGCCTGTGAAGGGCGACGAGCATATCCGATCGATTCGCGAGGCACTGGATTTTCTGGGCGATGCGAAATGAGCCTCCCTTAACGCGGGAGACTGCAACACCAGCGGCCGCGCCGCCGCTCCCGCACCTTTCCATCAAGGGGCTGGGCGTGAAACGCAATGGGCGCTGGCTCTTCCGCCATCTCGATTGGGAGGTGCCGCGCGGAAGTGTCGTCGCCGTGGTGGGACCTTCCGGCGTGGGCAAATCGAGCCTGCTCAATTGCCTGGCCGGAATGATGGAGCCGACCGAGGGGACGGTGACGTTTTCCTGTAACGCCGGTTGCCTGCACAAAGCGCCCGATTACCAAAAACGCGTCGGGATCATTTTCCAGAATTTCCTGCTCTCCCAGAACACCAGCGTCCTGCGCAACGTCCTCTGCGGCCGGCTCGGCCGTTATCCGTGGTGGCAGACGCTCTTTCACTTTCCCCGGGCCGACAAAAAAGCCGCGGCTCTTTTGCTCGCGGACCTCGGTTTGAGCGCGCACCTCCACCGGCGGGCCGCCGATATTTCCGGCGGCGAACAACAACGGGCGGCGGTGGCGCGCGCGCTTTTCCAGGAGCCGGAGCTGCTCCTGGCCGATGAGCCGGTCTCGAACCTCGACGTTTACCTTTGCGGACGGGTGCTCGGAATATTGCGGCAGGAAGCTCATGAGAATCGGCGGACCGCGTTTTGCGTGCTGCACGATCCCGCGCTGCTCGAGCGCTTCGCCGATTACGCGCTGAGTCTTGACCCGATGAACCCGGAAAAGTGGCGCATCCGGGAGATTCATGCAAGCCGTCGGACCGCCCTTAATTGAGCCGGGCGCGCAGGCGCGCGCTCGCATCGATCCCCCGCGCGTCGACCTGAAGTGGCACGAGCACCTCGGCGTGCTCAACATCTCGCTGCTCCTTTTCCTCGTCGCGGTGATCAGCTCCGCCGGCGTGCTCCGCGGTTCCGGGCGCGATCTTGATTACCTCGCCAACATCCGCCGTTTCCTCGGCAGCTTTTTTCCGCCCGATTTTTCCGTGACCGGCCAGACGCTGATCGGTCTGTGGGAGACGTTCCAGATCGCCGTCATGGCCACTGCCTTCGCCATTGTGATTTCCATCCCGATCGCCATGGCCGGCGCCCAAACCCTTTCGCCTCGCTGGCTGGTTTTCATTACGCGCCTGCTAATGAACGGCATCCGGACGATCCCGAGCCTCATCTGGGCGCTGCTCGCCGTCGCCATCGTCGGGCCGAACGCGCTCGCGGGCGTGATCGGGCTCACCTTTTACAGTGTCGGTTATCTGGGGAAATTTTTTAGCGACGCCTTCGAATCGGTGGACGTCGATGTGGCCCGCGCGCTTCGCGCGCTCGGCGCACGCACCATCCAGGCTTTTCAATACGGCCTGTGGCCGCACGCCAAGCCGCTGGTCTGGAGTTACTCGCTTTGGATGCTCGAATACAACATCCGCTCCGCGGCCATCGTCGGGATCGTGGGCGCCGGCGGCGTGGGGCTGCAACTCCACACCTACCAGGAGTATTACCAGTGGAACAAATTCGCCACCGTCCTGCTCTTCATGTTCCTGCTCGTCTCGGTGCTGGATTTGTTAGGCGAACGCGTGCGCAACCAGATCGTGCGCAAAGCGGTGGCGGCGAAAGAGAGCTGACGCGGGCTTTCTTCGTTGCGTGAGATCGGCTGTCATCCCGAGTCCCGCCGTCGCGGGGCGAGGGACCTCACAGGCGGTCTCTCTTCACCCAAGCTTGCCCCAGCTGGGCGCCGTCACGCCGATATGCGTTGAGCGCGAAAGCGTTCTTGGGTGATTTTGTCTGCGACTGCGAGGTCCCTCGCCCCGCGACGGCGGGACTCGGGATGACAAGTAAGTAGCGTGCGGCAGGGCAATTCACCGCTAAAAGTTGGCAACCAACCGGGAGCAGACTGTTCGGCGTCCGCTAAAATCCGAGCATGCCACGACTTGTTCAGCTCCTGCGAGGCGCGCTCTTCCTTATTATCGTGCCCGTCACTGCCGCAGCGCAGGATGCGGTCAATACATTCGGCGCGACCGCGAGCGTCCCCGAAGTCCGCGTCGTCGCCGAAGCGGAATCCGACGAAACCATCCAGGCGCCCTATCTGCCGCCGGTGCAAGGAACCCGCATTTACTCGGGGAAAAAGACGAGCGTCATCGACCTCGATGAATTTCCTCGCATCACGAACAACAATTACCGGCAGGCGCTGGCGAAGACCCCCGGCTTGTATTTGAGCGAGGAGACGTCACCGCTGCTCAGCATCGGCTATCGCGGGCTCGATCCGAGCCGCGTGCAGTTCATGCAAGTTCTGAAGGACGGCATCCCGATTCACGCTGACCAGTTCGGTTATCCCGAGGCTTATTACTCCCCGCCGCTTGATACGGTGGATCGCCTGGAGTTTCTGCGCGGCGGCGCGGCCCTTCTCTACGGACCTCAACCAGGCGGCGCGCTTAATTACATCACGCACCAGCCGCGGACGGACCGGCCTTTTTCCTTCGGAACCACGAACACTTTTGGCAGCGACAATTACTACTCCAATTTCACCTACGTCGACGGCACCAGCGGGCGGCTGGGCTATTACGGCTACTACAATCACCGGGAGAGCGAGGGATTCCGCGAGGCCAACAGCGGCTTCATGCTCGACGCCGCGCATCTCAAGCTGGTGCTCGATGGCAGCACCGACAGCCGGTGGATTCTCTCGCTCGAAGCTTATCAGGAAGAACATGGCGAGCCGGGCGGCCTGACGCTTGGCCACCGGCCCGGGCGCGATCAATTACAATACCAACCGCGACGGCACCTCCCGCTTTTACGACGTCTTCGAGCTGGAACGGTCGTTCGCCTCGCTCGCGTGGGAGAGAGATTTTTCCGAGGCGACGCGGCTGACCGTGACTGGTTGGGGTGGCTACTACTCGCGCTTTAGTTCGCGGCAACGCGGCGGCGGATTCGGCACGTTGCCGACTGGGCCCCAGGCGAATTCGACCACCGTCGAGCATCAGAAGTTCTACACCGGCGGTCTCGAGGCTCGGCTGCGGCATGATTACGAGCTCTGGGGCGGGAACCATACCATCGCGGGCGGGGTGCAGGCTTATCACACCGATTCGCCTCGCGAAGATCGTCGCGGGATGACGGCCACCGATCACGGCGGCATGCTGCGCACCGACAGCGACCGCGACGATCTTTTATCTGCCGCTGTTCGTCGAGAATCGTTTCCATTTCGGGCGGCTCTCGATCGTTCCCGGAGTTCGGATCGAGAACATCTGGCAGGGCGTAAAGGAGAACCTGAACCTCGACAAGACCGCCGCGGGAACACCGCTGGCCGATGAAGAGAATTACGAGTTCGTGCCGCTCTTCGGTCTCGGCCTGGCGTATGAGGTCGCGCACAAAATCGAGCTTTACGGAAACGTTTCGCAATCGTACCGCCCCAAAATTTTCACCCAGGCGGTCCCGACGGGCGGCACTGCGGTGGTCCCGGAGGACCTGGAGGAAAGCAAGGCGATCCAATATGAGCTCGGCTTTCGCGGCACGCCGCGCGATTGGATCACGTGGGACGTGAGTGCGTTCCTCCTCGATTTCGACGACCAGATCGGCACCATCGCGTTGCCCGGTGGCCGCAGCACCCTGGCGAATGTCGGGGGCGCCAGGCATTACGGGGTGGAGATCGCGGCGGAGATCGATCTGATCGGTATGTGCGATCGCCCGCTCCCTCCCGCCTTCGCCCACCACCAGCAAGGAAGCGAAGTCCGCTCCGCCGGTGAAGACTTTCGGCGAGCGCTTCGGCTCGCTCAGTCTCTATGCGAACGCCACCTTCCTCGACGCGGAATTCGTCAGCGGCCCTCTTGAGGGCAAAACGCCGCGGTTTGCGCCCGATCATCTCGTGCGGGGCGGCGTCATTTACCGCCTGCGGGACCGTTGCAAGATCGCGCTTCTCGGCACCTTCGTGGGCGATAGTTTTGCGGATGACGCCAATACGCAGGAGCGCTTCATCCCGGCCTACACCGTCTGGGATTTGACCGCTGAGGTGAAAATTTACAAGGAGATCAGCCTCAACGCCGGCATCAATAACCTCTTCGACGAAGACTATTACTCCCGCATCGCCAACACCGGCATCGATCCCGGCCCCGGGCCGCAATTTTTACGGCGGGTTCTCGGTGAAATTCTGAGCCAACCCCACCGGATCCAGGCTGTTACGCATTTTCCGTAGCCGCTGGGGCACGAACCTAGCTAACTTCCGGCCACGCATGGACCGGGTTATAGTTGATGCTTTGCTCAAGGGCATGCTGGAGAGCGCTGAAGGCGTCTCCGATCTGCTTTTCATCGCGGGGAAGGCGCCCCTCATTGAGATCAATGGCCGCCTCAAGGAATTCCCGATCGACACCCCCGACTCGGTCCTGACGCCGTTGCTCGTCGAACAGCTTGCCGGCGAGATCATGAACGGCAACGAACGGCTTCGCGTCGAGTTTGCCACCTCCGGATCATGCGATTGTAGCTACGCGCTCGAAGACATGGCTCGGTTCCGGGTAAACATCTTCAAGCAAAACGGCCGCCACGCGGTGGTGATGCGGAAGTTGCAATCCAATATCCCGACGTTGGATCGGCTGGGACTGCCGCCCATTTTCCGCGAAATGATCAAGGAGAAGGACGGCATCATTCTCGTTACGGGCGGAACCGGCACCGGCAAGACCACGACGCTGGCGGCGATGATAAACGAGTTAAACCAGACCCAGGAAATCCACATCGTGACCCTGGAGGACCCGATCGAGTTTTTTCACACGCACGGCAAGGCGGCGATCAGCCAGCGCGAGCTGGGCAAGGATTTTCCAAGCTTCGCGGATGGGCTGCGGGCGGCGTTGCGGCAGGCGCCGAAAGCGATCCTGGTCGGCGAGATTCGCGACCGCGATACGCTCGAGATTGCGATGACCGCTTCGGAGACGGGGCACCTTGTTTTCAGCACTCTGCACACGATTAACGCCGGCCAGACGATCAACCGCATCCTGGGCATGTTTTCGCGGGAGGAGGAACAGCAGCTTCGCCAGCGGCTTTCCGCCACCCTGCGCTACGTTGTCAGTCAGCGCCTGGTCAGCAAAACCGAGGGCGGCCGTTTACTCGTGACCGAGATCATGGGCAGCAGCCTGCGCACGCGCGAGACGATTCTCTACGGAGAATCCGAAAACAAATCATTCCAGGAAATCATCGAAGCCGGATCAAGCCTGGGCTGGCACACTTTTGATCAATCCATTCTCGAGGCCTACAAGGCAGGGATCGTCAGCGACGAAACGGCACTGGTTTCCTGCACGAACAAAGGAAAAGTCCGCCGCGAGCTCGAGCTCATTCAGAAAAAGCAAGGGATGGCAAAAGAGCAGACGGCGTCCGGCCTCAAACTGCACATTCCCGAGCCGATCCGAATTATCGAAACTGACGAAGCTGCTGCACCCGCGACGCCGCCGGTGCTGACGATGAAGCGTTAACCGCCCCCGGGAACATTCTGGTTGAAGCGGGACATCCGCCCGCCAAGCTACGGCATGCCGCCTCGAGCTCCGCGTCAGGTTTTGTCGATGCTGTATTTGCCCGGGCCGACAAACAGGATGCCGGCGAGCACGAAGCAAATCTCGATGGAGGGCATCGCGAATCGGAAGCTGACGCTCTTGGTTACGCCGATCGCATGACCAACGGCCAGGATAAGGAGGAGCAAGACGCCGAGACGAAAGAATAACCCGAAGATGAGAAGCACGCCGCCAACACAACCGAAGAGCGCTCCCAGGAATCCCCAGAGTTGCAGATTCGAATGCAAACCCCAGTTGCGAGCCCCGGTGCCGAAATTCGTCCAGGCGGACGGTCCGCCCATGAGCGCCGGAGCGCAGTAAAGGATGAATAAAAGGCCAATGCTGACGCGAATGAGAAGCAATCCGAATTCACGATACTTGGCGAGGAAAGCCAGCTTCATGGCGCGAAGTTGAACAGCCCAGGTTCCAAATGCAAACCAACATTACAAAGGCAGTCTTGCTCGCGGCGGGCCGGGGAACGCGGATGCGCGAGCTCACGGCAGAGCTCCCGAAACCGATGCTGCCGGTGCGCGGCAAGCCGGTGCTGCAGCATATCGTGGAAGGACTGCGCGAAGCAGGCCTGACGGATTTTCTGATCGTGGTCGGCTGGCGCGCGGAAGTGGTGAAAGAGTTTTTTGGTGACGGCTCGAAGCTGGGCGTGCGGATCGAATATGCGACGCAAATCGAGCAGAACGGCACGGGGAAAGTGGTCGCGCTCGCGCGAGGATTTCACCGGCCACGAGCCGTTTGTTCTGAGCTATGGCGACATCCTGATCACGACGGAAAATTATCCGCCGCATTTGCGCGGCGCTCGCCGGCACGGAAGCGGTCGTGAGCGTGAAGCGCAGCGACGATGTCAGCCAGGGCGGCGCGGTCTTTGTGAACGAGAAGTTTGAGCTGATCGATCTGCGCGAGAAACCGAAGCCAGGCGAACCGACCAGCCCCTGGTATAACGCGGGCGTTTACGCGTTTCGCGCAGGCATCTTCGATTTCATCGCCAAGCTCGAACGCTCGCCTCGCGGCGAATACGAGCTGACCGACGCGATTCGCAATCTCGCGCTCGCGGGAAACAAGGTTCAGGCGCTGGAGTTAATCGGCGATTGGGCCGACGTGCGCGATCCCGAAATCCTGGAGAAACTGAACGCGCCGCTATTGTAGCGGCGCTTTCACGGTTCCCCCACCGTCGATTCTTTTTCGCCGAGTTCTTCCTCGATCTCCTTTTGCCAGGTCTTGGAGACCCAAGGCCGGAACAAACCGTAAAGAAGGTAAAGAAGAAACAGCACGGCGGGCATCCACTCGTAGTTCAGGACAGTGAAGAGAAGGACGACGGCGATGACGAGGAAGCGCGACAAAGAACGCGTGGTGCGCCAGGTGATCGCTTTGAAGCTCGGATAGCTGAGCCGGCTGAACATCATGATCGAAAGACCGAGCATCAGGGGCGGAAGCACCCATTTTAATTGGCCAATCTGATGGTCGCGTTCTCCAAACCACCAGAGCATAAAGAGCGTGATCGACGCGATCAGCCCCGCCGCCGCTGGAATCGGAAAACCGGTGAACTCCTTGCTGTTGCTCTGGACGCCCGCCGCCGCCGCCGTGTTGAAACGCGCCAGCCGCAACGCGCCGCAGAGCAGATAAACGAACGCGACCACCCACCCGACCCTCGGGAAATCCTGCAGCACGATCCGATACACCATCAGCGCCGGCGCGAGGCCGAAGGAAATCACGTCCGCCAGCGAGTCGAATTCGCGCCCGAAGGCGCTGTCGTGGCCGCCGAGCCGCGCGAGCCGCCCATCGAGCACGTCGAAAATGCAAGCGCCGAGAATGAACCAGACCGCAATGTGAAAGAGCGCGGCTGCGGCGTCCGGATCGGAAGCCTGCAGGAGCGCCCCCTGCACGATCTTCAGCGTCGCGGCGAACCCGCAAAAAAGATTCCCCGCCGTCATCAAATTCGGCAGCAGGTAGATCTTGGAATTCTGCGCGCTCATCTTCAGCGAAGGCGGGCGATCACGCTCAATCCGCCGGTCACGCGGTCTCCCACCTTCACCAGCACCTCGGCATCGAGCGGCAAGTATACTTCCGTTCGCGAGCCGAAGCGAATCATCCCGAAGCGTTCGCCCTTTTTGAGTTCATCGCCGACCTGAGACCAGGCGACGATGCGGCGCGCGATCATGCCGGTTAGCTGGCGCACGACAAATGTCCCGCGCTGGTTTTGAAAAGCCCAGGTCACCGCCCGGTTTTTCGTGGTGCAATCGGCATGGCGCGCATCGAGGCAGAGGCCGGCGTGCGCTTTTCGATAGATAAGTTTGCCTTCCACCGGCGCGCGATTCGTGTGCACATCGAAGACGGACAGGAAATATCCCGACGCGTTTCTGGCGCGCATGGACCACTTCGGGTTCTTCGATCTCGACGATGTCCGCAACCTTCCCATCGGCGGCCGCGACCACGGCGTCGGGATCATCCGGAGAAATCCGCTCCGGGTCGCGGAAAAACCAAAAGACGTAAATGACCAGGAGCAAAACGGGCAGCAGCAACCAGAACGAAAGGAAAGCCGCCTGCCGACTCCGAGAAGCGCCAGAACGAGGAAGATCCAGCGCGCTTCGTACAGGGTTTGGAATCGCATAGGTGACCGGCATTTTCGGGGTCGCGCGAGGCGATGGTCAAGTGCCGCAAGCCAATGCAGGCACGTGTTTCACGGTCCGAGGGATCGTCAGGGGGACGGGACTCCCGACCACAAGATAGAGTATTGCGAGGTGCCGGCGGCCCGCAATTTGTAGCGGAAAATCAGCCGTTCCGAGCACAAATACTCAGTTGTTCAGAGGCCTCCCCTCGCCTATCTTTTTCCCCGTATATGCCAGCCACTGCTTTACGCGTTATGGAAGACGAAAATTCGGAGAACCAGAAACGCCAAACCGACGCCACCGGCATCAGTCAGGCGCAGAAATATGACGCCGCTCAGATCGATAAATTGGAGGGCTTGGAGGCGGTCCGGAAGCGGCCCGGCATGTATATCGGCGATCCGGATGAGCGCGGGTTGCACCACATGGTTTTCGAGGTGCTCGACAACTCCATCGACGAGCATCTCGCCGGCTACTGCACGAAGATCGATGTCACGATCCATGTCGATGGCTCGGTTTCCGTCAAGGACAACGGCCGCGGCATTCCGGTCGACATGCATCCGAAATGGAAGATGCCGGCGGTCGAGCTGGTCCTGACCAATCTGCATGCGGGCGGAAAATTCGGGCAGGGCGCCTACAAATATTCCGGCGGTCTTCACGGCGTCGGCGCGAAATGCGTCAACGCGCTTTCCGACTGGTTCAAGGTCGAAGTCTCGCGCGACGGGAAGGTCCATCACATGGCGTTCGAGCGCGGCAAGACGACGCAGAAACTCGAAGTCATCGGCGAGCTGAAGAACAAAAAGACCACCGGCACGCTCATCACGTTCTTCCCGGACCCGACGATCTTTACGATCACGACCGAGTTCAAATTCGACCGGCTCGGCGAGCCGTTTGCGCGAGCTCGCGTTCCTGAATCCAGGCCTCGAAATCACGCTGGTCGACGAACGGACCGAGACGGCGAAGAAAGAGCAGTTCGTTCTACAAGAACGGCATCGAGGAATTCGTCCGCGAGCTGGGCGAGAACAAGCAGGTCATCCATCCGAAGCCGGTCGTTCTTTCGCGGCAGCGGGACGAAGTTTTCGTCGACGTCGTTCTGCAATACAACGACAGCTACAACGACCAGATTCTTTGCTTCGCGAACTCGATTCCGAATCCGGACGGCGGCACTCACCTGACTGGTTTTCGCAGCGCGCTGACGAAAGCGGTCAATCAATATGCGAAGACCAACGGTCTGACGAAAGAGAAGGATCCGGCCATTTCCGGCGACGACGTGCGCGAGGGTCTGACCTGCGTGCTCAGCATCAAGCTCCCGAATCCGCGCTTCGAATCGCAGACCAAGGTGAAGCTCGTGAACACCGAGATCGACGGCATCGTGAACTCGATCGTTTACGAAGGGTTGATGACCTTCTTCGATCAAAACCCGCCGGTCGCGCGCCGCATTTTCGACAAGGTGCTGACGGCGGCACGCGCGCGCGAAGCCGCGCGCAAAGCGCGGGAGACGATCCGCAAAGGCGCGCTCACGGGCGGCGGGCTGCCGGGCAAACTGGCGGATTGCTCCGAGCGCGATCCGGACCTGACCGAGCTTTATATCGTCGAGGGCGATTCGGCCGGCGGCTCGGCCAAGCAGGGCCGCGATCGGCGTTACCAGGCCATCCTTCCCATCCGCGGCAAGCTCATCAACGTCGAGAAGGCGCGCATCGATCAGTTTCTCAAGAACACCGAGATCCAGTCGATGATCACCGCGATCGGCACCGGCATCGGCAAGCCGAAAGAAGACATCGAGGGCGTCGCCAAGAGCAAGGACGAAACGACGCTTCGACATCTCGAAGCTGCGTTACGGCCGCATCATCATCATGACGGACGCCGACGTGGACGGCTCCCACATTCGCACGCTGCTGCTGACCTTTTTCTACCGGCAGATGACACGAGCTGGTCCGCGCCGGAAAAATCTACATCGCGCAGCCGCCGCTTTACCAGATCAAGCGCAAGAAACGCGAGGAATACGTCGATGACGACGTGCAGTTGAACAAGATCCTGATCACTCTCGGCGCGGAAGACGTGCGGCTGAAGAACCTGGCGGATGACAAGGAGCTTTCGGCGGCGCAGTTGAAGGACATTCTCGAGTCGCTCGAGCGGCTGGCGAAGCTGAGCGAATCGATCCGGCGCCACGGCGGCGACTTCGAAAGCTTCCTCTGCGGAGCGGGCGAAGAAGACGGGCAAGCTGCCGAGCTATCTGGTGAAGGTCCGCGACGGCAACGAGGAGACTCGTCCATTATTTCCACGACGAGAAGGAAGTCCGGACACTTCCACCAGAACAATCCGGACCTGAATCTTGTTCGAGGACGAAACGCAGCAGGAATTGTTGCCGTTGAGCGTGCGCCCGCGGCCGTGAAATCGAACGGGGCGAACCGGCGCCGCGGCAAACTGGTCGAGCTGCACGAATCGACCACGATCCAGAAGATCATGGGCGAGCTCGCGCGCAAAGGATTGCAGGTCGAGCACTACGCCGCGCGCGATCAAGCCGATCTTCGAGCTGATCGAAGGCGAAGGCGAGAAAGCGACGGTGCATCCGCTCTTCTCGATCCCGGAGATCCACCAAAAGATCGTCGAGATCGGCCGGCGCGGCGTGCAGATCAAGCGCTTCAAAGGTCTCGGCGAAATGAACGCGAAGGAGCTGTTCAACACCACGATGGACCCGGAGAAGCGCAAACTCCTCAAAGTCGATCTGAACGACGACAACGCCGTAGATGCGGACAAGATGTTCACCATCCTCATGGGCGATGTCGTCGAGCCCCGCCGCCAGTTCATCGAGGACAACGCGCTGAATGTCCGGAACCTGGACGTTTAGCGCCCGAGGCGATCCATTCAGCTGATCTGAGACTTCGCACGATGTATAACCCGAACGAAAAAATCGAGCTGATCAATGTGGCCGAAGAAGTGTCGAGGTCGTTCCTCGATTACTCGATGTCGGTTATTATTTCGCGCGCGTTGCCGGATGCGCGGGATGGGCTGAAGCCGTCGCAGCGGCGCATCCTCTATGCGATGCACGATCTGTCGCTCTTTCCGAACCGGCAGCATCGTAAATGCGCGAAGATTTGCGGCGACACGAGCGGTAACTATCACCCGCACGGCGAAGCGGTGATCTACCCCACCCTCGTCCACATGGCCCAGGCCTGGGCGATGCGCGAGACGCTGGTCGATGGCCAGGGAAATTTCGGTTCGGTCGAAGGCGATCCGCCGGCGGCCATGCGATACACCGAGGCGCGCATGACGCATCTCGGCGCGGCGCTCATGGTCGACATGGACAAGGACACGGTCGATTTCGTCCCGAACTACGACGAGACGCGGACCGAGCCGACCGTTTTCCCGGCGGCGTTCCCGAATCTGCTGGTCAATGGCGGCACCGGTATCGCCGTCGGCATGGCGACGAACATGCCGCCGCACAATCTCGGCGAGGTGATCGACGGCATCTGCGCGCAGATCGACGATCCGGAGATCTCGCTCGAAGAGTTGATGAAGCACGTGAAGGGGCCGGATTTCCCCACGGGCTGCGCCATCCTCGGCCTTTCCGGCATCAAGCAATATCTCGAGACCGGCCGCGGCAGCATGAAGGTGCGCGGCAAAGCCGGCGTGGAAGAGCTCAAGGGCAATCGCGAGCAGATCGTCATCACCGAGATCCCCTACAACGTGAATCGCGCGACGCTGGTCGAGCGGATCGCCGACCTCGTGAACGACAAGGTGCTGACCGACATCACGGCGATCCGCGATGAATCGGACGAAAACACGCGGGTGGTGATCGAGCTGAAGCGCGACGGCAACCCGAAGATCGTCATCAACAATCTTTACAAGCACACCGCGATGGAAAGCTCCTTCGCGGTCAACATGCTGGCGATCGACCATGGCCGGCCGAAGCTGCTGCCGCTCAAGCAGGCGAACCAGGCTTACATCGATCATCGCCGCGAGGTCGTCCTGCGCCGGACGCGTTTCGAGCTGCGCAAGGCCGAGGAACGCGCCGAGACGCTCGAAGGTTACCTGATCGCGCTGTCGAACCTCGACGAATTCATCCGGATCATTCGCGGCTCGGCGAACCGGGACGAAGCGCGGGTGAAATTGCTCGCCTTCGAGTTCACGCGGAAGCAGGTGGAGAAAATCGGCATCCTGATTCGCAACGAAGCGCGCCTGGTCGATGGCCGTTACGCTTTCAGCGAACATCAGGCGAACCAGATCCTGGATTTGCGCCTTTATCAGCTCACCGGCCTCGAGCGCGAGAAGATCACGAAGGAATACACCGAGCTGATCGAGACGATCCAGGACCTGCGCGACATCCTGGCGAAGGAATCGCGCGTCTTCCAGATCATCAAAAAGGAATTGCGCGAGATTCGCGACAAGCACGCGTCACCGCGGCTCACCCAGCTCGTTCCGGACGAGGGCGAGATCAACATGGAGGACCTGATCGCCAACGAGGGGTGCATCATCAGCATCACGCATGGCGGGTTCATCAAGCGCACCGCGGTCAGCGCGTTCCGCGCGCAACGCCGCGGCGGCAAGGGCGTCATCGGCATGACCACGCGCGAAGGCGCCACCGAGGAAGAAGAAGGCGATTTCATCGAGCATCTCTTCACCGCGACGACGCACGATTACCTGATGTTCTTCACGGAATCCGGCCGCGCCTACGTCGAGAAAGTTTACGAAATTCCGGAGATGGGCCGCGCCGCCAAGGGCCGGTCCATCGCGAATCTTCTGGAGCTGCGCGCGGACGAGAAGATCGCGGCGACCATTCGCGTTCAATCCAAGAAGTCCGGCACGGGCGCCTCGCAGACCGACGAGACCTGGGATGAAAAGCTCCACATCGTTTTCGCCACGCGTTCCGGCATCGTGAAGAAATCGAATCTCTCGCGATTACAGCAACGTCCGGAAAGGCGGCATCATCGCCATCCAGATCGAGACAGGACGATTGCCTGATCGACGCGAAGTTAACCAACGGCGACAACGAGATCGTGCTCATCACCAAGGAAGGAATGAGCCTGCGCTTTCACGAGGAGCAGTTGCGGGATCAGGGCCGCAACACCGTGGGCGTCTGGGGAATTCGGCCCGAGAAAGGCGACTGGGTCGTGGGCAGCGCGATCGTGAATCCGAACGCGATGCTGCTCGTGGCGGGCGAAAACGGCATCGGGAAACGGACGCCGTTTGACGATTACCGGCGGCAATCCCGCGGCGGCAAAGGCATCATCACGATGAAGACCGGCGAAAAAACCGGCCAAGTCGTCGGCGCTCTCACCGTGACCGAGACCGACGAGCTGATGCTGATCACGACCAAAGGTCAGATGGTGCGGACCCGGGTGAAAGAAATTCGCGCGGTCGGCCGAAACACGATGGGCGTGAAGCTGATGGATTTGCGCGGCGCCGAAAAGCTCCAGGCCATCGCGCCGGTGGTCAGCCAGGAAAACGCTGAAGTCGAGGCCGACGCGGAAGCCGGCGCCCACCGCTAAAGAAAAAGGGCACGCCACGCGGGCGTGCCCCTTCCTGATTCTATTTGTCGCGCGAGGCGAGTTAGTAGCTGCCGGACGAACGGATCGTCGTGCTCTCGGTGGTCTGACTGGTCGGAGCAGGAGCCTTCTTTACGGTGGTCTGACGTGGTCGTCGTGGTCGTAGTCGGCACTGGTTTTTCCACGACTGTGGTGCACGAAGTCAAGAGCGCGGTCGCGACCGCCAGAAGTGGTGTAACAATAATAAGTTTTTTCATAGTTGGAGTTGTTCCTTCATGGACAGTTCGGCGCAGGTTCCTCTGGCAGATGTATTTCTGGCGTAAGATTTCTGAATTAATTTGCGCGTGGCGCGCTCCGCGCGGGAGCGACTCAGGTGGATCGCGCGCTCCGTCGCGCGATGCCGTTGCACGCGGCTTCGCCGCCATTCTAGTACATCGCCCGCGGAGCGCTCGATCCTACCTCAGTCGTCCACGCTGCTCCGCAGTTTCTTCAGCTTCGACCGCTGGCGCTTCGATTCCAGGATGCGCTTCTTTAAAGCGCGCGGGCGAGGCGATCGCTGCCGCCGGGCTTTTTCGCGCCGGCTGATGTCGGCAGCCCGCTCTCTCTCCCGGCGCCGTTCGATCGCCTCCAGCAGCCGCTCGCGCGCGAGCTTGCGGTTCATCGCCTGCGAACGCGAGTCCTGAACCGTGACGCACACGCCGGTCGGCAAATGGCGGAGCGTCACGGCCGTCGAAACCTTATTGACGTTTTGGCCGCCCGGACCGCCGGAACGGGCGAAAGTTTCCTTGAGCTCGGACTCCCGCAATTCCATCAGACGCGCTCGCGTTGCAATCTAAAGCGGAGGAATTTTCTCCCGGCCGTGCCGCAAGACTCGCGACATCCAGACCAGCTCGTTCAGAAACTTCGCCGACCGGCCGACATATTTTTCGTCCTTCAAGTTCCCCTGCTCGTCGAAAGCTTCTTTCACCCGGCTGAAATTAAGATCGGTAAACGTGACCGCCAGGCCGAGCTCGCGAACGACCGGCACCAGGTTCTCGATCACGCGCGAGCCGCCAAACGGGCCGGCCGAAACCCCGCAAATCGCGACCGCTTTGTGAATGTATTCCTCCAGGCACATGTCGAGCGCGTGTTTCAGCAGGCCGGGATAACCGTGGTTATATTCCGGCGCCACGATCACCAACCCGTCCGCCCGCGTCATTTTCTCCGCGTAATCGGGGTCTTTCATCTCCTCGCCCGCGTCGTCGAGGCGCATCTTGAGTTGCCGCACGTCGATCAGCTCGGTCTCGATCTCCGGCCGCTTCTTCATTTCGCTCAGAATGAAATTGGCCACGTGCTCGCTTTGCCGGCCCTGGCGCGCCGTGCCCAGAATGATGGGAAGGTAGAGTGGCTTGTCGTCCATGATTCTATAACTCGTCAGCTCTATTCTGGTCTGCCGATGGCCGGACTCGAACCGGCACGGGCCGTTTAAGCCCAACGGATTTTAAGTCCGTTGCGTCTGCCATTTCGCCACATCGGCGGCTGCGGAGCAATCTTAGCTCACGGAGTGCGGAGACCAAGAGGTTTTGAGGGAAGAGCGTGGCCAGGGCTTGTCATCCCGAGCCGCGCCAGACGGCGAGGGACCTCCCAGTCGCAGAGAAAATCACACGAATCCGCTATTCGCGATCCACGAAGATCGGCGTGACGAAAGCGTTGCTGCTATCTTGTGTCGAATTCAGAGCGCTTGTGAGGTCCCTCGCCGTCTGCGCGGCTCGGGATGACAGGTCGAGCCGCGCGAAACATTCATTCGATTCTCTCTACATCCGATGCACCTGAGACATTCGTAGTACTGGAGCGGCGCCAGATGGCTCGCCGCGAAACGGAGATCTCATATGGCGGATAAATTATCAGGCAAAAAGGTGGCGATCCTGGCGGCGGACGGATTCGAGGAAGTCGAGCTGACGAAACCGAGAAAGGCGCTCGAAGACGCGGGCGCGAAGACCAGCGTGGTCTCGCTCAAAGTCGGGCAAAATCCAGGGAATGAATCACGCGGACAAGGGAGCGACGGTCGACGTGGATCTCACGCTGGCAGACGCGAAGCCGCAGGAGTTCGATGCGCTCCTGATCCCCGGCGGATTGATGAATCCCGATACGTTGCGCTCCACGGATGAAGCGCTCGAATTCGTCCGCCACTTTTTTCGCCAGGGGAAACCGGTCGCGGCGATTTGCCATGCGCCCTGGGTGCTGATCGACGCGGAAGTGGTCAGCGGGCGCACCATCACTTCCTGGCCCGCGATCAAAACCGACGTGCGAAATGCCGGCGCGACCTGGGTGGACCAGGACGTGGTGGTGGACAATGGGCTCGTCACCAGCCGCAAACCCGACGACATCCCGGCGTTCAATGAAAAGATGATCGAAGAATTTGGCGAAGGCCGGCATCCTGCGCCGCCGCCCGCGTCCGCCCAGAAAGCGACGCCTCAGCTCGAAACCTAGCGGCCAAATTGCCTTGCAACTTCTCCAGCCAGCCTTTCAACTTTTCATGATCGCGACCGCTCCGCATGACGACCGCCAACAAAATCACCGTGATCCGGATTCTGATGATCCCGGTGTTCGTCACGCTCGCGATCTACTACGGCGAAAGCATCCAGGAAGGTAAGCCGCAGGATTGGATGCGATTCACCGCGGTGGCGGTGTTTCTGCTGGCCGCGGTGAGTGACGGTCTCGATGGCTATGTGGCGCGCCGTTACAACCAGCGCAGCTCGCTCGGCATGATCCTCGATCCCATCGCCGACAAGGGCCTTCTCCTGAGCGGAATCATCACGCTCAGCATCAGCAATTGGAGCCAGGTGGACCCGAACTACGGCAGATTTCCCACCTGGTTCCCGGTGCTGGTGATCACGCGCGATGTCGTCATTCTCGTCGGCAGCGCTGTGCTCCATATTCTAAACGGAACCGTGCGCGTGCGGCCGAGCTGGACCGGCAAGGTGGCCACGGTTCTGCAAATGGCGGCGATCGCGTGGGTCATGCTGCAACTGCGTTTCCTGCCGCTGCTTTATGTGGTCGTGGCCGCGGGCGTTTTCACCCTCGTCTCCGGCATGATCTACGTGCGCGACGGCGTGCGGCAATTGTCAGCCGAAGGCCACGCGAACGCGAAAACGAGCTAAGGTGCAGCGCGCACCATGGATTCAAAGAACGCAGGAGAGAGCGTTGGCAAAGTTGCCATCGTCGGCCGGCCTAACGTCGGGAAATCGGCGCTCTTCAATCGGCTGGCCGGCCGGAATATCGCGATCGTGCACGATCAGCCGGGCATTACGCGCGACCGCCTGGCGGCGCCCTGCACGCGCGGCCGCAGACCATTCACGGTCTGGGACACCGGAGGAATCGGCGGCGCGGGCGAAACGGAATTGACCGCGCAGGTTCGCGCCGCGGCGGACGCAGCCATGCGCGAAAGCGACGTGATTCTCTTCGTCGTCGATGCGCAGGACGGGCTCACGCCGATCGACCAGGAGCTGGCGAGGCTCCTGCGCAAATCGAAAGCGCCGGTCGTGCTTGGTGGTGAACAAGATCGACCACGAAAAGCACGAAGACCTCGAGAACGATTTTCTCCAGCTCGGTTTTGACAGCACGATCCCGATCAGCGCCGCGCATGGCCGCGGCATCTCCGGGCTGCTGGAAATAGTCGACACGCTTCTGCCGGCAGAATCGACGAAATCGAAAATCGAAATCCGAAAATCGAAATATCCCCTCATCCTGGCCATCGTGGGCCGGCCCAATGCCGGAAAATCTTCGCTGGTTAATTCCATTTTGCGCGACGCGCGCACGATCGTCAGCGAGTTGCCCGGCACGACCCGGGACGCCGTCGATATTCTTTACGAGCGCGACGGCGAGAAGTTTCTCCTCATCGATACCGCCGGGATGCGGGCGCGGAGCAAACATTCCACCTCGGTCGAGGTGTTCAGCGTGATGCGCGCCGAGCGGACGATCCGCCGCGCCGACCTTTGCGTTCTGGTGATCGACCTGACCAGCGGGGTCACGTCGCAGGACAAGCGGATCGCCGGTTTGATCCAGAAAGCGGAGAAGCCTTGCGTGATCGTCTTGAACAAGTGGGACCTGGTGAAGCCGTCGCGCGGCGCCAAGGCAGCGATGGAGCGAACCATTACCGATGTGCGCGAGCGCCTCTTCTTTCTCGAGTACGCGCCGGTGCTGGTCGCTTCCGCGCTCACAGGCGAAAATGTCGATCAGCTCTTCCGGTTGATCAGAGATGTCCGCCGGGCGGCGCAGATTCGCATCGGGACCGGCGTTTTGAATCGCCTGTTGCGCGCGGCGTTTGAGGAGACTCCCCCGCCGATGATCGGCACGCGGCGCTTGAAGCTGTTTTATGCCGCGCAAGCGCGAGGCGAAGACGAGCGAGCCCTCGAGGCGCTGAAATTCGTCCTCTTCGTCAATCAACCGAAGCTTCTCAGCGACACCTACGCGCGATACCTCGAACGCCGGATTCGCGCGGCGCGAGGCCTATCCGGGCTTGCCGCTCATCCTGAGCTGCCGCGCCCGGAGCGAGTCGGAGGGACGTGCTTCTGCACGTCCGCGTTCGACGGAATAGTGAGGGCACGTGCGGAAGCACGATCCCTCCGAGGGGAAGTTTGATCGAACGACCTTCCCGCAGTACCTGTCTCATTCTTCTTATGAAATCGACGCAGGAAATCACGCAGCAGGTGCAGGAGATGGGGCAATGGATTCCGCCGCTGCGCGAACAAATCGGTCACGTTGTCATCGGGCAGAAATATCTGGTCGACCGGCTCCTGCTCGGCCTGCTCGCGAATGGCCACATCCTGCTCGAAGGCGTCCCCGGATTGGCCAAAACGCTCACCGTCAAAACGATGGCCGCGTGTATCCAGACCGGCTTTCAACGGCTCCAGTTCACCCCCGATCTTTTGCCGGCCGATTTGATCGGCACGCTCATTTATAATCCGCGCACCGGCGAGTTCACGACGAAGCTCGGCCCGCTCTTTTCGAACCTGATCCTGGCCGACGAAATCAATCGCGCGCCGGCCAAAGTGCAAAGCGCGCTTCTCGAAGCGATGCAGGAACGCCAGGTCACCATTGGCGAAACCACCTATCCTCTCTCCGATCCGTTCCTGGTTTTGGCGACGCAGAATCCGTTGGAACAGGAAGGCACCTATCAACTGCCGGAAGCGCAGCTCGACCGCTTCATGTTGAAATTGCACATCGGCTATCCGCAGAAATCGGAGGAGCGGCAGATCCTCGATTTGATGGCCACTTCCGCGCCAAACCTCGCCGTCATGCCGGTGGTCGATCCGCAAAAGATCATCGCCGCGCGCTCGGTCGTGAACGAAATCTATATCGACGACCGCGTGAAGGATTACATCGTCGACGTCGTTTGGGCCACGCGCGACCCGGCCTCCTATAATTTGAAGCTCGACGGCCTGATCCGCTACGGCGCCTCACCGCGCGCGACGATCTATCTCGCGCTCGCGGCCCGCGCGCACGCCTTCCTGAGCGGCCGCGGCTACGTCACGCCCCAGGATGTGAAGAGCATCGGCACCGACGTCCTCCGGCATCGCGTCATTGTCAGTTACGAAGCCGAAGCGGAGACCATCACGAGCGAGACGATCGTCGATCGCATTTTCGCAGGACTGCCCGTTCCGTGATGCTCAGCAGCCACTGAGACAAGGCAAACGCCGGCGGAGATTCTGAAGAAAATCCGCGCGCTCGAGATCAAGACGAAGGGTCTCGTGCAAACGATGTTCGCGGGCGATTACCACAGCGTCTTCAAGGGACGCGGGATGAACTTCGAGGACGTGCGCGAGTACCAGCCGGGCGACGAAATTCGCGCGATCGATTGGAACGTGACGGCGCGGCTCGGCACGGCGTTTGTGAAGAAATTCACGGAAGAGCGAGAATTGACGGTGGTCCTGGTCGTTGACGTCAGTGCTTCGGGAAACTTCGGCAGCGTCGCGCAATCGAAACGGGAACTCGCGGCGGAGGTCGCTTGTCTGCTCGCGTTTCAGCGCGATCCGCAACAACGACAAGGTGGGCCTGCTCCTCTTCAGCGATCGCGTGGAGCTTTTCATTCCGCCGAAGAAGGGACGTTCTCATACCCTGCGCATCATCCGGGAAATTCTTTTCTTCGAGCCGGCGGGACGCGGCACCGCCCCGGCCCTGGCGCTCGATTACCTGAACAAGGTCGTGACGCGGCGCGCCGTGGTTTTTTTCGTCTCGGATTTTCAAACGGGCGATTTCTCGCGCGAGCTGGCGGTAAGCGGACGCCGGCACGATTTCATCGCTGTGCACATTCAGGATCAGCGCGAGGAAAATCTGCCCAACGTGGGCATCATTACCCTGGAGGATGCCGAGACCGGCGAGCAGATCGAAATCAATACCGCCGACCGCAATGCCCGGGCCCGCTTCAGCGCGCTGGCGGAAACGCAACGGGCCGAGCTTAACCGCACGCTCCGCCGCAACCACATCGACGCCATCTCGCTGCGCACGGGCGAAAATTATCTGCCGGCGCTACGCTCGTTTTTCAAGCAACGCGAGCGGCGTCTCGCTGTGCGATGAACCTTCCCATTGCCGTCTCGGACATCCATGAGATCGCGCCGCCAGTCGATTACTCGCTGGTGCCGCCCTGGGTCATCTATCTCTGCATCGCCCTGGGGCTGGCCGTCCTCGGCTTGATCGCCTGGTGGATCCGCAAGCGTTCCCGGCGACCGAAGCCGCAGATATCCGCCGCGTGATCGCGCGCTTGCAGGAACTGAATTATATCCGCGCCGAGATGGAGACATTGACGCCGTATCAATTCAGCATCCGCGTTTCGGACATTCTTCGCGGCTACGTCACCGAGCAATATCAATTGCCGGTCACGCGCCAGACCTCGGTGGAATTTCTTAACACCCTGGCGAAGAACATCGTCGTTTTCCGAAGACGAGAAGTCATTGCTCGAAGATTTCCTGAATCGTTGCGACCTGATCAAGTTCGCCCGTTACGACGCGACGATCGAAGACAGCCGCCTTCTTTTGGAAGAGGCAACCCGGTTTGTCGAAGGAGGGAAACTTGAACCTGCGTGATTGGTTGCCGATGAATTCGGCCCTGACTTTTGCGCACCCGTGGCTGCTGTTGCTTCTGCTCGCCATTCCGTTGCTGGCGTATTGGCGCGGCAAGAGCGGGCCGGCGGCGGCGCTGACGTTCTCTTCCACCGCGACCTTGCGCGCGCTCGGAAAAAGCAGCGCCGCCAGGGCGGGCAAGTTTCTCCGCGCGATGCTGCTCGTGAGCCTGGCGCTGCTGGCCGTCGCGATGGCGCGGCCGCAATTGGGAAAAAGCCTCACGCAGGTCGAAGCGAGCGGAATCGACATCATGGTGGTGCTCGATGTTTCGGGTTCCATGCTGACGAAGGACTTCACGATCGGCGGGCAGTCCGCGACCCGGATCGACGCGATCCGCCAGGTGACCGAGAAATTCATCGAAGGACGGCCGAACGATCGCATCGGCATCATCGCCTTCGCCGGACGGCCCTATGTGGTTAGCCCGATGACGCTCGATCACGACTGGCTCTTGAAAAATCTCGAGCGGATCAAGATCGGCCTGGTGGAAGATGGGACGGCCATCGGCTCCGGCATGGCCGCCGGCGGCGAATCGACTGAATGACAAACGCTCGAAGAGCCGCGTCATCGTCCTCCTGACGGACGGCGAAAACAATACGGGAAAGATTCCGCCGAACACGGCGGCGGAAGCTATCAAGGCGCTGAAGATTCGCTTTTACGCCATCGGCGCCGGAATCAACGGCATCGCTCCGACGCCGGTTTTCAATCCGCAAAATGGCAAGCCGCTGACCGACATGTTTGGAAATGTCGTCTATCAAAACCAGCGCGTGCATTTCAACGAAGCGGGGCTGAAAGAAGTAGCGAAGATCGCCGACGGCCAGTTTTACCGCGCCACCGACACGAAATCGCTCGAGCAGATTTTTGCCGATATCGACAAGCTGGAGAAGACGACGGTGGCGGTGAAAAAGTATCAACAGTACCGCGATCTGTTCCCGGCCTGTATCATGGCGGGCCTGGGGCTGCTCTTCGCGCAATTGCTCTTGTCGCAGACGATCTGGAAAAAGCTGCCGTGAAGAAACGCAGAATGAACTTCGGCGCGCCATATTGGTTCTGGGCCTTGCTCGCGATCCCGCTTGCTCGCGCTGCTTTTCGCGCGGGCAGAACGGCGAGCGGCCCTGCGCCTGCGCGAATTCGTCTCGGAACGATTGCTGCCCAATCTGGCGCGCACGGTGGACTGGCGGCGGCGCAAGCTGCGTTTCGCGCCTGGTGCTTCTGGGCTTCGCGCTGGCTATCACGGCGCTGGCCAAGCCGCAATGGGGTTACACTTACGAAGACGTTAAACGCAAAGGGCTCGATCTGATTTTCGCGGTCGATACTTCGCGCAGCATGCTTTCCAACGACGTCCCGCCGAGCCGCCTCCAACGGGTGAAGCTGGCTACGCAGGATCTCCTGCACCAGTTGCAGGGCGATCGCGTCGGCCTGATTGCCTTCGCGGGCCGCGCTTTTCTGCAGGCGCCGCTGACGATCGATTACAGCGCGGCGGTGGAATCGATCAACGATCTCGACACGAACACGATTCCGGAGGGCGGCTCAAATATTTCGGCGGCGATCGACCTGGCGGTGCAGACATTCGGCAAAAGCGCGATCGGCAACCGGGCGCTGATCATTTTCACCGATGGCGAGGAACTGAGCGGCGACGCGATGAAGACGGCGAAGGCGGCCGCCGATGGCGGGGTGCGGATTTTCACGGTGGGCGTCGGCACGCCGGAAGGTTCGCTGATTCCGATTAAGCGGTGAAGGAGGCGGGACCGGCTTCGTCAAAGACAGCAACGGGCAGGTGGTGAAATCGAAGCTGGACGAGAAACGTTTGAAGGAAATCGCCGAAGCAACCGGTGGATTCTATATCCATCTCGAGGATGGACCGCGGACGATGAAGCGATTGTTCGACGAAGGCCTGGCGAAGATGCAGGCGGGAGACATCGACGATCGGATGTCGCGACGCCCGATCGAGCGGTATCAATGGCCGCTCGGCGCGGCGTTGCTGGCCCTGACCGCATCGTTTCTGATTCGGGAACGGAAACGAGTGCGCGCGACTAGCCGCGGCCACGACAGGAAACAAGCCGGCGCTGGCGACGGCGGCGCTTCTGGTGGCGTTGTCCGTCTCGTCATTTGCCGCCGCTCCGGGCCTCGATGCTTACCGCAACGAAAACTACACCGAGGCGTATCAGCAATTCGAGAAGACGCTAAAGGAGCACCCGAACACCCATGCCAAGGACAAGATTGAGTTCGATGCCGGCGCGGCCGCTTACAAAATGGGGGATTTCAACAAAGCGCTGGAATGGTTCAGCCGCTCGCTGCTTTCCAAGGACAAAACGCTCCAGCAGAAGAGTCATTATAATATCGGCCGGACCCTGGAGGAACGCGGGGACAGAGCGGAAACCAACGAGAAGACGCTGGGCGATTTGCACAATGCGCAATCGCATTATGAAGAGGCGCTCAAGCTGAACCCGAACGACGAACGGGCGAAGGCGAACCTCGAAGAGGTGAAAAAGAAGATCGAGCGGCTGAAGCAGAATCCGAAGAAGGAACCGACGCCGCCGCCTCAATCCCAGAAAGACAAAAAACAACAGGACCAAAAGCAGCAGCCGAAAGATCAACAGCAGAAAGACCAGCAGAAAAAGGATCAAGACCAGCAACAAGAACAGCAGGATCAATCCGCAGGCAGCGACCCGCAAAAACAGGATAAGAAGGACGAGAAGCCGGATTCCAAACCGGGGCAGACGCCATCCCCTTCCCCGGGCGACAAGCAGGAACAAAATCAGCCTGGCTCCTCGCCTTCGCCGTCCGCTGATAAAGGAAGCGGCGAAAAGCAAGATGATCAGCAACCGCCCTCGAAAGGCGAACAGGACGCGTCGCCCTCGCCGTCGCCGTCCGATGACGGTCAGCAATCCCCTTCCCCTTCGCCCGGTGAAGGAGAAAACCAGCAGCCAGACGGGTCGCCTTCACCCAGCCCTGGAGCGTCTCCGCAGAAGAAGTTGTCGGGGGAAGTGAAAGGCGCGGAGGGCGACAAACCAAAGGAGCCGCCGGAGAATGGAGAGCTCGTTCAGGCGGAGCCGGAAAAGGAAGGCGAGATGAGCGAGAAGCAGGCGCAGATGCTCTTGCAGTCCATGAAGGACGAAGAGAAGCGGGTCCAGCTTGATGAACGCAAGGCGGCGCGGCCTGTCTATAAGGATTGGTAGGAACTGCTCCCGCACCATGTTTCAGAGACGCTTCACTTTCACTCCGGCGATCCGTTGTTTTGCGGCTCACCGTTGTGGCCGTCTGTTGTATTTTCGGTGCAAGAGAATCCGTGGCGGCACCCCCTACCGTGACCGCGACGCTGAATAATTCGAGCACTGTGGTCGGGCAACCGGTGCAGCTCCAAATAAAAGTGACCGGCTCAGCCAGCGCCCGGCCCCCTGGCGCAATATCAGCGGAAGGACTCGACATCCGCTACAGCGGCCAATCGCAGTTGCTCGAAGGCCGCAATTTTCAATTTCACCTACAGCTTCATGTACAATTACACGGTGATGCCGCTCAAGGCGGGGACGTTCAAGATTCCGCCGCAAACCATCGAGGCCGCCGGCAGTGCCTTGCGAACGCCTGAGCTCATCCTGCACGTGGCCGATTCCTCGAGCGCGCAGGCGCCTCGCTCGAATCGCTCCGCAGCGCCGGTCGATCCGAGCAAGATCGCGTTTATCGAACTGATCCTGAGCAAGACCAACGCATACGTCGGCGAGGTGATTCCGGCGGTCGTGCGGGTCGGCTTTAATGTGCGGACGCCGGTGGAGTCACTCGGCAACGGCGTGGAAATCACCGGCCAGGGATTTACCGCGCAGAAAATGCGCGAGCCGCGGCAGACGATCGAGACGATCAACGGGAGAACGTATCAGACGTTTACCTTCAAGACGGCGCTTTCGCCTGCTCGTAGCGGGAAGATCGAGATCGGCCCGGTGCAGGCAAATCCGGTCGTGCGCATCCCGCGCACGGCGTCGCGCAATCCCAGTAGCCCGCGCGACCTGTTCGATATGAACGACCCGTTCATGGACCATTTTTTCCGCGACCCGATGTTCGCACCGAGCACGCCGCAGGAACTGAAGCTGAAAAGCGAGTCGGCGACGCTGGAGGTGAAGCCGTTGCCGCCGGGCGCGCCGCCGGATTTTGGCGGGGCCGTCGGCAATTTCACGCTTGGGGACAGACGTGAAACCGAAGACCGCACAGGTGGGCGATCCGCTCACCGTGACGGCGACCATTATCGGCCGCGGCAATTTCGACCGGGTGACGGCCCCGACGTTCGAAGATGAGCGCGGCTGGCACAAATATCCGCCATCCTCCAATTTCAAGGCTGACGACGACGTCGGAATCAGCGGCACAAAGACTTTTGAGACGGTGTTGAGCGCGAATGAGCGCAAAGACAAGATCCCGGTGCAGCTCTTTACCTTTTTCGATCCGGCGAAGGAGCAATACGTTACTCTCCGCGGCGAGCCGATCCCGGTGCGCATAGAGGGCGGTGCGGCTCCGAGCGTTGCGCCTGCTCCCACGACGCAAGCTCCTCCGGCATCGGCATCCGGCATCTGCGGCGCCGAACGCCGCGCCCCAGGAAATTTTGCACCAGCTCACGCGAGCTGCCCGCCGAACCGCACTCATTTACGCCGCTCTTTGCGCGCCGCAGCTTCTGGCTGGCGCAGTTGGTTCCGCTACTCGCGCTGCTCGGATTTGTCGGCTGGAAAATGCGGCAGGCCCATCTGGATAACCGCGACGCTCGGCGCCGCGAGGCGTTGCAGCACGAAGCTGCTGCCTTGCAGCGGAGCTTGCGTCGCGAAGATGTCTCGCCGCAGGAATATTTCTCGAGCGCGTCCCGCGCAGTGCAGTTGAAGACGGCACTGGCAAGAGACATCGACCCGAATTCGGTGGATGCCGAAACGGCAGCGGCTGCGTTCCGGGCCGATGAGATCACACGCAATCGGCTTCGCCGGCTGTTTGAAAAGAGCGATGAAGCCCGTTACAGCGGCGGGCAAAACGGGATTCGCCTCCTCCCCACGGAGACTCGAAACGAAGTTCTCGAGCTGATCGAGAACCTGCGATCATGAAAAAGCGACTTCGTTTATTGGGGATGACGTTGATCGTCTTGGCTCTCTGCGCAACATCGCTTCAAGGCGCGGAAGATCCGGGCTTTGCCAAGGCGAACCAGGCCTACAGCGAAGGGCGCTTCCAAGAAGCGGTCGATGCCTACCAGGGTCTTATCGACGCTGGGCGCTGGCACGCGAACCTGTTTTACAACTTGGGAAACGCATGGTTCCGGCTGGGAGATTTCGGCAAAGCGATTTTGAGTTATGAGCGCGCGCGCGCGCTGGATCCGCACCATCCGGAAGCTTCAGCGAATCTGCGCCTCGCGCGGGATGAAGCACGCGCGTTGGAGCTGAGAAAGGATCGGATTGAGAAATACGCGGCGATGGCGACGCCAACCCAGTACGCTGTGGCCGCGGCGATTGCGCTCTGGTTCGTTCTGTTTGGGCTTACACGCCTGTTCTTTTCGCCGAGGCGTTCGACCGGCCGGATCGTATTGATCGCGGGCGCGCTCGCAGTCTGCGCTCTCTCGGCCTATGCGCTCTATACGCTGGAGAATGGCGCGCACGGCCACGCGCTCGCGATTGTGACGGGAAAAGATATCGAAGCGCGCCTGGCGACGGCGGACAACGCGAGCAGCATTCTCACGTTGCCAGCCGGCAGCGAGGTCAGGGTCCTGAGTCAGCGAGGCGATTGGATTTACGCCACGTTGCCCAATGAGCAGCGGGGCTGGATTCCGGCCCGGGCCGTCGAGCGCGTGCGGCTCTAGTCTTCGAGTGGCCGGTTGTGCAGCCGGCGAATGTCCCTCATCTTGAGCACGGATGAAGGCGGAAATGGATCTCGGGACGGACAAAAAAGCGTTCCAAATAAACCTCGACGCGAAGAAATACGGCACCTTTGCCGAGATCGGCGCGGGCCAGGAAGTGGCCCGCCGCTTTTTCTACGTGGGCGGCGCGGCGGGGACCATCGCCAAAACGATGTCCGCCTACGACATGACCTTCAGCGACGCGATTTACGGTCCGGCGGATCGCTACGTGAGCCGAGCCCGCCTCGAGACCATGCTCGATCACGAATACGACTTGTTGATCGAACGCCTGGACAAGAAGCTCGGCAGCGTCCGCACCTTTTTTGTTTTCGCCGACACCGTGGCGGCGCGCAGTTTTAAGCAACACAATGAATCGCACGGCTGGCTCGGCGTCCGTTTCCAGGAGCATCCTCGGGGCGAGCCGAGCCAGATCATTGTCCACGTCCGGATGCTGGATGAATCGAACGTCGACCAGCAGGAAGCGCTCGGCATCATCGGAGTGAATCTTCTTTACGGGACGTTCTATCATCGGCAGCCGGAGAAATTGATCGCCTCGCTGCAGGAGAATCTCGCCTCCGATCGAATGCAGGTGGATTTGATAAAATTTTCCGGGCCGGCGTATGCGAGCGTCGACAACCGCTTAATGAGCCTGCAACTCGTCAGTCAGGGCCTGACGGACGCCGTCATTTTTACTGCCGACGGCGAGATGGTGCAGCCGGCCGACATTCTCTACAAAAAGGCAGCCTTGGTAGAGCGCGGAAGTTTTCGACCGGTCACTTACGCGACCAACGACATGCTGAATGGCGCGCGGACCGCATTTTTCAAGCAGACAGGGTCGCTCCGACGCCGAGCTGGTGGTCCTGATGGAAATGACGCTGGAGAATTTGCTCTCCGAAGGCCAGTTGAACCACGCGGACTTCCTGGCACGCGTGGACATCCTGGGCGCGCTCGGCCGCACCGTGATGATCTCGAAGTTCGGCGAATATTTCCGGCTCGCTTCATTCCTCTCCCGCTACACGAACCGGATGATCGGCCTCGTCATGGGCGTGCCGAGCCTGCTCGAGATTTTTGACGAAAAATATTACCTGAATCTCGAGGGAGGCATCCTGGAAGCGCTCGGCCGGATGTTTAAGAGCGGTCTGAAGCTCTACGTCTATCCGATGATCGACGAAAGCACCGGTGAATTGGTGACGGCGAAGCAGCTGCAGGTCGCGCCAAATTTGCGCTCGCTCTTCCAATATCTAATCGAGAACGACTTCATCCAGGAAATCACCGAATACAACCCCGATTACCTCCGGGTTCATCCTCCCGAAGCCCTGGCGAAATTGCAATCCGGCGACGAGGCATGGGAGCGGATGGTTCCGCCGGAGGTGACCAAGATCATCAAGGATCGCGGATTTTTTGGATATCGAGTCACTCCGGACGCTTAAACGGTTTTTGGACGTTTTTTCCTCGCTGCGGACTTGTCCTACCCGGGGCAGAAAACCGGGTCTGTCGGCACGCTTCCCGCTATATGGAGGACACCACCATGGCGCGGCGCGGAAATTCTGTTATTGGCATCGACCTCGGAAAGCACGTTTTCAAAGGAGTTCTGCTCCAGCGAAAGGGCGATGACCGATTTGTCCTGACGAGTTACGCCTCGCGCGAAGTCCCCGAAGAACTCACAACCCCGGAAGAGCTCGCCCAGCAGCTCAAGCTTTTGTTCAAGGATCTCGGCGGCCGGGCCAAAGGTTGCGCCATGGCCATTTCGGACCCGGGATCGCTGCTCCGCATCATCGAGCAGCCCCATACCCCGATCGATCTCCTCCGCAATGCCCTCCGACTCAACGGCCTCGCGGTTTTGAATCAGGAATGCAAGGACTTCGTGCTCGATTGCACTCCGGTGGCGGAAGGCCAAAACGGGAACGGGAAAAACGGGTCGAATGGCGACCATGATAGTGCTGATCACAATGGTGTAGCCAAGACGAAGTACCTCGTGGGTGGAATGTTGCGCCCGACGGTTAAGCAGATTTCCGAGGCCTGCACCAAGACGCGGATCCCAGCAGACATTCTCCAGCTCGCGCCAGTCTGCTCCTTTAACGCTTTCGAATTCGCCTATCCCGAAATTTTTGCAAACGACGCCTTCCTCCTGCTCGACATGGGACATCTGCAAAGCACGGTCCTCATCGGCAGCAAGAGAGAGCTCGTCCTCGTCCGCAGCATTGATTACGGCGGCAAGGCCCTGACCCAGGCTCTGACGGCCGACGGAGCGCTCGATGCGGACGCTGCCCGGGTTATGATGCAGGAGGGCGACGCGGGCATGGCCGAGATTTGCCGCAGTTCCCTCACCCGCCTGGCCACCGAAGTCCGCAACTCGATCGGGTTTTTCGAAGGCCAGCACGAGCAGAACATTCACCGCATCTTCGTTTCTGGCGGTCTCGCCCGCACGGAAACGATCCTGCAAACGCTCAGCGACGAGCTGAGCCTCCCGTGTGAAATCTGGGACCCGCTCGAAACCTGCGAAGTGGCGTTGCCGGCGGAAAAACGCCAGGCGCTGCCGAATGAATTTGTTTCTCTCAACGTCGCGTGCGGCGCGGCCTTTGAATATCTGCGGAACTAAGACGCGCGCATGGCTCTCCACCTCAACCTCCTCCACGAGGAGATCTCGGAACAACGGCAGCGCCAGCGCGATCCGCTCAAGATCGGCATGATGGTGCTCGGCGCCCTGGGTGCGCTCATGCTCCTCTTCTACATGTGGAAGGCGTACCAGACGCTGGAGATTCGTAATCGCCTCGGCCAGGTCCAGCATGAATGGTCCAAGGTGGAACCAAAGGTGACGGCGGCGCAAAAACGCTCGGCCGAGCTCAACAGCATTATCAGCACAACCAAGGTGCTCGATGGAATCATCGACAACCGCTTCTTCTGGGCGCCTTTCCTGGAAAAACTTTCGCGTTGTGTGGCGCTCAACGCACAACTGACCACTATCGACGGCACCGTTCAGGACGACAAAATTACGATTGCTATCGAAGGCCTGGCCGCCGGCCGCGAACCGCGCGCCGCCGCGGAAGAACTGCGGCAGCTTCTTCTGGAGCAGCTCGGGCAAAGTTATGGCGAAGTGAAGGTCGAGTTCAAATCGCTCGAGGATCTCGATACGATTGTGAACATCGGCGGTTCCAACCTGAACATGGCTCGCTTTGGATTGAGCGTCGGCATCCAGGCCGTTGCGAAACCCGCTGCTACCCCTGGGCGCACCCGGACTCCCAAGCAATGAAACAACTAAAGCTCACCAAAGATCAGATTCAGAAGGTGATTTTGAGCGCGATTGGTTTCATCGTGCTCCTTTACGTTTACTTCAGTTTCTTTCTCGGACCTTTGAATAGCAGCCGCGACACGATGCTCGGCACAATCAACGACGTTCAGGGCAAGATCGACAGCTCAAAAACCGAGATCATGAAAGCGAGCAACCTGGAAAAACAGGCCACGAGCGCCACGACACGGTTCGCTGCGTTGAAAACGCTTAGTCCGGAAGGCGCGCCGATCGCCTGGTTCCCGCCTCGGATGAAGACTTTCTTTGCCAACCAGCAGATGGATAAGGCCACTGCGCGTCTCGAGAGCAGTGCTCCCTACAAGGAAGCCGATCTTGCCCAATGGATGCGTCATAACTGGCTGATCGAATTGCCGCAAGCAGATTTCTCCACCCTCGGCAAGGCTCTTGCGGCCTTGGAAAACAGCGAGCCGCTCCTTTCGATTACCCGCATCAATATTCGGGCGCTGCCAGACGATCAGCAATTCCAACAGGTCACCCTCACGGCCAGCACCGCGATCTTGAAACGATGAAAAAGCTATTCGCCATCCTGCTCGTGGGCTCCGTGGCGCTGCAAGGCGCCCGCGCCGAAGAAGAAAATGCTGCCCCCGCAATCGAGCTGAAGAAAAAATCGGAGTTCGCCATGGACGCGAGCGGCCGAAACCCATTCTGGCCGATCGGTTGGAAGCCGGTGGCGCGCCCACAGGCCACCACCACGGAACAGAGCGGACCCGAAATTCTTCCTGCCGCTTTCGTCGTCAGCTCGATCACCCTCGATCACGGCGCTCGCTTCGCCATCATCAATGGAAAAGTGATGGAGGAAGGCCAGCAATTTGGTTTGCAGCTCGGCAATCAAACCTATCAGTTGACTGTTAAAGCCATCCAGGATGGCCAGGTGGTCCTCGCCCGGCGCGACCAGGAAATCATCGTCCCGCTGCGCCGGAAGTAGGACCCAAGCGTCGCCGTTCCCCGCTCGCGCCCAAATCTGCGTGCGCGGCGATTTTGCCGATGCGAAGGTATCGGCAATGTTTGCGCTCGAAGGAATCGATCACGTCGCGCTGGCTGTCCCCGACGTCGAACAGTCGGCGGCCTGGTTCATCGATGTTCTCGGATTTGAGCGGCTTTACCCCGGGATGTGGAATGGCGTTCCGGTTTTTATTGGCAAAGGAACTACTGCAATCGCGCTATTTCCGCGGCGGGACCGGCAAGATTCGACTTCTTCCCCGCCACCAGACCAGGCGAATGAAGTCAACATGTTGCACCTCGCCATGCGCGCCGACCGCAAGAATTTCCTCGCCGCTCAGGAGGAGTTGAAGAGTCGCGGCATCAAGTTCGAATTTCAGGACCACGAAATCTCGCACTCCATCTATTTCCGCAATCCGGACGGCCTCCGGCTGGAAATAACGACCTACGAACTCGCCTAGATTTGGCGGAAGAACGGAGAATAGCCCGCCGCCCGTTTTTCCAGCGAATCGCGAAGCGCTGCGACGGGATCCGACTTCGCCGGCTCCATGACAACCGCCACGCACAGCCGGACCATGTTCGCGTAATCGTCCAGGGAGACGTATTCGCACTGGACCGTGCCGTCAGGCGCGCAGTTGTGGTAGTTGCCCAGCCCAATACTGGCGGCCACGGATCGATATCCATAGAGCTGATACGCGCTCGCTTCACAGGAGCCGCCGTCCAGGAGGCAGCGTTGCACCGGGATCTTATTTGCCGCGGCGATGTTCATGAGACGCGCGGTCTCGCCGCTGTCGAAAATCGACAAGCGATCGCCGACGCGTACGATTGGGCCGCGGCCGATCTCTGCGCCGCCGCGAGGCGCGCTCGTTTCCAGCGAAAGAACGGTGATGTTTTTTGGAAGTGTCCCTGCGCGCGCGAGCTGAATTGCACCCCAGAACCCGACCTCCTCAGCGCGGGTGAAGATACCCAGGCAATGGACATCGGCTTTGGCGACTTCCAGTTCTCGAAAAAGACAGATGATCTCCGCGCAGCCGATCAAGTCATCACACGCGCGAGAATGAATTTGCCCATTCCTGAACTCAAATGCCGGCAAATCCCACATGGCGAAATCGCCGAACTCCTGCCTGCGAGGGTCGACCAGAAACCGCTCGGCCACCGAACCGAGAAAACGCCAGCCGCCGTTCTTCTCGCGCACCCAGCCAGGATGATCCATGTGCGCGGCAAACGCCCATCGAGGGCGCGCGCGGGTCTTCCGGCGATAGTGCGCGATCATATTGCCATAGGCATCATGCTCGATCTTCACATGCGGGCATTCGCGCAATTGCGCGACGATCGCATCGCGGACCGCCTCCTCGTGAAAAGGCGCCGTCGGTTGCTCCAGGAGAGCGCGGGCAACGCTGAGGAGCTCCTTCGATTCCACGGATCAGACGCTGGTCGATTCGACTCGGGAGAGCGGGATGAACTCGCTTTCGTGCAGGACGATGCGCTTCGAACCGCGCAAGAGCCGCCACCACTCCCGTGCGCTGCCGGCGGCAATCAGAATGACGAGAGTCACAAAGATGAAAGCGACGAACGCATCGAAGCGCCAGATCGCTGCCTGCCGCGTCATCTCGGCGGCTTTTGTTAAATCGGTCATGGTGGCGGCGTTTCGGACAAGCGATTCGGCGCCGCTGAGAAAGCCCAACCGCGGGTCCGCCGAGAAAATCTTCATGTAAGCGGCGCTGAACGTAACCGCACACATAAAACAAAGCGGCACGAGCGTGACGAAGATGTAGCGCGCCTTCCCCATCTTTATGAGCACCGTGGTGCCGAGGCAAAGCGCGATGATGGAAAGCAACTGGTTCGCGATGCCGAAGAGCGGCCAGAGACTGTTGATGCCGCCCAGCGGATCGATCACACCCTGGTAAAGGAACCAGCCCCAGGCGGCGACCAGCAGGACGCTCGAAAAAAGATTGGCGCCCCAGGAGCTCGTGTTGCCCAGCGGCTTCCATAAATTCCCGAGCAGATCCTGGAGCAAAAAGCGCCCGACCCGGGTGCCGGCGTCGAGCGTCGTCAAAATGAAAAGCGCTTCGAACATGATGGCGAAGTGATACCAGAGGGCGAGCGCGGTCGGGCTCGATGAAACCCGCGAGAACATATGCGCCATGCCCACGGCAAAAGTCGGCGCGCCGCCGGCCCGGCCGAACATCGTGGTCTCGCCCAGGCCGGTCGCGAGCTTTTGCATCCCCTCCTCCGTCACGGGAAAACCCGCCGCCGTGATTTTGGCCACCACTTCGGTCGGCGCGCCTTTGGTGTTGATGGCGAAATATTCGCCTGGTTGCAGCACGCAGGCGGCGATCATGGCCATGAGCGCGACCATCATCTCTGTGACCATCGCGCCGTATCCGATGCTGCGGATGCTGGCCTCGCGCGCGAGCATTTTGCAGGTCGTGCCGGAAGCAATCAGCGAATGGAAACCGGAAACGGCCCCGCAGGCGATGGTGATGCAAACGAAAGGAAAGACGGGTCCGGCGAAGATCGGGCCGGTGCCGTCGATGAACTGCGTGACCGAAGGCATCAACAGCATTGGCCGCAGCGCCACCACCGCGACAGCCAGCGCGGCGACGGTGCCAAGTTTGAGAAAGGTGCTGAGATAATCGCGCGGCGTGAGCAGCAGCCAGACCGGCAGGATCGACGCCGCCAGTCCGTAAATCATGACCGCCCACGCGAGCCATTTCTCGTCCTGGCGAAACCAGCTTTCGAGCGTCGGATAATGAGAGAGAAATTGCCCGCCCCAGACCGCGAAGGCCAGGCCGGCGATTCCGAAGGCCGTCACCCAGCCAACGCTGACTTTCCCGGTGCGCAAGCCGAGGCCCATAATGATCGCGACGGGAATCGTGGTGGCGATCGTGAAAACGCCCCATGGACTCTTCGCGAGCGCCTGCACGACGACCAAGCCGAGCACCGCCATGATCATGATCATGATCAGGAGCACGCTGATCAGCGCGAGCGCCCCGACGCCGCGGCCAATCTCCTCTTTCACCATTTGGCCGAGCGTTTTGCCGCGCCGGCGGACAGAGCTGAACAGCACGATCATGTCGTGGACCGCGCCGCCCAGAGTGGCGCCGATCAAAATCCAAAGCGTCCCAGGCAGAAATCCGAACTGCGCGGCCAGCACGGGTCCGACCAGCGGACCGGGCCCCGCGATCGCGGCGAAATGATGGCCGAAGACCATCCAGCGATTGGTCGGAACGAAATCTTTGCCATCCTCGTGGGCGACGGCCGGCGTGGCGCGCTCGTTGTTCAAAACCAGGACCTTGGTCGCCAGCCATTTGCTGTAGAACCGGTAACTGACCGCGCAGGTGCAAAGGCCCGCGGTCACGATCCAGAGGGCGTTGATTTGTTCGCCCCGGGAAAGCGCCAGCACCGCGAGGGCCATCAACCCCAGGGCACTGACCGCAATCCACAGCAGTTTTTTCCAGATATTCATCGATTGAATCCCACGCGGGCTGATGAGATTTTAGGCAAAACCAACGCCTGCTGACAACAGGAACACTTCGCAATGCAGTTATCCTACAAACTTCGAAAGGTGCTGAGCGGCGACGCTTACGCGAGCGCGCGCCGGCACGTGAAGCAATGGGTCATTGGGCGCGCCCCGTTGCGCTTCGATGCCGCCAAGATCACGCAAACGATCGACCGCGAGAAGTTCCAGCAAATCTACGATCGCTACGCGATGCACGATCCGGGCGACGAGTGGCCGAAATATCTCGAGATCGAGCGGTGGATGGAGATCAACCTCAAGCGCGTTCGCGACCTCGGCCTCGACCTTGGCGGCCGCAAGCGCGTTCTCGATATCGGCAGCGGGACCGGATATTTCCTCTACATCTGCCAATATCTCGGCCACGACGTCCTCGGGATCGACCTCGACGAGGAACGCGGGTTCACCGAAATGGTGGAGCTGCTGGGGGTGAAGCGCGTGATTTACCGGGTCGAAGCCTACCAGCCGCTGCCCGATCTCGGCCGCAAGTTCGACGTCATCACGGCGCACATGATCTGTTTCAACGGGCACAAGAGCGACAAGCTCTGGAAAATTCCCGAATGGGAATTTTTCCTGGACGACCTGGCGGAGCGGCATCTCGCGCCGGGCGGGCAGGTTTGCCTGGAGCTCAATCGCGAATATGACGACTCGCTCTACACGCCGGAGCTGAAGGAATATTTCGAGGCGCGCGGCGCCGAGATCCACACCCAGCGCGTTTTGTTCAATCCATTGCTGCCCGCGCCTGTCGCAGCTGCGCCAGCTGGTCGCTGAAATCGGTCTTCCGCTGCCGATGTTCCTCGACGACGGCGGCAGGAGCGCGTTCGACGAACGAGGCGTTTGAAAGCTTTGCCTCCACCGTTCGCAACTCGCCTTCGAGCCGGGCGATCTCTTTCTCCAAGCGATCGCGCTCGGCCGCCTTATCGCCGCCGGCCATTTGGAGATAGAGCTCACCGAGCGGAGTCATCGCCACGGGAACTCCCGCCTCCGGCTCATACTTGGGATCCAGCTTGAGATCCTCAGCATTGAGGAGCCGTGCGATCGTGGGCAGCTCTCGCTCGTCGATGTCTCCCGACGCCCGCAAAATGAAACGCGCCTTTTTGTTCGATGGAATTCGCGAAGCTGCGCGCAGATTTCGTCCGCTCTGAATGGTCTCGTAAATTTTCGCCACCTTTTTCCTGGCGTCCGAAATTGGCTTGGACTGGAGCGATTCGAGGGACGGTTCTGGGAGCGCAGCGAACTGAATCGAGTCTTTCCCGAAGCCCAACAGCGACCAAAGCTCCTCCGTTATGTGCGGCATGAACGGATGGAGCAAGCGAAGGAATCCGGAGAGAACGAAATCCATGACGGCCAGAACCGATTTCTTCCGCGCCTCGTCGTCGCTGAAGATCTCTGTCTTCGCCGCTTCGATGAACCAGTCGCAATAATCGCTCCAGAAGAAATCGTAGAGCCGCTGCGCGACTTCATTGAATTTGTATTCTCGGTAGGCGGCCTCCGTCGCCGTCGAGAGTTCGTTGAATCGCGCCAGCACTTCGATCGAGTAAATCGAGAGCGCTCCTTCGTCGAGCCGCGGCGCCGCTTCGCTCGGCCCATGCATCTGGCGAAAGCGCGCGGCGTTCCAAAGCTTGGTCGCGAAGTTGCGGCCCTCCTCGATTTGCTTCTCATCGAAGGCGATGTCCTGCCCGCTCGGCGCGATTCGCATCAGGCCAAAGCGCAGTCCATCCGCGCCATACTTCGCGATCAAATCGAGCGGATCGGGCGAATTGCCCAGCGATTTCGACATCTTGCGCCCCTGCTTGTCGCGAATCAGTCCGGTAAGAAAGACATCGCGAAACGGGATGTTGTCTTCGAGCCGGTCGGATTTGCCCGGCTTGAATTCCAGTCCCGCGATGATCATCCGCGCGACCCAGAAGAAAATAATGTCGGGGCCCGTGACGAGCGCAGACGTCGGATAGAATTTTCCGACGCGTCTCTTCATCCATCGTTTCATAAGCCCACAGCCACGAAGAAAACCAGGTATCGAGCGTGTCCGGATCCTGTTGCCAGTCAGGCCCAGGCGACTCGAGTTGCACCTCGCGTTTCGATCGCCGCGATACCAGGCCGGAATCCGATGCCCCCACCAAATCTGGCGGCTAGATGCACCAATCCTGGATGTTCTCCAGCCATTGCGCGTAAACTTTTTCCCAGTGCTGGGGAAAGAAGCGGATGAGGTGGTCGCGCACGACGGCGAGCGCTTCCTTCGTTTTGGGGTAGCGCAAAAACCATTGCTCGCTCAGGCGCGGCTCGATCGGCACTTCGCTGCGCTGGCTGAAGCCGACGCTGTTCTCGTGCGCCTCCTCTTTGGCCAAAAGCCCTGACTCCTTCAGCAGTTCGGCGGCTTTCTGCCGCGCGGCGAACCGGTCGAGGCCATCCAGTTCCGGAACCGCCGGACAATTGATCCGGCCATCGGGATGAAGCACATCGATCACCGGCAGCGAATGCCGCTGGCCGATTTCGAAATCCACTTTGTCGTGCGCCGGCGTCACTTTCAGAACGCCCGTGCCGAATTTCGGGTCGATCGCCTCGTCGCCGACAATAGGCAGTTTCTCGCGCGGGAGCGGACGCCAGACCTGTTTGCCGATCAGATCGCGATAACGCGGGTCTCCCGGGTGAACTGCCACCCCGGTATCGGCCATGATCGTTTCCGGACGTGTCGTCGCCACTTCGAGGAAGCGGCCCGGCTCCTCGACGATCTCATAGCGAACATAATAAAGCTTCCCTTTCTGCGGCTGCGCGATGACCTCCTCGTCCGACAACGCCGTCTGCGCCGCCGGATCCCAATTGATCATGCGCCGCCCGCGATAAATCAGCCCTTTGCCATAAAGATCGACAAACACCGACTCGACCGCGCGGACGTAATCCTCATCGAAAGTGTAACGCTGCCGGGACCAGTCGCAGGAAGCGCCGAGCCGCTTGAGCTGCTGAATGATGATGCCGCCATGCTTGTCCTGCCAATCGACCACGCGCCGGAGAAATTCCTCCCGGCCGACGTCATGCCGCGTTTTGTTTTCCGTTTTGCGCAGGTGTTTTTCGACCGCGGTCTGGGTGCCAACACCGGCATGGTCAGTCCCCGGCAACCAGAGCACCTCGAAGCCCTGCATCCGCGCGCGGCGCGCGAGAATATCCTGGATCGTGTTGTTGAGGACATGCCCAAGGGTCAGGATCCCGGTGACGTTCGGCGGCGGAATGACGATCGAAAACGGCGGCTTCGGCGAATTCGCATCCGCGCGGAACGACCCCGATTCCTCCCAATGGGCGTACCATTTCGGCTCCACGGCGCCGGGATCGTAGGTTTTGGGCAGTTCAGCCATCGCGAGGAATGATCCGAGGGGGAGGCGAGATTGCAAATCCGCAGGAGCCTCCCCGCTTGATTCGGGAAGAAAGAACGATTACGAGCACCACACGATCATGAGGAGGAGAACCAAACATCGGGGACGGCTTTGCCTGTTCGCCCTCGCTCTCATCGTGCTCGGCTCCGTGGCGCTCGCCTCCGATTGGACGGTGCTCCGCCCCAATAACCGGCCTTACGTCACTTTCGCCAACGTCGCCCAGTTTTACCAATTCCCCGAATACACCCGCGTCAGCCGGACGGTCTCGCTGCGCAGCGAACGGCGCGCCATCCGCGCCCAGGCCGGGACCAGCGAGCTTTCGATCAACGGCGTTCGTTTCTTCACCCATTTTCCGCTTTTGACCAACGGCGACGAAGACCTGATTTCGGTGATGGACGTGAGCAAAATCATCGAGCCGATCCTGCGCCCGAGCCGGATCCAGAAGCCGGAGCGAGTGGAGACAGTCATCCTCGATCCGGGCCATGGCGGCAGCGATAACGGCGCTTCGAGCAGTTGGGGGAGCGAAAAGTCATTTACGCTCGACGTGGCGCTGGCTGCGCGGAAGGAATTGATCCGCGCCGGCTACCGCGTGGAGATGACGCGAGCGACCGATAAGGCCGTTTCTCTGGAAGAGCGCGTGAGCATTGCGAACCGTTTTCCGCGCGCCGTCTTTGTCAGCATTCACTTCAACTCATCAGCCGGCGGCGCGGGTGTGGAAAGCTTCGCCCTCGCGCCCGAGGGCGTGACCTCGAATCTTTCCACCGAACATCACGTCTCGGCGGCCGACGTGGCGCGCCAGCCCGGCAACGCGCAGGATGGACAAAATATCGCGCTGACCGCTTCGATCCACGCGACTGTCTTGTCGCGGCTTGGGCGCTTTTGACCGCGGAGTGAAACACGCGCGTTTTCATGTTCTGCGCGACGTGAAGATCCCGGCGGTGCTGGTCGAGGGCGGTTTTATCAGCCATCCCGACGGAAGGACCGCGGATCGCGACCAGTTATTATCGCCAGCGTCTGGGCACCGCCATTGCCCTGGGCATCCAAAATTATAATGCCGCGGTAAATTATCGTGCGCCTGGGGCGAGCTTCGCGGTGGCGAAAGTAAACCTGCCGCCTCACAGCCGTTCGATCACCGAACCGCTCGGGGCCGACACGCCGCCGGAGCAGAAACACCACCATCCACCCTCGATCTCGATCAGCGCCGGTGAATAGCGCGACGACAACAGGCGGATCAGCCGATGGAGCGAGGCCAATCGGCGTTTTCGATTCCGGCATCGGCGGTCTCACCGTGGTGAGCGCGTTGCGCACGCTGCTCCCTAACGAATCGATTTTTTATCTCGGCGACACGGCGCGCGTTCCGTACGGCAGGAAAGAGCGAAACGACCGTGCAGCGTTACAGTCTCGAGATCGCGGCGATGCTGCTCGAGGAAAAGGCGAAGACCGTCGTGGTCGCGTGCAATACCGCTTCGGCCCTGGCGCTCGCCCAACTCGAAAAGAGCCTTCCGGTGACAGTGACCGGCGTCATTCTTCCCGGCGCGCGGGCCGCGATCGCGAAAACGCGCACGGGCCACGTGGGGGTGATCGGCACTCGCGCGACGATCAAGAGCGGAGCCTACGAACGGGCGTTGCGCAGTCTGAATCCGGATGTGCGCGTGACGGCGCGCGCCTGTCCGCTGCTCGTGCCGCTGATCGAAGAAGGCTGGCTGGAGAGCACGATCACGGACGAAATCATCATGCAATACCTGGGGCCGCTGGTGGAGGAAGGGATCGACACGCTCGTGCTGGGTTGCACGCATTATCCGCTCTTGCGCAATGCCATCGCCCGGCTGCTGGGCGATGGCGTCGCTCTGGTCGATTCCGCCGAGAATTGCGCGAGCGCGGTGCGCGAACTGTTGATTCGCGAGAATCTCTGCGCGCCTGAAACGAATGGCGGCAAGCTCCAGGTCGCGTTGACCGACCCGCCGGATAATTTCCTGCGCGTCGCGCGGGAAGCGTTGCAGCTTGAGGTGGGCGAGGTCCAGTTGCGCGACGTGACCGCGCATGCGCTGTAGCCGCGCTGTGCGCTGCTGTCGAGGCGTTGCCCGGCGCAGCTATCCCGCTCGCTGCGACGCGGCTACAGCGCTTCTCGCGCTTCGCCTTCGGCAAACTCTGCACAACCAGATCGTAGGAATCGTCGATCATTTTCCGGATTTCCTTCTCCGGAATCACGCCATCGAGCACGACCGTGTTCCAATGCTTCTTGTTCATGTGGTAACCGGGCTGCACCTGTTCGTAGCGATCGCGCAACTCGAGCGCCAGATCGGGATCGCATTTTAGATTCACCGCCGGCGGCACTTCGTCGAGCGCGAGCAAGCGCAAACATTTTGCCCTCCACCTTGAAGACGATGTCGTCCGGGCCAAATGGCGTGCCTTCCGTCGCCGCAGGCTTGCTCAAACAATAATCGCGAAAACTTTCGACGTTCATTTCGCGCTCCCTGCCGGTAAGCGCAGGCGATCCGGATCAAGTCGATCGCCCGCGGAACATCGGCGCCGTCCCTGACCCAGAAACTGATCCAGCCCGAGCGCGGAAAAACGTGGTGGGCGACGCGCGGCCCTCGCGCACCAGAGCGTCTCGCGATTTGCCCGGCCGACAAAACAATCGAGCAAACCGTTTCCATGAAGGTGACTGCATTCCCTTCCGCGAAAAAAGAACCCGATCCCGCCGAACCGATGCACACCCGCCTTACCCCGGGCATCTCGCGTCGCCGCCGTTTCGACGGCGCTGATCGCGCGCAAGCGAGCCGGATGAAAAAGCGCGGTCGAGGTGAACAGCATCGCGTCGAAAATCTGCGGCGCGCCGGGAATGGCCGCCAGCCATTTCAACCGGCGAACTGCAAATTCGAAGATCACGATTCGCCGTTTTTCTCGATCGGCGCCAGATCGGCCACGGAAGGGCCATTCAGCACTTTGCCGAGCGCATCGAAGCGCGAGCCGTGGCATGGGCAATCCCAAGTCGTCTCCGTGCGGTTCCAGTGCACGATGCATTTCAAGTGCGGACAGATCGCCGTCATTTCGTGAAACTCCCCGGCCTCATCACGGTAGACCGCGACTTTCTTCAGGCCGCGTCGGACGACCGCCCCCTCGCCCGGCTTCAAATAATCGGCCGACTCAGCATCGCCGCCGGTGAAGTAATCGACGTATTGCTTCGCGACGTTGATGTTCTCCTTGGCGAAATCGAGCGCGGTGCGCGCGGTGATTCGGCCCGGATCGTAAAGCTTCGCCCAGGCGTGATCGCCGCGGCGGATCAACTCGGGAATGAGCATGCCCGGCGATCACGCCATGCGTCATCCCGTTCCCGGAATCGCCCGTCACGATATAGACATTCTTTTCGTCCGCCGGGTTTCGGCCGATGTAGCCCAGGCCGTCGACCGGCTCCATGACCTGGCCGGACCATTGGAACAATACGTCGCCTGCCTTCGGCCAGCGCACGCGAGCCCAATCTTCCAGCCGCTGGAAGCGTTGCTCGAAATCCTCAGCCTGTCCGGTCTTGTGATCTTCTCCGCCGACGATCAGAACTTCGTTGCCGTCGTCGTCGCCATTCGCGACGCGCACGTAATGATACGGCACGCGCGCCCGAGCCCGTCTTCCATCCCGGCGCGCTCCGCGGTGTCCCAAAAGAGAGCGCGCGTTACGTCTCCGCGCCGCACGTGCAGGCCGATCACGTAAGTCGTGTAGGGCGCCTGTTTCGTGTGGATGACGTAGCGATCGTTGATGGGCGAATTCGTCGCCACGACCACCGATTTGGCGGTCACGGTTAACTTGTTCGTCGTCGTGACCCGCGCGTTCTCCCCACCGATGGCCTCCTCCACTTTTGTGCCGGTGAAAATCTGCCCGCCGCGCCTCGTCACGGCCTCGGCCAGACCGCGCAAATATTTCAAAGGATGAATCTGCGCCTGGCGCGGGAACCGAATCGCGCGATGCGTATCGAACGCTTCGATCGGCGCGTTCTTGACCCATTCGACCGCGATGCCGGCCCGCAGGCAGGCGTCGAACTCCTTCTCCAAATTCTTGAGCGACTCATTCGGCGGCTCGAACAGGTAGCCATCCAGCCGTTCGAAATCGCAATCGATGTTCTCAGCCGTGGCGATTTTTTCTACGCGATCGATCGCCGCGCTGTGGCTTTGCGCCGCCATGTGCGCGCCATCCAGGCCATGAAATTTCTCCAGATCGTAATAGCGATCGTCCAGGGCGTTGACCAGATGCGCCGTGGTGCGGGCGGTCATCCCCCGCCCGATGGCGCCGTCATCGAGCACGATCACTTTCTGGCCGGCGTGGCTCAGCTCATAGGCGATCGACAAGCCAGCGATGCCCGCGCCAACGATGCAAACGTCCGCCGAACTGTTTTCACGCAGGGGATGCAGCGCCGGCTCCTCGTCCGTCGCCTCCCAAAAAGACAAGTTCGCTCCTGCCCGTTCTTCCTGATCAGTTGCCATAATTACCTCCGGAGAATCTCCAAAGGTAATTACGAAACTCGCGCCATCAGCAGTTGTAACAGATCGGCGATTTTCACGCGTTCCTGCTTCATCGAATCGCGCTCGCGCAACGTCACCGTGTCGCGCAAAGCAGCGATCCTTTTCGCCCAGCGTCTCGAAATCGACCGTGACGCCGAAGGGCGTGCCCGCTTCATCCTGGCGGCGATAACGCCGGCCGATCGCGCCCGTCTCGTCGTAGAAAACATTCATGTGCGCGCCGAGCGACGTCACGATCTCCCGCGCTTTGCCCACGAGCTGTTCGTTGTTTTTCAGCAGCGGGAACACGCCCACCTTGACCGGCGCGATGCGCGGATGAAACCGCATGACGATGCGGGTCTCGGTTTTGCCCTTCTCGTCCGTGACCGTTTCCTCGTCGTAGGCCTCGCAGAGAAGCGCCAGCACCGTCCGGTCCACGCCGGCGCTCGGCTCGACCACATGCGGGATGAACCGCTGCTTCGTTTCCTCGTCGAAATAATCGAGCGGCTTCCCGCTCGCTTCCTGGTGCTGCTTCAAATCGTAATCCGTCCGATACGCCACGCCTTCCAGTTCCTGCCGGCCGAACGGAAATTCGTATTCGATGTCGTAAGTCCCTTTCGAATAAAAGGCGCGGTCGGCGTCCGGCACCGTGAGCACGTGCAGCTTGTCGCGCGCGATGCCGATGTTCTCGTAGAACCTGATCCGCTCTTCCTTCCAATATTCGAGCAGCTCCATCCCCTGCTCCGGCCGGCAAAAATATTCGAGCTCCATCTGCTCGAACTCGCGCGAACGAAAAATGTAGTTCCGCGGATTGATCTCGTTGCGAAACGCCTTCCCGATTTGCGCGATCCCGAACGGCAATTTCTTCCGCGCCGTATCGAGCACGTTCTTGAACTGCACGAAAATCGACTGCGCTGTTTCCGGGCGCAGATAGGTCACCGCCTCCTCATCTTCCGTCGCGCCCACGAAAGTCTTGAACATCAGGTTGAACGCGCGCGGCTCGGTCAGTCCTTGCCGCCGCAGTTCGGGCATTGTTTGACGCCGTTCTTCTCCGGCAACTGGTCCGCGCGCAAACGCGCCTTGCACGTCCGGCAATCGACCATCGGATCGCTGAACGTCTCTTCGTGCCCGCTCGCTTTCCAGACCGCGCGACTCATCAGGATGCCGCCGTCCATGCCGACCACGTCGTCCCGCTCGCGCACCATGACGCGCCACCAATAATCCTTCACGTTCCGCTTCAGCTCGACGCCGAGCGGGCCGTAATCCCAGCAGCCGTTGAGTCCGCCGTAGATTTCGCTCGATTGGAAAATGAACCCCCGCCGCTTGCACAAGCTGACGATCTTTTCCATCCGCTGCGGATCGGTGCCGGTCATGATGAAGACGAATTAGCCACGGATGAACACGGATTTACACGGATTTCTAAGACATCGGCCACGTTTCCCGGCTCTTCTCAATCCGTGAAAATCCGTGTCAATCCGTGGCTGAATTGATCCGCACTTACTTCTCGACGGTGACCTTTGTCTTCACCGAGTTGGCGATGAAACATTCGGTGTGCGCGAAATGGTGCATCTCCTCGAGCTCCTGCTCGGTCGGCTGTTTCTCGCCGGAAAAAGTGATCTTCGGATGCAACTCCACGCGGGTGATCGCCATCTTGCCGTTCTCGTTTTTCTCCATGTGGCCCACCGCTTCGTCGGCGTATTCGTCCATGACGAACTTCTTTTTGCAGGCCACGGCCAGGAAGGTGAGCATGTGGCAACTCGAGAGCGAAGCAACGAACGCCTCCTCCGGATCGGTGTTCGCCGGATTCCCGAGATAAGCCGGCGCAGCCGAGGCCTCATCTCGTGGCCGCCGTCGAATTTCCAGGTGTGATCGCGCGAATACTTCTGATATTCGAACGGCTTATCGCCGCGCTGCCAGTTGAGCGTAACTTTGTGTTCGGACATGCCTGTTTAATACATGCGCGACCGCGACTGACAAGGTGGATCGCGGGCTCCGCGCGCGATGTTAATTTGGCATCGGGCGCGGAGCGCCCGATCCACCTTCTCTGCTTGACACGTTACCTGTCACTCGTCACTTATCACTTCCCCACCCCGCGCGATTAGCTCAGTGGTAGAGCGCTTGCTTCACACGCAAGAAGTCGCAGGTTCGAACCCTGCATCGCGCATTTTCTCAGTTGCTCAAAAACGCGCTTGAGATTCCGGGCGACTCACCGGAAGATCAGGTGCCCATTCCTCTCGGCGCTTTTTTGTTAGCCGTACCATTTCATTGCCTTGGGAAAGATAATTCTAGTGGCAGGCACTCCTGCTTCCGGTAAGACCAGTTTTGGAGATTACCTCCGGGACAAAAAGCACTTTCTCCACGTCGACATCGAAGAGTTCGAGGGCTCGTACTTTCACGCGGTCTGGGCGGCGGCGCTCCGGCTCAAGGACGTTTGGCTTTTCCTGAACACGTTGAAAGAGCGCTCCCACAATACGGTCCTGTCCTGGGGATTCCATCTGGACGACCTCCAGATCGTCGCGGACCTCAAACGGGCCGGAGTCCGGCTTTGGTGGTTTGAAGCGGATGAGGCCAGGGCCCGGGAGCGGTTCATTTCCCGGGGCGCCGATTCGATTGATGTCTTCGAGGCGCAGATGAAACGGATCAAAAACAACCGGGGGAAAATCGAAGAGCTGTTTCAGCCGAACGTTTTGACGACGCTGCGACCCGACAACAGCTGCATGACGTTTCGCGAAATCTTCGACGCGGTCCGAAAGAGCCGCTAACGATTCCCCCCGCGGCAGCCTACGGGCCAGGCGCAGCGGCGACCGGGAGCGCAGGCCCTCCCGCGTTGGCGACCGTGGTTTGGCCTGGCTCGCCTCGCGTCCAGAGACAGAACGTGTGAGCGCCTACGGTCAGGAATCGCTTCGTGCCGGAGGCGGGCAACTGCGCGAGAATGTTCTGCGACGCGGGGTTCGATGAAACCCAGACGACGCCGCCGACGCGTCTCGCGCGGTCGTTGATGTACGGATCCCAAAACCGATATTCGGAAAGGTTATTCAGAATGTCCCGCTTCGCGTAGTAGGCCAGGTGAGGGCCGTAGTCCGGGAGAAAGTTGCACAGGATGCTGGTGTCGGCGGAAAAGTTTGCTCGGATTGCCTCGCCCAGCTCCGGGATCAAGCTGCGCGGCTCGTCGACGTGGTAATCCAAAATCCGGAATTGTCCGGCGAGGACCCGCGTCCGCTGCCAGCCCGAGAGGGCGAGCCCGGCCAAAATCAAAACGGCCGAGAGTGCGGCGACGCCTCGAAAAAGGCGCGGAGTCCCGGCGCTTTGCAGTGCGACGACCAGGCGATCCAGCGCTACCCCGGCGCCAATGGCGAGCGGGACCGACAAATAAAAGGCGCTGTAAGGATGGATGTACGAAACATTCTGAAACAATCCCACGAAGAGGAGATCCATCACGAAGACGGTGAGGCAGGCGCGTCCCAGCCACTGAAAGCCTTCATCGTGCCTTCTCGTTCGCCAAAGGAGTGCGGCTCCGATCGCTCCGAGAACCAAACTCAAAGGGAGAAAATGGTCGACCAGCGTTTCGCTCATTCGCGTGAGCCACTGCGCCTCCGTGAAATTGCCGCCTTTCCCGGTCCCCAGCCGCACCATGAATGCGTCCGAAAGGCTTTGCCAGGCGTCGGGCCGCAGCAGCTGGATCCGCAGGAGATAAAGCGCCCCCGACACGAGCGTGCTTAAAAAAATGATCCCGGCGAAACGCCGGTCTCCGCCTTTCGACCGCAACAGCCAACAGACACAGAGAGCGATCACAAAAAGATACATCGCCCAATCCACCCACAGGCCCACGATGATGAAACCAAGCGCGGCGTATTTCCATTTCGTTTCGCCGGAGAGGTGATGCCATCTCAGACAAAGCAGGGACCCCAGCATCAGCATCAACACGCAGGGCTCAAAGTTTACCATCGCGCCGTATCGAAGCTGCATGGGAAAACAGGAGAACGCCGCTACGGTCAACGTGGCGGTTCGAGGGCCGCCACAGCTGCGCACCAGCAGCCAGAGAAAAAGCGCGCTGACCAAGGAGCAACCCACAGGGACGAGCCGCGCCACCCATTCGTGTTCACCCAGAACAGCGAAAAGGCCAGTGATCGCGAGATGCAACAGCGGAGGATGATGCAGGTAATAACCCCAGGCCGGAATCGGAAGCGGGCCGAAGTAAAATCCCGAGGAGGCTCCCCAAGTCTCGGTGAGACCCGCGCGGAGAATATTGTGCGCGGCCTGAGACCAGACCGCGCCGTTGAAATCCACCCCATCAACCCAGGGCCGGCGGAGATCCGAGGAGAGAACCAGCGCAAACCAGATCAAAACGACGGCGAAAAGCGCCGTCCAGATCTTCGAGCCGCCATCACTTCCATGTTGTTGTAGCGGTTCCATTCGCGCCGGTCTCATTCCGACGGAAATCTCCCAATTCGCATTCAAACTTCAACTGCCTACGGCGCGGCCGAGTAGGAGATCGGCATAATTCCGTCGGCCCGCGCTTCGGCCAGATCGATCCACTGGAAACTCGGATCCTCGGCCTCGATTTTCGCTTTGTTCTTGGCCAGGTCTTCAGTGCCGGTCTGAACGGCTTTCGCGAACGTTTTCCAGTCCCTCCGGGCACGGACCGCAGGATCGATTTTGTCGCGCAAGGTGGTGAGCGCCGGAGGTTCGCCGGGCTTCTTTTCCTCGGCCATATCTGGCAGGCCGATGACTGTGGTCTCCAAGCCGATGAACTGGGATTTGCCGGCGCCGAGATAAAATCCCACATACATATGGCCCGGCACTGTAACGAGGAACGGCTCGATCGAGATTTTGCGAAAGATGGAGGCCAGGAGGACGCTGCCATCCACGCAATTGGCCTGCGTGTTGGTGAGCGATTGATCCACAAAACGGACGAACTGGCTTTTAACTGTCTCCGAGCCGCCGGGGGTTGTGGTGGTAGAGCTGTATTGGATGCCCCGTTTCTGAAGCGCGGACCAGACCGCGAATACCTGCTTCAACGTTTCTTCATGTTCGTGCGTCGACACCCGGAAGCCGCCGACAATTTTCGTCTCCAGCGCTTCCTGGAGGACCTTGTCCAGCATCGGATGGTTCTCATTTACGTAAGCGGCAAACATCCACCCCATTTCGGTCGACCCGGCCGGGGCGTCCTCCTCCTCGACCGTTTCCTCCGCGTTGCTGACCGCGAACGGGCAATCGTTAATCGAACGCACCTGGAGCGTCTCCGTTTTCTCCCCGGCGAATTCGCCATCGACTTCCACTTCGAAAGTCACACCCATGGGCACCTGCTGGATCACTTTTCGCAGCCGATCGAATTTGTAACTCACCTGGGGCGCGATGGAGTAATCCTTGCCTTCCTCGGGCAGCTCGCCGCTCCAGGTAGCCGCGGCCATCAGCTCATTTTCCTTCAAAGTGACCGTCACCTGGGCATTGGCTTTGGGCGCCTTGATGGAAACGCCGACCACGCCGAACTGGTCCCCGAGCACGTAAGGATCGGGTTCTTTTGCGTCTTCCTCATCCTCCGGAGGGCGTTGGGTGGCGGTCGCGATGATCAGCGAGGGAAACAGCTGGCGGTCCATGTTTGCTAGCGGAATCCATTCAATTTCGTTCGCATGGGTCCTGGGAACGAGCGCGAGAGAGGTCAGGAGAGTCAGGATCGCCGAGAGCAGAAATTTCATGGACATGATGGATGGCCCGGTATTTCCAAAAGACAAGTCCTTAGCCGAACGCGGGCTTGATCTCTTTCCGCGTTTCCTTCAGAAGGTCGGGATGCAAATCTACGTCGGCAAGAATGGCCAGCAGCTCGGGCCTTTTTCGCTCGAGGAAATCAATCGCAAACTGGCGGATGGAACATTTGCCGGGACCGATCTCGGCTGGTACGAAGGCGCGGCCGGATGGGCCGCCCTGTCGAGCATAGCCGGCGTCGTCATTCCTCCCGCGGCAGCTCCCGTAACGCCTGCGCCGGCCCCCTCACCTGTCCCGCCCGCGCCCGTGCCCGCCCCAGCGCCCGTTCGGTCGAACGCTCCGATTGTCCAGCGGCCGGCGGCGCCAGCCGGCGGCTACAGAACGTTGTCCCTGGTGAGCTGGATTCTGCTCGGAGTGACCTTCGTCATTTCGTTTATCCCCTTTCTCGGATGCGGAACCTGGATCCTCGCCTGGCCGGTGGCGGTGGCCGCTATCATCATGGGCATCATTATCCTGACCCGCGGCGGCACAGGCCAGGGCATCCTCATTATCCTTGCCGCTATCCTGATCGTGCCGCTGACTTTCCTCGGCCAGTTTGCCTCGCTCGCACTTTTTGGGGACACCGTCGATCGCGAGCAGCAGACCAAGGTCCTGGGTAACCTGCGCGCGATCGAAAACGCGAAAAGTCAGTTGTGGCCCAGACGAATGCCGCGGTGGGCGCCCCAGTAACGATGGCGAATTTGGCGAGCTACCTGACCGGCAGAGAAATCAAACCGGCCGTGGACGAGCAATATGACCCGAAGCCGGTCGGCCTGGTGCCGATCGCCACAATCCCTGCCGGCAAAACGCTCGGGAAATTCAAGGCTGGAGACAAAGTGACCGCCATCGACCTCGAACAATCTCTCGCCAACAGCTCCGCGTTTACCTGGATGTTTGAGAAGACTGCGCCCGCACGACACCAGTCGAATCGCCGAAGGCCTCCCCCAGACCAACCGTCGCAACCAGCCCGCCACCACCTCGAGCCCCTCGCCATCGCCCCGTCCATCAGCCTCCGTATCGGCTTCGCCGAGACCAACCTGCTCTCCGCGCTCGCTCATTTCGCCGCGCCAGGCGCCTGACGATCCCTCCTCATCCGCCCGCCCCTCGCCTTCGGCAAAGTTCGCTCCGCGCGAAGGCCCGCGCATGGGGCCGCGCGAGACGCCCTCCGAACCGGACCAATCCGGCGGGCTCAAGCAAGGAAGGCAATTCCCAAGAGAATCGCCTTCCGCGAGTCCTGACGAAGAGGAGGAATAGATACCGCCGGCAAGTTAAAAAAATCCGCCGCCCCGCTTTGATGATGGGCGCGGATAATTTTTATCGTGCTTCTACTCCTGTCGCCTCGATCTAATCGCCGAAGAGGCGCATGTTGCCGGTGATGCTGCCGTCTGTCGCCAGCCTGGCATCCCCGCTGATACTCATGCGGATCGTTATCGGGCCGTTGAACAAAGCGTCCACCACGGCAGGCGACAAACCCTGGTTGATAATTGAACGCCTTATTGATTCCGGCGTTTCCGACTCGGACCAGCGTCATGCGTTGCCGCTGGCGATCTCCATCGTCCATGCTGCGATCATCGCGATAAGAATAGGTGAACTGGCCCACCAATTTCCCATTAGCTGGCAGCGTCTGTGACGGATCGATGATGCTGGGATCGATGAGCGCGTCACTCTCAATGGTTAGCGAAGCCAGTGAAAGAGAAAAGACCCTGCGGCTGGTCGACGCCGGTCGTATTGTGCAATTGATAATTGATGAAAAAATTCAGCGCCGGATAAATGATGGTGCGGGTCGCTCTCCTCGGCAGCTTGATCCGCAGGATGTCGTCGGCCTCAAAGTGGGTCGAGGCCGGCGCCGGGTTCAGGGTAAAGCATTGACTATCATTCGCCGTCTCCGGCGGGACTGGCGGCGGCTCCGGATCGCAGACGGAGGCTAGCGTGACAAAGCCACTATCCGCGCCCATGTAGAGGGCGGCGTGGCCAAACGATCCCGCGTCGCCCACGTCGTCGGCGCTGGGAGGGGCGGCTTGGAGTCCACCGGCAATACCAAGGCAACAAAAGACCAGGACAATGGTTTTGAGAAGGCTGTATTTCATGGGTCCGAGGCTGCCAGAAAGGAGGCCATCCGCGTCAAGCCACCTCGCTCGTCTGATGGACCGCTCGCAGGCGTAATTTTTTCCTGACTTGTTACCGCCCTCTCCTGCTATACCTCGAGCATGTTTGCGGCGCCGCCACGACATCTCGCGCCTGGAGGCCTTTAGCGACGCGGTCTTCGCTTTCGCGCTCACCCTGCTCGTCGTCGCGCTGGAGGTTCCGAAGAGTTATGACGAGCTGATAAGCCTGATGAGTGGCTTTCCGGCCTTCGCCTGCTGCTTCGCCGTGCTGGTCGGGATCTGGGACGAGCACAATCTCTTCTTCCGGCGCTATGGATTGCAGGACGGGTATACAGTGCTCCTGAACAGCATCCTGTTATTCGTCGTCATGTTTTACGTCTACCCGCTCAAATTCATGTTCGACTCCGGGTTCTCTCATTTTCTCGCCTGGACAGGCCAGGGTCTTCATCCCATGACGTTTTCCCAACTTTCGCGCGCCTCGGCGATCTACGGGCTCGGATTTATCGCCGTCTTCGTCATGTTCGGATTGCTCTATCGGCATGCTTACCGCAAACGGCACGAGCTTGGGCTCACTCCGCTCGAAGTCTTCAAGATCAAGTCGTTCGCCGGTCACCATATGGTGAGCGCGGCCGTAGGCGTACTCGTGGTCTTGATTGCCGTAGCTGCACCGCGGAACTACGCGTTTATTTCGCCCATGGTATTTTTTCTCATGTGGCCGGCGCACGCCGTCTACGGGAGCCGGAGGGATAAAAAGCAGAAAGCATTCTGAAGCCCAATTACCGCCGGAGCCAGCGCCGGAGCGCTTCAAATTCGCTAAGTTCACCGTGCTCATTTTTCACGATCCACGTTGCGTCGAATACACGCAGCCGGGCCATCCCGAGAGGCCTGATAGAATTCGAAAAAGCGTTCCCTTTTTACAGTCCCGGCATCCGGGCTGGAAGTGGCGGCAGCCCGACCCGGCCACGGATCGATACTCCTCCGCGCCCACCAGCCCGCGCATCTCGAGCGGATTAAAGCCGCGACAAACGATTTCGATACCGACACTCGCCGCATATCCCGGAATTTACGAGCACGCGACGCGCGCCGCGGGCGCCGCGGTGGACGTGGCGCGAGCGGCGTTCGAGGAAAGCGGGCCTTCAGCCTGATGCGGCCTCCCGGCCATCACGCCACGCGCGGTCGCGCGATGGGCTTTTGTTACTTCAGCAACATCGCCGTGGCTGCGCTCGATGCGCTTGGAGAATGGGGCGGAGCGCGTGGCGATCTGGGATTTCGACGCGCATCACGGCAATGGGACGGAAGACATCGTGGCGAACAATCCGCGGATCGCCTTCGCCTCGATCCACCAATTTCCGGGCTATCCGGGAACGGGCACGCGTTCGTTCGCGAACATCCACAATTACCCCGTCGCGCCCCTGACGCCCGAGAGGAGCATGTCGCCGAGGTGCGGCGCGCGCTGGACCAGCTCCTCGCGTTCAAACCCGATCTGCTGCTTGTCTCTGCCGGCTTCGACGCCTACGCAGGCGATCCGATTACCGAGATGACTCTCGACCCGGAAGATTTCGCCACCTTCGGCCAATGGCTTCGCGAGACGAGCATTCCTTCCGGCGCAATCCTTGAAGGCGGCTACAGCGATAATCTTCCGGAATTGATCGATGCCTTTCTTTCGAGCTGGGATGCTTAAGCCACGGATAAACACGGATGAAACACGGATCGGAATCTTGTCATCCGTGAAAATCCGTGTTCATCCGTGGCCAATTCGCTCAGCTTGAATGATCGGCTCGCCATTTACCCGCAATTGGTCAATAGTGCGCCTCTAAATCGGGCCGTAGCACAGCTTGGTAGTGCGCTTGAATGGGGTTCAAGAGGTCCCGGGTTCGAATCCCGGCGGCCCGACATCCGCTCGCCCGCTTCCGCTTTATCTTCCCGGCATCCCGCATTACCGTCCGCGCCTATGTTGAGCGCTGGAATCGTCGGGCTGCCGAACGTGGGGAAATCCACGCTCTTCAACGCCGTCACCCGCACGCGAAAAGCGCAGGCCGCCAATTATCCCTTCTGCACCATCGACCCGAATCTCGGCGTCGTCACCGTGCCCGACCCGCGGCTCGAAGCGCTCTCCAAGCTCTCCCATTCGCAAAAGATCATCCCGGCCGCGATCGAGTTCGTGGACATCGCCGGCCTGGTGAAAGGCGCGAGCGCGGGCGAAGGCCTCGGCAACCAGTTCCTCAGCCACATCCGCGAAGTGAACGCGATCGTGCAGGTCGTCCGCTGTTTCGAGAATGCCGACATCCATCACGTCAGCGGCACCATCGACCCGATTCGCGACATCGAAGTCATCAACACCGAGCTGGTCCTGGCCGATCTCGCCTCGCTCCAGAAGCGGCACGATCGTCTGCAAAAAGAAGTGCGCGCCGGCTCGAAGACCGCCAAGGCCGAGGTCGCCGTGATCGACAAGCTTCTGCCGCATCTCGATAGCGGCAAGCCGGCCATCACTCTCGAGCTGACGCCGGAGGAAAAAGAGATCGCGCGCGAGTTCTTCCTTCTGTCCTCAAAGCCCACGCTCTTCGCCTGCAACGTCGCTGAGTCCGACCTTGCGCCGATTGCACAGGAATCTGGAAACGAACGCCGCGTCGCGGCATGTGCAAGCGGTGCAGGAATACGCGCGCAACCATTTCGCCACCGAAGCGGTCGTGATCAGCGCGCAGATCGAGAGCGAGCTGGTGGACTTGAGTGAAGCCGAAGCGCAGGAATATCTGCGCGACCTCGGCGTGGAAGGCAGCGGCGTGAGCGCGCTGATCCGCGCCGTTTATCATTTGCTCGGCCTGCGCACTTACCTGACCACCGGCGAAAAAGAGACCCGCGCCTGGACGATCCGGGCCGGCGACAAGGCCCCGGCGGCCGCCGGCGTGATCCATTCCGATTTCGAGCGCGGCTTCATCGCGGCCGAGACCGTTCACTTCGACGATCTGGTCGCGCTCGGATCCTTCGCGAAGGCCCGCGAATCCGGCAAACTTCGGATCGAAGGCAAAGATTACGTCGTGAAAGATGGCGACGTCGTCGAATTCCGCTTCAACGTTTGATCGTAGCCTGTAGCTGATCGCCGCCCTCGTCCGGAGCGGCGTCGGGCAGAGGTACGCGGCATAGCGAAGCGCTACACTCAGCCGCGTAAAGAATCCGGCCGCACTGCTCGCAGCTGACGATCTCCTTGCCGTTCCTCACCCGGTGCGCCGTTTGAGTCGTCACTTTCATGTGACAACCGGTGCAAACTTCATGCTCCAGCGCCACGACCGCGGCGTCGCCTTTGCTGCCGAAAAGCCGCTCAAACCGCTCGAGTAAATCCTCGTCCACCTTGCCGGAGAGTTCGGTCCGCTCTGTCGTCAGCGCGTTCAGCCGCCCTTCGAGCGTTTTCCCTTTCTCGTCCAGATCCGCCATCTGCCGGGCGATCGATTCGCGCGCCGCGGACGCCTTCTTTTCTTCCGCGGCCACTTCCACCTTCACCTTTTCCGCCTGATCCATCAGCTCCAGCTCCTGATCTTCGATCCGCTGGATCTCCTTTTCGTAGCGCTCGATCTCGTTTCCCATCGCGCGAAATTCATCGTTCTTGCGCGTCTCGTATTGCTGCGTCTTGAGGCGATTGATGCTTTCCCGCCGGGTGCCGGCATCGAGCTCGAGCGTCTTGCGGTCCATCTCGAGATGCTGCGCCTTGCTCTTCAGCGCGCTCAGGGCCGCCACGCTGGCCGCCAGTTGCGCCTCGAGATTCTGCCGCTGCTGCGGCATCAATTTTATCTCGGTCTGGATTTGTTTGATCTTTTGTTGCCGATCTTGAAGGACGAGCAACTGCTCCAGTTCCGCTTGCACGCGCGCATGTTATGGGCAGAGCCAACCATCGTCAATCGCGCGAGACACCGATCTTCTTGCAACGCCGGCGCTCGGGTTGGCGCTCTAGGGCTTGCCTGGCTTCTCGGGAGGTATCGCGGCTCGTTGCGCGCGTTCTCTTGTTCAGCTCCGCGACGACATCCGCCGTGAAGTCCATGGCATCGGGGGAAAATAGAATGGGAGAGAACCGGTTTAAGCTCGCGCCCGACTTGTCGAAAACGAGATCCATGTTCCTCGATTTAACCTGCTCCATGACGACATCGGTGATCTCCTTTAAAAGGTTTTCGCGCATGCGAAGCATCTGTTGCTGGAGCTGTTGCTCCCGTGTTTGCCGGAACTCGGTGATCTCGCGCTCCATGTTCTTGATGTTCGCGATTTTCTCGTCCCGTTCTTTCGCTTTGGATGCCTTTGCGTCTGCGGTCAGAACCGGGGTGTCGAGCTGTGCGTTGAGCTTGTTGATTTCCTCGAGCGCCTTTTTGTAGGCGTCCGCCCGCTCGTCATATTCCTTTTTCGCGGCATTCTTCGCTTCGTTGAGCTTCGCCTCCGCCTCTTTCGTCTTGCTGTATTCCTTCAAGACGCGCTCCATGTCGACGGTGCCGATCTTTGTCTGCGCCCGCAGTCTCGACGGCACTGAGGAAGCAGAGAGCGAGCACTATTGCTCGCAGCGCGGATTTGGGCAATGCAGGCATAGGTCGATTGAGTTTCCGGTGTCTCGAAGACCGATCAGGGCGTTCTGGCGAGGCCGTCTTCCATGAGAGTCGCTCTCACCGGAAGATCGAGGCGCAGGCCGAGTGGCGTTTCAATGCCATCGGCAAAATGGATGCGGCGATTCGAGACAAAAGAGGCTTCCAGAGACGCCGGTTCACTCGTGTTGAGGTTGAAGGGGCCGATCGTAATCCTGCGGCCGAACAGCTCCGCTCGAATGATCGACGGACGATCCAGGGTGACTGCTGACTCGAGGCTCACTCCGGCCGCGCTGCGGGATGTTCTCCGCCGCATTACGGCGCGGTGGCTGTTCCCCACTTGTCGAAGCCTAGGATCGCAGCAGTGATCACCGCGCATGCCGTCAATACGGCTCCCCGCGGCGATCGGAAAATTCTTCGCCATATCGAGGTGTTGATCCGCCAATCCGAAGCGCGCCACTCGCGACTCCCGTCCCGCGCCGCCTCGGCCGCCGAAGCTGTCGGTGCAGAGCCGATTCCACGGACGGTGGAATCTTTGGCTGGAGTGCGTTGAGCGACCGGTCCCGTCTCGTCGCCGCCTCGCGCAGTGCCGCCTCTACGGGGAACTCTCACCGCCAGGAACCCGGTCAACACCGCCCGGCGTTCTGGCGAGAGAGCCGGCGCGGTGTGCAACAGCCTGTCGCGCAGTTTCGCCACCTCGCGGAGCGCTTTGTCGATCTCGCTACCTTGTTTCATTTCATCCATCCGATTCCGTGAGGTCGAAACGCGCCAATGTTTTGAGGAGCCTCTCCTTGCACCTCGTCAGGCGAGTGCAGACGGTTTTCGGATTCATGTCTCGTGCTTCGGCGATTTCCCGAAACGTGAGCTCGCCGAAAAAATGGAGATGCACGAGATCGCGATCGCCCTCCGGTAACTGGTTTATCGCCCGGTGCAGGATCGCAGCGCGATCGTTTTCCGCCGAGACCTCCGCCGGAGACTTGGCTTCGTCTTTGCAATCGTGGACGTCGTTGCAGGGGACAAGAAGCTGCGCCCCACGTTTCTTCGCTGAGCTCGCGCGGTAGAATGTCGCCGCCTGCCGGACCGCGATCCCGAACAACCACGCTCGAAACAGTCCCTTCTCCGAAAAACTACCGATCGCGCGGATCGCAGCCTCGATCGATGCCTGCGCGATATCTTCCGCATCCTGTTGGTCGAACGAATGGTAGAGCCGGTGCACGAACGTTACGAGCAGCGGCCAGATTTTCGGGAACAACAGGCCCCACGCCGCCAAATCCCCATCTTTGCAGCGGCGGCCAAGCGCTTCGATCTCATCAAATTTCGATTGCGCGGCATTGAGGACAGAACCCTCCGGAGGCGAATGAAAGGAGCCATTGCGCGACGCGACGAAGCCATTGGGGCGTGTTCCGAGTGTGGCGGGCCCGCACGCATTCAGTCGGCTTCTGAGGATTAACATCGTTTGGTTTGAACCCGTTCGGGTATCGCGCGTTCACCTGCGCTCCCCACACGTATGTAGGAATTGCCGACAGCAATCCTTCAACTTTCTCGAATGTTTCGGTCCTAGGGAGGCGGCCTGGGAGCGCCGAACTCCGGTCAATAGGTCTCAACCGGCGAGCGCTTCCCATCCTCGGGGCTTCGCTTCGCGGCTTCTTCTTCGCCTAGAACCGCGACGCGCAAATCCCAAATCTCACGGTCAATTTCCTGAAACTTCGCCTCGGAGAAGGGGTGCGGCGCGCTCAATTTCTTTTTCGTGCGCGCGACGCTTTCGAGCGCGCGCTCGATCTGCGACGGCGGAAGTTTGCCGAGAGTCGAATGCACTTCCGCGATGGACTCCACGCGGTGACAGATCATGACCCAATCATTGCCGGCCTCGATCGCCAGGCGGATCGTTTCCTCCAGGCCGTATTCGTTAAGGATCGCGCCCATGTCGAGGTCGTCAGTCATGATCAGGCCGCCGAATTGCAGTTCCTCCCGCAACAGGTCCGTGACGATCTCGCGCGAAAGTGAGGCGGGCCGCTTCGCCGGATTGAAGGAGGGATACCAGCCATGGCAAATCATCATGCTATCGACCGTGGGCGCGAAATGGCGAAAAACTGCCAGCTCTTCCGCCTCCAGCTCCGCGCGGCTCCGTTCGATTTTCGGCAGGTCGTGGTGTGCGTCCACCGTCGCGGCGGAATAGCCGGGAAAATGTTTGCCGCAGCTCAGGACGCCTTCCGCGCGCATGGCGTCGTTGAAGGCCGCCCGCCAGCCTGATGACCTGCTCGACGCTCTTTCCGTAACAGCGACCCTTGAGCGAATTGTCCGCCTCGTCATCAAACGAAATGTCGAGCACCGGGCAGAGATCGAGGTTGAAACCGAAAAGCCGGAGGAGCCGGCCGGTGATTTCGCCATGACGCCGCACGAGGGCGACATCGTTTCGGTCCCGGAGCTGCTGGGCATTCGGCGGCTCGTTGCCGATCAGCCGCAGCCGCGAAACCCGACCGCCTTCCTGGTCGATCGTGATGATCGGTTCCACCTCGCTGAGGTCGCGCAAATCGTCGATCAACTTCCGGAGCTGCGCCGCGCTCTGAATGTTGCGGCCAAAGAGAATGTATCCGCCCGGCTGGATGCGGCGAAATAACGCCGCCGTTTCCGCGTCCAGCTCGAAGCCGGGAACGCCGGTGAGGATCAATTGACCCAGTGAATCTCTCTCCATAACGTCACTTTACTTTCTGCATTCAGAGCGAAACAAGATCTCGTGCGTCGAATTTCCAGCATCTGCTCATCCCGATCTCGTCGAGAGATGATCGAGCTTCCGCGACGCGCTAGCGAGGAACGCGCAACTAAGAAGGCTAGGAAGAGGGTCATCCGCGCGCTTGCTGAGAATGACAATGAAAAAGATCGGCATCTTCGGCGGCACTTTCGATCCGGTTCACCATGGGCATTTGATCCTGGCCCGCGACGCGATCGAAACACTGCAACTCGACCAGCGTCGTCTTCATTCCGGCCGCGCTTTCGCCCCACAAGCTGGAGCAGCAACCAACGCCGCCCGCCATTCGCCTGGAGATGTTGCGCGCCGCGATCGAAGGCGAGCCGAACTTCGCGGTCGATCCGATCGAATTGGAACGCCCGTCGCCCTCCTACGCGATCGACACCGTGGAGACGCTTCGCCAGCGCGAACCCGGCGCCGAACTTTTTTTCCTCATCGGCGAAGACAATGTCGCCCGCCTGTCGACCTGGCATCGCTTCCCCGAGCTGGCGAAATTGGTGCAATTCGTCGTTCTCGATCGCAGCGGGCTGAATACCGCCCACCCTTATCCAGCGGTCCGCCGGCACCTCGACATTTCGGCGACCGACATCAGAAAGAGGGTTGCCAGCGGGCGGTCCATTCGTTATCTCGTACCGCCGGCGGTCGAAACCCTCATCCGCGAACGCCAGCTTTACCTGGAGCCTTAGAAATCACCGCCGAAAACCTAGCCAAAATCTGCGCCAATCTCGCGGCGAACAAGAAGGCGGAGGATATCGTCGTCCTCGATCTCCAGGGAATCTCGTCCTTCACCGATTTCTTCGTCATCTGCTCGGGAACCTCCGAGCCGCACCTCAAAGCGATCGCGGGCGAAGTAGAGGGCCGGCTAAAGGACGACCATGGCGTGCGCGCTGTATCGGTGGACGGCTTCCCCGCGAGCCAATGGATCGTGCTCGATTACATGCAGGTCATCGTCCACGTCTTCCACCGCGAAAAACGCGAGTTCTACAGCCTGGAAGATTTATGGGGCGACGCCCCTCGCCTGGCTTGGGAGCCAGGCGGAAGAACGCCGCTAACTTTTCGCGGCGCTGGCTCTGCTACTTCTTCGGCGTGGGCGACGGAGATGGCTTGGCTGGCGCCGCCGGTGCAGAAGCCGCCGGAGAGGGCTTCGCGGCCGGCGTGGTGGCTGCGCTGGGCGTCGTGGCTGCAGCCGGCGAAGTGCCGGGAGCCGCCGCGCCTGGCGCAACAGTCGCTACGGGCTCGGGCGGCTTGATGCTCAAAAGCTCCACCTCAAAAATCAGCGTCGCATTCGGGCCGATATCGCGGCCGGCACCCCGCTCTCCGTAAGCCAGCGCCGCCGGAATGAAGAGCTGGTATTTGGAGCCCGGCTTCATCAATTGCAACGCCTCGGTCCACCCTTTGATGACGCGGTTCACCGGGAAAGTCGCCGGCTCGTTCCGCTTGTAGGAACTGTCGAATTCCGTCCCGTCGAGCAGGGTCCCCTTGTAATTCGTCACGACCGTGTCGGTTTCTTTCGGCGGAGCGCCGGAGCCTTCCTTGAGCACTTTGTATTGCAAACCGGAGGCGGTGGTCTTTACGCCCTCTTTGCTTCTTGTTTTCCGCCAGGAATTTTTCTCCCTCGGCCGCATTTTTCGTGGCGGCTTCCTTGCTGGCTGCGACTTGTTTTTCCATCATTTCCTTTTGGAACGCCTCGAGCGTTTTCTCGCGCTCTTCCTTGCGTCAAGATCCCTTCCTTGCCGGCAAGTCCCTCTTTCAATCCCGACATGAGGGCATCCATGTTGAGGTCGATATTTTGTTTCTTGAAAGTCGAGCCGATATCATAGCCAATGCTGTAGCTGGCCTTGTCTTTTTGGTCTTTGAGCTGCGGTTTATCCTGCGCTAAACAAATCGAAGCCAGGGATACTGAAGTGATGCAAATAATGAGACGTTTCATAAGAAGAATGAGGCCGGGCGCGGTTGGGATTTGGCATCTGGGCGCCGCGGGAACTGGCACGCTAGAGCGGAAACATCGATCGTCAAGCACCCCATCGTGGTCGCCCCGATTCCCAGCGGCGATGCTGGCGGCGTCAATCTTGATTCTGACCGTTTGCACGAGCCTTGCCGCCATCAAACTTTCGCCGGCGGAAACGCGCCGAATTGGCAACCGGATCTGGCAAAATGAGTGCGGCGGAACGGTGGCCGGCCTCACTTCGTGGAATACCGGGGAGAACTTTGCCTCGCTCGGGATCGGTCACTTTATCTGGTATCCGAAAGGCGTCCGCGGGCCGTTCGACGAAAGCTTCCCGAAATTCGTCGAGTTCGCGGCGGCACGCGGCACGAAGGTCCCGGCGGTGGCGGCGACAAAAGAGGGTTGTCCTTGGAAGACGCGAGCGGAATTCAGCGATGCCGTCCAGACGCCGCCCATGAAGGAGCTACGCGCCTTCCTCGCCGGAACGATCGATCTTCAGGCGGAATTTCTGGTTAAGCGGCTGCAACAGGCGTTGCCAAAAATGCTGGCGGAAAGCGGGGCGACCGACGGCGGCGAGGTGCAGCAACGCTTCGACCGCGTGGCCAGCACCGCGATGGGATGCTACGCGCTGGTCGATTACGTTAACTTCAAAGGCGAAGGTGTTCTTGCCACGGAGCGTTACGCAGGACAGGGTTGGGGCCTGTTGCAAGTGCTCCAAGGAATGAACCAGGAAACCAGCGGGCGCGCGGCCGTGAAAAGCTTCGCCGAATCCGCCAAAACAGTTTTGAGAAACCGCGTCCGTAATTCGCCGCCGGAACGGAACGAAGCGCGCTGGCTTCCGGGCTGGCTCAAGCGGGTCGACACATACGTGGGAAGCTAAACCATCGTGAACGCCCTTTTCCTTCGCGTTTGTCTGGCGATGGCCCTCTTACTTTGGGGCGTTGAAGTAGCTCAGGCGCAGATAACGAAGCCCCGCACGACGCCGCGGCCCGGGCCTTCGCCGACCACGAGAGCGAATCAGCCGCCGCAAACTCGCCCGAGGATCGCCCCCACTCCGACCAAGCCGCAGCCGATGCGCAAGGCCGCGGACTTGATCAGCAAACAGCCGCCGATAATCACGAACGCGGCGATCCTTCAGCAGATCACGCCGGATAATTCACGCGTCATTGTCTCAATCGGCAAGCAGACGGGCTTATTTGCTGGTCGGAGACGAAATCGGAATCGATAGCCCCATTTCGTCGGGGAAACGGGGTCACGGCACGCCCACCGGAAGTTTCACGGTCCTGCAAAAGGACAAAGACCATCGCTCGAGCATTTACGGCGACTACAAGGACTCCAAGGGCCGCACGGTCCGCGGCGGCATCAGTGCGAGGATTGATTCGGCGCCGAGCGGGACCCATTTCGTCGGCGCGCCGATGAAATGGTTCATGCGCCTGACCTGGGAAGGTGTCGGCATGCATGTCGGAATTCTGCCGGGATATCCCGCCTCCCACGGCTGCATCCGGATGCCGGAGCCCGCGGCCGCGCAGTTTTTCTCGAAGGTGAAGATCGGCACGCCAGTGCGCGTCGAGCCCTGAGCGGCGACTTACGTTACACCGACTGGAGAGGGCCTGCCTTCAGGCCGCGGGCAACGCTAGATTAACCGCCTTCGGAGCATCTCCAAGGCGGCCTGCGTCGTCAGCTCCTTGAAGGTTTGTCGATCGTCCGGGAAAAAGAGCTGCTTCACTTCCGTCGCGCGCATCGTCCGAGGACAGCGCGATAAAGACCGTCCCGACAGGTTTCGCATCCGTGCCGCCGCCGGGGCCGGCGATGCCCGTCGTGGCCAGCGCGAAGCTAGCCTTCGCTGCCAAGCGCGCGCCTTCCGCCATGCTCTTCGCCACCGCCTCGCTCACAGCTCCGTGTTCGGCGATCACAGTCGGATCAACCCCAAGCATTACGTTCTTGGCTTCATTCGAATAAGTGACGCAACCAGCCAGGAAAACGGCCGAGGCGCCCGGCACGTTCGTGATCCGGTGCGCCAGGAAGCCGCCGGTGCACGACTCGGCAATCGCCAGGGTCTCTTGCCGCTCGGTCAGGAGTCGCACGACCACTTCTTCCAGATTTCCGCCGTCGCTCGAGAAGACCGCGGCGCCCAACCCTTCCGAGATGATCTTTTCCGCCTGCTCGAGCGCCGAGGGCTCGCCGATGATGCGAAGGTCCACTTCCCCCGGCCGCGCACAGTAGCCGAGCTCCAACCCAGGCACCTCGAGCAACTGCGCTCCGATCGCCTCTTCGACCAGCGATTCGCCCATGCCCGCGACCCGATACAAACGGCGACCGGTCGCGATCTGCTGCGGCACCATCTTGCGTAGGAGCGGCAGGACGGAATCCTTAAACATTGGATGCAGCTCACGAGGCGGACCGGGCAGCAGGAAAATGTGCGGCCGCTTCCGTTCCGGGATTGCCTCCGCCGACAGATATAGTCCCGGGGCGCTTCCATGATTATTGGGCAAGACCGTGGCTCCCTCCGGGACGTCGGCCTGACGAGCGACACGATCGGTCAGGCGAAAGCCGCGACGCGCTGCGCGCTTGGTAATCGCTTCCATGACCGACGGGTCGTGTCGCAACTTCAGCCCCAGAAGCTCCGCGGTTATCTCACGGGTAATGTCGTCTGTGGTCGGCCCAAGGCCCCCCGTTACGAAAATAATGTCTGACTCCAGCGACTCCGCGAGCGCATCGCGAATCGGAGCGCCGTCGGGCACGGCGATCTGTCGATCGACGCGCAATCCCAAGGGGAAGATTTCGCGGGCGATGAAATTGATGTGCGTATTGACGACGTCGCCGAGAAGAAGCTCGGTGCCGGTATTGATGACGACGACGCGCATGATCGCGCCAAAAGTCGTCAAGGAGCGGCAGTTTACAAACCGCCGATCTCAATCAAAAAACGGCGGTTGTAAACCGCCGTTCCTTGAATCTGAAATCGCCGCCCTTACGCCGCGTCCTTGTCCTGCTTCTTCCGAATGAGCGGGAGCTTCTTCCCCTCCACCACAGCGCGATTGATCGTGACCTCCGCGATGTCCTCGCGGCTCGGCACGTCGTACATGATCTCGAGCATGATTCGCTCGAGCATCGAACGCAGAGCCCGCGCGCCTGTTCCCTTGGTCACCGCCTGAGCAGCGAGCGCCTTCAGCGCATCCTTCGTCACACTCAGCCGGACACCTTCCATCGAGAAGAGCTTGGTGTACTGCTTGATCATCGCGTTCTTGGTCTCGGTCAGAATCATCACCATCTCTTCTTCGGTGAGAGCGTCGAGCGCGCTGATAACGGGTAGACGTCCGATGAACTCCGGGATCATTCCGAAGCTCAGCAAATCTTCCGGCTCAACGTGCCGCACTGCTTCCTTGGCCAGCGCTGCTTCCACTTCGAGCGTCGGGCTGTTGAAACCCATCGTCCGCTGACCGATGCGTTTCTGCACGATCTTGTCGAGTCCGACGAACGCGCCGCCGCAGATGAAGAGGATCTTCTCCGTGTTCACCTGGATGTATTCCTGGTGAGGATGCTTCCGCCCGCCTTGGGGCGGGACATTGCAAGTGCTGCCTTCGAGAATCTTAAGGAGTGCCTGCTGAACCCCCTCGCCCGAGACGTCGCGGGTGATGCTGACGTTGTCAGTTTTGCGGCCGATCTTGTCGATCTCGTCAATGTAAACGATGCCGATCTCTGCGCGCTTCACGTCATAGTCAGCGTTCTGAAGCAGGCGCAAAATGATGTTCTCCACGTCCTCGCCCACGTAACCCGCTTCGGTCAAAGTGGTGGCGTCCGCGATACAAAACGGAACATCGAGAATCTTTGCGAGCGTCTTGGCCAGCAACGTCTTGCCGGAACCGGTCGGCCCGATGAGCAGGATATTGCTCTTCTCAATCTCAACATCGGCAAACGGATCGGGCTGAAACGCCGCCGACGTATCGGTGGGCGCGGCGCTTTGCAGCACACGCTTAAAGTGGTTGTGGACGGCGACCGAAAGGGTCTTCTTCGCGATGTCCTGACCGATCACATACTGGTCGAGCGAATGGCGAATATCCGCCGGTTTCGGCACGCGGATGGTCGAAGATTGGCGCCGGGCATCTTCGTTAAGCTCCTTGTCCAGGATGCTCTTGCAGACGTTGATGCAACTGTCGCAAATGTAAACGCCGGGGCCGGCGATGAGCTTGCGCACCTCTGCGTGGCTTTTGCCACAGAAGGAGCACATGGTGAGGTTGGAAGCGCGCGCCATATCAGGGGACTAATTAAGCAGCTTTTATTCCTCCACCTTGCGGGGCAACGCCGCCTCCGCGATAGCCGTTGAACCCTCCGGCGCAGGCGCCGCTCCATCGAGCAATTTCGCTTCCTTGCGTGACTTAATAACCTCATCCACGAGCCCATAAGCCTTCGCTTCCGCCGCGGACATGTAATAGTCGCGGTCCGAATCCAGGCGGACCTGATCCTCGGGTTTCCCGGTGTGCTGGGAGATGATTTTGATCAGGCGCTTTTTGAGCTTGAACATGTATTCGACCTGCCGTTCCACGTCGCTGGCCTGTCCCTGGGCGCCGCCCGAGACCTGGTGGATCATGATGTCGGAATTCGGCAGTGCGAAGCGCTTTCCTTTTGTCCCCGCGCAGAGCAGGACCGCGCCCATGCTGGCGGCCATCCCGAGGCAATAGGTCGTCACGTCGCAGGTCAGGAACTGCATCGTGTCGTAGATCGCGAGACCGGCCGTCACGGAACCGCCCGGCGAGTTGATGTAAATGTTGATGTCTTTTTTGCCATCCTCCATCTGAAGAAAAAGGAGCTGCGCAATGACGAGGTTCGCGATGTGATCGTCGATCGGTGTGCCGATAAAAACGATCCGATCCTTCAAAAGGCGCGAGTAAATATCGTAGCTCCGTTCGCCCCGGCCGGTCTGTTCGACCACCATCGGAATGAGGACGGATTGAGAGAAATTTCTATGGGCAGCGGTCATATTTTATTCCGTTGCCGCGGGGGCAGCTGACGGTTCAGAGATCGTTTCCACGCTAACATTCGACTTAAGGAAATCAAGGGTCTTACCCAGCAGGATCTCTTCCGCGAGCCCATTCAGGCGGTCCTTCTCCTCGAATTCCTTCCGCATTTTCTCCACGGAAACGTTGTAGTGCGCCGCCTGTTCGCGGATGCGCTCGTCCACTTCTTCGCGCGTCACCTCGATTTTCTCCGCCTCCGCGATGCGATGGAGAATGAAGTTCGTCTTCAAGTCGATGCGCCGCCAGCGAGCCTGCCCCTTCGATCAGCTCCTTCTCTTTTCCCTTGAGCAGTTCATCGGGAACGCCGCGTTCACGGTTGCGGTGCACCAGCTCGTTCAACGCCCGGCGTGTTTCGTTTTTCAGCAGGCTCGGCGGCAGATCGAAGCTGATCCGCTCGTGCAAAAACTTCACGACCTGCTGCTCTTTGACGCGCTCGATCTCATGCTCCTTCTCGTGTTCGAGATTATGCTCAATGGTGTGCCGCAGATCGGCCAGCGTCTTGTCCGGCATGATCTTCGCCGCGAAAGCGTCATCGACGGCCGGCAGCACCTTCTCTTTAATTTCGTTCAGCGTCACCGCGTAGTCGGCCTTTTTCTCCGCCAGCTCGGTCACCGGAAATTCCGCCGGAAATTCAACCTGCACGCTCCGGGTATCGCCCGGCTTCATGCCCACGACCTGCTCACAAAACTTCGGGAGGAAATTTTCCGGTGCGAGATGCAGCCAGAATTTTTTGCCGCCATGCAGATTCTTGCTCGCCTCCGGGACAATCTCGCTGATGGGGACTCCATCGATCGCTCCCATGAAATCGATCACGGCAAAATCGCCCATCGCCAGCTCGCGGTCCGCCACATCGACAAAATCCGCCACCTGGTCGCGCAACCGCTCGAGCGCGGTATCGATGTCCGCCTGCATTCACTTCCGTTCCGGGCAGCTGCACCGGAATGCTTTTGTAGTCGGGCAATTCGAATTCCGGAGCGGTCACGACCGTTGCGCGAAAACGCATCGAACGATCTTCGCCAAATTCCACATCGCCCAGATCAGCGAGGGTAACGACCCGCAGCTGCTTCTCCGCGATCGCCTCGTGGTAACTCTTCGAAACCAGCGCCTTGGTCAGCTCGTCCTGAATTTCCTTCCGGAACTTTTTCTCGATGACCTGGCGCGGCGCCTTGCCGGCCCGATAGCCCGGGATACGCGCATATCGCGAATAATTGCTGGCGATCGCGTCCCACTCTTTGCGGACATCTTCCGGCGGCAACTCGATCCGCAACGTCGCCATGCCTTGCGGCTGATTCTCTACTTCCACTTTCATGCGCAGCGACGTTACGGGCGCGTGGGGTCAAGCGCAATAGGCGCACTCCCCCCGCACGTAAACCGAATGCGTCTGCGGGACGCCGAAGTAGTAGGCCAGTTCGCGATAATCGCCGCAATCGTAGATCGCGAAGTTCGCCAGTTTGCCGGCTTCGAGCGAGCCAATCCGGTCACCGCGATTCAGACTGTAAGCCGCGTTGATCGTCGCCGCCGTCACGCTTTCCGCCGGCGTCATTTTCATTTGCGTCGCCGCTAGCGAGAGAACCATCGACATCGATGGCGTGGGCGACGAGCCGGGATTGAAATCTGTGGCCAATACCACCGCGAGTCCGGCGTCGATCATTTCGCGCGCATGCGGATAGCGCGTCTTGCCTAACGCGTAAACCGATCCCGGCAAAAGAACCGGCTGAACGCCCGCCTCAGCCAGCGCCGCAATCTCGGCGGCGTTCGCTTGTTCCAGGTGATCGGCCGTCGCCGCGTGCAGCCGAGCCGCCAGGAACGCGCCGCCCGAATTCGTCAGCTGATCGACGTGCATCCGCAAGCGCAAGCCGTGCTCCTGGGCAGCCCGCAGAATTTTCTCCGAATCCGCCAGGTCGAAGTAGCCGCGCTCGCAAAAAATATCGCAGCTCTCCGCGAGTCGCTCCTCGACGACGCGGGGCAGCATCTTGTGAATGACCAGCGCCACATATTGCTCCGGCGCGTTGCGAAACTCATCCGGAATGGCGTGCGCGCCGAGGAAGGTCGGCACGAATTCAATCGGCGTTTCCGTATTTAGACGGCGAATCACCCGCAGAATTTTCAGTTCGTCCTCGACGGTCAATCCGTAGCCCGACTTCGCTTCGACCGTCGTTGTCCCACCTCTCAGAAACCACTCGCGCATGCTTTTTCGCCTGCTCGAGCAGCTCATCTTCGGACGCCGCTCGCGTCTTCCGCACCGTCGAGCGAATTCCACCGCCGCTGGCCGCGATCTCTTCATACGTCGCTCCCCTCGCCCGCATCTCGAACTCATCGACGCGATTCCCGCCGAAAACGGGATGCGCATGCGCATCGACGAAACCGGGCAACACCACCTTTGCCGCTCGCGTCGACGATTTGCGGCTCCCGCTGGCAGCGCTTTTTCGATTTCAGCCGACGCGCCAATCTTCGCTACCCGGCCATCCTGGACGAGCATTCCGCCGTCTTTAACGATCGCCAGTTCGCTCATCTCGCCTCCCACGCGAGGTCGCTTCGGACCCGCGAGCGTGACGAGCTGCGCGGCGTGCAGAACCGCGAGCGTGTTCAAAGCTTGATCCGCTCAGCCATGCCCGAAGCGAAGGCGAGGAAAAAGGAAGCCGCCGCCAGGACGGTGCTGTCCGCGACATCTTTTGTGGGATCGATCTCGACAATGTCGATGATCCGGACCGACGGATGCGCGCCGCACAGCCGCGCCGCTCTTCTCAACATCCAGGGTTGCAGGCCGCCCGGCCGTGAACCCGCGCAAGCCGGCGCAAACGCGCGATCCAGCACATCCATGTCGAGGTCGACATATATCGCGTCCGTTTTGGCTGCGAGCAATTCGAGCGCGTCCGACGACCGCCGCATCGATTCCGCGCGCATAAACTTCGTCGGCCGTGACAACCGTAATGCCCGCCTCCCGCGCAACCTGCGCATACGCCGGCGAATTTGTGAACGGTTGAATTCCGATCTGGACGATATTCGCGCCCGGCAATCCCGCCCGCAGCAAAGCCCGGATCGGGTTTCCATCCGTCAGGCCACCTTCGAGGTCGCGCACGTCATGATGCGCATCGAAGGTGAGCAACCCGCAGCGCGCGAAAGGCAAATTGAGCGCGTGCATCCCCGGATAAGTGATGGCGTTGTCCCCGCCGAAAATCGCGACCGCGAAGGTATTCGCCGCCGCTTTCTTTATCCCCTGGACGATTCGGAAGAAAACTTCTTCGGCCGACGCTCCGGCCAAAGTGACGTCGCCAATGTCCGACACCGCCAACGACGCGAGATCGACTCCGGCGTCAGGATCGTTCAGGCTGTAGCGATCGAGCGCCTGCCGAATTGCCGCTGGCGCCAGATCGCAGCGTCCAGGCGTGATCGAGTTGTTCATCGGAACTCCGAGAACAGAAAGGGCGACAGGACCTTCGCGTCTTCGCGCGAGCCAATGCGACGCGCGCGGCCATTTTGGATCTTCGCCGCTCACCCGATTTTGCTTTCGACGACTTGATGAATTTTTGTGAACTCGGATTCGGAGTCGGCCGTGATCTTCCGAACCTTCTCCTGAAGGTCGGTCTTCACCTTTTCATCTTTCAAGCCCGACAGGTTAATGCGGACGTTCATCGCCGCTCCTTCGATGCATGCGCGCACCGCGAGAGCGCCCGACCCCAACGTCTGAGATCGAGGCGGGATTCCCTTTATCGGCCATTTCTCCAAGCAGTTGATACGCATTCGAAGCCGTCTCCATGACGCGCAGCGGAATCTCGGCCGCGTATTTGTTGGCCGCCTGGATCGCCGCCGAGCGCGCCGCCTTTTCTTCCGCCGACTCCTTGGGCAGCCCGAACGCCGCCATCACTTTGTTGAACGCCGCGGTGTCTTCGTCCACCAGAAAAAGCAATTCATCCTTTAACTGCTGCGCCTTCACGGCCCAGTCGCTGAAATATTGCAGCTTGTCGTCCCAGCCCCGTTTGCCGGCGGAGAGGTTCGCCACCATTCCGCCAAGGGAAACGCCCAGCGCGCCCATCAAGGCGGCGACCGAGCCGCCACCCGGCGCGGGCGAATCGCTCAACGTCTCATTGCAAAACTGGCGCAGATCCATCTTCACCAGCGATTTCTTCGGCGGCGGATTCCATTTTGAATTCGATGATCTTCTCTTTCGGATCGAACGGTTTCAACTCACTTAATCCCATCGAGCGGACCGCGATATCGATGAGCTCCTCTTCGGCCGCGCCCTCCGACCACTTCTGTTTGCGCAGAAAATATTTCCCGGCATCGACCAGGCATTTCTTGGGCAGCATGCCGACCACTTCCGAGCCGGTGACGCGCAGGCCGCGTTTGCTGGCGGATTCGTTGCAGGCATCGAACGCCGCGTGCAGAGGCGTTTCCTCGAGGTTCGTCAGGTTCATCGAGACCTGCGCCATCCCATATTCCTCCACATACCAGCCGATCGCTTTCACATGCTTCAGCATGCCGGGAACGCGCACCGGTTCGCCGTTCGCATCGAGCACCGGTTTTCCGGAAGGCGTGCCGTCCTCTGTCTTGACCCGGCCATTTTCCCTCACGTCGAAAGCGACCGAATTGGCCCGGCGCACTGACTTCGTATTCAGGTTCGCGTTGTAGGCGACGAGAAATTCCCGCGCGCCAATCACCGTGCGCGCCAGCCTTTTCGTTGAAAACGGCCGGCCCGAAATCCGGCTTCCAGGCGGGCTCCTTGATCTTTTCGAAGAAACCTTCGTATTCGCCGGCGCGGATGATCGAGAGATTTGAGCGCGACGGATCTTTGGCGGCCTTTTCGTAGAGATAAACCGGAATCTTCAGCTCATCCCCCACGCGTTTCCCCAATTCGTTCGCGCACGCGATCGCTTCCTCCCAGCTCACATTGCTCACGGGAATAAACGGGCAAACATCGGTCGCGCCCATGCGCGGATGCGCTCCCTTCTGCTTCCGCATATCGATCAGCTCCGCGGCCTTTTGGATCCCGCGAAAAGCTGCTTCCACCGCGGCTGCCGGGCTTCCCGCAAAAGTCACCACTGTGCGGTTGGTGCTTGCGCCGGGATCAACGTTGAGCAGCGAGACTCCCTCCACCGATTCGATGGCGGTCGTGATCTGCCGGATCACCTCCAGATCCCGGCCCTCGGAAAAATTCGGCACGCACTCGATGACTTTTTGCATGGTGTTATGAGATTCAGTCGCGCGCGCTGGGCTTCATCGGAATCTTGATCGTCGCTGCGATTCGCGCAAACTGAATCGCGCGGGAATAGCCGGCATCCGCGTGACGCAAAACGCCCATCCCCGGATCGCTCGTCAGCACGCGTTCGAGCCGGCGTTTGGCGCTGTCGGTTCCGTCCGCCACCACGACCATTCCGGCGTGTTGCGAGTAGCCGATCCCGACTCCGCCGCCGTTGTGAATCGAAACCCAGGAGGCGCCGGCCGCGGTGTTCACCAGCGCATTGAGCAACGCCCAATCAGCAATCGCGTCGCTGCCGTCGATCATCCCTTCGGTTTCGCGGAAAGGCGAAGCGACGGAGCCGGTATCGAGATGGTCGCGCCCGATGACGATGGGCGCCTTGATCTCGCCGCGCCGCACCAGCTCGTTCATCGCCACTCCAAATTCCGCGCGTTCGCCATAGCCGAGCCAGCAGATCCGCGCGGGCAGTCCTTGAAAATGGATTCGCTCTTTCGCCAGCTTCATCCAGCGCGCGAGAGTTTTGTTCTCGGGAAAAGTTCGAGCGCCAGCTGGTCGGTGCGCGCAATGTCCTGCGGGTCTCCGCTCAACGCCACCCAGCGGAATGGCCCTTTCCCTTCGCAGAAAAGCGGCCGGATGTATTCGGGAACGAATCCGGGAATATCGAAAGCGTTCTCGACTCCGGCCTTCTTCGCCTGCGTCCGAATGTTGTTTCCGTAATCGAAAGTGATCGCGCCTTTCTTTTGCAGCGCGAGCATCGCTTCGACGTGCGTCGCCATGGAACGCATCGAGCGCTCGATGTATTCGTCCGGATTATCCGCGCGCAGCTTCAGCGCTTCGGCGAGCGACATTCCATTCGGGACATAACCGTTCAGCGCATCGTGCGCGCTGGTTTGGTCGGTTAGGATATCGGGAACGACACCCCGCTTCACCATTTCCGGCAGGACATCCGCGCAGTTCCCGACCAGGCCGACAGAAAGAGCGCGACCTTGCTGCCGCGCTTCGTCGATCATCTGCAGCGCCTCGTCGAGCGAAGTCGCGATTTTGTCGCAATATCCGCTCTGCAATCGCTTCTCGATCCGCGCCGGATCGACGTCGATCCCGAGAAAGAGCGCGCCATTCATCGTCGCGGCCAGCGGTTGCGCGCCGCCCATTCCGCCCAGCCCGCCCGTGACGACAAACTTTCCTTCCAGCGTCCCGCCGAAATGTTTCCGGCCCGCTTCCGCGAAGGTCTCGAAGGTCCCCTGCACGATCCCCTGGCTGCCAATGTAGATCCACGATCCGGCAGTCATTTGGCCGTACATCGTCAGACCCAGGCGCTCCAGGCGATTGAACTCCGTCGAATTCGACCAGTGCCCGACCAGATTCGAATTCGCGATCAGAACCCGCGGCGCTTCCTCGTGCGTCCGAAAGACGCCGACCGGTTTTCCTGATTGCACCAGCAACGTCTCGTCGTTCTCCAGCTCACGGAGCGAGCGCACGATCGCATCGAACGCCTCCCAACTGCGCGCGGCGCGACCGGTGCCGCCGTAAACGATGAGTCGATCCGGGTTTTCCGCGACATCCGGATCGAGATTGTTCATCAGCATCCGCAGCGCGGCTTCCTGATGCCAGCCTTTGCAGCTCATCTCGCTTCCGCGAGGCGCCTGGATGGAGCGTTATCCGCTCATACTTTTTCCGTCTCGCTGTCGAAGACGCCTTCCCGAATTGCGGTCGCCACGCGCGCAATATCCGGCGACATCGATCGATCCGCATCCACGGCCGGCGAAATAGATCGGACGCGCTCAAACGCCTGCTCCACGCCCACGCCGGCTTTGAGTGGCCGGCGAAATTCAATACCTTCGGCAGCCGCGAGCAGCTCGATCGCGAGGAGGTTCTCGGCGTTCTCGACAATCGTCCGCAACTTTAGCGCGGCCGTCATTCCCATGGAGACGTGATCCTCCTTCCCGCCCGAGGTCGGGAGATTGTCGACGCTGGCCGGATGCGCCAGGACCTTTGCTTCATTCAACAAGGCCACCGCGGCCACGTGCAGAATCATGAAACCGGAATGGGTCCCGGCGTGCGGCGTGAGAAACGGCGGCAACCCCTCGCTCGAATCCGGATTGACCAGCCGATCCGTGCGGCGCTCGCTGATGCTCATCAGATCCGTCACCGCGATGGCCGCATAATCGAGCGCGAGCGCGAGCGGCGCTCCATGAAAATTCCCCCCGGAAAGGACGTCGCCGGTCTCAGCAAAGACGAGCGGATTGTCCGTGGCCGAAGCTGACTCGATCTCCAAAACGTTTTCGCAATGATCGAGCGCGCCGCGCACCGCTCCGTGCACCTGCGGCATGCAGCGCAGGCTGTAGGCATCCTGCACGCGCGGATCGTCGGCCAGATGCGATTGCCGGATTTCGCTGTCGCGGAGGAGATGGCGCAAATGCTGCGCGACCGCCTGCTGTCCAGGATGCGGCCGCGCCTGGTGGATTCGCTCGTCAAACGCCGTTGGCGTTCCCTTGAGCGCCTCGAGGCTCATCGCCCCGGCAATATCCGCCACGCGCGCCAGCCGTTGGGCGCGGAACAAGGCCAGGCCACCGACCGCGTGCATGGCCTGAGTTCCATTCAAAAGCGCCAGGCCTTCCTTGGCCTCGAGAACGACCGGCCGCAGCCCCGCTTTCTTGAGCGCATCGGCGCTCGGCAACAATGCTCCCTCGTAAAAAGCCTCACCTTCGCCGAGCAGCGTCAGCGACAGATGAGCCAGCGGCGCCAGATCGCCGCTCGCGCCAACCGATCCCTTTTCCGGAATAAACGGCGTGACGCCGCGGTTAACGAGCTCGCAGAGCAGCTCGATCACTTCCAGCCGGATGCCGCTGAAGCCGAGCACGAGCACGTTCGCGCGCAACAGCATCATGGCTCGAACTTCGGGAATCGAGAGTGGCCGTCCCACACCGCAGGCGTGGCTGCGAACAAGATTCAACTGGAGCTGGCGCAGTTCATCGGTGGGAATGTGGACGTCGGCCAATTTGCCGAAGCCGGTGCTGACGCCATAGACCACGCCGTTTTTCGCGACGATTTCCTCGATCACTTTGCGCGAAGCCTTGATCCTGGCGTGCGCGGACGAAGCGACTTCAATCGAGGTCTGGCCGTAAGCCACCTGCGCAATTTGCGAGAGCGACAAAGGCTGGCCGGTCAATTGCATGGCTGGCACCTTATTGCTTGGCGCTCGAAAAGAAAGCCGCGCGATTCTCCCTGCCGCCCGAGATGGCAGCAGCGACTGGAGTTCCCGCAACTAGAGCGGAAAAAAGGCCAGGCCGACGAAACGACCTGGCCTTTTGGTTAAAGCTATCCGCAGACGGACAACTGAATGGGTTATTTCGAGTAGGTCGAAGTCGTGGTTGTGGCCGCCGGCTCTTTCGTTTGCGAGCAAGCCCCCAAGCCCAATGCACAGGCCGCGATGGCCACCATCAAAACTGCTTTGAAAATTTTCACTTTATATTTTTCGCCTCCTTTCCCAGCAAGTTGCTGCCGTCATTTAGGCAGTTAAGACCCCTGACGCAACGCTTTTCTCGACTTTTTTCAGAGGCCGCCAAACCCCTTTTTACGCTTTAATCATGACCGGCGTGTCGATCCCCACCCGGTCGAAAAGCTCCACCAAATCCCTATTCCGCATCCGAATGCAGCCGTGGCTGGCCGCTTCCCCGATCTGCCCTTCGTGGTTCGTGCCGTGGATATAGATGAATCGATCGTAAGTGTTTGCGTTCGCTGGCTCGACCCCGTCCAGCCAGAGAATCCGGGTCATGACCAGGTCATCTTCGCGCAACATTTTTTTCGTCGCCTTCACCGGCCGCCGGCTTTTGAACACCGTCCCGAGCGGCATCCCATCACCGATTTTTTCCGCGATGCGGAACTGCCCCGTGGGCGTTTTCAGGCTCCCCTCCTTCGTTCCGAGGCCGAAACGAGAGGTGGAAACTGGATAAGCCGCCAATCTTTTTCCGGCCCACTTTTAGAGTGAGCTCCTGCTTCTTCACCGAAATGTGTGATCTTGGGCTCGGCACTTTTCTTCATGGCAAACGGCGGTAGGATGCGCTGTGGCTAACGCAAGAAAAAGCTATCACGTTGCCGTGGTCGGCGCGACTGGCGCGGTGGGCGTTGAATTACTGCGCGTCCTGGAACGGCGCGCGTTCCCGGTGGAGACGTTGCGGCCGCTCTGCTCCAAACGTTCCGCAGGAACGGCTGTTTCGTTCCGCGGCGAGGAGATTCCCGCTACGGAGCTCTCCGCGGAATCATTCGCCGGAATCGACATCGCGTTTTTCAGCGCCGGCGGCGACGATCTCCCGGCAATTTGCGCCGGTCGCGCGCGAGGCCGGCGCGGTCGTCATCGACAATTCCTCCGTCTTCCGGATGGAACCGGACGTGCCGCTCGTGATTCCCGAGATCAACGGCGACGATGTTCGGCAGCATCGCGGATTGATTGCCAATCCTAACTGCACGACCGCGGTCGCGCTCATGGCGCTTTATCCGCTTCACCGCGCGTTTGGCGTCCGGCGCGTGGTGGCCTCCAGTTACCAGGCCGTTTCCGGCAGCGGCGCGCGCGCTATCAGCGAACTGAGATCGCAAGTGGAAGCGGCGGCCGAAAACCGCCCGCCCACGGCCGAGATCTACCCTCATCCGATCGCCTTTAACGTCCTGCCTCATGTCGATTCCTTTCTGCCCAGCGGCTACACCAAGGAGGAAATGAAAATGCAGAACGAAGGCCGGCGCATTATGCATTTGCCGGACTTCCGGGCCTCGGTCACCTGCGTTCGGGTGCCGGTTTACCGGGCGCACTCGGTGGCGGTCAGCGCGGAGTTCGAGCGGCCGGTTTCCGTGGAGGAGGCGCACGAAGTCCTCGCCAAAGCGCCGGGGCTGGAGCTGGTCGACGAACCACAGAACAATCGCTATCCCATGCCGCTTTTCACCGCGGGCAAAGACAACTGCGAAGTGGGCCGCGTCCGCCGTGATTGCGCGTTCGAAAACGGCCTCTCCTTCTGGGTTTCGGGCGATCAACTCCTCAAGGGCGCGGCGCTCAACGCCGTCCAGATCGCTGAGTTGCTATAAGGGCAAGGGCCTTCTCGACAGCAAAACGGCCCCGGATTTCTCCGAGGCCGTCTGAATTCGTCGTTGCTGAAACTTACGGAGTCGGTGCGGGAGCGGGCTCGTCCTTCTTTTTCTTCTTGCCCTCCTCGCGCAGCCGGCGGATTTGCCGGAGCATTAGCCGCCGGGGCCGGAGGAGCTGCCTGCTCCTTCTTCGGTGGCTCGTTCTTCGGTGGCTTGGACGAAGGCTCGACCGCTGTCTCTTGCTTCGGCTTTTCCGGAACGGCATCCGGTTTCACCGGGTCAAGCCGCTCGCGTTTTCGTATCAGATTGGGGCTGCACCGGCAGAGGCGTTCTCTTTTCCTCGCTAACGACCGGCGGCACCGGAGGTTTATCCTTCGGCTTACGTTTGTCCGCTTTTTCGGTGTCCGCAGGCTCCGGGGGTGCGGTTTCCGTCACGCCCGTTGAGGGCGGAACCGCGCTCGGTACGACCTTTTCCTTTTGTTTGTCTTTGCCCTTGTCACGTGTGTCCGGCGTTGTGGCCGGCGCAACCGAGGCGTCTGGAGCGGACGCCGGGGTGGTCTTTGGAGAAACTTTTTCGTTTGGCTTGGCCTTCTCCTTTTCCGGCGTCATCGCAGCAGTCGCTGCAGGGGTCGCGGGAGCCGCGACGCTCGGGGCCGGGGAAATATCGCTCTTCTTGTCTTTGTCTTTGTCCTTGGCGGGCGAAACGCTCGCGCTCACCGCGGGGCTGGTCGCGGCGGCCGGCGCTGTCGCGGCTGGGCTTGCGCCCGAAGTCGGCGTGGCGCTGGCGGCGGACGAGGCGGGAGCCGGAGGAGCCGGACTAGTCGCGGTCTCTTCACGAACCTGCTGAACGCTTGGAGGAGGCACCGTCTTGGAATCTTCGGCTTTCATCTTCTGCTTCAATTCCGCCTGAGCCTTCTGATCCGAGATGCCCTCCCAGCCACGCTCCACCGGTGTTTGCGCGATCTTTTCCTTCACCACTTTCGGGGCCAACGAGGCAGCTGGCTTCTGCAATGTCTGAGGCGCAGCGATGACCAGGCGGTCTCCCTGCACTTTCATCAACGACCGCGAGCGCACCGCCGCGATCGGATCGACATTCGTTTCGCGCTGCAAGCTCAGGCGTTGAATCGGCCGGGTCGAAAAGCGGTTCAGTCTGTTGTAATCCGGCCCGTAATTGTAAACCTGATTGTCCCGGTAGGTAATGTTGGTCACGTTCACCGTCCGGGAGATGTAGGTCACATTCTGGTCCACGGCGAAAATGCGCTCCCGCAGGACGGGCTCGCCGACGTAGCGAACGTCGATGAAATTGTAATACGAGGGCCCAATGTCGAACTCGACGTCAACTTGTGCGGTGATGGGCCGGTTATCGTAAAAGACGTCTCCTCCACCGCGCGGCGGGAGCGGCGCCCAGCCGACGTAATCACCACCCGTGCGCCAGGAGACCCACGCCGGAGCCCAGTCGCGCCCGGGGACCCAAATCCAACCTCGCCCGCGCAAGCGGACCCAGCGCCCATAATGATACGTGGCCCATCCAAAATCTTCGTAGGAAACCCAGGTCCAACCCACGTCGGTGTAGGCCCAATAGCCATCGGTGTACGGACGCCAGCTTCGGTTGCTCACCGCTACGGTCGGTTGCCAGCAATACCCGTAATCGGCCACCTCGACCCAGCTTCCGCCGTCGCCGATATTGTCGTAAAAGAAATCGATCGAGATCTCGGCGGCAGCCGCCTGCCGCACGGCCGGGAAGAGAAATGCCAACACCGCCAACACGAGAAGTATTCGTTTCATGATTGTGATTGTTAGGTTAGACCCTCGCGCGCCGAGGGTTATTCACCGAAGCTGATTCGGGGACGGTGAACGCCATGCGTGCTTCGCTCCTCGCCGGGAGCGAATCAGCGCGGCCGCAGCACGACGAACGACCTCGTACGATGCCGGCAGACCGACAGCACCTGCGTCCCGTTCGGGTCCAGTGACGCCACCACTTTCTTGTAATCCGCGACCGAAGTAACCGGCTGCTGGTTAACTTCCTCGATCACGTCTCCCGCGCGCAGCTCGCCGGCTTCGCCGTCGATCTTCGTTACGAGCACGCCTCGAATTCGGTTGGGCAAATCCAGCCGCCGAATCATCTCTTGCGAGAGTTCCGTCACTTCCACCGAGCTCAATACGTTGCCTTCCTCCGGCTGACTCTCCGGCTCATCGGGCGTCTGCGGAGTTTGCGGCTGCTGCCGCGGATTCTGGCGCGAAGTCAGGTAATCAGCCGGCTGCTCCTTGATCTCGGCCGTCAGCTTCATCGTATTGCCATTCCGATTGAGCTCGAGCTCCACCTTCTTATTCAGCTCCACATGCGAGACCAGGGTCCGCAACTCGGTGATGTTTTTCACCGTCTGCCCGTTGAATTTCTTAATCACGTCACCCCGTTTGAGGTTCGCTTCCGCCGCGGGCGAATTGGGCAGCACGTCGTCGATAATCACGCCATCTGGCGCCGGGCCCCCGGGCGTGCTAGGCCGCGCCTGGATGCCGAGATAACCGCGAATGATCCGCCCGTGCTTGAGCAAACTCTCCAGCGCGGTTTTCACCGAGTTCGAAGGAATGGCAAAACCAATCCCCTGCGATCCGCCGCTCCGGGAAATGATCGCCGTGTTTATGCCAATAACCTCACCGCGCAAATTAACCAGCGGCCCGCCGCTATTGCCCGGATTGATCGCCGTGTTTGTCTGGAGGTAATCGCCGAAGCCATCCACTCGATTGGGCCGGCCCCGCGAGCTGATGATTCCATCCGTGACTGTTTCCTCAAAGCCAAACGGATTTCCGACGGCGACTACATAATCACCCGCCTGCACGGCATCGGAGTCGCCGAACTTCAGCGGCTTCAGCCCCGGTTCGTCCACCTTCAAAACCGCCAGATCCACCACCGCATCCGCCCCGATGAGCCGCGCCTTTTTCGTCTGGCCATCGTGCAGTTGGACCTCGATCTCATCCACCTGATCGACCACGTGATTGTTCGTGATGATGTGGCCTTCCGCGGAAACGATCACCCCGGAGCCAAGGGAGCTTTGCACCATCGCTTCCTCGTTTGGATTCCGAAATTGCCGCGGGTTCCGGTTAAAAAAATCCGAGGGATCAAGCTGATAATTGCGGCGAATCGCCACCTTTTTCGAGGTCTTTATACTGACCACCGAAGGAACTACCGCGCTGACCAGGGCGCGGCGCTCACGATTGAGATTCTCCAGGCCGGCCACGTCCTTCGGATCGACGCTGGCATTCGTGGCCAGCGAATACTTTTCGGGGGCGACCGCGAGGAATTTCAGCCCGCCCGTCTTGAGGCGGTAATCATAAAGCGCCGAAATGCCCGCGCTCACCAGCAAAACAAAGAGCAGAAATTTGATCAGATTTTTCATCAGCTAACGTTCGAGAAGGTTCGTCCGTGTTGTTCGACAATCAATTCACGAAATCGTTGATTCTCAGGTGAATTCAGGTGGGGATCCAACTCCCAGAATGGCGGTGGCCGCCGCCCGTGCCTGGCGCATGATCGGACGCGTCTTTTATCAAATCGCCGAGCTTTAAAGCCGGGTAGGCCGCTCTGCGCAGTCCCGAGCAAATCCCCCGGACCGCGCATGTCCCAATCCGCTTCCGCGACTTCGAATCCATCGATGGTTTTCTCCAACACCGCCAGTTTCGCCACCGTCTCGGGCGTCTTCTCGTCGCTCAAGAGAATGCAATACGACTTGTGCGACCCGCGGCCGATGCGCCCGCGCAATTGATGAAGCTGGGCCAGCCCGAAACGCTCCGCATTTTCGATCAGCATCAGGGTCGCATTCGGAACATCCACCCCCACCTCGATCACCGTCGTGCTGATCAGCGCGCTCGTCTGCCCGCGACGAAACTGCTCCATGATCGCCTGCTTTTCCGGCGCCGGAATTCGCCCGTGCAAGAGATCGCAACGAAAAGGCCGCAAGCGTTCCCGCCAAAGCTCGAACTCCGCCGCGGCTGCCTTCACATCCAGCTTCTCACTTTCGTCGATCAGCGGGTAAACGATGTAACCCTGCCGTCCCGCTTCGAGCTGCCCGCGCATGAAGGTCAACACTTCCGGAAGCTTCCCCCGCTCGCGCACCGCCGTAATGATTTTGCCCCGGTCTGAAGGCATCTCGTCGATCACCGAGACGTCGAGATCGCCGTACACCGTCATCGTCAGCGTCCGCGGAATCGGCGTTGCCGTCATCACCAGAACATCCGGCGCCGGCTCTCGCGCCGTGAGCCTGGCTCTCTGCGACACGCCGAACTTGTGCTGCTCATCGATCACCACCAGCCCCAGGTTCTCGAACGAAACTCCTTCGTAAAGCAACGCATGCGTGCCTACGATAATTTGCGGCGCGTCGCTATTTCTCTGGTCGCCCTGAAATAACGGCAACGCCCCGCTTTCTTCCTGGCGCGCCGCCGTCCGCAACGCCAGCCGGACACCGAGCGGCTCGAGCCAGCGGCACAGGACAGCGTAATGCTGTTCGGCCAGGATCTGTGTAGGGGCCATGAGCGCCGTTTGGAAACCGGCTTCGACGGCGAGAAGCATCGCGGCGATCGCCACGACGGTCTTGCCGGAGCCGACGTCGCCCTGAAGCAAACGATTCATCGGATGAGTCGACGCCAAATCTCGGCGCACTTCCTCGATCACCCGCGCCTGGGCGTCAGTGAGATCGAACGGCAAGCCGCGCAGGAATTTTTCCAGCAGCTCGCCCGGACCGGAATGCGCCTGGCCGCTGCGCGAGGCCGCGGCGGACCGGCGCGCGCCGATCAACATCTGCATCGCGAAAAACTCGGAGAAAACGAGATGCTCGCGGGCAGCCTCCTGCTGCTCTTTGGTCGTGGGAAAATGAATCTCATGCAAAGCGTGCTCACGCGTCCCAAGGTTCACGTTCTTCGGCAACAACGTGGGCACGGAGTCCAGCGCAAGATTTTCGAGCGACGCGATAAATCAAAGCGCGGAAAACGCGCTGCGGAAGTCCTTCAGTCGCCGGATAAATTGGAGTGATCCGGCGGAAATGGACCGAGATGTCTTCGTCGTTCTCGATCACCTCGAATTCCGGGATGCTCCATGCAGAGGCGCTTCCCGCGCAGCCGGGGTTTGCCGAAGACGACCAGGCGCTGCCCGGTCGCGATCATCTTCTGGACGTAATGCATATTGAACCAGCGCAGGACCAGGGGCTGACTGAGCGCGTTCGATTCCGACTCCTCGAGGGTGGCCTCGAAAATTTTCTTCCAGCCACCAAAACGGAGCAGGCGCGTCTTCGTCACTTCGCCACAGAGCAGGATCGGCGTCTCGCTTTCGTCATGAGGGAAATCGGCAAACTTGGTGCGATCCTCGTAGCGGCGCGGATAATGGCTTAGCAAATTCTCGACCGTCTCGATCTCCAGCCGCTTCAACGCGGTCAATTTCGGCCGCGGGATCCACTCCAGCTCGCCGAGAGATTGCGAGAGCTGGATCATTCGATGGGGGCCGCGGCCCGCAACGCCTCCACCTGAATTTGCAGTCGCGTTTCGCCTTCGTATTCGTCCGCGCTCAGGCGAAAGGCCATGTCCCAGGGCGCCTCTGGAAGCGGCGACGACGCTCCATCAAAAAAGATCGCGCGCTGAAAATGATTCTTCTGCCGCAACCGGAGCGCGAGGTGCTTTTCCTTGATGATCTGCGGGGGGATTGTGGGCTCGACTCCCCGCGCGAAAAACAGCGGCTGACGATTGCCGTTGCCGAATGGTTCAAGCGCCCGGTGCCACTGGAGCAAATCGTAGTTGAGCTGTGAGAAAGTCAGTTCGTGATCGAGGTGCAAACGCGCGCTGCAATTGTTCCTCGGAGAGCATTTCGCGCGCAGCCATGCGGAACGCCTCAGCAAAACTTGCGAAGTTGTCTTCGCGCACCGTCAAGCCGGCGGCCATTTCGTGTCCGCCAAATTTCTCGAGATAGGGTTCGCATCGACCCAGCGCTTCGACCAGGGACAACCCTTCGATGCTTCGCCCGCTCCCCTTCCCCAGGCCGGTGGGATCGAACGCAACCAGAACCGTGGGGCGATGATACTTTCGCGCCAGACGCGAAGCGACGATGCCCGAGCACGCCGGGATGCCAGTCGCGGGATCCGAGCACGATGGCTGCATCGCGATTCGGATCGAAAACCTTCGCCAGCTCTTCCTCCGCTTCGCCATAGATCTTTCGTTCGACGCCCTGACGCTCGCGATTTTGGGCATCGAGGAGCGCGGCGAGCTCTGTCGCTTCGCTTTCGTCGCTGGTCAGCAACAGGCGCAATGCCTTTTCCGCGGTGGAAAGCCGGCCGGCCGCGTTGAGACGCGGGCCCAGGCGGAAGCCAATGTCCTCCGCCGCCAGCGGTGACCGAACTGCCGCTACTTCCATCAGCTTCCGCACGCCGGGGCGTTTCGAAGTCGCGATCTCCCGCATCCCACGCTGGACCAGGAGACGATTCTCGCGATGCAGCGGGACGATGTCAGCCACGGTGCCAAGCGCGACCAGATCGAGGTTTGCCTTCAAATCGAAACCCGGGGCGGGTCGCGTTTTTAGCAGGGCGTGGCAAAGCTTAAAAACGATCCCGACGCTGCAAAGGTAGTCGAAGGCGCAATCTGCCTCCGTTTTTGGGTTCACGACCGCCACGCAATCAGGCAGGGCGGATTTCGGTTCGTGATGATCGAGAACGACCACATCAATGCCGCGGTCCTTCAGGGCCGCTATTTCCGCAATGGAGGAGGTGCCGCAATCGACAGCGATCAGAAGTTGGGGCCGGTGCTGCTCGCAACAACGTTCGACACTTTCCGCGCTCAGGCCGTAGCCTTCCTCCATCCGCAGAGGCAAAAATAGGTCCGGGACCGCGCCGTAGCTGCGCAGGAGCCCGGCAAGCAGCGCGAGCGACGTGACCCCATCGACGTCGTAATCGCCGAAAAGAACGATGCGTTCGCTGCGATCGATCGCTTGAAGAATGCGTTCGACCGCGGCCTTCATGTCCGGAAGCAGGAACGGATCGTCTCAGGGAACTGAGGCGTGGCGAGAGAAAGGCGTTTACGTCATCCGCGCAGGTAAAACCCTTTGCGCTTCAAAAGCTCGGCGATGCAGGGGAGTCCGCAGATCTCCGCCCACGGGATCTCCGTCTTCGCGTCGGCACAGTCCTGAGCAATGATCCAACGTCTTTCCACCGGTCATTTTATTGTCGGAGCGCTGAACTGACAACCGTCCGCCTTAACCGCGAAGCGTTTTGGCAAGCGTCCTGGCATTAAACGGGGCGTGAACTTTTGCGTCGTTATCGAAGTAGACGAAAATGTCGCGTCTTCCGGCCTTCGCCTTGCGCTCGGACACCAGTTTCGCATCACGCGGCTGTCTGCCTTTGCGCCAATGCTCGATACGGTTCGCCCACCATTCGATCTCCTTGTCGCTGTAGCCGCTAACGTAAAGTTGCTCAGCACCGTGGAGTCGGCAGTAAACGAAATCCGCCGTGAGATCCTCGGCGTAAGGCCATTTGCCGGCGGTGTCGGCAAAGACAAAGGCAATGTTGTGCCCCCGCAGCAGATCGAAGAACTCGGGAACCATGAAGCTGGTATGCCGGATCTCGACGCAGTGGCGGATTGGCCGCACCGCGTCGGCCTTCGTCCACGCGCCAGCTTTCAATTTGTCGTTGTGCTTCCGCGCCAGTTTTGCGGCCGCTCCAGTATCGCGCGGCAGCAGATCGAAAAATTCGCTGAAACGATCTCTGTTCCACCCGAAGTTGGGCGGAAACTGCCACAAGATCGGCCCCAGTTTTTCGCGAAGCAGAGGACGCCTGAAGCGAAGAAATTGGCCAGCGGCGTCTCGACGTCGCGCAGCTTTTTCATATGCGTGATGAAGCGGGCGCCCTTCACGCTGAAGACGAATCCGGGCGGTGTGTCGGCATACCAGCGTTGATAGCTCGAAGGACGCTGGAGCGAATAAAACGAACCGTTGATCTCGATGGAGTCGAACTCGCGGCTGGCAAATTCCAGCTCAAGCCGATGCGCCAGGTTCCCGGGATAAAAAACGCCGCGCCAGGGCGGATAGGTCCAGCCGGAAATTCCAATGTGCAGGTCGCGCTTCGGCCATCGCTTGACCGGCGCCGTCAGATGATCAGCCGTGAGTCGTGCCACAAAATCCCGTGCTTCTCACAGAGTTTCCGAAACGTCGATAAACCTTCTTTCTCCTGCACACCGTATTGGTAGCTCAGACATTCCGTCAGATAAAACTGGCAAAAATCAGGGCTGAATTCTCGTTCCGCCGCGATGAGCAGGTCGAGCTCGCGCAGGTTATTGTCGCGGCAAGCGCGCAGGCTGTCGGCAATCGCCTTGGGCGAAGGCACCTCGGGCCGGATGAGCCAGAGCGCATAAACAAACGGAAGCTGAGTGCGTTTCTGCCATTCTTCCCCGAGGTCCCAGAATTGAAACGTCCCGGCGCTTTCATCCCGAAATCGAATGGCCTGGTCGCCGATGAAGAATTTCGCCAGCCGCGGCGTCAGCGCCCGCTGGATGAGACGGGAACGAATGACAAATTTCGGGGTCATCCCGTTCTCGGCCATGAGGCAACGCAACAAATTAACCGAAGTCTGCGAGGCGGGATCGACTTCGATCTCCTCGATCTCGGAAAGTTCGCCGGCATGCGCAACGAAGACGCTGTGCACGGGACCGTGCGATGCGATTGAAACGCCATCGACCAGCGTGTAAACCGGGTTGCGCAGAAATTCGAAGCTGGAGACCAGCGCGACGTCGAGCAGGCCCGAAGCGAGCCGTTCGCACAAGAGCGCTCGGATGATCGAAAACGACTTCGCCGGGCCACCCGTAAATGAGCGGGCGCGCGTTGAGATACTTAACGCAACCGATCCGCAGCAGCCCGGTTTCAGCCACGGTCAGGCCAAAACCAGCTCGGATTCCACGGCTGGCGGAGCTGGCGCGGCGGCCGGCCGTTTTCTCGGCAGATGCCGATAATAGCTGTCGCGCTGGATCGGATCGCGGCCCGCCTCGCGGATGACGTGTTCGAGCGTTTCGACCGTCTGTTCCTGCGGCGTTTTGGCGCCGGCCATGTGGAAGATTTTTTCTTCCATGATCGTCCCATGCAGGTCATCCACGCCGTAGCTGAGAGAAATCTGCGCGATCGGCAATCCCATCGAAACCCAGTAGGCCGTGAGGTGGTCGAAATTATCGAGATAGATGCGGCTGACCGCCAGATTACGGAGCTGCTCGACCGCTGTGGCTGCTTTGACGTGCGCGAGGATCGTGGTCTGCGGTTCGAAGGCGAAGGGGACGAAGCCGGTAAAGCCGCCGGTTTCATCCTGCAGTTCCCTGAGCTGGCGCAGATGATCGACCCGCTGCTCGAGCGTTTCGATATGTCCGTAAAGCATCGTGCTGGTGCTGCGGCCGCCCATTTGATGCCAGATACGATGGACATCCAGCCATTCCGCCGCGCTTTCCTTGCCCCGGCAAAGCTCGTCGCGGACATCGGCATCAAAGATCTCCGCGCCGCCCCCCGTAAGCGCGCCCAGACCGGCGTCCCGCAGCGCGGCAAGCGTGTCGGGAATGGAGAGCTTGAAGATCCGCTGGGCCAGATGGCGGACCTCGATCGCGGTGAACGCTTTGATGATCAGCTTCGGATCGAGGGCGCGCACCCGCTGGAGCAACTCGATGTACCACTCCTTTTTCAGAGTCGGGATGCAACCCGCCGACCATGTGGACCTCCGTGATCCCCAGGGTTAGCGATTCTTCCACCGCGCCCACGATGTCGTCGATGGAACGCTCGAAGGCATGCGCGTCTCGCTTTTTCGCCGCGAACGCGCAGAACTGGCAGGAGAGGATGCAGAGATTTGAGTAATTGATGTAACGATTCAGGATGTAGGTGGCGACGTTGCCGTTCTTCCGCTCGCGGACGGTGCTGGCCATTATGCCCAGAGCATTCAAATCATTCGAGCGATACAGGGTTAGCGCGTCCGCCTCGGAAATGCGCTGCCGGCTCTCGACCTTTTCGGCGATCGGCCGAAGATCAGTGGGAATGAGCGATAGATTCATCGAGGCGGGCAAATTTCGAACCATGATGCACATGCTCCCCTTCGGTTGCAAACGAAAGCGCCGAATGAAGGTTGAATCCTCAACGTCCCACGTTTCCGCAACCTTTACCCGACCGCATCGTCTATAGACCAGATGTCCGAACCTGAACCCAGCCTGGCCGCGAGAACCGAGGAGGACGCCGAGGATGTCCGCCTGATGGAGCTGGTCGGCACAGGCGACTCCGGCGCTTTCGAGCAGCTCGTGGAGCGGCATCAGCGGCTGGTCGTCGGCACCGTGGGCCGGATGCTGGGCAATACTTCGGACGCCGAGGATATCGCCCAGCAGGTTTTCGTGCGGGTTTGGAAGAGCGCGAAACGGTATGTCCCGCGGGCGAAATTCACCACCTGGCTGCTTAAGATCACGCGCAATCTGGTTTTCAATGAACTGCGCCGCCGCTCGCGCCACCCGCAGGTGCCACTCCAGGGCGGAATCGGAGGAGGAAGAACGGCCGATCCGGGATGAGACACGCGATCGCCCCGGACGCTTCGATGCTCGAGCAGGAACTGCAGAGGGCGATCGACGCCGCCATAGCCAACCTGCCCGAAACCCAGCGCCTGGCGGTCATCCTGCGGCGCTACGAGGAGCTTAGCTACGAAGAGATCGCGGAAACCCTTGATCAATCGGTCTCCGCCGTAAAGAGCCTCTTATTCCGTGCGCGGACGGAATTACGGACCAGCTCTCAGCCGATACCTGGCGGAGATAAACAAAGAGGGCGGACCTCTCGCGAGAATCCGCCCCCTCTCAACCCCACATCTTCTGTCTGCTTAAAATTGTCTGTCGGTCGCAGTGCTCTTGAAGTCGATCGACCTGGTCGTGGTCGTGGTCGTGGTCGAGTCCGTCCGCGCCGGCGCCGGCGGTGTTCCCGGTTTCGGGTAATCGGCGGCCACATGGCGGTTGGACGTAGGCTTCAGGCGCACGGCGCCCTTGGCGTTGTTCCGCCAGCCATTCGGATCTGCGTATTCTTCCCCGGTGTGACGCAAGCCGCTGACCTGGTCCTCGAGGCCGGTGCCGTAATGTTGGTCGATAATGGTCGGCGTGACGAAGACGAGCAGGTTGCGCTTCACCCGGGCGTTCAGCTTTTCCTGGAAGAAATAGCCGAGAACCGGGATGTCACCCAGGATCGGCACCTTGCGTCCGCGCCTTGGTCACTTCGTCCTGGAGCAATCCGCCGATGGCGAGGGTGTCGCCGCTCTTGATCAAGACATTCGAATCAAGAGAGCGCGTATCGATGATAGGGCTCGAGACTGGTTGGCTGGCGCCAGGCGGGAAGAATGCTTGGTCGCCGACCTTGTTACTGATTTCCGGCTTCACAGCCAGCGTGATGAAATTGTCTTTGTTGACCGAGGGCTTCACGACCAGCGTGTTGCCGAATTTCTTGTCCTGGAATCCGCCGAAGATCGCGGTGGCTGTCTGCTCGTTGAAGTTCAATTGCGGCGACCGGCTGGGCTGCGGATGATTTCGATTTTCGCCTGCATGTTGTCCGCCGTGACGACCCGCGGGTTCGCCAGGAACTCGGCATCGGAATCTTCGTTGAGGGCCCGCAAGGTGACCGACAGTTGCGGAGCGGAAAGGATCGCAAACTGGCCGGCCAGGGCGTTGAGAGCTTTGTCGAAGAAGAAATCGTTGCCCTGCAGCTTGCCGCCCACAACTGTCCCCTGCGCAGGTTTCCCCGGCGTCGTGATGACTTGGGTGAATCCGGTCGAGCGGATCGGTGACGGTCTGATAGGAAGGGGCCTCGGCCGGATCGCTGCCTGCGAACTTGATGGTTTGCGGCGAGGTGGAGCCGCCGAAAACACCGCCCCAGTTGATGCCGTAAGATTGCCGCGGATTCGCGGTAACTTCCACGAGTCGCGCTTCGATCATGACCTGCTTCGTCGGTTTGTCGATTTGGCTCAGGAGTTTTCGGATGACGTCGATATTGCCGCGGGTTTCCCGGAAGAACAAAGTGTTGGTGCGCTCATCGACCTGCGGAGCGTCTTTGCTGGAAAGCTGGGCCGCGACGAGCGGGGCGATTTCCTTCGCGCGGGCATAGCTGAACTGGTAGCTGTCGCTTTCCGTCGGCTCTGCGGTCCGTTCCGCACCGGTTTTGATGTAGTAAACATTGTCGATCTTATCCATGAACAGCCCCTTGGCTTTCACGATGATCGAGACGGCTTGCAATGCAGTGACATCTTCCAACCGCATTGTCACCGTGCCGACGACGGCTTCGCTGACGACCATGTTGATTTTGGCCTGGCGCGCGAGAAGACGCAGGACCGCGCCCACATCGTCCCCCTGAAATTCGCGAACGCCGATCCCGCCGTTATCGCTCACACTCTCGGGCTCCACCGGGCCGGCAGGGGTCGTCTGGGTGGTGGTAGTGGTCGTGGAGCTGGTCGGGGCCACGGTGGCCGAGGGCGCGGGATTCACCGTTGAAGCCTGCACCAGCAAGAGCGAGCTATCGTTCTTGGTGGAAGGACCGCTCGGGAGAGGCGGCGTGATCGCCTTCGGACGGGTCTCGGCAAGTGGAGCCTTTTGGAGCAGTTCCTCGGGGCTCGAACTGGGGGCCGTGGAAGGCGGGTTGGTCTGCGCTTTTACGAGGGAGAGGGCGGCGAAAATGGCCGCCCCGGCGCAGACAAAGGTTTTGAAACGATTAGCCATAAATATGATGTGAAGTTGAAGAGTGCGGCAGCGTCTAAAGCAGGAAGCAGACCAGCCCTCCATGCTCCATGCGTGGCGCCGTTGGAGCGAAACTGACTAATCGGGAGACCCGCCGGCAGCCTTTATTGGCCTCGCGCGGCCTCAATAAAGGCCCGCAAACGCCCGTAATCTTTGCGCCCAGCGAAAGATTCTACGCCACTGGTCACATCGACTGCGAAAGGCTGCACGGCGGCGACTGCGTCCGCCACATTTTCAGGCGTCAGGCCGCCCGCAAGGACCACTCGGAGATGAGGATTAGCTTTCACGAAACACACGGGCGATTTGCCACGGAAAGGTCTTGCCGCTTCCGCCAAACTCTCCCGCGTGCTTGAATCCAACAGCACCGTGCGTGTGGAAAACGAGGGCAAGTTCGTAATGGAGTCCGGGCTGGACATGGGAAGTGCTTTTGCGAACCGAATGCCGTGTTCGGCGAGCTGCCGGCAGAAATCTGGCGTTTCTGCGCCATGGAGTTGCAACGCGGTTATTCCCGGCGACTTCGCCACCGCCACCGCCTCTTCCCAACGCGGATTAACCAACACTGCCACCTTCGGGATTTTCGCAGGCAGGGCCGCAATCCACCCACGATCGGCCATTGCCAGGTATCTCTTGCTCCCGGCGAAGAAATTAAAGCCCAACGCGTCCGCCCCGAATTCTATCGCCGCTACGGCGTCTTCCAGCGTTGTCAGCCCACAGATTTTGACCCGCGGTGGGCCGACTGCACCATCCTCGTCGCCGAACATCCTACGCCGCAGTCGCAAACCCAAGGGCTGGCTTGCTGAAATCGGGCGCGGGCATTTCGTTCACGAGCTTTACGATCCCATCCTGCCATCTCTGGCTGATGGTTTGCAGATAAGGATCGTCCTCGTCGAGGTGCGCGCGTAGCCTGGCCTGGAGCGAATCCGTTTCGTAACAGAGAATGTCGATGGGCGGACCGACCGCGACGTTGCTGGTCATGGTCGAATCGATCGAAATGATGCCAACCTTCACCGCATCGGCCAGCCCGGTTTCGTAATTGAAGCCGCGATCAAGAATCGGCTTCCCATATTTTCGCTCGCCAATCTGCAGGAACGGACAATCGCGCGTGGCGTGGATGCTGTTGCCCTGGGGATAAACCAGGTGCACCTCCGGCGCGAACCCGGCAATCTGGCCACCCACGATGAGGTGGATGTTAAAATCGAATCCGTCGGCCTCGAGCGCCTCGCGGTCTTTTTTCTCCACCTCCCGCACCTTGGAGCCGATATACCGGACTGTCTCGTAAAGCGTCTGCCGGTTGGTGATCTGTTCGCGGGTGCCATCCTGGGCGCCCAGGTAAAGGTCCTCATCGATCAAGGCGATGGTCGCCTGCGTGAGCGAAAGATTCCCCGAGCTGAGGATGCAAATCACCCGGTCGCCCGGCTTCTCGTAGATTCGCATCTTGCTGCACATCGTGATGTTGTCCATCCCCGCGCTCGTGCGGGAGTCGGATAAGAAAACCGCGCCAGCGCGGCAAAGCATTCCAAGGCAATATGTCATTCGATTCTGCTTTCCGGTTCGATCACGCGCCCCTGCACGTGTTTGATCTGCGTGTGATGAGTGAGGACGTGGACGCGCCCGTCGCTGCCGCGAAAGAACGCGCTCAGCATCCAGCTGACAATTCCGATAATGATCGCGCCCCAAAACGCGCTGCCAAAGCTGTCCACGTGAAATCCGCCGATGAGACCTGGCACCCAATAAAGCATCAGTCCGTTCACGATCAGGATAAAAAATCCGAGAGTCAGCAAAATTAGCGGCGCACCGATAATCAACAGCAACGGGCGAACAAACGCGTTGAGAATCCCGAGCAGCAGCGCCGCAGCGATCAGCGCTCCTGTGCTGTCATATCGAATCCCGCTGACGAACGCGGCGGCGACCATGACGGCCACGGTCGTGATCAACCAGCGAAAAACAAAGTGCCGCATGGCCGCACGGTAGGCGAAGTTCCGCGCTTCACGCAACCGCTTTGCAAAATCCACTTGCAACACCGGCGCTCGCGGTATTCGGTCTCGCAGTCATCCAAAGGCAAAGATTGTGGCCAAAAAATCCAAAACAGAACCCGAAAAGAAAGTAACCGACATCGCGTCCAGCCCGGCCGCCGGCAACGGAAATGGTGTCGCCGCCCCGAGGAAGAAATCGTCCTCCGCCCCGGTCAAACCCAAGGCGAAGAAACCTGCCGCGGAAGAAAACCGCCCCAGCCGCGTCGCGGAGCGCTTCCAAGAAAGCTTCCGCCGCCCCTGCCCTGCGCGAACCGACGGACGAGGAAATCAGAATCCGCGCCTACTTCCTCGCTGAGCGGCGCCATCAGCTCTCCCTGCCCGGCGATTCCGCCCACGACTGGATCGAAGCCAGGCGGCAATTGATCGAGGAAGCCGGGCCGGCCTCGTCTTAGGCGGCGAGGTGGAACCGGTGCCGGCGGCCTCAATCTCCGGCACGCATTCCTTCACCTTCTCGATCAGCCGATTGATCGCGAACGGCTTCGGCACCAGCCCGCGCACGCCAGCTTCCTGCAATAATTCCTGCGCCCGCTTCTCGTCCCCTTTCCCGGTCACGAGCAGCAGCGGCGGCACGATGCGCGGTGGCACCGAGTTGTTGTAAACCTTCCCGATCAGGAAGAACAACATCGCCCCGTCGATCATCGGCATCTGGAAATCGAACAGCATCAGATCGTACGTTTTCTTAAGGGCCAGCTCGAAGCCGTATTCCGGTTTGGGCGACGTATCCACCTCACAACGCAGAAACGAGGTCAGCGCCTCCCGCATGACGCGCATCAACCCCACGTCGTCATCCACAATCAGAATTCTTCTTCGGCGCCGCTCGCTCATAACGGACGCTTGCGCCAAAGCCCCCCACGTTTCAAGCTTTTCCGATGGATAAAATCCTAACGGAACTGACCGCGGCGCTTCGCGAACGTCTTGCCATCATCGGCGATGAGGAAAGCCGCCGCGATCCCGACCGCCATACGGAACGGTTGCGCGTAGTCTCGGAAAAGATCGAGAACCTCGAGCGACAGTTACCGCCCACGATCGATCCGCAGCTCCGCCATTTTCTCCAGCGCCGCAGCTACAGCAAAGCGCTCGAGCTGTTGGAAACGGCTTAGCGCGAATACAACTCGACGATCAACTGCTCGTTGACCATCGGCTGCATTTCATCCCGGGTCGGGATGCGGGAAACTTTGCCGCTGAGCGCGTCGCGATTCGCCACGAGCCAGTCGGGGACGGGAGCGATCTGGGTCAGCTCGAGATTGCGCAGGGCGAGCTGCCGCGATTTCGGTTTGTCTTTCACCGTGACTTCGTCGCCGGCTTTGCACGTTGTAGGAAGCGATGTTCACGTTGCGGCCATTTACCTGGACGTGGCCGTGGGAGACCAATTGGCGAGCGCCGCTGCGGGTATTCGCGAAGCCGAGGCGGAAAACGACGTTATCGAGACGCGTTTCCAAAAGCTGAAGGAGCGTTTCGCCGGTGACGCCGCGTTTGCGCAGAGCGGTTTGGAAAATGCGGCGGAACTGCTTTTCGAGAAGGCCGTATTGATAGCGGAGCTTCTGCTTCTCGCCCAGGGCGATCGCGTAATCAGATTGCTTGCGGCGCGATCCTTTCGGCCCGTGCATGCCGGGAGGATAATTCTTCCGCTCGAGCGCTTTGGCTGGGCCAAAGAGCGGCACTCCGTAGCGGCGGCTGACTTTTGTTTTCGGTCCGGTGTATCTGCCCATGAGAAGAAAGTTGAGGAAGTAAGATTGAAAGTAGGAAACTCAGACGCGGCGCTGTTTCGGCGGGCGGCAGCCGTTGTGCGGAACGGGAGTGACGTCGCGGATGACGGTGAGATCGAGGCCGATGGCTTGGAGGGCGCGGACAGCGGATTCGCGGCCGGCGCCCGGGCCCGCGCACGAGGACTTCGACTTCTTTCAGGCCGTGGCCCATTGCCTGGCGGGAGGCATCCTGCGCGACCATCTGCGCGGCGTAGGCGGTGCTTTTGCGCGAGCCTTTGAAGCCGACTTTGCCGGCGCTCGACCAGCCGATCACGTTCCCCTTCAGGTCGGTGATGGTGACGATGGTGTTGTTGAAAGTGGAAAGGACGTGCGCGATGCCGGTGTGGACGTTCTTGCTCCCCTTGGCCTTGATGATCTTCGGCTTCTCGACGTCGTTCGGATCGAGCGAGAGATTCTCTTTCGGCGGCTCGGCGGGCGGCGGGCTCTTCCTTCTTGGCCTTGGCCGGTTTCTTTGCCGGCTTGGCCGGAGCCTCGGCCGTAGCGGTCACAGCCGCTGGAGCTTCCTCGGGTCGCGGCAGGGGTTTCGGCAACTGCAGCAGCAGCTTTCGGCGGCCGGCGCTTCGACGGCTTCCGCTTCCGGTCTTCGCCTTGGGCGCCTTCTTCGGCTTGTCGGCCGCTTCCGGTTTCGCGGGTTTCTGTTCGTCTGAATCAGCCATGGTCAAAAATCCTTAACGTTAAACCTTGCCGGCTTTCGCATCCTTGTTGCGGATGACGCCGACCGTCTTGCGCGGTCCTTTGCGAGTGCGCGCGTTGGTGGAAGTGCGCTGGCCGCGCACGGGCAACCCGCGGCGATGGCGGATGCCGCGATAACAATTGATGGCCTGGAGCCGCTTCAGATTGCTCTGCAATTCCCGGCGCAGATCGCCTTCGATCAGCATTTTGTTGCCGGTGATCGTCTGGATGATTTCGTTGATCTGATGCGGCGTCAGATCCTTCGCGCGCAGATTGGGATCGATATTCGTCTGCTCGAGAACCCGCTTCGCGGTGCTCGGCCCGATGCCGTAAATGTAGGTCAACGACGCTTCGATGCGCTTGTCCGCCGGAATTTCAACTCCTAGTAATCTTGGCATATCAAATCGCTAACTTATCCCTGCCGCTGTTTATGGCGCGGGTTCTTGCAGATCACGCGGACAACGTTCTTCCGCTTCACGATCTTGCACGCTTCACAAAGTCTTTTTACTGATGGTCGCACTTTCATAACTAACTGATTCTGGCGAGACGAAAAACGCGGAGATCGGCTCCGCGTTGTCACTTCTGGCGGTAGGTGATCCGCCCCTTCGACAAATCGTAAGGGGAAACCTCTAGCATAACTTTGTCGCCTGGCAAGATACGAATGAAATGGAGCCGCATTTTGCCCGAAATGTGGGCCAGGACCCGGTGCCCATTGGGCAACTCGACGCGGAACATGGTGTTGGGCAGGAGCTCGACGACCGTGCCCTCTACTTCAATTGCGTCTTTCCGCGCCATGTCAGGATTTCCGGCTCTTCCTTGGTAATCAGAACCGTGTGTTCGAAATGGGCCGAAGGCATCCCGTCCGCCGTGCAAACCGTCCAGCCGTCATCGAGCAATTTGACGGAGGCCGTGCCGGAATTAATCATCGGCTCGATCGCCAGGGTCATCCCCGCCTTCAAGCGCGGGCCGCTGCCGCGCCGGCCGTAGTTCGGCACCTGCGGCTCCTCGTGCAATTTTCGTCCGACCCCGTGCCCGACAAATTCGCGGACGACATTGAACCCTTCGCGCATCGCCATCTCTTCGATGGTCGCGCAAACGTCGCCCAGTCGCACCCCTTCGGTCATGATTTCGATCGCCCGCTGCAAGGCCGTCTTCGGTCACGCGCAACAGTCGCTCCGTGCGCTCGTCGATCATCCCGACCGCAACCGTCGACGCCGTATCCCCCACCCAGCCGTCCTGGACCACGCCGATGTCGAGCTTCACGATGTCGCCGTATTGGATCCGGCGCTGGCTGCCGATGCCGTGAACGATTTCGTCGTTGAGCGAAATGCAAATATTGCCGGGGAAAACGCGATGCCCCAGCCGGTAACCGAGAAAAGCGCTTTGCACGCCGGCTTCCTGCATCAGATCGGCCGCGGCCTGGTCCACTTCCTTGGTCGAAATGCCGGGCCGAACCAGCTCGCTGACGCGGTCGAGGACTTCGCTGGCCGTGCGGCAAGCCTGCCGCATTCGTTCGATTTCTTTCGCGTTCTTGATCGGAATCATGCCGATTGCTCGATCAGCCGCGAAATGTCGGCAAAGACCGCTTCGCGATCGCGATTCCCGTCGATCTTTCGAAGCAGGCCGGCTTTCTGATAAAACGCCGCAAGCGGCTGGGTCTTGGTGTTGAATTCGGCGAGCCGGTTCTTGAGCACCTCGATATCATCGTCATCGCGGCGGACCAGCGGCCCATCGCAATAAGGACAAATCGGGCGCTCGGCAAAACTGGCGCTGCTCACGCTGGTGGTGAACCCGCATCCCTGACATTGCAGCCGGCTGCGCGATTCGCTCGCGACCGTGTCTTCCGAAACATCCAGCCAGATCGCCAGATCCAGCGGAGTGCGATGCCGGACCAGAATGCTCTGCAGACTCTCCGCCTGCGGGATCGTGCGCGGGAATCCATCGAAAACAAATCCGTGGCTGCCATGCAGCCGCAGCCAGTCTTCAATCAGTTGCACGATGATCTTGTCGGGAACCAGCCCGCCATGATGGGTGATCTCCGCCGTCTCAAGTCCGAGCGGAGTGCCCAGGTCCCGTTCGCGCCGCAGAATTGCGCCCGGCGAAGTCACCGGGATCCCGAACTGCCGGGTGATCATCTCCGCTTGAGTTCCTTTTCCGGAACCCGGCGCGCCCAGAAGCACCAATCGTCTTTTCACTTAGTTGCCCGTAGAGGAAAACCGCCACGCCGCCGATGACCAGGATCGCGATGCCGACATAAAGCCACATCAACGTCGTGCTCCGCGCCGCTTCGCCGCGCGCGTAGCTGGCGCGATCGAAGCGCCCGCCCCGGATGCGTCCTTTGCGCAGGAATCCGTCGTAATGCCGCTGAATGAGATGCGTCTCCACCTGGCGCATCGTATCGAGAATGACGCCGACAATAATCAGCAAACTCGTGCCGCCGAAAAATTGGGCCGTGATCTGAGGAACGTTCAGCCAGTCGCTCATCAACTGCGGCAAAATCGCGATCAGGGTCAGGAAGAAAGCGCCGGCGAAGGTCAGCCGCGTCATCGTGTAATCGAGAAAATCGGCTGTCGGTTTGCCCGGGCGGACGCCGGGAATGTAACCGCCGTATTTCTTCAGATCGTCCGCGATTTGGGCCGGCTGAAATTGCGTCGCCACCCAGAAATAACTGAAGAAGAAAATCATCGCGGCCAGAACGACGTAATGCAGCCAGCCGGTCGAAAGCATGTCGGAGATCGTCTTCGCGGTCCGGCTGTTTTGAAAAGCGACACTGACGATCGTGGTCGGGAAAAGCAGAAGCGCCCACGCGAAAATGATCGGCATGACGCCCGCGTAGTTCACTTTCAACGGCATGTACTGCGTCTGGCCGCCATACATTTTCCGGCCGACGACGCGCTTGGCGTATTGCACCGTGATCTTGCGCACGCCTTGCGTGACCGCGATGACGGCGGCGATCACCACGAACAGGAACGCGACCATCAGGACCAGGATCGCCGGGTTCACCTGGCTCGTCCCGGTCTCTGCGGAAGGCACAAAGGTTTTCCAAGCCTGCGCCAGCGCCGCGGGAAGCCGCGCCACGATGCCGATCGTGATGATCAGCGAAATGCCGTTGCCGATGCCGCGCTCGGTGATTTGATCGCCCAGCCACATCAGGAACAACGTCCCTGCCGTAAGCGACATCACCGTGATGATGCGGAAGCTCATCCCCAGATCTTCCACGAGCGGGATGCCCAGCTTGTTGATCGTCTCGGTGATGCCCGGGAGCATCGTCTGATACGATTCCGGATGCTGAAACGAGATCGACAGCAGATACGCCTGGAACACGCACAAGCACGAGCGGTCGCATACCGGGTGTATTGCATGATCTTCTGCCGCCCGCCATCTTCCTTGGCCAGCCGGCCCGAGCCGCGGAATCACCGCCGTCAGCAACTGCATCATGATCGACGCGCTGATGTAGGGCATGATGCCGAGCGAAAAGATCGCGCAGTTTTCCAGCGCGCCGCCGCTGAACAAGTTGAACAGCGCCGCGACACTGCCGCCTCCACCCTGGTTCAGGCGAACTGCGGAACCATTCCTGAATCACGGCCTGATTCACGCCCGGGCGTGGTGATCGCGGCGCCAAGGCGCACGACCACGATGACCGCCAGCGTGAACAAGATCCGCCGGCGCAGCTCCGGTATCTTGAACGATGTTTACGAAAGCCGAAACCATCGACTAGGAGTGGTTGATGGACCGCAAAGCGTTAGCTCTTTCGCGGTTTCTTTTTCGACGCGGATTTGGCCGGCGCCTTCTTTTTCGCGGCAGGCTTCTTCGCTGCTTTCGCCTTTGGCTTCGGCGGCTGACTCGGTGTCGGAAGCTTCGTCTGCCGGGGCTGGCTGTTGCGCGTCACGCGGCCCTTGGACCGGCTTTTCCCGCAAGGTCACGCTGCCGCCCGCCTTCTCGATCTTCTCGCGCGCGGACGCGCTGATCTTATCAGCCTCGATCGTCAGCGCGTGCTTGAGTTCGCCATCGCCGAGAATCTTGAGCCCGGCGCCGTGGCCGCGAACCAGCTTCGACTCACGAAGAAGCTGCTCGTTCACCACCGTGCCTTCCTTGAAGGAGGCCAGGTCGCTCAGGTTGACGACCGCGTAATTCTTGTGGAACGCGGCGTTGTTGAAGCCGCGCTTCGGCAAGCGCCGAATCAGCGGCATCTGGCCGCCTTCAAACCCGAGACGAATGCTGCCGCCTGAGCGCGCCTTCTGGCCCTTGTGGCCTTTGCCGCTCGTCTTGCCGTGGCCGGAGCTCTCGCCGCAACCGAGACGTTTTACGCGGTGCTTCGAGCCCGGCCGCGTTTGCATGTTATGAAGCCGGATCATGATGCTTGCTCCGCTTCCTTCCGCTCGGGCATGCGAATGCCGCGTGTCTTCAAAATCTCATCGCGCCGGCGCAACGCGCGCAACGCTTCGATCGTCGCCTTGACCACGTTCGAGTGATTGCTCGAGCCGAGCGATTTCGCCAGGACGTCGCGAATCCCGACCGCTTCCACGACCGCGCGAACTCCGCCACCCGCGATCACGCCGGTTCCCGGCGAAGCCGGCCGGAGCAAAACGCGTCCACCGCCAAATTCACCGATCGTCTCGTGCGGAATCGTGTTCTCGTGCAGCGACATCTTCTCCATCGACTTGCGCGCCGCTTCGGAAGCTTTCCGGATCGCCTCGGCCACTTCGTTCGCCTTGCCAAAGCCGACGCCGACCTGGCCGTCGTGATCGCCCGCCACGATCAGGGCGCTGAAACTGAAACGCCGGCCGCCTTTCACGACCTTCGCGCAACGATTGATGAAGACCACCTTCTCGGTCGTGTCCCCGCGCGCTGCTGAGCTCTTGTCTGTGTGGCGTTCCTGCCGTCGTCCGCCGCCGCTGTGTTGTTGTGCCATGATCTTTTAAAATTTCAGTCCGCCTTCGCGCGCCGCGTCCGCCAGGGCTTTCACTTTGCCGTGATAAAGAAAACCGCCGCGATCGAAGATGACCTTGTCGACTTTCTTCGAGAGCAAGCGCTCGGCGATCGCTTTGCCGACCTTCTCCGCCGAAGCGCGATTCGCGCCGCCTTGGATTTGCCCACGACCTTCTCTTCGGTCGTCGCCGCGGAGACCAGCGTCTTGCCCGCATCATCGTCGATGACCTGCGCGTAAACGTGCTTGCCCGAAAAATGGACCGCCAGGCGCGGACGCTCCGCCGTCCCGCTGACGCGTTTTCTGATCCGCGTGTGAATGCGGTGCCGGATTTCCTTACGATCGCGAAGTGCCATGGCTATTGAACGGTTTTGCCTTCCTTGCGGCGGATGACTTCACCCGCGTAACGCACGCCTTTGCCCTTGTAAGGCTCCGGCGGGTAATACCGGCGAATATCCGCCGCCACCTGGCCGACCACTTTCTTGTCGATGCCCGTGATGGCGATCTTGGTGTTGTCCGTCACCGTGATTTTGATTTCCTTCGGAATCGGAAACAGGATCGGGTGCGATTTCCCGAGGCTCAGATTCAGGTTCGAGCCCTGGACCGCGGCCTTGAAACCGACGCCCTCGATCTCGAGGTTCTTGGAGAATCCTTCGCTCACGCCCTGCACCATGTTGTGCACGAGGCTGCGCGAGAGACCATGCAACGCCTTCACGCTTCGCGTCTCCGCGTCACGCACGAGCGAGACGCGGTTGTCCTTCACGCTCGGCCTTGATCTCGCGCGGCAACGTCCATTGCAGCTTGCCCTTCGGTCCTTCCACCGCGACGGCGCCATCGTTGCCGATGTTCACCTTCACCTTGTCGGGAATCTCGACTGCTTTGTTTCCAATCCGTGACATAAAAAATCTGGAGCGCCCTTACCAGACGTAAGCCAGCAGCTCGCCTCCCACGTTTTGTTTCTTCGCTTCCCGGCCGGAGAGGATGCCGCGAGGCGTGGAGAGAATCGAAATCCCCATCCCGCCGAGCACGCGCGGAATTTCCTGCGCGCCGACGTAACGGCGCAGGCCGGGCCGGCTCACGCGCTTCAGGCCGGTGATCGCGCTCGTCCGGTTCGCGATCTTGTTCGTGATCTTGATGCGCGGATGCGCCCCTTCCGTGTCCACCGCGTAATCCGTGATGTAGCCTTCGTCCTTCAAAATGCGCACGATCTCCGCCTTGATCTTGGAATAAGGGACAAACATTTCGGTCTTCTGCGCGTTCGCGGCATTGCGCACGCGGGCGAGAAGGTCGGCGATGGGATCTGTAACTGTGCTCATTAAGACTGGGTGGTTTCGGCTGCGGCTGGCGCGGCTGCTTCCGGTCCAGGAGTCGCCGTGGCGACCTTCTTGGCCCGGTCGCTGAACGGCATTCCCATCTCGCTCAAGAGCGATTTGGCTTCCTCGTTCGTCCGCGCGGTGGTGACGATGGTAACATCAAATCCGATGTTGCGCTTGATTTTATCGAGCTCGACCTCGGGGAAGATCGCCTGGTCGGAAACGCCCAGGGTGTAATTGCCGTGCCCGTCGAAACCCTTCGGCGAAACCCCGCGAAAGTCGCGAATGCGCGGCAGCGAGGCCTTGATCAGGCGCTCGAGAAATTCATACATGTGCTCGCCGCGCAGGGTGACCTTGGCGCCGATCGCCTGGGCCTGGCGCAACTTGAAATTCGCGATGCTCTTCTTCGCCCGCGTCTCCGCCGGCTTCTGGCCGGTGATCAACGCCAGCTCCGCCTTCGCGTCTTCCAGCGCCTGCTTCACGTCCGACTGCGAGCCGACCGAGGTGTTGATGACGACCTTCTCCACCTTCGGGACCTGGTGCGGATTCTTGTAACCGTGCGTCTTCTGCAACGCCGGCATGACCCGCTCCTTGTAATGCTGGTAAAATTCGTTCTTCACGGCCTATTCCTCTTTCGCTTCCTTGTCCTTGGCAGCTTTGCTCTTGGGCGCCTTTTCTTTCGTCGCCTTTTTCTTCGCGCCCTTGCCCTTGGCCGCGGCGCGTTCGCCACGCTCCAGCACTCTCACGTTCGAGATGTGAATCGGGCCTTCGCGTTCCGCGATCTTTCCCTGCGGATTGTCCTGCGACTTCTTGAGATGCTTCTTGATCATCCGCACGCCTTCGATCAGCACGCGCTCCTTGCGCGCGATCACCTCGAGGACCTTGCCGGAGGAACCTCTAAAGTTCCCCGAGATCACCTCGACGTTGTCGCCTTTCCTGACGTGCAGCTTGATGCGGTTCATAAAACTTCCGGAGCGAGCGAGACAATTTTCATGAAATTGCGCTCGCGCAACTCGCGCGCGACCGGCCCGAAAATACGGGTGCCGCGCGGGTTCAAATCTTTGTCGATCACCACGATCGCGTTGTTGTCGAAACGGAGGATCGATCCGTCACTGCGCTTGATCGGCTGCCGCGTCCGCACGACCACCGCGCGAATCACTTCGCCCTTCTTCACCGTCCCGGTCGCGCTCGCCTCCTTGACGTTCGCGGTAATGACATCGCCGATCCCGGCGCATTGCGCGGTCCCCTTGCCGATCACGCCAATCATCGTCGCCATGCGCGCGCCGCTGTTGTCCGCCACATCGAGTCTGGATCGTAGGTAAACCATAAAAATCTTCCCTCTTCCTCTACTTCTGCGACGACTTCCACCAGCCGCCACCGCTTCAACTTGCTCATCGGCCGCGTCTCCATGATCCGCACCGTGTCGCCGGCCTTGGCCTTGTTCTCTTCGTCGTGCGCGTAAAACTTCTTCATCTGCTTCACGATCTTGCCGAACTTCGCGTGCGGCACTCGCGTCACCGTCCGCACGACGATCGTCTTGTTCATTCCGCTCGAGATCACCTCGCCCGTCCGCGTCTTTCGCGCACCGCGCGCGTCGTGCTCGCTCGCGCTCCGTGCTCGCTGGTCGTTCGATTCGCTGATTTTCCTCGGCCATAAAATTATTTCTTTCCCGCCTTCGCCGTCTCCGCCTTGGCGGCGCGCTGCGCAAGAACCGTCTCAATCCGCGCCACCTCGCGGCGCAGCAGCCGCAACCGGCTCGGCTGCTCCAGCTGCCCGCTTTGCTGTTGCAAACGCAGGTGCAGAGATCTCCTGGCGCATGTCGCGCTTCTTCGTCTCCAGCTCCTCGCTGCTCATTTCTGAAATCTCTTTGAACTTCATATCCGTTAAGCGGCCGCCACGTGGTGCCGCGTCAAAAACTTCGTCCGGACCGGCAACTTGTCCGCGGCCAGCCGCAGCGACTCGCGCGCGACCGATTCCGTTACCCCATCGAGCTCGAACAAAATGTTGCCCGGCCTGACCGTCGCCACCCAATACTCCGGCTGCCCCTTGCCCTTACCCATTCGAGTTTCCGGCGGACGCGAGGTCACCGACTTGTCCGGGAAAATGCGAATCCACAGCTTGCCTTTGCGTTTCATGCTGCGGGTGAGGGCCACACGCGCCGCTTCGATCTGCGTATTCGTGATCCAGGCGCGCTCCAGCGTCTGCAAGCCGAACTCACCGAAATCAATCCGCAGATTGCGCGAAGCAGTCCCCTTGCGGCTTCCCCGCTGGGTCTTCCTGTACTTCACGCGTTTGGGCATCAATGGCATTGCAGTGTCTCCTTAAAAATTGTTCCTTGTTCGTCCTACGCCTCGACCGGTTCCGGCGGCGGTGGCAGCGCAGCCGGCGTTTCCGTCGGCGCCTCTTCCTTCTTACAGAGCCAGCACTTCACGCCGATCTTTCCGTAAACCGTATTCGCCTCCGCGAATCCATAATCGATGGGCGTGCGCAATGTGTGCAACGGCACTTTCCCTTCGCGATACCATTCCGAGCGCGAAATTTCCGCGCCGTTCAAGCGTCCCGAGCTGCGCAACCGAATTCCCTGCGCGCCAAAATCCATCGCCACCTGCACCGCCTTCTTCATCGCGCGGCGATAAGCAATGCGGCGCTCGATCTGCAACGCGACGTTCTCCGCCACCAACTGCGCGTCGAGCTCCGGTGTCTTGATTTCCTGAATATCGATCTTGATCTGCTTGCCCTGCGCCATCTTCGAGATCTCTTCGGTCATCTTCTCGATCTCAGCGCCCTTGCGGCCAATGACGATTCCCGGCCGCGCGGTGTAGATCGTCACGCGGATGCTGTTCCAGGCGCGCTCGATCACGATCTTCGAGACCGCGGCAAACTGGAGCTTCTTCTTCACGTAATTGCGAATCTTGAGATCGCTGTGCAGGAAAGCGGGCATCTCCTGCGGCGAGGCGTACCACTTCGAACGCCAGTCGCGGTTTACCCCGAGACGAAAACCAATTGGATTAACTTTTTGTCCCATAAATTATTCTTTGGTTTCTGGCTTCGCTTCTTCGGCCGGCGCTTCGGCTTTTTCGCTCTTCACCTCGGCTGATTTCTCGGCCTTCGGCGCCCGCTTCGTGTCGCCCTTGTTCTTGCCGCCGGCTTTCTTCGTCTTCTTCTTTCCGGCGTTGCGCTTCTCGCGCGTCTTGATCTCGATTTCGTCCGTCAAAATGATCCGGATATGGCTGCTCCGTTTCAGGATTCGGCTGCCGCTTCCCCGCGCGCGCGTCATCATCCGCTTCATGGTCGGGCCTTCGCCCACGGTCGCTTCCTTCACGACCAAACCGTCCACGCGCAGGTTCGCGTTGTTCTCCGCGTTCGCGACCGCGCTCTTCAGCGTTTTCGCGATCAAACCCGCGGCCTTCTTGGGGCTAAACGCCACGAGATCCAGCGCCGCCGAAACCGGCAGACCCTGAATCGCGCGCGTCACTTCGCGCACCTTGAAGGGCGAAATCTTCGCGTACCGATATGTCGATCTAACTTGCATCTTAAATTCTATCTTTAAACTCACGTCCTTGCGAGCGTCCGCCTGGAGGCGATCGCCCACCTTTATCTTCTCTTTTCCAGAATCCATTTCCTGAATCACCGCACCGCAAATCCGCTGGCGCACATCCACCACTCGCAGCCTCGCGATCAGCTTCTCTCCGCGCACCACCCGCATCGGCATCCCCATCTTCACTCCCTGCTTTTCGCCGACGTTCCCGACCACCAGCGACCACTCTTCCTTCACGCTGATCACGTTGCCGTCCATCAGGCGTCGGCTCCGCCGGCGTATTATTCGCCGCCGCCACCAACGCGTTCAGGCTCCGCAACTGCGTTTCCACATCCATTCGCGCCTGCGCGTCGCCGCCCGTCGAGGTCTTGAGCAGATGCAGGATCGCTTCGCTCAACCGCAAACTCTGATCGCGATACTGCTCGCGCTCCTTCTGCAACAATTGCAGATCGGACACCGCACTGAGCAGCCGCTGCTCGAGCTTCGCCCGGTCCTTGTCGGCTGACTCCAGCCCCAGCGCTTCCATGCGCAATTGCAGATCCGAATATTTCCGGCGAAAAACTTCCGCCTGCACATTCGATTCCGCGAGGCTGTCCGTCAACGTCCGGACCGATTCGCGCGCGAGCGACAGCTCCCTCCGCAACTCTTCATTCTGAGCGAGAAGAGCCGCGGCGGTCACTTTCGTGTCCGCATTTTCAATTTTGGATTCTGACAAAGAACTATTTCCCTCTGCCGCCAGCCCTCGAGCCAGCGTTACGCAGCCCACAAAACATTGCAGATTTCAGATTGCAGATTGCAGATTGACGTCCGCCTTTTCGACGCTGCCTTCTTCAATCTGAAATCTGCAATCTTCAATCTGAAATTCACATCACTTCGTCACCTTCGCGGTGTGCGAACCGTGTTTCTTAAAGATACGTGTCGGCGAAAATTCGCCAAGCTTGTGACCGACCATGTTCTCCGTCACGAACACGGAGATAAAAGTTTTGCCGTTATGCACCATGAAGGTGTGGCCGACGAAATCGGGCGTCACCATCGAGCGGCGCGCCCAGGTCTTCACCGGCTTCTTGATGCCCGATGAATTCATCTTGTCGATTTTCTCGAGCAAGATGCGGCGCAACGAACGGTCCTTTTTTTAGCGATCTAGCCATAAATCAAAATTACTTCTTCCGGCGATCCTGCATGATGAAGCGGTCGCTCGGCTTGTGTTTCGCGCGAGTCTTAAATCCTTTCGCGAGCTGGCCCCACGGGCTGACTGGGTGATGCCGTCCGCCGCCGCCCTTCGATTTGCCCTGGCCGCCGCCCATCGGGTGATCGATCGGGTTCATGACCATGCCGCGCACGTGCGGCCGCCGGCCCTGCCAGCGTGTCCGGCCGGCTTTACCGCTGGCCACGTTCATGTGATCGACGTTGCCGACCTGGCCGATCGTCGCAAAACAGCTGTCATGGATCCGGCGAATTTCGCCGGAAGGAAGTTTCACCAGCGCATAGCCGGCTTCGCGGTTGCTCAGCGTGGCCTGTTGCCCGGCGCTGCGCGCAATCTGCCCGCCCCGGCCCGGGGCGATCTCAATGTTATGAATGTTTGCGCCGAGCGGAATGATGCTGAGCGGCAAGGAGTTTCCGAGATCAGGCGGAGCTTCGTTTCCCGACATCACCTTCGCACCGACTGTCAATCCATCCGGCGCCAGGATGTAGCTCATCTCGCCATCTGCGTACTTAATCAGAGCGATGCGCGCGGAGCGGTTCGGATCGTACTCGATGGCCGTCACCTCCGCAGCGACGCCGTACTTCCGGCGTTTGAAATCCACCTTGCGATATTTCTGCTTATGCCCGCCGCCAATGTGTCGCGAAGTCAGCCGGCCGTTGTTGTTCCGGCCGCCGCTGCGTTTCTTGACCTCGACAAGACTCTTGTGCGGCTTGTTCGCCTTCGTGATCTCGGTGAAAGCCGGGAGCGACTTGAAGCGAAGCGCGGGAGTGAGTGGACGAAAACTTTTGAGAGCCATAACGAGTTAGACGAGATCGATCTTGTCGCCTTCCTTCAGTGTCACGATCGCCTTCTTCCAATGCGCCTTGCGGCCGAAATCGGCGCGGCGTTCGCGCTTCTTTTTCCCGGCGTAATTGCAGGTGTTCACCGCCACGACCGTCTTGCCGAACAAGCGCTCAATCGCGTGCTTGATCTGAATCTTGTTCGCGCGCGGCGAGACGCGGAAAACGTATTTGTTCAGCTTCTCGCTCAACAACGAAGCCTTCTCCGTCAGCTGCACGGTCTGGATGAGGTCGTAGGAATCGTTCATTCGCGGCTCATCCTTTCGGCCAGTTGTTCCAACGCCGAGGGCGTGATCAAAATCTTGTCGAACGCGAGCAACTGCTCCGCATTCACGTTTGCCGCGGTCGCCAGCAGCACCGGCTTCACATTCCGCGCCGATTTGTAGGTGTTCTCGTCGAACGAATCGGAGAGCACCAAAACCTTCCGCGCGTCGGTCTGCTTCTTCAGCATGGTGACGAACGCCTTCGTCTTCACTTCGGAGACGGCAAACTTGTCCACCGTCAACACGTCACCAGCCTTGATCCGCTCGCTCAGCGCCTTTTGAAACGCCAGCCGGCGCAATGTCTTCGAAGTCTTCTTCGAGTAATCGCGTGGCTTCGGCCCGAAAACGACGCCACCACCGCGCCAGATGGGCGATGACTTGTAACCCGCGCGCGCGCGGCCGGTTCCTTTTTGCCGCCACGGCTTCGCGCCCGAGAGATTCACGTCCGCCTTGGTTTTCGTGTTCGCCGAACCGGATCGCCGCGCCGCACGCATCGCCACGACCACGTCGTGAAGCGCCTGCGTTCCCCGAGCATTCTCGATCAGCTCGATCTTCGCTTCCTTCGCGGCTTCTGCGGTTAAAACTTTTGCGCTCATTTCTGCCTTTGCCTCTCCCCTGCGGGTTTCTTGATCGCCGGACGGATCACGACATAACTGCCGTTCGATCCCGGCACCGCGCCGCTGATCAGAATAACCTTCTCGTTCTCGCGCACCTGCATCACCTGCAGATTCTGCACGGTCACGCGCTCATCACCCATGTGACCAGGCATGCCCATGTTCTTCCAGATGCGGCCCGGCGTGGAACGGTTTCCGACGGCGCCGTTCCGGCGATGCGTCTTCGAACCGTGCGCCGCGCCCTGGCCCTGGAAGTTGTGCTTCTTCATGACGCCCTGAAAACCTTTGCCCTTCGACTTGCCGATGACATCGACCCAATCGCCTGGCTGAAATTGCGTGACGCTCAGATTGATCTCGCCTTCCGGCGCATCCGCCTCGAGGCGAAATTCCTTCATCAACTTCTTCGGCTCGGAGCCGGCCGCCTTGAATTCGCCCAGCAGCGCCTTGTTCACGCGCGACTCTTTCTGCGCGCCGAAGCCAACCTTGACGGCGGAATAACCATCGTTCTCCGCCGTGACCCGGCGCAGCAGCACGTTATCGCCCGCCGCGATCACGGTCACCGGACGCATCCGACCGTTCGCGTCGTAAACGCTGGTCATGCCGATTTTTTGTCCTAGTAGGCCGATGCTCATGATCGTGGGTTTGCAAATTGTTGAAGCTAGACCGCTAAATCTTGATCGTAATGTCCACGCCCGCCGGCAGGTTGAGTTTCTTCAACTCGTCGACCGTTTTCGCGGTCGGCTCGATAATATCGAGCAGGCGTTTGTGCGTCCGAATTTCAAATTGGTCCATCGACTTTTTGTCGACGTGGGGAGAGCGATTCACGGTAAATTTCTCGATCAAAGTCGGCAGCGGGATCGGCCCCGCCACGCGCGCGCCGGTGCGCTTCGCCGTCTCCACGATGTCGATCGCGGATTGATCGAGCATGCGATGGTCGAATGCCTTCAAGCGAATTCGGATGCGTTGGCCGTTCGTCATTTAGTTTCCTTCTGATCCAAAACGGCCGCGACGAGTTGCGCCGGCACCTGTTCGAAATGGGATGGCTCCATCGAGTAACTCGACCGGCCTTTTGAAAGCGAGCGGATCGCCGTGGCGTAACCGAACATCTCCGCGAGCGGAACTTCGGCCTGGACCATCGTGAGGTTTCCCTTCACTTCGATGCTGCCAATCTTGCCGCGGCGGCGATTCAAATCGCCCATGATGTCGCCCTGATATTCTTCCGGAGTCGCGTTCTCGACCTTCATGATCGGCTCGAGCAAGATCGGCTTCGCCTTCTTGAAAGCGTCCTTCACCGCAAAAATCGCCGCGAGCTTGAACGCCATTTCGTTCGAATCGACGTCGTGATACGAGCCGTCCACGATATCAACATTGGCGTCGATCACCTCATAGCCGCCGACCACGCCGTTGAGCATCGCTTCTTCGATCCCCTTCTTGCAGGCAGGGATGTATTCCTTCGGGAATATTGCCGCCGACGACTTTGTTCTCGATCGTGATGCCTTTACCACGCTCGTTCGGCTGCACCTTGATGATGACGTGACCATACTGACCGCGGCCGCCTGATTGCTTGATCAGCTTGCCCTCGCCATCCGCCGGAGCGGTGATGGTTTCGCGATAGGCGATCTGCGGCTTGCCCGCGTTCGCGTCCACTTTGAATTCGCGCAGCATGCGGTCGCGGATGATCTCCAAATGGAGCTCGCCCATTCCCGCGATGATCGTCTGGCCGGTGTCTTCGTGGGTGAAGACTTTGAAAGTCGGATCTTCTTCGGAGAGCCGCTGAAGCGCGACGCCCATCTTCTCCTGGTCCTGCTTCGTCTTCGGCTCGATCGCCATCGAGATAACCGGATCGGGGAAGGATGGCGGCTCGAGCAGGATCGGGAAATCCTCGTCGCAGAGCGTGTCGCCCGTCGTGATGTTCTTGATGCCGACGATCGCCGCGATGTCGCCCGAGAAGCAGGTGTCGATGTCCTCGCGCTTGTCGGCCTGAATCTGGATCAACCGGCTGATGCGCTCGCGCTTGTTCGTGCGGGGATTGTAAACGTTGTCGCCCTTGCTCAGTGAGCCGGAGTAGACGCGGAAGAAAACCAGTTTGCCCGACGAACGGATCGCTCCAGAGTTTGAACGCGAGCGAGCAGAATTTCCCGTTGTCATCCGTCGGCGCTTCCATCTTCTCGTGGCTGTCCGGTTCCATCCCGACCGCGGGCGGAATATCGAGCGGGCCCGGCAGATAATCGATCGACCGCATCGACGAGATACTGCACTCCCTTGTTCTTGAACGCGGAGCCGCCCACGACGGGCACGAACTTGTTCGCGATCGTCTGGCGGCGGATGCCAGCCTTCAGCATCTGCGGCGTGACCGGCTTCTCCTCGAGGACCGCTTCGGCGATTTCATCGTCGATATTGGAGATCGCCTCCACCAAATCGGCGTAGGCCTTGTCGACCTCGAGCCTTGTTCTCCTCGGGAACGTCGCGCACTTCGTAGGTCGAACCCATCGAATCGTCGTCGAGATAAAACACCGCCTTGCGGTTCACGACATCGAGCTGGCCTTTGAGATAATCTTCTTTGCCGAGCGGAATGAGAATCGGCCAGGCATTGGCGCCGAGTTTCTTGCGCATCGAGTCGATCGACATGTCGAAGTCCGCGCCGACGCGGTCCATCTTATTAATGAAGGCGATGCGAGGAACGAGATACTTGTTCGCCTGCCGCCAGACGGTTTCCGATTGCGGCTGCACGCCGGCGACCGCATCGAACACGGCAATCGCGCCATCGAGCACGCGCAACGAACGCTCCACCTCGGCCGTGAAATCCACGTGGCCGGGAGTGTCGATGATGTTCACCCGCATCTTGATGCCTTCAAACATCTTGTAGACGCTCTGGCTCCGGCTTCTGCATCCAGGCGCAGGTCGTCGCGGCCGAAGTGATCGTGATGCCGCGCTCGCGTTCCTGCTCCATCCAGTCCGTCACGGTCGTGCCTTCGTGCACTTCACCGATCTTGTGGATCATGCCGGTGTAAAAAAGAATGCGCTCCGTCAGCGTCGTCTTGCCGGCGTCGATATGCGCGGCAATGCCGATGTTCCGCGTCCTCTCGAGCGGGAACTTGCGGTTCGGCGAATTGGGATTCTTCGCAGCGGCGGATTTTTGTTCGAGCGTGGCGGGCATGACAGAAAATTGGTTACCAGCGGAAATGAGCAAAGGCGCGGTTGGCTTGCGCCATCTTGTGAGTGTCGTCGCGCTTCTTGATCGCGTTGCCCTGGCCGGATGCCGCGTCTTTCAACTCGGCGGCGAGCGCTTCGGCCATCGGCATGCCGCGGCGGTTATCGGCGTATTGCACGATCCAGCGCATGGCGAGAGAAACCTGGCGCGCCGGCGTGACTTCCATCGGCACCTGGTAAGTGGCGCCACCGACGCGGCGTGACTTTACTTCGAGGCGCGGACGCACATTCTCCAGCGCCTTGTTGACGATCTCGAGCGGATCAACCGCGTCCGAACCTTCGCGCGATTTATCGATCGCGGTGTAAACGATCCGTTCCGCGAGCGACTTCTTGCCCCGCTTCATCACGGTGGAAATGAGGCGCGCGACCGCCGGACTGCCGTAACGCGAGTCGAGCTTCTCCTCTTTTTTGTAAACTTTCCGCCTGCGAGACATGTGATCCTGTTTTCAGTTTTCTAAAAATTTACTTCTTCTTGCTTGCGCTTCCTTGGCCGCGGCGTCTCCGGCGGCTTTCGGGCGCTTCGCGCCATATTTCGATCGGCTCCGGCGGCGTCCATCCACCCCGAGGCTGTCGAGCGTTCCCCGCACAATGTGGTAACGCACGCCCGGCAAATCCTTCACCCTTCCGCCCCGCACCAGCACGATCGAATGCTCCTGCAGATTGTGCCCTTCGCCGGGGATGTAGGCAATCACTTCCTGGCCATTCGTCAACCGCACTTTCGCCACTTTCCGCAGGGCGGAATTCGGCTTCTTCGGGGTCCGCGTCATGACCTGCGTGCAAACCCCGCGGCGCTGGGGACAATTCTTCAGGGCCGGTGATTTTGATTTCACCGAAACCTTCTTTCGTCCCTTGCGAATAAGCTGATTGATTGTTGGCATCTTCGTTAAATTAAAAGCCGCCCGATCTTCAAATCCGGGCGACAAAAAAACCGCACAGGCCGGCGCGTTCTTCTCCCACGCTCTTCCCCACGCACCTGATGCGGAGAGCGGGCAATATAGGAACGATTCCCAACCCCGCAACAATATTTTCGCAGCATTTTCATTCGGGGACGCCTCTCAATTTTCAGAACTTGACTTGCGCGCCAGTTTCTCTTATTTCTGTTTAGACAGAAAAGACTGACAACCATGACAAACCTGACTCCCGTCGCGCAAAAGTTTGTCCTCCATTGGGGAGAAATGGGCACCCGCTGGGGGCTCAACCGGACCATCGCGCAGATCCACGCGCTGCTCTTCCTCTCCGAAAAACCGCTGCCCGCCGATGAGATTGCCCAGACGCTTGGCATTGCCCGGTCCAACACCAGCACCAGCCTGTGGGAACTCCAGAACTGGGGAATCGTTCGCGTCGTTCACGTCCTGGGAGATCGCCGCGACCATTTCGAATCGATGAAGGATGTATTCGAGATGTTCCGAGTCATCGCGCGCGAGCGGAAGAAGCGGGAGATCGAACCGACCATGCGGGTGCTCCGCGAATGCATCGACGAGGCCGGCAAACCCAAGGCAGCGTCGCCTCATACGCGCGAGCAATTGACCGACTTGCTCAATTTTTTTGAGATCGCGACGAATGCTTACGAGAAGATGGAAAAACTCCCGACGCCCGCCATTCTTAAGATTTCCAAGCTCGGAGACAAAGCCTTGAAACTTCTCGGGATCGCCAACGCCGCCTAAAAAAATTTGCCCAATGATTTCTGAGTTGACAGAAATAACAGAATCCGCGGAAGCCGCTCCGTTCCGCGGCTGGATTTTTTATGACGACGATTGCAGTTCCTGCCGCGACCTCGCGCTTCGCTTCGAAACTTTCTTCGGCGACCGCGGTTTTCAGTTCGCGCCGCTCCAGCACGAGTGGGTCCAGCGCCGGCTGAACCTCACGAAAGCGCAGGCGCTCGAGGAAATGCGCGTTCTAACCAGCCGCGGGCCAGGTCTTTGGCGGCGCGGACGCCGTGATTTTCCTCGCGCGCCAAATTTGGTGGGCTCACGCCGCTTACCTGGATGACGCGGATCCCGTTCGTCCACGCCATCCTGCATCGGGTCTATCGCTGGGTCGCAGCACGCCGGACCTGCGCGATCCAGACGGCGCAGCGTCGCCGCTGCCTTTCATCTCGCGGACACGCTGGGTTGCGCTCGCCACTCTTCCGCTCCTCGCGCTGGCGACGAAGCCGTTCCTTCCCGCGTGGGTCTTCATGTGGCTGATGGCTTTCGCGATCTTTTTCGGATGCAAGTGGCTCACGCTCGGAAACGCGTGGCAACGCGAAGGCCGGGCGGGCCCGTTCCGGGCCCTGGCTTATCTCTTCGCCTGGCCCGGGATGGAAGCGACGCGTTTTCTCTCCCCGGACCCGGCACCTCCCCGGTCGCGATCCGCCACCATGGGGAGCGCGCCGGTCGCGACGGTCCGTATTCTCGCTCGGCTTGTTTCTGCTCTTCGGTGTCGCCCGGCATGCAGCTGAACCGCTTCTTGCCGGCTGGATTGGAATGGTGGGAATGGTCCTGCTCCTCCATTTCGGCTTCTTCCATCTCTTGAGCGCCGGCTGGCGCGCGCTACGGGTCGACGCGCCGCCCATCATGAATGCGCCGCTGCGCTCCACTTCCGTCAGCGAGTTCTGGAGCCAGCGCTGGAATGCCGCCTTTAATGACCTGGCTCTGCGCCTTGTCTTCCGTCCGGCTGTCCGGCGCGTGGGAATCGCCGGCGCGACCTTGCTGGCCTTCCTTGTCTCCGGCCTGATCCACGAGTTGGTGATCTCGCTTCCCGCCGGGGCGGGCTTCGGACTCCCAACCGGCTATTTCCTCCTGCAAGGGATCGGCGTCCTGACCGAACGCAGCGTCGTTGGCCAGCGGCTCGGACTGCGCGCCGGCGTGCGCGGGTGGATCTTCACGATGATCGTGGTCGCCGGCCCCGCTTTCTGGCTTTTTCATCCACCCTTCGTGAACAAGGTGATCCTTCCGTTCATGCAAGCAATCGGAGCGCTATGAAAACGTGGCTTCTTGTCGGCGGTCTTTTGCACTTCGCGGTCCTGGTCGCGAGCGCCCTCACTCCGCGGGTCCTCGACTGGCGGGCGAATCTCGCGACGCTGCCGCCGTTCCTGCGCCGGCTTTTTTGGGTCTACGGCTGCTTCATTGTTCTGGTGATCATCTCGTTTGGTCGTTCTTACCCTGTTGCATCGCGGATGAACTGGCCTCGGGCGCGGCCCTGCCCCGCTCGGTCTGCGCGATGATCGCCCTCTTCTGGCTGGCGCGGTTGGGGGTGCAGTTCTTCGTCTTTGATGCGCGACCCTTCCTCACCACGGCGTTCCTGCGCCTCGGCTACCACGGGCTGACCCTCCTCTTTACCGCGCTGGTCTTTATTTACGGCTGCGCCGCGCTCAACCTGCACCTCTCATGAAACGCATCATTCTCGCCGGCGGCAGTGGTTTCGTTGGTCGGGCGCTTGCGCCCGTCCTCCTCGCGAACGGTTACAACGTCGTGGTGCTTGGGCGCGGCGCCCCCCATCGCGAAGGCGGCGTCGATTATTTGCAGTGGGATGGCAGAACTCTGGGCGATTGGGCGAGCGCGATCGATGGCGCGGAAGCGGTCGTCAATCTCACGGGCAAGAACATTAACTGCCGGCACAACGCCGAGAATCGCCGCGAGATCATTCGTTCGCGTGTCGACTCAGTCCGCGTCCTCGGCGAAGCGATCGCACGCTGCCCAAAGCCGCCGAAGGTTTTCGTGCAAACGAGCGGGGTCGGGTTCTACGGCGACACCGGCGATCACGTGGTCGACGAAGACGCGCCGCTCGGGAGCGATTTCACGGCCGAAGTTTGCCGGCAATGGGAAGGCGCCTTCGATGCGCTCGATCTGCCGGCCACGCGCAAGGTGGTTCTCCGGCTCGGGGTAGTCTTGGGCCGCGATGGCGGGGCGCTTCCCGTGCTGGAGAAACTGACGCGCTGGTTTCTAGGCGGCGCCGTCGGCAGCGGACGGCAATTCATCAGCTGGATTCACCTCTCAGATGTCGTCCGCATGTTTATGGCATCGATCGAGCAGCCAGAGCTGACTGGCGTCTTCAATGCGACCGCGCCCGCGCCGGTCAGCAACAGCGAATTCATGCGCGAGCTGCGTCGCGCTCTCCATCGCCCCTGGAGTCCGCCAGTGCCTGCGCCCTTCGCGCGGGCGGGAGCTTGGCTCATGGGCAGCGACGGCGATCTGGCGCTCCTGAGCTCTCGCTGCGTCCCACGTCGCTTCCTCGAGCACGGATTCCAATTCCAGTTTCCAAACCTCCGCGCCGCATTCGCCGACCTCTACTCAAAATGAAACTCCTCTTCGACAACCTCGAGCTTTTCCTCCGGCTCGCCGCCCTCGCCCAACTCGGCGTCGCCCTCCTGAATCTGTTCCTCATCCGGATCATGAAATGGGAGCGCGACCTGGTTTCCGCGCCGCTATTGATCCGCGAAGTCTTCCAAATCCACACCTATTTCATCTCCATCACTCTCGCCATTTTCGGAACTCTGACCTGGCGGTTCGCCGCGCGAGATTGCGACGGCCGCGCATCCGCTCTGCGTTTGGCTGGCCATCGGCATCGGCTGCTTCTGGTCGGTGCGTTCGGTGATGCAATGGTCGCATTACAGCGCGAGCCACTGGCGCAACGATCCGCTCCGCACGGTGATCCATTGGACGCTCTTTCTCGGCTACGGCGCGCTCGGAGCGGTTTACTTCATCGCCGCGAAAGGATTCGGATAATGAACCAGGTCCGCATTACCTGCCGGGTCGCGCTTGGCCTGGTCTGGGTTTACGAAGGACTCGTTCCGAAGCTGCTCTTCGTTCGCCCTGACCAGATCGATCTCGTCGAGCGTTCGGGCCTCTATTTCGGAACGCCCGAGCTTTTCTTGCAATTGCTAGGCGCCGCGCAGGTCGGTTGCGGGCTCTGGCTTCTGGCCGGTTTTGCGGAACGCCTCGCCGTTTTCATCGCCACCGCCGGCATGGTGATCTTGATCGTCCTCGTCGCGCGCGGGAATCCGGCCATGCTCACCGATCCTTACGGCGCGCTGATCAAAGATCTCTGCCTCATCGCCTGCGCCTTCACCGTCTGGACTTTGTCGCCCTGGCGCGGACTCAAACGCGTTCGAACCGCATGAACACCAGCGTAGAAAGCGATTCGCTCAGCGCAGCGGCCAGACGGCGGATGCTGCAAACACCGGGCGAGCCGCTCTTTTACGCGAGTTGGGACCACGCGGTCATGATTCATTACGAAGCCGACCCTGACGCGCTCCAACGCGATGTCCCCTTCGAATTGGATCTGCGCGATGGGCGAGCTTTCGTTAGTCTCGTCGCTTTCACTCTGCGCCGCATGCGTCCGCGCCGCGGTGGCCGGATCGGCGAATGGCTCTTGAAACCGATCGCCACCCACGAATTTCTGAATGTGCGGACGTACGTTCGGGCGAACGATGAGCCGGGCATCTTTTTCCTCGCAGAATGGCTTTCGAATCGCCTCAGCGTGCCGCTCGGCCCTCCCGTTTTCGGGCTCCCATATCGCTACGGACGGATCGACTACCGTCACCACCGACCGACTTACGGAATCAGCGGCCGTGTCGACGCGAGAGGCGGTTGCTTTTCCTATAGCGGCAAAACGGCAAACGAGGACTTCGGACCCTGCGAACCGGGATCACTCACGGAATTCCTGATGGAACGCTACACCGCCTTCACGCAACCCTGGCGGTGTCCGCCGCCGGCTTTTCCGCGTCTGGCATGAACCGTGGCCACAAACGCCCCTGGACATCGAAGTGACTGGGAGTGACCTGCTTGGCGTTACCGGCAAATGGTGGAACACGGCCGAATTCATCGGCGCGAATTATTCCCCGGGCGTTGACGTCTGGATGGGCCGCCCGCACCGAATTTCAGTTTAGCCGCTCGCTCCGGCCACTTCTCCGAGTTCCGCCCAGCGGGCATAGAGCCGCGCTACTTCATCACGCGCCGTGCGCAATTCCGCCTCAAACCGGGACAAATCGGCGGCGTGCTTCGTATAGAAATCCGGCTCGGCAAAAAGCGCTTCGATTCGGGCCACTTCATTTTCGGCGGCCAGGATCGCGGCTTCCATTCCTTCGAGCTCGCGCTCCTCTTTCCATTTCAATTTGCGCGGCTTCGCGGCCGCTTTTTGTTGAGCGGCTTACCTTTGCCGGTTCCGTTGTCAACGGCCTTTCCCTCCTCCAACCGTTTCTCCAAATAATAATCGTAATTGCCGACGCTGTAGCGCACCACGCCGTCTCCTTCGAAAGCCAGAATCGCCGTGCAAACCCGATTCAAAAAATAGCGATCGTGACTTACCACGATCACGCTGCCGCCGAAGGCCACGAGCGCTTCCTCCAGCAAGCGAAGCGTCCCGAGATCGAGATCGTTCGTCGGCTCGTCCAGGATGAGAACATTGCCGCCGCGCTTCAAAATCTTCGCGAGCAGGACGCGGCTTCGCTCCCCGCCGCTAAGCTGATTGATCTTCGTGTTGATGCGCTCCTCCGTGAAGAGAAAGCGCCGCAGATATCCACGTAACGTGATGTTCTCCTCGCCCAGCCGCACGTATTCGCTTCCCTCGCCCACTTCTTCCCACACCGTTTTCGCGTCATCCAGCAGGAGCGCGGTTTTGATCGACGTAATTGATCTCCGTCCGCGAACCGATCTCCACCTCGCCGCTGGTCGGCTCCATCTGTTGCAGCATGATTTTGAGCAGCGTTGATTTCCCCAACCCATTCCGGCCGACGATGCCGAGCCGCTCTCCGGCTGCGAGATTCAGCGAGACATTTTCGAACAACGTCCGGCCGCCAAGTTCCATTCCCACCTCGCGCAACTCAATTACGCGATTCGCCAGCTTCGGCGCGGGCGGAATGATCAGATCGACATCGAGCTCGGCTTCCGGCGCCTCCTTCTCGGCCATCTCGAAGTAACGCTCCACGCGATCGACCGATTTCGTCCGTCGCGCCCGCGGCGCCTTCCGCACCCAGGCCAGCTCGCGCTTTAAAAACTTCTGCCGCTTATGCTCCTGCATCTCTTCCACCGCCTGCCGTTCCGCGCGCGCGAGGAGGTAATCGGTGTAATTCCCCTCGTAACTGAAGAATTTCCCGCGCGAAAGCTCGAGCACGCGCGTCGCGATGCGATCGAGGAAATAGCGGTCGTGCGTCACGAAAAGGCAGGTGCCGGAATAGCGGGCGAGAAAATCCTCCAGCCATTCGATCGATCCGGTGTCGAGATGGTTCGTCGGCTCATCGAGGATCAGGAAATCCGGACGCGCCAGCAATGCGCGGCAAAGCGCGACCCGCCGTTTCTCGCCACCCGAAAGCGAAGCCACGATGCGTTCGGGCTCAGGCGCATGCAGATTCGTGATCAGGCTCTTGATTCGATGCTCGAGATTCCAGCCGTCGAAATGCGAGATTTGCTCGAGCAGAATTCCGCTCCGCGCGCTTTCCGGCGGCACGACTTCGTACTCGGCGATCAAATCCAGGATTCGTTGCGCGCCCGAGAGGATGTTGGCATGCACCGTCGCTTTCTCATTCAGCTCGAACATCTGCGGCATGTAGCCGACGACGAGATCGCGGCGCTGATTGAACTCGCCTGCATCGGGCTTCATCACTCCCGCCGCGATCTGGAGAAAAGTCGATTTCCCCGAGCCGTTCCGGCCGACAAGCCCGACGCGTTCCCCTTCGAGAATTGTGGCCGTTGCCTTGTCGAGCACGACCTGATTGCCAAAACGCACCACCAGCTCGCTCGCGCTGGCGACAGAATTAAGAACCGGCTCCGACATCGCATTCAGATACCACATTGTCCGCTTGCGATCAGCCAGGGCGTCCTGAGGTTGCGCGCGCATGTTCGAACTGACCGGCAAAGACGGGTCCTCCAGAGCGCGGCGTGGCCGGCTGACGACGGGTCACGGCGTCGATCGAAACGCCGGCGTTCATGCCGGTAGGGACGCAGGGAAGCGTGAAAGCCGTGAGTCCGCAGGAGCTGCGCGAGCTGAAGGCGCAGATCATTCTCGGGAACACCTATCATTTGTTCGTCAGGCCGGGACTGGAGGTGATTCGGCATTGCGGCGGCCTGCACAAGTTCATGAATTGGGACGGGCCGATCCTGACCGACAGCGGCGGGTATCAGATTTTCTCGCTCGCGAAGCTAAGAAAGATCACGGAGGAAGGCGTAGCGTTTCAGAATCATATTGATGGGACGCCGACTTTCATCAGCCCGGAGATGGCGATGGAAATCCAGGCGACGCTTGGGAGCGATATCGCGATGGTGCTCGATGAGTGTCCGCCCTGGCCGTGCGAGTACGATTATGCGGCGAGAAGCCTGGAGATGACGCAGCGGTGGGCGAGGCGATGCGTGGACTGGAACGACGAAAACGTCCAACGTCCAACGCCCAACGTCCAACGTCGCAACTCAGCAGATGGTTTTCGGCATCGTGCAAGGTGCGACATTTGAGGAGTTGCGGCGCTCGAGTGCGCAGGCGTTGGCATCGATGAATTTCGATGGTTACGCGATCGGCGGGGTGAGCGTCGGGGAGCCGGAGCCGGAGATGATGCAGGCCATTGAATGGAGCGAGCCTTATCTACCGGACGACAAACCGCGTTACGCGATGGGCCTCGGCACGCCGCCGCAACTAATCGAGCTGATCGCGCGCGGTATGGACATGTTCGATTGCGTTCTGCCGACGCGGCTGGCACGGAATGGGACCGCCTTCACCGCTGCCGGCACGCTCAATCTGAAAAATGCGGAATTCACCCTTCAAACCGGGCCGATCGAAGAAGGCTGCGAGTGCGAAGCCTGCCTCGGATTTTCACGCGCCTACATCCGGCATCTCATTAAATCGGAAGAGATTCTTGGGCTGCGGCTGATCACCCTCCACAATCTGCATTTCTACCTGCGACCTGATGAAGCAGGCACGGCTTGCGATCGAGAGCGGCAGTTTTGCGGCATTCCGCGCGCAGTTTGTCGGCAATTACAACGCGCGGAGTCGGCGCGGACAATTAGTCGCGGTTGAGCTGACTGAATTTCCGCTCGCGCGTGGTGATGGCGAGCTTCGCGTCCAGTTCTCTTTGAATGCCCCGGGCCCAGGCTTCGGACGACTCGCTATTATAATGGACGCCGTCACCGCCCGTCTTGCCCACGACGTAATGCGTCACCTTTCGCGAATCGATAACATCGAAGCCCTTCCGGCTGGCCACGCGCCTGAATGAGCTGATGCACTTTGCCCTGAACTTTTCGCAGGCTGGAGGAATCCGGCGGCGCGATCCACACGATCTTTTGCACGGTCCCACGGCGAGCTTCGTCCACAAACCGGCTCAGGTATTCGCTCATCTGCTCCTCGCTGAGGTTACGGTCCATCCAGTTCGTGCCGAGCTGAACGACCAGGATCGTCGGCTTATGCTTTCGGACCAGGTCGGCCAGCTTGGGCGTCCGAGTCGGCCGCGGCGGACGTCCATTAACGAAGTCGCTGTAGATGTCGGAATCGGAAGTGCGCTGGCGATAGCCGCATTTCGTCATAAAAACGGGCTCGCCCGCGAGCCAGTGTTCCGGCGACGAACCGCAGGACGCATAGGCCGCAACCCGCCGTTTTAGCGCCAGGTGCGCCTGCACCGTTTCGCCGAATTTTCCGACGGACAACGAATCGCCGATCATCAAAACGCTCGGCGGCGGCGCCTCCGGCACCGCCCTGGTTGGTTTTTTCGGTTTGCCGTCGGCCACAAGGACAAAGCTGGCGATCCCGATGATAAAGGCCAGCGGCAAAAGTGCGGGCTGAAGCAGCTTCGACCAATCTTTCCTACCGTGCATAGTCAGGGTGTCTCTTTTCGTCCTGGATCCGAATGTAAGGCTGAAGGTTGATCAACCCGGAATCATCCTTCGATTTCACAGTTTTCCAAACGGTGCTTTCCAGGTCGTGCAACTTGCAGTCGATAGTTCTTGCCGATTTTGTAGCGGAGTTTTTGTTCCCTGAGCTCAATGTAAGCAGGATGCATGACGAGGATTTGGCTCTCGGCGTATTCGCCGTCCAGAACTCGGGTGACCTCATATAAGTATCCCGACCAGGAATTCGCGGTAGGGCAGGAATTCCTCCACCGGCACCGGAGCCGTCTTCGAGATTAATTTCGCTCGGACGTGCAGGAGTTTGTCCTTGGGCTTTTCGGCCGGAGGGGCTGGGGCTGGCGTCGGCTGGATCGCCACTGCCTGCGGCGTCCCGGCCGGCGTTGGCACCGCCTCGGCCCGCTCTACCTGGATCGGCTCTGCCGGTGGTGGGTCGGCTTCGGCCAGCGGTTTGAGGGAAGCGATTGGCTGCGCGGACAGATCGCGATTGACGATGTCGAAAACCCCGTCCGCCCATTGGTCCATTTCCTCGCCGAGAAAATGTTCCTTATCAGGCTCCATCTGGCGATACGGATACGAAACGAGAGTGCGGCTATCGATTACCTGAGCGACGTGGCCAATGTCCGCCCGCGTTTGCTGAAGCACGAAATCCTGGATTTCCTTCGATACTCTCCCTGACGTGGGCGACGCGACCCAATAAATCTTCCGCAGCCGCGAGGGGCTCTTCACTGCTTTGGCAATGAAGGGGGCGAGATAACTACGCAGTGCCGGTCCGTGCCGGTTTGGGATCACGGTCTTGTGATCCGGAAACAACTCGAAAAGGTTCGTTCCGGTTTGCATCACAAGAATGTCCGGTTGGAAAGTCACGAGCAAATCCTCCAGTTTGGGCACTGGATGCGAGCCCGGCGAATGCCCGCGGCGCATGCCATAAACGTCCTCCACCTGCTTCACCATCCCGTTGCCGATCGACTCAATGCTCACATAGCCGCAGTTGGTCTTGACGTTGGTATACGGGCGCTCTTTCAGCCAGCTCAGCGGATTCGTGCCACACGCCAGGTAGGTGACGGTAGCCTTCGTGAGCGGGCTTTCGCGAAATCTCTCGTCGAGCCGTTGGCCGAATCCGCAGAGCGCGAGCGAGTCTCCGAGAATCAGGACATTGAGTCCCGCCGGCTCCGGCGACGGGGCAGGCTGCTGGCCGAAGAGCCGAGGCGCCATCAAAGCCAGGGCGAGAATTATATTTCGGCAAACTGCTGCGTTCGAGACACTCAACACGGCAATCGCTTTCCAGCTAATCGCTCTCGCGTCAAGCTTTGACGCCGCTCCCCGAAGCTATTTCGCGACCGGCGTTTTCGCCCAGCCTTCCGTCGCTTCCGTGAATTCCCGCGCGGCGAAACACCAAATCACCACTTTCTTTTTCGCCAGATATCCGGGGTCCCTCAGACTGCGGCGATAGAGATTGATCCGGACTGGGGTCGCACCCGATCCGCGGGTCCCAATTAAATCAGGGGCAAACCCGAGTTCGAGCGCGAGCTGATCGATCAGCCCGGCGCGCTCCGCGAGAAAATCGTGATAAACCAGCGTGTGGCTGTCGCCGATCACGAGCACGGGACTGGTCGGATCGGGCTCCACCACGGCGCCAGTCCCCTTCTCACTCACGCTCTGGACCGAGATTTTTTCGGAACCGGGCTTCCGGACATCGGGCGGCAGCAGCGCCGCGAGATCGCCATTCACCTGCACCTCGTTCCAATCCGAGACGTATTCTTTGCGAACAGCCGGCGCCTTCAGCTTGCGTCGAACATGCTCCGCGATCGCCTGCGCGGCGAGGACGCATCCGATTCCGGACCAGTGACTGTCCGTTTTGCAGAAAACCGGCCCGCGCGGGTGTTCCCGATTTTGGATCAGGATCGGCGACAGATTCAAAACATCGATACCGGCTCCGCGCAGTTCCTCGTAAAACTGCCGAAGCGCTGGCCCAGGGTCGTGGCTGGCCAGATCGAAGCCAGGCACAATCTTCTCCGGATAAATCGCGGCCTTTGGCGGGACGGGAACAACCACGAGCTCAATCCCCCGCGCCCTCAATTGGTGGTGGAAATCGACGATCGCGGGAATCGGATTCGCCAGCTCCGGTTTCCGCGCCCGGCTGACTTTCGTCGCCTCATCGCCCCAGAAGCGTCCGAGCGAAAGAAGCCGCAGCTCGCCGGCAAAAAATAACCAGCCATCCGCGCCCGCTCCCGCCGCCGCCTTTTTCTTTTCGAGATTTTGGAAGGTTGTCGCCAGCTCGCTCGTGAACTTCTGCTGCGCGTCGGTGAGCGGAGTTTGCCCCATCAACGAGCCGGCGAGCGCAGTCGACACCAAAACCGTGCAGAAAAATCTCATTGGAGTTGAAAGTCGGTAGCGATAATACGCATTCTTTCAACTGCGCTTGCTGTTTTAATTCGCAGTGAAGCGATAACTCTCCGACACCCGCGTGGTTTTTAGCTCTCACATTTTTGTTTACTACTTCCTGCCGCTCGCGCTGGTCGGATACTACGCGTTGAGCCGCGCGCCGCAGCGGTGGCGCAATTTCTGGCTCATCCTCACCGGCTACACCTTCTATGGCTGGGCCGAGCCGCGCTTCATGCCGCTTATGTTCGCCACCACGCTGGTGGATTGGCTGGTCAGCCTGATCATCGCGCACGACACCTGGCGTTTCTGGCGCGTCCTCCACAAGCCGGTGAAACAATTGCCGCTCCGCGGCCCTCGCTCGCGCACCCAGCGCCACGCGATCCTGATTTCGGTCCTGCTCAATCTCGCGACGCTCGGTTTCTTCAAATACTTCAACTTCGGGATCGAAAGCTACAATGGGCTGATCCAGGCGCTCGGCCTCGAGCACGCGCAGTTCGACACCTTTTTCCGCGTCGTGCTCCCGCTTGGGATCAGCTTCTACACTTTCCAGGCGCTCAGCTATACGATCGACGTTTATCGCGGCGAAGCCGAGGCGATGTCGAACTTCATCGATTTCTCCTGCTTCGTTTCCATGTTCCCGCATCTGGTCGCCGGACCGATCCTGAAGTTCTCCTTCCTCGCCGACCAACTGAAGAATCGCGTCCTGACTTCGGACAAATTCGCGCGCGGCGTCGCCTTCTTCATGCTTGGGCTGGCGAAAAAGATCCTGCTTGCGAACCCCTGCGGCAAAATAGCCGACACCGCGTTCAACGCCGGCTCAGTCGGCACGCTCGACGCCTGGTTCGGCTCGCTCGGCTACGCCTTCCAAATTTATTTCGACTTCAGCGGTTACTCCGACATGGCGATCGGGCTCGGCCTGATGTTCGGCTTCGTTTTCGCCAAGAACTTCGATTCGCCCTACACCTCCGAATCGATCACCGATTTCTGGCGGCGCTGGCACATCTCGCTTTCCACCTGGCTGCGCGAATACCTTTACGTCCCGCTCGGCGGGAACCGGAAAGGCAAGCGCCGGACCTACATCAATCTCGTCCTCACCATGTTGCTCGGCGGGCTCTGGCACGGCGCGTCCTGGAATTTCGTCATCTGGGGCGGACTCCACGGCGGCATGCTCGCCTTCGAGCGCAGCCAGGGTCGCGAAGGTTTCTATCACAATCTGCCGCGACCGTTCCGGATCGCGCTCACTTTCCTGATCGTCCTGCTCGGCTGGGTATTCTTCCGCGCAGTCGACCTCCCCCACGCGCTGGCCTATCTCGCAAGCATGTTCGGTCTCGGCTCACGCGCAACCCGGCGCGGCGCTGCTCAGCGGAATTCTTTACCAGCCGTATTACCTGCTCTCGATCGCTATCGCCGCGCTCGTCGTTTGGGCCGGGAAACAGACATGGGATTGGACGCAGCGCATGACGGTTCCCAAAACCGCCATCTGCTTCGCGCTTGGCTGCCTCGCGTTGGTCGTCCTGGCCACGCAGGAATACAACCCTTTCATCTATTTCATTTTCTAGGAACGAAATCGTGACAGACGAAAACAATATTCCAGTCGGCGGCGACGAACCGCTTAAGCCGACGCATTCGCTTCCGCGCTATAGCGAGCCGACGCCGGAAACGCATCGGAAAGTCACGCGCGAAGAAGAAGCGGAGCTGGCCTTGAAGAACACTGCCTTCACCCCTGGCTCACGACGGCTTCTCATCCTGCTTTTCCTGGTCATCATTCTCTTCGTTCCGGCGATTCAGTTCGCGGTCGAGTTGCGGACGCCGCACGCGGAAGGCCGGCTCGGCACTTTCAACATCTACAAAGCTTATCCTGCCTGGGAAAAGATCCTCGCTGTCCGCGGCCCCAGGGACATCTGGCGCTTGCTGCCTCGTGCCGCGGAGCTAAAGGCGGTGGAAGAACAATTCGAAAGCGAGTCGGTCGTGTCGGACTGGCTCCTTCCGCGCGTGCAATCCGATCCTCACCGGAAAGCTCGGGGTCGGCAACGAACAAGTCTACCTCGGCCGGGACGGATGGCTCTTCTACCGGCCCGACGTCGATTACATAACCGGCCCACCCTTCCTCGACCCGGCGGCAATGAGGCGCCGCGCGCTGGCCGCTGAAGTCCAACCCGATCCGGTGAAAGCAATCGTCGCCTTTCGTGATCAACTGGAGGCGCACGGGATCGAGTTGATCGCGGTGCCGATCCCGATGAAGCCCGGGATCGAGGCAGACAAACTCTCCGCTCGCGCCGGCGAGAGCGACGTGCTCCAAAATCCATCCTTCTCAGAGTTCAAAGCGAGAATGCAAAAGGAGGGCGTGCGGGTTTTCGATCCCGCTGCTGTCTTGGCGGAACGAAAAACGGCCGCGGCTAACACACCCGATTACCTGAAAACCGATACCCATTGGCGACCGGAGACGATGGAGTTCGTCGCGGCGAGACTTGCCGCCTTCATCCAAACAACGGCGATCGCCTCTCCAACACCGTTGCAGGCCTCGGCGAAAGAAGTGACGAGCGTCGGCGATATCGCTCGAATGTTGAAGCTGCCGGAATCGCAAAGCGTTTACCATCCGGAGACCGTGACCATCCACGAAGTCCTGGCCGACAATGCGCGGTGGCGTCCGTCGAAAACAGCCGACATCCTCCTTCTCGGCGACAGCTTTTCGAACATCTTTTCCCTTGGCGCGCTGGGCTGGGGCGAGTCCGCCGGATTCGCCGAACACCTCAGCCATGCGCTCGGCGGGCGTCCGCTCGACACCATTCTGCGCAACAGCGACGCCGCCTTCGCCACCCGTGAGATGCTCAGCCGCGAGCTGGCGCGCGGCCACGATCGGCTCGCCGGGAAAAAGCTCGTCGTCTGGCAATTCGCCGCGCGCGAGCTGGCCTTCGGCGATTGGAAAATGCTGGAAATGAAACTGGGCCAGACGATGCCCGCGAAATTCTTTGTGCCGAAGGCCGGAGAATCTGTGGTGACGAACGGAACGGTAGACGCGATTTCAAATGTGCCACGCCCCGGCTCCGTTCCCTACGCCGACCACATTCTCGCCCTGCACCTAACCGAGCTCACGCCCGAAGGGGGCGAACGGAGCGACGGCCTGGAGGCGCTCGTTTACATCGAAAGCATGCGCGACAACCTCCTCGACCCCAGCCGCCCGCTTCCGGCCCGGCGACCGCGTCACGCTCCGCCTCCGCCCGTGGGCCGATGTAGCCGAGCGAATACGAAAAAATAAACCGCAGCGAAATCGACGATCCGGCCATTCAACTTGAAGAACCGTGCTGGGGCGAGGTGGTGAAATAGGCTCAACGCCCTTTTCCGCACCTTGCATTCTGGGCCCTCTTGTGCTCAGTAAGAAGCCGCTCGTCCGGCTTTGCGCGCGAACAACTGCAAGGCCTCCGAACTTACAACCTCATCGCCATGTTTTTCCTTCTTCTCGCTCAGGCCCCAGCTCCTTCGCCCGCCGCCCGCCGGCTCGGGGCTCCTCGGCATGCTGCCGTTCGTCTTCATTTTCATCATCATGTATTACGTGATGCTCCGCCCGCAGATGCGGCGGCAAAAGGAACAGGCGCGGCTGGTGGCTTCGCTGAAGACAGGCGATCGCGTCGTTACCGCTTCCGGCATTCACGGCCTGATTTCCAATGTGAAGGATAAGACCGTGATCGTGAAGGTAGCGGACAACGTGAAGCTGGAGATGGAAAAAACCGCCGTGACGAATGTGCTGAAGTCGACTGAGGGACTAAGACGATAGTCCTCACCATGACTCCCGCTCTCACCTTTCTCTTCGGGCTCGCCCTGCTGATCCTCTTCGGCTGGTACTTCGCGACGGATTATGGCGCCGCGCAAGCGCCTGCTGGCGACGATCCTGATGGTGTTGCTGGTCGTATTCAGCCTGGCGACGATTTATCCCCCCGACAAAAAGATTCAGCTCGGGCTCGACATCCAAGGCGGCACATCGTTCCTGATCCGGCTGGTTGGAGGTGACCGGGAGATCACCAAGGAGATGCTCGACCAGGCGGTCGAGGTTATCCGCAAACGCGTCGACTACTTCGGCGGCGGCGAGCCGGTGATCAGTCCCGGTCGGGAAGGACCGAATCCTGGTCCAAATTCCCGGGCTGAGCACGGAGAAGATTCAGGAGGCGCGGCAACAATTATCGCGCGTCGCGAAGCTCGAGTTCCGGCTGGTTTATCCGGATAACGGTGAAAAGCTACAGGCCGTCGACGGCGGCATGGAGGTGATCCCGCCGGAATACAAGATCGAGACATACAAAATGCAGCCCGAGCCCGGCCAGAAGGCCGGACGGGAAGAGCGGCTTCTCGTGAAAAAGAAGGCGGACCTGGCCGGCGACCGCGTGACTTCGGCCTCCGCTCAATACGGCAACGAAGGCTGGGAAGTAACGCTCAATTTCGACAGCGAGGGCGGGCAGATTTTCGGGAAGATCACCGAAGCGCATGTCGGCCACCGGTTCGCGATCGTCCTGGACAACGTGATTCAATCGGCGCCCAACATCCGGGAGCCGATTTACCAGGGCAGCGCGCGCATTTCCGGGTCTTTCGGCGAACAGGAGGCGCGCAACCTGGCGAGCGTGCTTGAGAATCCGCTGCAAACGCCGGTCAGCATCGAGGAGGAACGCAGCGTTTCGCCCACTCTCGGGAGCGATTCCATCCGGGCCAGCGTCATTGCCGGTTTGATCGGCCTCGCTTTCACGCTGCTTTTCGTCTGCGCCTATTATCGATTCGCCGGGTTGATCGCCAATCTCGCGCTGATCGTGAACCTCATCCTTCTGATGGGTGCGCTCACGCATGTTTAACTTCGTGCTCACCCTGCCCGGCATCGCGGGCATCATTCTCACGATCGGCATGGCCATCGACGCGAACGTCCTGATTTACGAACGCTTGCGCGAGGAACTGGCGCTGGGCAAATCGCTCAAGACGGCGGTGCAGGCGGCTTTCGAAAAAGCGTTCAGCTCCATTTTCGATTCGAACGTCACCACGCTCATCACCGCCATAATTCTCTTCTGGCAGGCAAGCGGCCCGGTGAAGGGTTTCGCCATCTCGCTCACCATGGGCATTCTCGCCTCCATGTTCACGGTGCTCATTGTTTGCCGAAATGCCTTCAGCTGGGTCGTGGACACGGGGCGGTTGAAGAAAATGTCGATGCTGCAACTGATTCCCGGCGCACAACATCAATTTTCTCGGCAAAGGCAAGCTGGCGGTCCTCTGTTCGCTCGCGCTGGTCATCGCGGGAGCCACGGCTTTCGTGATGCGGGCGAGAGCGGAACTTTGGCGTCGATTTCAAAGGCGGCGATTTGCTCGGGTCTGAGCTCGACTCAACCGGTGTCCGTGGCCCAGGTGCGTGAAGCGCTTCAGCCTCTCGGCTTCGACGATGCTGCCATCCAGCAATCGAAAGAAGGCGGCAAGAATTACATCACGGTTCGGACGCCGATCAATACCAGCGACGCCGTCCAAAAGCAGCTCGTCCAGGCGCTGCCGGATGCGGGTTTCAAAGTCGAGCAATCGGAGCGAGTCGGTGCGCTCGTCGGCGGTGAGCTGGCCAAGCGATCCCTCTGGGCACTCGCTCTCGGCATGATTGGCATTCTCATTTACGTAACGTTTCGATTCGAATTGTCGTTCGCCGTCGGATCGATCGTGGCGCTGCTGCACGACGTCCTGATCACCGTGGGCATATTTTCGCTCATGGGCCGCGAACTCACGCTCACGATGGTGGGCGCGCTTCTGACGATTGCCGGCTATTCGATTAACGACACGATCGTTGTCTACGACCGAATCCGCGAAGGCCTCGCCAGCAGCAAGCGGGGCTCGATCGAGCAGATCATGAACTTGAGCATCAACGAAACGCTGAGCCGCACCGTCCTCACCGGCGGCGTCACCTTTGTCTCCGTGCTCTGTCTCTTTTTCTTTGGTGGCGCGGTCTTGCGAGACTTCGCGCTGGTGATCATCATCGGCATTCTCGTCGGCACCTACTCCTCCATCTTCATCGCCGCGCCCATCGTCCTCTGGTGGACGCGCGCCCGCGGCGGCAGCGCAGCGAGTCTCCGCCGGGAAGTCGCGGACAAGGCCGCGGCGACCAAATCACCGGCGACATCATAGGCAAACCCTTCTCCCAGCGGGAGATATTGCCGTGCCCTAACGAAAGTTATTCACAATAGTTGACGCCCGGCACGCCCCCGAGTAGGCTCGGCTGCACCGGTTCGATCCGGGAACTTTTTTGAAGCGAGGAGACAATCATGCCAGAAGTTATTGTTCGTAAAGGTGAACCGGTGGACCGGGCGTTAAAGCGCCTGAAGAACAAGCTGGATGCCGAAGGAATTCTTGAGGAAGTCCGGCGCCTGAGAGCGTTCGAGACGCCGAACCAGAAAACCCGCCGCAAAGCCAAAGCGAACGCCAAGCGCGGACGGACGAAGTTTCGCTTCAATCCTTCCTAGACGCCGTTCTCCCCGATCCGATTTTCAGAAGCGGTCGCCGTGGCGGCCGCTTTTTTGTTTGGTAGAGGCGAGCTCCGCGTTACTCGCACTCGCACACGATCCGGAAACCGAGATCGTTGCAGGAATAATTCGGCACATTCGAGCTGCGAGTCGTGGCTCGCAGGCTATTAAACCGGGATTTCCAACTGCCGCCGCGATAAACCCGCTTCGCCCCGCTGGTCGGCCCATGCGGATTCACCTTCGCCATGCCCGCGGTAAGGTTCGAAGAAATCCAGGCACCACTCCCAGACGTTTCCCGCCATGTCCTCAATCCCGAACGGGCTGGCCCCGAACGGAAAGGCCCCCACCGGAGAGCTTTCCGGATAGCCGTCGTCAATATCGCGGTCGCTCCAGGCGAAAACCGTGTTGCGGTCCGCGAAATTCGCGAGATCGCCGCGATGTGCGTGGTTCCCCCAGGGATACTTGCGGCCGTCGGTGCCGCGCGCTGCATATTCCCACTCGGCTTCCGTGGGCAGGCGATATTTCTTCCGCTCCCGGGTCGAAAGCGACTGGCAATACTTGATCGCTTCCAGGCTGCTCACATATACCACAGGATGCCGGTCTCCGGCGCCCGGCGCGCGTTTGCGGATGTGGCTCGGATCGAACTGCTCGTATTCCGCGTTCGTGACCAGATGGCGCGACATGTAAAACCGGCTCAGCGTAACCTTCGTCAGCGGTTTTTCGGTCGGACCTGCGTCGGGCGCATCGCTTCCCATGATAAACTCGCCGGAGGGAACAAAGAGCATCTGGCTGCCGAAGGAGTTGATGTAGTTCGCAAAGCGAACCTGCTCCGGCTCGATGCTGGGAACGGCGTGCGGCCTCTGGCGGAGCGACCTGAGTTGTGAACGGCCTTGGCCGGTTGATGACTGACCGGCCCCTCCTCCGACATTTTGTCGGCTTCCTCGAGATAAAGGTCCACCAACTCCTCGGCTTCGCTCGCGTCGATGCCGAGATTTTCGGCCATGTTGACGAAGGCATCTCTCGTCTCGTCCGCCATTTCATCGCTATCCAGGCCGCTTAATCGCAGCATCCGCAGAAAGTCTTCCCTGGGATCCAGCGACTTCTTCCGGCGAGGCTTGGCCTCCGCCGGAACCGGCTTGGGCACCGCGCGGACGGCGGCGACCCGTTGCGCCCCGCTGTCTTTCAATTCCGCATCGATGTAGGTGACGATCTGTTCCGGGGTAAGCCCATGCTCCGCCCCAAATTGATGCAGGCTTTTCTCTTCCTCCGGGGTCAGCACGCCGTCAGCCAGCGCGAAGGTGAGGTACTTGTGAAGTTCAATGGCCGCCTGCTCGGTGGCTTGGGCCGCGAGCTCGGAATCGAGCTGCTGGCGGCGCGCCGGATCCAACAGTTCGACGCGTGCTTCGGTCAGATAGCGGGAGGATTCATCCAGTCCCGGCCTGAGGATCTGGGCGAGCGGATTGCTCGGCTGGTTCTTGAGCGGCAGCTTCTTTTGCCACCATCGCATCAGCTCGCGGCAATGCTGCTCAATCAGCTCGTTGCTTGGGTTGGCGCGCGGATCGAGGCAGAGGCGCTCGTAGAAATTGGGCGACTTGTATTTGCTCCAGCCGTCCCACTTATGCGGATCGTCCGGCAACGGAACGGGAAAGATTCCCTCTAATTGCATCATCTTACTCCACCGCGATGGCGCCCAGTCCCGCGGTGGCCCGCTCGACTTCGTCCGGCGCGAGGCCGGTGTTGCGTTCGATCCTCACCTTTGCCTGGTTCCCGGAAGCGTTGACCGCCACCTCGAGCACCTGGTTGGCGTTATATTCGTAAGTCAGCTCGACAGGAGAGCCCTTGGGCAGAAACGGAGGCAGCTCCACATCGCACAACCCGAGCGGCGTGCATTCCGCAGGCAGCGTGCTTTCGCCTTCCACGATGCGCACGACAGCGCGCTGCATGTTGGCGTTCGCGGTGCCGAATGAATTCTTCGCGGTCGCGGGAATCGCGGTCATTTTGCGGATCATCGGGAAAACGTATTCCTCGAGGTGCGCTTCATCCCAGAGCACGACGCCGAGCGTGTGCGAAGTGATGTTCGTCACCTGGATGAGGCCGCCTTCGCGGGAGGAAAATTGCTGGCGCGTATCTTCCGAGAGCGTTTTCTCACCCGAAATCTCCTCTTCGCGCAGAAGGGACAAAATGCCCTGGATCGCGGCGCCCACCGCCACCGCTTCGTCCGGATTCACATCATCCACCAATGGCGCCGGCGAGAGGCCCGCGACCATCTCGCGCACCATCGGCATACGTGTCATTCCACCGACGAGGAGCACCTTGTTGATGTCCTTCCACTCCATCTTGGCTTCCTGCAAGACCATCTCGCAAATCGTCTTGCACTTCTCGACGAGATGGCGCGTTTTCAGTTCGAAATCTTCCCGGGTCAGCTCAACTTTGACGCTCTTGCCGTTATGGCTGTGCACGATCGCCGTGCGAGGCCGGCTCGAAAGCTGGATTTTCGCCGCGAGCGCGCGGCTTTGCAGGTCCTGGTAGCTTTGCAGATCGAGCAGCGGATTCTCGCCATGCGCGCGGTCGAATTCCTCGGCTACGTGATTGACGATCACGTCGTCCCAATCCTTGCCGCCGAGCCGGTGGTCTCCGTTTGTCGCGAGCATCTGGATTCCCTGCCCCTCGATCCGCATGATCGTAACGTCGAAGGTGCCGCCGCCTAAATCGAAAACGAAAACCGTCTGGTCCTCATCGAGTTTGTCCAGGCCATAAGCAACCGCCGCGGCGGTCGGTTCGTTGATGATCTGGAGCACGTTTAGCCCGGCCAGTTGCCCGGCCGTGATGGTCGCCGTGCGCTCGGCGTCGTTGAAGTAAGCCGGCACGGTAATGACCGCATCTGTCACCGGTTCCTTGAGATACTTTTCCGCGTCGGCCTTAAGCTTCCGAAGGATCAGCGCGGAGAGTTCCTCAGCCGAATAGATCTTCGCCGTCGAATTCGCGATGAAATTGCTCCTTCGGCTTGCCCATCTCGCGTTTCACGAAATCGACGATCCGTTCCGCCTCGGCCACGGAGTTGTTTTTCGCCAGGGTGCCGACGATCACGCTCGGACCATCGAAGAGAACCACCGAGGGCGTGAGGCGTTCGCTCTCCGAGTTCGGGATGATCTGCGGCTTGCCGTACAGATCGATGTGCGCAACGGCGCAGAACGTCGTTCCGAGGTCGATTCCGACTACTTTTCTTCGCGTCATGAGTGTGGTTGAATAAACTGACGTGAACGGCAAATGCCGGTTACGCACCCTGCGTAGTTGCAATTTCCATGCCCCCGGCGGGAGGCAATTCTGCGTTATTCCGGCGAAAAACGGGGATCGCCTGTCGCCCGGTTAACCGAACCGCTTCGCGACTACTTCTTCCGGCCGCAAAACCTGGTCCCGCCACAGGAATCCGCGCTTCACCCGCATCACGATTTGGCCATCCTCTTCCGCGTAATCCGCCGGCTCGAAGCTCACCACGCGATGCAAAGCCCTGTCTACCTTCTCTTTCGGCTCGATCTCGCTCACTTCCATCCGGTGCAGGATCTCGGTCAGCGAATGGATCGCGTTCTCCAGATTGTCGCGCCATTGCCCCAGCGCGCCGCGTTTGCCGCCGCTCGCTTCGCCAGCCGTTTCAATCTGGGCCAGGAGACCGCTCAAATCGTCGAACAGGATGACCAGATCGCGGATGAAAGGCTTTTGCAGCGATTCGTGCAGGAAGTTATCGCGATACTTGATCAGCTCCTCGTGCAACGAATCGAACAGCCGCTGGTTCACCGTTTCTGTATTCCGGAGCGCGACCATGTGCTCGTCCATCTTTCCGAGCTGCGCGGCGAGGTCGGTCTTTTCCGCGCTTTCCAGCTTTTCCAGCCGGCTGAGCACGGTCTTTTCAAATGACGTCATCCGCCCGTTCAGTGAGCGAAATTCTTCCAGGATTTGGGCAAACTGTTCGCCGCTGTTTCCTTCATCCGCCGCATCGTCCGGGATGATCTTCTCTGCTTCGGCGCTCAATTGCTGCATCGCCGACGCGAATTCGTCGGTGATTTTGATTTCCATCGGCATCTTCATTGGTCAGTTTTGCTTGGAAAAAAACTTACGGATTGCTTCGACCAGTCCGGGAATGTCATGCCGGCGCGCTTCGATCGCCACTTCCAAGCCGCGTTCGCGCGCCGTCTTGGAGGTGACTGGTCCGATGCTCGCGACCTGCATGTTCGCCGGCCACGGCAGGCCGAGCGCCAGGAAATTTTCGACTGTGGATGAACTGGTAAACGTGATCAGATCTGCGCCTTCCTCCAATAGCCGGCGCCGCGCGCCGATATCGTCGCGCGTCTCGGGGACCGTGCGGTAGGCGAAACCTTCATCCACAATAGCTCCCAAAGCCGACAGCTCCCTCGGTAGCAAATCCCGCGCCTTCTCCGCGCGAGCCAAAAGAATGCGCAGGTTTTCGATGTCGCCCTGCTTTCGGAACTCGCGCGCGAGAGCTTCGGCGACGAATTCGTCGGGTTGCAGATCTACGTGCATGTGGAATTCCTTGAGCCGCTGGGCCGTCGCCGGTCCGATCGCCGCGATGCGCGCCCCACCGATCTCGCGGGCGTCGTCATAGAGTTTATAGAAGAGCTCGAAAAAGGCGGTCACACCGTTCGGGCTGGTGAAGACGATCCAATCGTAGGCATGCGCATCCTGCACCAACTCGGCAAACGCGCGCAGATCGGTCGGCGGCTCGATTCGGATCGTCGGCAGCTCAATCACGTCCGCGCCCAGCCCGCGCAACTGCTCGCTCAGCGCTCCCGCTTGGGAACGCGTCCGCGTGACGACGATTCGCTTGCCGGAGAGTGGGCGATCTTCGAACCAATTCAACTTCTTCACGCAAGTCGACCACGTCCCCGAAAACGGCGATGGCCGGCGGAGCAAACTCCTCCTCGGCGACTCGTCGCGCGATGTTCTCGAGCGTTCCGACCAGCGTTTCCTGCCGCCCGGTTGTGGCCCAACGAATCAGCGCCACCGGCAAATCTTTGCGCATCCCGTTCGCCAGCATCTCGCGCGCGATCGACTCAATCCGCTCGACGCCCATCAGCATCACCTGCGTGCCGCCCAGTTGCGCTAACGCCTTGAAATCGATTGAGCTCTCGGACTTTTCCGGGTCCTCATGCCCGGTGAAAAAAGTGACATGCGAATTCTTCCCTCGATGCGTCACCGGAATTCCGGCGTAAGCCGGTCCGGCAATCGCCGAAGTGACGCCGGGAACGATCGCGAAAGGCAGTCCGGCAGCCGCCAGCGCCTCTGCCTCCTCCCCGCCTCGGCCGAATAAAAACGGATCGCCGCCTTTGAGCCGGACTACTTGTTTTCCCTCCCGCGTTTTCTCGACGAGGAGCACGTTGATTTCATCCTGCGTGAGCGTATGTGCGCCCGCCTTCTTTCCGGCAAAAACCAGCTCGGTGTTCTCCGCAGCCCAGCGCAACATCTCCGGGTTACAGAGGTAATCATAAACAATCACCTCAGCCTGCTCGATGCATTCCTTCGCCCGTAGTGTCACCAGACCGAGATCGCCCGGTCCCGGCCCCGACCAGGAAACATTTTCCTTTCTTCACTGCCTCAGCCATTAATCGCCTCCCATAATTCCCTCGCCAATTCTTTCGCAGAGGAGGCCTCACCTTCCACGCGGGCAACGCGCGGTTCAATCCGCGGCGGCTCGAAAACCTGTGCGCGCACTGTCATGACCGAGCCCGAAATCGTGGCCAGCACGCCGACGGGCGATCCGCAATCGCCCTGAAGTAAACGAAGGAACTCGCGCTCCGCCTCCAAACACAAAAGCGTTTCGCTATCGGTGATCGCGCGGACAATCCTTCTGGCGTTGTCGTCATCGCTTCGGATTTGCAGGGCGATCACACCCTGGCCTCCTGCAGGAAGAAAATCGTCCGGCGCGAGAACATGCGCATGAAGGCGAGTCCCTTCGAACTCGAAGGAACCGTGCGCCAAATCGTGGCCCAATCGTTCCACCCCGGCTCGCGCCAGCACGATGGCATCCCAGTCGCCGGTCACGAGCTTGCGCAAACGCGTCGGCACATTCCCCCTCAGATCGACCACTTCGATGCCAGGCTTGTTTGTAACGCAGCTGATACTGCCGCCGCACACTTCCAGTGGCGACAACCGCTTTCGGCCGAAGAGCAATCCCTCCCGGCTGCTTGCTGATCAAAACATCATCAACCGCCGCGCGCTCCAATACGCCTGCCACCTCTAAGCCTGGCAGTCGCCTCGCTCGGCAAATCCTTCGCGCTATGGACGGCCAGGTCGATCTCGCCGGCCAACAAGGCCCGCTCGATCTCGCCCGTGAACAAACCTTTCCGGCCCGCGCGCGGATCCACCGGCTCCGCCGTCCGCTCGTCGCCCTGGGTCTTGATGATTTCGACCGCCGTCTCCAACTCGGGCCAGGCTCTGCTTCAGCGACTCCGCCGCCATTGCCGTTTGCCTGCGCGCGAGCTCGCTGCCGCGCGAACCAAGAGATGATCTTCTCCACGCGCTCAGGCGCCTACAGTTCGGAAGCGCGCATCGCGGCATCATCCAGGACACGCGGCGCAAGGGGCGGCGGCGGATTATCGGTGTCTCTCGCCAAAGCGTGCGCAAAAATCAGAGACATGTTCCGCGATGATCTTTTCCCCGGCCGCGACCTGCTGGCGGCGCATGGCCAGCGATTGCTCGGCGATCGATTGAAGCGAATCGATGTCGTAAAGATAGACGCCATCCATCTCATTCACTTCCGGCGCCACATCGCGCGGCACCGCGATATCGATGATGAAGAGCGGCCGGTCAGCCCGGCCTCGGATCATGGGCGCCAGGATGGCGGGCGTCAGAAGCGGCTCATCCGCGGAAGTTGAAGAAATCAAAATGTCGATCTCACGGCATTGCGTCGTCCATTCTTGAAAAGGAACCGCGCGGCCCTGCACGAGAGCTGGCCAGATTTTCCGCGCGCTCGAGCGATCGGTTGCTCACGCGAATGTCGGTCACGCCCCGCGAGCTCAACGCGCGCGCGGTGCGTTCGCTTGTCTCGCCCGCGCCGAGGATAAGGACGCTGCGTTTGCTCAAATCGCCGAAAATCTTCACCGCGAGCTCCACCGCCACCGATCCCACCGACACCGCGCCGCGCGTGATCTCGGTATTGCTGCGCACCTGCTTGGCCACGCGGAAGGCGCGCTGAAAAAGCCGGTGCAACAGCGGCCCCGCGCTCCCTGATTCCCGCGCGTGGCCGTAAGCCTTCTTCACCTGGCCCAGGACTTCGGTTTCGCCGATCACCATCGAGTCGAGCCCCGCGACGACGCGAAAGAGATGCTTCGCGCAGGCTTCCCCGTCATAGCGATAAAACGCCTCGGCGTTCTCGATTTCACCGGCGCCGCGGCTGTTTTGCAGACAACGGAGAATTTCATCCGTCCCCACCGGCCGCTTCGCGGAACCGTAAATCTCGACACGATTGCACGTCTCGAGGACTAAAACTTCGGTGCATCCGGTCTCCTCTCGCAACGGCTTTCCCCGGGTCCGTTCCGGCATAGCGCTCCCGCGTTTCGACATTTGCGGTGTGATGGCTGATTCCGAGGCAAAAGAGGTTCATCACATCGGGCGGGGCTGCGAGACGAAGTTGATCGCCCAGAGGACGGAGACCGCGGCGCTAAAGGCGAGAACGCAAAGGGTGGCGATCCGTTTCGGCGCCAGCCGGTGTAAATGCCGCCCCTGCAGGATCGCGCCGTAGAAAACCCAGATCGCAAAGGCGCAAATCATTTTCACCCGCGGCAACGGCCCGCCGGTAAAGAATCCGCTGACGAGGCCGGCGGTATAGAGCGCGAAGCCAAGCCAAAGCAGCCGGGTGATCGCGGCGAAGAGACTCGCGAGCGGCGGCAGATGATAAAAAAACGAATGCAACTGATGCGTCTTCAGTTGCCGCTCCTGCACCAGGTACATGACGCCCGCCACGCAGGCGAGAGCGAACGCCCCGTACGCGATCATCGACATCGAAGCGTGGAACTCGAGCCAGGGATTTGGAGCCACCCGGATTCGATGCGGAATGTCGACCGGCGCGAGCAGCGCGAAAGTCTGGATCAGGAAAACCAGTGGAGCCGTGAACGCTCCCATGAGCGACAGCCGATAAGCGGGCCCGATCAGCAAATAAATGAGCGCGACCGACCACGCCAGGAAGATGAAAACCTCGAAGAGATTCGTGATCGGACAGCGACCCAGGGCGTGTCCCGCGAATCCAGAGAAACGCCGTTTGCAGGACAAACCCGATTGCGATCGCGAAAAAGTTAAAACGGCCCGGGCGAAAGACGCCCTCGCGCAACGCAAACAACGTGTGCGCGACGGCAATAAAAAAACAGAGAGTGGAAAGAAGAACGAGCTGGCGATCCATCGGGAGCACCCAGCTTAGGAGTTACGCTCGCCGTTGGCAAACCTCGGCGCGGAAGCCCTAATCGCCGCCATCCCGGCCCTGGACCTTGTCGATTTTCCAGGAGCCGGCGTCATTCAGCAATTGAACGACGAGCTTCTTCCGCATTCCCTCCGGACCATCGAGGAGCACATGCGCCGTCGCCTTTGCCCCCTCGATCTTCACATTCGAGACGGAGATCTTCTTCGCCCATTGCTCGTCAAAATCCTGCGCGTCCAGGAAGTAGTCGCCGTTGAGGCCTTCCGGTCCCTTTTTCATCTTGTCGATCTCCTTCACCAAGCGATCGGTGGCGAATCGCTTCATCTCCGTGCGCTGCTTCATCGGGTCGCGATTGGCGACTAAGGCCGTGACGTACCAACCGTAGAAGCTCCGGATGCTCTCCTCGGGGGTGGCCGTCGAACCTTTACCGGATTGCGCCTGAACTGGAAGACAAAGTGCGATGGAGGCGAGAAGAGCAAGCGCGAGAAATCGTTTCATGGCCTGACTTGAGAGAGACAATGGCGGTCCGTCAAACGCCTTCGTGCGCGGTCGTTGACCTTTCCGGGCCAGCCGCTAGCATCCCCGCGATGAGTTCCGAATCTCTTGCCCAATTGCGGGCCGCGGTGCGGGATGTGCCGGATTTTCCGAAGCCGGGGATCATCTTCAAGGACATCACGCCGATCCTCAGTAATGGCACGCTTTTTCGCGCGTCGATCGACGCGTTTCTCGAGCAATGCCGGGGCAAAGAAGCCGACAAGATCGTCGGAATCGATGCGCGCGGATTTCTTTTCGGCTCGGCGGTCGCCTACCAGCTCGGAATCGGCTTTGTGCCGCTTCGCAAAAAAGGGCGGCTGCCCTATAAAACCCAAAGCGCGAAATACACGCTGGAGTACGGCGAGGCCGAAATGGAACTGCATATCGATGCCATTGAGCGCGGAGAGCGAATTGTTTTGATCGACGATCTCCTCGCCACCGGCGGCACAGCGGCTTCCGCCGCTGCGCTGATCAACAAAATGGGCGGCGTGCTGGTGGAAGCACAGTTCCTGATCGAACTGGAGTTTTTGCACGGCCGCCAGAAGCTGGAGTCGACGCCGGTCGTTTCGTTCCTGAAGTACTGAGGACCCACTGGAGGGACGACCGCCGTGTCGTCTCAAAACGTTAATGGGACGGCGACAGCGCCTCGTCCCTCCAGTGAGGACGCTAGTCCACGCAGCTGCAGCCTTCTCCGCACCCTTGCTGCGCCACGATCACTTCCATCTTTATGTCCTGGAGGGCAATCTGGTCGTGGATGAGATTGAGCAGGCCGAGCGCGCGATCGTCCGGCATGTGATCGCAACGAAGTTCGATGCGCGCCGGTTTGCCGGCCAGTTCAGGGTGTGCGGCGATCATCTCGCCATCGAGCAGGAAGGAAACGTAGGCGTTGAATTTCTCCTGCAGTTCGTGCAATCGCTCATCCGAGCCATCCCAAGGCCGCGGCTCGTGCATCGCGAGAAGCACCTCGCCGGTTTTTTGATCGATCGCGAATAGATCGATCACGGCCGGATTGGCCACTCCCGCTCGCTCTTGCTCTTGCTCTTGCTCGTTCGCCATTCGGAAGAAACGTCCAACGTCCAACCCTCCTCCGCAAGGCTACGGCGGGCAGGCTGTCCAACGTCCAACGTCGAATTGCAGAACCCTCGACACTCGCCGCGAATGCCATAGCTTCGAGCATGGTCCGCCTGCTTCTGTTCTTCCTTTTCGCGGCCGGCAACGCCCTCGCGCAATTCACCCCGGCCTTGCTCCAAAACAGCAGTTACTGGGAGGGCGGCAAGGCTGAGTTCAATATCTACGGCGCCGAGATTGCCCGTTACGGCATCCCCCGCCCTTGCGAAGTGCTGCACATTCTCGTGCGCGAGCCGTTCGATCCGAAACAACTCGTCAAGCCGGACAACCCAAACCAGCCCGGCGCCATTCCCGTCCTGAAGATGAACCAGATCCTGCAGGTGCCGACGGGCCTTTATGTTTATCAGCAGATGCACTCGAACTTCTGGCGCGTGGATAACGCTCAGCTCCTCAAGTTCTCGCTCACGAGCAACGACAGTTGCGGCAACACGTTTCAAGCAGGCGCGGCGCGAGGGCGATCGCTTCGCCTACGATTATCACACCTACTGGGACGGCATGGCCAGCGGGAACGAAAACATCAGCTCTCCCCGCGAATGGCTATTTTTACGACGAGCTGCCCTGGCTCGTGCGCACGATCGATTTCTTTGCCAAGCCCACCGGCGAATTCGAGATCCAGCTCGCCGGCACTACGATCAATTCGAAGAAGGACACCTTCGCTTTCAAGCCGGCGAAAATTTCCTATAAATCCACCGAGCGAACCATCGACATCGCCGTCGAGCATGCCGGCGGGAACCGATCGTTTCAGTTCTCGATCGAACGCTTCCCGCATCTTCTGCGGGAATGGAACGCGGCCGATGGCAGCAAACTGAAAATGAAACGGAGCCTGAAGGTCGATTACTGGAACTACAACAAGCCGGGCGACCGCGAGAAAGCCCTGGCCGATCCGATGTTGCGCCATCCGGATTGACACTTCTCCTCGTGCTCGTGCTCGTGATCGTGCTCGTGATCGAAAGCGTTTGTAGCAAACCCCGCGACCGCGTTTAATCTCCCCGTGGCAAAACGAACCAAAACCGACGGCCTGACCTTGCTCGGCAAGAGCGAAGCCGGGCCTTCCCGCCTCGCCGCGCAGACGCGCGCCTCGAGACTTTCCCAAATCCGGCGAAAAGAAATTACCGGATTCGATTCGAGACCGCCGATTTCACGTCGCTCTGTCCCGTAACCGGCCAGATGGATTTCGCGCAGATCACGATCGAATACGTCCCCGCCAAACTCTGCGTCGAGAGCAAATCGTTGAAATTTTATCTGGCTTCATATCGAAACGAGCGCGCGTTCAACGAAGCGGTCACGAATCGGATCCTCGACGATTTCGTCGCGCGCCTGTGCTCCCGCGGGAGGCAAGTCGTCACAGCGGAATTCTCCGCGCGCGGCGGCATCGCGCTAACCGTGCGCGCCGAATTTCCGGGCGAGTAGACTGGACAATGAAACGCGCGGTGGTGCTGGTCAGCGGCGGGCTCGATTCCGCGACCACGCTGGCCATCTGCCGTCCGCGACGGCTTCGAGCCGTATGCGCTCTCGTTCGATTACGGGCAGCGCCACCGCATTGAAGTGGAGGCGGCGAAACGCGTCGCCGCTTCCCTTGGCGCGCGCGAACATCGCTTCGCTTTGATTGATCTGCGCGTTTTCGGCGGATCGGCGTTGACGGAGGAAATCGCCGTGCCGAAAAACCGTGAGGCGAAGTCCGCGGATGAAATTCCGACGACCTACGTCCCGGCCCGGAACACGATCTTTCTCTCTTACGCGCTGGCCTGGTGCGAAGTGCTGGGCGCGAAAGATATCTTTATCGGGGCGAACGCCGTGGATTACAGCGGTTATCCCGATTGCCGCCCCGCTTTCATTACGGCCTTCGAACAACTGGCCGCGGTCGCGACCAAAGCCGGAGTCGAAGGGACCCGGTTTCGAATTCACGCTCCGTTGATCTCTCTGTCGAAAGCCGACATCATCCGGCAAGGCGCCGAACTCGGAGTGGATTTCTCGTCTAACGCACAGTTGCTACGATCCGACGGCGGACGGCCTCGCCTGTGGCGCCTGCGATTCCTGCCGGATCAGGCTGGAAGGTTTTCGCAGCGCCGGAATGCAGGATCCGATTCCCTACGCGAGCAAGTGAAACGGCTGTTCGCTGTTTTTGCTCTGACGCCCGCCGAACAGCGCGTGATCATCTTCGTCGTGCTCCTGCTCCTCGCGCTCGCGTGGTTCAAACATCACCGCGATTTCAGCTACGAGTCCACCCCGCCCGCGACTGCCGCGGTCATCTCACCTTCCCGCCGAGCGTGTTCACCTTCACCAAACGAACGGCGATTCGCCGGCACATCCTTAAAGACGGCTACAACCCGGGAATCTGCCCGTACCCGATGAAGCTCGGACTCATTCTTCCCTCATTGGTTTTCGCCGGCTTGGGGATCTTGAAATCAAAGACGCTCACGCCATAACGCGATTCGCCTTCGTAAGTCCGGCCGTCACTCGCGCCCACCATGATTCGCTGGTTGGATCCTTTCTTGCGGCCGAGATAAATCATCGCATGCGTGATCGGCGGATCGCGCTCGATGGCGTAGGTGCCGGTCCAAAAAAGAAGGTCGCCCGGGCTTCAGCTCGTCCAGCTCAAAGGAATCCTCTTTGCGGCTATTGACCGCCTTGAAGTTTCCCGCCTTGCGCAGCCAAACGTATTGCTGGCTGGAATCGCGCGGCACATCGCGGACGCCGTTTTGGGTCAGGACGTAAAAGACGAACCCCGAGCAATCCATCCCGCCCTGCGCCGGATCGGCTGAGCCATATTTGTATTCCAGGTTGCGCGTGGTGAGCTCGAGCGCGGTGTCGGTTATTTTTCGCACCTGCTCCGGATAATTTTCGTAGCCCGAGATCTCCCCCGCCGAAATCGTGGCGGGCGCGCCTTTCTTCTTGGGCGAAGGAGAAGCGGATGGCGCTGGACTGGGCGTTCCGGTGGCTTCCGGCGTCACGCTCGGGCTCGGCGAAAGCGAGGGTGATTCGGTGGGCGACGGAGACGGCGATGGCGATGGTGTTGGCGAACCCTTGCGTTTCTTTTTCTTGGAGGAAGGGCTCGGAGAAACTTCCGGCGAAGCGCTGGGGCTCGGGCTCGGCGAGGACTTTTTCTTTTTCGGCGAAGGCGAAACACTGGGCGATGGCTTCTCTGTCGGCGTCGGGCTCGGCGTCGCCTTTTTTTTCGGCGAGGGCGATTTCTCAGGCGAAGCCGTGGCTTCGGCGTCGGCGAGGGCTTGGTTGAAGTCGACTTTTTCTTTTTTCGCGGCGCCGGAGTAGGCGTAGGCGCGAAAATTTTCTTAAGCTTGGTGCCGATCGATTCTTCAGCCGGAGCCTGCACTCGGCGCGCCCGTGGCTAACGCGATGACAAGAAGCGCCGCACAGAATTCGCATGAGCCGGGAACGTAGCACAAGCGAGGAGAAATATGTGCGGTAAAAGCAGTTGTCATCCCGAGCCGCGCCAGACGGCGAGGGACCTCCCAGTCGCGGGACGGTTACGAAAGTCCGCATCGTCACCACGTAGATCAAAGTGTGGCGAAGATTGTCGCGCTTCGCTTGGGTGAGTTCACCGAGCCACTGTGAGGTCCCTCGCCGTCTGCGCGGCTCGGGATGACTGCATGATTCGCGCGTCGATCCCGCTACTTCTTCGCGAACTCCGCGAGCACCGCTTTGTTCAGGCGAATGCCGCCCTCCATGTTCTCGAGCGAGAAATTTTCGTTCGGCGAATGAGCGCGGCAATCAGGCAAAGCCAGACCCATCAAAAGCGTCTCCACTCCAAGAATGCGTGCGAAACTGCGAGACGATGGGAATGCTTCCGCCTTCGCGGATCATGGCCGGCTCTTTGCCGAACGCTTCCCGCAACGCGCGTTGCGCCGCCTTTCCCATCTCCGAATGCGGATCGGTCAGATACCACGGTCCGCTGTGGCCGCGCGTGATTTCCATCGTCACGCCAGGCGGCAAATGTTTTTCCAGATGCCGCGTCGCGAGGTTCAGAATGTCATCCCCCTCCTGGTTCGGGACCAGACGAAAAGTGATCTTGGCCATGGCGTGGCTGGCGATCACGGTCTTCGTGCCCATGCCCTGGTAGCCGCCGCCGATGCCGTTGATTTCCGCAGTCGGCCGTCCCCAAATTCGTTCCAGCGTCGTGTAACCCTTCTCCCCGAAAAGCGCGGGCGCGCCCGTCTCCTCGAGGATGGCTTTGTCGCCATCGATCGGCAATTCGCGCCAGGCCTTGCGCTCCCAATCTTCCAGCGGCTTGACCTTGTCGTAGAAGCCTTCGATGGCGATGTGCCCATCTTCGTCATGCAGCGTCGCCAGCAAGCGAGCCAGCGCCGTGATCGGGTTCGCAACCGCGCCGCCGAACACCCCGGAGTGCAAATCCATCTTTGGTCCGGTGATTTTAACCTCGAGCGCAGTCACGCCGCGCAGCCCATAACTTAAGGTCGGCACGCCGCGCGCGACCATGCCGGTATCGGAAACCACCGCGACGTCGCATTGCAGCGCCTCGCGATTGTCCGTAAGGAATTTCCCGAGATTTCCGCTGCCGATTTCTTCTTCGCCCTCGATGACGAAATGCAAATTAACCGGCAGATCGCCGCCCTGCTCCAGCGCTTCCTGAACCCCAAGGATGTGCGACAAGGATCTGACCCTTGTTATCGGTCGAGCCGCGCGCAAAAACATAACCGTCTTTCAGGACCGGCTCGAAGGGGGGCGAATCCCAGAGATCGAGCGGATCCGGCGGCTGCACGTCGTAGTGACCGTAAATCATGACGCTGCGGCGGCCGGGCTGATGCTTGTTCCTCGCCCAAACCACAGGATGGCCCGGCGTCGGCACGAGCTGCGTCTCGAGTCCGATGCTTTGCAATTTGTTCACGAGCCATTGCGCGCACTCCGCCACTTTTCCGCGGAACTGTTCGTCGGTGGAGACACTCGGGAATCGCAGGAAAGAATAATAATCTTGGAGATGGCTGTCGCGCATGGCGGCAGACTAAACCGACTCCATTGGCTTTGGCTACCGGTACTTTGGGACCCTCCGGGTGGGCGGTTCGCGAAAGGCTTGTCGGCATCGCATCGAGCGGCCACTGTCTCGCCATGGCCGCGGAACCAACGCGAAATGCCGATGCGCAATTGGTCCGCGGCATCGGCCTTCCGGGGCTTACCGCCAATATCGTCAACGCGACGATTGGCGCGGGCATTTTCGCGTTGCCGGCGGCGGTGGCGCTGCAGCTCGGCGCCGCTTCGCCCGTCGCCTATGTCGTTTGCGCGATGGCCATGTGCCTGTTCGTCACCTGCTTTGCCATGGCGGGCAGCCGCGTTTCGCTCACGGGCGGACTTTACGCCTATGTCGAAGCCGCCTTTGGCAGCTACGTGGGCTTTCTGGCGGGCGTGCTTTATTTCCTCACCGCGATCCTCGCCATTTCGGGCGTTGTCGGTCTGGTGGCGACGTCCATCGGGGAATTGATTCCCATCTTCCACAGCCAACTCGGCCGCGCGGCCATCATCTTGTTGCGTCCTGCTGTTCCTGGTCTCGATCAACATTCGCGGCGTCCGCTTCGGCTCGCGCGCGGTCGAAACCATCACGTCTGATCAAGCTGGCGCCCTTGATCATTTTCATCGTCGCCGGAATTTTTTTCATCCGGCCGGAAGCGCTGGCCTGGCCCGGCTGGCCGGAAGGTGACGTGCTCGGGCGAAGTGTTCTCACGCTGCTCTTCGCCTTCGTCGGCGTCGAAGTCGCGCTCGTGCCGAGCGGGGAAGTCAAGAATCCCGCGCGCACGGTCCCGCGCGCGATTTTCACGGCGCTGGGAATCACCACCTTTCTCTACATCATGATCCAGCTCGTGGCGCTCGGCGTTCTCGGGAGCGAGCTGGGGCAGTATGGAGAAACGGCCCTGGCGGAAACCGCTTCCCGTTTTCTTGGAAACGCGGGCCGCACCCTGATGCTGGTAGGGCTGGCCGTTTCCGCCTTCGGCTGGACGACCAGCGATATTCTCAGCTCGCCGCGCATCCTCTTCGCGTTCGGCCGCGATGGCTTCCTCCCGAAATGGTTTGCGCACGTGCACCCGCGTTTCCGCACGCCGGATGTCGCGATCATTACCTATGCGGCAATCGCGTTCGGGCTCTCCTTCAGCTCGGGCTTTCAAAGACTCGCCATCCTTTCCAACATGGCGGTGCTGCTGCTCTACATCCTTTGCTGTCTCGCCGCGCTGGAATTGAATCGCCGCGACGTCCGCAGCGACGGCCCGCCCTTCAAGTTCCCGCGGCGCCAGCGTCGATTCCGCTGGCGGGGATCATTTTCATCATCTGGGTTCTGGCGCATGCGACGAAAGATGAATTCATGATCACCGGCGACCTGCCTGGTCGTGGCATCGTTGCTCTTTTGCGGTGCGACGTTCGTGCTGGCCAAGGGAGCCCCGGTAGGGTAGAGCCGCAATGCGGCAGGCCACCATATAGTGTGGCCGGGCGCGGCCCCACCCCTGCCAATTGTAGGAAAAGGCTTGTCAGCGGTCGGCCTTTGTCGTAAGCAACGTTACCGGCGTTACCGCCTCTATTTTCATGCATCTTCATTCGCTCGAACTGATCGGCTTCAAATCGTTCGCCGATAAAACCGTCTTCGAATTTCACGAGGGCGTCACCGCCATCGTCGGGCCCAACGGCTGCGGAAAGTCGAACGTCCTCGACGCCGTCCGCTGGGTCCTCGGCGAGCAATCGGCCAAGGCTTTGCGCGGCGGCGAAATGGCGGACGTCATTTTCAATGGCACCGAGACGCGCAAACCGGTCGGATTCGGCGAAGTCTCGCTGACCTTTACGAATTGCGGGAGCGAGCTGGGCGTGGACTGGCACGATGTCCGCGTGACGCGGCGGGTCTATCGCGACGGAAATTCGGAATACCTGCTTAACAAGACGGTCTGCCGGTTGCGCGACATCCAGGCGCTTTTCGCCGACACCGGCGTGGGCCGCAGCGCCTACTCGATCATGGAGCAGGGCAAGATCGATTTGATTCTCAGCTCGCGGCCCGAGGATCGCCGGACGGTCTTCGAGGAAGCGGCCGGCATCACCAAATACAAGACGCAGAAGAAGGAAGCGCTCCGGAAACTGGAGGCGACCGAGGCGAACCTTCTGCGCATCGGCGACATCATTAAGGAAGTAAAACGCCAGATCGGTTCGCTCCAGCGTCAGGCGGGAAAGGCGCGCCGCTATCAGACGTTGCTGGCCGATCTGCAAGTGCTCGATACGCATCACTCGCGCCGGCAGCTCGACGAGCTGGAAGCGGAGACGGAGCGTGGCCGGGCTGAAGTGGTTCGACTTCAGGAAGCGGAACAGGCCGCTCATTCGAAAATCGAGGCGAGCGAAAACGCGTTGGCCGAGAAACGGCGGAACCTGGATGAGATCGATGGCGAAATCGGCGATGCGCGCGCGGAAGTGCAGCGCTTGCAGAGCGAGATGGCCGGTTTGCGGAATCGGATCGAATTCAATCAGCAACGCTCGCAGGAACTCAGCGAGCTGATCGAGCGTTACGAAAACGACATTGCCGCCGCGGAAGCCAAGCGCAGCGAACAGGCGACGCAGCTTCAGGAAGCCGACGCGCTCATCGCCCGCACGAACCAGCTCCTGGCGACCAAGGAAAGCGAAGTCGAGCAATTGACCGAGACGTTGCGCGCCGCGCGGAGCGAGCGCGTGCAAAAGGAAGAGGAACTCCAGGCGCTGCAGCTTTCGCTCTCGAAACTCGAAAATCGGACTGCGAACCTTGCAGAATGATTTGGCCGGAATCACCGCCCGCCGCGACGCGACCTCCGCCCGGATCACCGAGCTGACGCGCCTGCTGGCTGATGAAACGCGCCATTTGGAAGAAGCCCGCGCGAACCTCGCCGCGGCGCGCGCTGCGCTGGAAGCGGAGCGGCGGACCGCGGAAGAGCGGAAAGAGAATTTGCGCCAGGCCGAAGAGCGCTTGCAGCAAAACCAGGCGGCCGTCGCCAATGCCGAAAAGGAAATTGCGCGGCTGGAGCGCTTGAGCGCGGAGAAACAGGCCCGCCTCGAAGTGCTTCGCCAAATGACCGAAGAAGGCGAAGGACTCGAGAAGGGTTCGCAGGCGGTCCTGAAAGGGCTCGATGATCCGGAACGAATCCGGCCGGCGATCGCCGGCGCGCTCGTGGCCAGCCTGAATGTTGAACCGGAGTTTGTTCCCGCGCTCGAAGCTGCCTTCGGCCGAAACATGCATGCGGTAGTCCTGCGCGAGACCGCTTTGGCCGCGGAGATTTTCCGGAAAGCTGGTGGACGGAAAATTGGGGCAAGCCGCGCTCGCGATCCCGGGGCTGGCCGCGAATTCCGCGAGCTCAGTCGCCATCGAACCTTCCGGAGGGGGCTCTGGCCTGGGCCAGGGACAAAGTCGACGCGCCGGAAGAGATCGCGCCGCTTGTCAGGCAACTTCTTTCCGATGTCGCCATTGTTCCTGATCTCGCGAGGGCGGTGGAATTGAAACGTCGCGCGCCCGATCTTCAGTTCGCGACGCTGCGGGGCGAATTCATTTCCCGGGAGGGAATCATCTTTGGCGGAACGGCGAACGCCGCGAGCGATTCGCTCCTGGGACGAAAGGCGATTGTCACGCGCCTGGAGCAGGAATGCGAGGGGCTGGAGGCCGAGCGAACCCGCTCCGTCGACGCGCGCGATCAGGCGAACGAGCAGCTCGAGTCCGCCAGCGCTGCGCTGGAGGAAGCGCGACACGGCCATGCCAGCGCGCACGAGAAATCCGCGCAAACTGGCCTTGAGATCCTTTCAGCCGAGCGCGCGGTTGGGGACGAAGAACGCAAATTGGCCCAACTGGAAAGCGAGAAAGCCACGCTCGAGCAACAGGTGCAAAGCGCGGACGAACGCCTCGCCCAACTGGAACGCAGAACTGGAAGCGGATCGCCGAACTTTCGAAGAGGAGCAAGGCCGCCAGGTCGCCGCGGAACAGGCGCGCGAGAATGCGCGGGCCCGGGAAGAAGAGGCCGCGGAGAAACTTGAGCGAGCTGCGTCTGGCCGTCGCCACCGAACGGCAGCGACACGAAAGTTTGGTGCACCACCGCGCGCCGATGGCCGCGCGCGAAGCGGAGCTGGCCGATCTCGTCGCGGCGCGACGGGGCGATATCGCGACCTATCAGGGCCGGCTCGCCCGCCAGGCCGGCGAATCCCAGGAAGCCGAAGGGAAAATCGCGGCGCATGCCTCCGAGTTGGAGGCGGCGGAACAAAACGCCGCGGCGCTCGGGCAGGAACGAGGCGCGCGTCTGGCGATCGTCACCGAACAGGAAGCTCAACTGCGCGGTCTGCGCGATTCGTTGAACGACCTTCGCGATCTGCGCGGCAAAGAAGAAGTCCGCCAAACGCAGCTGCAACTGCGCATCGAGAATCTGGTCGAACATGTGACGCGGCGTTATCAGATCGATCTGCGCGCGTTCACGACGGATCTGTTCGCGTTTCAGAAAACCCTGAGTGTCGTGACGAAGCGGCGCGCCGGCGGATCGACCCCGAATGCTTTCGGGGTCGATGACATTAATGGCGGCGAAGCCGCGACAATTTCGGCATCGCCCGCGGAGCGGCCGATCCACCAGGAAAGCGAAAACCTCGAGCAGATCATCGCCGATCTCACCCGCCAGCTCGACAACATGGGCCCGGTTAACCTCGATGCGGTCCACGAATACGACGAGCTCGAAGAGCGCTACCGTTTTCTCGAAAACCAAAACAACGACCTGATCGCCGCGCGCCGGGAAGTGCTCGACGTGATCACTCGCATCAACAGCACCACCCAAAAACTTTTCGCGGAAACCTTCGCGCAAGTGCGGATCAACTTCAGCGAAATGTTCGCCGAGATGTTCGGCGGCGGGAAGGCCGACCTCTCGCTCCAGGATGAAAACGATCCGCTCAATTGCGGCATCGAGATCACCGCGCGGCCGCCAGGCAAACAGCTCCAGAGCGTGTCGCTGCTTTCCGGCGGCGAACGCACCATGACGGCCGTCGCGCTTCTCTTCGCCATCTACATGGTCCGGCCGAGCCCGTTCTGCATTCTCGACGAAATGGATGCGCCGTTGGACGAGAGCAACATCAATCGCTTCATCAAAGTGCTCGACCGGTTCGTTTCGCAGAGCCAGTTCATCATCATCACCCACAACAAGCGCACGATCGCCAAAGCGGACATCCTTTATGGCGTGACCATGGAAGAGCGCGGCGTGAGTAAGCTGGTCGGGATGAGACTCTCCGCCGAAAAGGGCAGCGACGGAGAGCTGCGGCGGACGTCATCGAATGGCAATGGCAACGGTTCGAAGGTGCATGAAACGCCGCGCCAGGGTCAGTTCGCCATGGCCGGCGAAGCGGAAGAGCATCGGCGCGACGTCGCCGCTCGACGATAACGCGCTGTAGCCGCGCCGCTCAGTCGGCGCGTCATACGCGTGCACGGCGACATAGTGGCCGTGGCTACAGCAGTGAATCCCTCCGTCTAGCAAAAAACACTTTGCGCCGGTTTCGGCTCAATGGCTAAATCGGAGATGCTTCAAACCGCCGAACGCGGCGCTTCCTCTTCGAAAACTGCGCCGCACGAGAAATATCTCGAGGCGTTCCGCATCATGCTCCAGACGCGGATTTTCGAAGAGAAGCTGGCCAGCCTTTATCGCGGCGGTTTGATCACGGGCGGCGTTTATCTTGGGAAAGGCCAGGAAGCGGTGAGCGTGGCTTGCGGCCTCTTTTTGCAGCCGGGCGATGTCTTTGCCCCGCTCATTCGCGATCAGGCGGGGCGCTCGGCGTTTGGCGAGCCGCTGGTCGATGTGGCCCGGACGTATCTTGGTTCGCGAAGCGGCCCGATGCGCGGACGCGACGGAAATATTCATCGCGGCTGCCCGAGCACCGGCCAGCTCGCGATGATCAGCCATCTGGGCGCGATGGTTTCGGTCGTTGTCGGCAAATTGCTCGCCAAGCGAATGAAGGGCGAGAAAGGTTTTGTGGGGCTGACCACCATCGGCGAAGGCGGCATGCAGACTGGCGCGACGCACGAAGGGATGAACATCGCCGCGGTCGAGCGTGTGCCGCTGGTCATGGTCGCGACCAACAATCATTACGCCTACTCGACGCCGAACGATCGCCAGTTCGGCTGTGAGGATCTGGTGGATCGGGCGAAAGGCTACGGTTACGAAGGCAGCTCGGTCGACGGCACCGACCTGGCGCAGTGCCTCGAAGTTATCGGCGGCGCCATCAAGCGGGCGCGTGCCGGCGCGTCCGCCGCAGCTGGTCGTCGCCTCGACTTTGCGTCTCGCCGGCCACGGCGAGCACGACGACGCCAGCTACGTGACCGACGACATTCGCCGCGAGCCATTCGCCCAGGATGTGTTGCAACGCACTGAGCAATTCATCCTCGAACACGAGCTGATGGATCGCGAAAGCTTGCAACAGATGCGAGCCGAGCTCGCCGCAGAAGTCGATGAAGCGGTCTCGATTGCGCAGCAGGAAGACGTGCCGGTAGGAAGCGAAGAGGATTGGTGCGCGGTCTCAGTGCGCGAACTGGTCGACCAGCCGAGTAGAATCTCAGATCGAAACTCGAAACAAATTCAATCCGAATGCCAAATTCGGCGCGTCGCATTCTTTATTCGATTCGAATTTCGGTTCGAATTTCGATTTGATGCGTCACTTACCTCGAAGCGATCCGCGAAGCGCAGACTCATCTTCTTCGCGAAGATCCCCGCGTCTTCATCTACGGCCAGGACATCGCCGGAAAGTTCGGCGGCGCTTTCAAGGCGACGAAAGGTTTGGCGGAACAATTTCCCGGGCGCGTTCTGAACACGCCGATCAGCGAAGATGCGATGGTCGGCACCGCGATCGGTGCGGCCATGGAAGGGATGCGGCCGATCGTCGAGATGCAGTTCGCCGATTTCTCGAGCATCGCGCTCAACCAGATTCTCAACAACGCCGGCACGCAGTATTGGCGCACGCAAACCCCCTGCCCGATCACGGTTCGCCTCCCCTCGGGCGGAACGAAAGGGAGCGGGCCCTTTCACAGCCAGAGCATGGAAGGGATCTACTCGCATTATCCCGGACTGGTCGTGCTGACGCCGGCGACGGTCGAAGACGCCTACACCATGTTGATCGACGCGGTCGCGATCGACGATCCGGTCATCTACTGCGAGCACAAATATCTCTATTACCACCTCAAGGCGGACGCGCTTCCGAAGGAGAAATTGCCGATCGGCCGAGCGCGAATCGTCCGGCCGGGCCGCGATCTCAGCATCGTGACCAATAGCGCGATGGTGCATGAAGCGCTTGCCGTGGCGCAGCAGTTCAGCGCGGATGGCATCGAAATCGAAGTGGTCGATCTGCGATCGGTCAAGCCGCTCGATACCGACACGGTCCTGGCTTCCGTCGCGCGCACGGGACGGTTGCTGTGCGTGGGCGAAGCGTTTCCCTGGGGCGGCGTGACGGCGGAAGTGATCGCGCGCGTCACGACGGAAGGGTTTCATCTGCTCGATGCCGCGCCGGCGCGCATCAATGCCAAAGACACGCCGATTCCATATCATCCGAATCTCTGGAGCGAACATCGACCCAACGCGAAGACGATCGCGGAAAAGGCGCGCCAGGTTCTGGCCGAATAATTTTATGCCACAAGTTCCTATCACCATGCCGCAGCTCGGCGAATCGATGGCCGAGGCAACGATCGTTTCCATCAAGGTCCAGCCGGGCGACAAGGTTTCCGCCGACCA
>CAWKCU010000005.1:0-283319 GCA_963848215.1 uncultured Verrucomicrobiae bacterium | reverse complement strand
GGCGTGGCGGAAGGCGGCCGCCGCCTCCACAAAACGGCCCGCCTCGAGGTGAAGCCGGCCGAGGGCTATCGCGGCCGGAGAATGCCACCAATTCGCGTCCGCAAATTCCTGGAGCAGAGCGAACGCCTCGCCGTTTCGTTGCGCGGCCTGCAACACTTCTGCTTCAAGTTTGATCAGCCGCCAGTTGCCCGGAAACTCGGCCCGGGCTTCTTGCAAGACGGTTAATGCGGCGGCCAGGTCGCGGTCGTTGTAATGCATGATCGCGGTGTTCAACGCCGCGCTCGGGCTCCGTTGCCGGTCTGGACCTGCTTCGGCCATCAGCCCCGTCGCAAGAGCGAATACTTTCTCGGCTTCGTCCCGCTTGCCCTGGCTCAGCAGCAAATGTCCGAGCGCGTTCTGCGCCGCGGGATAATCGGGATTCATGGCCACGACTTTCCGCAGGAGCGGTTCAGCCTTGGCGTAATCGCCCCGCTGCGCGTAAATCTGGCCAAGATTCAAGGCCATCCTGGTCTTGGCCGCGCCGGCGCCAAGCGCGTGGCGATAAAACGTTTCGGAATTCAACCAATCGCCGCTGCGGACAAAACTTCGCGCGCTGAGCCCTAACACCGCCAGGCAGCCGACAGCGACAAGAATGCTTCGGTGGCGGGCCGGCAACTCCAGACAGCAGCCAACGAGGAAGATCAGGAACCCGACGCTGGGCAGATAAAGCCAGTGCTCCGCCACCGTCGCGTTGAGCTCGAAGAGATTGGAGATGGGAAGGAACGCGAGGACGAACCAAGCCGCCCCAAAGATCCGGATCGGTCGTGCTTTTCCGCGGCGAGACGCGCCATACAGCAGCGCAGCGGTCGCGAGAATTCCAAGGATGGAGAGAAATTCATGTGTGATTGTGCTCCGCCAACCCGAGTTGCCAGGCATAGCCCGAGGCCGTTCCACGGTTCGTTCGACATGGAGGTTCGAGGGGAAGAGCATGAGCCGGCTGTAATCACCCAGCGCCCGCAACATCAGCGTTCCGCGGACATGGAGCGTCGAAGAAGTGGAAGCCGTCACCGGATGAGGCGTGCGCGCCGGCAACTGCCGTAACCCTGCATAAAATCCCACCAGGCAAAGACAGGCCGCCAGCGCGACGAACTTCGCGCGCCGGCTCGAAAGGCTGTCGAAAGCAAAAAGGTGAACCAGGAACAGGAGCACCCAGATGCAGGCGGTTTCGCGCGAACAAAGAGCCAGTAAAGCCGAAGTGGCCGCGCTCAAGTAGAGCGCAAATCGCCCCGAAGATGAATCGACCCGCCGCGCCCGCAGATAAAGAAGCCAGGCTCCGCAGGCGAAGAAGAATACCAGACTGTCGGCCCGACCCGAGATGTAATCGACGGCGGCGCTATGCACCGGATGTACGATCCAGAGCAAGGCCACAAAAAACGCGGCCGCGGACAAGAGTCTGCGGCTCTCGTTAGCGAAATGTTGGCGGAACGGCTCGAGCAAACGCAGCAGCAAAAAATAAAGGAGGATGCCGCTGCCGACGTGCCAGAAAAGGTTCGAGAGATGATAGCCGTACGGGTCGGCATTCCAGATAAGGTAATCAAAAAAATAGGAGATATTTTGCACCGGACGGTAGTGCGACGAGGGAGTGTCGAGAGAAAGGAAGTGCCGGAATGATTCCGGAATAAGCAGCGCGCTCTTAATAAACGGATTGTCCCGGACGAGCCAGGTATCATCCCAGACCAGTTGTCCCTGAAGCGCCGGAAAACGGGCCGCCACCCCGAAGATGAAAAGGAGGAAACACCGTATCCAAGATTGCTCGCCGTAATCGAGCAACCGGCGGAAGGTGCTCGTTCGGGAGCCGGAGAGTTCGGTTTCGCTCATCGGAGAAGTGAAACAAAGAAGGCTCGATCGGCGTCCAGATTCGTCCTAATTGATCCGCGACTCGGTTTTCGCGAACGCCTCCATCTGCGAAACCTGGGCCAGCGCCGCGCGCGCTTCATCCGTTCTGCCCATCTTCGTCAAGATTTCGGAGAGCATCCGATATTGCCGAGGCTCATCCGGTTGCCGGGCGACCGCGCGCTGCTGGATCTGGAAAGCCTCGTCGAGACGATTTTGGCGGAGCCGAACGCCGGCGATCAGGTTGAGCGACTCGGCATCGTGGACATCGAGACGGCTGGCATGCCGCCAGGCAGCGGTGGCGCGATCGGCATCCCCTTGCGCAGCATACAATCGGCCGAGCGCGACGGAAGCCTCGTAGTGCCACCAATTCTTTGTCGCAAAATTTTCCACCAATCGCCCGGCGGCCTCCGCTTGTTGAGCCACCCGAAGAACCTCTGCCTGACAGCGAATGACCTCCCATACCTCGGGGTAATCGAGGCGTGCCTGGTCCAGCAGCCTCATGGCTCCAGCGAAATCTCCCTGGGCCCGCTTGATTCTGGCGAGATTGATCGCCGCAACCCAGGTGCCCGGATAGTCCTTCCGGGTCTCGACCGCCGCTTTCGCGGAGGAATCAAACAGGTCCTGAGCCTCAGCCTTGCGTCCCTGCTTGTCCAAAGCGTTGGCGAGATTGTTGCGGGCCATGGGATGATCAGGCGTCAATTCCAGCACAAGGCGAAAGAGACGTTCCGCCGCCGCCGTATCGCCCCGCTGAGAATAAATCTCCGCAAGGTTAACTGCGGCGCGGACGCTTGAACCGCCCGACTTAACTGTCCGGGTATAGAAGGTTTCCTCATCCGCCCAGTCCGTGCTGCGCACCATGCTGCGAGCGCTGAGGCCAACCAGAGCAAGGCAAGCGAAGGCGACGGACGCTCGCCGGAAGCGGAGCGGCAGGTCGATGACGCATCCCGCCAGGAAAATTAAAAAGCCGACGCTGGGGAGATAGAGCCAATGCTCCGCCACGGTGGCATTGAGCGGAATGAGATTCGAAATCGGCAAATAACCGGCAAAGAACCAGGCCACACCAAAAATTCGAAATGCCTGACCCCGGCCGCGATGGAAGCAACCCGCGCCCAGGATTGCGAGCGTACCAAGTCCGAGAAGCGAGAGATATTCGAGTCCGATTGCACTTCGCCAGCCGGCGTTACCTTTGGAGCTGGCCGGGTCCAAAACCGTCCGTTCCATGTAAAGGTTGCCCGGGTAGACCAGGAGCCGCGTGTAATCGCCGAGGGAACGGGCCATGAGCGCGACCCGTACCGCGGCGGGCGGGCCATCACTCGCCGGTGTCCGAGAGCGGGCCGCCGGAAGCTGGCGGCAACCGGCATAAATACCTATCAAGAGCAAACACACGGTAACGGCGACGATCTTCGCCCTTCGGCCAACAGTCCGTTCAACAATGACCAAATGCCCGAGAAAGAGGGCGACCCAAACGCAGGCAATCTCACGAGAGAGAAGCGCTACCAGCCCCGCGGCCGCGGCCAGACCGAAACAAAACCAGCGACCGGCCGCTCCTTTTCGAGTCCGCCCCCGAAAGATCAGCAACCAACCTGCGGCGGCAAAGAGGAAAGCGAGGCTGTCAGCGCGGCCCGAGATGTAATCAACCGCGGCGCTGTGGACTGGGTGGACGCTCCAAAGAAGCGCGATGAGGAAGGCGGCCAGAGAAATCCCTCGCAGACGTTTTTGCGCCCGATCGCGGACGGCCAGAGGAACATTACGAAACCAGAGAGACGCCAGAATTTTTCGCGCGAGCAGGAAAAGGAGCACTCCGCTGGTCGCATGGAGCAGAAGGTTTGTGAGGTGAAAGCCGTAGGCGTCGGTATTCCAGATACAGTAGTCGAACAGATAAGAGATCGTTTGGATGGGGCGATAGTGCGTCGAAAAGGACTCCAGGAAGAGGTAATGGCGGAAACTCTCAAAAATCAGGAGAGGGCTCTTAATGAAAGGATTTTGGAACGCCAGGTATTGGTCGTCCCAAATACGCTGGCCACTCAGGCTCCACCCGCGGACGACGAGGCCAATGACGAGCAGCACCGCGCATTGCAGCCAGTCCGCTCGGAAATGCCGGGTAAGAACCCGGCCGCGAACTCGCCAATGGTTAGGTGATGAGACCGCTAATTGTGGAGATAGGTCGTGCATCAAGGGTTGAGATTTGAAGAACGATACTCGAGGCAAAAACGAGAAGAGCGCCTTTCCACTTTAGAAGAGGCGCTCGGGGATTTTGCCGGCTGGACCGGCGTTTGGTTTGAAGGCGCAAGTGCTTTTGGGTTCCGTCACTCACCACTCATTCCCTGCCACTCCCACGGCTGCGGGAATGACAGGAGAATGAATCGTGTGATTCCTTATTTGTACGGCGACCAGAACGTATTGTCGGTCACATCCGACAAGGCGGTATACGTGTTCGCCGGCACTTTCGGAATGCTGTCGACGGTCTGCGGTCCGAAGTCGTTGCCAAGGATGTCCTTACCGGTCAGGTAAAGATTGGTCCCTTGCTTGAGGTAGTTGGTCCAATCCACCGTGTTGACGGTGGCACCGCTCGACTTGTTGGTTTCGATCGCGTATTGATCGACAGCTGAGTCGATCAAGCGGAGATCGTTGATGATGCGGCTTGCCTGGGAACGCTTACGAGCGCGGAGGAATCCGGGCACCGCAATCGCCGCCAGCAACGCGATGATCGCCACGACGATCATGATTTCCACGAGGGTGAAGCCCCCGCGGCGTTTGTTGAGTTTGTTTAACATGCTGTTTTCTTTCTGTTTATCTCTAGTTGTTTGTTTTGACTGCGATCCACGTTCCCTCCGCGGATTTGGCCTGTTAAAAGCAGTGTTGGTGCCACCAAGTGAGATTCTTATGATTGGGTGGAGTACCGGGGGATCCGCGCTCTGGGACCGCTTGAAATTCGGCCAGGGTGACTCACCACTCATTCCCTGCCACTCCCACGGCTGCGGGAATGACAGGAGAATGAATCGTGTGATTCCTTATTTGTACGGCGACCAGAACGTATTGTCGGTCACATCCGACAAGGCGGTATACGTGTTCGTCGGCACTTTCGGAATGCTGTCGACGGTCTGCGGTCCGAAGTCGTTGCCAAGGATGTCCTTACCGGTCAGGTAAAGATTGGTCCCTTGCTTGAGGTAGTTGGTCCAGTCCACCGTTCGGACGGTGGCGCCGCTCGACTTGTTGGTTTCGATCGCGTATTGATCGACAGCTGAGTCGATCAAGCGGAGATCGTTGATGATGCGGCTTGCCTGGGAACGCTTACGAGCGCGGAGGAATCCGGGCACCGCAATCGCCGCCAGCAACGCGATGATCGCCACGACGATCATGATTTCCACGAGGGTGAAACCCCCGCGGCGTTTGTTGAGTTTGTTTAACATGCTGTTTTCTTTCTGTTTATCTCTAGTTTGTTTGTTTTTGACTGCGATCCACGGCTTCCACCGCGGATTTTGGGCTCTGTCTAAAGCAGCGTGGATGCCCGAGCGGGCAGTTTTTTATAATTTCTAGATAATCCCCGTTCCGGCTCCAGCTCCAGTTCCCGTAAAAGGCACGGAAACGGAATCTCCAAGCCTCATGCCTGATAAACTTGTCTGCCGAGAGCTCCGGGGATAAGGGCTTGAGTGGTGACCACGACGAAGCCGTTCGCCCCTTCCGGTAAAGGAGCGATCCTCAGCCTATCGGCGCTCTTTTTCGCGGTTTGCACCTGGGTCTCATATGCCCGCTGGGCAAATTTCGAGTATCGGACGTTCGATCTCGCCTATTACGTCCAGGCTCTCTGGCAGTTAATCCACGGGCGCTTCGACGTATCGGTCCAAGGCGTCCCGCTGCTCGGCAACCATGTAGAACCGATCGTATTCCTGATCGCGCCGCTCTTCTTCGTCCTCCAGCATCCGCTGGTCTTCGTCGTGGTGCAAAACGCAGCGCTCGCTTCGATGGGCCCGGTAGCGTTCGATATTGGGCAGCGGCTCGGCCTGAATCGCAAATCTGCGTTGTCCCTGGCTTGCGCGGTCCTAATCACGCCGGCCACCGCTTTCATCGCCCTGCACGAATTCCATCCCGAAGCACTCACCGCCCCCTTCCTGCTCTTGATGCTGCATGCACGGCTTCGAGGGTCGCTTGGCCGGCACTGGCTCTGGTTGATCGCAGTGCTCGCCTGCAAGGAGAACATGGCCTTGCTCGTGGGCGCCTACTGCGCCGTGCATCTGTTTCTCGAGCGCAAACGGCCATGGCCCGAGCTCCGCGCCTGGTATGTTTGGCCGCTGGCGCTCTCCCTGGGATGGTTTCTCATCTGCGCCAAACTGATCACTCCCGCCTTGAACTCCGGGAATATTGATTACCTGGCGCTCTACGACAGGCTTGGCTCTTCCGCGGGAGATATATTGCTAAAGGCGATCACCGAGCCTCAGCGTATTCTCACCGCCCTTTCCCGATCCCTCCAGGGCAACCTGCTCTGGGGGTTGCTCCTCCCCTTCCTCGCCCTGCCGCTTCTCCGGCCACGCTGGCTTGTCATCGCCTTGCCGATCCTCCTGCAACACCTCCTCTCCTGGCGTTCCTCGGAATGGATGATTTTTTTCCACTACGCGGCTCCCCTCCTCCCCCTGTTTTGGATCGCGCTCGCCGAAAGCGCGGTCACGCTTGTGCGATGGAAATTTGTTCCGCTCCTCGTGGTGGGTGCCTGCCTCCTTGCCCAGTTTTCCCTGGGTCCCGCCCGCGACATGGCAATAACCACGGCCAACTGGACTGCGGGCGAACCCGAGCGCGCCCGGAAAGGCGCCTTTTTGAGGCAAATCCCATCGGACGCCAGCGTCCTGGCCCCCCTTCCGTATCTCTCCCATCTGGCAACGCGCGAGAAGCTGTATTCGCTCCACTTCGTTCTCAAAGGCTTGAAAACGCTCAGCCGCGAAGCCCTTGAGCCGCCGCCCGCCACAGATTTCGTGCTGATCGATTACGACGATTCTGCCACCTTCGATGCTGAGGCGGGCTACTATCATCCCGCCATGAAAACCGTCGATGGCCGGGTGATTCCGTCGAGCGATCAACTGCTGCACGACTTTCTCCGCCGCGTCACCTGGACGGCTAGCGCTTCTGATGAGCTGACTCTTTTGCGGCAGGGGAAAAGCGGGCCGGTCGATTTTTCTTCGGCGGAAGCTGTCCAACTCGGAACAAACACTGCCCTCACCGGAATCGCTAAGTCCGGAGATGAACTTGGGGCGCAGGGAGTGGAATTTCGCCTGAACTGGACGTTCCAGGAGCCTCGCGACGTTTTCCCCTGGATGTTCCTCAAACTCATTCCTCGCGATCAGGGAAAGGTGATCGTCATTTCGAAAGGCTTGTGCGCGCCGGAGGCCACAGTTGGCGCACATCAGGAAAGCTGGCGCATCACCTCCCGCCAAATCCCGGAAGGACGCTACGCGATCGAGGCGCTTTTTGTGGACAACGCGAAGCGGATCTGGGCTGCCAGGTCCGGCCAACCTGACGCCCAAACACCCTTACTCGCTCCCGCCATCCCCCTGGGCGATCTGAACGTTACCGCGCGAAAAGAGAACCCCCACGATTAGCATGACCCGGCCCGACACTCTTTCGCGAACGCGCCGTGGCAGCTTCTGGCGAGGCTCGCTTGGACCGATCCACTACCTCTTCGCGGCCGTCTTTCTCCTGCGCGTGCTTTCCCTGGCCCGGCTGACCGCCTCGCCCTTCCTGTTTCCCAGCGGCGGAGACATGCGTTTCTATGACGATTGGGCGCAACGCATCCTCCGCGGAGAATTCACCGATCACCTGGCCTTTTTCGGCCTGCCTCTCTACCCCTACCTGCTCGCTTTTTTTTACAAAGTTTTGGGCTACACGCCCTTCATCCCGGCGTTGCTCCAGACCATCGCCGATGCTGTCACGGCAACGCTTATCTACCAGATCAGCGTCACGGTCTTCGGGTCGAGGCCAGAGGCTCCATCATTCCTTCTTCGTCACCGTGGCCGCATTGTTGGCGTGACCGCTGCGGTCGCCTGGGCCTTTTTTGTCCCCGCCCAAGCCTTCTCTCTGGCGGTGATGCCGACTGCGCTCGCCGTTACGGTTTATTGGTGGGTGATCGCCTGGATCACCAGAAGCCCGGACGGACCCGGCGCGACGCAATCGCTGGTCGTGGGAGGCCTTATCGGGCTCGCCGCTACTGCGGTCGCCACAATGTTGTTCGCGCTGCCGCTTTTACTCACGGCGATTTTCATAAAACCCGGAAGAGCGTCAGAGTCCTCCCGCTCCTGGCTTTCTCGCTTCGGCGCCGCCGCGCTCTTGCTTTGTGGCGCGGGGATCGGAACCGCCCCCTGCTGGGCACACAACTACTTCGTGGCCCGGGACCCAGTCTTCCTTTCCGCTCATAGCGGCATCAATTTCTGGATAGGGAACAACCCGGCGTCGAAAGGTTACCCAAATTTCCCAGCGGGAATGCGGGCGGAACAAGCCTCGATGCTCCAGGATTCGACCACCTTGGCCGAGGCGGAAATGGGGCGCGCGCTTCGGCGTTCCGAAGTCTCAGCCTTCTGGGCGGCGAAAGCGAAAGCCTACATCGCGGCCAATCCCGGCGCCTGGCTTCATTTACTCTGGCAGAAGACTCTCAATTTTTGGAATGCCTTTGAGTATGACGACCTCGGCGTAATCACCAAGCTGCGCCACGCCGGGGTAATCTGGCCGGGACTCCATTTTGGAGTCGTGGCGGCACTAGCTCTCCCAGGAATCGTCCTGGCTTTGCGGGCCTTCCCCGCCTCGGGATGGGCTCTGGCCGGAATCCTGACCCAAATGGTCTCCGTCTTGCCGGTCTTCGTCACCGAGCGCTACCGTCTCGCGGCCGTGCCCGGTTTGCTGATTTTTGCGTGCTTCGGTTTGTGGCGCCTGGCGGAGAGTTGTTCGGTGCGCCGCCTCCCGACCATCGGTTTGTACCTTGTTGTGCTCGCCGCCGGCACCGCCTTTGTCTCAATCCCGCGAACGGATCCAGGCCTCTGGGCTTTGACCGCATTTACCTCGGGCCGCCAGGCGCTGGATTCCGGCGACCTTCCTCGCGCCGAACAGGAGTTGCAGCGCGCTCAGGCCTATGTGCCGGATAATCCGGAGACAAATTTCGCGCTCGGTAATTTACGGCTGGCGCAAGGGAAACGCGCCGAAGCGAAACCCTTCTATGAAATCACGCTCCGCCTAAACCCAAAACACAAAGGCGCTCTTAACAATCTCGCACTCGTCGCCCTGGAGGAAAATCAACCGGCGCAGGCGTTAGAATATTTGCAACACGCCTCGGCGCAACCTCCCCAGGAAGCGAAAACCTACTACTTACTGGCCAAAGCTCATCTTGCTTTGAAGGATTTCCAAAACGCCCGCCTGGCGATCGGACGCGCCATCCAGCGCGACCGTGAACGGGCCGAATATCGACAGCTCCTTGAAGAGATCGGACGACGCGCGCATGAATAAGATCGCGCCCTAACAACCGCGTTCGAATTCACGGCTTCCGGCACACGGCCAGAACGTTTTTCCCGAAGAGGTGCCCCAGGGCTAAATCGAGAACTCTGCTCACTGGGAACAATAACCGGTCATAAATCCAAATACTGCGCGGCGAAATTCTAGGTGTGCCGCTGCGCCCAAAAAACAGGGCAGCAAAGAAACCAAGGCAATCAGCGTAACGGGAATGGACCCCGACAAAGCCGGCGCGACGAAGCATGGCGATCAGAGGAGCTCGACGGTATCGGCGCTGATGTTCAACGTGATCGTCCAGACGCGACCAGAGAAACGGGAAGGCCGGGACGAAAATAAACAGCCGCCCTCCGCGGCGCAGCCGCGAGAAAACCACCCGAATAAGTTCCTCATCTTCCGGGACGTGCTCGAGCACGTTTAAGGTGTAGACGAAATCGATCGATTCGGCGTCCTCTGCGTCGATCGTCGTTTGGACCGGGAATCCCAGCGCGCGCAAAATGGCCTGGTTTTCCGGGTCCGGTTCCACACAGTCGATCGCCAGCCCGCGGGCGCGCAGCTTTTCCGCGAATGTGCCTCGGCCCGCCCCCAGATCGACGATCTTCGCGGCCTGAGCCGGCTTCGCTGCCATGACCCGGTCGGTTAGCCAGCTGTTGTAGTTCTTCGCGCTCTTCAGCAAGTCGAGGATGTCATGTCCTCGATACCGGAATGCTGAACTGACCGCCGAAGACGGCAAGGGCTGGAACGACGCTGGTTTGGATGACATGGGACTCGTGCTCGCATCCGTTATACTTCAGGACGGTGTAAAGAGCACGGACTCCCGTCGCGCGCTCGTTCTCCCCCGCTTGTGGCGGTGGCAGACATTGTGCTAAACGTGCAGCCTCATGCTGCCACATCCTTCTGCCACCGCTCCCGGTGGCGAACGGAGGACGTCGGCCGCGTCCAAAGGTCTTTCTTTGCCGCTCACGCTGGCCTTGGCCGCGGCCCTGCTGCTGGCGGGAACACATTTTATTCAACGCTTTCAATCGTCCGGGGGATTTCGCCTCGAGTTTTCCGTAGCCAGCCGCACACCGTTTGGCGCGGAGGTGCCCCGCATTGGACGACCTTACTGTCGTCTATCCAAACGGGTCGACGGAGGAGCAGATCGCGCGGCGATACGTAGGCGCCTTTCTTGATTTGCGAAGCACCTTCCGTTTCGACATCGCGGACGACAGCGTCGCCCGCGTGCTGTTCGCCCCCTCACCAGGAGACGACTTGCTTGCGATCACTGCGATTTCGCTCACACCGGCCGGACGCAGTGAGAGTGTGCCCATCCCACTGGATAAACTGGAGCCACTTCCGGGTGTGCAACTCATAGGTCGCGACGCCGATCGCGTGTTGATCAGAACAACGGCCGGTGCGCAGCCCGGCGCTTTAAGCCTGGCTTTAGATCAAGTGGCAAAACCGTCACAACGACCTACTGCGCGCATCATTCTCGAAACGATTGGGCTCTTCGTCGCCGGCTTTGCACTCTTCTTCCTTCTCATTCGGTTCATCCAAAAGGAGACCCAGGGAAAGACCTTTTGGCCGCGCGTTTTTAGTCCCGCCATCCTTCCGTTTGTATTCGTAGCGGCCTTGATGCTCGCCATGGCCCTGCTCACCAGGTTCAACGCGCACCCGGACGAGTATCTTCACTTCGAGACCGCAAAGTATTTCGTCAGCCATTGGTTCCCGCCTGCGCTCAACGATCCCGCAATCGCCCCGACCTTCAGCCATTACGGCTTTTCCTATATGCGCGACTTGGACGCCGCCTATTTCCTGATGGGCAAATTTATGGCCCTCTTTCCGTCGTGGCTGGCCGGCCCCGAGATCGCCGCCCGCCTTTTTAATGTCGCGCTCTTCATCACTCTCGGCGCCTGGCTGACGGGCCGTCTTCAGGCGTCCCTCGCGCCGTTCGTGGTTCTGATCTCACCCCAGATCTGGTACGTGTTCTCCTATGTAAACGGCGACGCCTGGGCGCTGACCCTGGCGATGCTGATCGTAGTGCAATTGGCGGCGGAGAACAGCCTCCTTGCCCGCTATTTGCAGACGGAGCACTGGTCGAAATCGGTCCAGGGGGGGGTCTGTTTCGCTGCCATTCTGGCGCTGCTCCTCATGGCGAAACGCAATTACTACTTGTTCCTGCCCTTCGTCGCCTTGGTCGCAGTTTGGAAGAGCGCGCTGTGGCGCGGCCACGGGTTGCTATTGCGTTCCATCCAGAAATGGGCCGTCATCGCACTCCTGACCGCGGCGTTTTATTTCCCACTGCGGGCGGCCCAGGAAGCCATCAATGACTTTGACCTTCCGCGTCTTCAGCAGGAGCAGGCCGAGAAATATGCCGCCCCCCGGTTTAAGCCTTCCGAAATCGCGGCGGGGAAAGGGTCGCCCCGGTTGGTCTTGCGAAACCAGGGGGTCCCCTTCACGGACCTGCTTACAGAACGAAGCTGGCTGGCGGAGAGCTTTCAAAGTTTTTGTGGCGTCTATCGCTGGATGACCCTCAAAGGGAGCGATTACTACTACGCCGCGATGGGGCTGCTGTATGCGGTCTTGCTTACGCTTCTTTTTTGCCGCATCGCACGGATGGGCTGGCGTGATGCTGCCTTTGTCGCCGCCACGTTGGGGATGGCGCTAATGGTCGTCCTGGGTTCGGTATACTCCTCCTGGACAGCGGATTACCAGCCCCAGGGGCGATACCTGTTCCCGATCCTGCCGATGATTGCCTTTCTCTTTCATCGCTACCGGGAATCGCTCCGATCTCCGGCATTCTACCTGCTATTTGGAGGCTTGTTCGCCTGCTCCGTTTACTCGTTCATTTTTACCGGCCTCAAGAACATTCCGAAATAGCATGAACCGCCTCAACGAAAGCCCGCTCGATATTTCGATTGTTGTCCCCCTCTTCAACGAATGCCGGAACCTCCCGCCCCTTCTCACCGCGCTGGATGCGGCTCTGACCGGCATCGGCAAAACCTACGAAGTGATTCTGGTCAATGACGGCAGCTCCGATGCAACCGCCGAGAGGCTCGACGAAATCGGCGATCCCCGTGTGCGGGCCGTCCATTTCCGCAGGAATTTCGGCCAGACCGCGGCGCTCCAGGCCGGTTTCAATACCGCGCGCGGCGCGGTCATCATCGCCATGGATGGCGACATGCAAAACGATCCCGCCGATATCCCGAAGCTGCTGGCCAAACTCGATGAAGGTTACGATGTCGTTTCGGGTTGGCGCGCGAATCGCCAGGATGCGGCCCTGCGTCGCAACTTCCCCAGCAAGGTCGCCAACTGGCTGATCTCGACGCTTTCCGGCGTGCGCCTGCACGATTACGGCTGCACGCTCAAAGCCTATCGCCGCGAAGCTCTCCGGGACGTGAAACTTTACGGTGAGATGCATCGTTTCATTCCCATTTACGCAGCCTGGAACGGCGGACGCGTGACCGAAGTCCCAGTCACTCATCATCCTCGCCTCCACGGCAAATCGAATTACGGCCTCGAACGGCTCGTGAAAGTCATTCTAGATCTCGTCGTGCTCGGTTTCCTCTATCGTTATCTGCAGAAACCGATGTACCTGTTCGGCTCGGTCGGAATTCTCAGCTTTCTGTTCAGCGGGGCCGCTGGAATCGCCTCCGTTTACTTCAAGTATTTCGGTGGCAAAAGTTTCATCGAGACGCCGTTGCCGACCATGGTGGCCATCACCTTCATCACCGGCTGCATGTGTTTTTTGATGGGATTACTTGCGGAATTGATCACCCGGACGTATCACGAGTCGCAGGATAAGATGACTTACCTGATCGCCCGAACCAGGAACATTCCTGGGCCCCACCGTCGCTCGCGGTCCAAACTGCACGCTCGGCACTAAATGTGCGGCATCGCCGGTTTCGTTGGCCCAGGCGACCGCGAAACGCTGGCGCGCATGACGGCCGTCCTCGCCCATCGCGGGCCGGATGACAGCGGACTGTGGGACAATGGGACTGTCTTTCTGGGACATCGCCGCCTTTCGATTGTTGACCTCGAAGGTGGACATCAGCCGATGGCTACGGCGGACGGCGATCTCACCCTGATTTTCAACGGCGAAATCTACAATCACGCCGAACTCCGCGCCGAACTAAAAGCGCGCGGGCATCTCTTCCAGACCGACCATTCCGACAGCGAAGTCCTTCTCCACGGTTACCGCGAGTGGGGGGCCGGGCTTTCGAAACGCCTAAATGGCATGTGGTCTTTTGCGGTGCACGACCGAAAAAACGCCAGGCTCTTTTGCAGCCGGGATCGATTCGGCAAGAAGCCGTTCTATTACGCGGCTGGTCCCGGACATTTCGTCTTCGGCTCGGAACTGACCGCTCTCCTCCAACATCCGCGCATACGGCCAAATGTCTCGAAACGGGCCCTGCAGAAATATTTCGCTTACGGTTACATCCCCGCGCCGCTTTCCATTTACGAAAACGTCCTCAAGCTGCCGGGCGGGTGTTCCCTCACGCTCGATACGGCAACGCTCGCCCATCGCATTGAACGGTATTGGGACCTTGTCCTCGAACCGTTCGAGCGTATTCCTGCCAAGCCCGAGGAGGAATGGGGCGAACAAATCCGCGCCCTGCTCGATCGCGCGGTGCAGCGGCGACTGATGGCGGACGTCCCGCTCGGGGTTTTCCTTAGTGGCGGAATTGACTCCTCGGCCGTCACGGCTCTCGCTTCTCGACATCTGCCCAAGGGGCAGCTCAAAACGTTTAGTATCGGTTTCGATGAGAAAAGCTTCGATGAATCGCGTTACGCTCGACGCGTCGCTGACTTATTCGGCACCGATCACCACTTGGAGAAACTCTCGCTGGATCGAGCGCACGGTTTGCTCAACGAATGCCTCGAAAAGCTTGATGAACCGCTCGGCGATAGTTCGCTTTTGCCGACTTATCTTCTCAATCGCTTCACCCGCCAGCACGTAACCGTCGCTCTCGGCGGCGATGGTGGCGATGAACTTTTCGCGGGCTACGATCCGTTTCAGGCTCTGGGCCGCGCGCGGCTCTACCAATCTCTTTTTCCCCGGCCCATTCACCGTGGCATCCGGGCGCTCTTCGAGCGGTTGCCGGTCTCCCACGCGAACATGAGCCTCGATTTCAAGATCAAGCGCACCCTGAGAGGTCTCAGCTACGAACCGCGAGTCTGGCTCCCGGTTTGGATGGGCTCGCTCGACCCGGTGGAAATCGGGGAGCTTTTTGACGGCCCGGTCGATCTCGAAGATCTCTACTCGGAAGCGATTGAACAATGGGAGGCATGCCCGCAGACTGATCTGGTCGACAAGACCCTGCAGTTTTATACCAAGCTTTATTTGCAGGACGACATCATGGTGAAGGTCGATCGCGCCAGTATGATGCATGGTCTCGAAATCCGCGCTCCCTTCCTCGACATCGACTTCGTCGATTTCGTGAGGCGGATCCCGAGCAGCTATAAACTTCGTGGCGGCGTGACCAAGTACATCTTGAAAAAAGCTCTCGAGCCGCTATTGCCCGAGGACATCTTGCACCGGAGCAAAAAAGGGTTCGGTAGCCCCATTGGTTCGTGGTTTAAGAACGGAACGCTCCAAATCGACCAGCCAGCTCACCCTCTGCTCAATGCCGCGTTTGTTCGTCGTAAAGTGAACGCGCACCTTTCCGGTGCATCCGACGAACGCGCCTTTCTTTGGAACGTGCACGTGCTTAACCGCTGCCTGCGCGCGAACGACTCGTCCCGCGTGCCGATCGCAGCATGAGCGGCGACACGAAGACGGCGGAAGCCTTTGCCACTTCGTGGAATAATCTGCCGGGCGGCTCGGTTTACACTCGCGCGCAGGTTCAGGAATGGTTTGCCCCCCTCACGGAAAGCGATGTGCAGGACAAAGCTGTCCTCGAACTTGGATGCGGCAATGCCAGTCTCCTCGTCCATGTCGCCTCCTGGAAGCCCGCGCGAATCGAAGGCGTTGACTTGGGCGCGTCGGTCGTCGCAGCGGAGAAAAACATGCGCGAGGCAGGCCACCAAAACTACGCCATCACGCAGGCTGACCTCACCACCTTCTCGAGCGACGGTTTCGATCTTGTTTACAGCATAGGCGTTCTGCATCACCTCAAAGAGCCGGCCCGCGGTTTTGAGTCAGTCCTCGCGAACGTCCGGCCGGGCGGTCGCTTTCATTGCTGGGTCTACGCCCGCGAGGGGAACGCAATTATCATTTGGCTGGTCGATCCGCTGCGAAAGATGACCTCGCGGCTACCGTGGTGGATCACGAAATATCTCGTCGCCACACCGCTCGTCTTTCCCTATTACCTTTACGCCAAAGCGCTTCGATTTTTGCGCAACGTCCCCTGGCTTCGAAAAGCGCCGCTCTACGACTACAGCCTTTGGATCGCGCAACGTGACTACGCCTTTTTTCGTCATGTCGCCTTCGATCAGCTCGTCACACCTCAGACCGTGTATATCGACAGGCCGACAATTGAAGCGTGGTTGAAACATCCCCGGATATTGCCCGGCAGCAGCTACATCATCTTTCGCAATGGCAATTCGTGGAAGTTCGGCGGAACTGTCCGGTCAGATGCGACTGCTCCTCGTTAATTACGAATACCCGCCCGTCGGCGCAGGCGCAGCTACCGCCACCCAGGCCATCGCCCGCCAGCTGGTAACGCTGGGCCACGAGGTCACCGTCCTCACCGGCAGTTATCGCGATCTTCCTCGCGAATCCAACGACGCCGGCATCACCGTCCGGCGAATACGCTGCCTCCGCCGGAACGCCGACAGATCCAATGTTTTCGAAATGTTCAGCTTCACGCTGTCGTCTCTTCTTGTTCTTCCCTCCGTGCATGCCAGATATCGCCCCGAAGCACTGATCGTGTTCTTTGCCCTGCCCTCCGGGCCGGTGGGCACTGCCGCGCACTTCTTCTATCATCTTCCGTATCTTGTTTCCCTGCGAGGCGGGGATGTGCCGGGGCTGACGCCGGAAGTAGGCTGGCTCCATAAACTCTTGAGTCCTCTCCGCCGCCTCATCTTAAGAAATGCGGTCGCCGTCGTCGCCAACTCGGAAGGGTTGCGTGAGCTCTCCGAAGCAGCCGATCCCATTCCGGTTCAAGTCATCCCAAATGGCGTTGATGTGGACTTCTTCCGAGCCTCGCCCGAGAGCTGGGCTGCTGCTCGCGAACGCTTCCGCATTCTATTTGTCGGTCGTTTCCAAAGTCAGAAAAACCTCGGATTCCTCCTGGATCACCTTGCTGCCTTACGCGATCAACGCCCGGGCAAATTCGAGATTCATCTCGTGGGCGACGGACCTTTACGGGCCGAGTTGAAAACTCAGGCGGAAAACCTGCAACTCATGGGCGACATCGTCTGGCACGGGTGGCTTCAGCGCGAAGAGCTGAGTAAGATTTGTCGTTCCTGCCACTGCTTCGTGAATCCCTCTCATTACGAAGGAATGCCTAATGCCGTCCTCGAAGCGATGGCCTGCGCCAAACCGATCGTGGCCAGCCGGGTGCCCGGGAACGACGCAGTCGTGCAACACGGCACCACAGGTTTTCTATTCCCGCTGGATCAGCCAGCGTCTCTTCGTGAATCGCTTCTCGCCCTTATCGATGATCCCGCTCGCGCTGAAGAAATGGGGCGCCGCGGACGCGAATGGGTAACTCGCGATTTCTCCTGGGAACGAGTCGCCGCTGCGTATGTCGGATTCTTTGAGCGTTGAAAACTTAAGCGCGCACCGGCAGAGCCTCCCGCCTCGGGCCTTGACTACCAGGGAGGCAAAGGCAAGGTCACAGGCGGTCCGGGAGATAAATCATCGATCGATTTTGATTCGCGTTTCGCCACAACTGCTCCAGAAAGTCTGCGAAACGTACGGGGCCTATTTCAGCCCCCTTTCCCGGCTGCCGGCTGAGAAGCTTTCCGCGGATGTTCTCTCCGAAGAAAAAATTCATGACCAGGTCCGGATCCTCTGCCAGACGACTGGACTGACTGAGAGCTCATTGCGGGGGCGCCGATTGCTCGAGGTGGGAAGCGGCTTTGGAATTTTTGTCGCAGTAACGCGCACCCAATATGGCGCCGACACCGTCGGGCTGGAACCCGCCGGGACCGGCTTCGATACCAGCTTCGAAATGTGCCGCGAGGTCCTAAAAGAGTATGGGCTCGATCCCGAGTTGATCGTCGATGCGAAAGGCGAAAATATTCCTTTTCCAGATAACTCATTCGACGTTGTTTTTTCTTCGACTGTGCTCGAGCACACCGATGACCCGTGGCGAGTCCTTAACGAGGCGATTCGCGTCCTCCGGCCTGGTGGGTACCTCCAATTTGTCTTCCCGAATTACGGCAGTTTCTTTGAAGGACACTATGCCGTTCCCTGGATCCCCTACGTGAACAAACCCATCGCCCGAATGTATCTGCGTCTTTGGCGCCGTGATCCGAGCTTCATCAACACCATCCAATTTTTGAATTTCTTCAAAGTCCGCAAATGGATCTCGGGCCGGCGTGACGTCAGGGTTATCACCTATGGAGAGGACGTTTTCCGCGAGCGCATGCTGAACCTGCAGATCAAAAACTGGGCAGGTCTCGGCAAAATCAAACGCTGGATGGAAATTGCCGACCGCTTGAAGCTGTTGCGTGCTGCCACCGCACTCCTTTTAGCAGGCGGCGCCTTTGAGCCGATAATTCTCACGCTCCAAAAACTCCCCGACAAGAACGAAACTCCAATGAACTTGTTTACACCGGTGACCGGCTAAGTTCGACCGATGGAAGTTGATAACCAGGCGATTTACGACTCCATGTGGAGCTCGTGGCTCGACATGAAACGATTGGGCCCGGCCAGCCGCTGGCTTCGGCTTCTCATCGAAAAGCAGGTTCGGGAAATCAAAAAGCGCGGCACCGTCTCATCGATCCTCGATGTCGGCTGCGGGGAAGGAACGATCACCTGGGAGCTCGCTAAATCGTTTCCGGAAGCCCAAACCAACGGCATCGATTTTTCCAAAGCCGGGATCGAATGCGCACGCGCCAGCTACACCCTTCCCAATCTCACCTTCGAACTGGATCTCACTTCCGAGGCCCTAAACCAAACCTACGATTTGGTGACGGCGTTTGAGGTGCTCGAGCATGTGGTCGATTGGGAAGAAGTCCTTGGGCGGATGGCGGCCGCGTCACGCCAGTTCGTTCTGCTTTCTTTTCCGCTTGGGCGGATGCGCGCGTTCGAAGTCCATGTCGGGCATCTGCGAAATTTCCGAAGGGGCCAGGTGGAAGAATTCATGCGAACGCGCGGTTTCCGTCCGGTCCAGATTTTTCAGGCAGGCTTTCCCTTCTACTCGCCGCTTTACCGTGAAGTTTGCAACCTGACCAATTCCGGCTCAAATAGCTTCACCACCGGCCGCTACGGGACGTCCCAAAAAATCGTGGCCGGCATTCTATATTCGCTCTTTGGTTTTGCTTCCACGAGGCGCCGCTTCGGGGACCAGTTTTGCGGTCTCTTCCAGCGAGAGACGCCTCAATGAGGCAAAGCGCGGATCCCGCCGGCGCACCTCCGATAATCGGGTCGCAATCTTTGTGGCACCGTTACCCGCGGCTCCTCCTGGCAGCGGTCACGCTTATCTGTCTTTTGCCGTTCATCGACAAAGCTCTTCACATTGATGATCCGCTTTTCGTCTGGGCTGGACGCCAAATGCAAACCAGATGGTGGGACCCCTACGGATTCGACGTCAATTGGTACGGATGGGCCATGCCGATGCACGAGGTCACCAAGAATCCGCCTCTTGCTAGCGGATATATGGCTCTGATTATTTCGATTCTCGGCGAAAGCGAAATCTGGCTTCACGCTGCTTTCTCTCTCGTGGCCATCGCGGCCGTTCTCGGCACTCACGCGCTGGCCCAGCGCCTTTGCGGATTTCCTTTCCAGGCAGCTCTTGCCCTGCTCTGCGCGCCTGTTTTCATGGTCTCCAGCACAACCCTGATGTGCGACGTCATGATGGTCGCATTTTGGGTATGGGCCGTTGTGTTCTGGCTGCGCGGGCTAGACCATCACCAGCCGGTTCTTCTGGCTTTCGCCGGGTTGCTGGTCGGCGCAGCCGCGCTCACCAAGTATTTCGGGATCGCTCTTGTTCTCTTATTGCTGGCGTATTCGCTCGCGCAAAGAAGAACCAGCGGCTGGAGTTGGTTGCTCTACCTGCTCATACCTCTGGCCATCGTCGGCGCCTACGAATGGGCCACCCGCGCCTTATATGGTCATGGGCTTTTTTGGGAGGCTTTTAGTTACACGGCACAGAATGAAACGCGCGCGCCCGGCGCCTTGTTCCTGAAAATTCTCGCGGCGCTCAGCTTTACCGGAGGTTGCTGTGCGATCGTCCTGATCTGCGCGCCAGTCATCGCGCGTTCCAGGAGTTGGCGATGGGGAATCATCGGATCGATCGCTCTCTGCCTCGTCCTCTGGTTCGGCTTCGGTTCTCAATGGAGCCTCTTTGCCCTCGGTGGTCTGAGCGTGCTGGCGCTCCCCCTTCTCGACATAAAGCGGCAGAAGAATTCCGAAGCTCTGCTCCTGTTGCTTTGGATTTTTGGAACCTTGCTCTTTTGCCTCCTGAATTGGACCATCAACGGTCGCTCGATTCTCCCCATGATGCCGGCAGTGGCGATACTCTTGATTCGACACTTCGAAAACAGCCGAGTGCCTCTTCGACGGTTGAATTGGTCTCTCGGCGCGGCTGCCGCGCTTTCCCTTCCGGTCTCCTGGGCCGATTACCGCCTCGCTGAATCAGCTCGCACCGCGGTCCAGGATATTGCGCTGAAGGTCGAGTCTTTGCCGAAGGGGACAATCTGGTTTCAAGGCCACTGGGGTTTCCAGTATTACGCGCAGGAAAATGGGTGGCGGCATTTCGATTCCAAACAGCCCGCGGTTCGCTCCGGCGATTTGATCGTCCTGCCCGTCAACAACACGAACCTGGTCGCAATCCCTCCGGAAACCGTCGAACGTCTGTTCACCCTGGAGTTGCCGGTTCTCCCTTGGATCAGCACGATGAACCAGTCCATGGGCGCCGGATTCTATTCCGATAAACGGGGGCCGCTTCCGTTCGCTTTCGGAAGCGTTCCCGCGGAGAAATATTACATCCTTCGCTTTAAGTAACTACACTTCCGACATGTCCGTCCCTTCCTCACGCCCGCGCCACCTCTTTCTGATTTCCTTATGCCTGGTCCTCGCAATTGGAATCTTCCTCCGGCTGCCCTCCTCCCTTTTCTCCGGCCCCGACGGGTCGCTCCGCGCGCTGGCCCCGCTCCATCCTCCCGCCGGCTTCACCCAGATCGGCTTCGACGAAGGTCTCTACCGTAATTACGTCAATCAACTGATCGTCGCGGGGGTCACTTCGTACTCCGACATCGTCGACCGTTACATCGAAGTTCAGAAAACCCTGCCCGGGTCCATACTCCCGCCACTCCGTTTCCTTTTCATCTTTTCGGCTTACACCTGGCACCAGATCTTCGGCACCGAAGCGCTCGCCTCCCTTCACGCCGTCGCCTCGTTCTTCAGCGTTCTTACTCTCCTTCTCTCCACTCTCTTCGCCTGGCGTTTGAAAGGACCCCCCTGGGCCCTGGCAGTTGCGGCTTTGATGAGCTTCGCGCCGACCCAGCTTCACATGTCGCAACACGCGCTGGTCGACGGTTTCTTCACCTTTTGGGCGCTGCTCTCTCTTTGGCTGCTCTGGGAGAATCTGCGCGCTCCCCGCCATCTGCTCTTCCTTGTCGCCTTCACCCTGGCGCTCGCCCTGATGGTTTTGACTAAGGAGAACTCCTTTTTCGTCTTCGTCGCCTTAATGGCGATTATCGGTTTGAACCGCTGGCTTCAAGTCGGCGTCGTGACACGCGAGCTGTTGCTCTGCAGTATTGCCGGACCTTTGCTTGGGTTTGTAATACTCGTCTTCCTCGCCGGCGGGCTCGAAACTTTGCGGACCAGCTACCAGTTGTCGGTTGGCAAAAATTATCAGCTCACCTACGCCATCATGACCGGAGACGGCCCGTGGCATCGTTACCTGGTCGACCTCCTCCTGGTCAGCCCGGTGATTCTCTTGCTGGCGATCGGCGCCATTTTCCGGCTGGATCGATCCCAAAAACCAGAGCTGTTTCTCTTCTCGTTTATCGCCGTCAGCTACCTGGTCATGTGCAACATCAAGTACGGAATGAACCTGCGTTACGCCAACATGTGGGACATGCCGCTGCGTGCACTCGCCTTTGGCCAAATCGCGGCTTTCTGCGCGCCGCTGCAACGCTATCGAACGCTCATCCTCTCCGGCGCGGTCGCCGTAGTTTGCGCGGTGGAAATGCGCCAATACATCATCCTCGGCGTCCAGTATCCGCTTTACGAATTAGTGACTGAGGGGCTTCTCCGCGCCCTCCAGATCCTGAAGTCGGCCCCGACGCCGTAGGTCGCCCAGCTTAGGCGACGCGGTCGAAGAGCTGCGAGCGCAAAGCCGCGCTGCCGGAAATCGTTTCCTTCAGCAGATGCCGGGAATCCGGCAAAGCGCGAGCCCGTATACAGATCTGGTAAGCGAACAAACCCTTTGAGAATTTGATCAGGATCTCGTTCAATTTCAGCAGCGCACGGCTCCAGACATTCAAGCCGATCGCGAGCGGGAATGGCGCGGGAACTCCGCGCGCCTCGAGAAGTTCATAGCCCGCTTGCTCAAGCAGGGCACTCAGCGACCGGAAAGTGAAAAGACGTCGATGCCCGATACCCAGAATTCCTTTTCGACTGTAATTGAATTGGCCCAGCGCGAGCATCACGCGGGTAATAAAGAAGGCGACGTTGGCCGACGTAATGATCACCTCAGGCCGGCGCCCCGCCGTCTTCTTGCGTAATACGTCCATGAAGCTTTCGGGATCGTGCAAATGCTCGATCAGGTCCATCAGCAAAATCTGATCGAAGCTCGAAAGATCGGCCTGCAAGCTCGGATTGGCGGCTGAGCGGATCGCGTCCTGGTTCTCCGCCAGCTCGTTCGCCGTGAAATCGATCGCCGTGACCTGGCAGGCGCGCCGCTCCAATTCGGCTGCCACATTCGCGTGCCCCAGTCCGAGCTGAAGTACGTTCCGGCCCTCTCCGCACGAGTCGACCGCGAACGTCTGCGACGAGGGGAACCCGAGCTTGTCGCTGTGCGCAGCCGCCATCTCTGGGTTCACATCGAACTTCCGGTCGTAGAACAGGTGGATCGCGCACAAACGCGCCTTGATCGTCGATTTGAAAACGTCCCAGGCGTACTTGAGCCCGTTCACATGGCAGACTTCATCGCCATAAAAAGTCGGGATCGGCAATTCCGCGATCCGCAGTTTCCGGAGCACAAACTGGATGATGATCTCGGTGTCGAAATGGAAATCGTTGGTGTTTTTCTCGAACGGGATTTGGGAGAGCGCCGCGGTCGAGTAGAGCCGATAGCCGGTGTGAAATTCCGCGAGACGCGTCCCGAGCATGCGATTTTGGAAAGTGGTCAGGACCTGGTTGCCGAGCCATTTGTAGAGCGGCATCCCGCCCTGGCGAGCGGCGCGTTTGTCGATCATCCGCGATCCGAAAACGGCGTCGGCCTCTCCCCTCACGAGCGGCATGACCAGGGCCGGAAGCTTTTCCGGCGCATACTGGCCGTCGCCATGCACCATCGCCACGATGTCGAAGCCATTATCGATCGCATAGCGGTACCCGAGCTTTTGGTTCCCTCCGTATCCCTGGTTCTCCGGGGTCCGCAGAACAGTGATTTTGAAAGCTGAGTGTTGCCGCTGATACCGCAGGCCGTTCAGGAATGTGTCGTCCTTCGACGAATCGTCGATGATCAGGACTTCGACGTTTTCGCTCTCCAAGCTGCCGGGAATCCGGCCCAGCACCTTCTCGATCGTCGTCTGCGCGTTGTAGGCGACGATGAAAATGAGCAGCCGCTTACTGCCAAGATCGATCCGATCTGGCGCGGCAGGTTCCAGCTCCGCGAGGTGCATCCTCGCTTTAAAGCTAGATTTAAGCCAAAAAGGGGGCGGTTTAGTGGCCGTTTGAGCCCGCTCGCTCCTCTTTACCGAGGACCGAATTCGCCGTCGAGAGCAAAGCCTCGTCATCGTTGTCGGTCAGCTCGCTGAGGAAGCGGCGAATGCGGTGGAACGACTGGCCTAGGAAGAGCTCCGCCGCGCGACGGTTCGCCGGAGCTGAAGCCCCATTTTGGGTGACCCCCTGCAGCTGCGAATCGAGCCGGCTGATCACACAAGCCGAGGCAAACATCTCCATGGCCGCGCCGGCGATTCGCTCCTGAATCAACTGCATGTCCATGACTGGCTCGCGATACTTAATCAGCGCGCGATTGACGCTGAGATTGAAGCGCCAGATCAACCGCCCCAGCAGCGACGCGTGCGCACGCAGGCTTTCGCTTTTCACCGGCACATTCGGAATCTTGACCGCCGCGCCGAGCCGATTCATGCCGGCACTCCACGCCTTGCCGAGGCCCCGAGTCGGATTGAACATCGTGTCGTAGATTTCCTTGAATTCCATGCCCGGACCCCGCATGCCGACGAGCGCAATAAAGGAAGTCAGGACTTCGTTGCTCCCCTCGCCGATTTGGTTGATCCGCGCATCGCGCAGCATCCGCTCGAGCGGCGACGTGTTGAAATAAGCGGAGCCGCCATGGATTTGAAAAGCGTCGTTGACCGCCTCCCACAGGCGCTCGGTCGTGAAGACCTTCAGCATCGCCGTCTCGAGCATGTAATCCTCGAGCCCGCGATCGATCAACGACGCCGTTACCGCGGTCATCGCTTCCATCGCGTAAATGTCGGCCGCCATGCGTCCGATTTTCTTCTTCACCAGGTCGAAATCGCCCAGGGTCTTCTTGAATTGCCGGCGCGTGTTCGCATGGTCCACCGCGAGCTCCAGGCAGGTCTTCGCCGCACCGGTGCAACAGGCGCCAAATGTCGTCCGGCCGAAATCCAGCACGGTTAACGCCACTTTTAGTCCTTTGCCGATTGGACCCAGAACATTCTCCGTCGGCACCGCCATGTCGCGCATGGCGAAGCGGCCCGTGGCCGTCCCGCGAATCCCGAGCTTTTCCATGCGCGGCTCAAGCATCGTGAATCCCGGCATGTCCGGAGTGACCAGGAAAGCGGTAATCGACGTCTTGTCCGTGCCCGGCACCGGCGTCCGCGCCATAACCGTCAACACCTGCGCGATCGAGGCGTTCGTAATGTAGCGCTTCTCGCCATTCAAAATGAAATGCGAGCCATCCGCACTTGGCGTGGCGGTGGTCTGCACGTTCGCGGCATCCGAGCCGGCCTGTTCTTCCGTCAGCGCAAAGGCCGCCAGTTGTTCGCCGGTCACCAGCGCGGGCAGCCATTTTTGCTTTTGCTCACGGGTACCGAACAACAGCAACGCGCGAATGCCGATCGAGTGGTGCGCGTTCGTGAAAACAGAGGTCGAGGCGCAACGCGCTCCTATCTCTTCGAGGATCTTGCAATAGGCCCGTTGGGAGAATCCACGCCCGCCGTATTCCTTCGGCGCGGTCATTCCGAGCACGCCGGTGTGGGCGAGGCCGTCGATTACATGTCGCGGAATATCCGCCGCGCGATCGATCGCGCCCGGATCCAGTGATTGATCGAGAAATTCGCGGATCTCCGTGAGCGACTTGTCGAGCTCCGCCTGCTGGGCGGCCGGAATGCGCGGATACGGCATCGCCCAATCAGAGACGAACTGGCCCAGAAATAGCCCCTTAGCGAAGCCGAGCGCCTGCGGGCCGGTGAAGAGAAGCTCTTCGGCCTCCTTGATTTCTTTCTGTCGCTGAATGTCCGCTTCGTTCATAAACTACAATGCTGAATCGCTTTAAGGGTTGGCCCCGGTTCTTCGCGAAGCCGGGGTGGTGCGCGAACTACGGGCGCAAATGGCGCGGGGGCGCGGAACTAACTCGTAGATTCTGCCCCTGCTGACAACCGATATTTTACTGTAATGCCTCTGTAGCTGCCGCCCTGTGGCGGCGCTCCGGGAGTCGCCTTACGCGACCCGTTCCACCTTCGTCACGTAAAGCGGCAATGAGCCGAGCTGCCGGCCATCCACCGCCAGATCAATCGTGTATTCGCCAAACTTCTGAAGGCGAATTTGCTGAATCACCATGACGAAATGGGAGGTCACCGTCCGCTGTCCGGGATGAAATTTCACCTCCAGCGCCGAATCGAATTTCGGCATGACGATGTTCCCATCTTCATCCGCAAACGTCAGGCTGACCCGATGCGCACCCTCTTCGATCTCCTCAAACCGGAGCCGGCCCGCGATCGCACATTGCGGATGCGCGATCGGAGCCTCGAGCGCCCGCAACGCATCGAACGTGCCGATGATATTCAGCTTCCCCGCGTGCTCCGTGGCGGCGTCGCAGAGCGTAAAGATTTCCAGTTGCATTGATCGGCCATTAGAGGCCTAGAACCCGGCTCAGCTGCAGCCCTGGCTGGTGCCGCACTCGGTGCAAACGCCGCACGCTCCAGCTCGCACCACTTTGTTGCTCCCGCAGTGCGAGCAGGTGATGTCCATGAACATGTTGCCGAGTGCTTCTGCGACCCGGTCGGCATGCGTGTGGCCGTTGCTGGTCATGTGCGGGCTCCCCTCGTTCGGCAGGTGACCGGTAATCACGTCGAGCACTTCCTTTTCGGCCGTGCGCGGCAGATCGGAGACGGGGCGATTAATGGCCTTCTTCTCCATCTCGCCGAGTTCCTTCATGGGTAACTCGCCTTGTCCGCGCGAGGGTGAAGTGGCTTCCTTGTAGCCCTTGATAAACTGGCAACCGAGCCAGCGGAAGACGTAATCGGTAATGCTTGTCGCATTTCGGATATCCGGATTTTTCGTGAACCCGCTCGGCTCGAACCGTTGATAGGCGAATTTTTTGACCAGGCTTTCGAGTGGGACGCAATATTGCAGCGCGATGGAAGTGAGCGTGCCCACCGTGTCCATTAGTCCGCCGATCGTGCTTCCTTCCTTCGCCATGGTGATGAACAGTTCGCCTGGCTGGCCGTCCTCATACAACCCGACGGTGATGTAGCCTTCGTGGCCAGCGATCTCGAAACGATGCGTGAGTGACATGCGTGTATCCTGCATCCGATGCCGGACCGGCTGGTTCATGCGGCTGCGCAGCATCGAGATTTCGCCCTCGAGCTCCACGACGCGCTTCTGTAACTCTTCCGGCTCCACCTGCACGTCGAACGACACCTCATCAGCCGCGCCGCCCATGTCTTTGGTTTTGCGCGTGTTCAATGGCGCCGAGCGCTTCGAGCCATCGCGATAGATCGCAATCGCCTTCAATCCGAGGCGCCAGCCCTCGATGTAGGTGTTCATGATTTCCTCCACCGTCGCCGTGGCCGGCATGTTCACCGTCTTGGAAATCGCACCGCTCAGGAACGGCTGCGCCGCGGCCATCATGCGCAGGTGCGCCATGTAACCAAGGCTCCGCTCGCCTTTGTGGGCTTTGAACGCGCAATCGAAGATCGCGAGATGCTCCGGCTTCAGGCCTGACGAAATCTTCGAGCCGTCGGAATCATCCACGTCTTCGATCGTGTCGAACGCGTCGATGTGCGCGATGATCCGCTCGATCTCTTCGGAATTGTAACCCAGCTTTTCCAGCGCCGGCGTCACCGTCTGGTTCACGATCTTCAACATGCCGCCGCCTGCCAGGAGCTTGTATTTCACCAGGGCGATGTCGGGCTCGATGCCCGTCGTGTCGCAATCCATCAGGAAACTGATCGTGCCGGTCGGCGCGAGAACCGTGACCTGCGCATTGCGGTAGCCGTATTTTTTGCCCAGCTCCGACGCGCTTTCCCAGACCCGCGCGGCTTCCTCTTTCAGGTAGGCAAATTCCTCGTTCGCCGCGATCTCCCTCACCGCGGAGCGATGGAGCTCAATCACTTCCTGCATCGGCGCGACGTTGTTTTTCGCTACCGGTTTCGCCACGCCGCTGCAACGCGCATCGCGATACCCCGGGAACGGTCCCATGGCCCGCGCGATCCGTGCGCTCTGCTCGTAGGCTTCGCCCGTCATGATGGAAGTGATCGCACCGCAAATCGCCCGGCCCTCGACGCTGTCGTAACCGTAGCCGTAACTCATGATGAGCGACCCGAGATTCGCGTAGCCGAGCCCGAGGGTGCGGAAGATGTGGGAATTCTCCGCGATTTCCTTGATCGGGTAGCTCGCGTTATCGACCAGGATTTCCTGGGCTGTAATGTAAATTCGCGCGGCCGCCTTGAAACGCTCGACGTCGAAGACCCCATCCTCGTTCTTGAACTTCATCAGGTTCAGCGAGGCGAGGTTGCAGGCCGTGTTATCGAGGAAAAGATATTCCGAGCACGGGTTGGTCGAATTCTGCCGCTCAGTTCCCTTGCAGGTGTGCCACTTGTGGATGGTGGAATCGAACTGCATCCCGGGATCGCCGCAGATGTGGGTGCCTTCGGCGATCTTGCGGAGCAACGTCCGCGCGTCCTTCTTCTCGCACGGTTTCCCGTCCCGCACCCGCTTCGTCCACCATTCCCGGCCTTCGACCGCCGCGTCCATGAACTCGTCGCTGACGCGCACGCTCAGATTTTCATTCTGATACATGACGGAGCCATAGGCGTCGCCGTTGTAGCTGCCGTCGTAGCCCTGCTCGATCAGCGCCCACGCCTTCTTCTCTTCCTTCTGCTTCGCGTCGATGAACTCCTCGATGTCCGGATGCCAGTCCTTGAGCGTGTTCATCTTCGCCGCGCGGCGCGTTTTGCCGCCGCTCTTCACCACGTTCGCGACCTGGTCGTAAACCTTCAGGAACGAAAGCGGCCCGCTTGGCTTGCCGCCGCCGCTCAGTTTTTCGCGCGTGCTGCGGAGCGATGAAAGATCGCTGCCCGTCCCGCTGCCGTATTTGAAGAGCATCGCTTCGCTCATCGCGAGGCGCATGATGTCTTCCATCGTGTCGTCCACGCTCTGAATGAAGCAGGCGCTGCCTTGCGGATACTCATACTGCGTCGCCGCGCGCTCCGCCTGCCCGGTGGCGCGATTGTAAAAATAATTCCCGGGCCCGCCATCCCGGCCCACGCCGTACTGATGATGCAGACCGACGTTGAACCAGACCGGCGAATTGAACGCTCCATGCTGATTCACGCAGAGCCAGGTCAGTTCGTCGTAAAAAACTTCCGCCTCTTCCGAGTTGGCAAAATAACCGTCCGCGATGCCCCAATCGGTGATCGTCCGCGTCACGCGATGCACGAGCTGCTTGACCGAACTCTCCCGCCCGCCTTTGCGCGGATCGATCCCGTTCGCGATGTCGCCATAGAAATATTTCGAGACCGCGATTTTCGTAGCCAGCGCGCTCCAGTGCTTCGGCACCTCGATGTTTTCCTGCTTGAAGATCACCTTGCCGCTGTCGTCCGTGATCTCCGCCGTGCGCCGCTCCCAGTCGATCTGGTCGAACGGGGTCATCCCGGCGTCGCTGAAAACGCGGTCGAAGCGCAAGCCCTTGCTCTTCTTTTTACTCCCCCGATTTTTCATTCGGAGGGCCTTCCGTGGGCGGTTGAGCGAGGATGGGTTAATTCCTGGTTTTAGTTGGATCATGGCGAGCGGCGGTTGGGAATAGAGGACAATAATAGTGAACAACCCAGCGAATAAGCTGTGAATGAGAGCGAACTACATCCAACAACAATTACTAGCGGAGCGGTTCCAGCGGACCTACAACATGAAGTGGAATTCTGCTTTCCGGCAAGAATAAATTTGTGACATTTTTAGCGCCTGAACGGTAGACATTTACCGGGGCCGATCTTGCCTCGAGGGCAACTTCTTAAAGCCAACTCCGCTCGTGTTTACAAACGGCCTTGTGCACCCCATAATGGGCGGTGCCGTCGCTGGGAAAGCGCGGCGCCAGGGAAGGGTGGCTGAGTCCGGTTTAAGGCACTCGACTCGAAATCGAGCGTGGGGTTAAACTCACCGTGGGTTCGAATCCCACCCCTTCCGCCAGCTCCATACCTATTCGCCTCACGTTGAATCCGGCAGCTAACCCGCGTCGGGTACGGCCGGGATGAGAACGCAGTTCGACTGGCGGGGCGCGTCGCGCGCAGGGGTTCTAATCCCGCCTTCGCGGGATCACTTTCCAGAGCCAAAGCGCAGCTTTGGCAATCCCACCCCTTCCGTCCGCTCTCCAGGTTAGGTTGCGATCTGCCCAGCCCTCTGCCGGATCTTGATCACGACAAACTCCGCCGGTTTTAGCGGCGCGAATCCGACAAGGATATTCATGAAACCAAGGTTGATGTCGTTTGGCGTCGTCGTTTCCCGATCGCATTTCACGAAGTAAGCCTCTTTGGGAGTCGTGCCTTGGAACGCGCCTTCTCGGAAAAGATTGAGCAGAAACGCGCCCACACTGAGGCGGATCGCGGTCCAAAGCGCTTCGTCATTCGGTTCAAAGGCCACCCACTGAGTGCCCCGATAGAGACTCTCCTCGATGAAAAGCGCCAGCCGGCGGACCGGCACGTATTTCCATTCGGAGGCGAACCGGTCATCCCCCTCCGCGGTCCGCGCGCCCCAGACCACGTGACGAACGCCGGGAAATGTCCGCAGGCAATTAATCCCAAGCGGATTCAGCTCGGCGTTTTCGCGATCGCTCAGCGCGATGCTGAGTTCTGTCACGCCCACAAGAGTCGCTTCGAGGCCGGCGGGCGCCTTCCAAACGCCCTTTTGCCTGTCGGTGCGCGCGATGACCCCGGCCACCGCACCACATGGCGCAAATTCCTCCATCCGGCCGCCATGAAGTGGGTTTGGCTGCAAGATTGTCGGAAAATACAGCGCCGCATGGCTTGTCCTCCTGAGTGCGGACGCGAAACTCTTGACTCGGGTCATGGCGTTAACGGCATCAGCGCCGCGAAGGTAGGGTGGATCGACGAGAAAGAACGCGCGCCGTTTCTGGCAAAACAATGTCGCATCGTCCACCAGGTCAGGCTCGGGGTTGGCCCCATTCGGCGTTAGCGGAGGAATGCAAAGGAGGTTGAATGAATCGGCCCGGAGCAGCGCGTACATGCCCATTTCGCTCGCTTCCAAACTGGGGGCGGAAACATCCTGGCGCGTTAACGCCAAACCATCGTCCGGCAGTTCGCTGGCTGGGACAGCAGCATAACGTTTCTTAAAATGATCGCTGAAAGGGTCGGGATTGGCGGCCGTCATTGCGGCATGCGCGCGGGGGCGGAGAGCGCCGGGAGCCAGTTTGCCGTCCACCTTCACCAGGATTGATTCCTCCTCGAGTACTTTCGCGACGTGCCGCGGATGGTTGGGGGCAACCGAGAGATCCCGGAACGCTTCGATCTGACCGGTCTGCATGTCTTTTACGGTCAAATTGAAAAGCTTCCGGACCGCCTCCGCCCGAAAAGCTGGACGCGTCCGCGTATGATGATCGATCCGGACCCGCAATTTGCCGCCCCAGGCGCCGGGCGAAGCCGCTTTCAGCGCGAGAGGACCTACCTTGAGTCTCGCGACCGGCTTCCGTCCCCGCATCCCTCTGTAAACCCGGACAATGAGGGCTCGGCTGCCGCCGTTGAGAAAAAAATCGCGCACGGCAAACCCGAGGGTGCTCCCCGACCAAAGCCCCCCGAAAATCCGCTCGAATTCGCTGTAGCTACATATCGTAGTCGGACTCTTTCCTTTCTCTTGATGGGTCGGACCGCGCAAAGCGCTCCCGACAAACGCGGTCGTGGACGTGGGTACCCCCTCGATGGGCCGCACTCCGCTCGGTCTTTCTTCAAGATAAACGCCGGGGTACGATGCCATGGGGCGGAACTCCCTTCATCGCGGGAACATCGAGATTGGGAGCAAGTCGAGAAAACCAAAAAGCTGCTCCATTCTCAATCTTAATGTCTCCAAGTGAGCTCACCCACGAGAATGCCATTTACCACGCCGAAAATCACGGTACGTCTTCCTCGCGTTTATGAAACGAAGCCTGCCAGCGTCACCCGAGTTTTCACCAGCGGAGCTTCGTGCCCTGCGCGCGCTCAAAACGCCCGCTGGAATCCAGAGTTTCCTTGACGGCATGCCTTATCATTTGGCCGGCACCGCCTGGTCGCCGAGGAAAGTTCTGCGCGAGAAGACCGCTCATTGTCTGGAAGGCGCCATTTTCGCGGCCGCCGCTCTCCGCGCCCTTGGATTTCCCCCGCTCATTTTGGACATGGAAGCGGACCAGGATACGGACCACGTCATCGCCGTTTTCAAAGTCCGCGGGCACTGGGGGGCCATCGCGAAATCAAACTTTGTCGGCTGCCGGTATCGGGAGCCGGTTTATCGGACGCTTCGTGAGCTGGCTCTCAGTTATTTCCACATCTATTTCAATCTCCGCGGCGAACGCACTCTCCGCCGCTATTCCAGACCTGTGAATCTCGCCCGCTTCGATCGCCGGAACTGGATGACCACCGACAAAGACATCTGGTACATCGCGGAACATCTTTGCGACATTCCGCATCGGCCGTTGCTCAAGCGCGGTTTGGAAAAACATCTCACCCGGGTCGACCGGCGCACGTGGGACAGCGAGATGCTGGGCCACCGCAAGACCTAACGCGCCAGCGACCCCGCCACCGCCGGCACACCCACGCTCTCCAGCAAATGCGGAAAACCGCCCGAGTCGAGCTTTACTGGGGTCAGGCGAAACGACGCATCCCCGCTGCCGGGCCTGCCGAGGTTAACTTCGAACAGTTCGCCCTTGTTCCAGGCCGGCAGGCGAGGGGCGCCGTCGAAAACCAGGTTGCCTAGCGAATAAACAACCGGCCGGCCGTGATAAAAATCGAGCGGCTGGATGCAATGGGAATGGGAGCCGACGACAGCGTTCACGTTGCGATCGATCAGCCATCGCGCCAGCTCGCGCTGCCGCTCGGTCACTTTCTCCGTGTTTTCATCGCCCCAATGGACAAGACACAAAACGAACGCCGCCTCCGCGCGTGCTTCCGCGATTGCCCGGGCGACGCGTTCACGGTCGCTGCTGCTCGCCACGTTCGCATCCTTCGCGTCGAAATCACTTAACGCAATCACCGCCACCCGAGTCCCGTTGCGTGCCGTGAAAAAGTGCGGGGCATACGCGCGCTCTGCTGTTTCTCCGGCGCCAACCGTGGCGATGTCGCTCGCCTGGAGCCGGGCAATCGAATCCACCAGGGCTTCCTGGCCAAAATCAGCCGCATGATTGTTGGCCAGGCTGACCGCGTTGATGTGCGCTTCGGCCAGGATGCGAACTGCTTCCAAGGGCGCGCGCAACGCGTGCCGTTTACCGGCTGCGGCCGTTCCACGCTCGGAAACAACGCATTCGAGGTTTACGGCCTTCCAAAAGGCAGCGTCGAGCCGCTGCCGAATGCCGGCCAGTGGATCCGCTCCACTTTTGATCTGGTCGCCCACCGTCCGGCCAAGCATCACGTCGCCCCCGAGAAGCAGGTCGGTCTCGTCCGGCGGTGGCGGAGCGCGAAGGAGATCGAACCGGGCCGCATTTCGCGTCGCGAGAAGCTGGCCTAACGAAAGTATTTCCGGCAGGCCTTCGAGCTGATGCGCCACGCGATCATTAGAATCGAGAATCCCAACTGGCGGCCGGTCTTCCATGACAGCCCCCACGTGATTTCCGAGGTGCACGATCAATCCACCCATCAAATCTTCTTCGGTCAGGCTTGCCTCCCCAGCCCGGAGACCTTGGCCGAGCGGCTCGAGATATTTTCTCAATTGCTTTGGATTCGACCACGGAATGAAGCGGCCTTGCCGACGGAAAGCGTAGACGACGAAGTTCGCGCAATCGGCCCCCCACCCCGTCTCCGGCCCCGTGTTAGCAGCGGCGGCCAGTTCGCCGCTGCCAAAGAGGTAAGGCAGACCGAACTGCTCGGTGAGGGCCGCCCGGAAGCCTGTGCCGGCCACGCGGCGAATCTCAATGGCCGGTGTTTCCCGTATCCGACCGGCGACTTCGACCCGCGCCTTCACTCGCATCGCGCCAAAATCTTCTGTCGCCGTCGCTTTACGTCCGTTGTCGAGCGAAAGTGCCGTACCTCTTCCCGGCAACCGAACCTCACGCCACCGGGGCCGCGGCGGAGCGCCGCTCGCAAAGCCAATTTCATCCGCGCGATCCGCCCGCAGATTGCAACGCGGATATTCCGGCGTGAGCGCGATCCATTCGACGCGCCCCACGACCGCGTGCCACGGCTCAGTTTGAAGTTCCAACTCGGCTGACTCCCCGGCCGCAACCCTCCAGATATTGTCGGTCGACGGCTCGTGATCCTTGACCGCAAGACGGACCGAAGGCGCTTCCTTCGTCCAATCAGCCAGCTGTTTTTCCCAGGCAGCCGTTTCGGTTTGCACCGAAATCCTCTCCTGATTTGCCAGCAACAGCGCCCGCAGCGTTTCCGAGGCGCGGCTGAGCTGGAAGGCCGGCACCTCCTCCTTCCGCTTTTGAAACTCGCGCGCGCGCAACGACCGGTCGGGCCCGACGCTGGCGAAGGGCTCGAACTGAATGGTCGCGGTGGGCAGGGAAAGCGACGCCGCCAGCGCCAGCCGGACCAGCTCATCAGCTTCATCGTTGTCCTTCAAATACGCCCGCGAAATCGCGATCGTGACCGCGTGCAGATTCCGGCATTCCGCGACAAACTTCCATACCCGCTCGAATTCCCCGGCTCGTCGGCTCGCCGGCACCTCGGCGAAATAATCGAGGTCGATCGTTACTACGATCGGCCCCGTCTCTTTGAACTGTTTGGTGAGCTGATCGAAACCCACGGCACGATAACGTCCGCGCAGCGAGTGCGACGCGCGCGGCGCCGCTTCCAAATGACCATCGAGTTGCTGGATGGCTTTCTCCTCCAGCTTCCTCGCGCGCGCCGTCGGCACCGTGGCGCCCGACACCCAAAAGACGTTCGAGATCGGCGCCGGCATGAGCGGCTCGATCCAGTTATAACATTGGATCAGGCCGGCGCGGCGCCATTGGTCGAGAACGTCTCTTCGTTCCTCGACCGAACCGACTCGCCGGAGCCGCTCCCGGAGTTTGTCTGAATCGAAAATAGCCGATGCGTCGCTATGCGCATCGAAATGGACCAGGGTGTATGCGGCGTCGAGATCGAGCTGGCGCGCGAGCCAGTGGAACGAGCCCGCGTGACTGTCCTCAATATATATCGGCAGGCTGATCGGCGCCGCCGTCGTCTCCCAGGCGAACGTCGTCGCGCTCAGCAAAAGAGCGAGCCACTGGAATTTCACCGCGCCTGCTGGATCTCCGGTTTCTTGTCGAGTTTGGCGCGCAATTTCACCTCGGAGATGCACGTATCACGCGCCTTCGTCCCGCGATGGACCGCTTTGATCACCAGTTTAACTGTATCCACCGGCTTCGTGTAATTGCGCACCGGGATCGGATACTCCTCCTCGAATTTTTCGTCGGGAATCGCAGCCGAGAAGGTGTGTTCGCCATTCAAAACGATCTCCAATTCCGCAACGCGATTGTTTTTTGTCCACAGGCTGGCGTCGTCCTCCTTGTAGCCGGGCATGATCAGAACCGCATCGAGCGGTAACGGACGCTTCACCGTCAGGGTGATGCTTTCGCCGATCCCATCGCCATCCACACCTTCGACCCACGCCCCGGCGGCGAAGCCCGCGATATTCGCCACGTCATAATTGTGTTCGCCCTGCGGTTTCAACGTCGAGCTGGCCACGGCCGCGTAATCGCTGTGCTGAAGATAATAGCGATTGGCCTGGACGACGTAAACGGCACTGGATTGCGTTTGCTGCTCCGGATCCTCCGCAGAATCGGTGCGCGCGTAATAGTGGTCATAGGCCGGGTGCGCCACGATCTTGAGATCATCCGCCAAGGTCGGTTTCAGGTTCTGAAACTCCCACACCATCTGGGTGTCGCTGACCTTCTTGAAACGATCTTTCGGCTTAACGATCGAGATTTCTTCCGGACGCGGGTGCAGATAATTGACCGTGATTTTTCCCTTCCCGATCGGCCCTTTCCAGGTCGCGGCCGGCGAGAGCGCATAACGGAAATACATCTCAGTCGAATGCGAATCGTCGGAGACCGAGTTTTGGTTCGCCGCGTAGGGAGAGCGATAGCGAATAACAATTTCGCGGGTCTGCCCCGGAGCGAACGGAATGACCGATTTCTTCCAGAGCCGCGTCCCGGGTTTGAAATCACCCCAGCCGCTCGCATCTTTTTCCGCCTTCGGCTTTTCCCCCTTCGCGTTCACATTGTTGAACTTCATTTCGCCGCCGTCCGCCGTGATGGTGTAACCCTCCAGATCGATCTTCGCGCTTCCCGCGTCTTCTCCGTCTGACGGCGCCCACTGTTCCACCGGGAAAAAGAAATCCTGGTCGATCTGCCCGCCCGTGTTCTTCATTCGATAGCGCACTTCCACCGCCGCGAATTCCTGGTGGAGATCGATCACCAGTTTTTCGTCTTCGATCGTCACATTGGTCGACCTCTTCTGGTCCGACGCCGCCGCGTTCCCCGTCACCGGCACCCCCGTTTGCCACGCGCCGCCGTTGGCGAGCAAGCGCGGCCCTGCGGCCCAGGAGATGAAAATCAGGATGAAGAAAAAGCGCATCCAGATCATGGGCGCTGAGCGTAGGGGAAAAAGATGGAGGCGAACAAGAGGGATATTTCGCACGGGACTAACGACGGAGCTTGCCACGCGGCATTGCTGATGCTCATGATCAGCTCTCGATGATCCAGGCGAATTGTCGGGCGCGCTTCACGGCGGCTGATTTCGACTTTGTTGTGCGAATTCTCGCCCGGTCGCAAACCGATCACGTTTCGCTGGTCGATCTGCTTAGCGACGCCGAAACTCGCGATACCGTTCTCGATTCACCCCGGTTGGTAGAGGCGATTCTTTCCGGGACGAGCCAGCTCCGAATCTCTTCGCATTTTTATTTTTATGTTCTCGCCCGCCATGTTTTGCGCGACGTCGGAATTACGGATCGCAAGTTGTGCGATTACGTCGCCTCGCTTCTGGAAACCTTTTCGCGCGTCAACGGCCTCCAGGCGCCGCACATGAATGAGGAAGGGGGCCGGCAATACGTCTCCGACATGCTCGTCGCGCTGACGCGGGCCACGGCTGAACAAGCGTTCCTCCTCCGCGCGCACGTCGGCAATTACTCGCTTTTCCTCAGCGGAATTTTCCACGAGAACACGCAACGCCGGAGTCTCCGCGGCGCGCCTGACCTGGCCTTTTACGAACAAGTCGGCCGGACGAATTACCAACTGGTCGCCTCCCACGCGACGGCGCGCCGTTGCGATCTGAGCGACGTTTACGAAGGCCTGGCCGAGCGTTTTCGTGAAGTCCGGCTCGCGCTAAACCGGCTTTCGGACTCACTTCTTAATCTCGACGATGACAGCGCTGGCTTCCATCTCTGATCCGACATGAACGAGACGCTCTTCAGCCAGATCCAGCGCCTCTTTGAGAGAACCTACGCGCAGGTCGGGATCAATCTGGAAGATTGTCTCATCGACCAGAAACGCTGTGCGCAACTTTCGCGCCTGGCCGGCGCCTCCGCGCGGGAATTGAGCGAGCTGGCCCGGACTTTTTTGCGCCGAACGGACGATCAACTTTACGTCGGGATTTATTATTCGCGCTGGTTGATCGAACAACTGGAGCGACACGATCCGCGCGCTGGACTGAGCGATCACAATATCCGGTCCCTGATCGCGTTCGTGGAGGAGATCAACCACGCGCTTCATGCCGCGTTGCAGTTCAAGAAAGGGGAACGCGAGATCGCCTCGGAAGATTTCGCGCGTAACCTCGAGCTCCAGGCGCGGGTCGACACGTACCTGGTGCTGCTGCTCTTCGTCGCTTTCTTCCGGAAGACGCAAAAGGTTTCGCGCACTGATCGGCGCTGGCTCCGTTTTCATCTTTTCGCCTCGCAAAATCCCGGCGCGTTCCATTCGACGAATCTGCGGAGCCGTTATCTCGAGACGACCGAGCTCGCCGCGACCTACACGAAATTTCTCGATACGCTTAATGGCATGCGACGCCTCGATGAGATTCGCGCGTTCCGTTCCCTCGGTTACGGCGCGAAGAAGGAGCGGATCCTCGCGCTCATGGACGCGTCGCCAACGAAGGGCAACTAAACGCTGCTGTCATCCCGAGGCGCGCAGACGCCGAGGGACCTCACAAGCGCTGTTCGTTCACACAAATCAGCAGCAGCGGAATCCGTCACGCCGATCTACATGGATCGCGAAAGCGTATCTGCGTGATCGTCTCTGCGACTATGAGGTCCCTCGCCCGTCTGTGCGGCTCGGGATGACAAGCAAGAAACACGCGTGGTATTTTCTTCGTCGCCCCATTTCCAATTTGTGAAACATGCGCGCGTCCGCTACTAATCGAAGCGTGTTCACATTGACCATGCTCGGCAGCGGCAGCGCTGGGAATAGCGCGCTTGTCGCGACCGATCATTGCCGGCTCCTGGTCGATGGCGGCTTAAGCGCGCGCCAGCTCGTCCGCCGCCTCGAACAATGCGGGATCACCCCGCGCCAGCTCGATGGCGTCCTTCTCACCCACGAGCATGGCGATCACGTTTGCGGCCTCGAAGTGCTCTGCCGGAAATTTCACATCCCGATCTATTGCAATTCGCTTACGGCGGAGGCGATCCGTTGCGGATCACTGGGCGAACACCGGAACTGGCGGCTCTTCCGGACCGGTGCCGATTTTTCGATCTGCGATATCCACGTCCAAACTTTCCCCGTCCCGCACGACGCGGTGGATCCGGTCGGCTACGCGTTTCACTCCGGCGAAAGCTCGCTCGGGTTCATCACCGATCTCGGTTACGCGACGAAGATGGTGGTGGAGCGCCTCCGAAACGTGCACACCCTCGTGATCGAGACAAATCACGACGAGAAGCTATTGCAGAACGACCCGCATCGGCCCTGGCCGGTGAAGCAGCGGATCCAATCGCGTCACGGCCATCTTTCGAATGCCGCGGCGGCCACCGTCATCGAACAACTCTTAAGTGGAAAACTCGAGCGCGTCGTGCTCGGCCACCTGAGCCGTGATTGCAATACGCCCGAGCTGGCGGCAGGGGCGATCCGGGCCATGCTGGCGCAACGCGGACGGAGCGAGATCGAAGTGCATTGCGCGGCGCAGACCGAGATCAGCCTCCGGTTTCGCATTGGCGAAACCAAGGGCCGCACGTTTCAGCCGACGTTCGAAGGCATCTTTTTCGAGACCGCGCCCGCGCCTGACAAAGCCATCCGCGCGGCATGATCATTCGCGACGCGCTGGAAGCCGATCTTCCGGCGATCGTCGAGATCTACAATGAAGCCATTCGCGGCCGGATTTCGACCGCGCAGCTCGACGAAGTTTCCGTCGAGCAACGGCGGCCGTGGTTCCGACAACATTCCGCGACGTCGCATCCTCTCTGGGTCGCGGAGCTCGATGGCGAGATCGCAGGCTGGTTTAGTTTCCATCCTTTCATCAAGCGCGCCGCCTACCGCGGGACCGCGGAGATCAGCGTTTACGTGAGCGAGAAATTTCGGCGCCGCGGAGCCGCGAAGGCCCTTTTAGAAAAAGCGATCCACCACTCTCCGGAGCTGAAGTTGAGCGCGCTCCTTGGCCTGATCTTCGAACACAACGCCCCCAGCCTGCATCTTTTCGAGCGAATGAGATTCGAACGCTGGGGCCTTTTGCCGCGCGTTGCCCGCGTGGATGGCGTCGACCACGGCATCGTGATCATGGGCCGGTCGGTTTGTTGAAATTGCGTTACTCCTCGTCGCCCACGACGAGGTGGATCACGCCTGCGGGATCGGAAATCCAAAAGCCGTCGAAATCTTCCCGGAGCTGTTCGACTTCATCGCGGCGGGGAACGCCGTTGATCTTTAGATACGAGGCCGCCGCTTCCGTGTCGTTCGTCTCGAGCTCCAGCCAGATATCAGGATGGCTCAAGTTCGGCACCCGATCGATCCAAAGCCGGTTCGGTCCGAACTGAAAAATGCACCCCTCATCCTCCTCCTCAATCACCGGCAGGCCGAGCGTGTCGCGATAAAAGGCCAGCATCTGCTCGTAGGTATGGCTCGGGCATTTGATGGCGATGTTCGCGCCGCCGGAAAATTGAGGACCGTTAACGTTGGCGACCATGGCGGACCTATAGTTTTCCCAGGATTTTTTTGGCGAGCGTTTTTGCCTTGTTGGTCGCGACTTTCTCGTCATCGACGCCGCTGATGCCGACGGTGACAAACGAATTCTTTTTCGCGACGTAGAGCATTACGACGTGAGACGGCCCTTTCTCCGGACCCTCGCGCACCACCGCAGCCTTCTCTCCAAGACCGGTAATCGGTTTGAACTTTTGATTACCCGCGCTCATTTCTTCGAGCTGCTTCTTCGGTTCCAGCTGGCCATCGGACGTCTGGCGGACACGCAACACCAGTGATTTGCCCGGGTTTGCGCTGTAGTAATTGCAGCGTGCATAAAAACCGTCGGCCCCTTCCTCGCTTCGCGCCTGGGGATCTTTCACGGCCTCACCGAGAGCCGTTTGCGCGTCGGCCTTGGTGATAATAGTCGACAGATCGATCTGCTTTTCCGCCGCCGCGGCCAGGGAGGCAAACGCGCACCCCATCGCGGCTAGGGCGGACGCGGCGAGGTTTCGTCGCATAATATTATCCGCCCGCGGAACCTTCGCCGCCCGGCTCCGTCATCGCCACCGGGTCGAGCGCGCGTTCGAGCTCGTCCGGCGGCAGCACTTTTTGCTCGAGACAAATCTCCCGCACGGTTTTTCCCGTCTTCGCGCTTTCCTTCGCGATCTCCGCCGCGCGATCGTAGCCAATCTTCGGCGCGAGGCTCGTGACCATCGCCATCGAGAGCTCGACCAGCTCGCGGCAACGCTCTTCGTTCGCCTCGATTCCCACGACGCATTTCTCGCAGAAGGCATCGGCCGCATTGCCAAGCAGGCGGATGCTCTCGAGAAGATTGTGCGCCATGACCGGCATCATGACATTGAGATCGAAGTTTCCGTTCGCGCCCGACCAGGTGATGCAGGTGTCGTTGCCGATGACCTGCGCGCAAACCATCATGAGCGACTCCGAGAGGACCGGGTTCACTTTGCCCGGCATGATCGAGCTGCCCGGTTGCGTGGCCGGCAAGCGAATTTCGCCGATGCCGCAGCGCGGCCCGCTCCCGAGCCAGCGGATGTCGTTGGCGATTTTGAACAGGCTGACCGCGATCGTCTTCAAGTGGCCGCTCGCTTCCACGACCGCGTCCTTCGCTCCCTGCGCTTCGAAATGATTTTCCGCTTCGCGAAACTTGATGCCGGTCCGCTGCTCGAGGTGGCGCATTACTTTGCCGGGAAACTCGAGATGGCGATTCAAACCAGTGCCGACCGCGGTCCCACCCAGGGGCAATTCCTCGAGCGCGGCGATCGCTCGTTGCACCCGTTCCCGCGCATAAAAAATCTGTCGCGCGTAGCCGCCGAATTCCTGGCCGAGCCGGACCGGTGTCGCATCCATCAAGTGCGTCCGCCCGATCTTGATGATGTCCCAGAATTCTTTCGCCTTCGCGTCGAGCGCCGCGTGCAATTTCTCCAACGCCGGGTCGAGGCAATGCTGGAGCTGTTCCGCCGCGCTGACATGAATCGCGGACGGGATCACGTCGTTGCTCGATTGCCCCATGTTGACGTGATCGTTCGGATGGACCGGATCTTTGGCGCCGATCGGTTTGCCCGCGAGCTGGCAGGCCCGGTTCGCGATCACCTCATTAGCGTTTGTGTTCGTGCTCGTGCCCGAACCGGTCTGAAAAATGTCGAGTGGGAAATGCTCGTCGAGTTTGCCTTCCACGACTTCCTCGGCTGCCTGGACGATGAAGGCGCTGCGGTGGGTATCGAGCAGGCCGAGGTCGGCATTGGCCTGGGCCGCCGCCCATTTAATCAAGCCGAGGGCGCGAATGAACGGCCGCGAAAAGCGATAACCGCTGATGGGAAAATTGAGGACCGCGCGCTGCGTCGACGCGCCATAAAGGGCAGACTCCGGGACGGACATCTCGCCCATCGAGTCCTTCTCGACCCGGGTCGAGGTCATGCCGAGCGATGATTGGTGGAGAAGGCCGGCTCGCGCTGCGGACGCTTGTGCCCGTTGCGCCGATTCGCCTTGTGAAAGACCGTGATGAACATCGGCGGAATATTTTGCAGGAAATATTCCGACTCCGCGCGATCGAACAGTGTCGCGTGCTGCCGGAGCTCATTCGTGACCTGGTAGATAATGAAGCGGCCGCCCTCCGCCAGCGCTTCGTAGGTTTTTTCCAGGAGAGCGCGCTTCTTGTTGATCTCGAGAATGCTGAACGGGATCCCCGAGATAATGTAATCGCAGCGCGGAATACCGCGGCGCTCGAGTTCTTCCGGAAGCCGGGCCGCATCGCCATTGATCACGTGCACGCGCGGGTCGCCGGCAAACTGCCGCTGCAAATCGCGCGAGAGAGCGGCGTCGAGCTCGAAAAGGAGCAGCTGCGAATCGGGCGACATGCGCCGGGCGATCTCGCGCGAGTGCACCCCTTCCCCGGCCCGTACTCGGCGATGACGCGCGGCTTAGTGAAATCCATTTTGCGCGCCACCTTTTTCACGAGCGCTTTCGAGCTCGGCATGATGGAAGCGATTTGAAACGGGCTTTGTAAAAACCGCTTGAAGAAAAGAGCGCTCATTGAAGGTGGGAATTGTCACCCCCGGCATGGGGGTTGTCCAGTCATGATGTAGGCCCTGTCCCCGCCGGTCTGTGAGCCGATTTTGATCACTGGCGGAAGCCTCTCAGGGTTGATCCGAGCCTCCGATCAGAAAAAGCCTGAAGGAAGGATTGACATCCACTATAAAAGCTATAATGCTCCTCCCGAGCGAAAAGGCTTGCCCATTTAGGCGCAAGTTGCTGTTTTTCTGCCATGCATAACCTTTTAACGGTCAAGGAAACGGCCAAATATCTTCGAATCCCGTTGCCGACCGTTTACTATTTGGTGCAACGCGGGCAGCTTCCCGCCATCCAAATCGGCGGCCGTTGGCGCATCAAAAAGGCTTCGCTCGACAAGGACATCCTTAAGGAAGACAAGTCCGGCCAGCCGACCGTGCTCGTGGTCGATGACGATGAAAGCCTCCAGAGCTTGTTCAAAATTTTCCTCAAGAAGATTGGCTTCAGCCGCGTGGTCGTCGGCACCGTGAAGGAAGCGATCGCCGCTCTCGAAAAACAGAAATTCGATCTTCTTTTCCTCGATCTGAAATTGCCGGATGGCCCGGCCGACGACGTCTATGAGGCGGCGAAAGAGGCCGATCCGGAATTGCCGATCGTGGTCATCACCGGTTATCCTGACAGCGAGATGCTCGACCGGATCCTGGCGAAAGGCCCGGTCACGGTCCTGAAGAAGCCGCTCAAAGTGGAGCAGCTTCAGCAAACCGTCCGCATCCTCGGCCACAAAGACGCCGCCAAGCTCGCGGCGTAACGACCGGTCGGTTTCGTCCGCGTCTCGCGCAGGCGCGCTTGACACGTCCCTCGTCACTCGTCACTTGTCACTGCCTCGAATCGCGCGGTTAGCTCAGTGGTAGAGCACTACCTTGACACGGTAGGGGTCAGAGGTTCGAAACCTCTACCGCGCACCATTCGTTTCACCGGATTTCGGAGGAGCTCCGCAAAAAATTGGTCTACTGCCGCTGGGGAACGACCAGGACCGGACAGGGCGCGGAGCGGACAACATGTTCGGCCACGCTTCCGATTAACACGTGCTTCAATCCCGTGCGCCCATGCGTGGAGATGACAATCAGGTCGATCTCCTGGGCCGCCGCGAAATCGCAAATCGCTTCCGCTGCCGGACCGGGACGAACCTCGGTTTGGAAATCGATTCCTTCGGAGTCGAGTCCAAGGATGAACTCCCGCATCTGTGCTTCTGCCGCAGCTCGCATCTCGTTGCCAAGTTGGTGACGGCTGGCAGGATCGGGGGAGGTGAAGACCGGCCCGGTGAAGCTATGGAACAACACCAGACGCGCATGGAAACGGCGCGCGAAAATCAACCCCTGGCTCAGGGCGGCGCGAGAAGATTCCGAAAAGTCAGTCGGAACCAAAATCGATTGCAAACGGAGTTCCTGTGTTTCTGAAATAATCTCCCGCTCCTGCGCTCGCACGATCAGGACCGGCGAAGTGCTGTGCTGCACCACTCGCTCTGCATTGCTCCCCAAGGCAAAACGCTTGAGTCCGCTCCGGCCGTGCGTGGCCATGATGACGAGACCGGCTCGGAGCTCTTCTGCGCAGCGACAGATCTGGTCGTAGGCGCGGCCGACCCGACCATGGAAGATCGGCGCGATCGGCTGACCGATATCGGCGATAATCTGTTCCTTGAGAGCCTGCCCTTCTTTGGTTTCTGACGTGAACGGATCACTCCCCGGGCGAGCGGGGCCCGGGATGGCATAATCGATTTCGCTGACGTGAACGACGTGGAGTTCGGCGCCGGAATTTTTCGCGACAGCCCCGGCGTAACGCAATGCCTTACGAGACGCATCTGAGAGATCGGTCGCGACGAGGACGGTGGCAATCCTGGTGTCTCGCGTGGAAGAAGGAGGCGCGCTTGTCATTTCGAAATTCTACGGCCACCGCGCCTTCTGCGCGAGTTCCGTGATCTGCCATTGCATTTTAGAACCCACAGCGTTCTCCGGTTCAGAATCACAGCCGCAAGCCCATTCGTCGCAGGAGATCGGCGTAACGAGAATCGCTGCGCAGAGACGCGAACGCGGGTTCAGTCAGAATCGAGGGCAAATGGCTTCGCTCCTGAAAGGCGCGCTCCAACCAGGCAAATGCCGTTTCTTTGTCGCCCAGGCCCACGTGCACTGCGGCGACATACAGAGCGAGCGCTTCTCGTCTTCTGTGCTTCTCTTCGAGCTCCTGCAGAATCGCCAAGGCTTCGGCGCGTCGCCCGGCGAAGGCCTGGCCGTAACCAAGTGCAGCGAGATAATAGGCGGCGCGGCCGGATGCCTCGACCGCTTTTTCGAAGCTCCTGATTCCCTCTTCAGAATTCTGCTGCTGAAAGTAGCTCCATCCAAGAAACAGGTGGCCGTTCGGAAAATTCGGCTCCAGCTCAAGCATTTTACGGCATTCCTCCCTGGCGGAGGTGGGATCGTTTTTCGCAAGGTAGATTGCCGCCATGGTCGTGTGCCCAATCGGGGCAAGGGGGTCGAGTTCCTGCGCCCGTTGGATTTCAGCCAGCGCGCGCTCCAGTTGCCCGATAATGAGAAGGTGATTCGCAAACCAGTGATGGCCGGTAGCGTAATTTGGATTAAGGCTGGTGGCCCGCTGGAATTCCTGTTCCGCCTCCACCCAGCGCCAGGTGTTGTGATAAATAGTGCCGAGGGAGGCGTGCGCCTCGGCTAAGGAATCATCAATCTGCAAAGCACGCTCCACTGCAATCTTCGCTTGTGGCAAAGTCTCGGTTTGCGGCCGGCCAGCGTATTGAGAAAGGACGATGTAAGAGTCGGCCAGCCCGACGTAACCGAGGGCAAAGCCTGGGTCGCGCTCAATTGCCTGCTGAAACTCAACGATGGCTTTCTGGATATTTTCCGCCGTGCGTTTGTTCCAATAAAAACGCCCACGCAAGTAAAACCGATATGCTTCCGAATTGGTCGGATCGCGTCTCGTGAGTTGCTGCTGCTGCTGACCGGACAACTTCAAGCGCAGCTTTCCAGTTATCTCGCGGGCTATCGCTTGCTTGATGTTCACGACCTCAACCAGGTTGCGCTCGTAAGTCTCGCCCCAGAGTTGAGCGCCCGTCGCCGCATTGACCAAATCCACCTGCATATGCAGACGCTCTCCGACTTGCTTCACCTTACCCATCAAGAGCGACTGCACCTTCAGGGCACGCCCCACCTCTCGAGGATCAACTTCCCTGTTCTTGTAGCGAAAAGCCGTGCTCCGGGCGATCACGCGCAATTGCGGCAGTTCGGCCAAACTGTTGATGAGCGCTTCCGCGATGCCGTCGGAGAGAAATTCCATCTCGAGGTCGCCGCTCTCGTTCTCGAAGGGCAGGACTGCAATCGACTTTTCCGAAGCGACATCGTCAGTTGCATCTCGCCGTAATGCGAGCCTGTCGGTCAGCAGAAGCACGACCGCCAGGCTGAGGACGACGATGATCCAGCGATCGAGTTTCTTGCCAGTCCGGTGGGCGACCGACTCGGTAGCGGGGACTTCGCTTTCACGCTGGAAACCTTGCGGTGTCCATTCGTAGAACCAGGCGAAGAGCATCGCGAAAGGAAAGCCGATTACGGCCGCGGTCACGATTGCGCGCAAGATCCACTCGGCGACATGAAACAACGGAAAGACCTGCGTGGCGACCTGCACCAACAGCCAGGCACTCGCGGCGTAAAACGCGGCGGCGCGCACAACGTTCCGGCGCCTGAGTTCAGCGAAGAATTTTGAGGCCACTACGTTCCTTCCTTCGCTATCAGATAGAGCATTGCGAGCAAAACATTCGCGACGAGAAGCAGCCCGGAGTAAGCCCATTTTCCCCGGCGGAACACGCGAAAGTTAAGCCAGTGCAAAGGCGCAAGAGTGAGCGGCCAGAGGAGCCCAAGCCACATGGCAGTCCCCAGGCCCGACCAGCTTCCGACCGGCGGATGATACCCAAGCAATCGCAATGGCGGAGCCGCCAAAAACATCAGCAGCGCCGTCACCGGATTGATCATCCAGAACGCCATGCTCACGACCGCGAGGACAATCGTCAGGCCGCCAAAGAGCAGGTAACCGCGCCAGGTCATCCGATGAGCCTAATGGGGGCCTCGGAAAATCCGAATCTCGAAATCCGAGATCCCGAAACAAATTCTAATCACCGAATCTTGAATGACCGATGAGCGGGCCACCCGTTTTCGGATTTCTGATTTGTTTCGGATTTCGAATTTTTCTCGACACTCTTCCCGCTCGCGTTCGACGCTGCGCCTGTGATTACGAGGATCGGCTCCGCCCTTCTCCTCCTATTTTCGTTGTCCGGCTGCTCCCCCTCCCGCGACGACGCGCTCGGCGCGCGCAATGGCCGAGCGCGTGAAAACCGAATGTCTTCATGCCTGGAAAAACTACGAGCTTTACGCCTGGGGCCACGACGCGCTGAAGCCGCTCAGCAAGACGTCCCACGACTGGTATGGCCAGTCGCTGCTCATGACGCCGGTCGATGCGCTCGACACTCTCATTCTGATGAAGCTCGACGCGGAGGCGGACAAGGCGCGTGCACTCATCACGAGCGAGCTTTCGTTCGACCGCGACATTTACGTCAAGAATTTCGAGATCACCATCCGGTTGCTCGGCGGCCTGCTCTCAAGTTACCAACTCACGAACGACAACGGTTGCTCGCGCTCGCGGAAGATCTTGGGCAAGAGGCTGCTGCCCGCCTTCGAATCGCCGACCGGGCTTCCCTATGTGCTTCGTCAATCTCCGCACGGGCCAGGTGCGGGATCCGAACTCCAATCCAGCCGAAACGGGCACGCTCCTTGCTTGAGTTCGGCACGCTCAGCAAACTGACCGGCAATCCGATCTTCTACGACAAAGCGAAACGCGCTTTGGTCGAGACCTACAAGCGCCGCTCCCCCCTGGGTCTGGTCGGCTCCAGCATCAACGTCGAGACCGGCGCATGGAACGACACCGATAGCCACATCAGCGGCGGGATCGATTCCTACTACGAATATCTTTGGAAGTGCTGGGTGCTCTTCGGCGACAACGAATGCCTTGAGATGTGGAAGGCGAGCATCCCGGCGGTCCACAAATATCTGGCCGACGAAGTTCGTGGTGAACTCTGGTACGGCCACGCCGACATGAACACGGGCCAGCGGACCGACCCAAACTACGGCGCGCTCGACGCTTTCTTTCCTGCCGTGCTGGCGTTGTCCGGTGATCTTCCGCGCGCGCGGCGTTTGCAGGCTTCCTCGTTCAAGATGTGGCAACTCCATGGCATCGAGCCCGAAGTTCTCGATTACAAAACAATGACCGCGACCGCCTTCACCTATCATCTCCGGCCCGAGATCGTCGAATCGACCTACTACCTTCACCATTACACACGCGATACCGAATACCGGCGAATGGGCGAGACGATCTTCAACGACTTCGTCAAGCATTGCCGCACGGAATCCGGCTATGCGGCGCTGAAGAACGTGGTGACGAAAGAAAAGCAGGATGAGATGGAAAGCTTCGCCCTGGCCGAAACCTTCAAATACTTTTACCTGCTCTTCGCTCCGGCCGATGCGCTCGACTTCGATAAGGTCGTCTTCAACACCGAGGCGCACCCGCTCCGCAGGACGTGGTGAGTCGCGAAACGCATTCGCGCTCGATCCTGTCGCGTCATGCTCCAAGAAGTGTCTGTCGCTGCGCCTCCACTGCTTGATAAACCAATCGCCGAGCTTTAAAGAAGGCGATCAATAATTCGGACAAGCTAGCGGTGCTTATCAGACAGGAGGGTGTCGCTTTGCTTTTGCAATGGCGGCAGCAGGTAAAACAGCTTCCTTCCGCGCAGCATCTCGATACCCCGGCTCTCAACGATCACATTCCGCATTTCCTGGAGGAATTGGCGGCGGCGCTTGAATCACAGGCGCGCGAGACAATTCCAGAAGCCCTGGAAGGAAGCAGCCCGCCCGCCCATGGCTTGCAACGTCTCCAGGAAGCCTTCGATCTGGAAGAGGTCGTCGCCGAATACAATATCTTGCGCGGCTGCCTTCATGACCTGGCCGAGAAGAATGGTTTGCGCCTCCAAGGAGAGACCTTCCACATTCTGAACCGGGTCCTCGATCAGGCCATCGGCCTGGCGGTCCAAACCTATGCGACTGAGCGTGCCCTCGAGGTGCAGCGGCGCCGAGAAGAGTATCTTGCTTTCGTCGCGCATGATCTTCGGACTCCTCTGAACGCCATCTCCCTGGCGGCCCGAGTCCTGGAAGTGACTTTCCGGGAACGGAGCGAACGCGCAGAAACCGCGCAAATGTTGAAAACGCTGGGACGCAACGTCCAGCACTTGCAAAGGTTGGTCGAGAAGATCATCGAGGAAAACACCAATCTGCAAACAGAAACCGGGGTCAAACTGGAGCGTCGAGAGCTTGATCTGTGGCCGCTGGTCCAGGCCCTTATTCACGATCTCCGCCCCGTGGCGGGAACCGGCAGCACCAAGCTCGTCAATAAAGTTCCTCAACGCCTGGTCGTGTATGCGGATGCGGGTTTGCTGCGACGAATTTTCCAGAACTTGATTGCCAACGCCATCAAGTCCACCCCCCGCGGAAAGGTCGTTATAAAGGCCCAGGAGGTTGATGACGAAGGTCTAATTGAGTGCAGCGTGGCCGACACCGGCACCGGATTCCCGGAGGAACATCTCGCGAAAGTTTTCGACGAATTAGAGAATGGCGCTCAGAACGAGGGAGGCCTGGGCCTCGGTCTCGCGATCGTGAAAACGTTCGTCGAAGCGCATGGCGGGAAGGTCACGGTCGAAAGCAAACAGGGCGTCGGCTCGACCTTTCAATTTACGTTGCCGACGGCTAAGCCGCATCGCCAGCTAGGGTGCGGCCCATTGGGGCCCAGAGGGCCACCGCACAGCGTTGGCTACGGCAAATGGTACGCCTCGACCAGAGCCACGCCTGTCGCGCTCCCTTTTCCGGCAACGATCGCGGTATGCCGAGCGGGTGGGAGCGTCACCACCATGGCGGATTCTGCGTCGTTGGTCGGTGGTATGCCGGTATTTTGAATCTCTGTCTGCTGGGCTGGATTATCCTTCCAATTGTCATTCGATGCCACCAGCGCGCCGTTTTCATCGCGCAGTTCCAGCGTTGGATCGGCGAGCGGATTGGAGACACCGAATTGACTCAGTGACGGCCCGATCGCGCGGAGCAGGAGCCGCAGCGTGGTGGTTCCACCGCCGGGGATGAAACCGCCGATCATCACATTGTCGCCCGGCTGGACCAAACCGCGGGTGCTGATGTTCGCCAGACGTGAATCGGCGACCTGATCGAGATCGTAGATTTCCACCACGCCGACACCGGTCGTGTTACCCGCGCCGCGCACGATCGCGGTATAAGCGGCCACGGGCAGCGTCTCGACGATGGCGGACTCCGCTTCGTTGGTCGGCGCCAGATCACTGTCGACGATCTGAATTTCCTGGTCGGATCTCCAATTGTCGTTGCTTCTGATCAACGCTCCGTTCGGACCGCGCAATTCCAGGGTCGGATCCTGGAGGACATCGGTAAGTCCGAATTGCGCCAGCGATGGACCGAGCGCACGCACGATCACCTTTTTCGGTTCGGTTCCAGTCAGGATAAATCCTCCGATCAGGGCGTCGTCCCCTGTGCCGACTCTCATGCGGGTCGAGATGTTCAGGAACTGCGACTCGATCGCGACCAATTTGTAGACGACCCCCGTGGTCCCGGTCGGACCCACCACCGTGCTGCCCACGACGTAAACCTCGCCGTTCTGGTCCTGACCCATCCCTTTGACGAAAAGTCCCAGGGGGCGATCACCGCGCCCGATGATGAACTCGCGGATCTCCGCCGCGGCGAAGTCATAATAGAAGAGACGCCCCGATGGGTTCGCGAAGGCCCGCGCGAAATCGCCAAAAATGTATTTGCCGGCCAACGCCGGGTTCAGGCTGCCGTTGTAAACGAAGCCGCCGATGATCGAGATGCCTTCGTCGCGATCGTATTGGGCGATCGGGTCGGTCAGGCCGGCGGGAACGCCGGTCAGGTCATCGCTAACCGTGCCGTCGACCGGATTAAACTTGAAGGTCCCCTCTTTCTGGCGCCACCCGTAGTTTTTCCCGACTTCAACGCGGTTTAATTCCTCGACGCGGTTTTGCCCGACGTCGCCCACCAGCAGCTCCGCCCCGTTGAAGCTGAAGCGATACGGATTCCGGAAACCAAGCGCAAAGATTTCCTTCACGCCGCCACTCACGGCGAAGGGGTTGGTCGAAGGAATGCCGTACTTCCCGTTCGCTGAGTTCGTCCCGTTGACATCGATGCGGAGGATCTTGCCGAGAGCGATGTTCGGATCCTGGCCGTTCCCGATCGTCGGGTTGTGGCCGTTGACGTTGTTGTCGTTCGCGCCACCGCCGTCGCCTAACGAAATGTAAAGGAACCCATCCGGACCGAACGCAATCGTCCCGCCGTTGTGATTGGCCTGCGGTTCGTCGATCCGCAGAATGTCGTTGCGCGAAGCGGGATCGACGACGTTCGGGTTCGAAGCGTCCACGCGCCAGGAGCTGATGACCGCATGATGATTGATGGTGGCGGCGTACGGATCGGTCAGGTCCGCCGTGCCGCTGACCGGCTGGCTGGTGTAGGTGAAAATGCGCCGGAAGCCGGGGCTGGCCGAATTGGCAAATCCTGGATCGAAGGCGAGGCCGAGCAGACCGCGCTCATCGAAGTTGGTGTTCAGGGTAACCATGATGCTCGCGACATCCAGGAAAGGCGTGGCGAGCAGCGTTCCGTTTTCGATAATCCGAATCTGGCCGACCTGATCGAGGATGAATTGGCGATCGGTCCCATCCGGAGCGGAAATCAGGTAGTTCGGAGAAACCAGCCCGCTGGCCACTTGTTCCAGCTCGATGCGTTCCGGGCCATGCGGGATGAGAGCGGGAATGGGATTCGTTTCGACAAAGGCCTGCCGCACCAGGTTGCCGCGGATTTCGCCGGCGCCGTTCGCCGCCGTATGGACGTTGATGTAAAGGCGCCCGGAAAACAGCTGCGTGATCTGGGCGCTGGTCAGAGTGACGCTGCGCGTAATGCCCCCACTGGTGGCGCTCGGATTCCAGCCCGCCGTGTCGTCGAGATTGATCATTACGGGCGCGTCTTCGTTGAATGAAGCTGGCGAGCTCGATGCCGTCGGTCCATGGATGTGAGCGGCGGTCCCATTGCCTGTCAGGTTGGTGAATCCATTTCCGCTGCCCCACGCGACTTCAATGCTCAGCACACCGGTCTGGTCGTTGAAGACGATGCCGTTGCCGGCTTCGCCACCCGAGCCCGGAGTGCCATTGATCGTCCCGTTCTGATTTCCCGAGATCAAGCCGGAGCCGGCTTTGCCGACGAGGTCGAAGGAAATGATGTGTGCCTGCGTTGGCAACAGGCCGGCGACCGAGAGGGCCGCGGCGAGGAGCATTGTGCGGATGGTGGTTCTCATGTTGATGCCTCTTCTTTTTGCTGACTGAACATTGCGGTTACTGAAGGTGATAAACTTCGACGAGCGCGACCCCGATAACGCCGTCCTTGCCGGCCACGATTCCAGTGCCTCGGGCCCGGCGGCAGAGTTGCGATTAGCGCGGATTCGAAATCGTTTTGCGGCTGCACGCCGATGGTGACCAGTTCCGCGGCCTGGGCCGAATTGTCCTTCCAATCGTTATTTGCAATCAGGAGCGCGCCGTTCCCATCGCGCAATTCCAGGATGGGATCGGGAAGCGGATTCAGCACGCCTTGCTGGCTGAGCGACGGTCCGATCGCGCGCAACGCGACCTTCGAGCCGTCCGTCCCACCGCCGACGATAAAGCCGCCGATCATGACGTTGTTCCCCGTTTTCACTAACCCGCGGGAGCTGATGTTCGCGAGGCGCGAGTCCACCGTCTGGTCGAGATCGTAAACTTCCACCACCCCGATGCCGGTCGTGTTCTGGTCGCCGCGGACGACGGCGGTGTAATTCCCGGGCGTCAAGGTCGTGATCAGGGCGGACTCGAGATCGGTCGACGGCGCCACGCCGCTGTTTTGAATTTCGGTCTGCTGCGTGTCCCTCCAGTTGTTGTTACTCGAGAGCACGGAGCCGTTCGCGGCGCGCAACTCGAGAACGGGGTTGGCCAGCAGATCGGTCAGGCCGAATTGGGCGAGCGACGGCCCGAGCGCGCGAAGGATCACCCGCTTCGAAGCGCTGCCCGTAATGATGAAGCCGCCGATCAACGCGTCGTCCCCCGTCTCGACCCGCAGGCGAGTCGAGATATTGAGCAACTGCGTGGCGGCGGAAAGGGTGTAGGTAACCGTGAGCTGAGGCTTATTGCTCGGGTTCTCGCCCGTGTGAAAACGTTGGGCGCTTTGCTGGCTCGCTTCGTTGCCGGCAATCATCCAGCCGAAATTGCTGGCGGGGTTGGCCACCCAGGATTGCACGTCCGCGACCATCCCGCTCCCGCTCCAGGTATAAGGCCGGTTATTCGCTGAGACTGCGGTCGAGGCGCTGACGCTGCTGGCGGTATCCCCGCCGGCTGTCGTCCACAAACTTGTATTGAAAAAATTATTGAGCCAGGTCGCATCGCCCGGCTGGGCCGGCGCTCCACCGCCGCCCGGGCTGCCGGCGTTGGAATTCCCTTCGCCCCAATCTTTCACGACCTTGAACAGATCGATGGTTTCTGCGGTCGCATCCGAGCGAGGTCGCGAAAGGAAAAGCGACATCGACACGCCGGTGATCGTCGCGTTTGCCGGGATAGCCGAAAGATCGAAAGCCACCAGGCCGCGGCGCGAACCGCCGGAGCCAGTCAGGCCCACGAACATGTAAATGCCCTGACCGTTACTGAGCTGGGCGCCTGTGCTCTCGTAGAGCGTGTTGTCCTTTGATGGATTGACCACGAGCGTTTCGGCGAAGGCCGCGCCCGCGCTCCAGCAGGCCACACTTGGAACCAGCCGAAGGAATACCAAAACGCTTCGCGGAATCCCGCGCGCCTTCCTTGGCATCATGGACGTCTCCATCGCTCCTCGCTCCGTCGGGTTAAGAAGAGTAAGGGCGACCGCGATTCCGACGCGAACCGAGAAAGGTAACGCGCCTGTTACGTTTGTTACTTTTCGGAGCGACAGGGGTGGTTCAGGGAACCGGCTATGGCGTCGCCCGCGAACCATCAACGATGAAATGTCTCGCCCTCGCTTGCGATTACGATGGCACCCTCGCGCACGATGGCGTGCTCGATGACGCCACCGCCGCCGCGCTCGATCGACTCCGCGCTTCGGGCCGAAAGTTGTTAATGGTAACGGGCCGCGAGTTGCCTGATCTGCAGGGAGTCTGTCAGGTGCTCGACAAGTTCGATTGGATCGTCGTCGAAAACGGTGCGCTTCTTTACCGGCCGTCCGATCACTTCAGCCAGTTGCTCTGCGCACCGGCCTCAGCCGCGCTCGCCCAAAAGCTCGGCGAAGCGCAGGCTCAGCCGCTTTCCATCGGACGCGCCATTATCGCCACGCGCGAGCCTCACGAAGTGCTCGTCATCGAGTTGATCAAACAACTCGGACTCGAGCTCCAGGTCATTTTCAACAAAGGCGCCGTGATGATTTTGCCCACCGGGGTAAACAAAGCCACGGGCCTCACCTGCGCGCTGAAGGAGATGGAGATCGACGCCCAAAACGTTGTCGCGGTCGGCGACGCGGAGAACGATCACGCCTTTCTCGCGATGTGCGGCATCGGCGTCGCCGTGGGGAATGCGTTGCCGATGCTAAAGGAACGCGCCGATCTGGTGGTGGAAGGCAAGCGGGGGTTCGGCGTTATTGAATTGATCGACCGAATTCTGGCAACGGATTTGGTGGAGGTTCCGGCGCGCCATCCCACTCTGTCATCCTGAGCGAAGCGTAGCGGAGTCGAAGGACCTCTTAATTTTGCGAGGGCGCGATCAGCAACCGAGGTCCTCGCTGACGCTCGCAAAAGTTAGAGATCCTTCGACAGGCTCAGGATGACAATTGGGAGCCAAGCGCCATTTTTTCGCTCATCTCCTCCTCTCTGCCATCTGAGCGAGCGCAACGGCAGTCGAAGGACCTCTAACTTTCGCGAGCGCAGCGAGAACAGCTACGGCTTCGAGCACGAGCGGGAGCACGAGCACGATTACGAAATGCCCGACGTTCATCTCGCACCTCCCTATGCGATGACCAGCGTGTGTTCCCTCACCTCCGCCGCGATCGGTGATCTTTGCCAGAGCCGCACCCCGCCGCGGAAAGCGTAAAGGTTCGAGCCAAGCCGCGTTCCTTTCGGCAGCTTCTTCAGCTTCTTCGCGTTGCCACCGCCCAGCACGGTGTAATCGGCCACGAAGGCTTTGTGCAAATTATCCACCGCCGCGTGGACCGCTGTTTCCCACTTTTCCCGCCCAATCTTTTTCAAATTACTTTTCCCGAGGACGCCTTCGAGCGTTTGATTCTCCGAGTAGCGCAGTTGCCCAAGCTCCAGCGGGACCACAACTTCGTCGAGGATCAGGGTCGATCCCAAACCAGTGCCGAGCCCGAGGAAAAGCATGCGCCCGCCCTTGTAAGAGCCGAGCGCCTGCATCGCGGCGTCATTAATCAATTTCACCGGCTTGCGAAATGCCTTCTGGAAATCGAACTCCGTCCAGCCAGGTCCAAGGTTGGCCGGATCGAGCGCGGGTTTCCCATGCACCACCGGCCCGGCGAAACCGATCGAGACGACGTTGTATTCCCAATTGGCGGTCAGCAGCATGGCCTGCACGACCATCTGGCTCGGCGTCATCTTCGGACCCGACTCAAACTTCAGCGTCTGCGGACCGTCCGATTTCCGCAGCTTGATCTTCGACCCGCCGATGTCGATGACGAGCACGACGGGCTTCTGCGCTCTCGCCGCGGACTTCCGGCCCCTGCTCTTGGACTTCCCTTTGTTCCCAGCCACAGTTCAGCGTCGGTCGCTCCGCCTTCTTTCTGCCATACCTCTAATACGCACGAGGTCGGCGCCGAGCGTGCACGATTCTGGAGGCGACGCGCGAAGTGCGCGGCGGCGGAACCGGCAGCCATGGCTCGATGGTGAGCAGGGCGGTCCTTCATCGGCGGTGCTCGCGGCGGAGTCGATCCAATGCCTGAGAGCATTCGCCGAGCGTATCGACCACGATAGCGCCGATGCGCGCGAGTGTCTCGCCATACGCCGGCGCGGCGCGACCGCCGGCAACGATGCGCGTTTCCTTGGGGAGATAGCGCCGCAAGGCGAGCAGCTCCTCCGGCAGGTTCGGATCGTCCTCCGGATAGATGATGCTCAGCGCGACGGCGGCGGCGTTATTCTGCTGCGCCGCGCCAGCGATTTCTGCCGCCGGCAATGACGCGCCGAGATAAGCCACGCGCCAGCCGAGGTGAGTGGCCGCGACCGCGACCATGAACGCGCCGAGTTCGTGCAATTGCCCGATCGGAGTGCAGCTGATGAGCTCGGGCGTCCCAGCTTCGGGCGCGAATTGTTTGCTCGCCCGGCCCAGGAACGCCTTCGCTGCGCCCACAAAGAAATGTTCGTGCGCGGCCGTAATCGATCCCTCGCGCCAGTGCACGCCGATCTCGTCCGCGAGCGGCGCGACCACCACTTGCAAAAAACCTTGATGGCCGAGCGCGACCAACCCGCGTTGCAATGACTGGTCCAGCGCGGTCGCGTCGAGGCGCTTCACGGCTTCGAGAGCCTCGCCCCGAAAGGAAGTGCCCGCGTCCATCGCGCGCGAAACCGCGGCCCGTTTGGCGGTGTGCGATTTGGCCAGCAGACCGTCGAGCTCGGTCGCATTCAACTGCGCGATCGTGCTGATGGGGTGTCCGGCGGCCGTCGCTTCGCGCAGGAGCGCCAGGCGTTCGATCTCAGTGTCGGAATAGAGCCTGCGCTGCGCGTGCCCGCGTTTGGGTTTGATCGCACCGTACCGCCGCTCCCACACCCGGATGACATGCGGGCTCAATCCGCTCCGTGCGGCAGCAATCTGAATTGGATGAATGGGCTCCTCAGGCATTGAGACAGTATTTAGACAGAATCAGTCAAACCGCAAGCTGTAATTGGAATTATCCCATTCACACTAGGTAAACGCGAGTTCAACAAAAGCTTGACAGCCCACAGCCGCTCACATTAGACATCGATTAGACACATGAAACTCTTCCAACCCAACATTAACTCGCCCGGTCGTGCGCTCCGCGGATTCGGCGGTCTCATTTTTACGCTCGCGGCGGCCGCGACCTCGTTCCACTCGGAGATCGGCGCCGCCGTTTTCGCCGCCATTGCACTACTCCTGTTCTTCGAAGCGGGCCGCGGTTGGTGCGCCGCGCGCGCCTGCGGAATCAAAACGCCGCTCTGAGCGCCATGAACAAAGACGTCATCATCATTGGCGCGGGTCCCGGCGGCCTCGCTTCCGCCATTCTCCTCGCCGCCGCGGGTGTGAAAGTGAAGCTCCTCGAACGCCTGCCCATCGTCGGGGGACGAACTTCTTCGATCGAAGCGAACGGCTTTAAGTTCGATCTTGGCCCGACGTTTTTTCTCTACCCGCGCGTGCTCGAGGAAATCTTCGCGGCGGCCGGCACCTCACTCCGCGCAGAAGTGGAAATGGTCCGGCTCGATCCGCAATATCGCATCATCTTTGGCAATGGCGGCGAACTCCGCGCGACGCCCGACATCCAGCGCATGGAGCAGCAAATCGCTGCGCTCGCCCCTGACGACGCGCCGGGTTTCCGCCGTTTCCTTGACGAAAATCGCACCAAGCTCAAGCGGATGGAGCCGTGCCTGGAGACGCCATTCCTCGGCTGGCAGGACCTCATCAATCTCCGCCTGCTCAAGATGCTGCCGATGCTCCGTCCGCATCAATCGATCGACACCTATCTCGCGCGTTTCTTTCGCGACCCGCGCATCCGCCTCGCCTTCTCTTTTCAGTCAAAATATCTCGGCATGTCGCCGTTCCGTTGTCCGAGTTTGTTTTCAATCCTTTCCTTTCTGGAATACGAATATGGCGTCTTCCATCCGATCGGCGGCTGCGCCTCAGTGACGGCGGCCATGGCGCGCGTCGCGACGCGGCTCGGAGTCGAGATCCGGACCGATTCACCGGTGGAGGAAGTCATCTTCGAAGGCCGTCGCGCCGTCGGCGTTCGCACCGCTTCTGGAGTTGAAAAAGCCGGCGCGATTGTCATGAACGCCGACTTCGCCCGCGCCATGCAACGTCTCGTGCCTGACCACCTCCGCCGCCGCTGGACCGACCGCAAAATCGCGCGCAAGAAATTCTCCTGCTCGACTTTCATGATGTATCTCGGTGTGGAGGGCACCTTCGACCTTCCTCATCACAACATCCACATCGCCGCCGATTACGCGCGCAACCTCGACGAGGTCGAGAACCAGCACGTCCTCTCCGGCGATCCGTCGTTTTATGTGCAAAACGCGAGCGTGACGGACCCGACGCTCGCGCCGCGCGGGATGAGCGCGCTCTATGTGCTCGCGCCCGTCACACATCAGCACCCGAACGTCGACTGGTCACGGGAACGCGATTCTTTCCGCGCATTGCTTTTAAAACGGATCGCGAAAGCGGGCTTCAAGGATGTCGAACGCCGCCTTCGCTTCGAACGCATTGTCACGCCGGACGATTGGGACACGAAGTACGAGATCCACCAGGGCGCGACCTTCAATCTCGCGCACACCCTCGATCAAATGCTTCATCTGCGGCCGCATAATCGCTTTGAGGATGTGGACGGGATCTATCTTGTCGGCGGAGGCACGCACCCGGGCAGCGGTTTGCCTGTAATCTTCGAGTCGGCCCGAATCAGCACGCGCTTGCTCCTGGCCGATCTCGGGATCTCGCTCGGCCCGGAGGCAGTCCGCGTCCCGCATCTTCCTTCGCTCAAGTTGGAGGCAGCATGATGATCCGAATGCTCGAATCACCAGCTTCGCACGCGCGTTCGGAAACCCGCGCGGCTCAGGCGCACTGGGCTGAAACGCCGGTCAGCCAACGATTGCGCGTCATCCGCACGCTTCGACACCTCATCGCGGAAAACGCAGAGGCGCTGGCCGCCGCCGCGGCCGCAGTCAGCGAGCGACCGATCGCGGAGAAGCTCGCGTCCGAAGTCCTCCCGCTCGCCGACGCCTGTCGCTGGCTCGAGCGCGCGGCAGCGAGAGTTCTGGCGCCGCGCCGCGACGGATCGCGCGGACGTCCCTTGTGGTTGGCCGGCGTTTCGTTCGAAGTGCAGCGCCAACCCTTTGGCACCATGCTCGTCATCGGGCCGGGAAATTACCCGCTCTTTCTGCCCGCGGTTCATGCGCTGCACGCGCTTGTGGCCGGTAATGCTGTCCTATTGAAGCCCGCACCTGGGACGCGTGAAGTAGCTCTCCTTTTTGCTGATCTGACGCGCGCCGCCGGCCTTGATCCCGCGCTCCTCACGATTATGCCGGATACCACCGCGGCAGCGAGCGATAGCATCCAGGAGGGGATCGATAAAGTCGTCTTCACCGGTTCATCGGAAAACGGCCGTGACGTTCTCGCCGCTCTGGCACCGACGAACACGCCCTCCGTGATGGAGCTGTCCGGCGAAGATCCGGTCCTCGTTCTCGCTGACGCCGATCTTGATCTTGTGGTGCGCGCGCTCCGCTTCGGCACGCAACTGAATAATGGAAACACCTGCATCGCGCCACGTCGCCTGATCGTGGTCGAAGAAGCTCACGAAGACTTTCTCGCGCGCTTGTGGGCCGCCGGCGTCCCCGCGCCGATGATGGAGCGGGTCGCTGACGATGACGCCGCAGAGAAGAGCGCGAACCATGGCGATTTCGGGCTGGGCGCGTCCATCTTTTCGCGCGACATCGCAAAGGGGCGCGCTCTCGCGGCACGGATCAAGACTGGCTTCGTCCTGATCAACGACCTCATCGTCCCGACCGCAGATCCGCGCATGCCGTTTGGCGGGGCCAAGGCGAGCGGCTTCGGCAGCACGCGGGGCGAAGAAGGCTTGCTCGAGATGACGTTCCCGCATGTCATCGCCACCCGCCGCAGCCGATCTTATCGCCACTTCGACGAACCGGCCGCGGATGATGCGCAATTCTTTTCCACATATATCCGCGCGGCTCACGGTCGCTTCCGCCTGGCCGCGATCCGCGAGTTCGTCATTGCGCTAATTCAGAAATCCAAACGCACAAACGTATGAAACCTATCGGCATCATCGGCGGCGGACTCGCCGGACTATCCGCAGCCTGCGTGCTCGCGGCGCGAGGGCGCAGGGTCATTCTTTTCGAGCGCAACGAGTGGCTCGGTGGCAAAGCGGCGCAACTTCGCGGCGACGGGTTCCGTTTCGACATGGGGCCGACGATCGTGACCATTCCTTCGGTGCTGCGCCGCATCTTCAACGAGGCGGGTGCACGCATGGAGGATTTTCTGGAGCTGGCTCGGCTCGATCCGCAGTGGCGCTGTTTCTTCGACGACGGCTCGGCGCTCGACCTCGCGCAGAATCCAGACGCGATGGCGCTGACGCTCGACGCGTTCGCTCCCGGCACGAACTCCGGCGCGCGTTACCGCGAATTTATCGACCACAGCGCGCGGCTTGAATCAATCTCCCAGCGCCACTTTTTCTACAAGCCGATCGGCGGCCTGCGCGACATGTTCGAATGGAAGGCGTCGTTCGATCCGCAAATGCTCGGCGACTTGCTTGCGATGCGGATGGGGCGCTCGGTCGCGAGCACGGTGCGCGCCTTCACACCCGATCCGCGCGTCGCGCAGATGATCGATCACTTCACGCAATACGTTGGCTCCTCGCCCTACGGCTCGCCCGCGGTGCTCTGCGGCATCGCGCACATGCAGACGGGCGAAGGCGTTTGGTATCCGCTCGGCGGCACGCGCGCGGTGCCGGAAGCGCTGGTCAAACTCGCGAACGGACTGGACGTCGAGTTCCGCACCGGAACGAAGATCGAGAAGATTCTGTCGCGCGGGGGCGAAGTCACCGGAGTGCTTACCGATGCGGGCGAAAAGATCGCGCTCAGCGCCGTTGTGTCGAATTGCGATTCCGTCCGCACGCATCGCGAGTTGCTTAATGGCTCCGTGGGAGCCGCGTTCGAGCGCCGACGGAAGTATGAGCCGGCCTGCTCGGGCGTTGTGCTCTATCTCGGCCTGAACAAGCGGTACGAGCACCTCGCACATCACGACTTCGTCTTCAGCCGTGATCCGGAAGAAGAGTTCGATTGGATCTACAAGAAAGGCGAGCCCGCGCCCGATCCAACGTGTTACCTCGCCGCCACCTCAGGCACGGAGCCTGACACTGCACCAGCGGGTGGCGAAGCGCTTTATGTCCTGGTGCACACGCCGTATCTGCGTCCGCATCATGATTGGAAAAAAATGCTTCCGTCGTATCGGCGCGTCATTCTCGAAAAGCTGAAACGCACGGGCAAAATGCCCGATATCGAGTCGCGTATCGTCTTCGAGGGCACGCTTACTCCACAGGATATTCACGATCGCTACCACGTTCTCAATGGCGCGATCTACGGCCTCGCCAGCCACGGAAAGTTTCTTGGCGCCTTTAAACCTGGGAACCGCAGTCCAGACTTACGCGGCCTTTACTTTGCTGGCGGCGCTGCTCACCCCGGGCCCGGCATGCCGATGGTGCTCATGTCCGGGTGGATTGCCGCCGATACGCTCGACCGCGACATGTCTTCCATCGCTGCGCCGCGGGAAATGGAGGTGGCGCTATGAACACCGCGCCGCACGTCTCCCGCAGCGTGATGAAGATATTCGCCGCATACAGCCGCGGATATCTGCGACGGCGCTTCCATGCCGTGCGCATTCTCAAAAGCGCATCGCCGCCGCTCGATTGTCCGCACTCGCTGGTCGTTTATCTCAATCACGCGGCCTGGTGGGACCCCCTCGTCTGCCTGCTCTTGTCGCGAGAGTTTTTCCCGCGCCGTACTTCCTACGCGCCGATCGACTCCGGCATGCTCCAGCGCTACCGCATTTTTAAGCAGCTCGGCTTTTTCGGTGTCGAGCAGGGAACAACGCGCGGCGCCCGCACGTTTCTGCGCACGGCCCAGGCTACTCTCGCCTCCTCGGCGAATGTACTTTGGCTGACGCCGCAGGGTCGCTTCGTGGATGTGCGCGAACGTCCGCTCCGGTTGCAAGATGGTCTCGGCGCGCTGGCCTGCCGCAATCCCAACGCGGCCTTCATTCCGCTCGCCATTGAGTACGCCTTCTGGACCGAGCCGCGTCCTGAAATCCTGGTCGCGTTCGGTGAGCCGATTGTCCCGGCCACGAACCAAACCGCCAACGAGTGGACGCAGATCTTCACCGACGCTCTCGAAAGAACGCAGGACGAATTGGCGGCGCGTTCCTGCCGGCGCGACGCGGCGGATTGGCTGGTTCTCAATCGCGGCAAGCCTGGTGTAAACGCAATCTATGACGCCTGGCGTTTGCTTAGGGCGCGCTTTCATGGCCAGCCATTCGCGCGAGAGCATCACACGGAGGTGTTGCGATGATGACCTGGATCGCTGCGGCGAGCTGTGTTCTGGCGGTTATTCCCGCGGCACTTTTCGTGCGCAATCTCGCTCTCTACCGACCGCTACCTCTGACGGGTGCGGGGAAGCAGCGCTGCTCGGTTCTTATTCCTGCGCGCAATGAGGAAGCGAACATCGGTGCCGCAATTCGTTCGGTTTTGCAAAGCGACGGCATCGATTTTGAAGTCATCGTACTCGACGACGGCTCGACGGATCGCACCGCGGAAATCGTGTGCGAGATCGCCGGCGGGGATGCGCGAGTGCGTCTCGAAAGCGCGCAGCCCTTGCCCGCCGGATGGTGCGGGAAGAATTTTGCCTGTCATCAACTCGCCGCTCTCGCGCAACAACCGCTCCTAGTTTTTCTCGACGCCGATGTGCGCGTCTCGCGGTCTGACTCGCTGGCGCGCCTCGTTCACTTCATTGAACAAACCGGCGCAGCACTTGTGAGCGGCGTGCCACGAGAGGAAACGCGCGGCTTGATGGAGAAGCTGATCGTTCCACTGATTCATTTTGTGCTGCTTGGCTTCCTGCCGTTGCAAAGAATGCGCACCAGCACCGATCCGCGCTTCGCCGCCGCGTGCGGCCAAATCCTCGCCGTTCGGCGCGCCGACTATAAAGGTGCGGGCGGCCACGCGGCGATTGCCGATCGACTGCATGACGCCGTCGCGCTCGCTCGATCAATGCGCGCCCACGGCGGTAAAACCGATCTCTTCGATGCCACCGATGCTTTCCAGTGCCGAATGTACCGCAGCGCATCGGAGGTCTGGAGCGGTTTTGCCAAGAACGCACACGAAGGCCTCGGCTCCCCGCGACTCATTGGACCCGCGACCCTGCTCTTGTTAGGCGGGCAAGTCCTCCCGCTTGTCTTGCTCGCGTTTGCTCCGTCACTCGTAACGGTCATCGCCACGATAGCGGTTTTCCTTCCGCGCCTCGTCGCAGTAGTGCGATTCCGCCAATCCTTCCTCGGCGCCCTGCTTCATCCGGTCGGCATTTGCGTTCTCGTCGCGATCCAGTGGCTCGCGCTGCTCCGCACGCTCCTCCGCCGACCCGCGGTTTGGAAGGGCCGCGCCTACTCCGCTGCCTACGCGACATGAAAATCTTCCTCCTCTTCGCAGTTCTCGCACTCCACACGACGACGTTCGCCGCGCCGGTTGCAAAGCTCAGTGATTTCGAGCTGACCGATCAGGAGGCTAAGCCACGCCGCTACCATTTTCCCAAAGCGAAAGTCACTGTCATGACCGTGGCTGATCGCAAGGGTTCAGAGCAGCTGGCGCCGTGGATTCAGCGGCTCCACGACCGTTACGGCAAACGCATCGACATCGATGGCCTGGCAGATGTCTCGATGATTGCGAAACCTTTTCACTCCATGTTCCGCGCCGCGTTTCGGAAACAGCTCGCTTACCCGGTGATGCTCGATTGGGAAGGCTCGGTCGTGAAGCAGTTTGGCTACGCCAACGGCGTGGCCAACATTTACGTCATCGACCGCCAAGGTCGCATCCTAAGGCAGGTTACCGGCCCGCTGAGCGACGCCGGTTGGCGCGATCTCACCACGGACATCGACCGGGCAATGGCAGGAACATGAGTGCGCGCACCCGGGAACACATCGGCTTTCTCCAAATTTCAACGTCAACCACAACCGAAACAAAATAATGCCGCCCCTTGGCGGTGTCTCCACCCGCACCAATATGTTCACAAAAATCGATTATCCATTCCTCATCGCCACCTTCGTCAGCTTCCTCGCGAGCGTGGCTCTCTGGTTTCTCGTTAACCATGAATACGGGATGTTCGTCGGCATCTGGGTCCCGAGCATCCTCGCGCTCTGGGTCGGGGTGCGTGTCGTCCTGCTCGCCACGAGAACTGGCGGAACACGGAAAGGCTGACGAGTATGGACTACCTTATCTGCATCTTTTTTCTTGGCCTGATCGTGACGTTCATCGTCGTGGTGGGGCTGGCCCGCGCCGCGGAGTTTGCCAAGGCAGAATCTGCGGGGCGGCTGGCGATCGACCCGGTCCCCGACAATTGGGAAACGGTTCCGACTAAATAGCTGCCTGGTCTTTCGATTGTCCGACAAGCGCCTCGACCTTTTTAACGTAAGCGCCGAAAGGTGCAGCGACAGTCTTCGCGGATTTGATTTAACACTGCCATCGTTCCTGCCACTCTTGGCGCTGCATGGAGATAATGCTCCGAACTTACGAAACAGGCTATCGCGTTCGCATGTTCCGGCCCCTCTTTGTGTTTGCGTTAGTGCTCGCCGCCCTAATCGCAGGCACCGCGCGGGCGCGCGTGGAGCGGATCGAGGTCGTCTCGCGAGCTGATGTGCTGGAAGGAAAGCTGTTCGGCGAGGCGGGCGCGTATGAGAAGCTGAGCGGCAAGGTTCACTTCGCGATCAAGCCGGAAGCAGCGCCGAACAATTTGATCGTCGATCTCGACAAAGCGCCGCGGAACGCAGCGGGCGAGGTGGAGTTCGCGGCGGATTTTTATCTTCTCAAACCAAAAGAAGCGGCGCGTGCGAGTGGCTCGGTTTTGCTCGAAATACCGAATCGTGGCGGGAAGGGACTGCTCGCAATCATGCAGGGCGGGAAGGGATCGCGCGATCCGGCGACGGAGGAAGAGTTTGGCGATGGGTTCTTGATGCGGCGCGGAGTTACGGTGGCGTGGCTGGGATGGCAATGGGACGTGCGGAAGGAGGCGGGGCTGATGAGATTATACGCGCCGGTCGCGCGGGAACGTGAGCTGGTTGATAGCGCTCGCACGAAGAAAACGTCCAACGTCCAACCCCGAAAAACTCTCGGGGCGGGCAGTCCAACGCCCAACGTCGAACTCAGAGGGGAAGAGAAACCAATTACCGGTCTCGTCCGGGCGGATTTCATGGTCAATGAAATGACGGAGGAGCATCCGATGGGGCACTTCATCAGCGGAAACATTGGCGGAACGGAATATTATGCCTGGCAGGCGGAGGATCCGGCCAATGTGCTGACGGTGCGCGACGCGCCGATGGCGAAGCGGCGGGTGATTCCACGGAAGGAATGGGACTTTGTTGGATCAACGGCGGAGCCGGGGCCGAGAACGATCCGGCTAATCGGCGGGTTCGAGCCGGGCAAGATTTACGAAATCGTTTATCTCGCGTGCGATCCAGCGATCGCGGGGCTCGGGTTCGCGGCGGTGCGTGATTTCGCTTCGTATCTGAAGCAGGAGAAGAACGAGCTGGCCCCGGCGCGGCACGTTTACGCGGCAGGCATTTCGCAGAGCGGGCGGTTTCTTCGGCACTTTCTCTTTGAAGGATTCAATGCGGACGAAGCCGGGAAGCAGGCGATCGATGGAATGTTTGTCCACGTGGCCGGCGCCGGCATGGGCAGTTTCAATCATCGCTTCGCCCAACCGTCGCGCGACGCGCAGCCGACGACGGCGCTCTTTTATCCGACGGATGTTTTCCCTTTCGCGGATCTGCCGCAGACCGATCCCGTCACGGGACAGAGCGCGGGCCTGCTCGATCGCGCCAAGGCCGCAGGCGTGCTCCCGAAGATTTTCCACACCAATACCTCCTACGAATACTGGTCGCGCGCCGCATCCCTCATCCACACTTCTCCGGATGGGAAACGCGATCTCCCGTTGATGGACAATGTGCGGGTTTATCTTCTGGTGGGGCTGCAACATTTTACCGCTCCATTCCCGCCCACCCGGGTAAACGAGCGCGGCCTCCTCGCGCAGCATCTGCCGAATGCGAATCCGGTGCGCTGGTTCTGGCGGGCGTTGTTCGTGGCAATGGATGGGTGGGAACGCAGCGGCAAAGCCCCGCCGGAGAGTCGTTATCCCAGGCTGGCAGATAAAACGCTGGTCAAACGGGAGGAAGTAAAGTTTCCAAAGGTGCGCGACGTCAATTTGCCGGAGCGTGTGCATGAAGCGCTGCGGCTCGATTTTGGGCCGCAATGGAAGAAACGGATCATCACGAAACAGCCGCCCGGCGTCGGCCAGGCTTTCCCAGTTTTTGTTCCGCAGGTGGACACGGATGGGAATGATGTTAGCGGCGTGCGCCTGCCGCAACTCGAGGTGCCGCTGGCCACTTACACTGGCTGGAATTTGCGCGATCCAACGACCGGCATGGCGAGCGAGCGCGTCAGTTTCCTGGGCTCCTGGTTCCCGTTTCCAAAGACCAAGACAGACGCGGAAGCGAAGGGCGATCCGCGCCGGCCGATCGCAGAGCGCTATCAATCGCGCGATGAATTTCTGACAAAGTTCTCCGGCGCCGCGAACAAGCTGGCGGATGAAGGTTTTTTGCTGAAGGAAGACGTGGCGGCTCTCGTCACTCGCGGTGCCGAGGAGTACGACCTGGTAGCCAAGTGAACGCAACGAAGCGAAGCTTCGGAGACAAAGGCTGATCGCTCTTGGGGGCTACGGACGCTCGGCATAAAGGAGGCCGCTGGCCTTGGGAAAAATTCGCTTCAGGTAGGCAGCGGGCTCCGTAGGACTCGGCGTCCCGTATTCGACTTTCTCGCGCAGGTTGACCAAATAACCGCTCGATTGGCCGCGCAAGAATCGCGAGAGCTTGTCGTCACCAAGCAGGTGAATTACCGAGCAGCAAATCTCCGCGTGGATCTCTCCGCCCGCGCCGTCGCAGTCCAGACCAAAATAGCTCTGCATGGCTGCCTTCTCTCCCCGCGCGGCAGCTCGCGCCAACGGATAGTAATCCAGGCCCTTGCCGCGAGCGCAAAGATTAGCTTCATCTCCGCTTTGCCTGTCCGCGAGGTCTGCCATTGTCGCGTGGATACGGATCCGGCTTGCGTGCATGTAACCTTCTTTGCCCGTCGCCAACTTTACCTTCCGCCACTCGCTCGGACGGCGACCCTGATCTTCTACTTCGAAATCAAAGACCTCGCCGCTTTTGACCGTGGCAACGACTGCACTCTCCTTGCTCGCCCCGGCACGAACATAAGTGAAACCGTCCGGGTCATGGATGACGCCGCGGAGCGCGAACGCCGGAGGCGTCAGCCCAATGGCCAGGCCTAGGAAAACCGCCAGGGCAAGAAGTCGCATGCAACGGATTTCGCACTTTCGAAGACGCTTTGGCAAGCTCGTCCAACGCGGGACAGACTTGTGGAGGTTGCGAAGCAGAGTTTCGGGACAAGTGCATCAGGCCCCGGCAGCTAATTGCGCTTCTCGTTTGCGGATCACATGGAGGGTAACGAAGGCGGCCAGCGCGCAGATGAGCGCGCCGATCGCCATGGTGGAAGGCGCACCGATGAAATCGGCCATGATGCCGGCTTCGAGACTGCCGAGCGGAATCATGCCGCCAAAGATGAGGGCCCAGATACCCATGACCCGGCCCCGCATTTCGTCCGGGACGATCGATTGAAGAACGGTATTCGACGTGGAGAAGTAGAGGACGATGCCGAACCCGACCAGCGCGAGAAGCAGCAGAGCAACATAGAGGTTCTCGTTGAACGCAAACAATGTGAGCGCGCCGGAGAAAATCCAGACGCCGCCCAACGCCATCGTGCGTTGAGCTAAAATATGTCCGGCGCTGGCCACGGTGAGCGCTCCGAGCAGCGCGCCGACGCCACTACCGGCCATAAGCAGGCCGTAGCCGTTCGCGTCCAAATGCAGGACGTCGCGTGCGAACGCCGGCATGAGCACGGAATAGGACCAGCCGAAAATTCCCACGACGGTAAAGAGCGAGAGAATGGTCAGGATGCGCCGATGCTGAAAGACATAGCGGAATCCTTCCAGCGCCTGGCCGAGCGGACCGGAGTCGCTCTCGATCTTTGTCTCCCGCTTGGGCAAGCGCATGAGAAGGAGTCCGGCGATGACCGGGATGAAGCTGATGCCGTCGATCACGAAGCACATGGCTATCCCGACGTTTGCCATGAGAAAACCGGCGATGGATGGGCCGAGGATGCGGGCACAATTGAAGGCGGAGCTATTGAGCGAAATCGCGTTCATCAAATCTTCGCGGCTGGTCATCTCGATCACGAATGATTGCCGGGCCGGCATGTCGAACGCCATGTTGATTCCACCCAGCACGGCCAGCACGATGATGTGCCACGGCTGCACGATTTGCGTCCAGACGAGCGCGGCCATGGTGAGCGACAGGATCATCGAACAGAACTGAGTCAGGACGATGACGGAGCGCTTCTGGTAACGATCGGCCACCCACCCGCCCCAGGTGGCGAAGAAAAGCATCGGCGCGGAAGCAGCCGCGGCCACAAGCCCGAGCAGCGCTTTCGACCCGGTGAGCTGATAAACCAGCCAGCCTTGCGCGGTGGTCGTCATCCAGCTGCCGGTGAAAGAGACGAGCTGACCAAAAAAATAGAGGCGGAAATTTCGGTGTTTGAATGCCGAGAACGTCTTGCGAAAAGAGAGGCCGCTCGTCGCCACCCGCCGCGGCCGGCCGGTCATGTCTTCCGGGACGTTCGCCGTGGTCGAGTGATGTTGGTTGAACAGGGAAGCCATTCGGCGGAGGTCGGACGTCAGATGTCGGAAGTCGGAATCTAGCAGGGAAGTTAAATCTCCCAAACGGGCGCGGATTGAGATAGACCAGCCGCAGTGTTTAGGATCTTTCTCTTAATTCTGATTCCGTACGCGCTGGTGCTTTCGGCGCTGCTCTGGCGGAGGGCGCCGGTTCGTCGTGAGGCTAAACGTCCCTTGCGCGCGTCGGGCGATCCACTCCGGGTACTGGTCATCGGTGCGACCGGAGGGACGGGCCGAGAGCTGGTCCAGCAAGCGCTCGCGCAAGGTCACCAGGTCACGGCGTTCGTCCGTGATCCCGCAAAACTGCAGTTCGAGCACGCCAATCTGCGCGTAGCCAGAGGCGATGTCCTAGATTACGCGACGGTGGAAGCGGCCATGCGCGGGCAGGACGCAGTCCTGAGCGCGCTCGGTCACCGACGTTTCTATCGTCCGACGACCATCCAATCGGAGGGCATGCGCAATATCCTCCTAGCGATGAAAGCGTGCGGCGTCTCCCGCCTGATCTGCGAAACGGCGCTCGGCCTCGGCAACAGCGTTTTCCGGATGGGAATACCGGGCACGTTTTTCATGCTCCCGCTGGTGCTGCCTTTTTATTTTTGGGACAAGGCGCGCCAGGAGGATCTGATCAGGGCGAGCGACCGGGACTGGACGATCGTTCGCCCCGGGATTCTCACGAGCGGCGCGGCGCGCAGGAAATACCGGCATGGCGAAAATGTGGGAAATTATTTCTGGCCCGTCTCAAGCGCGCGAGCGGATGTCGCCGATTTCATGCTCAAACAGTTGCAGGACGACACCTACGTCGGGATGGCGCCGGGGATGGCCGGATAGTTCCGAAAGCGAAAAAATAAATCCTTTGGCGCGCGAGCAGCTTCTGAAGGAAGCATGCGGTCCTTCAGTTCGAGCTTCTCACCTCGGAGCAGGGCCGCCCTTTTCTGCGGCGTGCTCGCGATCCCATTCCTTTGCCTGGCGGACGCGGAAGCCAGGCCCTCCCGGCAGCGCAAACACACTCCGTTCTCGGTCGCGCTTCAACCGTTCTCGCTTGTGCGTTCGGTGGTTCATGAGGTCGCCGCCCCGGTGGTGCATGCCGCGCCCCGGATTTTGGCGGCCACCGCGGCCGGGCCCATCAAAGCCGCTTATTACGCGCCACCCCGCCTTCGGCCGCGCCCGCCTCGGGCGGAGCAAGCTTACGAATTGGAGGACGAATCGGAGGTGAAGCCGATTCGCGTAGCCTACCAGATTCCCGGACGGGGACGAACAGCTGCGCCACAAAAGGAAGATTACGATTACGAGCAGGACGACGAGCAAGAGCAGGAGAGCGGACAGATTGAAGGGCGCGGAGATCGGCCGATGGTTTCCGGGAGCCGGGCAGTTTTGCGCAATGGAGTCGCGTATGCGCCTTCTCGCGCGCCGCAGAGCGTGAAGAACGCGATCTGGGCCGCGAACACTCTTCGCCGTAAACCGTACGTCTGGGGCGGCGGGCACGGATCGTTTTACGATCGCGGATACGACTGCTCGGGCACCGTTTCCTTTGCGCTCCACGGTGCCGGCGCCCTGCCTTCGCCGCTGCCTTCGAGCGAGCTAATGCGTTATGGCGAGCGCGGCCGGGGCCGGTGGATCACCATTTATTCCCGCCCGGGACACACCTTTGCGGTTATTGCCGGTCTGCGCCTCGACACGACCGATCTGGGCCGCGGCGGAGACGTCGGTCCTCGCTGGTATGCCTACGGCCGCGACACAGGCGGTTATGTAGCCCGGCATCCGGCCGGCATGTAATTAACCGCGGATTTCGCGGATGACACGGATGTGAGACCTGCCGGTCCGTTTAATCCTCGCGAAACCTCCTTTCGGGTTAGAAGCCAAAATTTGCGTTGAGAGCTTTCGCTCCCTTGATTTCTATCCGCGGCATCCGCGCTAATCCGCGGTGAAATTCCCAGTTTTCTGAATCCAAACCCCCCAGGAGGCGCATCTCATTCAAAAGAGACCCAATTCCTATGAACACCATCATGATCCGGCCATTTGCGGCCGTTAAACTTCTGACCTTCGCGGCCCTGGCCCTGGGCGGCTGCCGGGTTAGCGGCATCAGGGGCGATGGCGACATCGTGACCCAAAACCGGCCTGTGCAGGAATTCGCCAGTGTCGAAGCCGAAGGCGCCTTCACGATTGACTGGGTGCAGGGACCGCCTTCCTGCACAATCACCACGGACGAGAATTTACAGTCGCGAGTAGAGGCCAGGATGCGGGGATCCAGGTTGGAGCTGAGCTGGCACGGACAGCTGCGCCCAACGCGCGGAGTGAAGGTGAAAATCTCCAGCTCCACGCTGAACGCCGCGCGGCTTTCCGGCGCAGTCCGGTTGAACGCGACGAGAATTTCCGGCAAAGGCTTTTACCTGGACGCCGCCGGGGCGACCCGCGTGAACGTCGATGGAATGGTCGGCGAGTTGCTGGCCACGATGGCGGGCGCGAGCCGGCTCGACGCTGAAGACCTCCAGGTGAAATCGGCACAGCTCTCCATTTCCGGCGCCGGCAAAGCCGAGGTCTGGGCGAGCGACAGCCTGAAGGTGTCGATCTCCGGTGCAGGCAAGGTCACTTACCGAGGCAACCCGACCGTCGAGAGAGACATCAGCGGCGCGGGCAGCGTGCGAAAGCGGGACTAATCCGCCTTCGCCAAGGCTACGGCGCGATGGAAAAAGTTCCTGGTTATGTGTTAGCGATTAATGGAAAGGTGCAGCCATGAGTGCTGCTCCAGGGGACAAATCGCCCGCGGGATTTTCTTACAATACGCATCTGAACATCCTGAACGGTCCGCTCGAGGTGATCGACGTCGGGGGTCTGGTCGATGCCTGCACCGATCGCTGGTATAACCAAACGCTTTGCCAGGTGGACGAATCCGTCGTTCGCCTCGGTGTTGTCCACGGCGAGTATCATTGGCACAAGCATGACCATGAAGATGAGTTCTTCTACGTCGTCAGCGGTCGGCTTCTGGTCGATCTCGAGGAGCGCTCCATCGATCTAACGCCCGGCAAAGGCGTCGTCATCCCCAAGGGGACCATGCATCGCCCTCGCGCGCCGGAGCGAACCGTCATGCTGATGGTGGAACGGGCTGGGATTGTTCCGACTGGGACGCCGGCCGCGTAGGCTACATCTGACAGCTTCGCATCAGGACGAGCAGGATAATTGTCCCGATAACCGACACGGCGATCGATCCGAGACAACCGAGGCGGTTGGAAAAGAAAGCGAACATCCTCCGTGAATCGTCGCTGCCGAAAGGCGCGGTTGTTGATTCCTACTCCGACCCGGAAAAAATTGCCTTCGCGCGAGCGGCAAAACCATCGTTCGCTTATCAAGGCATCTCGGCGCCAATGACCAGCGACCGCGACTACACGGTGCGAATGCGCTCCAGTTCCAGGCAGGTCGACGGAGGCACCAGCTACGCGAGCCGGTGGGAGGCCGAGAACGCGCTCGGCCCGCCGGAAAAGCCAGGGGTGGTGCGCGTGAATTTATGCGACGGCAGCTGGCTACTCGAACCGACCGGACCAAACACAACACGCGCCACCTACACGATCCACACCGACAGCGGTGGGGCGATCCCGGCCTTCATCAAGAACACTGGCAGCCAGATCGGCATTCGAAAATTGTTCGCGGCCATTCGCAAACAGGCGCGCGATCCGAAATATGCCAAGCCGGTTGAGCAGAAAGATTAGACAGGATTGACGACCAATCCGGCGGCGCCATACGTGCGGATCGGCCGCTGCCGATCCTGGTCCAGGCTCTTCACATAATAGGTGATGACGTTCAACACGACGATCACGGCGAAGAGGATCAGCAAAATGTTGAGCTGGGATCTGACCTGTTTGGTTGCTCCGGTCTCCAGCGTCGCTTCGGCCGGATTCTCCGGAGAATAGGAAACCGGAACTTCCTTGCCCACAGAATAGCGGGCGAGAATAGCATCCGTCTCCTTCGGCCGATAGCCGCCCGCGAAAGAAATGCGCTGCGAGGTAAACGGCGCACCGTTCACGGAATACGTATAGGTGACGCGCGGCTGTCTGCGAAATATCACCTTCACAGTCTCGGCCGCGGTGATTCTGCCCATGGCCGTCGGCCAATCGGTGCTGAATTTAGCCAATTGAACATTCTTCCACGCTTTGTAGACGGCGAAGGGAAAGACGATGAGAAAGATGAGCTGAAGCATATGAAAGGCGGAAGGCGGAAAACTAGTTAAGCGTCGCGCTGTCGGCCAGTCTTAACTTTCTTTGTCATCGTCACAAAGATCGCGATCAATTCGTTGGTTTCTTGGCGAAGAGGCTGAATCAACGGTGGCTTCATGACCTCTGAATCAGAAAGCAGTTCGAGCCAGAGGTCGGATTCATCCAGTTCTTGTTGAGCTCCCTCTAACTTGCTAATGAAATCGAGATCTGATTTCGCGCGGCATGCTTCGCGATAGTGAGGCCGCGACTGAAGTGGCAGAACGCAGCAATTGCCTGCCGAGAACATCTGCGACCGCGTCCCTGCGGGGAAGAGCGCGAAATAGTCGGATGACTCGCAGTGCATATTTCTTAGTTCGCGCGCGCAAATCTTCTGGCGCGTTCATTCGTTTTCCGCCTTCCGCCCTCCGCCTTCTGCCTTCAAGTGCCCGCCTTCCGCCTTCGAACTCCCCGCTTCCAGCATGCGCACCCGTTTGTCCAGATAGGGCAACCGGATGGTCAGGGTCAGCCCTTTGCCTTCGTTGCTCTCGATCGCCATTTCGCCGCCATGTTCGCGCACGATGCGGCGCACGATCAACAATCCCAGGCCGGAACCGGAACTCTTCGTCGTGAAATACGGCTCGAAGACGCGGCTCAAGCTTTCGGCTGACATGCCGCCGCCGGTGTCGGTGAAGCTGATGTTCACGTGCGTCGCATCCAGGTCGGTGCGGATGCGCAGAATGCCGCGGCGCTTCATCGCTTCGAAGCTGTTCTTGATCACGTTGTAAAAGGCCTGCTTCATCTGGTCGCGATCCAATTCGATCAGCGGCAGATCGGGCCGCAGCTCGTCCTCGACCACGATGTCGCGGTCCTCGATTTCGGGCGCGAAGAAGCGCAGCGCCTCGTCGACGATGGTGTTCACGTTCTCGGGATGCAGGATGGGCTTCGATGGGCGGATCGCCTGGAGAAACTGCGTGACGATCGAGTCGAGCCGCGTGATCTCCGCGCGCGAAATGGCGATCGCTTCCTGCAGTTCCTCTTTCACTTTGCCATCGAGCTTGCGCACCTTGCGCTCCATCAGCTGCAAATGGATGTGGAGCGAGTTCAACGGATTGCCGATCTCATGCGCCACGCCCGCGGCCAGCAGCGTGAGGGCGTTGAAGCGCTCCGACTCGATCGTCTTTTCCGTCGAGCGCCGGCTTTCCGTGATATCGCGCAAAATCATGGCGTGCCCGACGGGTTCACGGTAGGGCGGACTCTGTCGAACCGTCGCCTTTTCTTCACGCCGTTCGATCAAAAGCGGCACGATGTAGAAATTCAGGAACCGGTTGGCCGGATAAAAAATTTCCATGTCCCGGCTGACCGCTCCTTCCGATTGGGAGAGCGACTTCCAATCGAGCCCGCGCACGCGTTCGTCGAGCCGTTTGCCGATCGATTTCTCCGCCTCGAGTCCGAACAGCTCGCAGGCCGCGTCGTTTACGTAAGTGATCCGCCCCCTCGCGTCGGTGACGATGATCCCTTCCTGGATCGCGTTGAAGACGGTCTCGATCAGCCCCTTTTCCTGCGCGAGCTGGAGGAGATAATTCTGGACGTCTTCCGGCCCGATGCGCCCGAGACGCTCGATCAGCTTATCGAGAAAACCGGATTTCATGGAATTGCAGATTTCAGATTGTACGATTGCAGATTGAAACGCGAATGAACCGGCTCTTCAATCTGCAATCTGCAATCTGCAATCTGCAATTAGTGCACTCGGCTGCTGCTTCGACGCGATCGGGCTCGGTGGTCTGGCCGGCTTCGGTGGCGGCGCGTTCCTTGAGCGCGGCTTTCCGGCTCAATTTCACGCGGCCTTTGTCGTCGATGCCGATGCATTTCACCCAGATCATTTCGCCCATCTTGGCGACGTCTTCGGTGCGATTGACGCGGAAATCCGCCAGCTCGGAAATGTGGACGAGGCCGTCCTTGCCCGGGAACACTTCCACGAACGCGCCGAATTCTTTGATCGAGACGACGCGGCCGTGATAGGTCTGGCCCACTTCGATCTCGCGCGACATGCCGCCGATGATTTCCTTCGCGCGGGCCATGCTCTCGGGGCTGGTCGCGTAGATGTGCACGGAGCCGTCGTCTTCGATATTAATCTCCGCGCCGGTTTCCGCGACGATGCCTTTGATCGTTTTGCCGCCGGGTCCGATCAGGGCGCCGATCTTCTCCGGGTTGATCTTGATCGTCTCGATGCGCGGCGCGTATTTGCTCAGATCGCACGCGGCTTGTCGATCGCCTGCGCCATGATCTCGAGAATCTTGGTGCGCGCTTCCTTCGTGCGCATGGTCGCCTCGGCCATGATCTTGTGGCTCACGCCGGGCAATTTCAGGTCGAGCTGGAATCCGGTGATGCCGGCTTCCGTTCCGCAAACTTTGTAATCCATGTCGCCGAAATGATCTTCGGAACCGATGATGTCGGTCAGGAGCTCGTAACGTTTCAACTGGCCGCTGTCGTCGTTCTCGGTCACGAGGCCGACGCTGATTCCCGCGACCGGGGTCTTGATCGGAACGCCGGCATCCATGAGCGCGAGCATTCCGCCGCAGACGCTCGCCATCGAGCTGGAGCCGTTTGACTCCATGATCTCGCTCGTGATGCGAACCGCATAACGGAAATCCTCCGTGCCGGGAACGACCGGCTCGAGCGAACGCTCCGCGAGCGCGCCGTGACCAATCTCGCGACGGCTGGCGCCACCGGTCCGTCCGGTTTCGCCCACGCTGAAGGGCGGGAAGCTGTAATGGAGGAGAAAGCTCTTCGAAGTTTCGCCGCCGCCGTAGGCGTCGATGTTTTGCGCTTCTTCGATCGGCGCGAGCGTGACCAGCGCGAGCGCCTGGGTTTCGCCGCGCTGGAAAATGGCGGAACCATGCGCGCGCGGGAGCACGCCGACTTCGCAGGTGATCGGACGCAAGTCCTGATAGCCGCGGCCGTCCATGCGCTTCTGCTTGTCGAGCACGCTGATGCGGAACGCCTTCTTCTGCACGTAATCGAACGCCTGCGAGATCGCGAACTTGTCGGCCTCCGGGAATTTCTCCAGCACCGCCGTTTTCACTTCTTCCTTCAACGCATTGACCGCTTTGCTGCGATCGACTTTCTTCTCGTTGTAGAGCGCGCCTTCGATCCGATCGCCGGCGACCTGATAGGCGACTTCGAGGATCTCCTGGTTCACCGTCATCAAGCGGCATCTCGCGCTTCGGCTTGCCGATCTGCGCCGCCAGCTCCTTCTGGATCCGGATCATTTCCTTCGCGTGCACGTGCGCGAAGTCGAGCGCCTTGATGAATTCTTCTTCCGGCAGCTCCATGGCGGAGCCTTCGATCATGATGACGTCGTTTTCCGTGCCGACGTAAACCAGATCGAGATCGCTGTCGTTTCGTTCGTCGTGGGTCGGGTTGGCGATGAATTCGCCATTGACCCGGCCGACCCGGACCGCGCCGACTGGGCCGGCAAACGGAATGTCGGAAACCGTCAGCGCCGCGGAGGCGCCGTTGATCGCGAGAATGTCGGGATCGTTCTGGCCATCCGCGCTGAGCAGGATCGAGATGATCTGCGTGTCGTAAAGATAACCAGCCGGAAAGAGCGGGCGCAACGGACGATCCGTCATGCGCGAAGTGAGCGTCTCCTTTTCGGAAGGCCGCCCTTCGCGTTTGAAATAACCGCCGGGAAATTTCCCGACCGCCGCCGCTTTCTCGCGGTAATCGACCGTGAGCGGAAACCAATCCTGGCCTTCCTTGATTTGGGTGGCGGAAACCGCGCTGGCGAGCACCATGGTGTCGCCGGTGGAGACGACGACGGAGCCGTCGGCGAGCTTGGCGATTTTGCCTGTTTCGATTGAGACCTGCGTGGACCCGATTTGGGCCGTGACCTTGTGTTGCATAACTACTGATTCCTGGAATTGGCGAATCCCAGGCCGGTCACCCTGATTGTAGGTTTTAACCCCGCGCGGTTTCGGGGCTAAAACCTCTAATCAAAGTGGACCTTCGGCCTGAGCGCCGGGTTTACTTTCTATTTAACGAATGCGTTCCGGCCCCGAGCGCGAACGAAAGACGAACCAAACCAAAAGACGGGCCCGCGGTTACTTCCGCAGGTTGAGTTTCGCGAGCAGGTTTTTATACCTGTCGGACTCCGACTTGCTCAAATAATCGAGCAAGCTCCGGCGCATCGCCACCATCTTGAGGAGGCCGCGGCGCGACGAATGATCTTTGGCGTGGCTCTTGAGGTGGTCGGTCAGCTGCGAGATCCGGCGGGTGAGAAGCGCAACTTGCACATCCGCGCTGCCGGTGTCCTTCTCGTGGAGCTGAAACTCCTTCATGTCCATCGTGTCACTGCTTTCTGCCATAAACGAGCCGGTATTGTAGGTGAAGAATCCCCCTTGGCAAGGGGCGGATTGCGCCCCTCCCCCTTCATGCTCACTCTGCTCCTGCTCATGATCATAATCCTTGGAGCGACGCAGCTTCAGGAAATGATCAGGAGCAAGATCATGAGCAGGAGCAGGAATTAAAACACTAATGCCCCTTCCCTTTGCCCTTGGAAGGCTTAGGGCCCTTGGGCCCCTTCGGGCCCTTGTGGTGGCCATGAACTTTTCCGGGGCCGCGATCGAAATCATCGTCGTCGAAAAACCTGTCCTCCTTGTTTTTCTTCACCTTTTTCACCTTGCCGTTGGTGTTTTTGAAGGCCTTGTCCACATTTCGCGCCCGGCTCACGATGGGGCCGAGCTTGACGTTGTTTTGCTTCGCGATCCAGCCCCAGCCGTGACCGCTCGCTTTCAGCGCCGCGATCTCATCAAAGGTCTGGCCCGTGGCCGACGCCAGCGAATTGGCAATGAACAACCCGCCATAACCGAGCCGCGTATCATTGCGCTGCATTTCGAGAGTCGTGATCGGCACGCCCGTTTCACGAGAAATCGCCGACAAAACGCGTTCCCTCCCATCCGGCCTCGCCCCCCAGGTATCGAAGTCGCTCGCCGTTCTTTCCAGGATGACGATGTCATCCGCATTCACTACAGGGGCGCCGAGGGACAGGAACGCCACCAGAATCAAACTTAACTTTTTCATATTGCTGATTCGGAACTGCCGGGCTTATCGACCCCATTTGCCCCGGCAATCTTATTGACACGACGTGGGTTGGGCCGATGGAGTGCAACCGGCAAACATGTCCAGCGAATCTCAACCCGGGAACGAGGCGGAGCGCGCTTTGAGTCGCAAGCGCTTCCTGCGCTACGGCTTGCTGGCGGCCGCGACCGCGTTCGGAGGGAATCGCCTCTTCGCCCAATCACCGACGCCAGCGAATTCCCCCGGCGCAGCGCCGGTTGCTCCCGATCGACCCCCGCCAATCGAGAGCGAACTGGTAAAGCAATTTGTCACCGCCGGGCACGGGCAGCTCGACAAAGTGAAGGAGATGCTGGCCGCGCAACCGGCGCTCATCAACGCGACCTGGGATTGGGGTGGCGGCGATTTCGAAACGGCGCTCGGCGGCGCTTCGCACATGGGCCGCGCGGACATCGCGCGGTTCCTCCTCGAGAATAATGCGCGGATGGACCTCTTCGCCGCCGCGATGCTCGGCCGGCTCGACATCATCAAGGCTGCGGCCGCCGCTTTTCCGAACATCCTCCGCGTGCCCGGCCCTCATAAGATTCCCCTGATCGTGCACGCCGAAAAAGGCGGCGCCGATGCCGTGGCCGTCGTCGACTTTCTCAGGACGCTGAAGAACTAGCCCGTCATCCCGAGTCCCGCCGTCAGACGGGACGAGGGTCCTCACAGTCGAAGAACTCATTCACGCAAGTCCGCTTTCGCGATCCACGCAGATCAGCGTGACGAGATCGTTCCTTAAATGTCAATGTGAGCCGTGAGATCCCAGCCGTCTCCGTCGAGATGACTGCTACTCACCCGACCGCTACGAATTCTTCATCATCTCCTTTAGCATCTCCGCGCTGCCTTGGAGCGAGACATTGTGCGAGCGGGCGATTTGGGCCCAGCTTTGACCGCCGAGTTTCAAAGCAGACAATGGTGTCGAATTTTTTGCGTGTGGCCAGCGACAGGGCATGCGCCACGTAAACGTCGCCCAGGGTTAGACCGGTCCGCGCCTTCTGTTGCTCCAGGGTGGCCGCGGCCACATTGGTGTTGATAACGATGATGCTCAGCATGCGGCGTTTGTCGGTCCGGGCGGCGGCGTTGATGTCGCTGATCAGTTTGGTGATGGCCTTCGAATCAACCACCACCGTCTGGCCTGGCGGCGGCCTTCGGCCTGGCGCCTGCCTGCCGTCTCCTGAGCCCGAGCTGGTCTCGAATGATCTGTCTTTCTCGGCCGCCATCGAGTTCGCCAGCCAAAGGGACAGCAGCAAGGCGACCAGAACGAACATGGACGCTCTTCTCCTCATGTGATCCAACTATCCAGGCGCGCTCCCCGAAATCGGGTCGCGCGTTTTCGTTTCACGCTTCCCATCGTACCAAATATCGAGCTTATCGCGAGAGCGGACAACTCGTTTTCCGCCGACGAGAAGGACGAACGTTCGCCGCAGAAGATGACGCGCCGAATGCATCCGCAGCTTTCGCCCGGAAGTCACGATCGGCTCGCGGAGTAATTTGAAGGGGCCCAGCTTTTTCAAGGCCTGAGTGAAATAGATTTCTTCACCTGCATAAAACTGTTCGTCGAAACCGCCCACCGCTTCAAAATTTTCGCGGGTCGTGAAGAGGAACGCGCCTGCACCAAGGTTCGAGATTGTGAAATAGAGCGTCGAGAAAAAGCGGATAAAAAACGGACCCCACTTCGGGACCGATCCTTCCATGGTGATTGGCGCCCCGCCTCCCGCGCAGCCGGCCGCCAGCGCAGCCAGCGCACCGGTCACGTGGACGGGCAATATGGCCGTGTCCGCATCGACAAAGAAAAGAACGTCGCCCCGCGAGATGCGCGCGCCCGCGTTCCGCACGGCAGCGATGTGGCGGCAATGGACTGGCACCACAATCGCGCCCGCATTCCTGCCTATCTCAGCGGTCGCATCAGTGGAGCGCATCATCCACCACGATGATCTCGAACGATTCCCGCGAGGCTTCCGCGGCCGCTCGAATGGAAGCGAGCGCCCGAGGCAACTCATGTTCCTCGTTGTACGCGGGAACAATAAACGAGAGCATTCCCTCACTGTAGCGGCGGTCTCAGGACCGCCTCCACAGCTATCGCGACGCCGCTTCAGCATCCATGGCGATGTATTCGTCGCGAGGCGGGCTGAAGGTATCGAGGACCCTGGTTTCCTCCGGTGTCTCGACGGCGTGCGGCACGTTGGCCGCCAGATAGTAGGAATCGCCCGGCCCCAGCTCATGCGTGCCGCCGTTGGCAAACACCCGCATCCGTCCCGAAAGAATATGAATGATCTGCTCCTGCGGATGCTGGTGCTCCGGCATTTTGCTGCCGGCCTTCAGCTCGGCCAGCATCTGATACATCGTCTCGCCGTGCGTGACCGTGCGCCGCCGAATCCCGGGGCAAATATCGATCCACGGATTTTCCTGGGTTGGTGTGCTCACAACCTTGTTCTAGCCGGAACCCTCGGTCCGATCAACCGCCGGTTGTCCGGTGCGGACCTGGCGCGTCCGCTACTTCGATCTTCGACATCTCGACGCGGAGATAATTGAGGACCACGGGCGAAAGGATCATCCCCGGCACGCCCATCAACCTTTCGCCGATGATCAGCCCGATCAAAGTCATCCAGATCGGGTTCCGAATCCGGTTCCCGATGATCTTGCTGTTCAGAAAATATTCCAGCTTGTGAATCACCACCAGGAAGAGCAGGGCGCCGATCGCGACTTTCGGCGAGACGAGGAAGCCGATGAAGACGATAACCGTATTGCTGACGACGTTGCCGACGATCGGGAAGAGTCCGCAGAGAAAGGTCAATCCGACGACGACCGCCGCATAAGGGAGCTGGACCGCGAAAACAAAGACGGAGGTAAAGACGGTGTTGATCGCGGAGATCGTCATCTGCGCGCCCATCACGGTCGAGAAGCTCCGGTAAAACTCGGTGAAACGCGCGCTGATCTCGTCGCACAAGGCCGAGTAGAGATTGTTCCGCACCTTGTGCGTCTCACGAAAAAGATCCAGCTGGCTGTTGAAGAAAATGCTGACTGCGACAACCACGGCGATGAGAATAAAAACGACGGTGGTCGAAGCGTGCCGGGCGAAGTTGGCCACGTTCCCCAGGTAATGCGCCTGCTCTTTCACGGCGGCGATCGTCTGCGCTTTCAGCCCTTCCCAATCCGTAAACGGCAGCTGCAGATCATGCGACTCCGCCCAGGTAAGCGCCGACGGAATCGAGTTATCGGCGATCTTCGGCAGGGCCACGATAGCCGCGCGGGTGAAATGAATCGCGGTGTAACCGATCGCGGTCACCAGGAAAATGAAAACGGCCAGCGTGAGCCATTTGTTCGGGATGAAGCGGGCCAGCTGCGTCAGCACGAAATAGGCGAAAAGAATCGCCAGGAGCGGCGCACCGAGCTTCAGATAGCCGACGAGAATCAGCGTGATGGCGAGAACCAGGTAGGAAATGCGAGCCTGGTTCGTCATGGAGTTCAAGCTGCGTTCCCGTTGCTTTTTGTCCAGCCAACTCTCCGGAAAGGGGGATTGGAGTAATGGAGTGGTGGAAAAAGAAGCTTCGCGATTCCGATGCTCCACCCCCATCACTCCATCACTCCATTACTCCATTACTCCGCGACTCCATCACTTGATTCGGTAAATGAGCAGCGGGAGCTCACGCGGTTTGCCCTCAAGCTTGGTCACCGTCGCCCCGACGCGCTCCGCGCCCATGTGAAGGTAAAAGGGCTCGGCGTTTGGATCGGCTTCGATTTCAAACGTGGCGAATCCCAGCTCCTTTGCCTGCTGCACCGCGTGTTCGAATAAAGCGCGACCGATGCCGCGACCCATCGCGTCCGGCAGGATCCAAAGATGATTGAGGTCCGGCCGCGGATCTATCGTCAGTGAATAAAATCCCGCAACGCGGCCATCGTCGATCGCTGAGAAAGTCGGATTCCTCGTGATCAGCTCGGAGGTGATCGTCAGGACGTCGGCCCAAAGCTGAATCCAGCGTTCGGGATAACCCCAATGCCGCTTGGCTGCAAAAGCGATCTCGGTCAGCGCGGCGGCCTCTTCCGGTTTAGCGCGCACGATTTGCATCTTCTGTAGCCGCCGCCCTGCTTGCCACGCCGAAGCAGGCGAAGGCGGGTGGGCCGCGTGAGCTAAACTACGTCGCAGCCCAGGCGATGCCAATTCCTACGCGTCGCACAGCGACGCGGCTACAGTGCTTTCTCTCGATTCCGCGCGAACGGATTGAAATTTGTGTCGCGATCGTAAACATCCACGCCTTCGGCGCGTTTCAGTTTGTTCACGACGACATAAGTCGCCGGCGTGGCGAGCGCCTCATACAGGACTTTGCCGATGTAACCCGAGATGATCAGGTTCAACATCGTCATCCACGATTCGCGGCCGCCGAAGGCGATCAGGATCAGAACCGTCGTGTCGACCAGTTGGCCGGTCGCCGTCGAGCCAACCGTCCGGGTCCAAAGCCATTTGCCTTCCGTCCAAAGCTTCATCTTGGCGAGCGTGTAAGAATTCGTGAACTCGCCGAGCCAGAAGGCGACCAGGCTGGCCAGGATGAAACGAGGCACCGTGTAAAAAACCGCTTCGAACGCCGCCTGGTTTGGCCACTCCGGTGCGGCGGGAATCGCGACAATAACCAGGCCGAAGAGCGACAGCACCGCGCAGGCAAAGAAGCCGAGCCAGATCGCGCGCCGCGACGCACCGTATCCGTACACCTCCGTGAAGATGTCGCCGAAAATGTAAGTGATCGGGAAGAGCAATTGTGCGCCGGAAATTTTCGCGGTGATGAGCTCCCCATTAAAATTAAAAAGCGGAATCGCGCATATTTTTTGTCCGACCAAGTTCGAGATCAACAGCACGACGACGAAGACGTGGACGAGCAGATCGTAAAAGCGAAAGCTGCTCAGCCGCGCATCGCGCGCCGTTAATCGGCGGATCATTGTCTCGGCCATCGCGATTTGTTTAACCGCGGATTACGCGGATGACACGGATGTTTTTTTCTGCATCCTGCACCCTCAGCGCTGTAGCCGCGCCGCTCTGTCGGCGCGATCGAACGGCGATCCCGCAGCCGCGGGACCATTGCTACAAGCCATCCGCGTAATCCGCGGTTAAAAAATCTCCGGCAGTTTGCGCTGACATTTCTTTTACAAACTTCGCACGGCGCTCTGACACAGCGTTTCGCGAAGCGGTGTCTAAATGGGCATATGAAAAAACTACTGGCAGTCAGTCTCGCGGCAGTGCTCGCGCAAGCAGCCTCCGCTTCACCCGCGCCCGATGTGACCCTGCGCGTCACGCCGGAACGCGATTTAGTTTACCGGCTCGGCCCGCGCGAAATGATCGTGCAGGTCGAGATTGAAGCGCGCAAACATGAAGACGCGCGGCGTGCGCCGATGAATCTCTCGATCGTCCTGGATCGGAGCGGTTCCATGGCCGGCGCGAAACTCGAGAAAGCGCGGCAGGCCGCGGCCATGGCCGTCGACAAGCTAAGCGACGACGATTTCTTTTCGCTCGTGACCTACGATGACGAAACCGAATTGCTGATCGCCCCCGAGCGCGTCGGCAACCGGGACCATCGCGAAGAACTAAAGGCACGGATTCACCGCATCCAGGCCGGGGGCAGCACCGCCCTCCATGCCGGCGTGGTCCTCGGCGCGAAGCAGGTGCGACGCTTCTTCGAAAAGGAGCGCGTCAATCGCGTCATCCTTCTTTCGGACGGTCTCGCCAACGTTGGGCCAAGCAAGACCTCGGACCTCTCGCAGCTCGGCCGCGAATTGCGCGGTGACGGCATCTCGGTCAGCACGGTCGGTTTGGGCGACGATTACAACGAGGACCTCATGACCGCGTTGGCCGAAGCGAGCAACGCCAACTATTATTATGTGAAGGACGCTGAGAAGTTGCCCAGCATCTTCGCCCAGGAGCTTGGGGCGGCGCGTTCGCTTCTCGCCCGCAGCATCGTTATTCGAATTGAAGCGCCGGACGGCGTGCGCCTGAAGGAGATCATCGGCCGGCCCGATATTACCTGTGGCGACCGGGTGACGGAGATCAAGATGCCGGAGCTGTTCGGTTCGGAGAAACGGCGTTTTCTCGTGCGCGCCGTGGCGGAAACGAAAACCGCGAACGAGATCGAAGCGACGGCGGTAGAGTTGAATTACACCACGCTGGATGGCGGCAACGCGCCAGCGCAACGGCAGGCGGCGAAAGTCGCGTTCACCGATGACGAGAAGAAAGCGGAATCGAGCATTCGGTCGGAAGTCGCCAAGGAACACAGCATCGTGCAGAACCGCGTCGCCAAAGAAACGGCGGTGAAGCTAGCGGATGAAGGCAAAGCCAAGGACGCCGCCGAGCTGCTCCGCAAACAAGCAGCCAAGAACGCCGCCGCTCCGGCGACCGATGCAGGTACCGGGCGTGGCTGAGGAAAATCGGAAGCTGGAGGATGCGGCCCGGGAAATGGACACCAGCGGAGGCATCGCGAAGTCGCGCCGGAAGGCGATGCAGTTCGAGAACTACGCGGACAAATACCAGAAGAGCCGCTAACACCTTAACCGCAGAGCCTGCCGATCGTGGCGCGGAGACCACGGCATCCTCCCGCGCGATCGGCAGGTAGCGGCTAGCGGTTTCTGTTTTCGCATGAGCATCTTCAGCTGCGACGACCTCAAGGGGTTGACCCTACCTTTCCTGAGAATAGCCCAGCGTTTTAACGCTGGGTTGCGAACCAGCAAATCCCCAAAGTCCCGGGAGGGACGACAGAGACGTGGCGGTAGGTGGCCGCTCCTTTCGTCCCTGACGGGACTTCGGCATGCTGATTACCCGATTTTCCCACCGTTGAAACGGTGGGCTATTTTCAGGAAGGAAGACCGCCGCGCAACGTGATAGCCTGCGCCTCGCCTCGTGAAACGAAGCATCTGGATATTTCTTCTCGCCATCCTCCTGCCGAGCATCGGCCTGGGCTGGCTGGCGTTGCGGAGCGCGAACGAGCAGCAGATCATTCTCGAGCGGCGCACCGCTGAGCTTTACCAGAAAGAGACGGACGCCGTCGCGAGCGCGGCGCGAAGCTTGATCGAGGAAGAGCGGCGCGCGTTTGCTGAGCGCGTGCGGCAAATGCTCGCGGGCGAATCGGCGCCGGAACTGGCGCGGGATTTCGCGGCCAAGCTCACCCGCACGTGGCCGCGGGCGGCGATCGGGTTCGCCTTAAACAGGGAAGGCGATCTTATTTCCCCTTCCGCTGAGGAAGCGCGGGGCGACGCCGAACGGCAGCGCTTTCTGCAAAACAACGGCGCCTTTCTCTCCGGGACGACGCCCGCGACCGTTTACTCCGTCCCGGCGGAGGAGTTGAACCGCCCGGACCAACGGCGCAAGCAGAAGAGCGAATACGACGAGAAGGCAGCGGGACTCGACAAGTCGACAGCGAGCCGCAAGCAATCTGCGGCGCAGGCTCCGGCTGCGCCACGCACCCAGACCGAAGTGCAAAAGGATGAGACCAGGCAGGAATCAGCACAGATGCGGAACGTCGCCCCGCAGAAAGTTCCGAAAGAAAATGTTCCGGCCGTCTCCCAGCTCGTGCCGGCGACCGCGGATTTTAAAGCGCTTACCTCCGATCACCCGGAAGGGGTGGTCACCCGATTCATGCAGGACCGGCTCGAGATTGTTTTTTGGCTACGGCCGCCGGAAGCGGCGGACATGATCTTCGGCTGTCTCGTCACGGCCGATGCGCTCAACGATCTTTGGCGCGACGCATTGCCGGATAATGCCTCGCCGGATTACGCCCTCGCCCTGCTGAACGACAAAGCGCGGCCGGTCGCTACGCAGCCGCCGGGCGAAACGGGGCGTAATTGGCGACAGCCGTTTGTCGCCTCGGAAATCGGCGAAGCGCTTCCGCATTGGGAAGCAGCGCTCTATCTCATGCGCCCGCAACAGTTGCAGGAAAACGCGCGCAACGTTCGCCGCACGCTCCTCCTCCTCATCGCCGCCGCTCTCGCCGCGATCGCCTTTGGCGGCTGGGCGGTTTTCGCGGACGCGCGCCGGCAAATGGCGCTCGCGCAGAAGAAGACCGATTTCGTTTCCAATGTCTCGCACGAACTCAAGACGCCACTGACTTCGATCCGGATGTTCGCCGAGATGATGCAAAGCGGGAACGCGACCGAAGAGAAACGGCCTCAATATCTGCGGATCATCGTGGCGGAAGCCGAGCGGCTCACCCGCCTGATCAATAACGTCCTCGATTTCGCTCGGCTCGAACGGAAACAAAAGCGCTATGATTTCCATCCGCTCGACCTGCACGAAGTCCTGGCCCGGACCTGGGAAGGCCACGAGCTGCATCTGCGCGAACAGGGATTCACCACCCGCTGGCAGGCCGCGCCGCCGCCTTACCCGGTGCGGGGGGATGACGATGCGCTCGCGCAGATTCTCGTGAACCTTCTCTCCAACGCCGAGAAGTACAGCACCGACCGAAAAGAGATCGAGATGCACAGTTACCTGACGAAAGATTCAATCCATGTGAGCGTCCTCGACCGCGGCTCCGGAGTGCCTGCGGGCGAAGAGACGAAAATCTTCGAGGCGTTTTATCGCGCGCACGATTCGCTGGCGAGCGGGATCCAGGGCTCGGGACTCGGGCTCACTCTCGCGCAACGCCTCGCGAAAGAGCACGGCGGCGAGATCACCTATCAGGCGCGGGAAGGCGGCGGGAGCAACGTGACCCTGCGCCTGCCATTAATGAAAGACGACGATCGAGCACGAGCATGAGCATGAGCACGATTACGAAGGGGGAAAGCTAGAATGAAGAAGCGGCTCCTGGTGGTCGAAGATGATGCCCACATCCGGCTCGGCCTGTGCGACGCGTTGCGCGCGGAAGGCTACGACGTCACCGATTGCCGCGATGGCGCGCAAGCCGGTCCGCTCGTCAAACAGCACAAACCCGATCTCGTCATCCTCGACATCATGTTGCCCGGAAAAAGCGGCTTCGATTTATGCCGCGAACTCCGCGCCGCCAAAAACCGCGTCCCGATCCTGATGCTCTCCGCCAAAGGCCAGGAGATCGACAAAGTAGTCGGCCTCGAGCTCGGCGCGGACGATTACGTGACCAAACCATTCAGTCTCCGCGAGCTGCTTGCGCGCGTGCAGGCGCTCTTGCGGCGCGCCCAAGCCGGCGGCCCAGCCAGCGATCTGCCGATGGAGATCGCCTTCGGCAAAGTCCGGATCGATTGCAAAGCCCTGCGCGGCAAACGCGGCAAAGAGCCGATCGAACTGACCCCTCGCGAACTCAAGGTCCTGTCGGTCCTCTTCCGCGAACGCGGCAACGCCGTCTCGCGCGACGCTCTCCTAAATGAAGTCTGGGGCGTCGATTATTACGGCACCACCCGCACCCTCGATCAATTGATCGTCAAGCTCCGTCAGAAAATCGAAGAGACTCCCGCCGAGCCGCGTCACCTCCTGACCGTTCACACGCTTGGTTACCGGCTGGAAGTCTGACCAAGAATTAAACCGCGGATTACGCGGATGACACGGATTTCCTGCCTCTTATCCGCGCCATCCGCGTAATCCGCGGTTAAAGATTCCGCTCGTTTCGAAATTGGGACGGCGAAATCCCGGGCACGGGAAAGATTTTAGTCTAACCGTTCCGACCCGTACGCGTAAGCTGCTGTCGCAGAGCATAAAGCAGATCGTTTCCGACCGTGGCACACCCCATGCAAAGGGGTTCTCGCTGGAGTCGTCTCAATGAACTTGTGCGCGATTTTCAGCTCAACCAATCCACTTCTATGATCCTTCGCACTCTCCTCCTCCTCGTCATCACCGCCGCCACCGCCTCGGCCCTCTCGGAAGAAAACTTTAATCAATCGCTCGATGGCGCACCCGGCGGCCGGCTCATTGTCGATGTCGATTTCGGAACAATCGATGTCTCGGCGGGTACCGACGACAAGATCACCATCAACGCCCACCGCAAGATCGACTCCGACAACGACGCCCAGGAGAAGGAATATCTGGCCTCGGCACCGGTGACGGTGAGCAAGGAAGGCAACACCGTCTCTGTGCGGGCCCGGCGCCAAAACAAGGAGAAGAATCTCAACTGGAGCGGCCGCTGCACGATGGACGCGCGCTACACCGTGAAAGTGCCCAAGGCCTTCAACTCGGAGCTGCGCACCGGCGGCGGGACGATCATGGTGGCCGAATTGACCGGGACGATGAGCGCCGACACGAGCGGCGGGAAGCTGAAGTTCACGAAACTCAAAGGCCCGACCGGCGCCACGACCAGCGGCGGCAGCATCGAGCTGAACGGCTGCGACGGCCCGCTCAAGGTGGACACGAGCGGCGGCCGGATCGAAGCGATCGACGGCACCGGCACGCTCGAAGCGCGCACCTCCGGCGGTTCGATCGTGGTCCGGAACTTCGGCGGCGACACGAAAGTGGAAACGAGCGGCGGCCGGCTCTCGTTCGAGAACATCAACGGCAAAATCTTCGGCCGAACGTCGGGCGGATCGATCGTGGCGAAGCTGAAATCGCCGGTGCCCGGCGATGTCGATTTGGAAACGTCGGCCGGCAGCATTGATGTGCATGTCCCCCCGGATGCGGGCCTCGATATTGAAGCGGAAGCGAGTTCCGGTCGCGTCACGAGTGAGTTGCCCTTTACCGGGACTCGGACGGACCGCGATTCGATGAAAGGAAAAATCAACGGCGGCGGGAAATCGCTGATGCTGCGCTCGGGCGCGGGAAGCATCACGATCAAGCCCTCTTCAGCCGGAAGTAGCCGCCAGATAATCCGGAGGGCGACATGAACGACCTCCGTTACGCTCTGCGCCAGCTCCGGAAATCGCCGGGATTCACTCTCATCGCAGTCCTCACGCTCGCGCTCGGCATCGGCGCGAACACGGCGATCTTTAGTGTCATCTACGCGGTCCTGCTCCAGCCGCTTCCCGTATCCGGACGCGGACAAGCTGGTCATCCTCACCGAGACGAGCACGAACCAGCCGCAGATTTCCGTTTCGTATCCGAATTACCTGGATTGGCGGCGCGAGAACACTTCTTCGAGCATCTCGCGGTCGCGCGGCGCGAATCGTTTAACCTGAGCGGCCTCGAAGGACGGGCGCCGGAGCAGGTCCCCGGCGGCCTGGTGACGGCGAACTTCTTCAAAGTGATCGGGCTCACCCCGCAATTGGGCCGCGTCTTTACCGAGGAAGAAGATCGCGTGGGCGGACCGATGGTCTGCCTGATCAGCGACCGTCTCTGGACCCGGCTTTTCGCGCGCGATCCAAATGTGCTCGGACGCGCGGTAAACTTCGGCAACGAGCCCTACACCATTATCGGGGTGATGCCGCCGCAGATGTTCTCGCCGCGGACCGCGGAAGTCTGGTTCCCTCTGACCCGGCGAACGGACAACGAGATATGGCAGATCGCGCGACAATCATCCCGGATTGTTCGGCTGGGGCCGGCTCAAGGCTGGGGTCACGGTCGAAAAGGCGCTGGCGGAGATGAAAGAAATCTCGGCGCGGCTGGCCCGACAATATCCGGATTCGAATACGAACATCAGCGTAACGGTCACGCCGCTGCTGGAAAACCAGGTGGGCGATTACCGTGGAAGCCTCGGGTTGTTGCTCGGCGCGGTGGGGCTGGTGTTGCTCATCGCCTGTGCGAATCTGGCCAACCTGCTCGCCGCCCGCGGCGCGACGCGCGCCCAGGAATTTGCCGTGCGCGCGGCGGTGGGCGCCTCGCGCTGGCAGATCATTCGCCAGCTCTTAATAGAGAGCTTCGTCCTGGCGCTGGTTGGCGGAGGCCTGGGCCTTTGCCTGGCGGCGTGGGGCCGCGACCTTCTCGTCGCCCTGTCGCCACCCGGCGTACCGCGATTTCAAAATCTGTCGCTCAACGGCTGGGTCCTGCTCTTTAGTCTCGCGCTCTCTTTGGTAACGAGCGTTCTTTTCGGTCTCTGGCCGGCCTGGCACACGTCGCGCGCCGACATTCAACTGGCCCTCAAAGCGGGTGGGCGCGGCAGCTCCGATGCGCCAGGCGCGCGGCGTTCGCGCGATCTGCTCGTCGTGGCGGAAGTAGCGCTGACCCTGATCCTCTTGAGCACGGCCGGGCTCGTCATAAAGAGTTTCGCCAATGCCCGGAATCTGGGACTCGGTTTCGATCCGCACCTCCTCCTCTCGGCCCGGGTCGACCTGCCGGAGCCCAGTTATTCCGACCCCCAGAAACTGCTCGGTTTTTCTGAGGCGCTCCTGGTGAAACTCTCGGCGCTGCCGGGGGTCCAGAATGCCGCGCTCGCGTCGAATCCGCCGCTCATGACCGGATGGCAAACCTCGTTCCAGCCGGAAGGAATGCCCGACCCGGAGCCGGGCAAAGCCCCTTCCGCGGAGATGGCCGTCGTGACTTCCGCTTATTTCCAAACAATGAAAATACCGCTGCTCCGCGGCCGGGCCTTCGAGGCGCGGGACACCAAAGACGTGCCGCCAGTCCTGATCGTCGACCAACTGCTGGCGGATCGTCATTTTCCTGGCCAGGATCCAATCGGTAAACGCATCAGAATTAACGGTAACACGATGCGCACGATCGTCGGTGTCGTCCCCCACCTGAAAGTTTACGGCTTCGAGGAAACCGTCGTGTTGCCTCAGGCCTATCTGCCGATCACGCAACTGCCGCAGACTGGGTTGGTTGTTCTCCTGCGGACGACGCTCTCGCCGAAGTCACTCGAGAAACCGGTCCGCGACATCGTGGCGTCGCTCGATCCCGCGCAGCCGGCCTTCGAGTTCATGACCATGCAGGAACGCGTCGAGGAAACGTGGGCCACGCCGCGCCTGATGAGTTTCCTGCTCACGTGTTTCGCGGTGCTCGCCCTGACCCTCGCGGTCATTGGCCTCTACGGTGTGATGGCGTTCAACGGTCTGCGCCGCATGCGCGAAATCGGAGTGCGCCTCGCGCTTGGCGCGATGCCCGCGCAGATCCGCATGATGATGTTGAAGCAGGGCATGCGTTTGCTCGGCGCCGGTCTGGTCCTCGGCTTCGTCGGAGCGATCGCGCTTTCCCGCGTCATCCGCAGCCTGCTTTTCGGGGTCAGCGCCAACGACCCCCTCATTTACGGCACCGTCACTTTCGTTCTGGCGGCTGCCGCCCTTTTCGCCTGCTGGATTCCCGCGCGCCGCGCGTCTCGCGTTAACCCGATGATCACGCTCCGCGCCGAATGAAGACAGTCTGGGGAGCGCACGCGACTCGCGTGCTGGCGATGGCGACCCCGCCATCGCGAACTTTCTGCGGCTCAACATCGAGTTCGTCGCGGCGAGTCGCCGCGACCAGCACGCGAGTCGCGTGCGCTCCCCAGATATCCCAATGCCACCGTTTCGACCTCCGCCGATGAACGACCTCCGCTACGCTCTCCGCCAGCTCCGGAAATCTCCCGGGTTCACCTTCGTCGCCGTGCTCACTCTCGCGCTCGGTATCGGCGCCAACACAGCGATCTTCAGCGTCGTCAACGCGGTGCTTCTGCGTCCGCTACCCTATCCGGATCCGGAGCGGCTCGTCGTCTTCAACCAGACCAGCCCGAGCATGTCGAACGTTTGGGTTTCGTTCCCCGATTATCTCGACTATCGGCGCGATAATAAGCTGTTCGAGCATCTCGCGGTCTCTGGCCAGAGGTCCTTGAGCTTGAGCGGACTCGATGGACGCGACGCAGAGCAAGTCGCCGGTGCGATCGTGACGGCAAACTTCTTCAAGGCCGTCGGGCTCGAACCGCAGGTCGGGCGCACTTTCAACGACGAGGAAGACCGCGTCGGAGGGCCGCGCCTGGTCGTCCTCAGCGACAAACTCTGGCAGCGCTTTTTCCAGCGCGATCACAGCGTGCTCGGCAAGACGCTGACGTTCGGCGGCGAGCCCTACACGGTCGTCGGCGTGATGCCGCCGCAGATGTTCTCTCCGCAACAAGCCGACGCCTGGTTCCCGTTGCTGCCGCGGACCGAGCACGCGGCCTATCAGAACCGCGCCGCGCGTCCCGGCCTCACCGGCTGGGGTCGCCTCAAGCCCGGCGTGACGGTGGAAATGGCGCAAGCCGAGATGACGACGCTGGCGAAACGCCTCGAGCAAGAGCATCCGAAGAGCAACAAGGATATCGGGGTGCGCGTGCAGCCGCTGCTCGAAAACCAGGTCGGAGAATATCGAACGAGCCTGACGTTGCTGCTCTGCGCGGTCGGTATCGTGTTGCTGATCGCGTGCGCGAATTTGGCTAACCTGCTCGCCGCTCGTGGAGCCGCGCGCGCGCGTGAGTTCGCGATCCGCACCGCGATCGGGGCGACGCGCTGGCAGCTCCTTCGCCAGCTTCTACTCGAGAGCCTGGTCCTGGCGGTCCTGGGCGGATTGCTCGGCATTTTCCTGGCGGCTTGGGGCCGCGATCTTCTCGTCGCGCTTATGCCGGACAGCATGAGATTTCAGGAAACGCGGCTGGATGTCTGGGTTTTCCTGTTCAGCGGAATGCTCTCCATCGCCACCAGTTTACTCTTCGGGCTCTGGCCAGCCTGGCAGTCTTCGCGCGCGGAGGCGCAGAGCGCGCTCAAAGCTGGCGGGCACGGCAGCTCGGATGCACCGGCGGCGCGGCGGTCGCGCGAGTTGCTCATCACTGGCGAGATCGCGCTTACGCTCGTCTTGCTCAGCGCCGCGGGGCTCGTGCTGAAGAGCTTTGCCAACAGCGCGTCGGCTCGACTTGGCTTCGAGCCGCAAGGACTCGCCACCGCGCGGATCGTTCTCCGGGGACCGGCCTACGCGGAAGACGACAAGATCGTCGGGTTCGCGACGAACTTGCTCGAGAAGCTCCAGTCGATGCCGGGTGTGGAGCACGCCGCCATCGCCTCCGCGCCGCCGTTTCTGACCGGCTGGCAGGTAAACTTCGTTCCCGAAGGAATGCTGCAGCCGGAGGGTGTCGACGCACCCTTGATGGAGATGTCGGTCATCACGGGCGATTACTTCGCCGCGCTTGGCACGCCGCTGCTGCGCGGCCGCACTTTCACGCCGCAGGACAATAAAGACCGGCCGCCGGTCATCATGATCGACCAGGTCACAGCGGAGAAATATTTCCCGGGACAGGACCCAATCGGCAAGCGCATCAAACAAGGCAAGAAGATGCTGGAGATCGTCGGCATTGTTCCACGCCTGAAGGTTTACGGATTCGAAGACGCGCGGTCGCTCCCGCAGGGCTACGTCCCGACATCCCAGGTGCCGGAGGACGGGATGGTGCTGTTGTTGCGCACCGCGACGCCAATTCAGGCACTCGAACGCAACCTTCGGCAGATCGTCGCGTCGATCGACCCGACGCAGCCGCTCTTTGACCTGCGCAGCATGCAAGAGCGAGTGGAGGAGACCTGGGCGACGCCGCGGCTGATGGCGTTCCTGCTCGGCACCTTTGCTGGACTCGCGCTGGTGCTCGCGGTCGTCGGGATCTATGGCGTGATGGCTTATAACGGCCAACGCCGCACGCGTGAGATCGGCGTGCGGCTCGCCCTCGGCGCGCGACGTCGCCAGATCGTGCAGATGATGTTGGGCCAGGGGATGCGGATGCTTGGCCTTGGTTTGCTGGTCGGCTTCGGCGGCGCCCTCGCAGCGTCGCGCGTATTGCGCAGTCTGTTGTTCGGCGTGAGCGCCAGCGACCCGCTCATTTACGCCACCGTCACTTTCGTCCTGGCCGGCGCCGCGCTTTTCGCCTGCTGGATTCCGGCGCGCCGCGCTTCCCGCGTTAACCCGATGATCACGCTTCGCTCCGAATGAGCAAAAAAGTGACGAGCAAATCCGACCTCCTGACTCAATGAACGATCTCCGCTACGCTCTCCGCCAGCTCCGGAAATCTCCCGGGTTCACCTTCGTCGCCGTTCTCACCCTCGCGCTCGGTATTGGCGCGAACACGACGATCTTCAGCGTCGTCGATTCCGTCCTCCTGCATCCGCTTGGATTCAAGGAACCCGAGCGTCTCGTGGCCGTTTGGGAGACAAACGAACAGCCGGGGGCGGTGGCGAACCGCCGCAATGAAGTCGCGCGCGGAAACTTCTACGATTGGCGCGCCCAGAACGAGGTGTTCGAAAGCATCGCCGCGCTCACCTACGGAAACTTCAACCTCAGCGGCGTAGCGGAGCCGGAGAGAATTCAGGGCGCCTTCGTCAGCTACGATTTTTTCGGAATTCTTGGTGTCCAGCCGGCGGCCGGCCGCGCGTTCGTCGCGGACGAAGGGAAGGCGGGCACTCCCCGCGTTGCCGTGATCAGTCATGCCTTATGGCAGCGCCGCTTCGGCGCTGATCCCGCGCTGGTCGGTCGAACCGTCACGTTCAACGGTGAGCCGTTCACAATCCTCGGCATCATGCCGGCAGATTTCGACCTGCGCTTTCCCGCTCCGTTCGCGGTTGAGCTCTGGACGGTTCTGCGAGGTGGAACTTCCGATACCGACCGCGTCGCCCACTTCCTCTACACGATCGCGCGGTTGAAGCCGGACGTCTCTCTCGAGCAGGCGCAAGCAGCCATGAACGTGATCGCGCGGCGTCTGCAAGAGCAGTATCCCGACACAAACAGCGGCGCGGGGGTCAATATCGTGCCGCTGCAAACGCAGCTCGTCGGCAACATCCAGCCTTACCTCTATGTCCTGTTCGCAGCCGTCGGTTTCGTGCTCCTGATCGCGTGCGCGAATGTGGCCAACCTGGTGCTCGCACGCCTGACCGGTCGGCAAAAGGAGATCGCGGTGCGTCTCGCGCTCGGAGCGTCCCGCGGCAGGCTGATCCGACAATTCCTCAGCGAAAGCCTGTTGCTCTCGACCTTTGGCGCGCTGCTCGGACTCCTGCTCGCCGCGTACGCGATCGGCGCCCTGCCTTCCATCGCTCCCGCTGATTTGCCCCGCCTCGATGAAATCGGGCTCAATCGTCCGGCCTTCTTCTGGAGCGCCGGTCTGCTGGTCTTCACCACTTTTCTGTTCGGACTGCTCCCGGCGCTGCAAGCGTCAAAGCCCGACCTGAACAACGCGCTGCAACAGAGCGGACGCGCCAGCGGTGGTCCCCAGCGGAGCCGCTTGAGCCGGGTGCTCGTTGTTTCGGAAATCGCGCTCGCGCTGCTTTTGCTCGTTGGCGCCGGGCTGATGATCAGAAGCTCGCTGCGACTGCAGCGGGTCGATCCGGGATTCGACCAAAAGAACCTGCTCACGCTGAACCTCGCGCTGCCCAGGCAGAAATATCCGCAGAACCCCCAGGCCCTCGCCTTTTTCGATCAACTGCTGGCGCGAATCGCGCAGGTCCCCGGAGTGGATGCGGTGGGCGGAGTCGACCCGTTGCCGATGAGCGGAAACGACAGCAACACGGGCGTGTTGTTTGAAGGCCAGCCGATCGTGCCGATGTCCGATCGACCCGGCGCAGGCGAGCGCGTGGTCACGCCCGGTTACTTTCGCGCGCTGCGGATCCCGCTGCTGGAAGGGCGCGACTTCAACGATCGCGATCGTGCCGACACGCCGCGGGTCCTGATTGTAAACGAAGCCCTCGCGCGACGCTTCTTTCCCGGCCAATCGGCGATCGGCAAACGGCTCGGCGTAGAAGACGAAAACCGGCTGGATTGGGCGGAGATCGTCGGCGTTGTCGGCAACGTAAAACACCAGCGCCTCGACGCGGAGACGAAGCCGGAACTGTATCAACCTTACTCGCAGAACCCGCGTAACTTCATCAGCATCGCCGTGCGGAGCACGGGCGAGCCTGGGAGCCTGCTCGCGCCGATCCGCGCGGAAGTCGCGGCGCTCGACCCTGATCAACCCATCTACCAAATCAGCACGATGGAGAGCCTGCTCGCGCGCACTCTCGCGCAGAGCCGCTTCGTCATGCTGTTGCTCGGCATTTTTTCCGCGCTGGCAATGGCGCTCGCGGCGGTCGGAATTTACGGCGTCATGAGCTGGTTCGTGACTCAACGCAGCAAAGAGATCGGCATTCGCATGGCGCTCGGCGCGCAACAGCGAGATGTGCTGTCGATGGTGGTGCGCGAAGGAATGCTCCTCGCCGTCCTTGGCGTGGCGCTCGGCCTGGCCGGCTCGTTCGCGCTCACGCGGATCATTGCCAACCTGCTCTACAGCGTTGGCCCGACTGATCCGGCGACGCTCGCCGGCGTCTCCGTTCTGCTTAGCGCCGTCGCATTTCTGGCTTGCTGGTTCCCCGCGCGACGCGCCGCCCGCGTAGACCCAATGATCACATTGAGAGCTGAATGAACAAAAACTGTGACGAGTGACGTGTGACAAGTGACGAGCAAATCCGATCTCTGATCTCTGACTTCTGATATCTCCAATGAACGACCTTCGCTACGCGATGCGGATGCTGCTGAAGGCGCCGGGCTTCACCTTCGTGGCCGTGCTGACGCTCGCCCTCGGCATCGGCGCTAACAGTGCGATCTTTAGCGTCGTCAACGCGGTTCTGTTGCAGCCGCTGCCGCTTGAGGAACCGGACCGCATCGTCCAGGTGTTTGAGGCGAAGGATTTCCCCGCCGGTTTCCGCGGGTCGGTCTCGGCCCCCAACGTCCGCGATTGGTCCGAGCAAAATACTGTGTTGACCGGTCTCGCCTCGTATCGGTTCCAGGATTTCGCCCTGCAAACCAAGGAGAGTCCGGAGCGCCTCCTCGGTGTGTCGGCCACGCCGAATTATTTTCAGGTTCTCGGCGCGCGTCCGTTGCAGGGCCGCACCTTCCTCGAGAGCGAAGCCCAGGCCGATGTCGCCGTCATCAGCGAAGCTACCTGGCGCCAGCAATTCGATGGCGATCCAGCGGCGATCGGCCGCTCCTTCTCGCTCAACGGCCGGCCTTTCACGTTGATCGGCGTGATGCCGGCCACCTTTCGTTTTCCAAGCCGGCGCAACCAGGTTTGGACGCCGCTCTCCTTTACTCCTTCTGAACTGGCGGCGCGCGGCGACCATGGACTGCAGGTCGTCGGCCGCCTGCGCCCCGGCGTTTCGCTCGAGCAGGCCCAGGCGCAGATGAAAGTAATTGCGGAAGGGATCGCGAAGAAATTTCCCGACGAACAGAGCGATCGCAGCGTGGAGCTGGTTCTGTTGCATGAGCAACTCGCCGCCAACAGTCGCACTTCGCTTTTAGTGCTGCTCGGAAGCGTGGGCTGTGTGCTGCTGATTGCGAGCGCCAACGTTGCCAATCTTTTGCTGGCGCGAACGGCGAGCCGGCAAAAAGAGATTGCGCTGCGGCTTGCTCTTGGCGCCAGCCGCGGACGGCTGGTGCGGCAATTCCTGGTGGAAAGCGTTTTGCTCGCCGGCATGGGAGGCCTGGCCGGAATCCTGACTGCGATCTGGGGAATCGATCTGCTCGTCGCCTGGTTGGGCAACCGCATCGGAGTGGCCGACGTGCGGCTCGACGCCGCGGTCCTCGGGTTCACCGCGCTCCTGGCGCTCTGCGTGGGAATTCTTTGTGGTCTCGCGCCCGCCCGGCAGGCGGTGGGACGGACCGCCTCGGATTTGCAGGCGGCCTTGCACGGTCACACCGCTGTGGCTGGGGCCAATCGCCTGCGGTCCATGCTGGTTATAGCGGAAGTGGCGGTTGCAGCGATTTTGCTGATCGCCGCGGGACTTCTGCTTCGCAGTTTCGCGCATTTACAGCGGACGGAATCGGGCCTGGCAAAACCCGAGCAGGTATTGACCGCGCGCGTCTCTCTGCCTGCTCAACGTTATAACACGGGCCCGCTCATCACTGCTTTCTACGAGCGCTCGCTGGAGCGAATCAGTGCGTTGCCCGGCGTGCAAACAGCCGGAGCCATCAGCCTCCTTCCTCTCGCGCAATGGGGGACGAACGGTGATCTTCAGCTTAAGGGACGGAACCCGTTTCCGCCCGGCCAGGCTCCGCTCGCAGAATGGAGAGCGGTCGGCGGCGATTATTTTTCCACCATGGGAATTGCGCTGCACGCGGGCCGGATGCTCGATCAAAGAGACGGTGCGGACGCGCCGCGCACCGTGGTCGTCAACCGGACTCTGGCGCGCCGCATTGGGAACAGCGACCCGGAGGCGCTCGGCCAGGAAATCATGATCGGCGATAAGTCGGTCGCCATCGTCGGCGTCGTGGCTGATGTCCGCCAGAGTGGATTGAACCGGCCCCCGATGCCGGAGATCTATTTCCCGCTCGCGCAGGCTCCAATTTTCGAAGGCTGGGGCGGAAGCATGGCCCAGGCGATGACGCTGGTCGTCCGCGCGCGCGCCAACGATCCGCGTTCGTTGGCCGAATCGATGCGACGCGCCGTCCGGGAGGTTGATCCAGGCCTGCCCCTCTTCCGGATCGAGACGCTCGAATCAGTGATCGCGGATTCGATCTCCGATCGGCGCTTGAATAGCGTTTTGCTGGGCAGCTTCGCAGCGTTGGCGGCCGGCCTCGCGGCGATCGGTTTGTACGGCGTCCTCTCTTACGCCGTGACGCAGCGAACCAGAGAGCTCGGCATTCGCCTCGCGATCGGCGCCCAGAAAAGCGATCTCTTTCGGCTGGTTGTGGGTGGCGGAATGAAGCTCGCCGGGATTGGCATTGCCATCGGCGTCGTGGCGGCCTTCGGCCTTACCCGGGTTTTAACCAGCCTGCTTCACGGCGTCGCGCCAAACGATCCGCTGACGTTTGCGGCGGTGGTCGTTTTACTTGGAGCGGTGGCGCTCCTGGCCAATTACATCCCGGCGCGCCGCGCGGCGCGGGTCGATCCGATGGTGGCCCTTCGTTACGAATGAAAAATTCGCCGCCATGAATTACATGCTCGTTCCTAAAACCCTCGTTCCCAAACTCTGTTTGGGAACGCGCTTGTCTTCGAGACTCCGTTTCGCCAGCGGGGCAACAGAGTTGCCGGGACAATGGCATTGGTTCGCGCTCTCCCAAGCGCTCACCCTTCGGGCTGCGCCCATCTCGCACCGTTCCCGCGGGCTCGATTCCCAAACAGAGTTTGGGAACGAGGACTCGAAAAACGGACCTCTGATCTTATGAACAACCTCCGCTACGCTCTTCGCCAACTCCGGAAATCTCCGGGCTTCACCCTCGTCGCCGTCCTCACGCTCGCCCTCGGCATCGGCGCGAACACGGCCATTTTCACCGTCGTTCACGCGGTCTTGCTCGCGCCGCTGCCTTATCCGGATTCGGATCGGCTCTTCATGGTGCAATCGCGCAATCTCCAGGAAAACCTGAAGGGACTCGGGTTCGCGCCGGCCGGCTTTCGCGAAGTGGAAAAACAGGTGACCTCCTTCGAGGCCATCGCCGCGGGACGCTACAATTACGATAACCTGACCGGCATTGAAAAACCGACCTCGCTCACGGGCGCTCTGGTCACGCAGGACTATTTCAAGGTCCTGGGCGAAAAACCGCTGATCGGCCGCACTTTCATCCGCGAAGACGCCAACGCCGGCGCCAAGGCGACGGTTGTCTTGAGTCACGACCTTTGGCAGAAGCGATTCGGCGGACGGCGCGAAATGGTCGGCGAATCGGTCATCCTGGACGATGTCCCGCATGAAGTGATCGGCGTGATGCCGCGCACGTTCAAAGATCCGTTTGGCATCGCGTCGCTTTGGCGAATCTTTCCCAACGAGGGGGGCGAAAACGCCGTCGCGAACGCGCGTTTCTGGGCTGCCACCGCCCGGCTGAAACCGGGAGTCACGGATTCGACGGCGCAGGCGGAGCTTTCCACGATTGCCGGCGCGCCTGGTCCAGGCCGATCCGAAATTTTACAAGGGTTGGGACTTCACGATGGCTCCGTTGCGCGATCAGGTGGTCGGCAATTACCGCGAAGGATTGCTCCTGGTGGTCGGCGCTTCGCTGCTTGTGTTGTTGATCACCTGCGCCAATGTCGCCGGCCTGCAATTCGTTAGAGCTTCGACTAGGCAGCGCGAAGTCGCGATCCGGCTCGCCTTGGGCGCAAGTCGCGGGGCCATCGTGCGAGATCATCTCCTCGAATCATTTCTCCTCGTCGCTTTGGGCGGAATCGGCGGACTTCTGATCGGGAGCTGGGGACTCGATTTGCTTCTCGCCAGCCTGGCCAAGGACTGGATTCCCCGCAGCGACGAAATCGCCCTGAGCATGCCGGTGCTGCTCATCACCGGCCTGACCGCTCTCCTGACCGGGATCGTCTTCGGCCTTTTCCCCGCCTGGCAGGCCACGCGTGTCGAGGCCATCGATTCCTTGCGGGACGGCAGCAAAGGCTCGGCCGGCGTGCAATCCGTCCGGCTTCGCGGCGCCCTGGTCATTGCCCAGATCGCGCTCACCATGGTCCTGCTGGTCTGCGCCGGATTGGTCTGGAAAAGCTTTGCCACCATCATCCGCGTGAATCCCGGGATTCAGATCGAGAACACGCTCAGTATGGTCCTGTCCCTCTCTCCGACTCGTTATGATACGGGAGTCAAGCGGGCCGATTATTATCGCCAGGTCCTGGAGCGGATCACTGCGCTCCCGGGAGTGGAAGCAGCCGGGCTCACCCAGACCATGCCGTTTACCTGGGGAATACCGGCCACATTTTCGATCTACGGGCTTTCGGATGAGACGGCCAAGCTTCCGCCGGCTTTTTTTGATCCGGTGAGCATCTCGTATTTCGGGACGATGCGCATTCCCCTGCTCTCGGGCCGGACGTTCGCCGAGACCGATAACGACCAGGCCCCAAAGGTGGTCGTGCTCAGTCAGTCGGCTGCGAAAAAATTTTTCCCGACTGAGGACCCGATTGGCAAACGTCTCACCTTGCCGCCGGGCCGCCAACAAACGACGCCGCAGGTTTTCGAGGTGGTCGGCGTGGTCGGGGACGTGCCGCGGAACGGTCTCGATTCCGAGACGCCATTTCAGGTTTACATAAGTCTAAACCAGCGCGGCGCTCCCTTTGCCTCGCTTCTGGTGCGCTCTCCCCTGCCGGTAGAGACGCTCTCGCAAACGATCCAGCGCGCGATCTGGGAATTCAATCCGGAACAAACCATCTCGGATGTCGCGCCGGTAAAAACGCTGGTGAAACAGAGCCTCACCCAGCCGCAACTTTATCTTACGCTCTTCAGCCTTTTCGCCGTGCTGGCGCTGTTGCTGGCCGGGATCGGCCTTTACGGCCTCATCGCCTATAGCGTGGCGCAACGGACCCGCGAGTTCGGCATTCGTTACGCGCTCGGCGCACAGGTGCGGGACGTTCTGCGGTTGGTCATGGGCCAGGGCGCCCGCCTCACCGCCTTCGGTCTGGTCCTTGGTTTGCTCGCCGCCGCCGCGGTAGCGCGCCTGATGGAGACGCTCCTCTTTCGCACCAAAGCCTACGATCCCTGGGTTTTTGCCGGCGTCGTATTCCTTCTCGCCGCCATCGGTCTCCTCGCTGCGCTCCTCCCCGCCCTCCGCGCCACCAAGGCTGATCCCGTCGCCGCTCTCCGCGCCGAATGATTCTTAACTAATGAACCGATCCCCATCACTCCTTGAGAGCTGACCTCCGACTTCTGACTTCCGACCTCTGATTCCCATGAACAACATTCGCTACGCAGTCCGCCAATTTCGCAAAGCTCCTGCTTTCACGATCACGGCTCTAGCCACGGTCGCGATCTGTCTCGGCGCGAACCTCGCCATCTTCGCAGTCATCAATTCCATCCTGCTTCGGCCGCTCCCCTTCCCGGACTCGGACCGGCTCGTCACCATTTACAACACTTACCCGAAGGCCGGCGTCATGAACGACGGCTCGTCGATCACCAATTATTATGAGCGGCGCGGCAACATCCCGGCGTTCTCGAGCCTCTCGATCTTTATGAACCGCCCCGAGCCGGTCGGCGAACCGGGTTCGACCGAGCAGGAAGAAGTGATGCGCGTGTCAGGTGAGTTTTTCACGACGGTTGGTGTGCATCCGGCCATGGGTCGTCAGTTCACCGAAGCGGACATGGCGAATGATGCTGGCGTCGTTATCATCACGGACGGGTTCTGGCGCCAGCGCCTCAATGCCGATCCCAACGTTCTCGGTCGAGATCTCCGCGTGAACGGCATTCCGCGAAAGATCGTCGGCGTATTACCTCCTGATTTCCGATACCTCTCCTCGGAAGCCCGCCTCTACGTGGGGTTCAAGACGGGCGGTGAGCGGCGCGGACCAGCCGCGCGCCATTCGGGCGGGGGCGGCACGCATATGATCGCGCGCTTAAAGCCGGGCGCCACAATTGCCGAGGCGCAGGCGCAGATCGACGCGCACAACGCGGCGGTCGAGAAGGATAATCCCCAGGCAAAAATGATGGCCGAAGCTGGCTTCCGTTCCCCAGTCCTTTCCCTGCATGGACATCACGTCCGCTCCATCCGGCCGACTCTCTGGTTGATGCAGGCCGGAGTGTTTTTTCTCCTCCTCATCGGCGCGGTAAATCTGATCAACCTCCTCCTGATCCGCGCCAGCAGCCGCGCCAAAGAGATGGCGATCCGTCAATCGATGGGCGCGAGCCGCTGGCATGTTGTCCGGCAGACCATAACTGAATCCGTCCTCCTCACTGCGGCCGGCGGTTTACTTGGCGTGGTCGTCGGCGCGTGGGGAACTGAGTTGCTCCAGGTTGTCGGTGCGAATCGTCTGCCGCTCGGCGCGCAGATCGTATTCGATGGCTGGCTCGCCTCGGTCGGCCTGGTCGGAGCCATTGTCCTGGGCATCGCCATCGCGGTGCCTATCGCCTGGTTCAATCTCGGCAGCCATCTTGCCAATACGCTCCAATCGGAATCGCGCACCGGGACGGTCAGTCGTGCCGCTCAGCGCCTTCGCCACGGCTTCATCGTTGCGCAGATCGCGCTTGCTTTTGTGTTGCTGGCCGGGGCCGCGCTTCTCGGGCTGAGTCTCAAAAAAGTGATGGCGGTCTCTCCAGGGTTTCGCGCCGATCATGTTCTGGCAGGCGAGTGCGCCCTCACGTGGCAGCAGCAGGAGCAGGACCGAGTCGGGACCATCGATCGCTTGCTGGAAGCCATCCGGCAGCAACCTGGAATTGCGGCCGCCGGGACGATCACCAACATTCCCCTGAGCGGAAATAATGGGAGAACGGCGGTTACACCGAAAGGCTACGTGCCGCCGCCGGGCCAGACGCTGCAAGGGCATTATTCGTACGGGGTGAACGGCGATTACTTCACGGCCCTGGGCATTCCGCTGCGTGAAGGACGGTTCCTGACCTCGGAAGATTCGCACCGTCCGGAGCGCGTCTGCGTCGTAGATGAGGATTTCGCCAGGCGTTACTGGCCCCGCGAGGGCGGGGGCCAGGCTCTCGGCCAGCGTCTGGCGCATGGCAACGAATCGGACGAAGCAAAACTCTTCACCGTCGTCGGCGTTGTCGGCGCGGTAAAACAGGCGGAGCTCACCGAAGCTCCGGGGCAGGGGGCGGTTTATCTGCCCTTTGCGCATCACGGCAATGCTTCGGTTTTCGTCGTTGTGCGCACGAGCCAAAGTCCGGAAGCGTTCGCCGAGACGCTGCGCAAGGTCGTCCGCACTACCCAGTCCGAGATCGCGATCGATAATCTCCGCTCGATGGAGACGCGCGTGGCGGACAGCCTATCGCGCGTCGCTCGCCCGCGCTGCTCGCGGGAATTTTCGCCGGCGTCGCGCTGCTCCTGGCGGCGATTGGAACTTACGGCGTGCTCAGTTATGCCGTCGCCCAACGCACCCGGGAGATCGGCATTCGCATGGCGCTGGGTGCGCAACGAGGCCAGATCGGTTCGCAATTCCTCTCGTTAGGGCTGCGCCTGCTCGCCGCCGGAACCATCCTGGGCTTGCTCGGCGCGTGGCTGGCCGGAAGGGCGATGCAAAGCATCCTCTTTGATGTGCCACCGCTCCACGTGGCCACTCTGGTTGGCACAGGTCTCGTCCTCGGCGCGGTGTCGTTAATCGCTTGCCTCATCCCCACCCGTCGCGCCACCAAAGTCGATCCGATGGTCGCCCTTCGCGCTGAATGAACATGATCACGCGCCGCGAATTCACACGATCACTGGGCGGCGCGGCAGCCTTGCTCTCGCTCAGCCCGATGCTCGCCTGGGCCGCTGACGAATCGAAGCTCCCAGCGGACGCCGCGAAACTGTATCGCGATTCCTTCATTCTCGATTGCAACGCCCTCGCCTCCATCGGCGGTATGCATGGTAGCTCCAAGCAGGACGAGATCACCCGGGGCATTCGCGAGTCCGGCGTGACGGCGCTGAAAGCAACGCTCGGTGGCGCGATGGGGAATTTTGAGGCGGCGATTATGGACATCGCCGCGGCGGAGCAGTTGATGGAGAAACGCGCCGATCTCTTCCTCAAGGTCCGCACCGCTCCCGATCTCGATCGCGCCCGGAAAGAGCAAAAGCTCGGCGTCATCTATTCGTTCGAGTCCGCCGCCATGCTCGAAGACAAGATCGAGCGCATCGAACTGTTTCGTGAGCTGGGCGTGCGCGTCATGCAGCTCAATTACAACCGGCGCACGCCGTTTGGTGTCGGTTGTCTCGACGGCGAAACCGATGGCGTGACCGAGCTGGGCCGGAAGGCCATCGCCAAGATGAACGAGATCGGCGTCGCGCTCGACCTCAGCCATTCCAACACGAAAACGACGGCGGACGGCATCGCCGCTTCGACCAGGCCGCCGCTCATCACGCATGCCGGTTGCCGCGCCGTTCATCAGCATCCGCGCAACAAGGAAGACCGGGAGATGAAAGCGCTGGCCGACAAAGGCGGCGTCTTCGGCGTCTACATGCTGCCTTACATCACGGCTTCGCCGAAACAGCCGATGCGCGAGGATTTCATCCAGCATCTCGAGCACGCGCTGAAAATTTGCGGCGAAGACCACGTCGGCGTCGGCACCGACGTTCCGTTCTTCCAGGTGGACGAGAGCGATCTCGAGGAAATGAAGCAGGCAGCCGAGAAACGCAAGGCGGACGGGATCGCCGCGCCGGGCGAGGACCGCCCAGTTTACATCCCCGACATGAACACGCCTCGGAAGATGGAGCTCGTCGCCGACGCGCTCTTGCAGCGCGGCCACAAGAGCGGCGTCGTCGAGAAAATTTTGGGCGCGAACTTCAAGCGCGTCTTCGGAGAAATTTGGACTGCGTAATTAACCACTATGAAAACTCAAAAACTCAACCATCAGGCCGGATCCTCGTGCCCAAACAGTCTGGAATGAGCGATCTGACCTCCGACTTCTGACTTCCGACCTCTGGCCATGAACGATCTTCGCTTCACAAAAGGAATAAACCCATGAACGACCTCCGCTTCGCCCTCCGCCAGCTTCGGAAATCGCCTGGATTTACCATCATCGCCGTGCTCACCCTCGCGCTCGGCATCGGCGCGAACAGCGCCATCTTCAGCGTCGTTAACCATGTCCTCCTGCGGCCGCTCCCCTATCCGCAGCCCGATCGGCTCGTTTACCTGAACGAAGTCATCAATGGAACGGATACCTCCATCGCGCTGCCGGATTACGTCGATTGGCGGCGCGACAGCGCTTCGTTTCAGCATCTCGCCCTAACCCGTCTCGAATCGCTCCACCTGAGCGACGTTGCCGGGCGTGAACCGGAACGGATTTCCGTTTCGCTCGCGACCGCCAATTTCTTCGACACGATCGGCCTCAAGCCGCAACTCGGCCGGACCTACAGCGAAGACGAAGACAAACCGGGCGCGCCTCCGCTCGCCGTCATCAGCGATCGCCTGTGGGACCGTGCCTTTCATCGCGACCCGCAAATTGTCGGGCGCGCGATCACGCTTCATGGCCGTCCGGTCACAGTCATTGGCGTGATGCCACCGGAAATGAATTCGCCCCAGGGCGTGGATATCTGGCTCTCGCTCATGCGCCGCAGCGCCAATCCCGGCTGGCAGAACCGCGCCAATCATCCCATGTTCTACGCCTGGGGCCGCCTGAAAGATGGCGTGAGCGTCGAGCAGGCGCGGAGCGAAATAATCGCGATCGCCGCGCGCATCGAGAAACTTCATCCCTCCACCAATGCCGGTGTGGGCGCCGCCGTTCGGCCGCTCCTCGAAAATCTTCTGGGAAATTACCGGACCAGCCTGGCGTTGCTCCTGGGCGCGGTCGGCGTGGTTTTGCTCATCGCCTGCGCGAATCTGGCGAATCTTCTGGCCGCGCGTGGGGCCGCGCGGTCTCGGGAGTTCGCGATTCGCGCGGCGATGGGTGCCGGGCGCGGCCAGATCATCCGGCAACTTTTGATCGAAAGCTTTGTCATTTCCGCCATCGGCGCCGCGCTGGGCCTGGTCTTCGCGATTTGGGGACGGGACGCGCTCGTCGCGATCGCTCCAGCGGGCGCGCCCCGCTTCGAAGGAATCGGCTTCGATTGGCGGGTGATGGCCTTCACTTTTGGCCTCGCGGCGCTGACCACCCTGTTATTTGGACTCTGGCCGGCGTGGCAGGCCGCGCGCGCGGATATCAACGCAGCGCTGCAGGCGGGCTCGTTCGGCAGTTCGGAGACCAAAACCGCGCGGCGAAGCCGCGATTGGCTGGTCATCGTCGAAGTCGCTTTGACGCTGTTGCTGCTGAGCGCGGCGGGGCTTGTCCTCAAGAGCTTCGCGAAAATGCAATCCGCCGCTCTCGGCTTTGAACCTTCGGATCTTTACACCGTTCGGATCGAGCTGCCCTTCACGAAATACGACCAGCTGGACAAGACCCTCGGCTTTCACCAATGGATTGCTCGATGAAGTTCGCCGGCTTCCGGGCGTGCAGGCCGCCGCCCTTTCGGCAAACCCGCCGATGCTGAGCGGCTGGCAGTTGAATTTCACGCCGGAAGGCGCGCCACCGACCGATCCCAGCCAGCAACCCGCGGCCAACTACGAAGTCGTGGCCGGTGATTATTTCGCGGCGCTCAAAATCAACCTGATCCGCGGCCGCATGTTCAACGAATACGACCGCGTCGACTCGCCGCCGGTGGTGATCATCGACCAGACGTTGGCCGACATGACGTTCAAGGGACAGGATCCCATCGGGAAGCGGATTCTCGTCGACGCTGAATCGGATGTGACGGGGGACGGTCCACGGCTTTGGGAAATCGTTGGTGTGGTGCCGCACGTGAAGATGCAGGGCTACGGCGAGGCGACGCCGACGCCTGGCTTTTTCTTTCCCCAGTCGCAGATCGGCCGGACCGGTCTCGTCCTCCACGTGCGCGCATCGGGCAATGTGAAGCGGCTGGAAAAGCCGATCCGTGAAATCGTGAACCGGCTCGATCCGAACCAGCCGCTCTTCGATTTCCGGACGATGGATGAACGCGTCGCGGCCACGTGGGCGACCCATCGGCTGCTCACCTTCCTGCTCGCGGTCTTCGCCGGGCTCGCCTTGCTGCTCGCGGCCGTCGGTCTGTATGGCGTACTTGCCTACACCGCTTTCCGCCGGCTGCGCGAAATCGCCGTGCGCCTCGCGCTCGGAGCGAGTCCCGCGCACATCCGTGGGTTGGTCATGGGCCATGGGCTCCGCCTTTTTGGCGTGGGCATCGCGCTGGGGGCGCTGGCGGTCGCCGCGTCTGCCGGTGTGATCCGCAGCTTTCTTTTCGGCGTTTCGCCGCTCGATGCGCAGACCTATCTCGCCGTCGGCCTGCTTCTTTCCATCGTCACCATCCTGGCAGCCTGGATTCCCGCGCGCCGCGCCTGCCGGGTGAACCCCATCGTCGCGCTTCGGTCTGAATAAATATGAAGCGCACCGATCACTCCACTCCTCGTTCCCAAACTCTGTTTGGGAACGCACTTGTCTTCGAAACTCCGTTTCGCCGCGGGGCAACAGAGTTGCCGGGACAATGGCATTCCCAAACAGAGTTTGGGAACGAGGAACAATTGTAGGGCGTCCTCCGCGGCGAGCCATGGGACCACAGGCGTTTCACAGAAACGCCCTACAAGGAATCCAATGAACACACTTCTCTACGATCTTCGCTACGGCCTGCGGATGCTGCTCAAGAATCCGGGCTTCACCTTCGCGGCGCTCATCACGCTCGCGCTCGGCATCGCCAGCTCCACCGCCATCTTCAGCGTGATCGATGGCGTTCTCCTGCATCCGCTGCCTTATCCCGACTCCGAAAAAATCGTGATCATGCATCCGACCGACGCGGAGCACCGGCGCAGCCCGGCGGCGCCAACGCGCCGGCAACTATCTCGATTAGGCAGCGCAGAACGGCGTCTTCTCTCACATGGCCGCCGCGCGCGGCGAACAATCCAATCTCTCCGATGGCGACCGCCCCGAGCGCGTCCGCGGCACCATGGTCACCTCCAGTTTCTTCCCGCTTTTCGGCGTCTCCCCAATTCTGGGCCGCACGCTGCAACCGTCTGACGAACAACCCGGGTCACAATCACGTGGTCGTCCTTAGCTCCGAATTCTGGACGCGCCGTTTCGCTTCCGATCGCGACATCATCGGCCGCGAGATTTCTGCTCAACGATGAGCCGCACACCGTAGTCGGCGTGATGCCGCCAAATTTTATGCCGGACGGCTATGGCGAACTTTGGATTCCATCCGCGTTCGGCGTGCCGACCAATTCGATCCGGCCCAATGTCGATCCGCGGCCCGATCCGCAGCAGCAATTACCTCGATGTCTTTGGCCGGTTGAAACCGGGCATCACTCTCGAGAAAGCGCGCGCCGAGATGGATGCGATCAGCCGCCGTCTCGAAAACCAATATCCTAACGACAACCGCGATACCGGCATTCGGGTCACGCCGTTGCACGAAGAAGTCGTCGGCAGACTTCGCCCGGTCTGTTGCTTCTCTTCGCGGCAGTTGGCTTCCTTCTCTTCATCGGCTGCGCGAATGTCGCGAACCTGTTGCTCGCGCGCGCCGCGACGCGCAGCACGCGAAATCTCCATCCGCGCCGCCATGGGCGCGAGCCGTTATCGGTTGATCCGGCAATTGCTCACCGAAAGCGTTCTCCTCGCGGTCATCGGCGGAGCGCTCGGCGCATTGCTGGCCGCCTGGGCGATCCCATCGCTCATGGCGATGGCGCCTCCCGGTCTGCACAGCTTCAAGGAGATCGGCCTCAACGGCCAGGTCCTCGCCTTTAGTCTCGGTCATCTCGGTCGTCACCGGCATTCTGTTCGGGCTTGTCCCGGCGCTTTCTTCTTCGTCGGGCAACCCGGCGGAATCGTTGAAGCAAGGCGAGCGCGGCAGCACCGGCGGCGGCAGCCGGCGGCGCGCTTTCCTCATCGCCACGGAAGTTGGCCTGTCCCTCATCCTGCTGATCGGCGCCGGGCTGATGATCAAGAGCTTCGCGAACCTGACCAAGGTCGCTCCCGGATTTAATCCGGACCGCCTTCTCATCTTTAATGTCGGCGCATCCGCGCGGGCCGACGAAGACCGCCAGATTCCATTCTACCAGCAGATGATTCGAAGCGCTGACAGCGGTGCCTGGCGTGCAGAACGTCGCCGCCGTCAGCCGGCTGCCCTTCTCAGGCGGAAACAGCTCGCGCACGTTCAATCGCCCCGGCAGCACGAAGGAAGACCGCGCCGACATTCGCATCGCGACGCCGGATTATTTCCAAACCATGGGCATCCCCATCTGTCCGCGGCCGCAACTTCACCGAACACGATGGCAAAGGCGCGCCGCTCGTCGCGATCATCAACGAGGCGCCGCGAAGGCAATTTTCCCCGGCGAAGATCCGATCGGGCAATTCATCGAAAATTACGGACCGAAAGACGAAAAGCTTCAGGTCGTGGGCGTGGTCGGCAATGTCCGCCATCTTGCTCTTGAGACCGCGCCACGGCCTGAACTTTACCAGCCGCTCGGCCAGGGCCTGTGGCCCTCGCTGCTAATCGCCGTCCGGACCGCGCCCGAAAATCCGCTGACCATTTTGCCTGCGGTGCAGGAAGCGGTCTGGAGCGTGAACAAATCGGTCCCGCTCGGCAATCCACGCATCGATGAACGACCTCATCGCGCGCACGTTGCTCCAGAAAAAATTCACGATGCTGCTGCTGACGATTTTCGCCGGCACCGCGCTGCTCTTGGCCGCGATCGGATTGTATGGCGTCATTTCGTATTCCGTCGCGCAACGGACGCGTGAGCTCGGCATCCGGATCGCGCTCGGCGCGCAAAAGAGCGATGTCTTGCGTCTCATCCTGCGCCAGGGCATGACGCTCGTCGCCGCCGGCATCATCTTTGGCATCGCCGCATCGATCGGGCTGACCCGCCTGATGGCGACGCTGCTTTACGGCGTCAGCGCGACTGATCCGCTCACCTTCTTCGCCTTGTCGATCGCCCTGCTGGCCGTCGCCTTCGTCGCCTGCTGGCTCCCCGCCCGCCGCGCCAGCACGGTCGATCCCATCGTAGCCCTGCACGCCGAATGAAGAAAGTGACGTGTGACCAGTGACATGTGACGTGATGAAACTTCTGACCTCCGACATCTGACCTCCGAATGAACGACATCCGTTACGCGCTGCGCCTTCTCTGGAAATCGCCGGCCTTCAGCGTCGTCGCGATCGCCACGCTCGCGCTCGGCATTGGCGCGAACACCGCGATCTTCTCGGTCATCGAGAGCGCGTTGCTTCGTCCGCTCCCTTTCCCAAACGCCGATCGCCTCGTCCGCCTCTATGAAACGTTCGAGGAAAGCGGCGCGCGCAGCAGCACGCTGAACCTCTCCGAGAAGACCGTTCTGCAATGGCGCGAACACGGGCGCGATATTTTCGAAGATATCGCCGTCGGGACGGGCGCCAGCATCACGGCATCGAGTGAAGGCCAGTCCGCGCAAAGTTTCCCAGCCGCGCGCATCAGCTCGAATTTTCTGACCGTTCTAGGTCTCCCGCCGGCGCTGGGCCGCAACTTCACCGCGGCCGAGGACCAGCCAAACGGGCCGCGCGTTGCCATCATCAGCCACGATTTCTGGCAGCGGAACCTGGGCGGACGCGACGATGTTCTCGGCCGGAGCATCAACCTCGACGACGCGCCGTACACAGTCGTCGGCGTCATGCCGAAAACGTTTCGCCATCCCTATCGCGCCGAGATCTGGTTGCCGATTGCTCTCGCCTTCGCCCCTGATGCTCCGCGAAACCGCTTCCTTTATGGGGTGGCGCGGATGCGGCCGGGCCTTTCCCTTGAGCAGGCGGATGCAGCGGCGCGCCGGATGTGCGCCGCGATCAACCAGGCTGAGCCCGATCCGAACAATGCGCCCGCCGTTTATCTCATTCCGTTGCGCGACAGCTTTATCATGGATCTGCGGCCGAAGCTGCTCATCATCGCCGCCGCCGGCCTCTGCGCGCTGCTCGTCGCGGCGGCGAATTTCGCGGGCTTGATGCTCGCGCGCGTCGTGGAACGCGATGGCGAGATGGCGTTGCGCTCCGCGCTGGGCGCGACGCGCGGGCAACTGATCCGCCAGGGACTTGTCCAGGCGCTTGTTCTCTCCGCGGTCGGAACGATTTGCGGATTGCTCATTGCCGGCTGGCTCACGCCGGCGCTGGTGGCGCTCAGTCCCGAAGGGGCGGACGCCACCGGGAGCGCGATCCGTGAATTCGATTACGGCGTCCGGCTCGACTGGCCGGTCTTCGCCTTCGCCGCGGGCGCGATGCTCTTGATCGGCATGGGCTTTGGTTTATTGCCCGCGTGGCGCGCCTCGCGCACGGACATCCGGGGCGCCATGGGAAGCATTGGCCGCGGATCGACTTTGGACGGAAGCACGCGGCGTTTGCTCGGCGGATTGATCGTGATCGAGATCGCCATCGCCGCCGTGCTGCTCATGGGCAGCCTCACGCTCACGCAATATTTCCGCAAAGTGGTCAACGAACCGTGGGGATTTTCGACCGAGCGCCGGCTGGTCTTCAACGCGATGTTATCCAACCGCCTCTTTACTTCGCCGGAAGCTCGCGCCCGCACGAACGACGCGACCCTCCGCGAACTGCGATCGCTGCCGGGAGTGCGTTCCGCCACGGTTACCGCGCCCTTCGCCGATGGAAGCTGCGCGCAACCTGATGAGCTGCGTCCCGGAGGGCACGCAGCCGCCGGAACCGCGCGGCAGCTACCTCGCCTACATGCGCGGCATTGTTCCCGGATATTTTGAGACGATCGGGCAACGCCTGGTCCGGGGCCGGGATTTTGCCGAGACCGACCATGCCGATTCGCCGCCGGTCGCCATCGTCAACGAATCGTTCGCGCGCCGCTTCTGGCCGGGACAGGACCCGATCGGCAAGCGAGTCAAACATGGGCGGCTCGATAATCCGCGCCCTTGGTACACCGTGGTGGGCGTCGTCGCCGACACCAAGGTCGTCGTCGATCCGCGCGATGGCGAAGTGGTCGGGACGATTTGCGTGCCCATGCCACGCTGGCTCGCGGCCGGCAACGATGAAATGACTTTTGTCGTGGAGAGCGCCGGCGAGCCCAAGTCTCTCGAAGGCGGCGTGCGGAATGCCCTCGCCCGCGCCGACAGCCGGCTCGCGGCTTACAATATTGTTTCGCTGGAAAAGGCGGCCGCAGCGATTCGTGGGTGACCGAGCGTTTCCTTTTCCTTCTCGTTTCGCTCTTCGGCGCGCTGGGGCTCGTGCTCGCTTCGATCGGCGTTTACGGGCTCCTCGCTCTTCAGGTCACGCGGCGCACGCGTGAGTTCGGCGTGCGCGTTGCGCTCGGCGCGACGGCCAGCGGGATTGATTCGGCTGGTGGCGGGACAAGGCGCTCGTTTGCTCGCCTTTGGATTTCTCGCCGGCGGCCTCGCGGCCTGGGCCGCGACCCGCCTTGCTCACTCTCAATTGCCCGATCTTCCCACCGCCGATCCACTCATCTGGCTCGGCGCCGCCGTCGTCCTTTCCGCCGGCGTCGCGCTCGCCTCCTGGCTTCCCGCGCGCCGCGCCTCCCGCGTCGACCCAATCATCGCCCTGCGCGCCGAATGAACAAAAACCTCAATCAGTGACGAGTGATAAGTAGCCACTAAAACCGAACTCTGCCTGACCGCCGAAGCCTCTGCCATCCGGACCTCTGACTCATATGATCGATCTCCGTTTCGCCATCCGCCAACTCCTCAAATCACCCGGCTTCACGCTCCTCGCCGTGCTCACCCTCGCGCTCGGCATCGGCATGAACACCGCCATCTTCAGTTTGATCAACGACCTCTTCCTCCGCGGCCTGCCTTTCAAAGATCCCGGCCAGCTCGTCATTCTCCAAGCCGAAGCCAAGGAGCGAAACCTCGAGGAGCTGCCGATGTCGGTCCCGCGCTACTGGCATTTTCGCGATAACCAGACGGTCTTCTCGCATTTCGCCGCGGACACCGGCAACGGCTACATCCTCACCGGCCTCGGCGATCCCGTGCAATTGAACGGCGCCAACATGACCGCGAGCTACATGGACACGCTCGGTATCCAGCCGGTGCTCGGCCGGAATTTCCTGCCCGAGGAAGAAATGAAAGCGGACGTCGCGATGGTCAGCACAACCTTCTGGCGCAAGTATCTTAACTCCGACCCGCAAGTCATCGGGCGCAACGTGACGCTGAACGGCGTCGCCACCACGATCGTCGGCGTTCTGCCAAACATGCCGATCGCCTGGTTCGGCAACGATTTCCATATCATCACCGCGAGGCCTTTCGAACTGCCCGGGACTCACCCAGGAGCGGCTCATGCGCGGCGTGAGTTTCCTGCGCGTGGTCGGCCGGCTGAAACCGGGTGTGACCATCGATCAGGCCAAGGCAGCGCTTCAGGTTCTCCAGCAAAGCTATCGAGCAGCAGCGTCCCGGATAATGCCGACAACAGCTGGTCGCCCGTGGTCATTCCCGCCGCGGAAAATGCGACGGGAGATTTGCGGCCCGCGTTTATGACGCTGCTCGCCGCGGTCAGTTTCGTTTTGCTCATCGCCTGCAGCAACGTCGCGAATCTGCTGCTCGTCAGGTTCACCGGGCGCCGGCGCGAGATCGCTCTCCGCATGGCGCTCGGGGCGTCGCGCAGTGGCGTCGTTCGGCTATTCGTTTTCGAAAGCATGCTCGTCAGCCTCCTTGCTGGCGTAGTCGGCACCTGCCTGGCGCTCTGGGTTATCTCGGTCATTCCCAAACTCGCCGGCGATAATTTCCCGCTCGAACAGGGCGTGGCGCTGAACGCACCTGTGCTCCTCTTCACTCTGGGCTTGTCGTTGCTCACCGGGCTGGCCATGGGACTTTATCCCGCCTGGCAAAGCTCGCGCGCCGATCTCGTCGATGGTTTAAAAGACGGCGGGCGCGCCATGACCGGCAGCCGCGGCCAGATGCGTTTCCGCCGCGGCCTCGTCTCGGCGCAGGTCGGACTTTCGGTCGTGCTTCTGGCGGGCGCCGCCTTGCTCATCGCGAGCTTCGTTCGCCTGAGCCAGCCAACCCGCCGGATTCAATCCCGAGCGGCTCTGGGTCGGCGCGATTGGCCTCCCGCCCGCCCAATATCCTGACCCCGGCGCGAAGGTGCGCTTTGCCGACCGGCTTCTGGAGGAATTGAAAAACACGGCCGGGTATTGAGTCGGCCGCGGTCAGTGACGGCGTGCCGCTGGCCGGGCGGTCAATCGCGTTCGCCCTATGCGCGCGTCGATGGCAACCCGCCACCCGTCAATCAGCGGCCGCTCGGTCTCACCCGCAGCATTTCGCCTGGTTTCCTGAAAACATTCTGCATTCCGCTCCTCGCCGGACGCGACATCGATGAGCGCGACGGGCTCGACAAGCCGCTGGTCGTGCTCGTGAGCAAATCGACCGCGCAAAAACTTTTCCCCGGCGGCGAAGACCCGATCGGGAAACAGGTTTTTTTCGGCACCGACAACAACACCGGCCTGCCCGCGGAAATCATCGGCGTCGTGGGCGATGTGCGCTCGATTCAGCCTCGATCTCCAGAACGACGTCGAGTTTTACCGGCCGTGGGCGCAGCGCTCATTTTCCGTTCCTGGCCGTGACGGTCAAGACCTCCATCAAACCGGAGGCGGCGGCCGGACTGGTGCGCAACGCCCTCGGTCGAATCGATCCCGCCCTGCCGATCATCCAGCCCGCCACGATGAATCAACTGATCGACCAATCGTTAGGCCAGCGGCGGCTGACGATGACCCTGCTCGGCGTGTTTGCGGCCATCGCGCTCGTGCTCGCCATGGTGGGCATTTACGGCGCCGTGGCTTACACGGTCGAGCAGCGCACCGGCGAGATCGGCGTCCGCATGGCCCTCGGCGCGCAAACCGCGGACGTTTTGCGGCTCGTCGTGAGACAGGGCATGAGCCCGGTGATCATTGGTCTCGTGCTCGGCGTGCTGGCCGCGCTGGCGCTCGGACGCCTACTCACCGCGCAACTTTACCAAGTCTCCGCGCATAATCCTGTCTTGCTCGCCGCGACTTCGGCGACGCTCGCCATTGTCGCCCTGCTCGCCTGCCTGATTCCCGCGCGCCGCGCCAGTTTGGTGAACCCGATCGAGGCCTTGCGCACCGAATGAACCACGCACCGTCCGCTCTTCTATCTCCTCGTTCCCAAACTCTGTTTGGGAATGCACTATGTCTTCGCAACTCTGTTGCCTGCCCGGCGCGAAACAGAGTTTCCGAGGACAAGTGGCATTCCCAAACAGAGTTTGGGAACGAGGGCGGCTGAGACGCTCTGCCGACCTCCGACCTCCGACCTCTACGCCCTCAGACAACTAATATATGAACGACTTCCGCTACGCCCTTCGCCAACTCCTCCGCCAGCCCGGCTTCACCATCATGGCGGTCGTCGCCCTTGCCCTCGGCATCGGCGCGAACACGGTCCTCTTCTCCGCCATTAACACCCTCTTCCTCCGTCCGCTCTCCTATCCGCAGCCGGAACAGCTCGTGCGCGCCTGGGGTTCGTTCCCGGAACGCGGGCTCGATCGCGCCAACGCCTCCTGGCCGCGCTTCTCCGCCTGGCGCGAGCAACAGCAGAGCTTCACGGAATTCTCGGCGCAATCGTTCACCGGATTTACCCTCACCGGCCGGGGTGATCCGGAAAATCTCAATGGCGTTCGCGTCACGGAAAATTTCTTCCGCGCGCTCGGCGTCCAGCCGCTCCTCGGCCGCACCTTCAGCCCGGATGAAGATCGCCCGGGCGGCGCGAATGTCGCAGTGCTGAGCCATTCGTTCTGGCAAAGACGTTTCGGCGGCGACAAAAGCATCCTCGACCAGGCCGTCGTCCTGAACGGCACGCCGTTCACCGATCATCGGCATCATGCCGGCGTCGATTAAATTTCCGTTTCAACCAGACCCACATCTGGCTGCCGCGCGTGTTCGAGCAGGAAGGATTGCCGCCCGACATCATCGAGCGCGGCACCGGTTATCTCACCATTCTCGGCCGCATGAAGCCGGGCGTGACCCGCGCGCAAGCCGAAGAACAACTGCGCGTCATCGACCGGCGTTACCAGACCGCCAATCGCCGACAAGGTCGATTCGAAGGCGGGCATGAGCGTGGTCTCGTTCCATGAAGACCTGGTGGGTCAGCAGCGGCCGATGCTGCTCACGCTCTTCGCCGCGGTCGGTTGCGTGCTCCTGGTCGCCTGCGCGAATGTGGCGAATCTTTTGCTGGCTCGCTTCACCGCCCGCCGGAAAGAGATCGCCATCCGCACCGCGCTCGGCGCCACCCGCACGCGCATCGTCCTGCAGTTTCTCGCCGAGAGCGTGCTGACCGCCGGCATCGCCGGCGTGCTGGGAACGCTGCTCGCCATCTGGGGACTCGACCTGCTGAAAAAGGTCGCGGAAGATTTCCTGCCGCGCATCCTCGAGGTCAATCTCGACCTGAACGTGCTCGGTTTTGCGCTGGCGCTCTCGCTTCTCACCGGCCTCGTCCTCGGCCTCGTCCCGGCGTTGCATGCTTCCCGGAGCGATCCGATCGATTCCTTGAAGGATTCTTCACGCGGGCAGCACCGGCCGTCAGGCCGGCCGGCTCCGCGCGATCTTGCTGGTCTCGGAAGTCGCGCTCTCGCTCGTCCTCCTCGTCGGCGCCGTCTTGCTGATCGACAGCTTCCGCCGTCTGCAAAAAGTCGATCCCGGTTTCCGCGCGGAAGGCGTCACCGCCTTTTTCGTCGGTCTGCCGCCGGGCTCCTATCCGGATGAAGACCGGCAGGCTCTCTTTTTCCAAAACGCGATCGAGAAACTCAAAGCCCTGCCCGGCGTGACCCACGCCTCCGCCGCATCGACTCTGCCGGCGGCCAATGGCGGAAATACCCGTTCGCCCGCGGCGGTAGAAGGACGCCCGTTGCCGGCGGTGAGCGAGCGCACCATCGCCCTGCGTTCCACGACCTCGCCTGGATTCTTCGAAGTGCTCGGCATCCCGCTCAAACAGGGCCGCGACTTCACCTGGCAGGATCGGCCCGGGGCGCCCAGCGTCGTCATCATCAATGAGACGATGGCGAAGAAGTTTTTCCCGGGCGAAAACCCGATCGGCCGTCGCCTCATCACCGGCATCGCCTCAATCCCGCGCGAGATTGTCGGCGTGGTCGGCGACGTGCGGATGGAGAATCTGTCGTTGCCGCCGGGGGTGGAAATGTATTACCCGGCCGCGCAGGTCGACGGCGCTTTCATGATCATGATCGTGCGCAGTTCGCGGCCAGCCTCGAGTCTTCGTTCGGAACTGATCGCGGCCGTTCATTCGCTCGATCCGGGCCTGCCGATCGATCAGGTCCAGCCCTACACCGAGCTGCTCGCGGCCGCCTCCGCCGATCGCCGTCTCTCGATGTATCTGCTCGGCGGCTTCGCGGGACTCGCGCTCGCGCTCGCGGGCATGGGCATCTACAGCGTCATCGCCTACGGCGTCGCGCAACGCACAAATGAGTTCGGCATCCGTTTCGCGCTCGGCGCCGCCGCGCGCGACGTTATCGGGCTGGTGATGAAGGAAGGATTGCGCCTGGCCGTCGTCGGATTGGTCGTCGGCCTCGGCGTTTCCTTCGCCATCACCCGCCTGATGCGCCAGCTCCTCTTCGAAGTGAGTCCCACCGACCCGTGGCTCTATAGCGGCGTCTCGCTCTTTATTTGCAGCGTTGCGGCGCTGGCCTGTTTCGTCCCCGCTCTGCGGGCGACCCGAATCGATCCCATGCAAGCGCTGAGAGCGGAATGAAGAAAGTGACGTGTGACATGTGACATGTGACGAGATGAAAAAATCTGATCTCCGACCTCCGGCCTCTGACCTAACCCCTGACCTCTGAACCTATGATGAACGATCTCCGTTTCGCTTTCCGGCAGCTCTGGAAATCACCGAGCTTCACCATCGCCGCCGTCGCCGTCCTCGCGCTCGGCATTGGAACGAATACCGCGATCTTCAGCCTGGTAAACGCGATGCTCTTTGAGCCGCCGGCTTACAAAGACCCGGCGGAGATCGTTCAGCTTTTCTCGCAGGACAAAAAGAACCCGAAAAGTTTCCGCGCGTTCTCCTACCCGACCTACGCCGATGTGCGCGACCAGAACACGGTCTTTTCCGGCGTGCTCGCGCATAACACCACCGTGGTCGGCATTGGGGAAAAAGGAAACACGCGCCGCGTCATGGCGGACATGGTCAGCTCAAATTATTTCGCCGTGCTCGGAGTTTCGCCGACCCTCGGGCGCACTTTCCTGCCGGACGAAGAGACGCCAGGTCGCGGCGAACGGGTCGCGATCGTCAGCTACAGCTTTTGGAAGAAGCACTCGCTCGATCCGTCGCTCCTGGGCCGCGCACTTCAGATCAACGGCCGCGCTTACACCGTCGTCGGCATCATGCCGGAAGGATTCACCGGCACCGAAGCGATCTTTTCCCCGGAAGTTTGGCTGCCGCTCGGCGTCTACGACGAAGTCACCGATGGAATGCCAGGCGAAGCGCCTGCGCTCGCTCGCCGAACGGAGCAGCGACAAACTGCTCGTCATCGGCCGGCTCAAACCAGGCCTGACAGCGGATGCGGCCGCACCCGCGCTCCAAGGACTTGCCGCCAATCTCGAGGCGGCGTTTCCCGTTGAACAAAAAGACCAGACGTTCATGACCGCGCCGCTCTTTCGTTTCGCCACCAGCACCGACCCCGAGGAAGCCGGTCCGATTGCCACCATCGGCACGCTGCTCGCCGCGATGGCGGGCGTGGTCCTGCTCGTGGCCTGTTTGAATCTGGCGAACATGCTGCTCGCGCGCGGCACGGCGCGGCGCAAGGAAATCGCCATTCGCCTGGCGCTCGGCGGCAGCCGCGCGCGGATCGTCCGGCAACTTCTCACGGAAGGATTCGTTCTCGCGTTGCTCGGCGGGGTGTTCGGTTTGATCCTCGGTCTTTGGTCGACCGATCTGCTCATCGCTTCACTGGGCCGGATTGTGCCGGTCGACATTGTCTGGATGAGCGGCCCCAATCCAACCATCCTCGCCGCGACGCTGGCATTCTGTGTCGTCGGGACACTTTGCTTTGCCCTCGGTCCGGCGCTGAAACTTTCGCGCGCGGCCGTCATCGGGGACTTGAAACAGCAAGCCGGCGAAGATGTGCAGCCGGCCGCGCTGGAAATTTCTTCCGCGCAATCCTCTCGTGGTGGTGCAGATCGCTTTTTCGCTCGCCCTGGTCACGGCCGCAGCCCTTTTCATTCGCGGCGCCAACAAAGCCGCCTCGATCGAATCCGGGCTGCGCACAGAGAATACCTTCCTCGTCGAAATGGACGCGAGTCTCGGCGGCTTCGATCAAAAACGCGCGCAGGACCTTTATCGCACCGTCGGCGAGAAATTCGGAGCCCTTCCCGGGCGTGGAACGCGCGAGCCTCGTCGCGATGGTTCCGTTTGGGACCAGTTCGGTCAGAAAAGCCGTCCGGCGCGCAGGAGTCACACCGCGCCGAGGACGCCCGGCCCGCCACTCCCGCGGAGGGCCTTTCATTTTCTCCTCTCTGGAACAGCGTCGGCGCCGATTATTTCGCCACGGTCGGATTGCCTCTGCTCCGCGGCCGCGCCTTCACCGAGGCGGAAGCGACACAACCGGGCGGGCCAGCGGTCGCGATCATCGACGAAGTTCTGGCCAAGAAATTGTGGCCGGAGGGAGACGCGCTGGGAGAGCGAATTCAATTCCCGATTCGAAAGGACGCGCCGCCCTCGCCAGCGACCGACGACGCCGGCGAAATCAAACGGGGCGAAGCGATCGAGATCGTCGGGATCGTGCCCGCAACGAAAAGCCGCGTCTTCGAGCCACCATCACAGGGAGCGCTTTACCTGCCCTTCGCGCGTGGCTTTCGAAGCAATGTCTTCTTTTTCGTTAAGTTCGCTTCACTTCCCGCGGGGGTGAACTCGCGCGCCGCGGATCTCTTGCGGCGGACGGTGCGAAGTGTCGATCCGGCGCTGCCGATCCTCGAGCTGAGAACGTTCGAAAAACACATGGATAACAATCCGCAGTTGTGGATTGTCCGCGCCGGCGGCGGCGTTGTTCTCCGTCTTTGGCGTCCTCGCGCTCGGGCTGGCCGTCGTGGGCGTTTACGGCGTCAAAGCCTACTCAGTGGCACGACGGACGCGGGAGATCGGGATCCGAATGGCCCTGGGTGCGCAACGCCAGCAGGTCCAGTGGATGATCCTGCGCGAAGGTTTCACCATGGTCGCGGCGGGACTGGCGTTTGGACTCCTTCTCGCGGTCGGCACCGGAAAAATTGCGAGCAGTGTTCTCTTCCAGGTCAGCTCGACCGATCCGTTCGCGTTCACGATCGCGCCGGCCGTGCTGATGATCGCGGCGCTTGCTCGCGACGTGGCTCCCCGCCCGCCGCGCCACCAAAATCAGTCCCATGGCAGCATTAAGAACAGAATGAAGAAAGTGACGAGTGACCTGTGACAAGTGACGAGCAAAAGCATCTGACCTCCGACTTCCGACCTCCGACCTCTAATTTATGATTCAGGATTTTCGTTTTGCGTTGCGGCAGCTCCGGAAGGCGCCGGGCTTCACCGCGGCTGCCGTCACGGTGCTCGCGCTCGGCATCGGCGCGAACACCGCCGTATTCAGCCTCGTCCACACCCTCCTCTTTGCGTCGCCCGGTTACGCCCGGCCGGCGGAGGTGCTGCAGATCTATTCGCAGGATAAGAAAGATCCAAAAAGCTTCCGCGGGTTTTCCTACCCGACGTACCTCGACATCCGACAGCAGAATACCGTGTTCCAGGACGTGATGGCGTATCACCTCTCCATGGTAGGCGTGGGAGAAAAGGGGATTACGCGCCGCGCCATGGCGGGCATCGTCAGCGCGAATTATTTTTCAGTGCTTGGCGTCACGCCTGCGTTAGGGCGCACCTTTCTTCCCGAAGAAGAGACACCGGGCCGGGGGACCCGGGTCGCGGTCGTGAGTGATGGCTTCTGGAAAAAACGGCAGCAGGATCCGGCGATCGTTGGCTCCGAGGTGATCTTGAATGGCCAGCCCTTCACAATCGTCGGCGTGATGCCGAAAGGTTTTACCGGCACCATGCACATGTTCGGTTCGGAAGTCTGGGTCCCACTTGGCGTCCGTGAAGAAGTGATGGATGACTTCGCGAAAACTGACCACACCAGGTTTGGAGATCGCGCCGGGAAAGAGCTGATGCTGGTCGGGAGACTAAAGCCCGGCGCCACGGCAGAGGCTGCGCAGCCTGTCTTGAAAGGCATCGCCGCGAATCTGGAGCGAGCATTCCCCGTCGAGCAAAAGGATCAGACTTTCCTGGCCGCGCCCCTGCGGCGTTTCGGCACGAGCACGAGCCCATCCGGTGAGACCAAGGTCTCGATGCTCGGCACGCTTCTGCTCGGCATGTCAGGTATCGTTCTGGTTATCGCATGTCTGAATCTGGCCAACATGCTGCTCGCCCGCGGCACCGCACGGCGTAAGGAAATCGCCATCCGCCTGGCTCTGGGCGCGGCACGTGGACGGATCATTCGCCAGCTTCTCACGGAAGGCTTTGTTCTCGCCGTTCTGGGCGGCGTGTTTGGAATTCTCCTCGCGCTCTGGTCCTCCGACCTGCTCATGGGTTCGCTCGGGCGGATGTTGCCGATCGACCTCATTTATCTGGCGGGCCCGAATCCATCAGTGATTGCCGCGACTCTCGTCTTTTGCGTAATCGGCACCCTCTTCTTTGCGCTGGGGCCCGCGCTGAAACTCTCCCGCGTGACCTTGGTCGATGACTTGAAGGAACAGGCGGGCGAGGACGCCGGCAGGCGGCGCTGGAAATTCATGCCGCGCAACCCCCTCGTGGTTGTGCAATTCGCGTTTTCGCTCGCCCTCGTCACGGCGGCGGCGCTCTTTGTCCGCGGAGCAACAAAGGCCGGCGACGTCGACACCGGATTGCAGACGGACCGGACTTTCCTGATCGAACTCGACGCGAGCCTCAGCGGCTCCGACCGATCGCGGACGCAGGAAGTTTACCAAGCCTTGGGCGAGAGACTCTCTTCCTTGCCGGGCGTCGAGGCGGCGAGCATTTCAGGCACTGTCCCGTTCGGGATGCTCTCATTAAGCAAGCGCGTCCTGCGGGCGGGGCCCCAGCCGGCCCCCGATGCGAAACCGGCCACTGCCGCGGAAGGGCTGGCGTTCCAGTCGAGCTGGCGCAGCGTGGGAGCAGATTATTTCAAAACGACGCGACTGCCGCTCTTACGCGGCCGCACTTTTACGGCAGCGGAAGCGACGCTTTCGGGCGGGCCTCCCGTGGCAATTATCGACGACCTCCTGGCGAAGAAGCTTTGGCCGGAGGGCGACGCGCTCGGACAGCGAGTGCAGGTTCTCGGCGAACGCGCGGAGTCTGAAACGCCGGAAACTCCAGGCGACATCGGCGCGGGAGAAAGCATCGAGGTCATCGGCATCGTTGCGCATACGCGTGAGTCTTTCTTCGGACAGGAGGCGGAGAGCGCGATCTATGTGCCGTTTGCCCGCGCTTTCCAGAGCAACGCCTATTTTCTGGTGAAGTTCGCTTCGCTGCCTTCCGGAAGTGAAGCAAACGCCGCCGATCTTCTTCGCCGCACGGTCAGTTCTGTCGATCCGACGTTGCCGGTGCTTTCCATCAAGACCTTCGACCAACATCTGAACGGAAATTTGCAGCTCTGGATGATTAAGGCCGCCGCCGCTCTCTTCTCTGTGTTCGGCTCGCTGGCGCTCGGGCTCTCGGTCGTGGGCTTATACGGTGTGAAAGCCTACTCGGTTGCGCGCCGGACCCGCGAGATCGGCATCCGGATGGCGCTCGGCGCGGAAGGCAAGACGGTGCAATGGATGATTCTGCGGGAGGGCTTCGCCATGGTCGCCGCGGGCCTGGGGCTCGGACTTCTCCTCGCCTTCGCCACCGGCAAGATTGTCAGCAGCATTCTTTTCCAGGTCAGCTCGACCGATCCGTTCGCGTTCACGATCGCGCCGGCCGTCCTGATGACCGCTGCTTTGCTCGCGACGTGGCTTCCCGCCCGCCGCGCCACCAAGATCAGCCCCATGGCTGCATTAAGGACGGAGTGAAGAGAGTGACGTGTGACATGTGACGAGTGACATGAATATGAAGAGCAATAATGCAGCGCGGCTCCGCCCTCGTTCCCAAACAGAGTTTGGGAACGAGGATTTTCAGAACCAGAAAGCCACACCAATATGCTAAACGATCTCCGTTACGCTCTTCGCCAGCTCGTCAAAGCGCCGAGCTTCACCATTGTCGCCATCCTCACCCTTGCGCTCGGCATCGGCGCCTGCACCGCGATTTTCTCCGTGGTCAATACCGTCCTGTTGCGGCCGCTCGACTATCCCGATCCGGACCGCATCGTGATGATCCGCGAAACGCAGCTGCCGCAGTTCCCGGAATTCTCCGTCTCGCCGCCGAACTTCCTCGATTGGCAAAAGCAGACGAAATCGTATGAGCATCTCGCGGCCTACTCGGGCGCGGGCATGAACCTCACCGGCGAAGGCGAACCGCAGCGCCTCATCGGCGTGAAAGCCACCGCGCATTACTTCGATGTGATGGGCGTGAAGCCGATCCTCGGTCGCATGCTGCTGCCGGAGGAAGACGCGGTGGGCAAGAACCATGTGGTCGTGTTGAGCTATCCGTTCTGGCAACGCGTTTTCGGCGGGGCGCGGGACGCCGTCGGGCGCGCGATTCAGTTGAATGGCGAGCCGTACACCGTGGTCGGCGTGGCGCCTGCCGGCTTTGGCCAGGCGAGCAAAGTCGATCTCTGGATGCCGATGGCGTTCAAGCCGGATGAGACCGCGAACGACGCGCGCGGCGGCGCACTACATCAACGTCGCCGGCCGGCTTAAGCCGGGCGTGACCGTGGCCCAGGCCAAGGCTGAGCTCGACCTGCTCGCGACGCAGCTCGCGCAACAATATCCCGATTCCAACAAAGGCTGGGGCATCTTCATGATGCCGATGCAGGACTACACTCGTGCGCGACGTGAAGCCGGTGCTTTAGACGCTGCTCGGCGCCGTCGGCTGCGTATTGCTCATCGCCTGCGCGAACATCGCGAATCTTCTTCTCGCCCGCGCCACCGCGCGGCATCGCGAGATTTCGATTCGCGCGGCGCTCGGCGCCGGCCGCGGCCGGCTCATCCGCCAACTTCTGACTGAAAGCGTGGTCCTCGCGGTCTGCGGCGGCGTCGCCGGAATCGTCCTCGCTCGCTGGGGACTCGATGCGCTTCTCGCGCTCGCGCCTGCAACCCTCCCGCGGATCAGTGAGATCCGGCTCGATAAGGGAGTGCTCTTTTTCTCGCTGGCTCTCAGCGTTCTCACCGGGCTCATCTTCGGCATCGCTCCCGCCTGGCTCGCAGCGCGCGCGGATGTAAATGAAGCGCTGAAGCAGGGAACGCGCGGCTCGACGGAAGGCGGCGCACGCGGCCGGCTGCGCAGCGCGCTGGTCGTCATCGAAGTGGTCTTCGCCCTGATGCTGCTCGGCGGCGCGGGTCTGCTCGCGCGCAGTTTCATGCAGCTCGCCAATGTCGATCCGGGATTCAATCCGGATAATGCGACGCTGCTTCGGCTTTCGCTGCCGCAGAAGAAATATGCGCTGCCGGAGCAGCAAACAGCTTTTGCCGATGCCCTGCTCGAGCGCGTCAAAGTTCTGCCCGGGGTCCAGGCGGCCGGGGTGACTCATTCGATGCCGCTCGTGAGCGATTACGTTCTCGGTTTCAATATCGAAGGCCGCCCCGCCATCGCGCCGAGCGATTTGCCGAGCACGAACTACTACACCGTCACGCCGGATTATTTCAAAGCGATGGGCATTCGCCTGGTCCGCGGCCGTGTCTTCACCGCTCAGGATGACGCCAAGGCGCCGCGCGTCGCCCTCATCAACGAAACGATGGCCCGCCAGCATTTCCCGAACGAAGACCCGATCGGGAAACGGATCAATATCACCAACGGCCCCGACACCTGGCGCGAAATCGTCGGCATCGTCGCCGACATCAAGCAATACGGAGTCGACAAGGCGACGAGCGCGCAATCCTACGAGCCGTTCGCGCAGGTTCCATTCACTTCGGTCAATCTCGTCGTGCGCACGAACGGGTCGACCGCCGCGCTGCTGGGCGCGTTGCGTCCGACTGTTTACGCCATCGATAAGGACCAGCCCATCGGCATCATTCGCCCGCTGGAGGAAATCATGGCCGACAACATCGCGCGGCAACGTTTCGCGATGACGCTCCTGAGCGTGTTTTCCGCGGTCGCGCTCGTCATCGCCGCGGTCGGCATCTACGGGGTGATGGCTTACAACGTGGTGCAACGCACCGGCGAGTTCGGCATCCGCATGGCGCTCGGCGCGCAACAGAGCGACGTCATGCGTCTCGTCCTGACGCAGGGCGGAAAACTCATCGGCCTCGGTTTGTTGATCGGACTCGCCGCCACGCTGGCCGCTTCCCGCGCGATGGGCTCGATGCTCTTCAACACCAGCGCGTATGACCCGCTCACGCTCGGAACGATCACCATCCTGCTCGCCGCCGTCGCGCTCGTCGCCTGCTTCTTCCCCGCGAATCGCGCCACGAAAGTGAACCCGATCGAAGCGTTGCGGCGGAATGAAGAAAGTGACGTGTGCAGTGATTGTGAGGAGATGAAACGTCATGCAGTCAGACGCCCACCCTCCGAAACCGGCGTTTCACAGACTTCGCGGCCTCCGACCTCTGACCTCCGATGACTGATCTCCGTTACGCTTTCCGCCAGCTGATCAAATCTCCGAGCTTTAGCGCGACGGCGATCTTTGCCCTCGCGCTCGGCATCGGCGCGACGACCGCCATGTTCGCCGTGATCTACGCGTTCCTGCTCCGGCCGTTGCCTTACGCGGAGCCGGAAAAGCTGGTCATGCTCCAATCGCGCAGCACCCGGACCGGCAGCGATCTCGGAGTGAACTATCTCGACTTCGTCGACTGGCAAAAACAGAGCCGCAGTTTTGCCGACATGGCGTTTTTCAATCTGCGCTGGAACGGAAATCTCGAGCCGAGCGGCGGCACGACCGAGACGCTCAAGACCACTTTCACGACCGCGAACCTTTTCAACCTGCTCGGCGTGCATCCCGTTCTCGGCCGCAACCTCACCCCGGCGGATGACGAGAAAGGTGCGCCGAAAGTGATGCTGATCAGCGAGCGGCTTTGGAAGAGATCATTCGGCGGCAATCCCTCCATCATCGGCCGTGAAGTTCGTCTCGACGGCACGCCGCGCACGATCGTTGGCGTGATGCCGGCTGGTTTCCGTTTCCCTTCCCAGACCGATCTCTGGGTCCCGATGGCTTCCGTTTTCGGCAATGAACGACGACCGTTCCTGGCGCGCGGACCAGGCGATCGGCCGGTTGAAGCCGGACGTCACGGCGCAACAGGCGCAGGCGGAAATGGCGCTCATCGCCGAGCGCCTCGCGCTGCAATATCCCGACACGAACAAGGAGATCGGCGCGGCCGTGATTCCGTTGCGCGATCACTTCGCCGGTGATGTTCGTTTCTCGTTGCTGCTCCTGCTCGCCTCCTGCGGCGGCGTACTCCTGATCGCCTGCGCCAACGTGAGCCAGCTTTTGCTGGCCCGCGCGACGACGCGTGAACGCGAGCTTTCCATTCGAACCGCGCTTGGCGCCAGCCGTTGGCGACTCGCGCGGCAGGTCCTGGCCGAGAGCGCGCTTGCTCGCCATCCTGGGCAGCGCGGCCGGCGCGCTCATGGCCTTCTGGCTGGTGGACGTGGTCGCCGCATCGATTCCGATCGAGCTGCCGTTCTGGATCACGGATCGATGTGAATCCCGAGCGTGCTTGCGTTTTCAGTCGCGGTTTCCTGCATGACCGCTTTGCTGGCCGGTTCCTTGCCGGCCTGGCAAGCCACGCGCGTCGGCATTTCCCAGGCGTTGAAAACCGCCGGCGGCAATACGGGCGGAACAGCGGCGGGCGCGCGTTTCCGCGAAATTCTCACGGCCGCGCAGGTAGCGGTCTCGATCGTTCTCCTCGTCGGCGCCGGCCTCGTTCTTCGGAGCCTGCTCAAATTGAATGAGGTCAATCCCGGCTTCGACGCGCGCAACGTTTTGATGATGGAAGTGAACCCGACCTACAACGCCGACGAACCCGCCCAGACTCGCGTGGATCGTTTCTCGCGGTTGCTTCAGCGCATCAGCGAGATGCCGGGAGTAGAAGCGGTCGGTGCGAACAACAGTCCGCCGTTTGTGCCCCAACGGCCCTGGAACCGCACGGAGTTCACGGCCGAGCATCAATCGGTCGACGAGCAAAGCCGCAACCCGCGCGCGAACTTTCAGACCGTTAGCTCCGACTATTTTCGAACCGTCCGGATCCCACTTCGGCACGGCCGGGTTTTCGACGAGCGCGACAAATTGGATGCGCCACGCGTTTGCCTGATCAGTGAGAGTTTGAAGAAGCGCCTCTGGCCGGCGGAAGATGCGGTCGGCAAGCGCGTGAAACTCGGGAAGCCCGAGAGCGGTTGGAGCAGCGCCAGCCCTGACCCGGACTGGATGACTATCGTCGGGGTGGTGGCTGATGTGCGCCATCAGTCGCTCGACGGCGAGGCCGGTCCCGACATTTACAAGCCAAGTCTCCAGCTCGCGTGGAAGCAGATGCATTTTCTGGTTCGAGCGCGCGAAGGGATCAAGCCGCTCAGCCTTGCGCCCGCGCTGCGCAAGGAGATCGCGGCGATCGCGCCGGAAGTCGGCGTCTTTAATTTTGTTTCGCTCGGCGACGAGGTGGCCAATTCACTCTGGCAACAGCGTCTGCGCGGATGGCTGCTCGGATTTTTCTCAATCGTCGCGCTCGTGCTGGCGGCGGCGGGATTGTATGGCGCGGTCGCGTACGGTGTCGCGCAACGGACGCGCGAGATTGGAATTCGCATGGCGCTGGGCGCAACGCGCGCCGCTGTCCTGCGGCTCGTTCTCAGGCAAGGCATGCGCGCGGTGGCGATCGGCCTCGTCCTCGGAATCGGCGGCGCTTTCCTTGTCTCGCGCGTGCTGAATGCTTTCCTCTTCGGCATCAGCGGCAACGACCTGACCAGCTACGCCGCCGCCTGTCTTCCTCCTCGCCGCCACGGCCGGCATCGCCGCTTTGATCCCCGCTCGCCGGGCCAGCCTCGTAAACCCGATGGAAGCCTTGCGCACCGAATGAACTTCTCCAGTCGCCAGCCTCACAAGACTCCCTCGTTGTCTTCGAACCTCTGTTTCGCGACTCGGCCAACAGAGTTGGCAAGACATTGGCATTCCCAAACAGAGTTTGGGAACGAGGGGGACATCAGCTCACATTTCCGATCTCCGATCTCCGACCTCCGACCTCCGACCTCTGACATCCGACCTCTGACTTTATGCTAAACGACATCCGTTACGGCTTACGCCAACTCCTCAAGAACCCCGGCTTCACCATCGTGGCCGTCATCACGCTCGCTCTCGGCATTGGTGCGAACACCGCCATTTTCACCGTCGTCAACGCAGTCCTGCTCAAGCCGCTGCCGTTCCCGCGGCCGCACGAGCTGGTGGCGTTTGCCAGCACGGACGCGCGGGAGAGTGGCAAGGTCGCGCTCAGCAACCTCTCGTATCCCGATTTCTTCGATTATCGCGAGCAGAACCGCACCTTTGCCAACATGGCGATCCACCGGCCGAAGGGCTTCGCGCTGGTCGACGATCAGGGCGCGCAGACGGTCCAGGGACGGAAAGTCAGTGCCGAATTTTTCGATGTGCTCGGAGTGAAACCAGCGCGGGGCCGGGGCTTCGAGCGTGCTGACGAACAGGCCGGTGGCGGCCCGGGTGGCTTCAAGGTGGTGCTGAGTCACCAGCTCTGGCAGCGACTGTTCAGCGGCAATCCGAATGTCCTCGGGCAGACCCTCCAGCTCGACGGCCGTCCTTATTCCATTATCGGCGTCATGCCGGAAGGGTTCCAATATCCGTTCGTGGCGCTGCCGGTGGAGCTCTGGGTTTCGTTGGCGGAAGACGCGACTCCAATCGAGGGCGGTCAGCCTTACACCGCCCAGCGGGGCAGTCACAGTCTTGAAGGGGTTGGGCGATTGAAGCCCGGCGTCAGCATCGAACAGGCGACCGCCGACTTGAAGGCCGTCGCGGCTTCGCTCGCGAAGCAATACCCCGACACCAACACCAACATGAGCGCGGCGGCCGTGGCGTTGCGCGAGGAGTTGGTCGGGGACGTGAAGACTGCTCTCTACGTCCTGTTCGGCGCCGTTGCGTGCGTCTTGCTGATCTCGAACGCAAACGTCGCCAATCTTCTCCTGGCGCGGGCCTCCGTGCGGGGGAAAGAGATTGCCTTGCGCGCCGCGCTGGGCGCGAGCCGCGCCCGCGTGATCCGGCAATTGCTGACCGAAACCCTGCTTCTCGCCCTGCTTGGCGGACTCCTCGGTTTGCTCATCGCCTTCTGGGGGACTGACGCGCTGGTCGCGATCGTGCCGCAAAACATCCCGCGCATCGGCGAGATCCAGCTCGATGGGGCCGTTCTCGGTTTTACGATTTTGATGTCGTTAGGCACGGGTATTCTCTTCGGGCTGGTCCCGGCCTGGCAGGCTTCGCATGTTGACCTGAACAGCGCGTTGAAGACGGGGACACGCGGCGCCGGCGGCGGCGATCGCAAGCACCGGATGCGCAGCGCCCTCGTCGTAGCGGAGGTGGCTCTCGCCCTGGTGCTCCTGGTTTGCGCGGGCTTGTTAATCCAAAGCTTTACCCGTCTCGGCCAGGTGCAGCCTGGCGTGCGGACGGACAACCTGTTTACCGCGCGCGTTTCTCTGCCCGACGCCGCCTATCCGCAGCCGCAAAACGTGAACGCGTTTTTCGATCAGCTCATGTCGCGAATTCGCGCTCTTCCCGGAGTGAATTCGGCCAGCTTCATTTTTCCTCTGCCGCTGAGCGGAAGTAACAACACCACCAGCTTCGACATCGAAGAACGCCCCCTGCCGCAAGGCGAGCAGAGCAGCTGCCCGACCCGCATCGCCGGGACCGATTACTTCAAGGCGATGGGCATCCCGATTTTGCAGGGACGCGGATATAATGAGACCGACCGGCTCGATTCCAGACCGGTGGTGATCGTGAACCAACGTTTCGCCGAGAAGTATTTCCCGAACGCGAATGCAATCGGCAAACGCGTCACGCCTGGCTGGAGCGTTGACGAAGGGCCATCGAAAACGCGCGAGATCATCGGCGTTGTCGGCAACGTGCGGCATGACTCCCTCAACAAAGACTTCACGCCCGAGCTCTATCTGCCCGCGGCGCAAATTCCGTTCAATCTTCAGTGGCTGGTCGTGCGAACGGACATGGCCGACCCAGCAACGTTGACCTCGGCGGTCCGGCGCGAACTCGCCTCGGTCGATCGCAACCTCCCGCTCACGCATGTCCGCATTTTCGACGAATACATGTCGCGTTCGCTCTCCCGGCCGCGCTTCAACGCGCTGCTTCTGTCCATCTTTGCGGGCATCGCGCTGCTCCTCACGGCGATAGGCATCTACGGCGTGATGGCCTATTCCGTCGCGCAGAGGACAAACGAGATCGGCATCCGCATCGCCCTCGGTGCAGCGCAGTCGTCGATCTTCCGCCTGATCGTCGGCCAGGCCATGACCCTGGTGGCCATCAGCCTCGCCATTGGATTGGCCGGCGCCTTCGCGGCGACGCGGTTACTCAGCACGCTGCTTTATGGAATTGGCGCCTGGGATCCGCTGACCTTCGGCGCAATCGTTGTCCTGATCTCGTTCATCGCGTTCCTCGCGGCCTGGCTGCCGGCGCGCCGTGCTTCGAGGGTAAATCCAATCATCGCGCTGCGCGCCGAATGAAAGAAAGTGAACAGCAAACCCAACCTTTTCCTCGTTCCCAAACTCTGTTTGGGAACGCACTTGTCTTCGAAACTCTGTTTCGCATCCGGGGCAACAGAGTTGCCGGGACAATGGCATTCCCAAACAGAGTTTGGGAACGAGAATTCACCGCCCTCTGACCTCTGACCTCCGACCTCTGACTTTATGCTAAACGACATCCGTTACGGCTTACGCCAACTCTGGAAACATCCCGCCTTCACCATCGTCGCTGTGCTCACCCTCGCGCTCGGCATCGGCGCGAACACCGCGATCTTCAGCGTCGTCAACGCCGTCCTGCTCAAGCCGCTGCCCTTCCCCGCGCCGGACGAACTCATCGCCGTCGGCGTAATCGACACTCGCCAGAAAGCGACCCAGACGGAGCTGGGCTCGCTCTCCTATCCCGACTTCTTCGACTATCGAGACCAGAACCGCACGCTCGCCAGCATGGCGGTCTACAGACAGCGTTCGTTCGCCCTCACCGGCGAGGAAGGCGCCTCCAGCGTCCCCGGCATAAAATCGAGCGCGGAATATTTCGATGTGCTGGGGATCAAGCCCAAGATTGGACGCACCTTCACCCGCGCCGATGAGCAGGGCGGCGGCGGTCCGGGCGGCTTCAAAGTCATCATCAGTCACAACTTCTGGCAGAAGCAGTTCGGCAGCGACGCGAATGTGCTCGGTCGCACTCTCATGATGGATCGGCGCCCGCACACCATCATCGGTGTCCTGCCGGCCGGTTTTCAATTCCCCATCTCGACGGATCCGTACGATCTCTACATCACGTTCGCGGAGGACGCAGCCACCGTGGACAATTCCACGCCGCAAACCGCCCAGCGCGGCAATCACAGCCTCGAATCGATCGCGCGGATGAAACCCGGCGTCTCGATCGCCCAGGCACAGGCGGATCTGGAGAACATCGCCGCCTCCATGGAGAAGCAATATCCGGACACGAACACGCATTTCGGAGTCGGGACCAAGCCGTTGCGTGAAGACATGGTCGGTGACGTGAAGACGGCCTTGTACATCCTTTTCGGCGCCGTCGTCTGCGTGTTGCTGATTGCGAACGCCAACGTCGCGAATCTGCTCCTCGCCCGCGCTTCTGCTCGCGGGAAAGAGATCGCGCTTCGGGCCGCGATGGGCGCCAGCCGCATGCGCATCATCCGGCAATTGCTCACCGAAAGTCTGCTGCTCTCCGGGCTCGGCGGTTTGCTCGGGTTGCTTCTTGCCCAATGGGGAACCGAAGCGCTGATCAAGACGGTGCCGCAAAACATCCCGCGCATCAGCAACATCGAGCTCGATGCCACCGTCCTCATCTTCACCATGCTCGCCTCCCTCGCCACCGGGATCATCTTCGGCCTCGTCCCCGCGTGGCAGGCCTCGCACGTCGATCTCAACAGTTCGCTCAAATCCGGCTCGCGCACCGGCAGCAGCGGGGAAGGCAAGGGCCGCGTCCGCAACGCACTGATCATGGCGGAGGTCGCCCTCGCCCTCGTCTTGCTGATCTCGGCCGGGCTGCTGATCCAGAGCTTTGCCCGGCTCGGTAAAGTGCAGCCGGGCCTGCGCACAGATCGTCTTTTCACCGCACGCGTCGCCTTGCCCGACGTCGCCTATCCGAAGAACGAAAACATCATTGCGTTCTTCGACCAGTTCCTGCCCCGGCTGCGTGCGTTGCCCGGTGTCGAATCGGCTGACGTGATCATGCCGCTGCCCTTGAGCGGAAGCAACATGGTCACCTCCTTCGATATCGAGGAACGTCCGATGCCGGAAGGGCAGCGCGCGGCCGCGCCGGTTCGCGTCATCAGCACCGATTACTTCAAGACCATGGGGATTCCGGTCCGCCAAGGCCGCGTTTTCGAACCGACCGATCGCTACGAAACAACGCCGGTCGTCATCGTGAACGAGCGTTTCGCGAGCAAATTTTTCCCGGGACAGAATGTGGTCGGCAAACGGATCATGCCGGGGTTCTCGGCTGACGACTCTGGCGAAAAGATGCGGGAGATCATTGGTGTCGTGGGGAACGTCAAGCATCTCTCCCTCAAGAACGAGGATTCGCCGGAGATGTATCTGCCGAACACGCAGTTGCCCTTCAGCGTCCTGTCCCTCGTTATCCGGACGAGCGTTTCCAACCCCAATGCAATGACCACAGCGGTGCGACAGGAGCTGGCGGCCATGGATGCGTCGATCCCGCTGACGAGCGTGCGCGTGTTTGAGGAATACATCGCCCGCTCCCTGGCCCGGCCGCGCTTCAACACGCTCCTGCTTTCGATCTTTGCCGGCACGGCGCTGCTCCTGACCGCGATCGGAATTTATGGAGTGATGGCTTACTCGGTCGCCCAACGTACGAGCGAGATCGGCATCCGGATCGCGCTGGGCGCGGGCAAAGGCTCCATCTTTCGCCTCGTCGTAGGCCAGGCGATGACGCTGGTCGGAATCAGTCTGGTCATCGGCCTCGCGGGGGCGTTCGCGGCGACACGGTTGCTCAACAGTCTGCTCTTCGGCGTCGGCGCCTCCGATCCAGTCACGTTTGTCTCTATCGTCGCTTCTCGTCTCCGCCGTGGCGTTCATCGCTGCCTGGTTGCCAGCGCGCCGCGCGACTCGTGTCGATCCCATCATCGCCCTTCGCGCCGAATGAATGCTTTCCTGGGTGGATCGCGCGCTCCGTCGCGCGATGACAATAAATGGCGCCGAAGGCGCGTAAATTTTCGGCATCGGGCGACGGAGCGCCCGATCCACCTGAAAACATCCCAGCCTTAAATCATGGAAACACTACTCAAAGACATCCGCTACGCCTTCCGCCAACTTGTTAAACATCCGGCGTTCTCCCTCATCGCTATCCTCGCCCTCGCGCTGGGGATCGGCGCGAACACCGCTATCTTTAGCGTTGTTAACGCCGTCCTCCTGCGGCCGCTGCCTTACCGTGCGCCGGAACAGCTCGTCTGGCTTTGGGGCACGAACCCGCTCAACGACATTGCGAAAGAAAGCGCCTCCTATCCCGACTACAACGACTGGCAGCAGCAGGCGCAATCGTTCCAGGCCATGGGGGCCTTCGCGAATGCCAGCCCGATCCTGACCGGCGGCGATGGCGAACCGGAGCGCTTGCCCGGCGCGGCGGTCATCGGCGATTTCTTCACCGTCCTCGGCATCGAGCCGGCGTTGGGCCGGAAATTTTTGCCGGAAGAAAACGAACAGGGCAAAAACCGAGTAATCATCCTGAGCCACGAGCTGTGGCAAAGACGTTTCGGGGGAGACGCGCAAATCGTCGGCCAGCAGTTATCGGTGAATGGCAATCCCCACACCATCGTCGGCGTCATGCCCGCGGTTTTTCAGCATCCATCTCACGTAGTGAAAAGGCCCGTCCAGCTTTGGCTGCCGCTCGGCGTCAGCGACAACATGCGCAATTCACGCCGGAGCGATTTCCTTTACGTCGTCGCGCGCCTGAAACCGGGAATCACCCTGCAACAAGCCGGAGCGGAGATGAAAGGGATCATGGCGCGTCTGGAGAAACAATATCCCGAAACGAACACCGCCTGGAGCGCGATCGTCCAATCGCTCCACGAAACTCTCACGGGCGACATCCGGCCGGCCTTGTTGCTGCTGCTGGGCGCCGTCGCGTTCCTTCTTTTGATCGCCTGCGCGAATGTCGCCAACCTGCTGCTGGCACGCGCCTCTTCCCGCCAGCGCGAGATTTCCATCCGCGCCGCGCTCGGCGCTTCTCGCGGCCGCGTGATCCGGCAGCTCCTGACCGAAAACGTCATGCTCTCGCTGGCCGGCGGCACGCTCGGATTGCTCTTTGCCGTCTGGGGGATACAGGCTTTGCTCGCGCTCAGTCCGGGCAACATTCCGCGGCTCGACTCGATTGGGATCGATCGCGAGGTACTGCTCTTCACGCTCGGCGTTTCGCTCGTGACCGGCTTGATTTTCGGCCTGGCTCCGGCGCTCACCGCTTCGAAGCCAAATCTGAACGACACCCTGAAGGAAGGCGGGCGCAGTGCCGCGGAAGGCGCCGGCGGCCGGCGGCTCCGCAACGGCCTGGCCGTCGCGGAGATTGCGCTTTCCCTCGTCCTTTTGGTCGGCGCTGGATTGTTGATCCGCAGTTTTATTTTGCTCCAACAGGTCAAGCCGGGGTTCAATCCAAGCAACCTTCTCTCGGTCGAACTCTCCCTTCCCGTAGCGAAGTACAAGGATAATCCGCAGGTTAACCAATTCTTCGACCAGCTCCTCGCTTCGCTCGCGCAACAACCCGGCGTGGAAGCAGCCACGATCTCGACCGATCTGCCCCTCGGAGGTGGTGCCGATTTCCTCGCTTTCTCCGTCGAAGGCCGCCCGCTCGCGCCAACGGATAAAACGCCGGACGCCGAAGCACGCGTGATCAGCCCGGAATATTTTCGGACGCTCCAGATTCCTTTGCGGCGCGGACGGTTACTCAACGATCGCGACACGAACGAAGTTCCCGACGCTGTGGTCATTAACGAAACACTCGCCCGGAAATATTTCCCAGGTGAAGATCCGCTGGGAAAACGGATTACGTTTGGCGATCCGCAGGCGGCTGACGTGGAATGGTACAGCGTGGTTGGGGTCGTGGGTGACGTGCGCGGAACGCGCTTGAGCGAGGAGCCGTACGCGCAGGTTTATAGTTCGTATCGGCAAACGCCGCGCCGCAACTTTTCGCTCATTGTCCGCACCGCCGGCGAACCGACCGCGATGTTGAACTCCATCCGCGAAAAAATCTGGGCGCTGGATCGGCAGCAACCGCTCTACAATGTGCGAACGGTCGACCAGGTCCTCGCCCAGGCGGTCGCGCGGCCGCGGTTCAACATGATGCTGATCAGCATTCTCGCGGGCGTCGCCCTCGTTCTGGCCTCCGTGGGAATTTACGGAGTGATCTCGTATTCGGTCACGCAACGCACGCACGAGCTCGGCGTCCGCATGGCGCTCGGCGCGACTGCCGCCGACGTTCTCAAGCTCGTGATCGGCCAGGGCATGCTCCTCGCCGGCATCGGTCTCAGTCTTGGGTTGATCGCCGCGTTCGCGGTGACGCGCATCATGGGCAGCCTGCTCTTCGGGGTGAGCGCGAGCGATCCCTTAACTTACCTTGGCCTGGCAGCATTGCTGGGCGCGATTGCCTTTCTCGCCTGCTACATTCCCGCACGGCGAGCCACCAAAGTGAATCCCGCCGCACGCCAAACCGCGCGCGACGCAACGATCGCGATACGAACAAAGTCCCGACGCGTCGTATCAACGAAACACCGCGCAGAAATATTCCCGGCGAAGATCCGCTCGGCAAACGATCACGTTCGGCGATCCACAGCGCCCGACGTAGAATGGTACAGCGTGGTCGGCGTGGTGGGCGACGTGCGCGGCACGCGTTGAGCGAAAACCTACGCGCAGCTTACATCTACGGCAAACCCCGCGCCGCAACTTTCGCTCATCGTTCGCACCGCCGGCGAACCAACCGCGATGCTGAATTCAGTGCGCGAACGATCTGGGCGCTGAATAAGCAACAACCGCTCTACAATGTGCGCACGGTCGATCAGGTCCTCGCCCAGACGGTGGCGCGGCCGCGTTTCAACATGATGCTCATCAGCATTCTCGCCGGCGTCGCCCTCGTCTCGCCTCCGTGGGAATTTACGGAGTGATCTCGTATTCGGTCACGCAACGCACGCACGAGCTCGGCGTCCGCATGGCGCTCGGCGCGACCGCCGGCGACGTCCTCAAGCTCGTCATCGGCCAGGGCATGCTCCTCGCCGGCATCGGTCTCGGCATTGGGCTGGTCGCAGCCTTCGCGGTCACGCGCATCATGGGCAGCCTGCTCTTCGGCGTGAGCGCGAGCGATCCCTTGACTTACCTCGGACTGGCGATTCTGCTCGGTGCGATCGCGTTTCTCGCCTGCTACATCCCCGCGCGGCGAGCCACCAAAGTGAATCCCGTAACCGCATTGCGCGCGGAATGAAGACGCTTCCTGGTGGATCGTGCACTCCGTCGCGCGATGACAACAAGTCGCGCCAACGGCGCGCAAATCTTAAGCATCGCGCGTCGGAGCGCGCGATCCACCACGGAACTCTGCTCGGCATCGCAGCCTTCAGCAGCGCCGCGCTATTTGCCGCCGAAAATACGAAGAAGCCCGAGCAATCCTACCGCGCTGTGATCGACGATGCCGTCGCCCGAGGCGTGCCCGGCCTCCAGGCTTACGTCCGCCAGGGCAATTCGCGCTGGACCGGCACGAGCGGAGTCGTCTCCGTCGAAAAATCGACCGCGATGGATCTCACGCAGCGCATCCGGCTGGCCAGTATCACGAAGATGATGACCTACGCAACGGTCATGGAATTGGTCAAAGCGGGCCGCTTCCAGTTATCGGATCGGGCGGTTACGCTGCTGCCGCCCGGCGCTCTCGATGGAATTTCGTTCGCGGACGAGATCACGGTGGCGCAGTTGCTCGACCACACGAGCGGTCTTCACAACTTTAACGGTGAGAAGAGTCGTGATTTCTTTAACGATCTCTTTACCGATTCGCGGCGCGGGACCCGTCTCTGGACGGCGGGTGAGCTTTTAGCTTATGCGAGGAAGCCGGAGCATCGGCCGACTGGACGTCCCGGCGAGAAGAAGTCGTACTCGAGCACTGGTTACATCGTGCTCGAAATGATCCTTGAGAACGTCGAGCGCAAACCGATCCCGCAATTGTTCCACGAGCATCTCTTCGAGCCGCTCGGAATGAAATCCGCCGGCGTGGAAGGCGCTGACTTTGGCGCTGGCGAAATCGCGACCAGTTATGCCCGGCCCGCTCGCTTTGAAACAGAGCCCTCACCTTTCCGCGGACGAAAAGCCGTGCGTCCCGACGGCCTGGTCAACCTGAGCGCCGGCCTGGATCACTACAACGCCTGGGCCCGGGCCGCCGGCGCCGTGGCCGCGAACATCGACGATCTGGCGAAGTTCATGGACGCAGTGGAACAAGGACGCTTCACCGTCTTGCGCGACCAGGCCGCAGAATTCGCGCGCTTGAAGCAGACGCCAAACAAGTATTTCGATTGGAACGGCGGCTCCTGGGGAATCCAGGCCACCATCCTGTTCGAGCCTGCCCGCGCGCTCACCATCATTGTGTTGACCAACGCTTCCAACAGCGGGCCGGGCAGCCATGACATCGCGAAAAATTTACTCGCCGCCGCACGCGAAACGCCGGCGAGCCCTTAACCTCACCTCGAAAATCCCATGCAAACCTTGCTTCACGAAATTCGGTATGCGATTCGAACACTGATCAAGTCCCCGGGCTTCGCCGCGATCGCCATCATCGCGCTCGCCCTCGGCATCGGCGCGAATACCGCCATCTTCAGCGTCGTGAACGCCGTCCTGCTCCGGCCGTTGCCTTATCCGGAATCGGACCGGCTGGTGATGTTGCGCGAGAAGACCTCCACTTTCCCGAATGGCTCGGTCAGTTACCCGAACTTTCTCGACTGGCGCGCGGGCCAGCGGTCCTTCACCGATCTCACCCTGACTCGGCGCGAGACTTATAATTTCTCGCCGATGGGCGGCGGGACGCCGGAACGAGTTGGCGGCGGACGGGTGACGTTCAACTTCCTCGCGGTAATCGGCCTGAAGCCGCTGATGGGCCGCGACTTCACGGAGCAGGACGATGTGCCGGGCGCGGCGCCCGTTGCGTTGATCAGTGAGCGGCTTTGGAAACGAAGTTCGGCAGCTCTCCGAGCGTCCTTGGCAAGCAGGTCATGGTGGACGGTATCGCGCGAGAAATCATCGGCGTCCTGCCTGACGATTTGCGCTTCCCGCGGCTGGCTGAAATGTGGACACCGCTGGCCGAGCTGAGAAAAGAAGAGGGCGTTCTCCGCCGCGGCAATCACCCGGGATTTTCTGTGCTCGGCCGCTTGAAGCCGGGCGTCAGTTTGAAACAGGCCAACGCCGACCTCGATACGATCGCCGTGGAACTCGAGCGGCAGTATCCGGATACGAACGCGACCCGCCGGGTCCGCATGGATCTCCTGCTCGACTCGGCCGTGAGTGAATACCGCGCAAGTTTGCGGCTGCTGCTCGGAGCGGTGGCCTGTGTGTTGTTGATCGCGTGCGCGAACGTCGCCAATCTGCAACTGGCGCGCGCCCTCTCCCGCGGCAAAGAGCTGGCCGTGCGCGCCGCGCTGGGCGCGAGCCAGTGGCAGCTGATGCGGCAAATGCTGATCGAAAGCATTCTCCTCGGGATCTTCGGTGCGATCGCCGGCATGATGCTCGCGAGTCTGGAGTCTCGACGCCATTCTCGCTTTGAGTCCCGCACGCGTAGCGCGGTTCCAGGAAACGCGGATCGATCTAGTGGCACTCTTCTTTACCGGCGCGGTGGCCCTCGCCTCCGGAATCCTGGTCGGTCTCTGGCCGGCCTGGCGGGTCTCGAAAAATGCCGCGATCTCGATGGCGCTCCATGAAGATGGACCGCGTGGCGGCAGCGGCGGACCGCGCCAGCAACGCGCGCGTTCCGCGCTGGTTATCACCCAGGTCGCTCTCGCCGTCGTCCTGCTGGCGGGCGCCGGCCTGACCCTGAAAAGTTTCTGGCGCGCCCAAAATGAGCCGATCAATTTTGACCCGAGCAATCTACTCACCGTGGGCATCTCCCTGCCTTCGGCCCGCTACAGCGAAGACGAAAAGAGCATCGCCTTCTTCAATCAGCTTCTCGAGCGGGTGAAAGCGTTGCCCGGCGTCGAGACCGCCGCGATCGGCGCGAATATTCCGTTCGACGACAGTTCGTGGGACAGCAGTTTCCACGTTACCGGAACCCCCGAGCCGCCTCCGGGCCAGGAACCCTCCGCGGAGATCAACATCGTTTCGCCCGATTACTTCCGCGCCATGGGAATGCCGATCCTGCGCGGACGAGCCTTCGGTCCGGAAGAACGTCGCGGGCCGGCCGCGCTCGATCATCATTGATGAAACGCTGGCTCAAAAATATTTCCCGGGGCAGGACCCGATCGGACGCAACATCAATGACAACCAGACCCTCGAGGAGAACGCGCCGCCCACCACCATTGTCGGCGTCGTCGCGCGAACGCGGAATGAAGCGCCCGGCGAGAACAACATCGAGAGTTTGAAGTTTCATCAAATTTATTTTTGTTCCGCGCAATACGCCGCAGGCGGGAACACGCTGGTCGTGCGCGTGAAAGCGGGCGATCCGCTCGCGCTCGTCCCGGCGATCAAACGTGAAGTGCAGGCGCTCGATCCCGACCAGCCTCTCGGCGCGGTCAGTACCATGGAGAAAAACATTGGCGGAAGTCTAGCGACGCGACGCCTGACCATGAGTTTGCTCGGCGCCTTTGCCGGACTTGCCCTTGTCCTGGCGACCGTAGGCATCTATGGCGTGATGGCCTTGAGCACCACACAACGGACACGGGAACTGGGGATTCGTTTCGCGCTCGGGGCCAGCCGCGCCGACGTGCTTCGCCTGGTTCTTGGCCAGGGCATTTCGCTCATCGGGATCGGGCTCATTGCGGGATTGGCGGGCGCCTTCGCCGCCAGCCGCGCGCTCCAGAGTTTGCTTTACGGTGTCGGCACGCTTGATGCCGCAGCGCTTTTCGGTGCTCTCCTCACGCTCGCCACAGTAGCGTTTATCGCCTGTTATCTCCCCGCGCGCCGCGCGAGCCAGGTGAATCCCATCGAAGCGCTGCGGACGGAGTAGCGCGCGAGGTTCTTCTGTCCCCGTTGCCCTGTGGTCGGACGTTGTCTTCGAAGCTTTGCTTCGGTCGCTGGGCCTCGACAGCAGAGCTATCCGCCCCTGCCCTTAGACACTTGGCATTCCCAAGTGCAATTTGGGAACGAGGGGAAAGGAGGAGGAGACCTAAATCAATTCTTTCCCGATCACTTCCCAGCGTCCCACATTTTGCCTGGGGGACGATGCGGCCCAGGCGATGTCGCGCACAAAGAGGTTGTAGGAAAGGTTCCAGGTCGGATGCCGTGCGGCCGTTCCGCTGAGCGGCAGGTAATCCACCTTCTCGAAATAGAACCGCAGAAGCTTGTCGAGTTCCTTGAAGGAAAAATGGTGCACGTGGGTTTGCTCGCCGGAGAGCCGTTTGCCGCGCAAGACTTTCCAGCGCCGATGCAGATGGTAATCGAGCGGCGCGGAACCGACATAGGCGCTGCCAGGCTTCTTCTTCAGGATGCGATGGACCTCTCGCACGGTGATGGATGGATAAGGCAAATGCTCCAGCACCTCCGTCATCATCACCGCATCAAAACTTTCGTCCCGAAAATTAATGGCGGAGGTGAAATCCATTTCGTGGCAGGCCACGCCCATTTTCGCGCGCGGCTTCGAGCGCCCGCTGATCGATGTCGACGCCGACCCAGGAGATCAGATTCACCATATTGATCAGCACCCCTCCCTGGCATCCCACGTCGACGCCCAGGTGGCGGGCATCCTGGCCATTCGCCTCGAGGCATTTTCGGTAAAACGCCGCCTTGGTTTCTTCGTGCTGGTGTCCCCAGGCGTAATAACCGCGCGGCCGGGCCTCGCCGTACTGCTCGTAAAATTCCCGGATCAACCGGGCTCTCCGGTCGGGCTCATGCAATAAGAGGTCTTCCGGAAATTGGTCCGCCGTGCTCATTGATTTGCCACGAAAGTTCCATGAGGCAGAGCCAGATCAACCCCCTTAGTCCCCCCCCCCCCCCCCGTGAGGGGACTGAAATTTAACCGCGGATTACGCGGATGACACGGATGAAGAGAGAGTGGTAATCCGGATCCCTTTCTCCCCATCCGCGATATCCGCGTAATCCGCGGTTAAATCTTCGGGAAATGGTATCGCTCGCATGCGCGGCTCTACCTTGTTGCGCCGACCAGGGGCGGGTAATCTGTCGGCAACGGGATGACTTCGACTCAATCGTCCACGCTCGCTGCAGCCGATTGCGAAGTCGCTTCGACGACCTGACGCGGCACTCTACGCGACCGACGCTTCACTTTATCAAATCGAGCCGGCGGCGGTCGCGTTTCCGCGTACGCGAGCAGGCCGGCTCGATCATCATGGCGGCGGCCGACGCCGGCGTTCCGTCACGCCACGCGGCGCCGGCAGCGGGCTTGCGGGCGGCGCGATCGGCGACGGACTTGATCGTGGAGTTTTCGCGTTACAACCGAGAGATCACCGATCTGGATCTGGAGAAGCGCACGTCCGCGCGGCGCGGGTGTCGTTCTCGATCAATTGAACGCTTTTCTCAAACCGCACGGCTTTTGTTTCGGCCCGGATGTGGCCACCAGCTCGCGCGCGACCATCGGTGGGATGATCGCGAACGATTCTTCCGGCGCGCGCGTGCCCGTTTATGGGACGACGGCCGACCACGTCGTCTCGCTCGGAGCTCGTCATGGCCGACGGGCGCATCCACAGATCGGTCAGGACCACGAGACGTTGGCCGCGCAGCGGCAAATCGATCGCCAGACTTGTGCGACGCATGCGGACGAGATCGCCGAATGGATGCCGCCAGGATTGCAGAAGCGCTGGACCGGCTACGGCATCGAACGCTTTCTGCGCGAGCCGGACGATCTGAACGAAATGCTTTGCGGCGAGCGAGGGAACGCTCGCGCGCCATTTTTTCCGCCGAACTCAATATCGTTCCGCTCCCGCGCGACAAAGGGCTTGGGCCTGATCTTCTTCGCTTCGGTCGCGGAAGCGATGCAGGCCACAGTCGAGCTTCTCGACCTGAAACCGGCCGCCATCGAGCACATCGACCGGCCGCTTGTTCGACCAGACCAAAGGACAACTGCATTTCCAACCGGCGCGCGACCTGATGGAGCTCGATACCAAGCCGTGCGAATCGATTCTGATCGTCGAGTTCTACGACGACGTCGCGGAGCGGCTGGCTGCTCTGTCGGCGAAGCGCCTCGGTTTGCGCACCACGATTTGCACGCAACCGGCGGAGATGAATCTCGTCTGGTGGTGCGAAAAGCCGGCCTTTCGCTGCTGACCGGCCGAGAGGTCCGGCCAAGCCCGTCGCGTTCATCGAAGACGCCGCTGTTCCGGCCGGCATCAACTTCCAGCCTATGTCGCCGGGCTCGACTCGATCATGCGGCCGCTGGATCTGGAGGTCTGCTACTACGGCCATGCCGCGACCGGTTTGCTGCATGTGCGGCCAGTCCTCGATCTGCACAGCGCGGAGGACCGAGGAAGTATCGCGAATCGCCGACGAAGTTTCCGCGCTGGTCCGGCAATTCAAAGGCTCGCTCGCGGCCGAGCACGGAGTCGGGATCGCGCGCACCGAATACATGCGCGGAGCAGGTGGGCGAGGAGTTGCTCGGAGTGATGCGCGAGATCAAGCGCATCTTCGACCCGAAGAACCTGTTCAATCCAGGCAAGCTTTTCAGCGACGGTCGCTTCAAGATCGACGGCCACCTGCGCACGACTCCGATGGAGCAGCTCGAGCTGCCGTTCGAGCCGAGCGACTCGCCTTCGCCTTCAAGGACGGTCGTTCGTCGGCAACCTCGAGCAGTGCAATGGCTGCGGTGGCTGCCGGAAAGACGCGCCGATGATGTGCCCCACCTTTCTCGCCACCGGCGAGGAATACATGTCCACGCGTGGCCGGGCGAACGCGATCCGCGCCGCCCTGGAGCTGCGCGCTGCAGGATGATCCGCTGCGCGCGCGATGAGCTCGAGGAAGCGCTGAGCAATTGCCTCTCGTGCAAAGCCTGCACGGTCGAGTGTCCGTCGAACGTGAACCTGGCGCTGCTCAAAGCCGAGCTGACTCTATGCGCGCCACCGGCGCGACGGCTTGCCGCTGCGCGAGCGAATGCTCAGCACCGTCGACTTGTTAGGCCGACTTGGCTGCCTGACGCCGCGAATCGCGAACGCGGCGCTGGATTCGCGCCGATTCGCGAGCTGATGCGCGAAGACGCTCGGCATTTACCGACAAGCGCCCGTTGCCGCATTACACGAAGCAGCGTTTCGATCGATGGTTTCGAGCGACATGTAGCGGCGCTCTGTGACGCCGAAAGCGGGAGCGACGGTCATAGACCGCCGCTACAGCGCGCGGCCAAGTCATTCTCTGGGACGACACCTTCGTCCGCTATCACGAGCCGCACATCGGCATCGCCGCGGTGAAAGTGCTGGAAGCGCTCGGTTTCACGTCTCTCTCGTCGAAGGCCGCGATGCTGCGGCCGGCCGGCCTTCAGCCAGGGCAATCTCGATGAAGCCGCCGGCTGGGCAGACACAACCTCGAGCTGCTCCGCCTCGAAGACCGATGTGCCGATCCTGTTCCTCGAGCCTTCGTGCTACTCGATGTTTGTCGAAGATTACCGCGAGCTGAATCTGCCGAACTCGAATCGGTCGCGCAGCGTTGCTTTCTTTCGAGAAATTCGTCGACGATCTGCTCGAGCGCGAACCGGACGCGCTGCAGTTCAACGCAAGCCGGCAAGGTCGCGATCCACGCGCATTGCCACGCGAAATCGCTCTCAAAACCGGCTTCATGGCACGCCTGGCGCGCGTTTGCCCGGACGGAGGCGACTCTGATGGACACCGGCTGCTGCGGAATGGCCGGCGCGTTCGGTGCGCTCGATTCGAAATACGATCTCTCGCTCAAGGTGGCGGCGCCGCTCGTGCAGAGTCGTGCGCAACCTGCCGGCACGCATCGTCGCTTCGGGCACGAGCTGCCGGCATCAAATCGAGCACCTCACGCCCGTGCACCGAAGCACATGGCCGAGCTGCTGGCAGACGCGATAATCGAAACGTCCCCGCTTCCGCGGAGATGAAACCATAGTGCGACGTTGGCCAGCAAGAGCGTGACCATCCCGGCGGGGCCGGTCATGCCAACGAGCAGGACGGTCCCGCCACTGAGAAAAAGGGCGAGGCCGGCGGCGGCGTTAAAGGTGCCGTGGAAGACCGCGGCGGCAAAGACCGATTTCGCGCGCCAGGTCACGTAACCGATGATTGGCGACAGAAGAATCGTCAGCAGCGTCATCATGATGGGGCCAAGGATGGGATAGCCGGGATAGTTGTAGCCATTGATGATATCGGGAGATGCCAGAGGCCCCAAAAGAAACCGATCACAAGCGAGGACCGCCAAAAGCCGAGCGGTTTCAACTCGTGCATGAGGAGGCCGCGCCAGCCCAGTTCTTCCCCGAGTGCCGCGCCGGCGTTAACGGAGGGGCCCGCAATTAAGGCTTGCCTGAACGACAACAACAGGAATACCCCGGGGCTGCCAGAATGGTTTGCCCGAGGTCTTGCTTCATCTTTGCCAGTGCTCGGGCGGCACCTTATCGGCGAGGATGGCGATGAACCCTTCCAGCCCGTGACCAACGAGACACCCGGAAGGACCACACTCAAGGCCAATGCGCCTACCACCAGTAACACCGGCAACAGCCACCGACGGCCATCCATCCGAGACGCGGGTTCTTAAGGCCAGCTCGCGCAGTGGCTCCTTCCAGATCAATTTCTGGGTGATCAAAGCTGCGATGGCGGGCGTGAACATATAGACGACCGCGACCGCCACAAAGGGCCGCAATTTATCCGTCCGCCTAAAGCGAAAAAGCCAAACCGAGAGGCCAAGCAAGGCCGTAAGCCAGCAGGAGGAACAGGAGAATTTTTCGAACTCGCATCGCTTCACTTAACCGCAATGATCTTCGGGAACGAAACCGATTTTTCCATGGTCAACGGCACGGCGGACGAGTTTTATTGACCATTCCCGGAGGGTTTCTATGATCGCCAGAGATGGCGACGCCACCCTAATGAAAACAAAACCCAAATTTGCGGTCATCACGCTGGTTGCCCTCTGCGCATTGTCCGCGCTCAGCGCTGCCGACGGTGAGTTGCCGCACTACGGATCGAAGCTCAAGGACTTGGACGCGCTGATTGAAAAAGAGCCTGGCAAGACCCTGTTCATCAAGGTCGATGAGGCCGGGGGAGTTTCGGCGAATATCAATGTTCAGATCCACCAGTTCCCAGGCACGTTGAAAGAGTACATGGATCTCTCGCGGGCCCAATTTGATCAGTTTTTTGAAAAGGGGTGGAAGATTTTGTCGGAAAAGCAGGATGGGGAGAAAGAGGCGACGTGCGAGGTGGTGGGCAGCAGAAAAGGCAAAGAGTATCATTCATTCTCGAGGGCGGTGAAGGAAGGGAACAAGCTTTACCTGATTACGGCCACTGCTTTGCAGGAGCAGTGGGGGAGCGTCGGCGAGAAGATGCGCCGGCACGTTGACGCATTTCAAGCAAAGTAGCCTGACTACGCGCTCCCCGTAGCTAGGCGTATTCGTCGGAGCCTTGCACCCAGATGAAAGATTGTAGGTCGATCATGTCGCGTGGTTTCAGATCGCGCAGATCGCGCCGAATGATTGACGCGAATTCGAGCAGACTGGCGTAGGTGTTCCAGTTCGGCTTCGATTGGTAGGGAAACTCGAACCCGTACTTCCGCGCCGCGATTTTCGTCACGTTTGGCTTGAGGAAAATGTGCCGGTCGGGTTGCGCGATGAAGGCGAAGACGGTGACCAGCGGCCAGGTTAGAACGCGCGTTTGTCGCCGGGGCAAGGTTGCCACCGTTTCACACCAACGCCCAAACCTCGCTTCGTCGCTTCCGCGCCCGTGCAGGAAATCGTAGAGACCGGTCGCGAACGCGCGCGCGCCAGCTTCCGATTTCACGGCGTCACGGAGTGCCATCTTTTCGAACGAGAAGATCATGCTGTGTCGCGAACGCTGTTCGATCCGGACGGCGCGGGCGGCGATCTCGGCGTATTCGCCCTTGTTCAGGAGGCGGCGGAATTCGTTGCGATTCAGGGCCTCTTCCCAACGGTGATGCGTCTCCCATTTATAGTCGCGCTCCCAGGCGAGATAGGTTTCGTCGCGAAAGCCCTTCGGAAAAAAGCGCAGGAATTTCCGGCGGCAGCGCGCGGGCCCGGAGGCGGTGGGCGAGTTTCGTTTCATCTGATGATTTGTGAAGATCAATCGCAGACAGGCGTTCGAGCAGATGTAGAGGATCGAAGTGTGTCCAAAGAGTTCCTTCTCCCTGAGGGAGAAGGTTAGGATAAGGGTCCGACCGCGCGGTCTAAAGCGAACCTTCGCTCAACTGCCCTCTCTGGCGCTTCGCGTCCGTCTCTCCCAAGGGGAGAGAGAGGTTCGTCTGCCCAAGTGCCCGGCAGACCCTCGACATAGCGAGGCGGCTACAGCGCACGAGATGGAATGAAAGCCTGATGAGCGTGAAGTGCTGTAGCAACGGTCCCGCCGTCGCGGGATCGCCGTTCCCGAGCGTCTCCGAGCCGGTTCTGTTTCTGCACTTGAAAAAGAAGGCGTCCATTCGTCAGGATGGCCGCATGAAATTACAAGCTGTCTCAAGACTTCTGTTCGCGGTCGTAGCCGTCTTTCTTTTTCAAGCCTGCGCCACCACCCCGCCGACCTCCGGTTTGGCGGCCCTTACCGGCACCTGGACGAATTCGCTCGGCACGGTTTTGACTGCGGCCGCGGATGGCTCGTTCGAGGTGGACCTGGATCATGACGGGAAGCGCGACGCGTGGGGGAAAAACATCGTCGAGGGCAACATGGTCACCATTGTGGGCACGGGCGGCGTGGTTCCGAAAGGCTGTGCCAATACGAAAGGCCGCTACAACTTCACGCGGACCAAGGACACGCTGCAGTTCACGTTGATCAACGATCCATGCAAATTGCGCGTGAAGAATGTGACGCTCGCCTGGACGAAGAAGTAACTGGTCGGTGCGCGGGTATCTTCCTCCCTCGATCAAGAGCAAGAGCAAGAGCAAGAGGAAGAGGAAGAGGAAGAGGAAGAAGTCTTACTCGGCGTAATGCTCGGCGCCGAGGAAATGGAGGGAGACGTAGGGTTCGTCGCCGACGACCCAGCTATCGTGGCCGGGGCCGATGGAGAAAAAGTCGCCTGGTTTCATTTCGTAATAGCGGCCGTCGTTCATCTGGCAGGCGGCTGATCCCGAGATGACGAGACCGACGTGTTCGACGTTGCAGGAGGTGGCGCCCATCGGTAGGACCGACGTGCTCGGACCATTTCCATCCGGGCTCGTAACTGGCGCGGCCGATCGTCATCGAACCGATTTTCACGATCTCGAATTTTCCCTTGGTGAAGGCGCGAACTTCATCCGGCTGCTCGAACCGCCTGATGAGGAAATCGGGATCGTTTGGAGTCATCGAACGCCAATCACGGCGGCGGCTTTTCTTTCTCTTTGTCCCTGTGTTTATGGTGATGAAACCCGTGATGAATCATGATCTTTCGGTGATGCGCCTCGAGCTTATCGAGTTTCTCTTGCTGTTCCGGGCTTAACTGCGGGGCGACTTCCCGCTTCGACTCCGCCATGACCGCGCGCACGCGCTCGGCCGTCTCGAGCCGAATCGCTTCCAGCTTGGTTGAGGTTGCGTCGATGATCGGCATGATTTTCGCCTCCTGTTCGGGCGTTAGATCCAGGGCCTTGCGAAAATGTTCGCGCATTTTGCCGGCCACATCGCCCGAGTGCGGCGGCCCGATGATGTGCCGTCTCTTCAGATGGAGCGCGCCAAACAGGCAGCCGGTCGTCACCCCCGCGATGAAGACGAGCAGGAAGGCGAACGCCAATTTCCACTTCAATGCGCTGTTCATTCCGAGAACTCCATCTGGATGGCCGAATCGGCGATCGCGTATTCGTTGGTCTGCGGCGCGGTGAACATCGCGTCTTCCGCGAATTGGCGATAAGCCGCCACGCTGGCCAGAGCCAGCACAGCGAAAGCGATCACGCCGGTGCGGCGCAGAAATCGGGTCAGGTCGGCGACGTCGGCTTTGCTTCCGTTCCCGGCCCGCGCCAAAGCAACCACGCGCGTGTCGAAGCCGAAAGGCGCTTCAGCCGCCGGCTCTTCCGGCGCCTTCGCCGCCGCACGCAAAAGACGATCCAGTTTATCCGCGCTCATGCGTTCTCCCTCGCCGACATCATCGACATTTGTTTCTTCATCTTTTGCCGGGCACGAAAAGCCCGCACCTTCACGAGCGCGCCGCTCCAGCCAGTGACCTGCTGGATTTCGGCTCACGGAACGTTGTTGCAAATAAAGGAGGTCGATCACGAGTCGCTCGGCTGGTTTCAGCGCGGTCATAAGATGCTCGACAAGCTGGCGCGAAGCAAAAGTGTGATCAGGCGCCAGCTCGTCTGCCGTCGCGGCAAGGTTCTGGATCACCGCGGCCTGTTCCACGCTGAGATCGGCCTCGCGCAATTCCGGGCGCGCCTTCTCCGCCTGGATCTGGTTGATGCAGGTGTTAATGGCGATGCGCGAGACCCAGTGCTCGAGCGGCACTTTGCCGGAAAACTGCGAGAGATTTTGCATGACTTTGATGAAGATCATCTGGCAAAGGTCCTCCTCGGCGCTGCGCACGGGGCGATGGCTCGCACGAGTTTCGCCACCAAAGGATAAAGGCGCCGCACCAGTTCGCGCGCCGCCTCTTCGTCCTGCCGCAGCGCCGCCGCCACCAGTTCGCGCGAGACTCCGTCATCAGCCATGTAAAGCAAAGCCAGTCCACACCAGGAAGGAAGACAGCCGGGAGCGGCCGAAGGTTACAAAATATTTCTGGTGTTTTCCCGCGCCGGAAAATTTTCGGAACAAACCTGTAACCGTCCCGCGCGTTTGCCGGTCATCCATTCCTGAAAGAGGCGCTCTATTTGCGCCCAAAAACAAGCAACAAACAAACAATGACACGAAAACTTATTACACTCATGGCCGCCGCGGCGGTATCGCTCGGCGGGCTCGCTTTCCTTCAGGCGCACGAACCGGGCGAGCATAAACACGAACATCACGGGCCGAAGATGCATCACAAAATGTGGGGAACCCGCTCGAGCATTTGAGCAAGGACCTCGACTCACCGACGACCAAAAAGCGAAGGTGCAGCCGATCATCGACCAGGCCAAGCCGCAGATCGAAGCCATCCACAAAGAGGCGATGGAAAAGACCCACGCGATCATGGAAAACACCGGCGCGCAGATCCGGCCGTTGCTCACGCCGCAGCAACAGCAAAAATACGATGCGATGAAAAAGGCGCACGAAGAGATGCGCAAGGCGAAGGAGCAGATGCACGAAGCCAAGAAGATGTAGCTCCGGTTTCCGCAGGAGAAACACAAGGCGGCGGCGATCGGAAGGTCGCCGCCGTTTTTTTGTTGGTTACGGCGTTACCGTCTAAGGGCGGGGTCTGGCCCAGAACCAATACACCAGGACGCCGAGCCCCAGAATGATGACGCCGATGCCGGCGTTTTGGGGAAAGCGGATGAGCGTGCTGAGGGCCAGGCTCCAGCAGGCCAGGACAAACAGCCAGGTCGTGAACGGATGCCACGGCACTCGCACCAGATCGCCCTCCGCGGCTTCGGTTCCTTCCCGGCGAGCGCGGGCGCGGAAGACGAGCAATGACGCGCCGGTCAGACCGAAGAAAAGGACATCGATGGTGACGACGTAATTGAGGATCTGTTCATACCTTCCCGTCATCGCGACGATGGCCGCCCAGACCCCTTGCAGGACGATGGCGATCACGGGAACTCGCGTGCGCGGATTCAGTTGGCCGACCGCCTTGAAGAAAACGCCGTCGCGCGCCATCGCGTAATAAACGCGCGGCGCGGTCAGAATGCTTTGGCTGAGAAAACCGACCGTCGAGACGGCGATCCCGCAGGCGATGAGTTTCGCGCCGCGCGAGCCGAGGGCCTGGCGCATCACTTCCGACGCCGGCGTGGTCGTATTCGCCAGCCCGGAAACGCCGAGAGCGCGCAGGCAAACGTAAGTGACCAGCACGTAAACGATGATCACGCCCGCCACGCCGATAAAGAGTCCGCGCGGCAGGTCGCGTCGTGGATCGCGCATTTCGCCGCTGACAAAACTCGCGGTTTGCCAGCCGCCATACGCGAAGAGCACTGGAACCATCGCCGCGGCGAGACCTTTCCAGACGTTATCGGAACCTGCCGGGTCTGCGGGCAAACTCGCCGCCGCGCCTGAGGCAGCCGGTTCCACCATTATCCAGCCGACCCCGATCAGCATCGCGATCGCGCCGAGCTTCGTGATCATCAATGCGCTCTGGACATTGCTGCCCGCGCGAATTCCGAAACAATTGATCAAGCGTCAGGATTCCCAAAGCGAGCGCGGCGACGACCTGCTCGGGAAGCCCAATCCGGACAGCTCGCGGAAGTATCGGCCAAAAATGATCGCTGCGCCCGCCATGCCGCCGGTCTGGACGACCAGCAGCAGAGTCCAGCCATAAAGGAAGGCGACGATCGGATGGTAGGCATCGCGCAAGTAGGCGTATTGCCCGCCCACCCGCGGACGCAGCACGGCCAGCTCGGCATAAACGAACGCGCCGATGAGCGCGATGGCGCCACCGATCAACCACGCGCCCAGCACCAGCATCGGCGTGTGCACCTGTCGCGCGACGACGGATGGATTAACGAAGATGCCGGCGCCGATGATGCCGCCCATGACGATCATGGTGGCGTCGAACGCACCGAGGCGTCGGGCGAGCGAGGGTTCTTTCTCGGTCGAGCCCAATTCCCGGAGTGCAACCGATTGACGCGCGATTTGCAAGTGCGGCGGAGTGCCTTCAAGGAGCGGCGGTTTACAAACCGCCGTCTTATTAGATCGGCGGTCTGGAGACCGCCGCTCCTTGGAGGACGCGCGCTACGGCAGATTGTAAACTTCGACGAATCCCACCCCGGTCCCACCGTTCTTGCCAGCCACGATCGCGGTATACATGCCGGGAAACAGACTGGTGGCGATCGCCGATTCCTGCGGATTGCCCGGAGCCAGCCCGCTCCCCGAAATCTGTCGCCGCCTGATTGGTGTCGTCCTGCCAGTTGTCGTTGCCGATGATCAACGCGCCGTTGTTATCACGCAGCTCGAGCGTCGGGTCGGCTAACGGATTGGTTATGCCCGATTGGGCCAGGGAGGGCCCGAGCCCGCGCACGACCACTTTGGCCGCGCCGATATTCTGGCCCACGATGAATCCGGAAATGAGAACGTTGGCGCCTGTTTCGACGGAAGCGCGTCCGCTGATGTTGGCCAGCCGCGAAGCGGTCGTCCGATCCACGTCGTAGACTTCGAGAAGACCTACGCCACTGCGTGTTGCCCTGGCCGCGAATGATGGCCAGTGTAGGTCCCTGGCTGGAGGGTCGCGACGATGGCAGATTCCAGGTCGTTTGAGGGCGCGAGCTGGTTGTTGGTAATGTCCTGCTGCTGCGCCGGCGTGTTCTCCTTCCAGTTGTTGTTGCTGGTAATGAGCGAGCTGTCGCCGGCGCGCAACTCGAGAAACGGATCGGCCAGTGGATCTGGAACACCCGACCTGCTGCAAGCGAAGGACCCAGAGCCGCGCAGAATCACTTTTTTGGCCGAGCCGGCCGTGATAATGAAGCCGCTGATCATTACATTGTTGCCGGTCCCAACTCGCGACCGGACAGAGATATTGAAAGGCTGCGAGGCGACGGCGCTGACGCGGAAGACCTGACCGCCGTTTCCCCGGGCGAGATAATAAAGAGCACCGTCAGGCCCTACCTGAAGGTCGACCGGGCTGGAGATGCCCGCGGCGAAAGCAGTGGCGCCCCCGGTGCCGGATCGAACACCCGAATCCAGCCGCTGCACAGCATCGGCAAAGAAAAATTTGCCGAGATAACTGCTGGGAAATTGGTTCACCGGCGGATTGTAAAAAGCCGCGCCGACGATGGCACACTCCGGTGGTCGGGCCGCCACCATGTCCATACTGAAAGAGCGGATTGCGAAAGTTTGAGTTCGGCGGCGAACAAGACGCCTTCGCAAGTCGGCCATCCATAATTGGACCCCGCGATGCCGTCGTTGATTTCTTCCCATGCGCTCTGGCCGACGTCGTTGATGAACATGCGGCCGGTGCCCGGTTGAAAGCCAAATGTGTAGGGATTGCGCAGACCGAGCGCCCAGATCGCGCGATTAACCCCGGTCGGCGGTGTTAAAGAAAGGATTGTCCGTCGGGATGGTTCCATCCGAATTGAGGCGAAGAATTTTGCCGAGCCGATTGTTCAAAGTTTGCGCGTTGGAGGGGATCAGCGTTTTCACCGACCGCTACGTAAAGTTTGCCGTCCGGGCCGAAGTGGATGGCGCCGCCGTTGTGATTGCGTGGCGCTCAGATTTTCCAGATCGACCAGGACCGTCTCACTCCCGGCCACGGCGACATCGCCATTCGCGGTGAAACGGCTGATGCGGTTGTGAATCGGCGCAGTGCTCGTCGTGTAATAGAGATAAACGAACTGGTTGGTGGCGAAATTCGGATCGAACGCGACGCCGAGAAGCCCGCGCTCGCCCGTGGATTGACGCCACAGCGAGACGAATGGCGTCGCCAGCAGGCGCCGTTCTTGATGACGCGCAGCTGTCCACTCTGAGGCAAACGAATAGCCGGCCATCGGGCGCGAAGGCCATGGCAGTGGGCGCGCTGCCAAGTTGCCCCCAAATTGGGTTTCGACAAAACCAGCGGGAGCGTCGCCGCGGAAAGCGTGGACCAGCTCAGCCCGAGCAACAATGCCAACGCGATCCAAATTGCTTTTCGAAAATTTTTCCCCAGCGAAATGAAGCGACATATCAGTTCCCTTCCCCTTCGATTCTTTCCCGTTAATTGCAGCAGCCTCTACGCCGATAATATATCGGATTTGCGCGCGAGAATAGACTTCTCGAATCGCTAACGGGTCAGCTGCCGTTGCCGTCCGAAAATCGCGAATACGGCCAGCGCGGCCGTGATCATGAGAAAAGTCAGGGGCGTGCGGGACGGAAGAAGCGGCCCCGTGACGCCCATGAAATCGATGGCGCCCAAACGGTTCGCCGGGCCCGAGATACCAGAGGAAGAGATAGAGGACTTCGAACAGTTTGCTGCTGCCGCTCCAAACGCCGAGCGTCAACGCCATCGTCGGGATGAAAAGAGCGCCGGCTGTCCAGGCGAGGAGGCCGAGCTGGTCGCCGGCCATGAACAGGCGCAGGCCCGTTCCGCCGCCGGTGATGACCGCAATGATAACGCCAGCCAGCCAACAGGCCGGGAGTTGGCGCCGCAAAGGATGCGCGGTGGAAAAAACCAATTGATCGGTGCGAAAAAGCCGTTCGCGTGTTCCCATCTTGCTCCAGATCAGAAGCGGCCAGATCCAGGCCGCGACCAGGAAACCTCGCGAGACAAACAGCGGCGTGAAAAGGCAGGCGGCGAACAAACCGGCAGCGACCAGATACCACCAGAGAGTAATCCCATGCAGGGCCAGTCGCAGCTCGGCCCAAACCATGAAGATAAAACTGAAGCCGCGCCGCTTCGTTAAGGGATGCAACTTGGCCGCGTGCACCGGACCGCCAGCGGCTTGCTCCTCACCGAGGCTTGGTTGCGCAGCCGCTTCAGTCCGCTTGCGCGATCGCTTCGATCCCTCCTTCGCCGGATCGAAGCGATGGAAGAAGAGGGCGGCCAATAACGCCAGCGCCAGGCCACCGCCACCCACCAGAGCCGGCCAAGAATGATGTCGCGGCGTCCAGGCCAGCCCTTCCCAGCGAAAGGTCGTGAGGTCCCAATATTGGCCCCGCGCTCTTAAAGTTGACCCCTAGATTGAAACTCGTCTTGCCGACCGTCGATCCCGGGAAAGCGGCTTCGCACGCCGTGGCCAGCGAAGGCATGATGACGCCCATTCCAAAAAGATCGTTCGTCGGCGAACGCAGCGGGTCGCCGCCACCCATTCGGGTGCTGAGCGCGCCTATCCAGAGAAAAAAATAGACGACATTGCCGAGTCCGCCGCGGAGCCAGGAGATCGCTTCAAATAGAATGGCAACGCTTCCGACCACCGCCACTACCGGCAGACTGATGAAGATGAGCGGAGCGAAAAGTTGGAAGACCTGGATATTTGGATCTTCCTGCCGGACGATTTGCATTGCCGCTGCCACGATCCCCATCACCCCGACCATGATGGCGAGAACGGCAAAGTTACTCATGGCTTTGCCCACGGTGTAGAGCGGCTTCGTCAGCGTGGTGGTCGCCAGGATTTGCCCGACACCGGTTTGGATGTCGCGATTCAGAGCATTCTTGACCAGATAAAAGCCCGCGAGCGAAAGCCACGGCGAAATCAACAGCGCCATCAGGCTCCCAAGATACGCGGAGTTGTAGACGCCCCGATGCCCGCTGATCGACATCGTGGATAGGAGGAATGATTGGGCGGCACGAAGACGTAGGCGACGTAAAGCATCAGCCCCAGAGTGATGAGAAAACCGTAACTTCGGGTCCGCTGAAGAAAATCAGCCCGCGCCAGATGATAAAGTGCACGCAGCTTCTCACGGCGTGCCGCCTTTCTTCTGCGAAATCCAATAGAGATAGGCGTCCTCTAACGTGGGCGGTTGGGCAATGGCTCCGGCTCCTGGGGTTTCGTCGGCGACAATCCGCAGGTGCACGCCGTCACTGCGATGCATCGTGCTGCTGGTCAGATATTGCTGGCGCAAGGCCGGCAGCTCAGCGCTCGGAACGATCCTCTCCCACACTTTCCCTTCGACGGACCGGAGCAACTCTTCCGGCGCGGCACAGGTCACGAGCTCGCCGCGCGCGATCAGCGCAATGTTCGTCGCGCACGCTTCCACGTCGGACACAATGTGAGTCGAAAGAATCACGATGCGGTCGCCCGATAATTCCGAGAGCAGATTGCGAAACCGGACTCTCTCTTCCGGGTCGAGGCCGGCCGTCGGCTCGTCCACGATGAGCAGCTCGGGATCGTTCAAGAGTGCCTGCGCAATGCCGACGCGCTGCCGCATTCCACCCGAGAATCCGGCGAGCGGCCGCTTCCGCACCTCGACCAGGTTGACCACGGCCAACAGTTCCTCGATCCGTTGCCGCGACGTTTTTCGGTCGAGTCCTTTCGCCGCCGCCAGATACTCGAGGAACTCGACTGCGTTCAGGTTTGGATAAACCCCGAAGTCCTGCGGAAGATAACCGAGCACCGCGCGCACTGAGTTCGGTGAGCGCACAATGTTCGTTCCTTTCCACGTGATCGTGCCGCCGGTCGGCTTCGTGATCGTCGCCAGGATCCGCATCAGAGTCGATTTGCCCGCGCCGTTTGGTCCGAGCAGGCCGAGAATCCCCGGCCCGACATCGAGCGTGAAATCCTTCAGCCCCCAAACCTTGCCCGAGTAAAGTTTGCTGACGCCTTCGAGGGATAACTTCATTTGCTCATCCTCATTTGGTGGGCGGGTCGAGCACCGTTAAACCGTAAAGATTTTCCGAGGCGAAGAAGGTGTAATCGCCCTGCGCCCGTTTGAGGGCTTCGTCGCCCAGGTCCACCACCAAATGCCCGAGCGCGCGGCGGACTTGCACACGTTGTTCCTTCGGCGCCTGTTGTTTCTCGGCCATTTCGAGCCATCGCACCGCGCAATCGATCACCCATGGATACCACAGATACTTGATCAGGCGCCGGCCGACACCTTCCGTTCCATCGAACCGCGTGTAAGGCGCGAAGAACTCGCCGCCGTTGACCGGAAAGCTCAGGTCGCGCTCCGCAAAAAGTCCGAGCTGCCGCGGAATTTCATTCAGGATCGCGGGCGGAATTTTAAAATCCGGCAGCGCCTTTTGGGTTTGCAGAAGCTCGGCGAAAATCTGGATGGTCAAACCATCGTAAATTTGCAGAGTGTCCTCGCTCGTCCCGCGCCAGCCGGGCGGATCGCCTTTGGGATCGAAGCGATCGATTAACCATTGCGCCGTCTGCCGGATCAACCGGTCGCGTTGCTCCGCGCTGCCTTCCCAGGGCAGGCCGGCTTCGTGCGCCTGTAACAAGGTCAGCAACGCGAGCGTGGTCGAGTAGAGATGATGACGGTTAGGATCCTTCTGCTGGGGAAGCATGTTCCAGCCGCCGCTCGCGGTGGGATGATATTCCTTCAGGATCTCCTGCATGTACCCGTAGTGCCGCATGACTTTTTCCCGCTCGCTCCCTTCGAGTAACTGCGGCCTCGCCAGCGCCGCTCCCTGGGCGGCGGCGATCCAAAGTAAAGGAGTCGACTTGTCGTGCTCCGCCCCATCGAGATCCACCCAACGATAACGCCGGCGCGGTTCGTTTATTTCCAACGCGGGCGCAAACGGAGTCTCCAGCGCGGGCAGGAACTCGCGTTGCGCCTCGATGTTATCCGGCATCTCGAAAATCGCGAAGAGCGCTTGCGAGTGCGCCCAGATTTCAGACGAATAGCTTACACTCGGAGGCGCGGCCGAAATCCAGCCATCCTTCTGTCTTTCGCGAAATACTTCCAAAAGCTGGCCGCGTAACCGTTCTCCTGTTTTCCGCACGCTTGCTTCGGAATGGACGCGCCGAAACACGGAAAGCTCCTGGCGATCCAGCTGTGTTCTGATCCTGTCTCCCCAGGGAACATTCACCCCGACGTCCGCCACCGCCGAGATAAACCAGCAGCATCGCGAAGAGCGTCCCGGCAAAGGACCCGGCTTGACGAATCCGGCGTTGAATCTGCCGCTGTCGCTCGCGCTGGCGCAGTTCATCGTAAGGCACGCCAACAATCCCGGCGATGAGCTTCAGGAGCGCGTTGCGCTTCCCATCCTTACCTTCGCGCGCGTCGGCCGCGATCGGCTCGGCCGGTTCGTCCGAAAGTTCGCCCTGCGCGTTCAGCCGGTGCAGGACCGCCTTGGGAAAGCATTCCAGCAATCCGGAATCTGGCGCCGCATACGGTTCGCCATCGACGATCAGGCAAAAGACCCGATCCTCGCGGTCCATGCTCTTGTAGAGCTTTACCTCTTCGTTGACCCAGCGAGAAGCCGCGGCGCGCGGCGAACAGATTACGATGAGCGCCCGCGATTGCCGCAGCGCGTTCTGGATGTTCTCGCCCAGGCTCGAGGAACTGGCCAGCTCTTCGCGATCGCGGAAGACGGGAAAAATTCGTTTGGGCACGGCGCCTTCCGGTTTCGCGTTCCGGACCAGCCGCGCCGGGATGCGATATGTTTCCAGCGCATGATGCAGCCAATCGCCCCACTTCGCGTCGGCGTGGCTGTAGCTGATGAAAGCCCAGTATTTGAAATCGTCGCCGTCCAGAAGCTGATAGTTATAGCTTATCCAACGCTTTTAAACAGTCTCGTCCGAGTGGGATGCGCTTGGCCGCATCGTCGTCTCCCTTCATGTCGATGTTCAGGGCGAAAGGATAAACCTTACCGTCACGTTCGACCCAGCCGACCCACCATCCGATCTGCTGTTTTTCGTTCATGTGCCAACCGGTCTTTCCGTGCAGCTCGTAGGTCTCGGTTTTTTCCAGCAACGTGATTTCCTTCACGGCGCGCATCGCCTCGGGGCTGACCGGCAGTTTTCCTTCGACGAGCCGACCGAGAAATTCCGTCTGCTCGACGGCTGAAATCGCCAGTGGGCCATCCAGCCAAAAGCGATCGACCACGTTTCCGATTTCCATGTTGCCGTAACCAAGCTTCTTCACGCCGGCGCGCATCCGCTCGAGCCCGATGCGGCGCGCCAGCTCCTGGTAGACCGGCACATTCGACGCCTTGATGGCATCGCGCAGATGCATGTCGCGTTCCCAATGCTTGAATCGTTGCGGCTTGCCGCCGTAAGGCAGCACTTCGTCGACGCTCTTTACCGCCCCGGTGTCGAGCCCGATGAGTGAGTTTGCGATCTTAAACGTCGAAGCCGGCGTGAAGCGCTGCTTCGCGCGAGTCTCGTTCGAGACAATGACCGTGTCGGTCGCCGGGTCGAGCAGGACAAACGTTCCTTGTACTGCTTTCTGGGAAGATTTCTGCGAGTTCCGGAGCTTCGCGATAACTGCGAGCCGACGAAGATTGCGATGAAGCGAGCAGAGACGAGAGAGGGTAAGAAATCGTCGCATGTCGGTTCATTAAGCGGAAAGCTCGAAGGAGGTCGTCATGTCACGCGAAGCATTATCGCCGCGAAATACGCGCTACAAATATTTTCGCTTCAGCCGCTCGAAGACGGCGCGAGATGGAAACGCACCATTCTTCTCGATCTGGCTGGAGCGAAGCATGGCATTCCAAAAATGGACCGCGGAACTTTCTTCGACTGATAGCTCTTCGTCCCAAAACAGGCGTTGGTATTCCCACCACGGGACGGGAAGGCTAGGACGCTTTCCTCGACTTCGCTCTCTGCTTGCGAAGCCAGGACCGCCTCGGTGAGCAAGGATGGTCCCGTCTCTCCGTGCACAATTTGGGTCGTATCCTTTTCCGCGAAGCGATCAAGGCAATATCGTAGAACAGGACTAGCCGGCGAACCTTTGAAAACGGCCGTTCCCGCGCGGAACTCGCCCCCTTGCGACGGCTCCGCGAAAAAGACTTGCGGACGCCCGTCGGCAAAACCATTCACCAAGCAAACATCCGTATCGCTCCACCAGCCGCCTAGCTCGTGAATCAAAGTGTATCGGAAAAGGTTGGAGAAACCGGACACGCTCCCAAGATTAAAGGTGCCCGCCTGGTAGGTTAAGAGGCGCTCGCGCGGAATGATCTCGCCCGCATTCCGCAGCCTGACGTCATTCGGTAAATTCGACGGCCGTTCGTAGACATAAAGATTGTAGTTCACCCCGTTCTTTAGGAACGATGAGATGCAGAGTATTCGAGATTTGTTAACTCCGGTCCGTGCCAAAAGGAATTAACTTCTATCATTCAGAACGTTCGTTGCGCGAAACTTAGGCGACCAGTTCGGGCCGTTCCAGCTCGGTCCCGCCCCCCTCTTCCGACAGCGACAGGAGCGGGTTTGATGTCGGGGCGAGATCTTCAAACAAATAATAATGTCCGAGCGGCAATTCGGGACGGAGGCTCGCATAACGCCGGACCTTCTCTTCCCGTTGTTCACGCGTGTTCAGCCGCAAAACATGGTGATCTATTCCCAGATGCCAAACATGCCGGCCCGGCCCGGAAACGATTGTGGGGTCATGAATTTTTTGTGGGAACGTGAGCCGACCCAAGTCGTTTCGAAATAACCGGATCTGCGGGTCCGGCCACCACGGAACCGCACCAATAAAGCCGCCGGCCGGGTGGATCCATCGGCGCGGACAGATGAAATGCGTGGTCTCGCCGACGAGAAGATCTCGCCAGCCGCCATTCATCCACCCGGGAGTCAGCTCTTCGTCGCTATCCAGTCGGAGGACCCATTGACCAGAACATGCTCGCACCATCTGTTCCAAATGCCGTTCCACGCAACCATGCCTTTCACTTCATGCACCTGGCTGGTCAGCTTGTGAGCGAAGGCATGCGTTTCCTCCCCGGCGTGTTGCGTATCCACGTAAATTACCAATTCGTCCACGATCTCGCGCACTGCCGTAAACCATCCGGCCGACTCGGCGGTCAGGCGATCGGTCAACAGAACGCAACTGACCGTCGCTCGCGGCCCGAGCCCCTGGCTCACGACGCGCTGCTGATTATTCGAAAAAGATTCGTCGCCCAAATCGGTCCCACACTAGAACGGCGACCGGTCAGGCGAAAGATTTTCTCACCAAGAAATCGCTCTGTTTCACGCTCGATGGGCATAATTGACTTCCGCGCTCGCCATCGCGACACTTCCGCGATGGAGTGCCCATTCAAAAGCGGCAAGGAGCCGGCCTATTACGGAAGCTATCTGGCCGTCGATAAATTGCTCGGTTTGCAGACCCCGCTCAGTCTCCAGGAGGGCACCCTCCACGCGCACGATGAGATGCTCTTCATCATCATCCACCAGACCTACGAGCTCTGGTTCAAACAAATCCTGCACGAGCTGAACGCCTGCTGCGACGTCCTAAGAAACCGTCGGCCGATGATGATGGCCCCGACATGAACGTCGTGGTGCATCGGCTGAAGCGGATCGTCGAGATCTGGAAGCTGCTGAACCATCAGGTGGATGTCCTGGAAACGATGACGCCTCTCGATTTCCTCGATTTTCGTTCGTCGCTCGAAGGCGCGTCCGGTTTTCAAAGCACGCAGTTCCGCCAGATCGAAGCGACCCTCGGCCTGCGCATGGAGAACCGCTTCCGGCCCGACTACTACAAACACACCGAGATGGGCGGCTTCAGCGAGGCTGATTACCAAATCATCGTCGAGGCCGAAAAAACGACGTCGCTTTTGCAATTGGTCGAGCAATGGCTGCGCCGAATGCCGTTTTTCGACGACTCGTTCTGGACCGGATGGGATGGCGACGAACCGGCCGCGACCTGAGCCGCGGCGCCGAAGTTCTGGCAGCGCTATCGGAAGATTTACGAAGCCAGCCTCTCGGAACGCGATGAAAGGCCCGATCTTCTCGAGAAATTCGACGACATGTTTTTCAAGAGCGGCGCGGGCGATTTTTCACCGGCGGCTTTGCGAGCCGCGATCTTCATCATGCTTTATCGCGACGAGCCGCTCTTTCGTCTGCCTTTCGGCCTTCTCAATGCCTTGATCGAAATCGACGAGCAACTGGCCACCTTCCGCTATCGCCATCTGCAAATGGTCCGGCGCATGATTGGAACAAGGATCGGGACCGGCGGCAGCAGCGGCGAACAATATCTCCAGGGCGCCGTGAACAAAAACTACATCTTCAAGGAACTGGCCGGCGTCATTACCTTCCTCATCGAACGGCGCAATCTGCCGCAGTTGCCGGAGCGCCTGCATCAAGCGCTGCGCTTCAGGTCGGCGGAGAGATTAGAACGCGCGATTGTAGCCGGCGTTTCTGTGAAACGCCATGAGACGCTGATTGCGCCGTCAGACAGCAGACGCCCTACAAACCATAAGCGCAATCACCTACACCAACCCCTGGTCCATCATCGCGTCCGCGACCTTGAGGAAGCCGGCGATGTTCGCGCCGTTCACGTAGTTGCCCGGCGTGCCGTACTCCTCGGCGGTTCGGAAGCAGACTTTGTGGATCGCCTGCATGATTCCGTGAAGGCGACGGTCGACCTCTGCACGCGTCCAGGTCATGCGCATGCTGTTTTGCGCCATCTCCAGCCCAGAGGTAGCCACGCCACCCGCGTTCGCCGCCTTGCCTGGACCGTAAAGAATTTTCGCGTCCAGGAACTGGTTAACGCCCTCGACCGTCGTCGGCATATTGGCGCCTTCCGAAACGACATAGACGCCATTGCGCAGGAGATTGGCCGCGTCTTTGCCATTGATCTCATTTTGAGTCGCGCTCGGAAACGCGCATTGCGCCTTGTGGTTCCAGAGAGGGTTATGATCGAGCGTTGGATCGAACGGCGTATAAATCGCTTCCTTGTACTTGTCGGCATATTCGGCAATCCGGCCGCGCCGGACATTTTTGAGCTCCATGATGAACCCCAGCTTTTCAGCCGTGATCCCCGATTCGTCATAGATGTAGCCGCCCGAATCAGAAAAGGTAAGTGGGCGCGCGCCCATGTTAATGAGTTTCTCCGCCGTGTACTGCGCGACATTGCCGCTGCCGGAGATGAGACAGCTCATTCCTTCGAGACCTTCATGACGCGTCTTTAACATCTCCTCCGCAAAGTAAACCGCGCCATAGCCGGTCGCCTGCGGCCGGATGAGCGAGCCGCCCCACGCGAGGCCTTTGCCGGTAAGAACACCGGTGAATTCGTTTCGGAGTTTCTTGTACATCCCGAAGAGAAATCCGATCTCGCGGGTGCCGACGCCAATGTCGCCCGCCGGCACGTCCCGATAGGGTCCGATGTGTCGATAAAGTTCGGCCATGAAAGCCTGGCAGAAGCGCATCACTTCATTGTCGCTCCTGCCTTTCGGATCGAAGTCCGATCCTCCTTTGCCGCCGCCCATGGGCAGCGTGGTCAGCGCATTCTTAAAAACCTGCTCGAAGGCCAGGAACTTGAGGATGCCGAGATTGACCGAGCGATGAAACCGGAGCCCGCCCTTATAAGGGCCGATCGCGCTATTCATTTCGATCCGGTATCCCCGATTGACATGAATCTCGCCGCGATCGTCCTCCCACGGCACGCGAAACATGATGACCCGCTCCGGCTCGACGAGCCGCTCGAGGATTTTTGCTTTGCGATATTCCGGATGACGATCGAGCACGACGGGAAGCGATTCGACCACTTCCTGGACAGCCTGATGAAATTCCGGTTCGGCCGGGTTCTTGGCCTTTACGTCGGCCATGAACGCTGAAACGTGGTCGTCCATGAAAAGACCGGAGGGTATGTCAGAGCGCGAGACGAAACAGAAGCAAAATCTTTGACCCTAAAGCCCAAATTCCGTAATCGGCCTGAGGGCAGTTCCTCGTGGGCCAAGCACTCATTCTCCACAGCCTTCGCCGACCGAAGAAACAATCTCTCGGCGGTCGTCCAATCGGATCCGCATGAGAGCGATTCGAAATTCTCGAATGGCATCTTCATAATCTGCCGGCTGCTTGGAACTACGTATCTCCCTGCCCAGATCAGGTAAGTTTCGAGTCGTTTAACGAGGCTAGTTTCGTCTTCATTTAACGGAGTTATGCTCGCGATATGTTTAGCCAAGCCATGCCCTCCTTTTGATGCCAGAGCGTCTCGCCAGCTCCGACCGCGTGCGGTAAGAATTGCCCGATAAACATTCTCGAAAGCATAGGCGGTGAGTAGGAGGTATGATTGCCAATACGCGACCAATCGGTGGACGCGGTCATCCGCCAACGCATCTGGGCCGAGAAGTGTATACAATTCGAACCCTTCCGGCATCCAACCATTGGCGCGGATCGTTCCTTTCGAGTAATCGCTCGCCTGCCGATTCATTTCAGTTTGCCCTCCTTGATTGGCTTGCGGGTGATTCGGCAGCGCGAATTTTCCCAAAGAACAGAACAGCCGGGCCTTTGTCGAGGCCCGGCTGATCGCGAGTCATCTTCTGCAGTTCGGCCTTAGTAATCCATGCCGCCCATGCCGCCGCCCATTCCACCACCCATTCCAGGAGGCATTCCGCCGCCCTTTTCCTTTTCAGGCATCTCGGTGATGATGGCTTCGGTCGTGAGCAGGAGGCCGGAGATCGAAGCGGCGTTCTGCAACGCGCTCCGCGTCACCTTGGTCGGATCGACGACGCCGGCTTTCACCAGGTCTTCGTATTCGCCCGTGGCGACGTTGTAGCCTTCGTTGCCTTTGCGCTTCTTCACTTCCTGGACGATGAGCGCGCCTTCCTGGCCCGCGTTGTCCGCGAGCTGGCGGAGCGGCTCTTCGATCGCGCGGCGAATGATCGCCACGCCGACCTTCTCGTCGCCTTCCAGGTCCTTGATGTTGTCGAGCGCTTTCTGCGCGCGGATCAAAGCCACACCGCCACCGGGGACGATGCCTTCTTCGACCGCGGCGCGAGTCGCATGCAACGCGTCTTCCACGCGCGCCTTCTTCTCCTTCATCTCCGTTTCAGTCGCGGCGCCGACATTGATGACGGCCACGCCGCCAGCCAATTTGGCCAGGCGTTCCTGGAGCTTCTCGCGATCGTAATCGGAGGTCGTCTCTTCGATCTGACGACGGATCTGGCTGACGCGGCCCTGGATGTCGGAGTGCTTGCCTTCACCTTCCACAATGGTGGTGTTCTCCTTGTCAATCGTGACCCGTTTTGCACGGCCTAAGTCCTCGAGCTTTACGTTCTCGAGTTTAATACCGAGGTCTTCGGTAATGAGTTTGCCGCCGGTGAGAACCGCGATGTCTTCCATCATGGCCTTGCGACGATCGCCGAATCCCGGGGCCTTAACCGCCGCCACTTGCAGCGTGCCGCGCAGCTTGTTCACGACCAGAGTCGCGAGCGCTTCGCCTTCCACGTCTTCAGAGATGATGAGCAGCGGGCGTCCAGCCTTCGCCACTTTCTCAAGCAGCGGAAGCATGTCCTTCAAGCTCGAGATTTTTTTCTCGAAAAGAAGGACGTACGGGTTGTCGAGGATCGCTTCCATCGCTTCCGCGTTGGTCACGAAGTAGGGAGAGAGATAACCCTTGTCGAACTGCATGCCTTCGACCACGTCGAGGCTGGTTTCGATCGACTTGGCTTCTTCCACCGTGATCGTTCCGTCCTTACCGACCTTGTCCATCGCGTCGGCAATGATCTCACCGATCGTCTTGTCCCAGTTGGCCGAGACAGTGGCGACCTGCGCGATCTCGCTCCGGTCACTGACCTTCTTCGAGATCTTGCCGAGCTCGGCGACAATGGCTTCCACAGCCTTGTTGATGCCGCGCTGAAGCGAGGTCGGGTTCGCGCCGGCCGTCACGTTGCGGAGACCTTCCTTGTAGATGGACTCAGCGAGCACGGTCGCCGTCGTGGTGCCGTCACCAGCGATGTCGGAAGTCTTGGAAGCGACTTCGCGGACGAGCTGGGCGCCCATGTTTTCATAAGGATCTTCGAGCTCGATCTCCTTGGCCACGGTCACACCATCCTTGGTGATCGTCGGGCTGCCGAATTTCTTGTCGAGGATGACGTTGCGACCGCTCGGCCCGAGGGTCGCTTTCACGGCCTTCGAGAGTTTCTCGACGCCGCGGAGAAGCGCGTGCCGCGCGTTCTCATCAAATTGTAGTTGTTTAGCTGCCATATGTTTTAGTTGAGAGTTCTAAGTTGAGAGTTGAGAGACGTGATTAACCAATGATGCCGAGGATGTCGTCCTCGCGCATGATCAAGTAGGACTCACCGTCCACTTTGATTTCGGTGCCGCCATATTTCGAGATGAGCACCTTGTCGCCTTTTTTCACCGTGAACTCGACCTTCTTGCCCTCTTCGTTCACTTTGCCGGTGCCGAGAGCGACGACGTTGCCCTCCTGCGGCTTTTCCTTCGCGGTATCGGGAATGATGATGCCGCCCTTTTTGGTTTCTTTCTCTTCGATCGGCTGCACGAGCACGCGATCTCCGAGAGGTCTTACATTAATTGCCATGTGTTAGTTACTCCTTCTTCTGCTGTGGTTGGTTAATGCCGGAAGCCGTTAGTCATTACCAACGGCTTCCGGCAAATTGTTAAAAGTTATTTCTTCTTGTCTTCGTCCACGACTTCGAACTCGGCGTCGACGACGTCGCCCTGGTCTTTTCGCGGACCTTCGTCCTGCGGACGAGCGCCGGGGCCGGCCTCGCCCCCACCCATGTCGGGGCCTGGGGCAGGTCCGGCGCTGGCGGCGGCTTGCTTGTAAAGATCGGCGCTGACTTCCTGGAACTTGTTCTGCAAGTCGTCGTAGGTCCGCTTCATCGCGTCAGTATCGTTCTTCTCGATCGCTTCCCGAACGGCTTTGATGGCGTCCTCGACCTGCTTGCGCTTGTCTTCCGGAATCTTGTCGCCGAGATCCTTGAGCTGCTTCTCGCTCTGGTAAGCAAGCGTGTCGGCGTTGTTCTTGATCTCGATCGCTTCCTTCGCCTTCTTGTCTTCTTCGGCGTGAGTTTCGGCGTCGCGCTGCATCTTCTCGACTTCTTCCTTGCTCAAGCCTGAGCTGCCGGTGATGGAGATTTTCTGCTCCTTGCCGGTGCCAAGGTCTTTCGCGGAGACGTGAAGAATGCCGTTCGCGTCGATGTCGAAGGTGACTTCGATCTGCGGCGTGCCACGCGGGGCCGGCGGAATGCCGTCGAGGTGGAACGTGCCGAGGTTCTTGTTATCGCGGGAGAGCGGACGCTCGCCTTGGAGCACCTTGATCTCAACGCCCGGCTGATTGTCGCTGTAGGTCGAAAAGATCTGCGACTTCCGGGTCGGGATGGTGGTGTTACGCGGGATCATCGGCGTCGCCACGCCACCGGCGGTTTCGATCGCCAGCGTCAGCGGAGTCACGTCGAGGAGCAGCACGTCTTTGACGTCGCCCTTGAGCACACCGCCCTGGATGGCCGCGCCGATGGCCACGACTTCATCAGGATTCACACCCTTGTGCGGCTCTTTGCCGATCAGCGTGCGCGCGGTCTCGATGACCTTCGGCATGCGCGTCATACCGCCGACGAGCACGAGCTCGTTGATGTCTTTCTCGGCCAGCTTGGCGTCAGACAAGCAGGCTTTCACCGGCGGAACTGTCCGCTGGAAAAGTGCGTCGGTGAGCTGCTCGAGCTTTGAGCGGGTCAGCTTCTTCTGGATATGCTTCGGCCCACTCGCATCCGCCGTGATGAACGGCAGGTTGATCTCGTATTCCTGTGAAGAAGAGAGGGCGATCTTCGATTTCTCCGCTTCCTCTTTGATGCGCTGGATCGCGTCCGGCTGCTTCGACAGGTCGATGCCGCTGTCCTTTTTGAATTCGCCGACGATCCAATCGACCAGGACGTTGTCCCAGTCATCACCACCAAGGTGCGTGTCGCCGTTGGTCGCCTTCACTTCGAAAACGCCGTCGCCGATTTCGAGCACGGAAATGTCGAAGGTGCCGCCGCCCAAATCATACACGGCGATCTTCTCGTCCTTCTTTTTGTCGAGACCGTAGGCCAGCGAGGCCGCGGTCGGCTCGTTGATGATGCGAAGAACTTCCAGGCCGGCGATCTTGCCCGCGTCCTTGGTCGCGTTGCGCTGGGAGTCGTTGAAATAAGCCGGCACCGTGATGACGGCCTGCGTGACCTTCTCGCCGAGCTTCGCTTCCGCGTCGCTCTTCAGCTTGGCCAGAATCATCGCGGAGATTTCCGGCGGGGAGAATGTCTTCTTTTCGCCGTTCACCTCGACTTGCACGTGCGCGTCGCCGTTGGCGGCCTTCACGATCTTGTACGGGACGCGATGCTCTTCCTCACGGACCTCGTCGAATTTCCGCCCCATGAAGCGCTTGATGGAAAAAACTGTGTTGGCCGGATTCGTCACGGCCTGGCGTTTCGCCGCCTGACCGACCAGCCGCTCGCCATTCTTGGCGAACGCGACGATCGAAGGCGTGGTGCGCGCGCCTTCGCTATTTTCCAAAACCACCGGGTCGCCGCCCTCCATGACAGACATACAGGAGTTGGTCGTCCCCAAATCGATACCTAAAACTTTAGCCATAATAATTGCTCCTTTCGTCGATCGCGAGATGCGATCCAGCACGCTCCTTTAGCAATCCATATTCCGACCAAAGACAAGCTGCGCTAAATCGTTGATGTCGTGGAGGAAATGATCTAATCACATCGAGCTCGTGCGGATCACGAGGTCATAAAGACGACAATCGTGTCCCATACTGGTGCCTGGCCGCGCAATGGCGTCTCGGCGTCTCAACTTGGCCATGACGATCGAACTTGCGTGGCGATTGCGCCGCGATTTACTCGCGACAAATCCCGGTATGTCTCCTGCTTAATTTACGCCCTGATGCAACATGCCGGCGGCTCGACCTCTTCAACTCCCAGCTGCCGAGCAGCGATATCGTTTTCGCCTGCGCGCATTGCTCAACCTCCTTCGTGGTCGATGCCGCGGCCGCCGGGATGACGTTAACCTGCGAAAAATGCCGCAAGCCGACGACCGTTCCCATGCCGCCCCCTGCACCTGCCGCCGAAGAACGCGGCCAAGATTTCGGACCTGCAAAATCAGCTCAAAGAGAACGAGTCGCAGCGGACCGAGATCACCGGCTACATTAATCAGCTCAGCATCCAGCTTCATCGCTGGCAGCTGCGCTTGAAATCGTTGAACGAGCGGCAACAGAAACTCGAAGCCGACCTGGCTGCCACGCGCGGCAAGTTAGACTATTCCGTCCGCAACGCCGTCATCGGGCTCACCTTCGTCGCGCGCCGGGCGGGAAGATAACAGGCGAGCAACGCGGCGGCGCTGAGCAGCACGCTGGAAGCAATCAATGCCGTCGGATCGGCCGGGCTCACCTGATAAAGAATCTGGGCCAGCACCCGGCCCGCAGCGAGGGAGAGAAGCAGGCCGATCGCGAGCGCGAACCCGGTCTGGAGCGCGCCCTGTTTCATGATGAGCGAGAAGACATCGCGCGGATGAGCGCCCGAGCGCCATGCGGATACCGATCTCGCGGGTGCGCCGCGCCACCGCGTACGATTTCACGCCGTAGACGCCCACCACGGCGAGCAAGAGCGCGATTCCCCCGAAAACGCCGAACAAGACCGCGCCGAGCCGCACAATCCAAAGGCTGACGCTTTTTTCCATGAGATCGACGAACGGCGTCATCTTCAGGATTGGCAGGGTCGGGTCGAGTTCGCGCAGAGCCTGGCGCACGGTTGGGATCATCGCGGCGACAGTCTTCCGGTTGGTCGAGTTCAACCGGACGTGGAAATAGACGTTGCTGCTGTAACCTTGGGCCAACGGAACAAAGAGCCGGCGCTGCGGGCCTTCGTTCGATACTTCGTGCCGGTGCCAGTTCACGATCCCGACCACTTCCATTTCCGCCGGGCGAACCATCGGACGGCGCCTGGGTGTAACGGATCCGCTGTCCAATCGCGTCCCCGTTCGGGAATAATTTGGTCGCCATCTTTTCATCGATGATCGCCACGCGCGGGCGTCTCTTTGTTTTCCGCTTCGGCCTGGGTGAAATCGCGGCCGCGGAGCAGGCGGACGCCGATGGCGTCGAAGTAGCCCGGAGTGATGGCGGTATAATATCCGTTCGCTCCCGGATCTGGCGCATTCGGGTCGGTCTTTACGGCCGGCGCTTCACTGGCGGCCATGATGCGGCGCGTATTGGTGAAATTGCCGTAAGGAAGCATGGTGCCCAGGGCGGCGGCGCGCACGCCCGGCAGGCTTCGGGCCCGCTCGATCGCGGCAAACATGAGGCGTTTCGCCTGGGTCACGTCCGTCTTGCCTAACGAGAAGTCCATCTCTGTGACGATGACGCCGGCCGGATCGAAACCTTTCGAGGTGTTCGCGGCCTCCAGGGCGCCGCGCAGGAACAGACCGGCGGCAAAGAGGAGCATGAGCGAAAGAGCGATCTGCGCCATGACGAGAAGATGGCGCGGCGCAAAAAAACGATTCAGCCGGCCGGGATGAGCGGGCTCGCCGGTTTGTTGTTTCAGATCGTTGACCAGGTCGGAGCGGGACGCTTTCAGGGCCGGCCCGAGACTGAAGAGGAGCGTAGCGAAGAGACAAAAGAGAAAGGTAATGCCGAGAACGGTGAGGTCCGGCCGTGGATCGACGATGATGGAAAAGCTCATCGAGCTGAAGAGCGACCCCATGGAACGCACGAGCGCGCCATTGCTCCACATGCTGAGGGACAAGCCGAGCACTCCGCCCATCAGCGCGAGAAGCAAACCTTCGCACAACAATTGCCGGACGATCCGCCAGCGGCTCGCGCCCAGCGCCAGACGCAGCGCAATCTCCTTCGCGCGGGCCGTGCCGCGCGCCAGGAGCATGTTCGCGAGATTGAGGCTCGCGATCAGCAGGACCGCCCCGGCCATCGCCATCAGCAGAACGCCGATGAGCGTGATCGGCCCATCATCTTCCGGCCCCGTACTGATGCTCGTCCGCGACGGTTTTCGGACCACCAAACCTCGCGGTCCCGTAGAATCGGGAGGCTGGATCGCGGTGAGCCGCTGCGCGAGAACAGGCAGGCGCGCCTGGGCCGATTCGATGGTGAGGCCGGGCCGGAGCCGGGCGAGGACATTTAGCGCATAACTCTTCGGATGGTTTAGATCCTGGATATCGCTCAGGTCGCTGAAGGCGTTGTTCATCTGCGAATAGACGCCGAGCGGCAGCCAGACATCCGGCGCCAGGAGGGCGCTGATTCCACTGAAACCCTCGGGCGCCACGCCGATCACGGTAAAGGGCTGCCCGTTCACGAAGAGGGTGCTCCCGACAAACTCCGGTTTGCCACTCATTCGTTTCCAGAAGCTGTGGCTCGCGACCGCCACCTGAATGTTCGCGTTCGGGCGGCTCTCCTCCGCGTTATAGAATCGGCCGAGCACTGGCTCCACGCCGGCCAGCGAGAAGAAGTTTTCCGAGGTCATGAAAATAAAGCTCCGCCGCAATCCCTCGTCCCGGCCGAGACCGGCCAGGGCAAAGTTGACCGCGGCGACGTCGGCGAAAATCTCGCTGTTCTCGCGGAGAACCTGGTATTCGGAGTAGGAAAATTGGCGATACTCCTTGGTATTCTGTTTCGCGGAGAAAACGCCGACCACTTCGTCGGGCCGCAGGGGAAAAACGGGCCGCAGCACGACGCCGTTAATGAGCGAGAAAACCCCCGAATTCACCCCGATGGCGAGCGCGAGCGTGAGAAGCGCGATGATCGTGAACCCTGGCGTCTTGATAAGCTGCCGGAACGCGAAACGAAAATCCTGAATCATACGGTTGGCCTTTCCAATGTGATGCGGACAGACGTCACTTTGGATTCAACATTGGAGACGGCGACAGGAGCCGCGCCTTTAATTCTTTGACTCGGGATCCGGCAGAAAGAGCTTGCCGCCTGGAATGCGGCTCAAATCCCAGAGCCGCGCCGTCCCGTCGCCGCTCGTGGTGGTGAAATTGTTACCGGACGGAGCGAAATTGACCGACCAAAGCACATCGAGATGACCGCGTAAGACCGCGACGCAGGTTTTTGTCTGGTAATCCCAAAGTCGCGCCGTTTTATCAAAGCTTACGGTGACAACGCCATTGCCGTGGGGGGTGAAGCGCGCGGAAAAAACAGGGGCGGTGTGTCCCCTCAAGGTCACGATACCCTGCCCGGTTTCAGCGTCCCAAACCTGAGCCGTGTTATCCTCGCTGGCGGTGACGAAGAGGCTGCTTTCAGGCTTGAAAGCCACGTCGCGCACGGCGTTGCTATGAGAAACGACGGCGAGTTTTGCGCCCGTGGCGCGGTCCCACAAAATGGCGCGATTATCCGAGCCGGCCGTGACGATCCAGCGAGCCTCGAAATCCATCGCGGCTCGGCGCACGGGCGCGCCATGGCGGAGCACTTCGCGGTCGGCGGGCGTGTTGCCGGAAAAAGCGATGGGCTCTCCCCGGGGCAGGCTCCAGAGGCGGGCGGTGCCATCAGCGCTGGGCGTGACGAGCCAGGTCTTCCCGTCCGATTCCACCAGCCACGGCTGCCACACGCTGCCGGCATGTTGGGCCAGCACGGTCGGCTTTTGCGGTGCGTCCACCGAGACATCCCAAATTCGGATTTGTTTGTCATTGCTCGTCGTAACCAGCCAACGGCCGTCGCTCGTCCACGCCAGGCCAGTGAGGGGGCCATTGTGACCGCGGAGAAAGAACGGCTGGGTTGGATCACTCGCTTTCCAAAGCGCCGCGGTGTGGTCGTCGCTGGCGGTGGCCATAATCCAGCCGCGGCCGTTGGAGGGCGGTTGAGGATTGAACATTGCGTCGTTCACCTCGCCCTTATGTGCGGCAAGAAAGAGATCATCATCACCTTTGAGATCCCAGACTCCGGCCTTGCCATCGCTCCCCGCCGTGATGAGGCCGCGCGGATTTCCTGGGAGGTTCCTGGCAAATTCAACGGAGCTGTAACGCGCACTCCAGATTCCACGCTTGTGGCCGACGAAGAGTTTGTCCGTTACGAAATCGGCGGCCGCTGAAATATTCGCATCCGGTGGCGCCACGCCCCCATTTACTCCGGGCGTCGGCTGCGTGACTGGCCCATCGGAGGGGAGATCTTCCTTGGTTTTTACCGATTGGATGGCTCTCTGTTCGGGATCGACTTTGTCGATCTTGAGTCGCTGCTCATAGACCACCAGGTTCTCCAAAGCCTGTTTAGTGTTGGTGCTTGCCGCTTCCTGCTTTTGTGCTGCAGTCTCGACGCGCTGGATTTGGATCTGGAACGAATAAATCGAGGCCCCCGCCACGGCCAGGACCACGCCAAGGATCAGGGCCATGCCGATGACAACACGTTTCCGCCACTTTCGCATCGCCACCTGCGCGTCGCTCAGAACGCGCTGGCGTTGAATCCACGGGACCAGGAATTCGCTCGTAATATCGTAGAAATAGGCCTCGTTACGCCGCTGGCGACGGACCAGGCGCGATTGTCCCGAGAGTTCCGCCAGCGCGCGCTTCCCGGCTTCGGCCGGGACTTTTTCCCAAACGCGCAAGCGCTCGAGCAGGTCCGCTTCGAGAACGATATTGCGAGTGCCGGCGCTCGTGACCAGATGCCGAAGGATCGCGACCGCGGGTTCGCGGAGGCCGGTGCTGAGCCGATCGAGCGAGCCGGTGAGGTGCCCCTCGAGAAGACGCTGGATGACTTCGGCGCGGTTCGGCGTGGCGTCGAAAAGCGACTCCGCCTTGGGATCGCGCCAGAGCGAGAGACAGGCGATCTGGACTTCGGTAAGATTAATCGAGCCGGTCTCGCTCCGTTCTTCCAGAGCCGCGCACATCTTGTCCGCCAGCTCGTCGGAAATGACGCGGCCGAAATGCTCCGGGGGAATTTCAGAAAGCGTGAACGGCCCGCGGATCAGCTTCTTCAACACGCTCGAATCCGGGAAAGTGAGGCGCACGTTCTGATCGCGCAGATTCGGGACGAGCGTGAAGAGCTTCGAAAGTTTCGCCAGATAATCCTCGCGAAAAACAAAAAGCAATTTCACCGGCAGCGTTTCGTCCCGCAGCAGCGTGTGAAAGAAATTGAGCAACGTCTTTTGCGCCTGGGTGGCTTCGACAAATTTTTCCCGGCTCTCCGGCGCTTCTTCAAAGAGCGTGATGAACTCTTCGAACTGATCGAAAATCAGCAGCGGCGGCCCGCCTTCGTGCTCGCTCGCCAGCCGCGCGCGAAGTTCTTCCGTCGAGAAAACGAGCCGGATTCGGGTTTCGTCATCCGAAGCAAAGCGCGAGGGGAGAAAGGGCGCCGCGCCTTCATCCGTGAGCGCGATGCGTTCCACCACCAGCTCGCCGCCCGGCAGCGGTTGCACGCGCAAACGCTCCGGCAGAAAGCCTTCCTCGAGCATGGCGGGAATGAAACCGGCGTTGATCACCGATGACTTGCCCGTGCCCGACTCGCCGTAAAGCAGGGTGCCGCGATAGATCGAGACCAACCGAATGAGCCGCCGCGTTTCGTCGCGCCGCTCGAAAAAGATGGGACGATCGATGAAGCGGAACGGCTCGATGCCGCGATACGGCTCGCGGGGCCACGGCATTTTTGGCAGCGTCGATCATGCTGGCATCGGGGCTTTCTTGATCCGCTCGTAGAGCGCCGGCACGAACGTCCAGACATCCTGCGTGACAAAGCGGACGTAGCGCCGCTGGTCGCTCCAATAACGCACGATGAGCTGGTCGGGCTTCGGATCGATCGAATAGGTTTCGGGAAACAGCGCGGGGTCGAGATTCACCCGCATCGCCTTGAAGAGGAGCCGGAGATTAAAATCGATCAGGCTGTAGCCGATGAAAAGAGTCGGCCACCGTTTGAAGCGATAGAGAAACGTCTCCGGCACCGGATGAAACGGCGCCTTGTCTCCCATGCGCAGGACGAACTGGATGTAATCTTCGTCCGTCACCACCGCCGATTCCGGATCGTCCACGTCGCCGTGGAGTTTGCAGACCAGCGGGTTTTCCGGGGTGGGATCGTCGGTCGGATCCTCGGTCGGATTCATGGATGAAGGGCTGTAAATGGAGAGCTGGGGTTGCTTGCCGAGAGCGCGCAGGCTCTGCTCGAAGAGCTGGTCGAAATTCGTCGTCATCACGAGCGGAAAATCGAGCGCAGCCAGGCCTCGGACGGCCGGCGACGCGATCTTGCCGACGTGCACCTCTTCCTTGATCCGCTTCATCAAACGGTTCCGCCCGAGCGTGTCTTCGTAATGCCAGCCGACCCGCTTGAGATCGCCGGTGTCCCAGCCGGGAAAGCGCTTCAAGTATTCACTTTCCTCCGCCAGCTTCCGCGATAGCGCCGCGCCGAGCGGTGGGCGCTTCAGCTTCCGGATAGGCATCGAAGAACGGCTGCGGCGCGCCTGCCGGCGGACCGTAGTGCACGCCCGCGCCGAGAAAGAGAATGCACTGCCCTTTGGCGACCGCCTCCGCGATTTCGTCTAACGCGTCCATCGCTCAACGAAACTGGCCCGGGAGCGAGGAGGGAACGGGGTTCACAGGACAGTTCTAACGCAGACAGACGCGACAATTCCATCCAAATCCGTCCGCCGTGCGCGCGCTTACTCCTCAATCGCTTTTTTGAATCCGCGACGTCCCGCTCGCGCATCACAAGGATAGAATGAATGCTGGCCTAACCATTGAAACGGGGTCACGGGCGAAATGGCGCGAGGCGGTGGCGCACCGCGAATTGCCCATCTTCTTCCTGCTCGCCTTTCTGCTCTCCTGGTATCCCTGGTTTCTCGCCCTGGCGCAGGGTCGCACCTCCGGGCCGAACCCGCTCGGACCATTTGTGGCGGCGCTCATCGTGACGGGAATTGCCACCGGCTGGCCGGGAATCCGGGACCTGCTCGCGCGGATTGTGCGTGGTCGGATCGGGTTGCGCTGGTATGCCGTCATCTTCGGATTGCCGGTTGTGCTTTGCGCGTTTGCACTCGCGATCATGGCCGCATTCGGACAAGTGGCATCGGCGCCGACCGCCACGGCCTGGCGGGAATTGCCCGAGCGTTTCATTTTCATTTTCCTCTTCATCGGGCTCGGCGAGGAGCCGGGCTGGCGCGGATTTGCGCTCCCGCGGTTGCAGAAAAATTATTCGCCGTGGATGGCGAGCCTTATCCTCGCGCCGATCTGGGCGCTCTGGCATTTGCCGCTGATGGGTAACGAATTCCCTTTGCCGATCATCCCCGCATTTCTGATCGCACTGCTGGCCGGCACGCTCATTCAGACCTGGCTTTTCAACCGGACGAAAGGGCAGCGTCTTCGCCCAGATGCTTTTTCACGCGACGGTAAATACGGTCGGCGCCGGCCTGATTTTCCCCCTCTTCAAAGGCCCCGCCTTCGTGGCGTTCTGGTACCTTTACGCGCTCCTTTGGCTGATTTTCGCGGTCATCGTTTCCGCGGCAAAGATCGACCGCTCCAGGATCGCATCTGCGGCGCAATAAGGGACTTGTCCTCGCCGGGCGACCCTGCAATCATCGCGATCCTCATCCCATGAAAACACCATTGCTTCGCATCGTTAACGTCAAGAGCAGCCTCGCCTTCGCCGCCTTGCTCATCACTTCCTCGTTCGGCACCGCGCTCGCGCAGGAGCAGGAAAAATTGACGCAGCCCGGTGTGATCACCGGCTCCATGGACATCGACTTCCGGTCGCGCAAAAACGTGAACGAGAAAGGCCAGCCGCAAAAGGGCGAGAAAGACATTTACAATCTCACCTTCAACGTGGCCAAGACCACCGAGTTCAAAGGAAAAATCGAGCGGACGCCCTACATCCCCGGCGTGCTTGGCTTCCAGGAACAAAAAGGCGCGCTCAATTACGGGATCGATCTCGCGGTGATCAACCCGGTCGACATGTCGCAGAAGAAGAACATCGGGAAATGGGTCGGCACGGTGCCGATCAAGGATGGCGTTTATTCCGTGGAAGGCGCGGCGGACAGCGCCCACCGCATCGCGGTCGATGCGATCGGCCGCGCGGCGGCGTTCACCGACAAATTCGGCGGACGGTTGATCGGCAAAGGCAAGAAGCCGTCGAACGCCGTCACCTACATTCGCCAGCTCGCCGGCAAGGAAGTGAAGGTGGAGGTGAAGAACACCGATCCGATGCGCTTCGAGAGCCTGGCGCTCGCCATCGGTCCCGCGCAGAGCTATCCGCGCACGAGCGTGAACGGCAACCTCGATTACGATTACGAGACCGGGAACTACTACACGAACGGGATCCGTTTCGCGTATAACCAGAACGGCAAGGACGTCGAGGACGTCGTGACGGGCTCGATCAAGTGGGTCGAGGATCCGAATCGCGCGACGAACGGCAAAGGCCAGTACGAATTCAACCTGCGCTGGAACGAAGCCAAGACGAAACCGGCCACGACCGAGGCGGATGCGTTCGCCAAGATGTCGGACGAAGAGGCGTTCTTCGCCGTGGACAATTCGATCCCGTCGCTCACCGGCACGATCGCTTACGAAGACCAGATGCAATCCGTCGCCGGCAAAGACCTGCCGGGTTCGAGCAAGGTGAAATACAACCTGAACGCGAACCAGCTCACCAAAGTTCAGATCATGAACTTCTTTAAGCTCTGGCTGATCTGCGTCGGCCCGACGAACGACGAATAAGACGCGCTCAGCACCTTTACCGGAGAAGACTTATGTCACACGGACGCACCCCTCTTTTTCGCAAGCTCATGCAGATCGATGCGCCAGGCGCATTGGCTGAACGAACATCCGCAGCATCGCGAATTCTTCTTCGAGGCCGAGGAAGCCTCGCGCGTTTCGCGGCGCGATTTCGTCCGCATGCTCAGCGCGGCCGGTTTGTTGACGGCGGCCGGCGGTCTCGCTCCGCATTTGGCGCGCGCCGCCGAGAGTCCGACGCCGAGCACGAGCGCAGGCGGCGGCGATCCGGTGGCGATCATCGGAGCGGGCGTGGCGGGACTGACCGCGGCCTATCGACTGCATCAAGCCGGCATTCCGTGCGAGATCTTCGAAGGCAGCGAGCGCACCGGCGGCCGCATCCTGACCAAGAACGACTTCAACAAGGACGCGATGTTCTGCGAGCTCGGCGGCGAACTGGTGGACACCAACCATGAGGACCTGATCGCGCTCGCCGGAGAATTGGGCGTTGAGATTCAGGAGCTCAAAGGCGGCGACGCGGGCGTCGATCTCTATCATTTCGGCGGCAAATATTACACCGATAAGGAGCTGATCCCGGCGTTCGAACCGTTCGCGAAGAAGCTCGCGGCGGACTTCGAAGGCATCCTGGACGCGGAAGAAGAGTTCACCGAGAAGGCCGGGAAATTCGACAAGATCAGCCTCGCCGAATATCTCACCGAGACCGGCAAGGGAGTCGACAAGTGGGTGGTCGACATGCTCCGGGTCGCTTACACGATCGAGTATGGCCGCGATCTGGACGAGCAATCGGCGCTCAACCTCATCGCCTATCTGTCGGCCGACACGAGCCAGGGCTTCAAGCTTTTCGGCGACAGCGACGAATCGAAGCGCATCAAGGGCGGGAGCAGCTCTCTGCCGAACGCGCTCGCGAAAGCGATCGATGGGAAGGTGAAAATCAACAAAGGCTATCGCCTGGCGAAGATCGGCCAGGCCGGGCCGAACCTGAACTTGAATTTCGCCACGGACGGCGGCACGAAGTCGCTCAAGTTCACCCGGGCCATCTGCGCGATCCCATTCACGATGCTGCGGCAGGTGGAGGGAGTAAAAACGCTTGGCCTGAGCAAAGAGAAGCAGAACGGCGATCGCGGAGCTCGGTTACGGAAACAACTCCAAAGGTCATGTATGGCTTCACCGAACGCTGGTGGCGGAATCCAGCGGTGAAATTGCCGGCGCAAAACAACGGCAGCGTCTTCACCGATCTGCCGTTGCAATGCACCTGGGAAACCAGCCGCGGCCAGACCGGAGAGAGCGGCATCCTGACCAATTTCCTCGGCGGCTCCGCTTCGAAGAATTTTACGACGGAGCGTTTCGACAAGTTCAAGGAAGAGCTGAACCGCGTCTTCCCGGGCATCAACGACAAGTTCGACGGGAAACGGGCGATGATGAACTGGCCGGAATACAAATTCACCCGCGGCAGTTACACCTGCCCGCTCGTCGGCCAATACACGACGCTGCTGGCCGCCGCCGCACCCGCGGAGCTGGATGGCCGGCTGGTCTTCGCCGGCGAACACACCAGCGGCGATTTCTCCGGGTTCATGAATGGCGCCGTCGAATCGGGTAATCGCGCGGCCAAGGAAATCATCGAGCCGAAGAAAGAAGAATTGGAGAAGGCGGCCTGATACCCGCAAATCGTAAACCCCAAATCCCAGAACCCAAATCCCAAGTAAGTCCCAAAGCGGGAAAATCCGAAACGCCCGAACGGCGGTCTAGCTTTGGTTTTTTGGGATTTTTTGGTTTGCCTGGGATTTGGTTTTTGGGAATTGGGATTTCCGCCGCGCGGGAGAGACGGACGCGAAGCGCCCGTGAGGGCCGTTGGGCGTCTGTGTTAGTAGAAGAAATCCGCAATTTTCTTGCGCGGTCGGGGCGAACCGTGCTGAGATAACGTCGTGGTTGCGGCAGCGGCGGCGGCCTGGGAACAGCGCGCCCGCTTCTGGCGAAACTGAGATCGCCCCGGAACTTGATGTATGCCTCCTCCCACTCGTCCTGCTAAACGCACCCCGGAACGCTTTGATCCTTCGATCCTCGCTCGCTCCGTTATTGCGATCCCGTTGCTCGACCAGATCAGCCAGGAGGTAAAAACTACCGCCCGCACGAAGAAGGCTCGAACCGCCACCCGCAAAGGCCGCAACGCTGCCACCGACGTCCACGACGTCATCATCGACATCAATTTCGAATTCAAGCTGACCGTCGACGCCGCCAAGGAAGTCGGGCTTTCCCGAACCGAAGCGGCCGAGCCCGACCCCCGAACCGCGGCGAAGTTGCTGATCGAAAAATATATCGAGCGCGCCAAGAAGGAATGCGGCGTAGACGATCCCGCTCAGGGGATCGACCAAGTCAAAAGTGAGCCGATCAAGCAATACGTTTTTGCCCGGCTGCAAAGCAACGTCATCCAAAAGCTGGTCGAGATCGACCAGCAGATGGCGGTGGAGATGGCGGACGCCGAGAAGCCGAAATCAACCCCTGCAAAAAAGGGTGCGCGGGGCAAGAAAGTGGCGAAATCCCCTCCGGCCGAACCAGACCCGGCGCCTTTCCGCACCATCTATCATGTCTGGCCCGACTTCCCGCTGCAGAGCTGCATCACGCGCTCGATTTCAACGGTCAAAGTAGATGCCGCTCATCATTCGTTCACCGCACTGGGTAAGGGCATCGTCTGGGCGGTGATGGATTCCGGGATTGACGCCGACCATCCGCACTTCGCGCACCACGCGAACATCGATCGCGAGTCCCCATTCCATGCGGACTTCAGCGGCGCGCCCAAGCCAGGCCAGCCGTTGAAGGACGAGTACGGGCACGGCACCCACGTCGCGGGGATCATCGCCGGCGAACAATCTCCCGCCATCCAGAGCAAGGAAACAGACATGCTCGCGTTCTGGCGAGAGCTGGATGCAAAAGGGCGGCCGGTGGTGCGCAAGAAACCGTTGCCCGCCATCAGCGGGATGGCGCCTAAATGCAAATTGATCAGCTTGAAAGTGCTCGACAAATTCGGCCAGGGGAGCGCCAGCAACGTGATGGCCGCTATCAACCATGTCCAGATCAAGAACAATCATGGCCGGGACATCAAGATTCACGGCGTGAACATGAGCCTCGGCCATACGTTCGATCCCGAATGGTTCGCCTGTGGCCATAGCCCGCTTTGTGTCGAGGTGAACCGGCTCGTCCGGTCCGGGGTGGTGGTGGTCATCGCCGCGGGCAACACCGGCTACGGCACGCTGCAATTGCTTGCCGGTAAAACGAGCAATACCGGGCTCGACCTCACGATCAACGATCCCGGGAACGCGGAGCACGCCATCACGGTCGGCTCCACGCACCGCGAAATGCCGCATCGCTATGGCGTTTCCTACTTTTCTTCAAAAGGGCCGACCGGCGACGGGCGCTGCAAACCCGACCTGCTCGCTCCGGGAGAAAAAATTATTTCGTGCGCGGCGGCGGATTCCTTTCTGGTCGCGAAAGAAGCGGAGAACGATGCGGCTTGCCGATACTTCGAGACGAGCGGGACCAGCATGGCCGCGCCGCATGTCAGCGGAGCGATCGCTGCGTTTCTCTCCATCCGCACCGAGTTCAAAGGCGAGCCGGAGCTGGTAAAAAAGATTTTCACTTCGACGGCTACGGACCTGGGCCGCGACCGTTATTTCCAGGGCGCCGGTCTCGTCGACCTGATGCGCGCCATCCAATCCGTCTAACTTTCTTCTCTTCACGCAACACCCCAGCCTCCAACCCACCGCCATGGACAACATCAAAGGTATCCCCTATACGACAGCCGAGTTCGACAAGAACGGAGCGCCCAAGAATAATCCCACCATTCCCGCCGGCACGACCGATCTGGTCGTCGTTTCGCATGGTTGGAACAACAACAAGGTAGAAGCGGAAGCGCTCTACACGAGTCTCTTCGGAAATTTCGTCGACGTTGCCGGGAACGATCCTGAGATCAAGAAACGCAAGCTCGCCATCGTGGGCGTTATATGGCCGGCTCAGAAATTCGATCAGCTGATCACGGAGTCTTCTGCCGGTGGTGGACAAGCTGGCGGAGCGGCTTCACTCGGTGCGCCCGATAAAGCGACGGACAAAGCGGTGATGGTGGAAGCGATCAAGCGCGCGGCGCCGCTCTTCGACGATGCGGGCGACGACAAGCGGCTCAAACGGCTGCAGAAGCTGGCGGACAGTAAGCTCGAGCACGATGAAAAGGCGCAGAAGGAGTTTATGAAAATTCTGCGCGAGTTGGTCGATCCGGATGGCAGCCAGGCGGGGGAACAGCACAGCGAGGACAGCTCGGATGTTTTCTTCGAAGGCCAGCCGAGCGTTATTTTCGAAAACGCTTCGAAGCCCACCCCGGCGAGCGCTTCCGGCCCTGCGCCCACGCCGCCACCGGCCAACGCGGGGAGCGGCCCCGGGCACGGAGCCGGAAGTGCCGCCGGCTTCTTCGGCAAAATTTTTTCCAAGGTTTCGAACGCGGTGACGAACCTGATGAATCTCACGACCTATTTCGAAATGAAAAAACGTGCGGGGAACGTGGGGAAAGCCGGGGTGGCGCCGCTCCTCGACAAGCTGGCCGGGCAAGTGGAACGGATCCATCTCGTGGGACACAGCTTTGGGGGCCGCGTCGTGACCGCGGCAGCCGCAAATTCCACAACGAAGAAGCTGCATAGCATGGGATTGCTTCAGGCCGCGTTTTCTCACAATGGTTTCTCGAAATCGAAAAAGGGATTTTTCCGCAGCGTGGTCGACCAGAAGCGGGTGAATGGCCCGATCTTCATCACGCATACAAAGAACGATAAAGCGGTGGGACTCGCTTATCCGGCCGCGTCGCGCATCAGCAACGACCAGTCCTCGGCCTTTGGCGGCGCCGACGATCCGTTCGGCGGAATCGGAAGTAACGGCGCCCAGCAAATGGAGGCCGGTGAGATTTTCGAGACGACCAAAACCATGCAACCGGTGGGTGGCGCCTACCAATGGAAGGCCGGGCGCTTCCATAACCTCGATAGCACCAAGTTCATCATCGATCCGAAGGGAGGGGACGCGCACGGCTTCGTCTTCGTCCCGGAAGTCGCGTGGGCGATTAGCCGTGCAATTATTTTGAAATAGCCGGCGCGGGCTGCGAACCTGCCGGCGTGCCGCTTCGACAACGTTATCTCTTCGTCTGCGCGAACCGGCGTGAATGCGGCCACGAGAAGGGATGCTGCGCGGAGAAGGGGTCCGAAGCGATCCGGGCCGCACTCAAGGAACAGCTCACCGCGCGAGGACTGGCGAAGCTCGGAGCCCGCGCCTGCACAGCGAGCTGCCTCGACCAGTGCGCCAGCGGTGTCTGTATCCTGGTTGAACCAGACCATTTCTTTTATGGCCGCGTCACCCTGGCGGACGTGCCGGAGATTGTGGAAGCGCTCGCTGGCGGCCAGCGGGTCGAACGGCTGGTGCTTACACCCGGCGATCTGGCGCTGGGATAATCCTCTTTGTCATCCTGAGCGGAGCGCAGCGAAGTCGAAGGATCTCTTAATTTCGCGAGCGTAGCGAGGATCTCGGGCGCTCCGCGCCCTCGCCATGATCAGAGGTCCCTCGACAGGCTCGGGATGACAAACTTGTTGGTGTTGATTCATGCCAACCGGCACCCACACCGACAAACATTAGATTTTCTTCTCGAGCAACGCCTTCAGCAAATGCCGGTGGCAATGCGGCTCCTCCTCCGCGCAATGGCAAAGCAGCGTGATGGTTTGCCTCCGGGCCAAATGCTGGAGTAAACGAAGGGTAAATTTCTGGCCGTGATTCCTGATCTGCTGGTTGCGGCGATCGATCTCAGGCGATTCGCGCAACTCGTCCAGGTAACGCCGGCTGTATTCCTTCCACGTGATCTTGCCGGCGAGGATGGCATCCCGGAGTTGCTCGCTCGGTCCGAGGTTTGCCATCCAGATGTCGTAGCGATTACTGGGCAGGCCGCGCCCACGCCCGCGGGCGGCCAGAATCCGCAGGCCATCCTTTTTCGGCTCGATTTTGCTGTGCACTGACTTGGTCTTGAACATGGCTCTTAACCTCAAATAATTGCTTGCAGTCCCTACGGCGACCGAACATTCTCGCCCTCGTCACACCACCAACCTATGAAAAGATCCCTAGTTTATTCCATCACCGTAATGCTGGCTGCAGGATTCATCAGTTCCTGCACCACCAAGACCGAAACATCCACCACGACGACCGCTCCGGAGAAAGCGCCGGCCAAAAAGGAGACGACCACGACTAAGAAGAAGTCGTCCACCACCGACGCGACGAAGAAAGAGTCCTCGACAACCACCACGAAGAAGGAATCGACCAAGAAGAGCGACGCTTCGCCGTCACCCTCTCCGTCCGCGACCCCGTAAGGAAGTTTGCCGCGGCTAAACGCGGCGTGCAGTACTTCAGCAGAGTTAGTCAGCCGCCCTACGCGGCTGACTAACTTTTGCGATTATCGTTAGGAATCTCCGCGCCCAGATGAGGGGTCCGCGGGACTATGAAAGTTCCATTCACTCTCGGAGTCGTGGGTCATTTCGGCCTGGCTGTCCGCGATCCGAAGCGGAGCGCGAAATGGTTTGAGCGCGCGCTCGGTTTGAAGAAGCAATTCGAGTTCGACGATGGTGTGGCCGTGGGCAACAAGAACGTCACTATCGCGTTGTCCAAAGGCAGGCCGTCACCAAAAACGATTGGCCACATGTCTTTTCACCTGCCCAACATGGCGGCTCTTCGAAAGGCGCTGGCGCATCTGAAGAAACACCAGGTTGAGATCGAGGATCCCGGCGATGAGATCGGGCCGGAGGCGCCCGGCTCCCCGCACCTCGGCCTCTGGTTTTACGATCCCGACGGTTACCGCTGGGAACTGAACGTGCCGGGAGGCCGTTGATAGGCGGTCGGGCTCGCCAGGGCAGCGAGTGAGTAAGCGGGAGCCGGCGAATCAACTCCGTGTCCAGGGAAAGGACTAATTCATCTCAATCACGCTTCGCGGCGGAAGTGACGGCTGCTGTTTGAACTCGATCAAGCTCTCTTCGTAGTTGATCTGGAAACAACCTTCTCCGTCCGGTGCGACGGCCCAGAGGTAAGCGGGTTTGTAAAAATTGCAGAACTCGTAGCGCGGATGGTTTTGAGGGAAGCCGCAATCCTGGTGTCCATGCGGTCCACGCCGCGAACAGGCCCGCAAATCCGCGATCAATTTTTGCAACTCGACCGCGCTTCGTTTCACTTCGACCCAGATGTCAGCGCGGTCGCCGGACGATCTGACCAGCAGATTCAAACCATGGGGCGTGGAGCGATGCTCGGGCCGGCTCCGCTCCAAAACGACCTGGCTTCGCCTCCAGCCACGTTCCAGGACAAGAAAGGAGAGGATGGCCAGCTGACAAACGTTCTCGCGCAGAAGACGGGCCGGCCGTTCCACGGAAAAAATGGGAAACCAGAGACCGGGGCCTTTTTCAGAACCCGCCGTCAGCTCACTCTGAGCCTGGCCTTCCTCGTCCAGAGAGAAGAGGTTTTCTTCCAATCCCAGGAGGAAATATTGTGCTTCCCAGACAGCCAGCGGCGGATTGATTTTCAGACCGGGAAACGGCGCGCGCTGGCCGGCTGCTTCACAAATTCGGGCAAATTCCTGTTGGAGCAGCGATTCGGCGTGACTAGGCGGAAGTGGATTCAATTCGGGCCAATATTGGAACGCTACAATGGTTCGCCAAGCAGATAGATTCTGAGCCGCCCGGCGATATGCCTTGCCGGAGGAGATGGGCTGGCGTTTACTGGGCCGAACAATTCCATATGAAAAAACTTCTCGCTCTTCTCACTCTTACGATGGTCGGCGTCCTTTCGGCAGATGCCAAAACCTTCAAACTCCCGGACGACGAATTCGCCATCGCTTCCATCGACATGCCCGACAGCTGGAAACCGAAAGAAATCGACGGCGGAGTGGCCGGGCAAAGCGCGGACGACGCGGTTTACCTGTCGGTCGTCGCCGTGGGCAGCGAGAAAGGGATGAATGCGGAGCTCGACGATACGTTTGAGATGCTCAAGAGCCACAATGTGGAGCTCGACGAGTCCACCAAGAAAGAGGAAAAATTCAAAATCGGCAGCCTGGATGCGACCGAACTCCTGTTTCAGGGCAAAGATGAAGATGGCCCGGCGGCGGTCAGCATCGTGTTCGTTCCGATCAAGGACAAGCTCGTCATCATGACCTATTGGGTCACGACCGCGAAGGAGAAGGAACATCAGGCGGAAGTGGGCAAGATCGTGAACAGCCTCAAGACCAGTTCCTAGTTCGAGCGCAGATTCTTCATTCTCCAATTTAACAAAGACGCCAACCGGGGTTTCCGGTTGGCGTTTTTTCTGTCCTCTTTGAGCGACGTTTCCGAACGCGCCGCGGTGTCTTGACACTGAGACGAGCCGAATGGCATGCTCGTCGCCAAGATGCCCGAATCCAAAACGCCAAAAAATGTGTTCTCCCCCGAGGGCGCCATCGATCTTCACGTTTCTCCGGAGCTGCGCGCTTCGCTGCGTGAGATGATCGATGAGAAGCCAAAAAAACTGGTCGTCGATCTTTCCCGTGTCCCTTACGTCGACAGCTCCGGCATTGCCGTGCTCATCGGCGCCATGCAAAGTCTGGAACACGAAGGCGGCGTTTTTTTGCTCGCCGGCGCGCAGGAAACGGTGATGACCATTCTCGAGAGCGCGCGCCTCGATAAGTATTTCCGGTTATTCCCGGACGTAAAGTCGGCTCTCGCCGCGCCGTAAGGCGCAACGCCCGGGCCCAGCGGCAAACGGCTTTACGGCTTTTGCGCTCTCGGCAAGCCGGATGATCTGGGCAAAATCTGGGTCGCTGGCCGACACGACCATGCAGGCGTTGTCGTGCCACTTCGGGTTCAGTTCAAAGGCGCTCCTTGCTGAGGGAATCGGGAGAGGGATAGGAACTCCATTCCATCAGCGCCTTTTCGGCGGCTTCTCCATTCGAGAGCAGCCAGGCGCTCATCTGATCTCCAATCTTCTCCCCGTAAATGCGATGGGAGTAGACGAAAGAGAATCCTTTTCCATCCACCAGCTTGAATCGGGCAAATGCCACCTCGATAAAATCCGGGCGCCCAAAGACGACGGCGATGAAATGTTCCGCGGCCCGGTTCGCCGTGCGTGGGACGGAGTTGGTCTTGAGCACCTTGGCCTGGTGCTTTTTGTAGTTCTCCAGGACCGCGTTGGCCGTCGTGGCCAGGCTGTCGCCGTCACCGACACCGGGGTACCCGTTCACGGTCATCATGTCCGACCATTTCTTCAGATCTTCCTGCTTTTCCGGCGTGAATTCATGCTGCTCTTTTTGCGACCAGCGATGAAAATAACCGACCTCTCGGAAAACAAATGCCGGCCCGGCGGCCGAAGCTGCGTGACTCGCAGCCAGGCCGAAAGCAGCCGCGCTGAGCGCGAACCTGACAAAGCGCATGCCCCCAACTCGCGGCCGTGCTTTACGCGCCAACGCTTCTAATTTGAAACGCAATTATCGAAGCCCCAGCGCGTTCATTGTCGCGCGATCTATCTGGCCGGTGGCGGACAAATTGCGATCGCGCTGGTATCGCCGCAAAGCACTCCGCGTCTCCGGGCCCAGGACACCATCGATCGCTCCGCTGTAGTAGCCTTCTCGCGATAAGACGGACTGCAGTTCACTCACGTTCGCATTCACTGCCCCTTCATCGTAAGCGGCTGGCTGCGAATTCTCGTCCGCGTAATACCCATCGTCGTAATAGTAATCGCTATATGGATAGTAGCCGTAGCCGTATGGATAGCCGTACCAGGGATAGAAACCGGCCGCAAAAATCACCCATGAATTGTTGATCCAACGGCAGCGATTCCCATTCCAATAATGGTCGCGCCCCTTGTCCCAATGGCGGTTCCAGTTGCCGCCGCGACGTCCTACGACTCCATCCGAATTGCCGTTGAACCGCGAACCATCTCCGTTGCGGTTCCAATTGCGATTGCCGTTTCCACGCGAGCCATCTCCGGTGCGATTCCAGTTTCGGTTGCCACTGACCCGTGAACCATCGCCAGTGCGATTCCAATTCCGATTGCCGTTGACCCGCGAACCATCGCCAGTGCGATTCCAATTCCGATTGCCGTTGACCCGCGAACCGTTTCCGTTGCGATTCCAATTCCGATTGCCCCCTTCGGAGTTAACTCGCGGAGCGTTAAACCGGTTGTTGTTGTAGTTGGCATACCTGGGGCCGTTGTTCGAGCCAGATCGGTGCCGAAACGTCGTCCCGGATGAAAACCGAGCCGACGAATTATGAATGCGCGGGCCCCCACCACTATAACGGCCGCCACCACTATAACGCGGGCCGCCACCACTGTAGCGCGCTCCACCACCACTATAGCGCGCTCCACCACCACTGTAGCGCGCTCCACCACCGCTATAGCGCGCGCCGCCACCGCTAAAACGAGCACCGCCACCGGAAAAACTGCTGGAGCCAGAAAAATTTCGCGCCCCGCCCATCGAGGAATGCCCCGAAGAAAATCGTCCGCCTCCCCCCCTCGAACCGGCTTCCACCGGTTGCAATAGTGCAATACTGGCGATCACCACACCGCCAAAGGTTCCTATAATTTTCACAAATCCAATCCTACGCCCCCTCGATCTCGAAAAGCAAGCTGGATAATAGGCCTAGAGCTTTTACGAGCGTTCACCCAGCGCGAAGGCTGCGCCATCGGAAGAACAGAGGACGATTGGAAACGCGAAGCCCTGAGCGCTTCTTCAATAACGGAACCGAGATTAGCGACGTTGGCAGCTCTTCCCGATCGCGGGAAACCGGAAAAACGCCGGGAAATGAGCCGTCCCGGGGCGGGCGCGTGGCCATGGTCCATTTGGATATAAGTCCAAGAGGGTGAAACCATAACGAATTGGCAAGTCCTCAGCGGCAAGTTCGGTCCCAATCCTTAGAAACGATCCCTTTGCATGGCACCTGCTTGGGAATCAAGGCCACTTAATCCCCGCCGTATGATCGACCAGGAAAAATTCGAGCGCCTTGCACCCCTCGCCTATCAATGGGCGAAAACTCAGGAAGCGTATATTCTCAAACATGGCGCCCCCCTGGCTCCCCACCAGCTGGCCGATGCCGGCCGCGCCGGCGTGAACCATCCAGCCCGGGTCCGCGTGCTCGTGGTCGATCGCATTCCTCTTCCCGAAGACCACGATCTAGCCGACGCGGCGCGGCGCGCCCAAATCATTACCGACGCCTCCCGCGGCGTGGCCATTGGCTACGGAATTATCATCCGTGCCGATAGCTGGCAGAACCGTGAGCTGCTCCTGCATCAATTGGTGCACGTCGCGCAATGCGAACGCAGCGGCAGCCTCGAGGCATTCGTTGCCGAATATCTGAGCGATCGGCTCAGCTCCCGCGATTTCAGTGTCGGTTCGCTCGAAGACGAAGCCCGCGGCCTCGCCCGCAAGATTTGCTCCGCCGACCAGGCGGTAAGGCAACCGGCCTAACGCAGCACGGGTTACTGCGGCGAGAAGATTCCGCGGGATTGGACCCAATCCCATAGCGGCTGGAAGTCCGGTGGCGGCTTCCTGATCCCCAAAGTCTCTTTCCCCGAGCACAGGTCTTCCGTCTTTGCCGGGCACGCTCCTCGCCTTTCGCCCATTCGAAGCCAAATCAGACCACGAAACCGACAAATGCCGGGAAGGCGCGCTTCGAATTGCGCTCCCGCGCAGTCACTCGCCGACATCCGATTTCAAGATGATGAAACGATTCCTTCTCTGTTTTCTGTTGGTGAGCCTCGGTGCCGTTTGTTCGGTCCGCGCCGATGCAAATGTGCGCGCACTGCAAAGCCGATTAAAGACGGGTGGCTTTTACTTCGGCGAAGTGAACGGCCGTTACGACAGCGACACGGCGGCAGCTGTCACGCGTTATCAAATTCGAAATGGACTTCCGATTACCGGAAAGCTTGATGCCGCGACCAGCCACGCGTTGGGGGTGGTTGCAACGGCGCCCAAAATTCCCACGCCGAAGTTTGGCGAAGATGTCTGGCGTTACCTGCGCAAGAGCGACCAGGCGTCCATCGAACGGCTCCTGGCTGAAGAGACGACGAAAGCTCCTAAACCGAGCCCACCCCAGGTGGCTGAAACCAGCCCGGCGCCGCCTGCCGCCGGGCCGCCGCCTGCCGCTACCATAACTGCTCCGGCGAGCTACGATCGCGACCGCCTCAAGGATTATGTCGCGGCCTTCGTCCTGGCCGGCCTCGACCCGCAGGTTGGGGCGGAAACAGAATTCTTCGCCGATCGCGTCGACTATTATGGGGAACGCGGCGTCGCTCGGGAAAAAATCCGGCAAGACTTGCAGCGTTACAATAACCGTTGGCCGCAACGCGCCTTTACGCTGGCCGGCGAATTGGAGGTTAGCCCGGTCAACGACAAGCTAAAGGTGACGTTCCCCCTGCGCTACGAATTGCAGAACGGTCCAAGCGATCCGCCGGCAAAGTCCTGAAAACGCTCGTGCTCGAAAAGGCCGGCACCGACGATCTCCAGATCGTCTCGGTGAACGAACGCAAGACGAGATAACCTCCCGGCCTTTCTTTCCGATCCTGTAGCCGTCGCCCCGTGGGCGACGCGGCGGAATACGTTGCATCCCTGTTAGCCACCGAGCCCCGAAGCGTTCGGGGCTGCTCCAGGGCGTCGCCCCGCGCCGCGAATCCGCTTCTCTTTTCCAGAACCGACAGCTAAACGCTTAGGCGTCTGCTCCGTGGTGGCAGGCACGCCGACTCTGCTCATGAATGTAACCTTTCGCCGCGCCGCGCCGGCGGCCCTGATCATCATCGTCATCGTCGTGGTCGTCACCCTCGCCTTTCTTTCGAACCGGCTTTTTCACAACCTGACCAACGCGGTCGAGCAAAACCAGTTCGACCTCATGCGCACGATCCTGCGCGCGAGCCTCCGGGCCGCGGAAGATCGGGCGATGGCGCGGGCCGACATGGTCGCGAATTTGCCGCGAGTCCGCGACCTGTTCGCCAAACGGGATCGGGAAGGGTTGCTGGCCGAATGCGGGCCGATGTTCGAGATCCAGAAGTCGAAGTATGGCGTCGATCAAATGCAATTCCACCTCCCGGATGCGGTGTCGTTCCTGCGCTTACACGCGCCCACCCGGCATGGCGACGACCTGAGTAAATTCCGGCCGATGGTCGTCGCGGTGAATGCCGACCGGCTGGCCCGCAAAGGCCTGGTAGTGGCCCGGACCGGGCCGGCGATTTTTGGCGTGGTCCCAATGTCCGATCTGGCCGGCGCGCCCAGCGGATCGCTCGATGTCGGGATGGATTTCAATCCGATCCTCGATGGACTGAAAGCGACCTATCAGCTCGAGCTGGCGCTCTTCATCGCGGAAGAGCCGCTCCGGAAGTTTGCCACCGACCTGCCGGGCGAAATCCTCGCCGAGGAAAATCGCCGCGGAAAATTCATCAAGTTCCATTCCACCCATTGGGCGCTGATGAAGGACCTCGCCACGGAGGCCGACGTGATCAATGTGGTGGAGGAGGGATTCACCCGGAAGCTGCGCGGGATCACTTACGGCGCTCTCATCCTGCCGCTGCGCGATCCGGCGGGAGAACCATTGGGGCTGCTCGCGGTGGCAAAAGATTTCAGCGCGTCGCGGGCCGCTTCCGGACGCTCGCTCGTCTGGCAATCGTTGCTCGCTCTCTTCGCCATCGTGACACTCGCCGTGGCGATCACGGTCGTCATCCGCGGATTTCTGCTGCGGCCGATTCAAATGATCAACGAGCGGTTCGCGTCGCTCGCCGAAGGCGACAGGTCGCAAGCGATCGAGCAGCCGGAGACGCTTTGCCAGGAAATGCGGGATCTGGCCGCGACTTACGAGCGGCTTAGAGAAGCCGACAAGGAAGAGAAATGATGGGGAAGTCCGCGCTCCACTCGACGCGCTGGGCGTGCCTGCTCATTTTCCTCCCTCTGTCCGCATTAACGAGCCTGGCAGAGCCGGCCCCGTCATTGCCGCTCGCCGGCGGCCTGCCGGTTATCGTGCGCACCGGTCTTCGCTTCGAGCAGATCGCAGAGGTCGATGAAACGGAAAGATCGTGCACCGCCACGGTGGATCTGCGGCTGCGATGGCAGGATGCACGCGTGGCGTATCCGAAAGAGGACGGTTCCCTCTTCCAAAGCTTCAAAGACGCGGCGGCCGAAGCGCGGATGGCGCAAATGTGGATACCCAGAGTGGAACTGGCGAATACGATCGGGAGTCCGACGTTTCGCGCCGTCTCATTGCGGATTTATCCTGACGGGCGGGTGGAGTTGATGCAGCGCACGAGCTCGAAATTCACGACTACGTTCGATCCCCAGCGCTTTCCGTTCGATCAGCAAAAGCTCGCCGCCGAAGTCGTGGTGCGCGGCGAAGATCAGGACCGGGTCGCGCTCGATTACCACCAGGACGATCTCACCTTCAGCACTGCCGGCGCCGACCGGAATCTCGATCGATGGCAGGTAGGGCTTACCAACATCCGCCGGGAACCGTTGCCTGGTTTATACGGCGTCCTGCATTCTCGCTTGTGGGTCGAGTTGCTGATCCGGCGGCAGTTCACCATGGCCATGGCGCCGATTTTCATCCCCTTGTTTGCCTCGCTCCTCATCCCGCTTATGGCCATTTACATGAACCAGGTGAAGGACGGCGAATTTCAGATCGACGCCTTCGAGCTCTGCAACATCGTCATCGGCGGACTGTTCGCCGTCATCGCCCTCAATTTTACCGTGAACTCCGCCTATCCGATGCTGGGGGACGCCGATAACACGGTTACCCGATTGTTTGGACTGAACTACCTCATGCTGGGCGCGGCGCTGACCATCATCATCACCCTGTTCCGGTTCAACCTGGTGCAACGCGCGTTCGGCAAATACGTGCAGGAGCAACTCTATCTTTGCATCGTCTGGGCCGGCCCGCTCCTGGTTCTGGCCACGGCCATCGCTCTGTTGCTGGTGGCAATGGCGTGACCGCGTCATGAAAAAACGCCGCCCATCCCCGGACGACCGCCCCACCGACGATCAGCCTCTCTGGAAGCGGCGGCTTTACTGCGTCATCTTCGAGAGCAAAACACCGGGCGGAAAAGTGTTCGATGTCAGTCTGCTGATTGCGATCGGACTCAGCATTACCGTCGTGATGCTCGAGAGCGTGAAATCGATTCAGACCGAATACGCCATCCTGCTGCGCGATCTGGAATGGATTTTCACCGGGCTCTTCACGCTCGAATATATCGCTCGTCTCCTTTGCGTGCGGCGCCCGTGGCAATACGCCCTGAGCTTTTACGGCGTGATCGATCTGCTCGCGATCCTACCCAGCTACATCAACCTGTTCACCTCGGCCAACTACGTGATGGTCGTGCGGGTCTTGCGGCTCCTGCGCGTCTTCCGCGTGTTGAAGCTCGCCCATTTCCTCGAGGAAACCGACACCCTCGTGACCGCCCTGCGCGCCAGCCGGCGCAAAATCCTGGTCTTCATCTTCACCGTCGTGGCGCTCGTGATCGTGATGGGGACGCTGATGTATTTGATCGAGGGGGAGGCCAATGGCTTCACCAGCATTCCGCAGAGCGTTTATTGGGCGATCGTCACGCTGACCACCGTCGGCTACGGCGACATCACCCCGCACACGGTGCTCGGCCAGCTCATGGCCAGCGTCATCATGATCATGGGCTACGGAATCATTGCCGTGCCGACCGGCATCTTTTCCATGGAGCTGCGCCACGCCGCGAGAGCCAAGGATGCCCGGGTCTGCGCCAATTGCGAGACCGTGGAATCAGATCGCGCAGGCGCGTTTTTGCCGGCGTTGCGGCAAGCCTTTTGCCTAGTTCGCGGCGATCTTGCTTCCGGAGTGCGATCCGTTTGCAGCGATCTTCGTTCCGGTGCGTGAACGCAAAGTCTTTTTCGCAGCGAGTTGAGTCCCGGCGGCCTTTTCCTGCTGCGTCGCCTGCGCGACCGCGCGATTCAGTTTCGTATTCAGCACCGCAACTTTCGTGCGGACATTGACCGCGCCAAACAGGCTGGCGACATCCTTCGAACGCATCCGGATGCAGCCATAACTGACCGGGCGCCCAACGAGCTTTTCGACAGGCGTTCCATGAATGTAAATGTTCCGCGAGTAGGCCCGGGCATTGCCTTTTTCCAGTCCGCGGAGCCACAGGATTCGGGTCACAATCGGGTCGCGCCCGGCGGCATTCGGCGGCAGGATTTCACCGGTCGGCCTACGGGACTTGAAGACGGTGCCCATGGGCGCGTTGGCGCCGATCTTGGACGCGATTTCCAGCGACCCGAGCGGAGTAGCATAGGTATTGGGACGGTCGCCCAGACCGAACTTTGAGGTCGAGACCGGGAAGCGCGCGGTGACGACGCCCTTATCGACGAGGGCGAGAGTTTGATCCGGCACGCTCACGACGATGGAGGGAGCAGCCTTCGCCCCGGCCGGGGTCAGGAGAGACGCAGTAAAAACAAGGATTGGAACGCTGAGATGGAGAAGCCTCATGGCGCCCTTTGACTTAGCAGTGCGCATGCCCGTTCGGGGAGGGATTGGTCGACGAAAACTACTGCGTGTTTGGGAGGTTGGCCGGTTTGTTTGGTACATCATGGAATTTGCGAGCGGAACAGGTATTCCATATGGCGGCCCGAGCCCAGCAAGACAGTTTGGGAACAGTTAGAATCACATTGAGAACAGAATGGGGGCGATCGGTTGATCCCGCGGATGTTGTAGTGGCGGGTGTCCCCACTCGCGGACTCCTCATCGCGGCTGGAGACAGCCGCCCCTACACCACTCGGCCTGATCGCGGGCGGCCTCGCAACACCATCGCCAGAAAATAGAACGCGATTACGGCGACGAGAAGCAGGTGGTAGCCGGTCAGCATGCTGAAGTATTCGAGCATGCCGCCGACCATGATTCCGAGCAGGTTCGAGGCGAACGCCACATCCGCGGTCTCGGTTTCCCGGAACGAGTTTGAGAAAATCACGTTCGCCAAGAAGACCGGCGCGAAGATAAGACAGCTCGCGATCACGTAACGCGCAATCGCGTTTTGAAAGAGCAAGGTTTCCGGTCGAACGACGAGGTTCAGGGCCAGCATGCCAAAGAGCAGCAGGTAGAAAACCCAGATCCGGCGAAAAGTGAACCGCGCGTTGACCAGGACGGCGATCAGGACGCTGGCCAGGATGGCGAAGAAAACGAGCGAGTTGACGTTCCAGGTGCTGCCGAAAAGGAGCGCGAAAGTGGTCAGCGCTTTCACTTCCAGGAGAGCGAAGGCGACGCCGAGAAAGAACATGTGCCAGTCGAACCGCTGAAGCGTGCTGCGCGGCGCCACCCAAAAGATCCCGGCCAGCGAAATCAGCGAGGACCACCGCCAGGCCGCGCAGATAAATGCTCGGAAATGATTTTTTCGGGAGGTAGATGAATGGCCAATCGTCCGTTGCCGGCGGTATTGCGGTCGCGGCAAAGAATCCTTCGCCGGTGACGCGCAACTCCTTGTCGGCTGTGGAGGACGTTTCTTCGCGGTAAAGCCCGAAGGTTCCCGCCGGGATCTCGCTCAACCTCGGCCCGTTCACGATCACCGCGCCGCGCCCCTGGCCGCCGTAGGTAGAAACAAAAGAGTCGCGACCGAAAGTGCGGCCGACCATGCTGGCCAGTTTCTCGATCAGCCATGGCTCGCGGTAATAATTGTAGAGCACGAGCACGCCGTTCGGAGAAAGGGCGTCCCGCGCGGCGGCGAGCGAGTCTTGCGTAAAGAGAAAACTCTCGAGGCGCAGATTGGCGATGCTCGAGGTCAGCGTCAGCGAGTCCGGCAGCGCGAAGATGATGAGATCGAATTTCTCGTTCGTGTTGCGCAGGAAGACGCGGCCGTCCGCATTCACCAGACGCACGCGCGGATCGGCGTAGGGCTGGTCCGGGTGGAACTGCGCGCCGAGTTTCATGATGACCGGATCGATCTCAACCGCCGTCACCGACTTGACGCCATTGGCCAGAGCTGTGGCCGCATCGGAGCCGCTGCCAGCGCCGAGGATGAGCGCCCGCTCGAACGACGCGCCGGGAAAGAGCTCGTAGACGCGGCGGTAGAACGGCTCCTTGTTCGCGCCACGGGATCATGCTCTGATGGCCGATGCTGTTGACGTCGAGGTTGTAGCCGGCGGGCGTGGCGGGCGTGAGGGTGATTTTGTAGTAAGGCGACCAGTAGGTGCCGCGCTGCAGGAACAAGGCGATCGCCGCGGCGGCGAGCATCAGCAGGGTCGAGCCGATCCATCCCTTGTTCGCGCTCAAAAGCAGAACCAGCAGGCCGAGGATTCCAAACCAGTAGATCGGCGGAAGGGCGAAATAACCGATAAGGAAAAATGCCGCCGTGCCCGCGAGGCTGCCGAGGATGTCGAAAGTGTAGGCCGTGAGCGGGGCGGTTTGGGTAAAGAGCGAGCCGAGCGTCCGGGCGAGGGGAATGAATGCCGCCGCGACGAAAGTGAAGATCAGCGGCAACAAAATAAAGCTCTCCGCCTGCGCGAAGCCGTGCGTGCCGGAACCGAAATAGAGAACATCGGTCGTGGAGATATTGAGCTCGAACCGATTCACCGCCACGACCGCCGTGAGCAGCAACACCATGACCGGGAAGGAAGGAAACCGGAATGCGGCCCGCCGCGCGGCCAGAAGCCCCAGCCCCATCCCGAGAAAGGAAGCGAGCAGGATAAAATTCGTGAAGTAGCTGAGATACCTGACGTAGGCCGGGATCCAGCGGATGCAGAGCAGCTCGAAGAAAAGCAGGGTGAACGAAACCAGGAAGATCCGCATCCGGACGCCCGTAATGAAAGTGTCAGGGCTGGCGCTTATCGCGCTCGGCGGCACTGCCTGATCGGTTTTCTCCTTGGCGATACTCAAACGGTTTATGAATGGTTTTGCCGGACATTCCTTGAACCGACGTGCCGGGACATCAACAGGGCCCGCCCTCGAAATCAACTAGAAAGACCGGACGCGCCCGCTCTATAAATTTGGCTCCACGCTTAGCCTCAAAGGCTCCGAGCCCTGATCGGCAAACCAACCGACACCCTGCTGGAATAAGTCGACTTCCAGCCACCAGCCAGCTGCGTCGGCTGGCCGGGTGAGCTCGAACGAAAATCCAGCTGTGTCGCCGGGCTCAATGTCGTACGGCACGCTTTTCTCATACACGCTCTCGCCGGCAACGTTGTCGCTCTTCCGCCGCCAGCGCGTCGAAATCTTCACACCGTAACGGCCATCCATTTCGCCCACACTCGGCCACTCCACTGCACCTGTATTTTTTACCAGAATATCGAGCGCGATCTCCTTTCCCGAGCTGAGAAGCCTCCGAGGGTTGGCGGCGGAGATGGAGGCACGGAAAACTTCGAGCGGCTTCTTCGGTTCGGCCTGAAGGACCGGATAAGGCGGAACGGCATAGACAAGGTAGTTGAGACTTCGGGCGATCAGCCGGCAGTCATCGCAATCCTCTTCGGTGCTAATCGCGATTCCGCCTCGCGGAACTGGAGCACCCGCATCGAGCCGGACAAAACGCTTCGGTTCGACATGCGCGAGCCCGCCATGCCAAAGCGCCTGGATGTAGCCCGACTTTCCTGGCTCATCGACGAGATAGAGAGTGTCGTTATTGGCCGCCAGCGCAGGCGCGAGAACTTTGCGCGGAACCGCGCGTCAAACACATACCAGAAGTCAGCGACACTTCGATGATAACGCCATTGAAAATAGAGTCCCTGACTCACCATCATCAGCAAAACCAAGCCAGCGACGACGCGCTTCGACAGCGACGGCTCGTTGCGCCCCTCCGGCACCGCGATCAGCCATGCTAGCGCCGGAATCGTCAGGACTAAAAAGAGAACCGGGAAAGCGATGAGGCGAAGCTGCGCGAATTCATTTTCCATCAGGGCGGCCGGGACGACCGAGACGGCAAGCGCGTAAAGAATGAAAATCCACCAGGAATTGCGTCGATCGCTTCGCAGGACCAGCCACAACCCGGCCAGTCCCAAAAAGACGATAACAGCGAGCATGCTTCCGGTCCCGGGAAGATGGTCTCGCGGGTCCGTGCCGCCCGTAAACAGCCAGCGCATCGGATTAACGTCCTCACCATAGCGGCGCACGAATTCGCCGAACGATGCCCAGATGGATTTGTCCGCCGACACGTAAGTCAGGTCCCGAAACCTGTTGGTGAGCGCGCCGGGGTTGCGCTGGTGGAAAATCAAAATTGGGATCAGCGACACGCCATAACTAGACCAGACGGTAAGGAGACCCCGCCAGCCGCCTGTCGAGCGCAAGCGTGACGGTGAGCGCCGCGATGTCGCCCCACGACCATTTTGTTCTTCGCGACGCGTTCCATGTGGCCAGAAGAAAAAGTCCGACCAGGCAGGGATAAGCGGCGACCTCGAGCACGACCCGGCTCGATTCGAACAACCATGGAGTCAACCAAGCCGCCGTAGCGACTGTCGCAGCGACGAGCAAGCTCCTCGTCATTCGCCAGGCAAGCAATCCGAGAACAACTCCCGTGAGCAATCCGAGCAGCGCCACACACGCGCGCGCTACGGCGATACTCGGGCCGGTCACCTTGAAGAAGGCCGCCAGGAGATAGATCAGCGTTGGATTTTTGTACTCGCCGAACGCTCGGAAAAAAAGCGGCCAGGCGGAGCCATATTCATCGCGGCCGGTCTGGGAGATGGTGTGCGAATTGTAGGCAATCGACGATTCGTCGATGTAAAAACCGGGCGGATCGGCCGGGACGCGCCACAGACAAAGGAGCGCGGCCAGGGTTAACAGGCAGAAGATCGCCAGAGCATTACGATATCGCATCTTCGTCGCGAGAATCTCGACTTGTTTAGCGGATGGCCCGCGACGAAGCCAGCCGGCTGAGACAATGATTGCATCCCGCGTCCCAACCCCCTTGAATGCCTCCCGTGGCGATGCCCACTCGACGCGACTTCCTGGCGCTGGCCGGCAAAGGGCTTGGCCTGGCCGCGCTTTCTTCGGCGACCGTCGCCTCGCTGCAGAAAACGGTCGAGGCCGCCACGAAAAGCGTCGCGAAACTGACGCCGGAAGAGGCGGCGATGGACGAGGATTATTGGGCCGTCATCCAGAATGCGTTCACCGTCACGCGCGGAATCATCAACCTGAACAACGGCGGCGTTTCGCCCAGCCCGCGCATCGTGACCGAGGCGCTCGTGCGTTACACCTGGCAACAGGAAGACGCCACGGCCTACACCATGTGGGAAATTCTGGAGCCGCAATCGGAAACGATCCGCACCGGTCTGGCGGAACTTTTCGGGTGCGATCGCGAAGAAATAGCGATTACGCGCAACGCTTCCGAGTCGCTCGAGATTCTCCTGATGGGGATGGACTTCAAGGCGGGCGACGAAATTCTCACCACCACCCAGGATTATCCGCGCATGCTCACGACGCTGCGCCAACGTGAGAAGCGGGAAGGCTTGAAGCTCAAGTTGATCCAGATTCCCATTCCGCCCAAAAACCTGAACGAGATTACCGCCGCCTTCGAAAAAGGAATCACGGATCGCACCCGCCTGATCCTGATCGCGCATCAGGTCAATATCACCGGCCAGATCACGCCGGTGAAGGCGGTTTGCGAAATGGCCCGCGCCAAAGGCATCGAGACGATCGTGGACGGCGCCCATTCCTTCGCGCAGTTCGATTTCAAACAGAAGGACCTCGGTTGCGATTACTTCGGCACCAGTCTGCACAAGTGGCTCTACGCTCCCAAAGGCACGGGAATGCTTTACGTGAAGCGGGACAAGATCGAAAAGCTCTGGCCGTTGATGGCCGCCGAATCGAAGCAGGCAGGCGATATCCGCAAGTTCGAGGAGATCGGCACTCATTCGGCCGCGATCAAGCTCGCCATCGGCGAGGCGCTGCTTTTTCACAATGGCATTGGCGGCAAACGGAAGGAAGCGCGCCTGCGTTACCTGTCACGCTACTGGATGAACCGGCTCAAGGATGTGCCCAAGATCCGCTTCCACACTTCCTTCGAGCCAAATCAATCGTGCGCCATCGCGAATGTTGAGATCGAAGGGATAAACTCTGAGGCCATTGGCAAATATCTGTTCGCCAAGCACCACATCTTCGTCACGCCCATCATGCACGAGGAGTTTCAGGGCCTTCGGATTACGCCAAATATTTACACGACTGTCAGCGAACTGAATCGTTTTTGCGACCAAATGGAACTGATCGCGCGCCAGGGATTGCCGGCCTAGCGGCAAGAAAGGCGGAGCCGTGGTCGGTGCAACAACCGTGCTCCAGAAACCTTCGTCCTGGGGTTGAACCACTTAGGTTGAACGCCGCGGAGCGACACCATTTCAAAGGCGGATAATGACTTCAAAACGCGAGGGAAAAACGAGTCTTCAGCGTGATTCATGCTGCAAAGAGAGCGATCGTCGAATACGTCCGCCGCGACTTACTCGGGAACGTATTTTATCGAGTCCACTAACAATCAAATGGGAGGAATTATGAAGGGTATTCTAGTGAAATATTTGCCGGTGCTGGCCATGGCGCTGGCTTTGGCAGCGCCGGCGTTGGGAGCCGAAAGCAAACGAGGTTTTTACGAGGGAGATCTCGCCGGAGGGGGCAAGATTGTCTTCTTCGTCCAGGGCAACCACGCCATTTCGGCTTACTTCTTTGACGTGGCCGGGCAGCAATCGGGTGACGCCAACGGTGGCGCGGGGAGCAACGGCACGTTTTCGTTAAAGACGGCTGACAAGTCGACGATAACCGGAACGATCACCGACGAGTCCATCACGGCGACCTACAAAGGTCAGACCATCACTGCCAATCGCGTCGATGCGTTTGGCCCGACGGAAGAGATCGCGGGACGATATACCGCGCCCGCCCACAGTTCCGCCGGGAATATTAACACCAAAATGCTGATCGATTCGCAGGGGAATATTTTCCTGACGGGTAAACACGGGCAGACGACGATTGGTGGCTTCGGCACCATTACGATCGTGCCGGACGCGACGCCGACTCCGACGCCAACCGCGACTCCGAGTGCGACCCCCAATGCAACTCCGACACCAACGCCCACTCCGGTCGCTTCACCAACGCCGACGCCCACCCCAACCGCGACGCCGACGGCTTCACCAACCCCAGGTGAGGACGAAGATGATCAGGACACAGACCCAAACCAGCGCACAATTCACGCGACGTTCACCGTAACCCTCGTCACCGGCGAGGTGATCACGGGGGATCTCAGGTTTAGCCACGGCGTCATCTTCGGCACCTTCACTTGGAAGGGCGACGTCTATACGATTCGGGCTGCAGACGAATCGTCGGCAAACCATCTGGCGAACATCTCCACCCGCGGGTTTGTAAATACAGGGATGGGCCAGTTAATCGGCGGTTTCATCATCACTGGTGGACCGAAAATGGTTCTGATCCGAGCCTTGGGACCATCTCTCACCGCGCTTGGGGTTAGCCCGGTTCTGGCCGACCCGAGGCTTCAGTTATTCGAAGATCAGACACTGCTGAAGGAAAACGATAACTGGCAGACGAACGACAACGTCGCTCAGATCATTGCGACAGGCATTCCGCCCACCGATCCGAATGAGGCGGCAGTGCTCGTGCGATTGGAGCCCGGCTTCTACACAACGGTCGTGACTGGGGCCGACGGCGGCACCGGGATCGCGCTGGTCGAGGTCTACGAAATCGATATCGACTAGCCGCAGGCGGCAATAGTGAATTGAACGCCCTCGCGTGGAATGCGCGAGGGCGTTTTATTTTGGATCCAGACCGGAAGTCGAAAGTGCGGGGCGCGCCAATTTGATTAGACTGAGCCATGGCTTACGAAGAACTAAAGCAGCGGCAAAGCGCGATGTGGGGCTCAGGGCCGTATCAGCGGGTGACCGAAACGATCGCGGATATTCATGAGATGGTGGTAGAGCGGCTGCAGCCGCGCTCGGGCGAGCGCTGGCTTGATCTGGCCTGCGGAACGGGAGCTGTCGCGGAACGAGCGGCACGAGCGGGCGCGAAGGTGACGGGGCTCGATCTCGCGCCGGCGTTGCTCGAGCAGGCGAAGTCCCGCGCGCAAGCGGAAGGGCTGGAGATCGACTATCGCGTGGGCGATTGCGAGCGCCTCGACGGCATCGACGATGGCGCGTTCGACGTGGTGTCGTCAACCTGCGGAATCATGTTTGCGCCCGATCATGCCGCGACGGCGCGGCAGCTTGGCCGGGTGCTGAAGAGCGGCGGACGCCTCGGCCTGGCCAACTGGACTCCGGAAGGAGGCCTGGGCGCGATGTTCCGAATGATGGCGCCGTTCGTCCAGACGCCGCCGCCCTCGAGTCCCTTCGATTGGGGAAAGGAAGAACGCGTGCGCGAACTGCTGGGCGAGAACTTTGAACTGCAACTCGAAAAGCACATCTCGATGTTCCGGCCGTCGAGCGGTGAAGAATATTGGGAGATCTTTTCGAACGACTACGGTCCGACCAAGACCCTGGCCGACTCGTTGGGGCCCCGCCGGGAGGAACTTCACCGGACGTGGGTCGATTTCTTCGAACAGAATTACAAGAGCGGTGATGGGATTGCGCACGACCGCGAGTGGCTTCTGGTGATCGGGACGAAGAAGTAAGCGGAAGCCGGAGATCAGGTCAAGGTCAGCAGGACCGGCATTCTGCCGGGACGGAACGCGCAAACACGTGCTGAGCGCCGTTTGGGATATGGGAATTTGTCATGGGAAAGTCATCAGGAAAAAACGGGCGCACTAAACCAGCCGACAGGATCGCTGTTCGCAGGTCGGGAGTGCATGGGCGAGGGGTTTTTGCGAAGGAGCGCATTCGGAAAGGAGCCCGGATCATTGAATACGTCGGGCGCCATCTGCCGTGGAAGGAAGCGCAGGATGCGCCGCCCCACGATCCGAAGAATCCGAATCACACCATGCTTTTTTCCCTCGATAACGGGGATGTGATCGATGCGGCGGTGGGCGGCAACGAATCCCGCTGGATCAATCATTCATGCGATCCGAACTGTGAAACCTTCGAGGAGGACGATCGCATTTTTGTTCATGCGCTGCGTGGATTGCAGCCGGGCGAAGAGCTTTTCTATGATTACAAAATGATTCCGGCGGAGCGACGGACGAAGAAGCTCGAGAAAGAGTTCGGCTGTTTGTGTGGCACGCCGAAATGCCGCGGAACGATGCTCGAGCCGAGAAAAGTCAAAAAGAAGCGTTAAAGAAACGGAGGAAGGCTTACGCGGGAAGCGGCCGCGGGCGCAGCTTACCGAACCAACGAACGGTGCACGCGCGGCAAATGCCGTGGCTGACCTTCGGCGCACCTGGCCTCATGACATGCTTACACCAGGCACACACCAAGGTGGGCAGGCGGCGCGCGGCGTGGATGACTCTTTTCATGATTGGGAAATTGGACACCGTAGGCGGTAGGATGTTCAGGCAATTTTGGACCGGCGACGGCGGGCCGAGTCAGAGGTCGGAGGCCAGAGGTCAGAGGTTAGAAGCCAGAGCCCCGCAGGGGCGCCTCAGATTGCCCCCTTCCCAACACTAGGCGATTCGCCCACGAATAAGAATTATCCGAATTGGTGAACCCATGCCAGAGTCGTTGATGGCAAAGACCAAAGCGAAAACCAAAACGAAATCGAAACCCGCACCGAAAGCGCAAGCCAAGTCGAAGAAGACAAGCGGAGCAAAGAAGAGCAGTTCCAAAAAAGGCGTGGTGGCGAAGATCGCGAGCTCGATTGCCAGTACCGTCGCGGCCGTGATTCCTTCCGGTTCGAAAAAATCGAAGGGAAAGAAAAAGCGGTAAATCGCGGGACGTAAGTCCGCGGACCGGGGACGCTACTGCTGGAATTCTTTCGCCGGGTCAGAGCGACATTCGGCGACGGCCTTTGGGTGATCCTCGAAGCTGTCCGAAATCCAGTGCTCTTCGAACAGCGAAGAGTAGCAAATGCGAATGGAGAGCCGCCGTCCCTGGGCTTCTTCCCAGAACTTCCTGGCGTCTTCACCGGGCGGTAAATGCAGAACGGTGATCGGTTTGTCCGGCAGGAGGACGGCCCCCGCGTGGAAAGATGAATAAATGAGACCCGGGAGGGGCTTGCCGATCATCGCCTTGACGACCTCGCCCCAGTCACGACAGACCGCGCCATCGACGCTAACCTGAACGGATCGGATTAGCGCTGGCCCGACCCCGACATTGGAGACGGTGCGCAGGTAAGGCTCGCCGGTGAGGAGGCTGTTCGATTGCGTGAGACAGGGCCAGACGGAGATGCGCTGGTATTCGCGGTTGATCCGCGCCTCATACGCCGCGACCAACACCGCCGCGATGGCGGCGATAATGGCGGAGACCGACATGATGCGATCAGTCATAATCGATGCGAGTCATCGGCGGAATATGCCGTGATTTCCTCCTCAAGTGCAACTCACCACGGGGAGCTTTGAGAATGACTAAGGTTATGTTGAGAAAAGGGAACGAACTTCCGCAGGAACGCGCGTCGGTTTCCCGGTCGCGGTGTTAACGGGGACCCAGAGCGTGCGCGCCTGGGCGAGAAGTTCGTGGTCGCGGGCGCGCCGCATCTCGGTGAAACGCTCGAAGGTCACGCGCGTGGCGTGACCGACCCAGGTGCGCAGGACAATCTGGTCGCCGAGACAGGCGGGCGTTTTGTAATCGATTTCGTGGCGCAGGACGAACCAGCCGATGGCCGCCTGCGCGGCGGCGGGAGCGAGCGACTCCCAATGCGCCGTCGCGACTTCCTGGACCCAGCGAAGGTAGACGGTGTTGTTGACGTGTTTCTGCTGGTCGATGTCGGCCGGCTGGACGGCGGCGGTAATTTCAAAGGCGTGGGTGGCGGTTCGGCTTTCAAGATAAAACGTGACGGGTTTGAGAGGCGGGAGTTACGATCCGGCCATGAGCACGTTGTCGAACTTTGTCAGCATTCATCCGTACTTCAAAGCGCATCCGGGGAAGCTCGAGGAGATCAAGGCGTCGTTTCCGAAGTTCCTCGAGAAGACCAGGACGGAAGAGAAGAACCTGTTCTACGAGTTCACGATAAACGGCGACGAAGTGTTCTGCCGGGAGGGATACGTTGGTGCGGAAGGAGCGCTGTCCCACCTGGATAATGTCGGTGCGTTACTGGCGGAGGCGCTCACGATTTCCGACCTGACGCGGCTGGAAATCCACGGGCCGGCCGAGGAGCTGGAGAAACTAAAGGCGCCGCTGGCGCACCTGAATCCGGTTTGGTTCGTCCTCTGTAATTCTAAATTGTAGCAGCGTCGCTGTGGGACGCTGCGGCTCGGCAAAGGACCTTTTCTCGCGTCGCCCGCAGGGCGACGGCTACCCGACCGCCTTACGGAAGCCGATAGGCTTCGACGAGGGCGACGCCGGTAGTATCATCCTTCCCGCGAACAACGGCAGTGTAGTGGCCGGGCGCGAGGAAACCGACGACGGCAGATTCACGGTCGTCCCCGGGGGCCAGCTCGGTGGCAATGATGGCCTGTGCCTGGCCAGTTTTCCAATTGTCGTTGAAGCCGAGCACGGTGCCATTTTGGTCGAACAACTCGAGGGTGGGATCAAGGAGGGGTTCGGTAATGCCGGCGACGGTGAGTGTCTGGCCAAGAGCGCGCACGACGACAAGGGGGAGCTCGCCGCTGCCGATGATAACGCCACCGATCATAACGTTGTCGCCGGTGCCGACGTAGCCGCGAGTGCTCACGTTCCCAAGAGTAGAGCTGGTGCCTGAGGCGAGATCGTAAACCTCGATCAAACCGTTGCCGATACCGCCATCCTTGCCGGCAAGGGCCGCGGTGTATTGCCCGGGAGCGAGGTCGGCGATGATCGCGGACTCCATGTTGTTTGTCGGAGGGATGCCCGTGCTAATGATTTCCGCAGCGTCCGGCGAGCTCGTCCAATCATCATTCGACTGCATCGGTATTGCGGCGCTGTCGAACAGAGTCAGGGTCGGGTTCGCGAGGGGACTCGGCACGCCGTTGGCGGCGAGCGATGGGCCGATGCCGCGAATGAGAACTCTCTTCGAGATATCGCCGGTGACGATGAAACCGGCGATGGAAACGCGTTCGCCGGTATCGACGAAGAGACGCGTGGCAATGTTGACCGCCTTGCCCGCCGGAGTGAACGGCAGAGTCAACGCGTCATGCGCCCCTTTCGCGGTCTGATAATGGCCGGCCGTGGTGGGATGTTTCTCATCCCAGAAAAGGAAGTCGTCAGGGTTCGCCGCGGAAACGCCGCGCGCTACGTTGCGGATGTCGAGAAATCCATACTGCTCCGGATCAGCGAGGATGCGGATGGTGTTCGTCCAGGCGTCGACGGGATAAATCGTGGGGTGAAGCCCAGTAGAGCGAGGTCGTTGATGCTCGCGGTGAGATTCGCCCTGAGCTGTTCCCGATAATCCGCGGCCGCCGCGCTCAGCGACCTCTGTTTCGCCGGATCGCTCATGTATTTCGGAATCAGGCCGAGCGGCGGGATATTGGGCACCATGATGTACTTCGCGCCGGCGTGGGCGAGGCGCTCGGTTAACACGGCCACGCGCTCGGCCGTGGCGGTGACGTTCGCCGCGCTATCGTCATTGAAGAGATCGTTGCCGCCACCCCAGATCACGTAGAGCGCGTTTGGATCGCATCGGGTGCGCGGCCAGGTAATCATCCATCTGCTTGACCATGTCATCGATCGTGATCGTGATGTCGCCGAAGACAGGGCATCGTATGGACGGTCTCCTCATGCGTGCCGGGTTCGGTGGTCGCGCCCCCAAAAGCGTAGTTCGTTCCGCCTCCGAGGCTGTAGTAGCCACAGGAATGTTTAGAAAACGTGCGGGCAAGCTGCTCGTGCCAGACACCGACATAAGTGCCGGAGCCCGGATCGGTGTCGCTGCTGTTCGTCCAGCGACCGTCGCTGTAATTGTACGTGCTCACTGGGGAATTCACGACCCCGCCGGTTTTCTGAATCGGTCCGGTCACGAACATTTCCGGTGTCGGAAAGGCTGTCGCCGAAAATAATGATCTGACTAAAGGTCGGATCCGGCGTCGGCGCCACGGTGGGCGATGGGCTGGGGGTCGGCGTTTGAGCGCAAAAGGAGAACCCGCTGCCGCAGAACACGATGAAGAGCAGGAATAGTCCTGAGAAAGAGCGAGTGAGAGGCAAAGATGGAGTGCGGAGCTGGGAAATCATATTTTTATGCAACGTTCGTGTATCTTGAATCGGCGGAGGGCCTGTGCTTGCGCGTGCCGAAAATCACGCAGGCCTGCGAAGCCCGGAGGCAGACCGCGAATTGGGGTTGAACGAGAGGACTTAGCCGCGTCGCCTGCGCGCGCCACCCACGGCGACAACCAGCAAGCCGACGATTGTAAAGATAGCACCGAGCGCCAGCCAAACCGCGGCCGAGCTCTGATACTTCGACGCATTTGTTGCGCCCAACCCAGGAGCAGGCCCAACAGGCCGAGCGAGGCGACGGTGATGCCAATTCCGATTAGAGCTTCGGAGGTAAACGCCAGAAGCTGACGCCGGGCCGGTTTTTCAACAGTGGTCATGTTCGACGACGATAGCGTCCAAAAGGCGCAATTACAAAGCAGAACGCGCGCAGAAACCGGCGAGCGAGCCAGAGCACGCCGGGTCGAATGCGCTTTCAACGACGGCGCCCTGCGGATAATCTTTCGCCTATGTTAAAGCGAACCTTACTCATTCTCACGCTCTGCGGCTCCGCAGCCTCGGGGGCAGACAATGCCGTCACCCGGACCGAGCGCGGCGGGCAGTCCCCCCAGTGAGGCATCGGTCAAGCAACTGCTCGACGTCGCCCAGTCGCGTAAGCTCATCGACTCGGTCATGGGGCAGATGGACACCCTGATGCACCAGACGATCCAACAAGCCACTCAGGGCAAGGAGGTTTCGTCCAGGTGCAACGGAATATCGATAAATGGCAAGCTGAGACCACCCGGCTGATGAAGGAGTTGCTGGATTGGAGCAAGCTCGAGCCGATGTACGTGCGCATCTATCAGAAGACGTTCACCCAGGAGGAGGTGGATGGAATGCTCGCCTTTTATAAGACTCCGGCGGGCAGGCCGTGATCGCCAAAATGCCCACCGTCATGCAAAACACGATGGACGAAATGCAGCAAATGATGCTTCCGGTGATGCAAAAGATGCAGCGTATGCAGCAGGACGTTGTCACGGAAATGAAGGGCGATGGCCAGAAAAAGGCCGAGAGTCAGAAGAAGGGCGGCTAGCGCTTAATCGCTTTCGCAGCCTCGATTACTCGTAGGAGAGAGCCTCGCGAATGGAGACGCGCAGGATCCGGCTGACCGAGAGCCAGACCCCGGCGATGACAACGAACACTCCGCAGAAAAGCAGGAGCGTGGCCCGCCCGGGAAATATAAAGCGGGACGGCGACGTGCAGGAGCTGGCGCTCCGCCATGCCGCTGAGCAATCGCGCGAAGACAATTCCGCCGGCCACCGAAAGGACCGCGCTCAGAAAGGCGACCGCTCCGCCTTCGACGAGAAAAAGAGAAACGACTGCGCGCGGTCTTGCGCCCAAGGGCGCGGATGACCCCGATCTCTCGCGCGCGTTCCAACACGCCGAGGCTCACGGTCGCGATGAGAGTGATCGCGCCGATGAGCGCGGAAGCGAGCGCGATCATTTTCATGACGCCACTCACCACGGCGAAATGTTCCTCGAGAGAAGCGCGGAACTCGCCCCGGGTATTAACGAAGCTCGGAGTCAGCCGCGCATCGAGCAGCGCCTGCTCCAGCACGCCGGCCACCAGCTCGGGTCGTTCGCCGCGAGTCTTTACGCGCAGCATCCCGAGACATCGCCCAGTCCGGTCATCTCTCTCGAAAACCGGAAACGCCGCGTAAATGACGGGCATTCCGATTTCCTCCACGATGCCCACCACGCGCACCATGGTTGTTCGATCGCGAAACTTCACGGTGATTTCGCCGCCGACTCGCAAACCGGGAGACGCTCTCCTGGACGTGACGATTGACCACGACCACGTCCGCCTCTGCAGAATCGGGCCAGCGCCCATCCTGCAAGGGAAGTGTTAGCAGGCGCGTCCCTTCGGGATAGCCGCACAGTTGCATGCGCCGGCCTTCGCGCACGGCGAGCGTGCCGGCATCGTTCGTGACGAGATTCACGCCGCCACGCCGAAACGCTTCGGCGATCTCCACGTCAGGAACGGCGCGCGCCACTCTCTCGAGATCCTCGGCAGGAGCGGGACGTTGCAGCAGCACTTCGATGTCATGACCGCGATGAGCGAGAGCGGCGTCGACCACGCGCATGAGGCTTTCGTAGTTGTTGTGCGCGGTGAGGAGCAGGGCGCCGCCGGCGGAGAGCGCCAGCAAGGTGAGCGCGAGCCGCCAGGGACGTCGGAAAGTATTGCGCAGCGCAAACGTCCAGCGGCGATTGCCGGGCAGCTTGATCAGCCGGGAAGTCAGGCGGATCGGACCGCGCGGCGCGATGATGCCGGGATCCTGAATAGCCCTGCGCACACTGATTCGCGCCGCGCGCACGATGGGCAGCGCCATGGCGAGAAAAGGAATGATCAAGGCGAAGAGGATTTCCGCGAGCGCCAGCGAAGGGGAACCGTCCAATCGGCGACGTCGATATTCAGCATCGTCTTGTGATACTGGACGACCCAACGGCCCAGCATCGGTTCCGATGGGCAGCGCGAGTGCGGTAGCGAACACGATCAGCGGAGCGACCAGCGCGAGGTATTGCCAGGCGAGCTGGAATGAGCGGGCCCCGAGCGTTTTCATGATCCCGACGTGGCGCACTTCCCGTTTCATCCAGACCGAAATGACGAAAGCGGCGAGTGTCGCGCTGCAGATGAAAGCGATTGCCGCCAGCACTTCGAAAACCCGCAACATCGCGGTCATGAGCGCGGCGTGAGGATGCTTGTTGTGCAACGCATCCGCGCGCAACGGCGCGGCATTTCGGGCTTTCAACCATCCACTTAAATCGTCGGCAAACTCCGCGACCTCGCTCATGCTCCCGCGCGTCTCCAACCTTACGAGAAGCTGATCCAGATCGCCGCTCTGCCCGAGTAACGCCGCGGCGGCTGGCGTAACGTAGCCGTAGATCAGTCGATCCTGCGTTGCTCGGCGCGACCGCGGGATCGTGAATGTATCCGCTGAGCTGCGATGGTGGCCGCGCCGCCATCCGGGTTCGAACGCTCACTTGTTCTCCTTCGCGCGCGCCCAAAAAGGGAATGCCGGATTGCTCGATCATGATGCCGGCCTGATCCGCGGGCCAGCCACCCTCATCGCGATGGATCACATTCACTTCCTGCTTCGCAAAATCCGGCAGCACGGTGAGCCGCATCGGAATCCATTCGCCAGTTTTTCCGGCGATGCGAGTGAAGGCCACGGCCCGCGCCTCCACTGCCGCGACCCCTGCTCGGCCGCGAACCAGGCCGAGAATCCCGGAGTCGACTTTATCGAACCAAAGAATGATGTCGGGGCCGTTGGCGCGTTGGTAACTCCGGTCGATTTCGCGGGCGAGAATCGCGCGCGCGTTCAGCGCCGCCACCACGCCCGCCGTGCCGAGCACGAGAATGACGGCAATAAGGAATATCTGGAGGCGGTGCTGCCGGAAATCACCGGCAATTTTCCGCCATGGCGTGCTCATCCGCGTGCGGAATGGTGGGTCTCGTCCGCGACGACGAGGCCATCCTTTAACCGGATCACGCGATGCGCGCGGCTGGCCAGATGGTCATCATGCGTGACGATGAGCAGCGTCTTGCGCTGATCGATCAGGCCGTGAAAAAGTTCGGCCACGGCGGCGGACGTTTCAGAATCCAGGTTGCCGGTCGGTTCGTCGGCCAGGACAATCGGCGGATCGTTGGCCAAGGCACGGGCGATGGCGGCGCGCTGTTGTTGACCGCCGGAAAGAGCTGAAGGCAGCTTGGTGGCCTGATCGCTCAGACCAACGAGCTCGAGCAATTGTCGAGCGCGCGGGCGGCGATCGGCGTCGGGAATTTTCCCGACAAAATCCATCGCCAGCATGATGTTTTCTTCGACCGTGAGAGTCGGCAGCAACTGGAAGAACTGAAAGACAACGCCAACATTTTGGCCGCGCCAGAGCGCCATGCGGTTTTCCCCGAGGCGGGTGAGGTCGGCGCCGGCCGCCCGGACGTCGCCGGAGGTGGGCCGATCGATCCCGGCAATGAGATTGAGCAGAGTGGACTTGCCGCTGCCGGATTTGCCGAGCACGGCGAGGAATTCTCCCGGAGCCACACGCAGCGAAATGCCGCGCAACGCCTGAAACTCCTGGCTGCCGCGCGCCCCGAAAGACTTCGTCGCGCCCTCGAGGCTGATGATGTCCGCTTCGTTCATAACGGTTTGGCGCCTCAGCCGCCGTGTTGGCGTTTCAGGGTGAAAAAGTCAGCGCTAAGCAGTTTGCCATTCGGATCGAACTTGAACGTCCGCTCTTTCGTTCCGCGCTCGCTGGAACGGAATTCCATCTTCGCTAGCCGCGCTTCGCCTTCCCGCTCGATCGCGGTGATCACGATTTCCTCCGGCGCCCTCACTTTCACCATCGCCTGCATGAAAAAATCGATCGCGTTGTGGCCATCGGGCAGATCCTCGATTTCGTAGCGCTCCGAAAGGCGAGGCTTGAGCGATTTGCCGTCGTGGACCCGCATGGCCTCGGCAAAGGCCTGCATGAATTCGAGAATCTGTTTGTCGGGCGCAACGTTCGGCGCGAAGACGACACTCGCCGCTTTCGCATCCGGCGGACCCGGAGTGGGCGGCGGCGGCGGAGCGCCGTGCAGCCAGGTCTTGAGGTCTGCCTGGGCCGCTACGGCCGTTAATAAAAGAGCCAGGAGAGTGAATTTCTTCATGGATTTGAGGCGGCAACCGAAAGAGAGCGGTGGACGCTTGCCGGGAGATGACAGCGGGCAGCGGCCGGCGGTTACAAAATATTTGCGATCGCGCTTCAAAAACTCCGCTCAAAAGAGATCATGGGCGGAAGCGGAATGAGGAGAGACGATGAAATAGCGTCGGCGGTTCCGGCCAATCTCGATGAGCTGCCGCGGCTTGATGGCTGTCGCCTTCGCGGAATCCAGATGACCCGGCTGGAGACTTTTATTGACGCGGCCTTTGCTTTTGCGGTGACCATGATGGTAATCGCCGCGGAACGAGTGCCCGACGACATCACAACGCTTCTCGCCGCGTTCAAGCACGTTCCCGCTTTTATCGCGAGCATCGCAGTCCTCGGCATTTTCTGGCGCGGACACTGGCTCTGGAGCCGGCGTTATGGTCTGGAGGATGGCGTTTCAATTTTCATCAGCTGGGCGCTGCTCGTCACCATCCTGATCTACATCTATCCGTTGAAAGCGATTTTTGGGTCCATGTTTTACATGCTAAGCGATGGGCAATTCGGTCAGGGGCTAGGGGTTCGCACCGACACCCAAACGCGCACGATTTTTGCAATCTTCGCTATTGGCTTCACCGCCATCGCCCTGGAGATCCAATTGCTGTTTCTGCGTGCGTGGCAATTGCGCGGGCCACTCCGCTTGAATGAGCGGGAGCTCTTCCTGACGTGCCAGGACTTGCGCGGATGGAGTATTCCTATCGCCGTGGGACTGACCTCGCTGGTCTTGGCGCTGACTCTCCCGATGACCCACGTCTCGTGGTCGGGATGGATCTATTTCTCGATGGCGATCCTGGTGCCGGTGCACAGAAGGATTCTGCGCCGGCGGGCCCCGGCTTGAAGACGCTTCGGAATATTTTCGGCAATGTTTGGGTGCTGCTCGGCCTGGCGGCCTTCGCGGTGAGCCTCGCCCTCCTCTGGCGTCATCCGAATTTCGGACGCGAGGATGCGATCGGCGGCCTGATCATTTTCGGGATCATCTTCCCGCTCCTGGCGTGGGTCACGACGCTCCGGGCGCGCCCGCTCGAGCTGCCGGAGCGACGAAGCTCGGGTGAATTGTGGCTGCTGCTGGCCTGCCTGCTTGTCGTCACCCTCTATCTCATCTGGGGGGCGGCGCTTTCGGAGATGCTGGTTCCGGCCACCTGGCAGGATTCGCCGCGGGTGAAGTCCTTCGTCGTGCTCGGTCGAAAGCTAATCGTCTTCGTCGCGATTCCGTTTCTTCTCTTCCGAATCATCTTCGGATATCGCTGGCGCGACTTCGGAGTGCAGTGGGCCGGGTTAAAGGCGCTGGCGCGCAATCATCTTCTCGTGGTGCTCGTCCTTAGCGCCGTCATTCTGCTCTTCCAATATTTCGCCGGCACGGGCGCGGCGCCGATTCGCCGCGGCGAGTTCAACGCCAGTCAGCTTGCCATCGGCCTGCCGCTCTGTTTCGCCTGGCTCTTTCTCGAGGTTGGGTTGGTCGAGGAATTCTTTTTCCGCGCGGTCGTCCAGCAACGTCTGGCGGCGTGGTTCAAGTCCGAAGTGTCCGCGGTGGCCTTGATGTGCTTATTCTTCGGCCTCGCGCATGCGCCGGGTTTTATTCTGCGCGGCGCGGGACTCTACGAAGCGATCGGCACAAATCCGTCCGCTCTCGATTCGATTGCTTACGCGATCGTTGTGCTCTCGATCAGCGGCATTTTCTTTGGAATCGTCTGGGCGCGGACCAAGAATCTTTTCGCGGTCATGTTCATCCACGCGGCGACCGATCTGCTCCCGAACTTCAAAGAGTTCGTGCAGACGTGGGGAATTTGAGGAAACCGGAAAGCAGAGAGAGGAAACCGGAGAGGAATGCGACGAAAGATCGTTTAAGGTTCAGCAATGTTGAAGGAAAGAGCTCTCGAGATTTTGCACGAATGGGTCCAGGCGGACAGCCTGCGGCGGCATTGCTACGCGGTCGCCGATTCGATGAAGCATTTCGCGCAACGCCATGGCGCGGACGCGGACCTTTGGGAAGCAGTGGGCCTCCTGCACGACATGGATTACGAGCGGCATCCGAACCAGGAGCAGAGCCCGACGGAAGGACATCCGTTCGTGGGAGTCGCATGGCTGCGTGACCAAGGTTGGAGTGAAGAGGTCTGCCGCGCGATCCTTTCTCACGCGGATTACTCCGGGGTGACGCGCGAGACGCCGCTCGAGCGGACATTGTATGCGGTGGACGAATTGAGTGGCTTTGTCATGGCGGTCGCGCGAGTCCGGCCATCGAAAAGCGTCCATGAGGTCGATGTGGCCTCCGTAAAAAAGAAGATGAAGGACAAGGCCTTCGCGCGCGCCGTAAATCGAGACGATATCACACGCGGCGCCGCGGAGTTGGAAATGCCGCTCGAAGAAGTTATCGCCGGAGTGATCGCCGCGTTGCAGGCGGACGCGGAGCGGTTGGGACTGGCTGGAGAACCGAAACCGGAAGGGACATGACCACGCCAGGAGCGGTCGCAACCCGCGAATTTGTTCTGAGCGACCACGAGCAAGCGGTCGCTCTTTGGAACGAAATCGACAGCGTGGAAATCTGCGAAGGCGATTCCCGAGAGGAGGTCGCGGAATATTTGAAGCGAAATCCGGGCCTGAGTCGGGTCGCGGAAGCTGAGGGAAAAATCGTCGGCGCGGTGATGTGTGGACACGATGGACGGCGCGGCTGGATTTACCATCTTGCGGTGGCGCAGGAGTATCGCGGGCGGGGCGTGGGCAAGATGCTTCTCGATGATTGCGTGCGCGGCTTGCGGGAAGCAGGCCTGAAGCGAGCCATCATTCTCGTGGAGGGGAAGAACGCGGCCGGGCAGAAGTTCTGGCTTCGCGAAGGCTGGGAAGAAATCGACTGCGCCATCCCGATGACGAGAGAGCTGTAGGCCTAGCGCGGCCCCCCTCCTTAATTGTCATCCCGAGCCTGTCGAGGGACCTCTAACTCTCGCGAGCGAAGCGAGGACCTCAGGCGCTGCCGCGCCTTCGCGCAAATTAGAGGTCCTTCGACTCCGCTTTGCTCCGCTCAGGATGACAGCAGAAAAAATGCGCCAGCTCAGGCAGCAGAGGGCTCGGCCATCTATCGTCCTCCTTGTCATCCCGAGCCTGTCGAGGGATCTCTAACCCCTCGCGAGCGAAGCGAGAAATAGCGCGCCCGCTGCAAGACAAAGTTAGAGATCCTTCGACTCCGGTTCGCTTCGCTCAGGATGACAAGCTTGAAAGAAGGTTACTTCGGCGGCGCGGGCGGCGTAGCGCGATTCGGATACGGCGGGACCGGAGGCAGATCAAAGCCCTTCGTCTTCAGATCGTTCTGAATCTCTTCGATGGCCCGGTTGAGCTGCTCGTCTTCGCCGCGGAATTCCTTGGCCGGATCGTTGTCGACCACGATATCAGGATCAACCCCGTATCCTTCGATGACCCAGTCCTTGCCATCCTTCGAGTAAGGCGCGAACTCGGGCCGGTTCAGAACTCCACCGTCAGTCAGCGGAAGGGTGCCCCGTATGCCCACCACGCCACCCCAGGTGCGTTTGCCGATCACCTTGCCCAGGCCGAGCGACTTGAACCGATACGGAAAGATGTCGCCGTCCGAGGCCGAGAACTCATTGCAGAGCGCCACCATCGGTCCGAGGAAAGTCTGGGCCGGATTGGTTCGCGGCACGCCATTCCGGGATACGGAGACCATGATCAGCGCGCGCCGCAGCCGCTCGATAACCAGCGGCGAGACAAAGCCGCCGCCATTGCCGCGCACATCCACAATGAGCGCTTTCTTCGTCACCTGCGGGAAGTACTGCTTGGTGAATTCGTTCAAGCCCGGCTGCCCCATGTCCGGGATATGGATGTAACCGACCTGGCCTCCGGTTTTCTTGCTCACTTCTTCGACGTTCTTCTGCACCCAGGCGCGGTAATACAGGGGCGACTCGTCTGCGATCGGAATCACCGTGATCTCGCGCGCGCCCTCCTCGGCCGGTTTTGAATTCACGCGCAGGATGACCTGCTTGTCGGCCGTGCCGATCAACGCGTCGTAAATATTCGCCAGCGTCGAGACCGGTGTGCCGTTGACGGCGAGAATGTAGTCGCCCTGTTTCACATCGACGCCGATAGCGGTCAGCGGCGAACGGGCGCGCTTGTTCCAGTTCTCACCCGGCAGAATTTTCTCAATGCGATAGGCCTTCGTCGCCGGATCGCGCGAGAGCTCGGCGCCGAGCAGGCCCAGCTTGATCCGCGGCGTCTCCGGCCGCTCGCCGCCGGCCACATAGGCGTGGCCGATGTTCAGTTCGCCGATCAGTTCACCCACCAGGTAAGTGAGATCGTTCCGGTGATTTACGAACGGGACGAGCGCCGCGTACTTGTCGCGCATCGCCTTCCAATCGACGCCATGCATGTTCGGCGCGTAAAAGAAATCGCGCATCTGCCGCCACGACTCGTGGTAAATCTGGTTCCACTCCGCGTGGCGATCGAGCATCATGTCGAGCCCGGCCAGCTTGAGCTTGTGATCCTTCCCGGCCTTTTCGTCCTTCAGCTCGATCTTGTCCTTCGGCAGGTCGATCACTGTGTACTCTTTGCCGATCCGGACTAGCATCTTCTTTCCGTCCCACGTGATCTCGTAATTGGTTACATCGCCGTGCACCGTCTCTTTCCGGTCTTCCAGGCTATAGGAACAAAGGTGTGACTTGCTGTTTTCGTTATCGTCATCGTCCTGCGCCTGGTCGTCTCCCACGGTGCGGCGGAGATAAAAAATTCGATCGTTTACCAGGCGAAGATTTCTGTAGTTCGCGGATGGAATGTCGAGAGCAACGAGGCGGCCCTGAATGCCGTCGAGGTCGACCTTCACCGGGACCGGCTTCTTCGCGTCCTTGTCTTTGTCATCCTTCTTGGATTGATCGTCGGCTTTCTTGTCTGGCGTCGCCTTCGGCTTTTCTTTGTCGGCGGCCGGTTTCTCTTTCTCTTTTTCCTCCGCCTTCTCTTTGTCTTTCTCCTTCTTCTTTCCGACTTCATCGCTGCGCGGTCCAAGCGGGTTCTCGGTCTCCTTGGCCAGCGTCATCAGATAAACGCGGTCCATGTCGCGATAGACATTCCCAAAATCCGTCTGATCGAAGATCGGCTTGAAGTCGCGGCTCGAGACCATCATCAAATACTTCCCGTCGTCGCTAAAGGTGGCGTTGTTCGCCGAATACCAGTCGTCCGTCACGGCCACCGGCTTTTTGTCGGTGAGGGAGAAGAGGTAGACCTTTTCGCCCCCGTTCTCTTCCGGGCGCGACCACGCGATCCATTGGCTGTCGGGCGACCAGTCGTAGCCGCTGATCTCGCCATACTTGTCCTGATCGACCTGCGTCACCGCTTTGCTGGCCACATCGATGTAGCGGAGCCGCTGCAACCGGTCCGCCCACAGCAGCTTCTTGCTGTCGGGTGACCAGATCGCCTGGTAATAATAGGTGTCGGCGCCGTTCGTTAACTGGGTCGGCTCGCCTTTGCCGTCCTGCGGGCGGATGTAGAGCTCGTTCTCGCCAGTCGCGTCGGAATTGTAGGCGATCCACTTTCCGTCGGGTGACCAAACGGCATCGCGCTCATGCGCGTTCGAAGTCCGGGTCAGGTTGCGCGGCGTGCCATCTTTGCCGGGCACCGAGAAAAGCTCGCCCCGCGCGACGGCAATAACGCGCTGGCCATCCGGCGCGGCGCTGACGGACTGGACGTGCTTCGACGCATCGACCAGGCCGGCACGGCCCGAAGCCAAATCTTCCTTGATGTCGATCGGCACGGGAGCGGATTGACCACTCGCCAGGTCGTAACGCCAGATGTAACCCGCCTGCTCAAAAACGATCGCGTCCTTCCCGATCGACGGAAACTTGATGTCGTAATCCTTGAAAGTGGTGAGCTGCTTGGTCTCCTTCCCGGTCAGATCGGTCGAGAAGAGATTCATCCGGCCGTCGCGGTCGGAGATGAAATAGATCCGGTTATCGGACGCCCACATCGGGCAGATATCCTGCGCCGGATTGTTCGTGATGTTTTCGGTCTTGCCGGTCTTGAAATCAAAGATCCAGACATCGTCCGCCATGCCGCCCCGATAATGTTTCCAGGTGCGGAACTCCCGGAAAACGCGGTTGTAGGCCATCTTCGAGTCATCCGGCGAAAACGAGGTGAAGCCGCCACGCGGCACGGGCAGCTGCTGAGGCAGATCGCCCTCGATTCCCGCGCTGAAAAGCTCGCCGATGAAGGAATTGAACGTCCGCATCCGCGTCCGAAAGACAACGCGCGGCTTGGTGTTCTCCCAGGTCATCACGATGTTGTTCGGCCCCATCCGGTCCGAAATGTCGTCGCGGCTGACCGTGGCGGTGGTGGTGATCCGCTTCGGCACGCCTCCTTCGCCGGCCATCACATAGACTTCGGTGTTGCCGTCATATTGCGAGGTAAACGCGAGCTGTTTACCGTCGCCGGAAAATCGCGGGAAGGAGCTGTAGCCCGGCCCGCTGGTCAGGCGCCGCGCGATGCCGCCAGCTTTGCTGACGGTGTAGAGTTCGCCGGCATAACAGAAAACGATCTGGTCGCCATTGGTCGTGGGGAAACGAAGGAGGCGGGTGGTGTTCGGCAGATTTTGGGCGCTGGCGGAATGATCGATAGCGATCACGAGCAGGAGCACGAGCGCGAATACCAGCCTTCGCGAGGCTACGGCTTGGCGGGCGAGACGAAAAAGTGAGTTCAGGCGCATAAGATGGAGACGAAATGAGACTGGCGATCAAACTGGCGTGAGGCCGCCAGCGTGACAACGGTCAGGTTACCTTGGTTGACGGGCGGAGCCGCGGGGCCGCGCTACGCCGTCACTGGCCGGAACATAATCGCGGCCACGACGCCGACCAAGAAAAATCCGACAATCTGAATGAACATATACGAGGCGGTGTAGGTGGTCGGGAACCCTCACCAACTCCAGTAGGAGACATTCGTCGCGAGCGAGGCCAGGACTCCGGCGGCGGTGACGAAGCCGACGCGCCCGGCGCCGCCTCCCAAAAGTTGACGCGGGAATGGCGCACGCCGATTTGTGCTTCTATGCGCAAATTACTTCTCCTTTCGCTGCTCCTCATTCCTTTCGCCGTCAGCGTAAACGCGCAGAAAGTGCCGCCGGAAACGCAATTGAAGACCATGGTGCGCGATTCGCTGCTCGCCTTTAACGAAGCCGTTCAGGAGAAGAATTTCGGCGGCTTCCACAAGCACGAGCTGGCCACCGTTTTTCGCGACCAGATGCCGCTCGAAAAATTTACGTCGGTCTTCAAGGAATTCCTCGAGAAGGGCTACGACATTTCGAACATCGCGAAATCCGACCCGGTCTTCGATGGGCCGGCGAAGATCGACAGCAACGGCGTGCTCGCTGTCTCGGGATCTTATCCGACCAAGCCGAACAAGGTCATCTTCAAGCTAAAATACCTGCAGGAGAAGTCCGCGTGGAAACTGGTCGGCATCAATGTGCAGGTGCTCCCGTTCGTGGAACAGACGGGCCCGATTCCCACGGACAAGGAAGCGAAGCGCCTCGCGCTCGATTCCCTGCTCGCCTTCAACAAGGCGCTCAAGGCGAAAAGCTTCGAGGGGTTCTACGGACAGATCGCCAAGCTTTGGCAGGCGCAAACCACCCCGGCGAAGCTAAAGGAGATTTTCCAGGCGTTCCTCGATCGGGACGCGCACATCTCGGGCATCGCAGATGTCGAGCCGGTCTTTGACTCGAAGCCGGCCCTGGATAGCGACGGCTTCCTCGTTCTGAAAGGCTCTTACCCAACGCAGCCCAGCAAAGTTTTGTTCGAACTGAAATATATCTATGAAGAAGAGATTTGGGAGCTGGTGGGGATCAACGTGAATATCAAACCGAACGCGGGCACGGAAAAGGGCCTGAAGAAACCGGACTCGGCGGACGACGAGGAAGAAAAGAAGAATTAGCGAGCAGATCAGCTGACCCCGCGCTCCATCAATTGGCGGCGCAGCTCGTTCTGAACCACCGGACTAATCCTGCTCAGCACCTTTTCCCGCCGCGCCGGGTCCATCGCGATCAGCTCGCTGAGGAATTTGTCGCGCGTTTTCTTCTTTTCATAACGGGTCCATCCAATCCCGACGGCCAGGAGGAAGGCAATGACCCAGACGGCAATGGAAGTTCCGGATACCTCGAGCAGTGCGATCATCGAAGGCAATTTCCGATGAAGCGCGCGGCTGACAAGCGTGGAGTTAAATCCGGGGCGGAAACTCCAGGTGAATTTTTTACCGCAAACGCAGTCTAAATTTACCAGACCGACACTCGCCGCCGCCGCGGGCTTCGAATCTATTAAGAGGATCAGGAAGGTCTATTGCGTATGGAACACAAAGTTTTTCTCGGGAAATATCGCGTCGCCGCGGGTGAAATCGCGCTCTCCGGCCCGGAACCCGTTAATGGCGTGGCGGTAGCGGAACAACCGCAAACCGCATCTATCTACCACGGTGAAGAAATCGAGTCCGGCCGCGACGTGTCGATCGAGGTTATCCCCGCAGCCCCCTACAAATCGGTCGTGCGCGAGGAGCTCGAAGCGGAAGCGCTGGCCGCCCGGAAGATTAGTCACATTAACATCCCCGCGATTTACGATTTCGGGGTCGAGGACGAACACCTCATTTACGTCACGGAACATTTTGACGGAACATCGGCCGAAGAATGGGTGAACCAGCACGGGCCGATGCCGACGGGCGCGGTGCTGCGGATCGCGCTCCAAGTGGTGAGCGCGATGGGAGCCTGCGCGTTCCATAAGATTTCACACCACGCCATTAATCCCGCCAATCTCATGCTCGTGCCGGGACAAACTCCCGAAGGCGATTGGCCGCTCGTGAAAGTGCTTCACTTCATCGGAGTGGCGCCCACTTTCACCAGCCCGGAGGCTTCAGTTTCCACCTCGGTGGCCTCGTTCGATAAGACGTCGCATTACGCGAGCCCGGAACAACTCCAGCACGGCACAGTCGATTTCCGCTCGGAGATTTATTCGCTCGGCGCAACGCTCTGGTTCCTGCTCACCGGCGCACCGCCGCTCATCGCCCCGAAGGGTCCGCTCGCCCTGCAGCCGACCACCCAAGGCCTCGCCGTGGACCAATTGAACGGGATGCCGAAGAAAGTCCGCCGCCTCCTCGCGCACATGCTGGCGGCGAAACCGGAAGAGAGACCGCAGGATCCTCTCGCGTTTTACCGGCAGATCCAGGATTGCCTCGCGCAGGTGGACCGCCGCGAATCGATGGCCCGCCGGTTTGGGGTTCCAGTGCTTTCCGGATCGAGCGCCGCCTTGCCGAGTCGCAGGCGTTTCCCTGCGAAAGCCCTCGCGCTCGCCGCCCTCTTGCTCGCGCTCGCAACGCTCGGCGCCTTCCTCATTCCCGAATATTTGCGTCATCAGCGCGTTCGTCAGGCGGAAGAACCAATCGGCGTGCCGATCGGCGTTCCCGAAGCGACCCAGTCCGCGCCACCGGCAAACTCCAATGCAAACATCGTGGTGGCCGAGTCGACCCAGGAGCCGGCGCAGACCTCCGTCGCGAGCACGAACCCCGCTCAAAATCCACCGGCCACGAATGCGCCGGAAACCGCCCCGGCCCCGAGTGCGCCGACGGTTGCTGCAAACGAAGTAACAACGGCCCCGGTCCAGCCTCCGCCGGTTGCGCCGCCGACGAATGTTCAACCTGCAGAACCGCCGAAAGTGACCGCCAACGACGTTGCGTCCGCTCCGGTGAAGCCGCTGCCCACCGCGGAGCCGGCTGAAGTCCAACGGCAAGAAGCGCCGAAAGTCGCGGCTAACGAAGTGACCAACGCACCCGTGAACCCACTGCCGGCCGCGGAGCCGGCCGCGGTTCAGACTGAAGAAGCGTCGCGAATCGCTTCGAACGAGACCGCGGCTCAGCCGCGCGAAGTCACGGAGCCGAAACCGACTCAGTCCGTCACGACTGAAAAACGCCCCGTCCGAGAAATTCGCAAATCGGAAGTTGCCTCAATCCCGACGGCACGTCCGGTTACACCAGAGGTGAGGCGGGCCGAGCCCGCGGCGCCAGCCGAGGGCCCTGAGGAAATCGCGGCCGCAAACACGGCAGAAAATGCCGGAGAAACTGTCGCTGCGGTTCCTACGGCGCCGATTAAAAAGGAGCGGCGCACCAAGACAAAACGCCAGCCTAACAACGAAGCGCCGCCCGAATTTGTCATCACAGATGAGCCCGACCAGGTCGACCAACCGCCCCAAAAATTGCCGAAAGGCCGTGTGCGCGCTCGCTTCATCGGCGTGACGGCGGACGGCAACTGGATGTTGGCGTTGCCGAAAGACAAGATCGTCATCGTCCCACCGCCACCCGGCGGTTGATCCGGAACCGACACGCCCTCGTGCCGCTAGAGTGATAAGGCGCGCTGTAGCCACGGTCCCGCCGTCGCGGGATCGCTGTGCTTTTCGACGCCCCTTCCAGACGCGTCGACATAGCGACGCGGCTACAGCGCTGGACGGACTGCAACGTTATGCGCCTAGCTAGCTGGCCGGCACTTCCCGGAGGGACGTGCTTCCGCACGTCCCCATTCGTCGCGCGCAGAGAGGCGGTCTGCTTCTTACCTCAAAAATTGAGCCGCCTCGATCTTCGATCCGCGGCCTAGCTCCTGTTCATTCACCGCCACCTTCGCGGGCGGAGGCGGAATCGCTTCCTTGCCCCCGGCCTTGAGCGTCTCATTCAACGCCGGCAGATCTTTCGCCAGCAGTCCGTCGAACTCTTTCAAAACGTCGCCAAGTTCGCGCCGCAACACTTCGATCCGGGCAATTTGATAATCACCTGGCTTGCCTTCGTAGCTCAAGATCGCGCCATACAACGAGTCGGTGTGCTCGCGCAACCGCTCCTCGCCCGTGATCGCGCCGCCTTCGGTCGTCGCCACGATCTGCTTGCGCACCGCATCGACTTTCCCGTCGAAATCCATGATGGCTTTCTTTGACGCATCACCTTCCGGCAACGCGCCGCCCGCTTTCGCCAGGCTTCCGCGCAACATCAGGATGCGATCCATCAGCGCGCTTTCCTCGCCGAAGAGTGCATGCACTTTCATGGCGGCGTCGTATTGCGCCTTGCGATCGGCTTCCGTGAATTTGACCCGCTTATCGAGCCCGACTGTGATTTTCGTTTCGGTGGTCTTTCCACCCTTCGTCATGCGGACTGTATACGTGCCCGGCACCACGCGGGGGCCGCTAATACCGGCGTTGGCGATTTGGGCCGCGGGCGGCACGCGCGGCGGTTTTTCGCTCATACTCCAGACGACGCGATTCAGCCCGGGCCGCTTGCTGGCCGGTAATTGATCCACCACTCGGCCGGTCGAATCCAGCACCTCGATTTTCATCTTGCCGAAGAGATGACGCGAACGCTGGTAATAGGTAATCACGGCCGCATTCGGCGGGTTGTCCCCGATGAAGGTGGCGCTGCCGCTCGCCCAGCCGCCATTCGCATCAATGCGCTGTTGCACGGGACGCGACGCCACAAAGAGCGCTTCCTGCCCGAGCAGATCGGCGGTGAGCGCACGCAGCGGAGTGATGTCGTCAATGATCCAGATACCGCGTCCGTGCGTCCCTAAAATGAGATCATTCTCCCGCGGATGAATGGCCATATCGCGCACCGCCACGGCCGGGAACCGGCTCCCCTTGAACTGCGCCCAGGCCTTTCCGCCATCGATGGAGATGAACAACCCGAATTCCGTGCCGAGGAAGAGAAGGTTCTTTTGGACCAGATCTTCCTTGATGACGTGCGCATAGCCGCGAATCCCTTTCGCGTCCTCCGCGTTGGCCAGCGCCGTCCAGGTCTTGCCGAAATCGGTCGTGCGATAAACATACGGCGCCATGTCGCCCATCATGTGGCGATCAAAGGCCGCGTAGGCCGTGCCGGCCTCGAAATTTCCCGCCTGCACCCAGCTCACCCAGGAGTTTTTCGGCAGGCCCTGGATGTTGCCCACGACGTTGCTCCAGGTCTTGCCGCCATCGCGCGTGAGCTGGACGTTGCCGTCATCCGTTCCCACCCAGATGACCAGTTTGTCCTTCGGCGATTCGCTGATCGAATAAATCGTTGTGTGCATTTCCGCCGCGGAATTGTCCACCGTGATCCCGCCTGATTTTTCCTGCTGCTGCTTCGCCGGATCGTTCGTCGTCAGGTCGGGTGAAATCCGTTCCCAGGTCTGGCCCTGGTCGCGCGTGCGGAAAAGAAACTGCGACCCGAGATAGAGCGTTCCTTTTTCGTTCGGCGACAAATGAATCGGCGTGTTCCAATTCCATCGCAGCTTTTCCTTGTAGTTCGCCTTCGGCTGAATGTCGCGCGCCTGGTGAGTGTGGCGGTTTATCCGCGCGATGTTGCCGCCCTGGTACTCAGCGTAGAGATAATCGGGGTCCGCCGGATCGGAGAACATCCAGAAGCCGTCGCCGCCGTACATGTTTTCCCACTGCGAGTTGGCGACGCCGCCCGGAAATTGCGACTGCCCCACCCACGAGCTGTTGTCCTGCAAACCGCCGTAGACCTGATAGGGATCCTTATCGTCCACGCTGACGTGGTAGAACTGAGAGATCGGCAGGTTTTCCCCCTTCCACCATTTGCTGCCGCCGTTATACGAATAATAAATTCCGCCGTCGTCCCCCGAGATGACGGTCTGCGTGTTGGTTGGGTCGATCCAGACATCGTGCAAATCGCCGTGGGCCCCGCTGAATCCGCCGACGATGGCGAAGCTCTTGCCGGCGTCCTCGCTCAGGATCAATTGCCCGTTCATCTTGAACACGCGGTCCGGATTTTTTGGGTCGACGACCATTTTCGCGAAGTAAAACGGACGCCAGACCATCCACGTGCTTTTGTCGCGCTTCTCCCAGGTCGCGCCGCCGTCATCGGAAACGAAGAGCGCGCTGTCGGTCGATTCGACAAAAGCATAAACGCGGCTGGCCTTCGAGGGCGCGATCGCCACCGCGATGCGGCCATACGGCTTCTTCGGAAAACCCTTGGAGTTCTCCGGAGTAATTTCCGTCCAGGTCGCGCCGCCATCCGCGGTGCGGAAGAGCCCGCTGCCGGATGGTTTGTCCGGGCCTTCGCCGCCGGAGCGGAACGTCCAGCCTTGCCGCCGGAAATCCCACATGGCGGCAAACATCTTGTTCGGATCGGTCGGATCCATCGCGAGATCCGAGCAGCCGGTGGAGAGGTTCGCGCCTTTCAGCACGTGGTTCCAGTTCTTGCCGCCGTCAACTGTCTTGTAGAGTCCGCGCACAGGCGAATCGCTCCAAAGCGCGCCCGGCACGGCCACATAAACCGTGTCGCCGCTCGCCGGGCTGACCACGATGTTCGAAATGCGCTCCGAGTCCGGCAATCCCACGTGGGTCCAGGTCTCCGCGCCATCGGTCGATTTATAAACGCCGTTGCCGATCGAGACACTGTTGCGCGTCCACGATTCGCCGGTGCCGACCCAGACGTTCTTCGAATTCTTCGGATCGAGCGCGACGGCGCCGATCGATTGGACCGGCTGCTCGTCGAAGACCGGCTTGTAACGCGTGCCGCTATCCTCGGATTTCCAAACGCCGCCGCTGGCCGCGCCGACGATGATGGTGAGTTTTCCGGACGGCTCCCTGGTCGCGGCGAGAGCGGAGACGCGGCCGCTCATGGCCGCCGAGCCGATGTTGCGCGTGCCGAGACCGGAAACGGTCGAGGAATTATACGGAGCCTGCTGGCCATGGAGCAGGCCGGCGAAACAGAGAGCAGTGAAAGAATATTTTAGGAAACGCATGATGATTTATTTGGAAGGAGTTGCCGGAAACTTGAACTGCGCGTCGTCGATCGCGACGTTCGCTTCGCCTTTTTCCAGGATGAGCTTTTGTTTGTCCGTGCCGCCCTTCGGTCCGCTTTCCAGCGAGAAGGGAAGGAAGACGCCGCCGACTTTTTCGTAATCGCCCAGATCGGTTTCCACTTCGACCTGCGCACCCTGCTCCGTGCGCTGGGTGATGATCCGGATCTCGAGAAACGCATCCGGATCGAGATAAACATAATTAATGTCGCCGTTCTTGCGGGAGACCCTCAGCTTGTGCGCCTGCGTCCCGTCCACGTCCTCGATGCCGAGATATTCCACCGTGCTTCCTTTTTCTTTCCAATCCACCAGCGGCCCATCGATCTCCGCATCCTCGATCAGCGCCTTGGCGTCGTCCGGCGTCATTTTCTCGGGATCTTTCCGGCCGCCGAACGGAGAAATCTTCCAGCCTTCCGTTCCATCATAAGCCTGCACGGCTGTCATCCCCTGGAGGGTGATTTCGGAGCGGACCGAGCCCGGCCGCTTTTTAACCGCTGAGTAAACGAGCTCGAGCCGGCCCTGGTTCACCAGCATGCGCCCCTTCAGGCTGATCGACTTCAGGTTGCGCAACGCTTCCGCGCCCCCCTTGGCTTCGATGTTTTTTGCCACCAGCCCGTCGACCGTTTCAGTGATCTTTACCGGCTTCGGGTCCTGCGCATTTATCGTCGGAGCCATCAACGACGCGGCGACGAGAAGAATTCCAAAACGTTTGTCCATAGATCTCGATTCCCCCTAGAAAAAGGCGGCACTCATTTGCCGCCGAACGCGACACCATGCCAGATGTGTCGTGCCTGAGCAATCGCCACGTTAATGACTTTCTTTGTCCTTTTTGCGTCTTGCTCTTGCTCTTGCTCGCTCTCTCCAAAGCGAAAGCTTACCGCTCTCGCTCATTCTCCCCCTCCGCGTCATCCGCGTATCCGCGGTTCCATTCTCTCGCTCGTGCTCGTGCTCGTGCTCGTGATCGACCACCCAAAACCGAAGCTTGAACCGCGTCTCCCGACAGCCCATTCTCGCACTCCATGAACGGCCAGCCACCGCCTCCGCCCCACCACCGTCGTCCCCAGTCCCGCCCATTCAGCCCACTCCGCCCGCTTCACCCGCGCCCGTCTATTATCCGCCCCCGCGCCGGGGCATGGGTTGCTTCGCCTCGGGCTGCCTGATCGCCCTCCTCGTCGGCTTTTTCCTCATCGTCGCGGCCTCGGCGTCGGCGGTTGGTTCTTCTATAAATCCTCCCTCAAAAATCTCACCTCCTCCGGTCCCGGCCGATGTCCGGATGGAGGCGCCCTCTCCGGAGGTAGTTCAGAAGGCGGAGAGTTCCAAGGCTCGCCTGGACCAGGCCATCGCGAGAAATGAGGAGACCACCATCGAGCTGACCGGGCCGGAGCTGGCTGTGCTGCTCTCGCGGCAGGGCGATCTCGATTTCCTCCGCGACCGAACTGCCGCATCGAAATCGCCAACTCCATCATGACCGTGACCCTGAGCGCGCCGCTCAGCCGGGTCCCCTGGCCCGGGATGAAAGGGCGCTGGTTCAACGGCACCGTCCGTTTCGGCATGACCTACGCGAACGGCGAATTTGAGGTCGACATCCAATCCGCCGAAGCCAACGGCCGCGAATTCCCCGACGTCTTCATCTCCGGCTTCAACAACACGTTCACCGAAGCGATGAACGAAGCCTTTGCCGACGCGCGCCGGGACCGCAACGACTTTTGGAATCATGTGAAGACCATGAAGCTCGAGGGCGACAAACTCGTGCTAACCACGAAACCGGATTCAAACTGACTTTCCGCCACCTCGCGGCCGTGATAGACGAAGAATTGTTCGCCTTTAAAGGCGAACGTTCGCCAAATTCTCGTTAGATCCCCTCTCCGATGGCTGAGGTCGCATTCTGGGAAAAGCAATTCGTCCACGAATATATCGTGCCGGAGAAGAGAGACCGATATCTGACAAAGCTGAAGGGCCCGAAGCATCGTCAGGAGATTTTGAACCGCCTAAACCATCTGCTAGATTACCGGCCTGAGACAGCGACACTCCTTTCGCCACAGCAGCGGACCACGAGAGGCGTCTTGGATTTGCTTCGCCATCACCATGTCGCCGATACTTGCCACATCCTAGCGGATGGAAATCCTCACGACGGCAGAGAGCTGCGAATTGAGCTGGCGGTGGAGGAGCTGCTGGGCAATGCGTTCGGTTTCATCATGATTTGTCCGCCTGTCCCGATCGCTTTATACAAACAGGAAGATATCGGAGACATGTTGTTTCTGCGACCCATCAAGCCCTAACCACGCACTGGAGCGAACTCCGAAGGCTTTCGGAATCGTTCGTCTTTTTCGTTCGACCTCCCGCAGGCCCACACACTTCAGAGAACTAATGTTTGACCACGTCAAATTCGGAGTCAGCGACTATGGAGCGAGCAAAGCGTTCTTCCTCAAGGCACTCGAACCGCTAGGCGTCGCTGTTGTCTCGGAGGGGCCGCCGAACTATGGGGTCGAGCTTTGCTCAAATGGCCCGGCTTCATTGGTCCTTTACCAAACCGAAGAGAAGCCGGCGCGTCTTCATCTGGCGTTCACGGCCGAGAATCGCCAGCAAGTCGACGCTTTCTATCGCGCGGCGATGGAGGCGGGTGGCAAAGACAATGGTGCGCCGGGTCTCTGCCCGGAATATCACGCGAACTACTATGCAGCTTTCGTTATTGGTCCGGACGGGCACAACATCGAAGCGGTTTGCCATGAACCCGAGGCCTGACCAAGCGATGCAGCCAACCGCCGGCCGGTGTGCCGCCTCCCTTTATTTTATGAAAAAATTTCGGAACGACCTCGCCATATGTGTCCGCCATTCAAATCCAGCGCAGCGCGACTGTTCACGGCAGTTGCGCTATCGTTCGTCATCGCCTCACCCGCCATGGCTCAGTCGCCAAGCCCGTTTGTCCCGAAGGAGTTCAAGATCCCCGAAAAGCTCGAGACCCAGGAGTTCAGGTTGCGCATGCTCACCGTGAACGACGTCGTGAAGGACTACGACGCCGTGATGACCAGCATCGAACACCTGAAGACCATTTGGCCGGGCGGATCGTGGCCGGAAGGCCTCACCCTTGAGCAGAACCTCATCGATCTCGGCTGGCACCAGAAGGAATTTCAGAGGCGCACCTCCTTCGCCTACACCGTGGTGACACCGTCTGAATCCAGGGTCACGGGATGCGTCTACATCAATCCTACGCCGAAACGCGGTTACGACGCGGCCGTCTATTTATGGGCCCGGCAAAGCGAACTCGAAGGCGGATTGGAGAAGAGGTTGTTCTCGGCCGTGAAAGAGTGGCTGGCCAAGGAATGGCCGTTCAAGAAAGTGGCCTTTCCCGGTCGCGACCTCAGCTGGGACGATTGGCGGAAAATACCGGACGAAAAACGGTAACCAGCCGTCGTCCGCGGCCTGCATATGAGCGCATCCAGGATCGGTCAGCGGCTATGGTGGCTCGTTACGCCTTTCCCGGCATTGATCGTCGGCGCGCTTATCATGCGTCAGCATGACGTGCCCTCAAGCCGGTGGGGACTAAATCTGATAGCAGGCGTTGTCAGCGCCGCCGTTTGCGCGGTGTTTCTCGCGAGATCGCGCACCGCGATGTCCAAAACGGCCGCGAGCATCAGCGCCGGCCTCGCCCTTGGCGGCTTTGGCAGCTACCTTCGCGATGGCGGGTTCGATGGGCGTCCATCGGTGGATCCCGGTCGGGCCGCTGAACGTTCATGCCGGCGCGATTTGTCTGCCGGTCTTGATCGTGGCGCTCGGAGGGCTCGACGCGTTCGGAGGGAAGCTGCGGTGGGCGCCGCTGCTGATCGCGATTTCCGGGGCGGTGCTTTTGTGGTTGCAGCCAGATGCAGCTCAAGCGACCGCGTTTGCGGGGGCCGTGTTCACTTTGCTGATCGCGAACAAGCAACGCGCGGGGGCCGCCTGGGCGGCAGCCTTGGTGATTGCTGCGTTAGCTGCGTGGACATGGGCGCGGGTCGATCCGCTCTCGCCTGTTCCATACGTCGAAGGCATTGTGGGGCTGGCTCGTCAGAGCGGTCCAGCCTGGCTGGTCGCGTCTCTGGCGGCGTTAGCCCTCTTGCCGCTGCCGTTTTTTGTTGGCCCTTTCGGTTGTCATCCCGCCGTCGCCCGGGCGCTCGGCGTGTATCTGTGCATCTGCATCCTCGCACCGCTTTTCGGGCACTTTCCCGTGCCGTTGGTCGGGTTCGGCTTGTCTCCCATCGTCGGCTACTTCGTCGCCCTGGCGAGCCTCAGGTTATGCGACAGCAATCGCGCGACCGATGAACTGACTATGAGATGCTGGCTCAGGCTACGGCGATCGCCGTCCCTTCCAAGAGTGCGATAGCGTTCTCAAAAACGTTGCCGTATTCTCAATTCGATGAGCGACGAGACCCTCCGCGCCTCCGAACACGTCGCCCACGACCCGAACCAACGCCGCGAATACACTCTCTGCTATCGCGAAAGGACGCGCGGGTCTTTTGGCGCATAGACGATCGGCCGATTCTTCTCCAAGAAAATGGTCTCGAATGGTCGGCGCCGGATTCTCCCATGCAGCGTGCGTCGTTCGAGGACGTTGTCCGAATCCGTTTGGTCGCCGGGAGTGACGGCGAATCTGAATTGATCGGCTCCTGCATCATTTACTTCAAGGACGGGCGCGCGCTGACCGTGATGGGCGGAAACAATTGGGGCCTCTGCGATCCGGAGAAGGCAGCGCTCTACCGGCAATTCGTGCATGACTTGCATAGGCGCTTGAATGCAAAAGATAGTTCCAGAATCGAGTTCCTGGCCGGTCAAACCGAGGCGTCGCGCGGTCTCTCCCAGGCAGCTATGATTGTCGGGGCCCTTTTCTTTCTCGTCTTACCCCTGGGATTATTCGTCGTCACTGGAGAACCCAAGTGCCTCTTCATTATGCTTGGCGGGTTTGCCTTCGTCTCCCCACTCTTCGGCCAGTTTAAAGCCAACACCCCGCGCAATTATTCTCCAAGGAATATCCCGGCTGAACTGCTGCCGTGACTTCACGTTCAACGAGTTCGAGACAGGCCACTGTCCCTAAATCGCACGAAATTGTTCCGCGGCGATCTGGAAGGAACGCAACCGCGCGGCGTGATCGTGGATTTGAGCGGTGGCGATGATTTCGTCGGCCTGGGTTTGCTCGAGTAATTCCTGGAGACGTCGGCGCACGGTTTCAGGCGAGCCGATGGCGGCGCAGCGGGTTCGCTGGTCGATGGCCGCCAGCTCCGCGGGACTGCAATAATCCTCGATGCGATCCACCGGCGGAGGAAGTTTGCCGGGGCGGCCGCGAATCAAATTCAGGAACATTAATTGGGCGGACGTGAAGAGCCGGCGCGCTTCGGCGTCGGTCTCCGCCGCAAAAACGCCGGCGCCGATCATCACATACGGCCGGTCGAGCGCGGCGGAGGGTTGGAATTCGCGGCGATAGAGAGCGAGCGCTACCTCGAGATAATCGGGCGCGAAATGAGAGGCGAAGGCAAAGGGAAGCCCGAGCTCGGCGGCGAGGCGCGCGCTAAAATCGCTCGAGCCGAGCAGATAGAGCGGCACGGGCAAGCCGGCACCGGGGATGGCCTGAACCGCCTGGCCGGGTTTGGCGGGGAGAAGATAGGCCTGCAGCTCAAGCACATCCTGCGGAAAAGTGTCGCCGCTGCTGCCGAGGTAACGGCGCAACGCGCGCGCGGTCAGTTGATCGCTCCCGGGCGCGCGACCGAGGCCGAGATCGATCCTGCCCGGGAAGAGCGATTCGAGCGTGCCGAATTGTTCGGCAATAACAAGCGGCGCGTGATTCGGCAGCATGATGCCACCGGCGCCGACGCGGATGGATTTCGTCTGGCCGGCCACATGACCAATGACCACCGACGTCGCCGCGCTGGCGATGCCGGGAAGATTATGATGTTCGGCCAGCCAGAAACGATGGTAGCCCCACTTCTCCGCGTGCCGGGCGAGCTCGACCGTATTCCGGAAGGCGAGCGCGGCGTCACCGCCTTCGATGATCGGCGAGAGATCGAGCACGGAGAGACGCGGCATGACACAGAGTAATCGCGCGCGGAGCCGGACAGTCGGGCGATTCTTCGTGAAACCTCAAGGAGCGGCGGTCTGAAACCGCCGTTTATTTGGGTCGGCGGTTTGAAACCGCCGCTCCTTGGGCGAGAATGCGATCACAAATATGTATCCGACGAAGTCTTACGCCGCCCAATCCGCGACCTCACCGCTCGCCCCTTTCAACTTCGAACGCCGCGATCCGGGGGCGACCGATGTTCAGATCGACATCGTGTTCTGCGGCGTTTGCCATTCCGATCTTCATACGGCGCGCGGTGAATGGGGTGGCACCACTTTTCCCTGCGTGCCGGGGCACGAAATCGTCGGCCGCGTCGCCAAGGCGGGCGGCGACGTGAAGAAATTTCGTGAGGGCGATCTGGTCGCGGTCGGCTGCATGGTCGATTCGTGCCGGACGTGCGAGAACTGCCGGGAAAATCTCGAACAGTTCTGCGACAACGGGGCCACCTTTACCTACAACGCCAAAGACAAACACACCGGCGGCGTCACCTACGGCGGCTATTCCAAGAGCATCGTGGTCGATCAGGATTTCGTGCTGCGCATTTCCGACAAGCTCGACCTCGCCGCGACCGCGCCACTCTTGTGCGCGGGAATCACGACCTACTCGCCCTTGCGCCAGTGGAAGGTTGGCAAGGGCCACAAAGTCGGCGTGGTCGGGCTCGGCGGTCTCGGCCACATGGGAGTGAAATTCGCGCATGCGTTCGGCGCTCACGTCGTCCTCTTCACCACTTCGCCCGGCAAAGCCACGGACGCGAAGAAGCTCGGCGCGCACGAAGTGGTGATCTCGAAAAACGAAGACGAGATGGAGAAGCACGCTAAAACATTCGATTTCATTCTCGATACGGTCGCCGCGCAGCACGATCTGAACGCCTATCTCTCGCTCCTGAAACGCGACGGGACGTTGACGCTGGTGGGCGCGCCGCCCGATCCCGCTGGCGGTCGATTCGTTCAGCCTCATCAGCCCGAGGCGGCGCCTGGCCGGCTCGCTCATCGGCGGAATCGCGGAGACGCAGGAGATGCTCGATTATTGCGCCGAACACGGAATCGTCTGCGACATCGAAAAAATCCGGATCGACCAGATCAACGAAGCCTACGAACGAATGCTGAAGAGCGACGTGAAGTATCGCTTCGTGATCGATATGGCGACGCTGTAACAGGTTCGCCTTCGTGCTCGTGCTCGTGCTCGTAATCGTAATCGTAATCGACCTCAACGCCTGACAGATCGATCACGAGCAGGAGCACGAGCACGATTACGATTTGATGTCGTAGCAAAAGCAGTTGCAACGCGAATGAGCTGATGCGCTGCTAGGCGATGCCGGAACAGCGCAAATTCGCCGTGGCCGCGGCGTTCGTGGCGCTCTGCATTATCTGGAGCTCGACCTGGCTTGCCATCAAGCTCGGATTGCGCGATCTCCCTCCAGTTTCGTTTGCCGGCATTCGCTTCGTCATTGCGGTCGCGGTTCTCCTCGCGATTTCGGTTGGGCGCGTCCGCCTGCTGCCGCGGGACCGGGGCGATTTCAAACTTCTCGCCTGGACCGGCGTCCTGATGTTCTGCGTCAACTACGCGCTCTTGTTCTGGGCGGAGCTTTACGTTTCGTCAGGGCTCTCGGCCGTTCTGCAGGCGACGATTCCGATCTTCGGAATGGTTTTTGCGCACTTCATCATCCCGAGCGAACCGCTCCGCGGAGCCCGGATCGCGGGTGCGCTCGTCGCGACGGGTGGCGTCGCCTTGATCTGTTCGCGTCTGCTCGACTTCGGTGGGCTGCTCGCCTTCTGGGGCGGCGTCGCCATTGTCTTCGGCGCAGCGGGAGCCGCGCTCTCGAACGTGTTCCTAAAGGCGCGCGAGATCCGTCTGGCGCCGGCGATGATCGCCGCCTGGCAAATGATCTTCGGCATCATCCCGTTGGTGGTGGCCGGCTGGTTATTGGAAGGCAATCCGCTCTATTTTCATTGGACGCCGAGAGCGTGGTTTTGCCTTTTGTTTCTTGCGATCCCGGGCTCCGCGATCGCATTTCTGCTGCTTTACTGGCTGCTGCCGCGAATGTCGGTAACCAACTTGCAAACGATCTCGTTCATCACGCCGCCGGGCGCCGTCGCGTTAGGCTGGCTGCTGGGTGGCGAAAGCTTTTCGCTCTGGTCGCTGGCGGGCGGCGCACTGGTCCTCGCGGGGGTCTGGATGATTTTCCGGAAGGCGACGCCCGCTCGGATCCGCGAAGAATGCGAGACGGCGCTGCCTCAGGGGTGAAGAAAGTGACGAGTGACATGTGACGTGTGACATGACGCTTGGCTACGACGCGTTCACTGGTTTTTCATGTCACTCGTCACATGTCACATGTCACTCTTCTTCAATGCGGAATCATCTTCCGGCCGCGCCAGCGGCGCACGGTTTCGATCCCGGTCCAGCAAAAGGCCAGCCAGGCGAGACCAAGCGCGATCGCGCCCAAAACATCCGTGAGATAATGGGCTCCGAGATAGATGCGCGACACTCCCACCAACGCGATGAGGAGGGCCGCGCCGCAAAACGCGAAGATGCGGTGGCTCCACGCCCAGCGGGACGAATGGGCGATGAGGAGCGCAAGCAGGCCGTAGAAGAGTGTTGCGCCCATCGTATGGCCGCTCGGAAAACCATAGCTTGATAAGGTCACCAGCGGATTTTCCAGGACGGGCCGTTGCCGCTGGAAATGGTGTTTGAGCAAAATGTTCAGAAGACATCCGCCCCCGGAGGCTACAACGACCGCCAGGAACCGGTAAATGAATCCTTTCTTGAGGAGCACGAGCGCCGTGACGATCGAACCGCCGGTGAGAAATGCGATCGAACCCAAGGCGGTGACTACCCACGCGATCCGGGTGAGACCTGGCGACGCCCAAGTCTGGAACCACGCGATGACGCGCTCATCGAGCAGACGCGTTGCGGCGTTGCGTGAGACGTCTTCCACGATTTCCCCAAACCACCAGCCCGCGAGCAAGACCACCAACAAGCCAACCGTGAGATGCAGGCCAAGATAACCTTCCGGCGAAAAACGCGCTTTGATGAAACCGAGTGGCCGCGCAAAACGGCGGGGACGTTCTTGGGTCATGCGCGCGCCCATCCTTCGCCGTCGTGCCGGAAGAGCTCGACCGAAAGAATATCAAACAAGCCTGACGGGGGCCGCCAGGTCCGGCGTTCGATCGTGAGATTTGGGCGGTCGATTTGAATCACGTTCAGCGAATTCGGCTGGCCACGGCCGCGTGTCGAAGTACTGGTGCCCGAGGAAACGATGATGGCCGAATATCCCGGCATTTTGTAGCGCTTGGCGGTCTGGCCGGTGTCGGCAATATGAAAATGGCCGGCGAGGAGAAGATCGACGCGGCATTCGGCCAGCGTCTTCATCGCGAGGCGCGAGCGTCCTACTACGCTGCCGGACGCGCCGGCGGGCAAATCGAAGGGGTGATGAGTGACCACGATCCTGGTGCAGTCGGACGGAGCTGTCTGGAGCATGGCGCGCAATCTCTCCAGTTGGCCCCGGTTGATCCGGCCATCTTTCCAGGTCAACGCTCGCGCCGTGTTGACGCCGGCCACCACGATCTCGGAGTCGGCGAAGACCGGTTGGAGATCGGCGCTGATGTAACGCTGGTAGCGATCGAGCGAGCGCGCGAACCGCGACACGAGATTGTGCAACGGGACATCGTGGTTGCCTGGCACAACGATCTGCGGAAACGGAATCGAGGCCAGGAATTCCCGGGCGGCGAGGAATTCGGCGGTGCGCGCCCGCTGAGTCAGGTCGCCGGAAACCGCGACCAGATCGGGTTTCACTTCGCCGATGAACTTTGCGAGCGGCGCGAGAATCGCCGGGTCGACGCGGCCAAAATGAAGATCGGAGATGTGAACGATCGTGCGCATCAGGCGACTATTTTTTCCCTGGGCACGAGGACACGCAAGGCGCCCGGCCGGATCCGATAATGGAGAGGCGTCTCCATCCATTCTACTTCGCCATCGCGCGCGACGAGCAAACGACGGTGACTCGTCTCAATGCGCGCCTCGGCCACGCAGAAGGCCTCGAAATCCTTGGCCTGATCGACGCGGCCGAAGAGCGCATGCAGCGCCAGACGAAAGAGGCCGAGCCGGCCGGTGCCGTGGGAAAAATAGAGGCCCAGCCGGCCCGCATTGAGACAGGCGCGCGAGCCGAGCCTGAAGCCGGCGATCTCGTATTCGTTGTTGCCCACAAAAAGGAACGCAGTTTTGCGAGCGAGCTGCTGGCCTTCAAACTTTACGCGCAGATCGAGAAACGGGAACCGCCGGAACGCCTGGACAGTTGCCCAAAGAAAGGCCGGCCATTTGCCGCGCGCGAGCCGTTCCTGTTGGGCTTCCCGGCCCGACACGATCTGGGGGTAGATCCCGAGGCTCGAATTATTGATGAAGATACGGCCGTTGACCTCGCCCGTGTCGACGGACGCCGTGTTCCCGTCCTGGATGGTTTTCACCGCGTTGGGGAGATCGAGCGGGATGCCCATGTCCTTGGCGAAATGATTCAGGGTGCCGATCGGGAGGACGCCCAGGATCTTGTCAGTGCCCGAAAGCTCCGAGGCGACAGCGCTGATCGTCCCGTCTCCGCCCGCCGCGACGATGATCCGTTCGTTGCCTTCCACCGCTTCGCGCGCGATGGCCGTGATGTCCTGATCATCGCTGGGATGGCGAATGTGGGGAGTCTCGCCCAGCGCCTTAAACAATTCGACGATCTGCGCCTGTGGATCTTCCGGGCCTCCGGCCCCGCGATTCATGATAACGATCACGAAGTGGAATCGTTTTCCCTCCTGCTCTTGCTCCTGATCATGATCATAATCCTCGCCTGGCCGCGTGAGATCCCCGAAGGATCAGGAGCACGGTCAAGATCATGAGCAGGAGCGAGGAGCAAATGGCGTTGCGCTCGAAATCAGGAATTGAATCCATCTCATTGCCGCGTTTATCTGAACCAGCATGCGCGAATACCACGATCTCCTTCGCCTTGTCCTCGAAAAGGGCGCTCCTCGGGCGGATCGGACGGGGACCGGGACGCTCTCGGTTTTCGGCGCGCAGGCGCGTTTCGACTTGCGCGAGCGATTCCCGCTCCTCACTACGAAGAAGCTTCATCTCAAATCGATCATCCACGAGCTGCTCTGGTTCCTCCAAGGCGACACCAACGTGCGATCGTTGAACGAAAAGGGCGTGACGATCTGGGACGAATGGGCCGACAAAGAATCGGGAGAACTCGGTCCCGTTTACGGCGCGCAATGGATTCGCTGGCGCGGCGTGGATGGCGCGGTCATCAATCAAATCGACAACATCATCTCGGAGATAAGACGAAACCCGGAGAGCCGCCGCCTGATCGTGAGCGCCTGGAATGTCGCCGAGCTCGACCGCATGGCGCTTCCTCCCTGCCATGTGCTCTTCCAGTTTTACGTGAGCGATGGCGAACTGAGCTGCCAGCTTTATCAACGCAGCGCCGACCTGTTTCTCGGCGTCCCCTTCAACATCGCCTCCTATTCGTTGCTCACCATGATGGTGGCGCAGGTGTGCGGCCTTCGCCCCGGCGAATTCATCCACACCTTCGGCGATCTGCACCTGTATCAAAACCATCTCGACCAGGCGCGCGAGCAACTCACCCGCGATTTTCGCCCGCTGCCGCGGATGCAACTGAATCCCGGGGTGAAAAGTATCTACGATTTCCGCTTCGAAGATTTCGCTTTGACCGAGTACGACCCGCATCCCGCGATCAAGGCGCCGATCGCGGTCTAGTATTCGATGGAACAGGAAGCATCGATCACCGGCGGCTGTTATTGCGGTGCGGTGCGGTTTCTGGCAAACGGTCCGGTGTTGTTTCAGGCCAATTGCCATTGCGCGAATTGCCGGAGGGCGGCCGGCGCCCAAGCCGTAGCGTGGATCACGGTAAAGCCGTCGGGATTCGCTTGGAAAAAGGGAGAGCCGAAGCGTTACCTGACCGACACTGGCGCGTATCGAACCTTCTGCGGCTCGTGTGGCACTTCGTTGACCTACGAAAACGAGGAGCGTCCGGACGAAATCGACATCACCACCGGAAGCCTGGACGATCCGGAACAGTTTCCGCCGAACCGGGACGTTTTCCCGGAGGAAAAGCTTTCCTGGGTGAGTCTGGTCGCGCCCGGCCACTGAGCTGCTCTTCGGTCAGATGACCACGCAACGTCTCGAGATCGGCGACGGATTCCACCTCGCACCGATCAGGCCATCAGACAAGGCCGCTTACCTGCAGCACTTCGCTGATCCTGTGATTGGCCGGATGTTATTGGCCGTGCCCGTTCCCTATACGGAGGCGGACGCCGACCAATGGATCGCGCACCGCCTCAAAAACGCGCGCGATCGCGAGATCCAATTTGGGATTCGACTGGCCGATGGATTTCTCATTGGTGGCATCGGCCTGGTCGAGGGACGATCCAGTGCCATCTATAACGGAGAGATCGGCTACTGGCTGGCCGCAGAATATCGCGGACGCGGCCTGATGCCGCGCGCCATCCGAGCCTTTGCCGAGTATGCGTTTCGCGAGCTCCAACTGCACAAGCTCACGGCCACCACTTATCCATTCAATCCGTCGTCATCGCGCGCCTTGGAAAAGGCTGGGTTCACGCTTGAAGGCCGGCTGCGAGAGCATGTTCGTTCCCGGACCGGCGGCGAATACTACGACGCGCTGGTTTACGGGCTTGTCTCTCCGGCGCGATAAAAAGGACCGTTCCAGCTCATGCGAAAATGTGCATGATCGGGACCGTGATGAGAACGCAAATTGAGATTGATCGTCGAAGTTTCCTGAGGCGCTTTGGCGCCATTGCCTGCGGCCTAAGCACAGCCGTCGCCTTCCTCCCGACCGCCGCTCCGGCGGCCGACACCGCAGAAGCTCGCCCGAATGTTTTCGGTCCGCGGGAAGGTTATTCGCCGCAGATCGGAATGCTGGTTTCGATGTTGCACTGGATGCGCAGGAAGATCTTGGGACCCGTGCAAGGACTCACCATGGCCCAGCTCGATCATCTCCACGACGCGAAGGCCAACTCCATCGGAGCTTTATTGCTGCACCTCGCCGCCATCGAACGGGTTTACCAGATCCACACGTTCGAGGGAAAAAAGTGGGAAGCGCCGGACGCCGCAACAGAAAAGCTGTGGGGACCGGCGGGAGATTTGGGGCAGGCAGCGCGAAAGATTATCAAAGGAAACCCGCTCGCGTATTACCTCGACAAGTTGAAGCAAGTGCGGGAGCACACGCTCACTGAGCTGCGAAAGAGAGATGACGCCTGGCTCATGCAGGCTGACTCCGATTCGACGAACAATTACTGCAAATGGTTTCACGTGTGCGAACACGAGTCGCATCATAATGGCCAGATCACCTGGCTAAAGAGCCGGTTGCCCGGCTGAGTTGACTCGTCGCGCGACGCGACCGCCAACATTATGGTGAGACAACGGTTTTCGGCTCAGGGCTGGCGAGGATTTTCTGGAAGCGCGGATGAGTCCTGAGTGGGTCCCAGAGCCAACGCCACTTGAGGTCTGTGAGCGTGACGTCGTAGACCGCGCCTCCGAGCAATTCGCAGGGAACGGTGAGGAGGTGCTCCAGGAGATCGAGCGCCTTGTCGCTTTCTCCCGTGTGCGCATAGACGAGCGCAAGGGCGGAGGACATCGCATTGCTCTCGACGCTGCCGGGCCGTGAGGGCAGCACTGCGACGGCTTGTTGTGCCACGACAATCGCCTCGTCCTTGCGGCCGAGGAAGGCCAGAACCAGACCGAGGTTCGCGCGGAGGCGACCTTCGCCTGTCCTGTCGCCGACGCCGGACACCCTCTCCTCGAGCTCTCGCCGCGCGGTTTCGAGCGCCTGTTGCGTTGCGGCTGCGTCACCCCCGCGGGCGACCGCGAGCAGCGCTTGGTGAAAGGCTTTCGCGTCGGGACGCCCAGCCACGGCGAAGTCGCTGGCCACCCAGGCATCGACTGTCTGAGACGGAACCGCTGCAAGGAAACGCTCCGCGTCATCGTAGTTGCGTTCGAGCATGGCCGTCTCGAACCGGGCGAGGCTGAGCCAGGGGAGATCGCGTGGTGGGCTGGCCTTCAGTTGTTCCGCGATGGCATTGTGCAGCACCTGCAAGTCGCCCGTGAGCCGGAACTCGACCTGAGCGCGATCCCACGGAAACGAACTGGAATCGTTTGGCCGTCGCACGATCGCCCAACGGTCGCTCGCGTACAAGGCTTCCCGCCAGTCGCGCAACCATCGCGTCGTCAGGTTAACAAAGAACAACACTTTCGTGTTCCGTGGATCCAGGGCTTCGGCTCGACGGAGCGCCGCGAGCCGATCGCCATACCGGTTCAGCTGCTTGTAGGCGAAGGCCTCGTGGAGGCGCACCTCCGCGGAGCTTGGCGACAGTTCCGCCGCTTTTCGGATTTCGATCAGGGCCCGCTCAGCGTCGCCGTGCTGCTGTCCTCCGGGCCGAAGGTGGCAAAAAGCCAGCGCTAGATGGGCCTCAGCGAGGTCGGGGCGAAGACGCAACGCTTCCGCCGCCTCGTGACGAGCTCTCTCTTCCCACCCTCCAACAACTCCAAAAGACTGATCGCGTTTGCGACCAGCCGAGCGGGCGAAATCCGTCAGGACGAGCGACAGGCGCGCACGTGCCAACGCGAAGCTCGGGTCAAGATCAACCGCCTGCTGATAACGCTGGATGGCCAGCTCGATGAAGTCGTAGCTACGGCTTAATCTGCTCTCCGCTTCACGGCCCTGGAGAAAGAGCAAATACGCATCGGAGTTCTCGGTCGGTTTCGTCGTCGCGATCGTCTGCTCGGTCGGGGTGAGCGTCACGTTGAGTGCGCCCGCGATTTCCCGCGCGAGCTCTCCCTGGAACGACAGCACCCCGGAGAGAGTTCGTTCATACCGTCGAGACCAGATTTGCTGTTCGTTCCGAGCGTCGATCAGCGCCACATTGATGACCAACTGATCGGCCACGCGGCGCACGCTCCCTTCGAGAATATTCGCCACGCCCAGCTCGCGGCCTATGTCGCGGACACTGCGCCCTTCCGATTTCTGGTACGCCATCACGCTGGTACGGCTGATGACTTTCAGCTCGCGAATCTGCGCGAGGCTCGTTAACACATCGCCATGAATCCCGGCGGCAAGGTAGGCGTTCTCGGGATTATCGCTGCCGCTCTCGAAAGGTAAAACGGCGATACTTTTTTCCGGTGGCGGGCTGGTTGTTCGGTTCGCGCGCCACGAGTAAGCGAAGAGAAGGGCGAGAGCAGCTGCCAGCGATGCGGACAACAGGGCAGCGGGCGATCGGATCCAGCGCGGCGAGGTAGTCGAGCGCTTCAATTCATCAGTGAATTCAAGTTGGCGACGGAACGCCTTGAGCGCCGCCAGGAATTCCTCGGCGCTGTGATAGCGGTGCTCGCGTTCTTTCTGCAGCGCCTTGGTAATGATCTGCTGCAGGACGGGATCTGAATTCGCGAGCCGCGCCGGTTCCAGCGTCCGGATTGAATTGAGTATCGCCATGGGTGCGTCGCCGCTGAATGGCACCGCGCCCGCGAGCATCTCATAGAGCACCGCGCCCAGACTCCAGATGTCAGTGCGCTGATCGATGGGCTCACCCCGGGCCTGTTCCGGCGACATGTAGGAAACCGTTCCCAGGATCGACCCGGCGTTGGTCTCGGCCACCAAGAGCGCTTCCTCTTCCGCAATCGCCAGCGGCAACTCCTGCTCGGCGAGCTTGGCAATTCCGAAGTCGAGCACCTTCACGTAGCCGTCAGGGCGCAGCATAATGTTCTCGGGCTTGATGTCGCGATGGACAATGCGGGCGTTGTGCGCCGTCGCGAGCGCGCTCGCTACTTGAATCGCGACGTCAAGCGCTTCCGCCGTCGCGATCGGCCCGCGGGCCAGCCGTTGCCGGAGCGTTTCGCCTTCAATCAGCTCGCTCGCGATATAGTGAACTGACTGCGCTTCGCCGACCTCGTAAACGGTCAGGATGTTCGGATGATTGAGCGCGACGACAGCGCGCGCTTCCTGTTTGAATCGCCTCAGGCGCGCGGGATCGCCCGTAAAGCGCGTCGGTAATATCTTGAGCGCCGCTTCGCGCCCGGCCGCGATATCGGTCGCCCGGTAGACGTCTCCCATCCCGCCGGCGGCGATTTTCCGGTCGATCTTGTAGTGACCGAGCGTGTGGCCGATCAGCAATTCGGCCTGAGACTCGTCGAGGAGTTTGACCGCAAGCCCGGCTGCGCCCGTTTCGATGAAGCCGCCTGCTCGTTGGTGCGAGACAATCAGCGTCTCAACGTTACCCCGCAAAAGCGCATCACCCTTGCAGGCCCCGTCCAGGAACGCGCCGAGCTGATCCGCCTCCTGCGCCAGCGCGGAATGAAACAGTTCCTCCACCGCCTGCCAGCGGGCGGGCGTCATCCCTGCGTCGCGCTGAAGAGAAGCCTTAATCGGCGTCGTGCAATTCAGCGTATAACCACGCTTTGGAGAATTCCCAGTCGCGCCGCACCGTCACGGCCGAGATGTCGAGCACTTCCGCGAGTTCGTCATAGTTCAGGCCGCCGAAATATTTCAGTTCAACGACCTGAGCTTTGCGCGGATCAATCGCGGCGAGTCTTTCGAGGGCCTCGTGCAGTTGGACAATCTCGTCTGACTGCGCCGGCGAAACGAGCGCGGCTTCATCGAATTCTACCTTGCAGGCGCCGCCGCCACGTTTGAGCGCGCCCGAACTCTTCGCGTAGTTGACGAGAATCTGGCGCATCGCCCGCGCCGCGACCGCGAAGAAGTGGGCCCGATCCTGCCAGCTGGCTTTGCTTTGGTCAGCCATGCGCAGATAAGCCTCATGCACGAGCGCGGTGGCTTGCAGGGTGTGGTCAGGACGCTGTCCGGCCATGTGCCGGTGAGCGATCCTGCGCAGGCCGTCATAGACCAGCGGCGTTAATTCCACCAGCGCGGCCTCGTTTCCCTCACTCCAGTCCGCCAGGAGCTGGGTCACTCGCTGCGGCGCGGGCGGGGACGTATTCATAAGTGCTTCAGATCGTATCGGCTAAGGAATTCATTGCACGCGCAAACTTAAATGAGCACTTCGGCGGCTGCTTCCTGTTTGTAGCGATGAAAGACAAACAGCAACCAACCTCAAACTACAGACGCTACTATGAAACCACTCAGCCTAATCGCAGCACTATCCGTCGCCCTCACCTTCGCCAGTCCCGCGGTCGCCGGCCCGGTCCCACTTAAGGGAAGCCTGGCAGCAGTCGAAATCAATGACGTTCAATTCCCGGTCATGAACGTCAGCGGAAGCGGGACAGGTCAGAGCACGCAACTCGGGCGGTACACGATCACTTTTACAGTCGCCGTGAGCCTTCTCACCGGCGGGACGCTCGGCACCGGGACGATGGAGCTGGTGGCGGCGAACGGAGACAAGGTTTTCGCGAGCTTCGCGGGCCAGGGCTCCCCCACGGGGGATCCTGCGATCGCTTCAGTTGTCGAAAACGTGACCATTACCGGAGGGACCGGCCGGTTCGACGGTGCGACCGGCGCCTTTACGCTGCAACGGCTGGTCGACCTGACTACGGGGCTCTCCACCGGTTCGTTCAACGGGACAATCTCGAGCCCGGGAATGAACTAAGCATTTCGGTGACTACAGCGAGATAACGAAACCACGAAAGCAGACATATGATTCACCTATCGATTCCAGCAGTTAGCTATTGGGGGACCGCGGCAACCTTCCTATTCAGGCCCTCGGTGAATTCACGAATTCTTACGTTTCTCGCTGTAGCCGCAGCATTTTCGATGACGGCCGCTGGTGGCGCTTCGGCGGGAGAATTTACTATCAGCACCGGTCCTACCTACAAACCGGCAACCGCGTTCGGCAACAGCACGGTCCAGGCACAGTTGCTTCGACCTGACCTCCTCCGCATTAGTGGTAGCACGACGGTCACGCCGATTCCTTCCAGCGAAGCGTCGATCACCTTCACCGGGGGCTGGACCGCCGGGGGTGGCGACCGTGCGACTGCCTCCTACAGCTTCGTCGTCGATTCTAACGTCTCCTTCCCTGTTCAGTACATTCTTGAAGGAAGTGCAAATGACGACCAAGGATTTGTCAGCGCGGGGAATATTTTGCCGGGCCTGCACCAGTATCGCGGCACGATGGCAGCGATCGCACCGCCAATATTGACCAGCGCTAGCGGCGGCTTCACTACCCGGATATGGTTCGTCTCAGGGGCGGCGCCGGCGAGCCTTGGCCAGGAAGCGGTGGCGGCCGGGACAATGGTCGTATCGATTGAGCAATTTGATACCCTAGCCGCGAAGACGGCTGCCACGGTAATCCCGGCAGCTCAGTTGTTGAATATCTCGACCCGCCTCGCCGTGCAGACTGGAGAAAACGTTCTCATCGCCGGCTTCATCGTAACAGGCGACGTCCCGAAGCGTGTCCTCATCCGCGGCCTCGGGCCGTCGCTGGCAGCATCTAACGTATCGGGCGCTTTGCAGAACCCGCTTCTCGAACTGGATGGCGGCACGTCCACGAACGACAACTGGAAAAGCGGCGGTCAGCAGGCGGAAATCCAGGCGACCGGCATTGCGCCGATTGACGACCGCGAGTCAGCGATGGTCGCGACGTTGAACCCAGGTGCCCACACTGCGGTTCTGCGCGGCGTCGACAACACTACCGGTATCGGCTTGATCGAAGTCTACGATCTCGAGCAGGCGGTAAACGCAAAGCTGGCGAACATCAGCTCACGCGGCTTTGTTCAGACCGGCAATGACGTCATGATCGGCGGCTTCATCCTCGGACCCGCAGCAAACAGCTCGTCGACTGTCGTGGTGCGTGCGATTGGGCCATCGCTCAGCGCGCATGGCGTGGCCAATCCGCTCGCAAATCCGGCCCTGGAACTGCGTGACAGTCAGGGAACGCTGATCGGTTCGAACGACGATTGGCAACAGGGCAGCAATAGCGCAACGATTACCAACCGCGGCCTGGCCCCTGCAAACTCGAAGGAGTCTGCCGTGCTGGCGATTCCAGCTCCGGGTAATTATACCGCCATCCTCAGCGGCGTGAACAACACGGCTGGCGTCGGCTCGGTGGAAGTCTACCAACTGCAGTAATTAAGCTCAACTAAGCCATCGCACAGGGCCGCGTCTAAAGAAGCAGATCAACAGCTTCGAATAAGCCTCTTCGTTCCGAAATCGAGGAGGCCGTGGCTAGGGCTTCGAATTTTCTCGAGCTCTCGCCGTCCAAAATCTTCGCATGCGATGGGGAAGAGGGATTTTTTGGCTGGCGATGGCGTTCGCCGGGGCAAGTTCGGGACAAGCCGCGCCCGGCTATTCGGTTGAGATCGATCTCGAACAGCAGACGGCGTATTTGATCCGCGCACGGCGCGTCGTCCTGGCGAGCCCAATCTCAAGCGGCCGTGCGGGACATTTCACGGAGCCGGGGTCGTTCAAGATCACGCAGAAGGAACGAAGCCATTTTTCGTCGCTTTACGGCAAGATCGTCGACGCGCGCGGGCGCACCGTGGTGGCGGACGCCGACGCGGACATGCGCGTGCCCCGCGGCGGAAAGTTCCTCCCGGCGCCGATGAGTTACTTCATGCGGTTCGACGGCGCGGTCGGAATGCATGCTGGTTATTTGCCCGGCTACCCCGCTTCGCACGGGTGCGTGCGGTTGCCGGAGAAATACGCCATTGCCTTCTTCAATGCGGTCGAGATCGGCACGCCAGTCCACGTCTTTGGAAGAACAGCGCGGACGCGGGAATATTTCCGCTATGGTCCCCAGCCGGCCAGGCCTTTCCAGCAACGACCCGCGCGGCCACGGTTTGATCCCCGGGCGGGACCTCCCGTTTTCGAAAGGCGGACGCCGAGTTTCGACGAGGACTACTGAGGTGGAACGCTCGCGCTCGTGCTCGCCGTAGTCGGCCCGCGATTCAGGTCAACCAGATCAGCGAGAATGTTGAGCGTCTCATCGCGCTCCGGATCGATGGCCGGCTCCTTGGTCCCGTCGTCGTTGGTCGGTGTCACCTCGGAGTCGGAATCGGTGGCGGCTTCGGGCGCCACTTTCTTTTTACTCGCCGTGAGCTTCGACGGGAAAATAATGGGCTGAATGTTCGGCTTATCGACGTTGTCGAGGGTGAGGCGAATCATCTGCATCTCTTCGCCCTGCCGCGCGAGACGCTCAGTCGCCCGTGTCTCCTTACGCAACTTGTCTTCGTTCAACTCCGCGCGCCGGACGTCTTCATTCAGCGAGATACGGTTTTGGTCCAGGCGTTTCCGCAGCCGTTCCATGTCTTCCATGACATAGCGGAATTCCGGGTTCGCTTGCACGCGCGCCTGCGAGCGGCGCTTCAATTCATCCACAAAAAGCCCACGGCCTTCCCCCCATTTCGTGAATCTGGCCTTGGGCACTTCGTCGTAGGGCAGGCAATTCTTCAACGCGCCTTCGCCAAATTCCGGGAGATCGCTCAAAGTCGGCAGCACAATATCCGACGCCACGCCGTGAAGCTGGGTCGAGCCGCCCGCGACGCGATAAAATTTCTGGATGGTCAACTTCAGCGCGCCATCTTCCTGCGAACGGCTGCCAAGAAGCGAAGTGAATCGTCCGATCTCGAGAATCGTCTGCACCGTGCCCTTGCCGAACGTGTTCTTGTCACCAACGACGAGAGCGCGGCCATAATCCTGGAGCGCTGCCGCAAAAATCTCACTGGCGGAGGCGCTTTGCCGGCTGGTCAGCACGATCATTGGTCCGTTGTAAGCGATACTTGGATCGGGATCGCTCGAGACCACGATGTTGCCGTTCGACCCTTTCGTTTGCACGATCGGGCCTGATTTCAAAAACAGACCGGTGAGCGCGATCGCTTCTTCGAGCGAGCCGCCGCCGTTCCGGCGCAAATCAACCACGAGGCCGGAAATATTTTCCTTCTTCAGGCGCTTGAGCAAAGCGAGCACGTCCCGGGTGGTGCTCTTCTGGTGCTTGTCCATGTCCGCATAAAACGAGGGCAGAGTGATCCACCCGAGTTTCACCGGCTCGCCGTTTTCGTTCTTCTTAATAATGACGTCGGCCCGCGCTTCCTGGTCTTTCAGCTTAATTTCGTCGCGCACCAGCTCGATCGTCTTGCGCTTCGATGGATCGGGCGAGTCCGCCGGGATAACGAGAAGGCGGACCTTCGTTCCCTTCTTGCCGCGGATTTGCTCAACCACCTTGTCGAGGCGCATGTCGCGGACGTCGGCAAATTCTCCGGAGCCCTGCGCCACCGCCGTGATCCGGTCGCCGACTTTCAAACGCCCATCGGTTTGCGCGGGACCGCCCGGCACCAGGCTCTCGATCTTCGCGTAACCATCTTCGGTCCGCAGCATCGCGCCGATGCCGACGAGCGAGAGTCCCATGTTGATACTGAAATTCTTCAGGTCCGCCTTGCTCAGGTATTCCGAGTGCGGGTCGTAAGCCTGGGCGAGGGCGTCGAGGAAAAGCTTCACCTGCTCCTCCTTGTCCTGCTCGTGAACGTTGCGGGCGAGGCGCTCGTAACGACGGGCGATCAATTTCGGCCCCGGCTCGATGGGGTGTTCGCTCAGGTGTTCCTGGAGCAGTTCGCTCGAGATCCGCCCGCGCCAAACGGCGTCAGCCTCGGCTTCATCTTTCGGCCAAGGGGATTTTTGGCGGCTCAGCTCGATGGTTGCATCATTCTTGAAATCGATCGGCTCATTGAGCAGTTGCTTGATTTTGGCCACCCGCTCGTCGACGCGCTTGAGGTAAAGCTCAAAGACTTCGTAGGCGGGCTTCAGATTTCCCAGGAGCACATCATCATCCAGCGACGTGGCGTACTTCGCGGTGATCATGTCGACATCCTTCTGGGTGAAGAAGAGATGGCTGAAATCGAGCAGCTCCAGATAGGTCTTTAAGAATCTCTTGGAAACCTCGTCGTTCAGGGGCTGGTGGGTGTAATGGCCTTCCTCCAGGAGACGGCCGACCGAGGTGGTGACGTTCCCGGAATCCGATTTCGCATGAAGCGGGGCAGTCGGCAGGGCGACGGCCAAAAAGAGGGCGGGCAGGGCAACAAGAGAGCGGAAAGGGTGCTTCATTCGGAAAAAGAGGTTTTGGAAAGTCGCAGAATCCCTGCTGAACGCAAGGAAACCACCGAGGCGAAGATCATTTGTAGGTAGTGAGACACTCGGTAAGCCAGAACATTCAAAGAACGACCGGCGTGCGGCGCTTTGCATGCAGCTTTCGTTCCCCTGCGCGCTCCTTCTGTGGCCGGCGCCCCGAACCGGGCTACAGTGCCCTCGCGATGCGATACGAGACCTTCTGCGGCGGGATTTTTGAGACGAACTGCTACCTGATCGAGGCGCCCGGGGGCCCGATCCTGTTCGATGCGCCCGACGGCGCCTGCGACTGGCTCGTTTCAACCGGAATAACGCCCAAGCTGCTCCTCCTGACCCATGGGCATTTCGATCACGTTCCGGATCTGGCGAAGATCAAACGGCGGTTCGGCTGTCAGATCGGGTGTCACGCGGAGACAGCCCCGATGATTTCGGATGCCGATTTCTTTCGCAACGTTGGATTCGAATTGGAAATCGAGCCGGTCGAGCCCGACTTCCTGATCGCGGCCGCTCCGGCCCAGGATTTTCTCGGACTCGAGCTGGAGGTGCTCGAGGTGCCTGGCCATTGTCCGGGGAGCCTCTGCTTCTTTTTGCGCAACGATAAGCTCCTCATTGGCGGGGATGTCTTGTTCGCTGGCGGCGTTGGCCGCTGGGACCTGCCGGGTGGCGACGGCGATCTGCTGTTTCGCGGGATCAAGGAGAAGCTTTATCCGCTCGGAGATGAGGTCACCGTTCTGCCAGGCCACGGACCGCCGACAACCATCGGCACCGAGCGAAAGACAAATCCGTTTGTGCGATAGGTGGATCGCGCGCTCCGTCGCGCGATGATAAACAAATGCCGGCGAAGCCGGGACATTAGCCATCGCTCGACGGAGCGCGCGATCCACCCGCCTCACCCGAACGCTTTCTCCACGGCTTCGGCCGAGCGAATCTTTTTCAGATACGTAGCGAGCGCACCGGCTTCGGCCTGGCGTTGAAAGAGCGCGACGTGGCCGTCTGGACGGATCAGATAGAGAAACGGGCCTTGCGCGCCGTAGAGACGTGCGAAGTCCGCATAGAGATCTTCCAAATATTGATCCGGCAGCGTGCCGGCGCTTTGGGTGGAAACGATGAATGAACGGATATGCAGGGCGGCGAGCGACGCGCTGAGCCGGTGGCTGTTCTGACCTGGCCCGAAGAGCGCGAGCAGGCCGAAAGTGCCGAGCAATCCGAAGAGCGTAACCTTGTCATCGGCACGCTTGAAAACGACATCGGGGGCGCGATCGCCGGCCTTCGCCCGGACACCGCCGTCATGCTGGGAGTGGGCAAGGCTTCCCCGATACCTGATTTCGAGCTGCGACACGCGCGCGAACAGTTGTTGCTGAACAAAGGTCGTGTTCATGATCGGAAAAACGATCCGTTCCCGGACGAAACGCAGAAATGGATTCATGCGGAAAACCAGGTTCGATGCTGCGGTCGTTCCGCGCAGGACAGAACGCGCCACTGGCTTCCGTTCCTCCTCGTAGGTGTCGAGAAGCGAATCGGGCGCGCCGTCGCGCAGGACCGCCGCAAGTTTCCACGCGAGGTTGGCTGCGTCCTGAATTCCGGTCGCGATCCCCTGGCCGCCCAGCGGACTGTGAATGTGGGCCGCATCGCCCGCCACGAAGATCCGTCGATCGCGAAAACGATCGACCATCCGGGCGTTGATCCGGAAATCGCTCAGCCAAACCGGATCGCGGACGCGCATGCCTTCGCGACCGACGCGTTCGCCGACGATTTGTTGGACCAACCCCAGGCTGACTTCTGCCGGCGTCGCGCTCGCGGCCTCGGCGAGCTCGATGATTAATCGCCATTTTTGTCCACCGAAGGGCAACGCGCCTAAGACGCCATCGCGATGGAACCAGACCTGGACTTCGTTCTCCGGCAGGTCCCAGTCAATCGTGACGTCGGCGAGCAGGAAACGCATCGGCATCGTCGTCCCCGCAAAAGAAAAGCTGGCCTGTTTTCGGACCGCGCTGTGCGCCCCCTCGCAACTGACGAGAAATTGGGACGCGATCGTTCTCGTCTCTCCTTCGTCGTGCCGCAAGATGGACAGCACGCGATCCGGTTTCTGGTCGAAACTGATCAGCTCGCAACGCCGCTCGACAGATTGACCACGCGCTTCGAGCGTTCGCTCGAGAATTTCCTCGGTCTCACTCTGTGGAATAATCAGGAGCCTTGGCTGACACGCGTCGCGTCCCGCCAGGCCGACCGGCTGCCGGATGGCGATAGTCAGCAGCTTCTTCGTGCCCGAATGAAAATTAACCGCGCGAATATCGCTGAACCCTCGCGCCTCGAACTCCGCTTTCATTCCGAGGATCGCAAAGACCTCGGAAACCCGCGGCTGGAGCCCGAGCGCCTTCGAGGTCGCCGAGCGCTCCGCCTTTTTTTCGACGATGCAAAAACGGATGCCGAAGCGTTGCAGCTCGAGCGCCAGCGCCAGACCGACCGGCCCGGCGCCGACGATCAACACTTCGAGGTCATCGTCCACCGCGCCATCTCATCAGGATTGCGCGGAGCCGACAACCTCCCGCTTAGTAACGGTTATAGCGATGCGGACGGACGCGCATCCGCACTTCGATTTCGCGCAGCTGGTGACGGATGCGATCGATCTGCGAATGAATTCGGAGGCGGTCCAAAGGCCGGCGACTCAATTCGTAATCCAGGCGGTCGCGGTCGCGCACGAGGCGCGAATATTCCCAGCGAGTCTGGCGGCCGATACCGTAAAGGCCGAACTGCGATTCCACCCGGGCAAACATGATATTGAGCTGGTTCAGCTCGGCACGGAGCTGGCGGTAATCGCTGTAACGTTCGTCGTATTCACGCCGATAATCACGGCGGTCATCCTTGCGCTCGTCGCGCCGGGGAGCAGCCTGAGCTGAGAGGCTGAAACCAGCCAGACCCACCAGGGCGAGAACCGTAACTAAAATTGATTTCTTCATGGCGTAAGGTTGGACGCACGAGATCCGGCCGCATTCAAACCTGGAGGGACGCCTCTGTGGCGTCCCATTCTTTTGGGTTAGGAAAGGCGGTCCAGCGTCTCGCGCAATTTTTCCAGCTCCGGTATTTCGCCCACCAGGGAGCGGAGCGATTGCAGCGCGGCCGGAATGTGATCCAGGAAAGCCTTATTGCCTTTGACGAGTCCGAGGAAACCATAAGCTCCGAGCGCCTGCATGAGCCGTTGAATACCGCACAGCCGGAAAATAGCGCGGAAATCGGGCGCGACCGGGTGGCCGGCCGCGGCGCGTTGCGCTTCATAATCCGTCAGCGCTTCCTCGCATTCCGCGCGGGTGAAGCTGACGTAAGGATCGAAGAGCAGCGAGGCGAGATCGTATTCGGCCAGGCCGGGACGCATTCCCTGGAAGTCGATCAGGTGGGCCTGGCCGTTGCGAATAATGATGTTCTGCGATTGGAAATCGCGGTGGACGAGGACGCGCGGGCGCTCCGCGAGCTGCTCCGCGATTTCATTGAAAGCGGGCAGCGCCGCCAGCTCGGAAAACTGTTCCGGCTCCAGGCCGAAAACGCGGCCGAGACAATTCTCGAAGAAGTAATTTTGTTCCCACCGATAAAGCGTGGCGTCGAACTCGGCCGGCAAATTCTCCTGGATCGTCTGCCTCGCTTCCGGCGGCAGGCAATGCAGCTTCACGATCTCTGCCAAAGCTGATTCGTAAAAGGCACGGCGCACAAGCCAGCTTTCTTCGCGATGGCTCCAGAGGTCCGCCTTGCCGAGATCTTCGATCCAAATCAAACCTTCCGCCGGGTCGTGAAAATAAATCTTCGGCGCGCGAATTTTGTGCTCGGCGAGGAACTCCGCGATCCGGACGTAGTGCCGATTCTCTTCGCGTTCGAGATTGTACTTCACCAGGATGATCGTCTGGTCCGGCGAACAACGCACCCGGTAGAATTTCCGGTCGGAGCCGCCCTTTTCGATCGGTGTGATCCTGACCTTCGCCTCCTCGAGCCGGGGGAAATGGATCCGGGTCTGCCGGAGGAGCAGTTCGGTCTTGGCGGTTCTAGATGTCGATGTCACTAAGGTGGCCTTCGGCTTTACGGTCGGAGCGGACAATACAGTTTCGGAGGCGGGATCGGGAAGCGATTTGTGCGCCAGGCCAAAGAATTGTGTTCTCGAGGGTCGCCTCCGCGCCGACCTGGCAGCCGGCGCCGACGGAGTAAAAGCCCGAGAGCTGCGCGGTGGAGTCGACCTTTGCGTCGGGAGAAACGCTCACCGGCCAATCAGGCGCCGTCACGTAACCAGGCTTCCATTTTTCCTCCTGAATGGTGCGGTGCACCGCCAGATATTCGCGGCGCGAACCAATATTGAACCATTTCGCGTCGTTGGACGGGACTCCTCCGATCTTGCCGCCCTGGCCAATCCAGTCCGCCAGGATCGGAATGAAGGAAAGGCTTTGGCCCGGCGGGATCCGATCGAAAATTGCCGGCGACCAAATGGCGACGCCCGCATAATCGAATCGCCCCTCGCGGCCATAGCGATTCGCGATATCCACCACGCGACCGTTCTCGACGGCGACGTCGCTGCGCAGACCCTGATCGCGCACTGCGATGGTCACGTCATTGCCCGCCCGCGCATGCTCCGCCATCAGCGGCTCGAGAGGGATATCGGTCAGGAGATCGCCGCTGTAGGAGAAGAAAGGGGCGTTCCCCAGCAATCCCTGCGCGTTCTTGATCCCGCCGCCTGTCCCCAGGATTTGCGGCTCATAAACCAATTGGACCGGATGGCCGCGGTAGCTCCCGGCGGCAAACAATTCATGGAACGAGGGGGCGAGATGGTGCGCGTTGATGATGAACGATTCCACGCCCGCGGCGATGAGATGATCGAGCGCGAAGGTGATGAGCGGCTTTTGAAAAATCGGGATGAGCGGCTTGGGCAACACTTCCGAGAGGGGCCGCATCCGGAGACCGAGCCCGGCGCCGAGAACGAACGCGCGGGTGATCATCGCGCGGCTCCAATGGTGGCAGGCGCTTGGGTGGATCGGGCGCTCCGTCGCCCGATGCTAAAAATGCCCCGAACGCTTTCGGGGGTCGAATTTGCCATCGCGCGACGGAGCGCGCGATCCACCTCCAGGCCGACCAGCGCACTTGTGCTGCGGAGCGTTGTCTGGTAATACAGGAGCCATGGCGGAAGAAACCATCTGGCGCGGAACGGCGTCCCAATTAAAAAATCTCGGCCTGTTCATTCTCTGCGGCCTCTTTTGCTGGCTCATCGTGCCGATCTTCATCGCGCTTACGCGTTATCTCAAAACGAAATATCGAGTTTTTGAGCTGACTAATGAGCGCTTCAAAATCACGGACGGAATTTTCAGCAAGGTCACCCAGACGCTGGAGCTGTATCGCGTGAAGGATATCGAGGTCCTCCACCCGTTCTGGTATCGGCTCGTCGGCTTGGAGAACATCAAGGTGAGCACGACCGATCTTTCTTCTCCGATGATCATCCTCGATGGGATTCCGCAAGACGTGGGTCTGGCCGACAAAATGCGAAGCCACGTGGAAACGATGCGCATGCAAAAGAAAGTGCGCGAAATCGATATCGAATAGCGGCCGCTATTTCTTCAGGTAGAGCGTCTTCGTCCCGAAATCGAGGATGCCGTGGTGGCGGCGCAGGATTTCGGAGCCGAGTAGACCGGCCACCGGCGGCGACCCATCGAGGAGGGGCCCATGGATCAATCCCTCGAGATCGATCACCCCCACGTCTTTGTCCCGCATCTCCATCGATCCGATGGAAAAACGAGAGATGGTGGCCATCTGGACGCCGCGATTCTTCAGGTTTACCCCGGAGGAACTGAACTGGGTGTTGCGCAACGGAATCTTCATCCGCCGCATGAAGCGCGAATGCAGCAGGGTGGCGAACGCGCCCGTGTCCACCATCAGCTTGGCCTTCTTCCCGTTGACCGAGCCGTCGACGTAGAGGTTAAAGCCGTCGCTCACGTGCATCGGAGTGCGGCGGAAACCCTCGAAATCGAATCCGGGAATCCGGCCAGGCACGCTTGGGTTAATTTTCAGGATGAGTAGCTGCCGCTTGCAATCGAGGAGCGCTTTGGTCGGGAACAAAATGTCGGCGCCAAGAATGCCGTCGATGTCATCCTTCCGGCGGGAACTCTTCAGGCCGCCGAGATCCACCAACACCATCGGCTCATCGACAAGGTTGAGCGCGCCGAGGCGGAGATTACGGGCGATGCCGACCGCGTTGAACGCGCCGTTGATGCTGAGGCGCGTAGGCAGGCCGGACTTGCTGCCGACGGGAACCATGCCGAAATGCGCGCGGCGATTCAGCGCCACCGCACTGACGGGCGCGCCGGAATCCACGCCAAGGAGCGCCGGTTTACCGTTGATCTCGGCGCGGACGAGCAAATGATTTTGCGACGAACGAATGAGCGGGAGCGCAACGTATTGCAGGCTGCCCGACTGGAGCGGTTTCGCGCTGGCGAGCGTGGGAAGGCAAAGCGCAGCGCCCAGCAGGAATGCGAAGGTTTTTCGCGCGCGGAAGAAAGGAAGAGAGGCAAACACGGGCGGGAGGATAGCACACGTGCGTAGTTGGGGCGAAAAACGCTTGCCTCGTCTTTCCGCAGCCGGTATGCGGAACGGATGATGAGTTTCGTGCGAGCGATTCTCCTGCTGTCCGTGGCGCTGCCAGGAATTCTGTTGGCGCAGGAGGATGCCGGACCGGCGCGCGCGGAATCGTTGCTCAACGCGATGGGCGGACGAGCAGCCTGGAGCAAGGTGAAATACGTGCACGTCGAGGCGGTGCACGATGGCGTCAGTATTCACGATTCCTACACGAACAAGATTTGGAACGATTTCAGCGCGCCGCGGGTGAGGTTTGAAGCGAAGAACCCGCAAATGGATCGGCGGAGTGCCATCGATGGCGCGACCGGCTGGCGCTGGCTCGATGGCGAGGGGACAGCTATGACGCCGGAGCAATTTGAAAACGAGCGCTCCTGGTGGGAGGCAAATATTTACCGGACGCTTCACCGCCTGGCGATGAAAGATCCGGAGCTGAGCGCACGGGCGGTGGGCGAGCATCGCCTCGAAATATTTCGGAGCGATGGGAAGCGATTGAACTGGTTTATCCTGAACCAGCGCGGCGAGCCGATGCTTTTCGGGACCTGGGCGAGCGAGGCGGGAACGACGTTCGGCCCCCTGGCGAGCAGCGGCGACATAAAATATCCTAAGTGGGGCGCGCGCCCCGACGGCTCATGGCGCTACGAAATCGTGAAGCTCGAAGCAGCCGAGAAAGTGCCCGCATCGATCTCCTTCTCGACGCCGTAAGAGATTAGAAATTCCGGGTTCAAACCGCGAATGGGCGCGAATGAACGAGAATGGATCGGTAGATTATTGAATCTCGCCATTGCTTTCGCCCATCCGCGCTCATTCGCGGTTCAAATAAACGGCTACTACGACTTCAGAATGCGAAGCGCCTGCATCACGTGGAATAGGACCTAGGTCGTACCAGGATATCTCCGCCCTTTTTCAGACAAGCAACCGGAACGCTGACCCATTCCGCAGCCGCAAAACTAATGCGGCGCGTCAGGATGCCAGCCCCAGACGGCCAGCATCACGAAGAAGCCAATGACGTAGGCGATGGCGATCCACCAACCGTGGCGGAGCCACTGGCTGACTGATCTGCCTTCCGGGAACAAGTTAGTGAGGGCGACGCCGGCCGAGGAGCCGAACCAGATCATCGAGCCGCCGAAACCAACGGCGTAAGCGAGAAAACCCCAGTCGTAGCCGCCCTGCTTCAGGGCCAGCGCGGTGAGGGGAATGTTGTCGAAGACAGCGGACAAGAAGCCGAGTCCGAACGCGGTTTGCCAGGAAGCGGCCGGCAATTTTTCGACCGGCATCATCGAGGCGCACAAGACGAGCGAGAGCAAAAAGATGGAGCCTTTCAGCGTCTCGGGCACTACCTCCCAATCGGGGCGCCGCAGAGCGACCGAAAGCAGAATGGCCACCCAGACAGCGACGCCGATAAACGGGAAATGATCGGCCAGATGAGTGAACTTCATGTTCACGGTCACGTTGGTCCCGATTGCGAGCACAAGAATGAAGGCGACGATTCCGACGCGTGCCCAATCGACATGCGTGGACGCATGGGTCCGCTGCAGAATCGGCGAGTACTTCTGTTGCTGGATCGCGGCCGGAATTCCGAAAATGAACAGCGCCACACCCGCGGCGATGATCGCTTCGAAAACAACGACGGGCGAGATACCGGCGATCCACATCATGGTGGTAGTGGTGTCGCCCACCACGCTCCAGGAGCCGCCGGCGTTCGAGGCGGCGACGATCGCGGCGAGATAGCCGATGTGGACTTTGCCGCGAAAGAGCTGATGCGCCATGGCGCCGCCGATCAGCGCCGCCGCGATGTTGTCGAGGAAGCTGGAGAGGATCCAAACCATGACGAGGAGAACAAAGGCGCCCTTCCAGTCCTTCGGCAGAAATCTGGGCAGGATCACGGGCACATGGCTCTTTTCGAAATGCCGCGAGAGGAGCGCGAAGCCGACAAGCAAGCAAAGGAGGTTGGTGAGAATGACCCACTCGTGGCCAAGGTGCGACAGGAGACCCGCGACGCCCGGACCGGTTTTAAAACCCGTGAAGCCCAGCTTGTAGATGACAATGGCGGCCAGCCCCGCGAGCGCGACACGCAAGCTGTGGCGATGGAAAATCGCCACGCCGAGTAACGTCAGTCCGAAAAGGATGAACTCGACAGGAATCACTCTTTGTCACGTGGGGCGCGCAGCAGTCGCACGTACGCCCAGATGGTCGTGCCCAAAACCAGCGCGAGCGAGGAGAGCATGAAAATCCAACCACCTGTGTTCATGATTCAGTTACTCCAGGAAGCGTCGCCCGTCCGTCGAGATCGAGACCCGCCCGGCGCCACCGGCGTTCACCGGCCGCGACCAGAGCGATAAGGAGAATGACGATCGCGCCAATAAACATGAGCGTCCAAAACGCGACTGGATTGCCGGCCGCCTCCGAAAGCTTCTGGCCCATGTTGTAATAGATGAAGCCGCCCAGGACGACGAGCAGGTAGGCCGGCGCCACATACTTCATCACGAAGAGAAAGAAGCGCGGGACTTTGATGAGAGCGCCCCGGTCCAGCTCTTCCGCGCCTTTCCTTAAGCCCCAAATCCACCCGAAGGAAATGATCTGCACGGTCGCCATCACAAAAATACAAAAAGTGCCGACCCAGAAATCCATGGTGTCGAGCGCGACCATGTTTTTGCTGAACCAGATCACCCAGAGCGAGCCGAGCGCGCAGATGGCCGAGACCCAGGCGATCGCTTTCGCCGAAGAAATGCCGAGCGCTTCTTCGAAGAACGCCTTGGCCGGTTGCAACATCGAGATCGAGCTGGTGATGGCGGCGAGGAAGAGCAGGAAAAACCAGGCGAACCCGACCCAGCGCCCGATGCCGCCCATCTGCGCGAACACCACCGGCAACGTCTGGAAGCCGAGGCCGAATCCGCCGACGATGCCGCTCGCGCCGAGAAAAACGAAGGCAGCCGTGATCGTTATGAGCCCGCCGAAGCCGACCTCGAAAAATTCGTTCGTCGCGCTGGCCGCGAAGCCGGAAAGGGCGACGTCATCCTTCTTCTTTAGGTACGACGCGTAATTCAGGATCATCCCCAAACCGACCCCGAGACTGAAAAAAACCTGTCCGGCCGCGGCGAGCCAGGTATCGAAATGGGTCAGCTTGGAAAAATCCGGATTCCACAGGTAGCCGAGTCCGTTCAGGACATTTTGCTCGGGCCGCGCGGGATCGGGCGCGCCGAGGGTCAGGACTCGGATGAGAACGAACAGCGCCAGGATCGCCATGGCCGGCAGCGCGAACTGGCAGAACTTTTCGATCCCGCCGCGCAACCCGCGATAGACCAGGACAATGTTCATCGCGACGACGACGATCCAGAAGATGGTGCTGAGGTTGAGGAGGCCGTTGCGGTCGGTCCCGGTCGCCTGGCTGAAAAATGTCCCAGCGGTTTTGACTTGTTCTTCGATCGGTCCGGTCAGCGCGACACCGCCGACGAGGTACTCCCACGCATAGCGCAAACACCACGCCTCGATGTAAACGTAATACATATAGACGATCATCGGGATGAGCACCGTCAGAACGCCGAAGTACCGCGTGACGCGTCCACGTCCGATCATGCCCATAATCGCCGGGCCCGCTGTGAAAACCTTTTTCGCCGCCGTAACGCGCCATGGCCCATTCAGCCCAGCCGATCGGCAACGCGAGAAAGAGGAGCGCACAGAAATAGGGGATCATGAATGCGCCGCCGCCGTGCGCCGCGGCCTGCGCGGGAAAGCGAAGGAAATTTCCCAGCCCTACGGCTGATCCCGCCACGGCCAGGATCACTCCCATCCGCGTGCCCCACTCCATTTTTTTGCTCTCGGAATTGTTCATGTCAGGCCAGGCGTGGCGAACGATCAGTCGTATTTCGGCGCTTCGTTTATCGATGGCGAGCAAATAGTCGCCGAAGCGCCCCTCCTTATCATTCTCATTTTGAGCGGAGCGAAGCGGAGTTGAAAAACCTCTGACTTTCGCGAGCGTCAGCGAGGAAGGCAAAGACTCAGATCCCTCGACAAGCTCGGGATGACAAGAAACTTCCCTGCCCTCACAACCTTCGTTCGGCTCGACAGAGTCTCGCCCTACCAGGACTGGCGGTCGCGGCTCCCTCTCCCTGAGGGAGAGGGCTGGGGTGAGGGTCAATTCGAAAAAACGACGGCTGTTTAGGGCCCCTACTACGCAGCGATCTTGGAGACGACGTTCGTTTACGTTTTCGCTCGCGCCCTTTAAGGACTCTTGGTAGGGCGAGACTCAGTCGAGCCGAACGAATGTCCTCACAACCCGCGCGGCTCGACAGAGTCTCGCCCTACCGGGAAACTGGCCGTCAGGTTCTATCGATTCAGCAGCAACGTAATATTGCTTTTTTGGTGTTGCGCCATCCCTCTGACTCCTGATTGACTCTGCGCGACCGAACGGCTCCAAGGCAAGCGCATGTCACAACCACCGGCAGCAGAAGACCAAAAGTTCGTCCGCGGACTTAGCTTGCTCGACTCCACCATGCTCGTCGCCGGATCGATGATCGGCTCGGGCATTTTCATCGTCTCCTCGATCATTGCGCGGCAAGTCGGCGCGCCCGGATGGCTGCTCGTGGTCTGGGTCGTTACTGGACTGCTCACGCTCATGGCAGCGCTTTCCTATGGCGAGCTGGCGGCGATGATGCCGAAGGCCGGCGGCCAATATGTTTACCTCCGCGAAGCCTTCTCGCCGCTCTGGGGTTTTCTCTACGGCTGGACCCTGTTTCTCGTCATTCAGACCGGCACGATCGCCGCGGTGGCGGTCGGATTTGCCCGCTACACCGGGGTGCTTGTGCCCTGGGTCTCCGAATCGAATTACCTGATCGAGCCGGTTCGGATTGGGAGCTATGCCTTTTCGCTTTCCACGGCGCAGTTTATCGGGCTGGCCATGATCGCGCTGCTGACCTTCATGAACACGCGCGGCCTGAGCCTGGGCAAGCTCATCCAGAATGTCTTCACGACCGCGAAGACGGGCGCCCTCATCGCGCTCATTTTGCTCGGCATCATCGTCGGCCTGAGATCGGGCGCAGGCACCGCGAACTTTACTGACATGTGGACCGTGCGCGGCGATTTGGACAATGTCGCCGCCGGCCTGACGGCTGCGACCGCCTTCGGCCTGTTCATCGGTATTTGCGTGGCGCAGACCAACTCGCTCTTCTCCGCCGACGCCTGGAACAACATTACCTTCACGGCCGGCGAAGTCATTAATCCGCGGCGCAACATTCCGCTCTCGCTCGCCTTTGGGACGATCCTGGTCATCGGACTTTATATTCTGGCCAACGTCGCTTATCTGGCGGCGCTCCCGTTCACCGCGATTCAGAATGCGCCGAGCGACCGCGTCGCCTCCGAGACAGCCAACGTCATCTTTCCCGGCGCGGGGGCGACGATCATGGCCGTGGCCATCATGATTTCCACCTTCGGTTGCAACAACGGGCTGATCCTGATGGGCGCCCGCGCTTATTACGCCATGGCGCGCGACGGTCTCTTCTTCCGCCGGGTGGGCGAACTGAACAAGAACCACGTGCCTTCGTGGGGTCTCATCATTCAGGGCATTTGGGCCGGCGTCCTCGTCCTGCCGCGCACGGTCAAGACTGACGCGGCGGGCAACGTGACCGGCTACGGCAATCTTTACGGCAACCTGCTCGATTACGTCATCTCGGCCGCGCTCATTTTCTACATCCTGACGATCATCGGCATCTTCGTCCTGCGCCGGAAACGGCCCGACGCCGAGCGCCCGTACAAGGCTTTCGGCTACCCGATCATCCCGGCGTTGTACATCATTGGCGCGAGCGTGGTTCTCGTTGTCCTATTCATGTATCAAACGGCGACAACGTGGCCGGGCCTCATCATCGTGCTGACCGGCGTGCCCATCTATTTCCTCTGGAGAAAATCAAGCGCGCCGTCAGGCGACCAAAGCACCTAGCGAAACCGAAAAGACTCGCAGGGCAAACACCACCCAACCCAAAAAAAAGAAAGCGAACGCATGGCCAATATATTCGCAAGAAAGCCTCTCGATAAGCTCATGGAAGAGGCCCAGGAAGTCGGCGAGCACAGTCTGAAGCGTTCGCTTGGACCGATTAACCTCATCGCTCTCGGTATCGGCGCGATCATCGGCGCCGGTCTCTTTGTGCGCACAGCCGCCGCGATCGCGGATCGCGCGGGTCCATCTGTCGTCCTGGCTTTCGTCGTGGCCGGTCTGGGCTGCGCCTTTGCCGGTCTCTGTTACGCCGAATTTGCCTCCATGATTCCGCTGGCCGGAAGCGCCTACACCTACTCGTACGCCACGATGGGCGAGCTGGTCGCATGGATCATCGGTTGGGATTTGATTCTCGAATACGCCGTGGCTGCGGCGACGGTCGCCATCGCCTGGAGCGAATACGCCAATCGCGTGCTGGATTGGTTCGGGATGAAAATACCATACCAGTGGTCGCATTCACCTTTCGAAACCGACCCCGTCTCTGGGGTTCCCGGCCTCATGAACGTCCCGTCGGTTCTTATTCTCCTGCTGCTGACGCTTCTGCTCATCCGCGGCACGAAAGAATCGGCCTTCGTCAACGGCCTGATCGTCGTCTTGAAAACCGCCATCGTCCTGCTCTTCATCGGCATCGGATGGGGCTTCGTCAATCCGGCGAACCACACGCCGTTTATCCCGGAGGCGACGACGTATGTGACTCCGCAGGGGATCACGCACGCCTACGGCGGAATCATTGGCATTCTGGGCGCAGCCGGCGTGGTCTTCTTCGCTTACATAGGCTTCGACGCGGTTTCCACGGCGGCGCAGGAAGCGAGAAATCCGAAGCGCGACATGCCGATCGGGATCCTTGGCTCACTGGTTATTTGCACAGTACTTTACGTGTTGTTCGCCTACGTGCTCAGCGGCGTCGCCACGGTGCAGGATTTTCGCTCGGTCGGCCGCGAAGCGTCGGTCGCCTTTGCCATCACGAAATACATGGAGGGTTACGAATGGCTCTCGAGGTCGGTGACCATCGCGATTCTGGCCGGATTTTCGTCGGTCATCCTCGTGTTGCTCCTCGGGCAGTCGCGGGTCTTCTTTTCCATGAGTCGTGACGGACTTGTGCCGAAGGTTTTCTCGGATGTGCATCCGAAGTTTAGAACACCGCATAAATCCAACCTGCTCTTCTTTGTCTTCACCGGCCTGATCGCGGCGTTCATCCCTGCGGACGTCACCGGCGAAATGACGAGCATCGGAACGCTGTTCGCTTTCATTCTCGTCTGTGCCGGAATCTGGATCCTGCGAGTTCGCCGGCCTGATCTGGAACGCGGGTTTAAAGTGCCTGCGGCGCCGGTGGTCTGCACGCTCGGGATCATAACGTGCGGCGCGATGATCTACGGCCTCGGCTGGACGAACTGGATGCGACTGCTTGTTTGGCTGGCCATTGGCATCGTCATCTACTTTGCCTACGGGAAGAGCCGCAGCCGCCTCAACGTTCCGCCGCCGGAAATGCCGGAGGGAATAAGCCTGCACAAATAGGAATTCTGGTAGGGCGAGACTCAGTCGAGCCGATAACGATCGACGGCTCGACAGAGTCTCGCCCTACCAATTCAAATTCCGATCAATCGGGCGCGTGACGCGAACGGCGGATCGAATTTAATTGCGGGCGGAGCCACCGAACCTTAACGGGGTGGGTGGAGCGAAGCCGTAGTTTCTTCCAGCGATTCTTTCGGGCGGAATCACTCGGGGGATTAGTCCTCCTCGTCTTCGGGGTGGCTGCGCTGATCGTGGCGAACTCCGGGTTGGAGCCACTCTACCGAACGTTCTGGGAAACGAAGCTTTCCATCGGCCTTGGAGACCGCTCAGTCACGCTCACGTTGCATCACTGGATCAACGACGGCTTGATGGCGGTGTTCTTTCTCCTGGTCGGGCTGGAGATCAAACGCGAGTTGCTGGCAGGCGAATTGGCCTCTCTTAAACAAGCTGGCCTGCCGATCGCCGCCGCGGTTGGCGGCATGGTTGTTCCCGCGGCCCTTTACTGGTCACTCAATCCGAGCGGACCGGCGGCGGCCGGCTGGGGCATTCCGATGGCGACGGATATCGCCTTCGCGCTCGGCGCGCTCGCGTTGATCGCTCCGCGGGCGCCGCTTGGGCTCAAGGTGTTCCTTTCTGCGCTGGCCATTGTCGACGACATGGGGGCGGTTTTGGTTATCGCCACATTTTATTCCGGTGGGATCAGCCTGGAGCGCGCTCGGCGCCGCCGGAGCAGTGCTCGCCGTTTTGGTCGCGTTGAATCTCGCCGGCATCAGCAAGTTATGGCCTTATCTGATCTGCGGAATTGTCCTCTGGTTTTTCGTCCACGAATCGGGCGTCCATGCCACGATTGCGGGGGTCGCGCTGGCCATGACAATTCCCAGCCGGACCCGTCTCGATGCCGCGGAATTTTCGCGCGAAGCGCGCGCCATCCTCCATCAGTTCGATCGAACCGAAACTGGCGACTTGCTCGTCCTCACCAGCAAAGGGCAACAAGAAAGCCTGTTTGCCCTGGAGCGGGCGAGCGAAGACGTGACCGCCCCGATCCTGAGACTTGAACATGCGTTGCTCAGGTTCTCGGCTTTCGTGGTGATGCCGCTCTTCGCCTTTGCGAATGCGGGCGTGGAGATCGGCGGGGCGATTGCCCATGGCAGCGTTGCGTTGGGCGTGCTGGCCGGTCTCGTTCTTGGCAAACCGCTTGGAATCCTGGGCGCCTGCCTCCTGGCCGTGAAGCTCGGTTTCGCAAAGTTACCCGACGCGGTGAACTGGGGGTCGCTGTTTGGAGCTGCGTGCCTGGCCGGAATCGGATTCACGATGTCGCTCTTCATCGCCATGCTCGCCTTCGATAACGCCGCGTTAATCAACACGGCCAAGATCGCCATTCTTGGAGCTTCCGTAATCGCGGGCGTGAGCGCGGCCGTGGTCCTGAACACCGTCGGCCGAGTGGGCGGCAAGGCCAGCCAGTGACTGCCACCGCGAGAAATCTGGTAGGGCGAGACTCTGTCGAGCCGCGCGGATTGTGAGGACATTCGGTCGGCTCGACAGAGTCTCGCCCTACCGATTCATTCAGCCCAATTACATCGGGCTCGTGGCCCCGAAGCCGAGGATTGATTCGATGCGCTGGCGCGTGGCGAATACGTCTTCGGCATGGCGAAGACGGGAACGCTGAGCGGCTGTTCCGGTCATGCCAGATTCGAGAGCGCGCAGCAACTCGCGTTCGTTTTCCGGGAGCGCCGCATCGGAATGATCGGCGTGATGCTGAAGACGGCCGACGATTTCAGCGAGCGCGTCCCCATCGTATTTCGATCCACGAAAGGCATCGACGATGCGCTGGAAACTCAAATGAAACGGGATCGTGGCGACATCGACGGGACCATTTTCCGCCACATCGTCCGGTGGCGTAATAACGGCCGCGGAAAACGCGACAGAATTCCAAACATTGTCCGGAGCGTAATAGCCGATCTCGATCCGGTAGCAACTGCGAGCATGCTTGACGGAGATGAGATGGCTGCCCGACATCGGCTCCACCGCAGCGGTAGATTCCTCCATGCCTTCATGCCACAACGCGCGCAGATGAACCTTCCGATCGGTCGGGGGATTGTCGCCGAAGACTTCGGTCCAATCGATGTCCCAATACGCGAAGAGCGTGTGCGGATCGCGCGCGATGGCGAAGAGAAACGCGCCTCCATAAGAGCGCGGGAGTTCGCCGAGATTTTCGAAATCGGGAGAGGAAGCGCGCTGCTCCTGCAGCTCGACCAGCGGCTGGCTGGAGAGAACGAACGACGCACCGCCCTCCGCTTCCTCTAGCGCACCGAGGTTTTCGAGGGCGGCTTGGTCAGAAAGGTTAGCGAGATCGTTGGCCGCCATGTTTCGACCATACACAAAATTGCCGCGCCAGGTAGGGGCGTTTTTCCGAAACGACACCGCTTCCGGAATCAAATGGCGAAGGCGGTGGACGCCTTCGCCATTTGTCCGGAGTTAAGGTTTGTTACCTACGGCAACGCGTAGGCTTCGACGGTGGCGACGCCGGTAGCCCCCTTGCCCTCGACGATGGCGGTGTACTGGCCCGGGGCCAGCGTGGCGATCAGCGCGGGTTCTTCATCGCGCGTCGGGGCCAGCGATGGCGCCTGCGCCTGGATCGCCGCCTCGTTCGAACGCCAGTCGTCGTTCACCTGGATCTGCGCGCCGTTCTGATCGACCAACTTGATGGTCGGATCGGACAGCGCTCCGGCAACTCCAAACGAGCCGAGCGACGGCCCGAGGGAGCGGACGAGAATATTCGCGTTCGCCGGCGAACCCGCAGGTCCGATAATTACGCCGCCGATGAGAACGTTGTCTCCCGTTCCGACAAACCCGCGCGAGCTGAGGTTTGCCGAGCGCAGCGTTGGCGGTAGGCGCCACGTCGAACACCTCGACGAGGCCGAGCCGCGCCGCACTGGTGTCCTTGTCGCGCACGATCACAGTGTAAGCGCCCGGCGCCAGGTTCTGGACAATGGCGGATTCCAACGGACTGGTCGGCGCGAGTCCGGTAGCGGTAATGTCAGTAGCCTGGCTCTCCTGCCAGTCGTCGTTCGTGGCGATGGGCCCACTGCCTGGTGTGCTGTTGTAAAGCTCGAGAATCGGATCGTGCAACGGATCGGCAACCCCAAAGCTGGCGAGCGATGGGCCGCGGCCGCGGACCACAACTCTCTTGGGCGCGTTGCCCGTGATGATAAAGCCGCCGATCAACACCCTTTCACCCGTGCCAACCTGCGCACGTGTGGAGATGTTTTGCAGTCCGGCAAAAGCGGGACCGACCAGGGCGTAGGTCGCGGCGTTGGCCGTGAAATCGTTGGCGGTGGCGTTCGACGTGATGTCGCTTGTGTCCGTCGTCCGGATCTGATCTTTCACGGCGTTGTAGGTCCTGGTCGAAAAATCTCCGAGCAGGTCGCCCTTTCCGGGACTGCCGACTTTGTCCGGTGAGACGGCGATCGTGATCAAGCCTTCGGGAGTGAAGCTTCCGGCATCGGCGTCTCCGACCTTTGTCGTGATGGGAACCCCCAAGACCAAACCGACGACTCCCGTCGCTACCGTGCCGTATTCAAACGTCACCGCGCCGGCGGCATCTTTGGTCATGCCGACGTAGAAGTGACCTCCGGGTGAGTTCGGAGAAGCCCACAGAGTTCTCCACATCCGGTTATTTGGAACCGTGGCGAGGCTCGCGACTTTCAGTTGGAAGACGAGTTTGCCTGCGTTCGGGCCGGAGGCCGGCTCGGAAACGGAGAGCGACTGCACGTCGAGATCCGCATCCGCGGGCGCAGTCTTTTGGTCGCCGGTCGGATCGGCCGAGACCGTGTAACCGGTCCGGCGATCGCCGACATATCTGGCCGGCACCTCGTTGTTTCCGCAGGAAACGCCCTGAGCGTTTACGGCCTGCACCTTATAAAAATAAGTGACGGAAGTATCCGTGGCCGTCGTGTCGTCGTAACGCAACTGCGTTCCGGGAACCGTGGCGAGCAAAGCTTCGCCTCCGCTGGTTGTCCCTCGCGAGATGATGTACTGCAGTCACGGGCGAACCGCCATTGTTGGAAGTCGACCACGCGAGATGAACGACGCCGTCATCACGTAACGCAGTCACGAAAGGCGCACCGGGCGCAGTCGGCGCGTCGGGAAAGAGCGCGTCGTGCGCAGCGAACAATCCTTTGCCGCCGGTTTGGCGCGCGATGGCCGCGAGAGCCGTATACGAATTCCCGGTCGCGGTCGCAGGCGCCTGAGAGCATTCCGCGCCGGCGCAACCGTCGTTGTAGCCCACCAGGACGCGGCCGCGCTTGTCCACATCGACGCCCATAAAGTCGAGCATGTTGCGGCAAATGTTGGCGCCGCCACCCAGCCAGATGCAGCCGCGCTGCATGGGATCGTTCGGCGTCGCATCGACCGTCACCCACGTTTGCCCGCCATCGTAGGTGTGCGCGACATAAAGATGCCAGACACCGGCGAACTTCGGACCCTGCAATCCGCCCGCTGTTGGGGTGCCGTAGAAGGTAAACGCGGCTCGATCGTCATCGCCGGCAACGACCGCCGGAAAGGCGACGTTGTTTACCCCAAACACTGCGCCGACATCCAAGGGCTGGCTCCAGGTCGCACCACGATCGTTCGAGACCGCGACAACCGCGCGATTATCGCCGTCAGCGTAACCAAGATAAACCCGGCCGATGGGCGCGCCGCCAATCGCTTCCTTTACTTCGTCGCCCCGCCCGATTCCGACCGCGGCATCGCTGCCACCTTCACTGCTCCCGGGGACTTCCCGGACCGTCCAGGTCGCGCCGTTATTCTCGGAGACAATCACACCCTGGCCCGTTCCGCAGCCCTTGTTGGGAAGGTAGGCGGTGCCATCCGGGCCGACCTTGATGTGTCCATGCAGACCGCCGCATACCCCGCCACTATCGACGGGAACCGCCGGACCATAGGTGGTCCCTCCATCGAGGCTCAGGGCACAGGTAGCGGCCGGCAACTGGGAGCAATAATAGATGGCGTTCGGATAAGCCGGATTGATGAGCGGAGCTTTGAACGGCCCGCCTCCGCCAATGGTCTGGTGATCGATCCCAGAGCCTGGTCCCGCCCCGGTGCTCGGAACCCAGACATCACCGTCGTTATCCGTGTAACCGGAAGCAGTCGCGGCAGACCCAGCAGGGAATTCCAATTGGGAAACGAGCGTGCGTCCCGTGGTGCGATCTGTAAACAGAATCGGGTCGAACGTCTGTGCCGTGGTGGTGACGAAGGACTTGTTCTCCCACAGCGCGCCCGGTGATGTCGGACAACTATCATCAAAAGTAATGCGGAGCGTCTGGAGGAGCGCGATGTACATCGAGCGCCCGCCGTTCTGGCCAGTCTCACTGTTCCAATTTACGCCGATGGACGGCTCGGCTGCGTCGAGACCCAGGGTGGCCGGGCCCGCCGCCGGGGGTGTGTGATTCTGATAGCGCGGAGTTACCCCTGTCGCCGGAGTCGGCGCGGGGACTGGAGGAAGACCCGCCCCGACCACAGTCGCGGCTGCCGCTATATTGGTCTGCCCGCGACTGACGGCGAAATAAACCGTCCGGACATAGAAACTCCCCGGTTCCGATGCTGGAGCTGGCCGGATTCAAAGCGGTTTCTTCCGAGGTCGAGGCCGCATCGCCAGAGGAAGCGACAACCGGGCCGTCGAGTGATCCTTTATGAATGTAGAGATCGTAATCGCTCGTGTTCGGCAGCCACGAATGCGCACCTTCACCTGCTTGCCGACCCAATCGGCGGGCGTGCCCGAGATGGTAAGGACGAAGGTGTCGCAGTTGTCGCCTTCCACGCAATCATCCTCGCCTCCGGCGGCCGGTGGAAGCCCTGTTGCCAGTCCCGGTCCAGGTGACGTCGGTGGCAGTCGAAGGAGTGATGGTTCCCGAAGGAGGGTTGGCGGCGAAACTGAACATGGCCAGCCCGCCTCCGAGCGCGCAGAGAATAAAAGCAAACAGGACGCGAACGCTGGAGAACGCCGATTCAGGAGATGTATTTTTTTTCATCGTGGATGGTTATGGTGTTCGGCCGGCAGGCCGGTGGGATGGTGAGGGAAAATTCAAATCGAATGGTGAAAAATGGGCTTTCATTCTCGACACAGCTCGTTCTCCGGCACAGAGAATGGAGAAAGCGGGGACCGACTTGATGCGTAGCATTTTTCTTTCGTTGCTGGCGTGCCTCCTGGCCGCCTTGGCAGGCTGTTCAAAATCGGAAACGCCTGCGCCGCCCAATGCTCAGACCGAGGCAGCGACTCCATCGCCGGCCGTTTCATCCGCCAAACCTCCTGTGGATGCGTGCTCGTTGCTGACGAGCGACGAGATTAAAGCGATCCAGGGTGAAGCAGTCGAAAGCACGAAGGCCACGCCGGCGTCGGAAGGGGAGGTAGCTTCCTCGCAATGCCTCTTTCAGCTGCCCACCTTTATTAATTCCATCAGCCTTCAGGTCACTCAGAAAGCGAGCAAACCGGGCGCGCCCGAACTGAAGCAGGTCTGGACGAAAATGTTTCCTCCGGAAAAGCTCGAGGAGCGCGAAACCGCGGGCGGACAAAAGAAAATTCCCGCGCGAAAAATTCCCGGGCTGGGGGAGGAAGCGCTCTGGACGGGCGGACCGGCCGGCGGCCTCTTTGTGCTGCAAGGGAATCACTTCATCCGCATCAGTGTCGGCGGCGCGGATGACGAAGAGACCAAGATCAACAAATCCACGGCTCTGGCCCAACTCATTCTGAAACGGCTCTAGGCCGCGACAGAATTCAGCTGCGCATTGTCGGGCGGGCAAATTGCGGTAGTTCAAAATGGACAAGCGACCCGCGAGGCGGGCAAACATCTGCCCGCCCCGCGCTGCATCGCGAATAGTTACGGAACGTGATAGATCTCGACCACGCCGATGCCGGTTTGATTCTTGCCGCGCACCAGCACGGTATAGTTGCCAGGCGTAAGGTCATCAAAAAGGGCAGACTCGGCGTCGTTCGTAGGCGCGAGTCCCCTCATTTCGATTTCCGATTCCTGGGATTCCCTCCAGTTGTCGTTCGCCGCCTTGACGACACCAAAGCTGTCGCGCAACTCCAGCGTCGGATCGTCGAGCGCGTTAGGGAGCTGGTTCTTGATCGATGGGCCGATGGCGCGCACCACCACTCGGGTATGCGAGGCCGTCACCGGGCCGGTGAAGAATCCGCCAATGAGGATGTTATCGCCCGTGCCAACCACTCCCCGCGAGCTGATGATTCGCCAGCTCGGAAGCTCCCGTCGTTTCGAGATCGTAAGCCTCCACCAGCGCAACTCCGGTGGTGTTGTTGTTGCCCCGCAGGACCACGGTATAGGCGCCGGGTGCGAGCGTGCGGACGATGGCCGCTTCCTTCGGATTAGTCGGCGGGATGCCGCTGGCCTGAATTTCGGCCGCCTGCGAATCCTGCCAGTCATTGTTGAAGGCAAGGACGTTGCTCGAATCGTGCAACTCCAGGGTCGGATCTTCCATCCGCCCCGTGAAGGGCTGGCCGGCATTCTGGAGCGACGGACCGATCCCTCGCAGGATCACTTTCTTGGGCGCGCTCCCCGTGATGATGAAACCGCCGATGAGCACGTTGTCGCCCGTCCCCACCTGTTCGCGCGTGGAAATGTTCAGCAGTTTTCCGGTCTCACGGACGCCGCAAAACGCGTTGCCGCGAAGGGTATAGCTCGTGTCATCGGTGATGTCCGACGCGTTATTCTGCGAACGCTGCCCGGGATCAGGCCGATTGAAATAGGTTCGCACATTCAACCCCGCGAGATCATTGCCGGCGGCAATGTTTTCGAGTTTGCTGTTCGAAATCGGTGATCGTGATCACGCCCGTCGCCGGATCGAAAGTTCCGCTATCCGCATCACCCACCCGGGTTGGCGTATTCGCGTTCGGCAGGGGATTCAGCGGATCGAGCGGCGGCCCGAAATTGCCGTATTCGAAACTCACCGCGCCGGAGGCGTCCGACCGCATGGCGACGTAGATTCGATCCGATCCATCGGGGGCCGGCCCCGGAGATGCGGTTCCAGATGAGGAACCATTGGCTGTTCGGCGGCGCCGAAGTGGAACCGGGCGAAGGCGCGACGTGTAAGGTGAACATGAGCTTGTTTTGGCCGCTCGCCGAAGAACGGTTCGCCGACATAAAGCTGGCGCGCATTCACCCTTGGATCCACAGGCGTATTCGCGCCGGAATCCTTGTCAGTTCCGTCGGGATTGAAATCGCTCGTCACCTGGACGCCCGGCAACGTGCAGGGATCCGGCAGGATGATGGTTTCCGGATGGAACTCCCCGCAGTAGGGAGTTTCGCCGATCGCATTCACGGCGGTGACACGGTACCAGTTGTCGGCCTGGAGCGCGCTGTCGGTGTAATTGTTAACTGGAACCGTGGCCAGAAGCGTATAACGGTCCACTTTGCGCCGGAGCCCGGTAAACCTTGTAGGCCGTCACGGGCGAGCCGCCGTTATCCGGCAGTGGCCAGTTCAGCGTCACATTCGTTGGAGGCGAATTGATGCTTCCACTGACGAGAGGCGCGCCCGGCACGGCCGGTTCCACTGGATCAAACGCGGCGAACATCCGCTTGCCGCCGGACTGCCGCGTGATGAAGGCCTTGGCCGTAAATGAATTCGGGCCGCCATTGACGCAACTGCCGATGCAGCCGTCTTCGCCCGCGATCAGAATGCGGCCTTCCTTGTCGATCGTCGCGTCGAAAGAAGTCGAGCAGGTTGCGGCAGGTGCCATCGCCGCAGATTCCGCCGCGCTGGATCGGATCGTTCGGCGTCAGGTTTTGCACCGTCCAGGTCACGCCGCCATCGAAGGTGGTGGCGATGTAGAGGTCCCAGATGGCCGATAAATTCCGGCATATTATAATTGGACGCCTGGCGTCGTCGTCCCGAAGAAGGCAAAGGCCGCGCGATCGGGATCGCCCGAAGCGACTGCCGGGAAAGCAGCGTGTTTGACTGCCGGCCAAAGCGCCGATGTCGACTGGCGTTGACCAAGTCACACCCTTGTCGTGCGTGACCGCGATTCCGGGGCGGCTATCGCCCCATACAGAAATCCAACATACGCGGTCCTGCTGCGCGCAGCTTTATCGCAGGGCAAGGTATCTGGCGGGCACCAGGAAACCCCCACCGACGGATCGTCCACACCCGCGTCACTGGTGGCGCCGGGAATGGGCCGCACGCTCCAGGTCAGGCCGTTGTCCTCCGAGACCGCCAGCGAGGCTTCGCCACCGAACACGAAGGGAACGCCCGCAGGCGCGCACGCCTTGTCCGGGACGTAGGCCGTCCCATCCGGCGCAATCTTCATATGACCGTGCAATCCGGCGCAATCAGCGATCGTGAACATTTGACCGACAATCGGAAACGTTACGCCGCCATCGACGCTCAGCTGTGAGGTGGCATTCGCGACGCACTGTGAGGCGTAATAAACTGCATGCGGATAGACGACACCCGCTGGCACGTCCTTAAATGGGCCGCCCGCAATCGTCTGGTGATCGACACAGGAGGGGCCGCCCCCTTCACTCGGGAAGAACGTTTCGCCGTCGTCGTCCGTGTACTCCATCGTGCTGCCCGCGGGAGTCAGGCCGTTCAACTGCGAAACAAACGTTCGTCCAGTGATGTGATCGGTGAAAAGAATGGGATCGCCAAACGCGCGAGGGAGCGCAGGCAAAGTCACCGGCTTCTGTTCAAAGGGCGCCATGGCCGGCGACGAACAGTCGTTGAACTTGACCCGGAGCATGAAGGACATGAACCCGCCGTAGTAATTCGCCGTGCCGCCATTCGGGATCGGAGGATTGGCCGCGCCGGTGACGATGTTGTTATTGCTGAAGGATTGTTCGGTTTTCCAATTGATGCCCATCGTCGGCTCGCCGGCATCATCGGCGATTCCCGGCGGGCTGTAGTGGTGGTGAAATCTTGGCGTTCCCGGCACGACGGGCGGAACCGTCGGGGTGGGAGAGGCGCCTGGTGTCGGCGTTGGACTCGGCAAGGCACCCGCCGCTACGCTGGCTACACCGGCATATTGACCGGGCAACGGCACCAGCCAATAGACGACGTGGACGGAAAAGACTCCGGTGCCAACGCCCGCCACATTCGGATCGAACTCCACCGTCTCAGGTCCTCCTCCCGACGCAGCGGATGATCCCACGATCGGGCCCGCGTTCGTATTCCCTTTGTGAATATAAACATCGTAATCATCCCCGGCTCCAGGCCAGCTGATCACCACTTTCACTTTCTTGCCCGCCCAGTCCGCCGGTGTGCCGGACACCGTCAGCAGGAACGTGTCGCAATTCACCCCTTCGACACAGGTGGTTTCGCCCTCGGGCGATGAACCGCCAAGGGCCGTCCCAGCCCAGGTGACGTTAGGTCCGGCTGGATTGAGAGTCCCGTTCGTCGGATTCGCCGAGCGCGAATGATCGACAAAAACGAACGTCAATAAAATGATGGCGCACGCAATGAGCGTGGCAGCGCTGAATTTGCGGCTATTTTTTCGGAGGAGCTTGCTCATGATGATGGTGGTGGTGGTTGATTGATTCCGAGAAAAAGCGGGCTCGAAAAGAGCTCGCTTTATCGTGACTGCCTGCCAGCGGTGACGCGAAGCCTCCCGGAGGAAGTGACGACGAAACAATTGTTTTGCAGGTGGTCATTTGGGCCTGCCCGCGCGAAATGCGCGGACGTGCGGCTAATCCCTAGTTCGCGACAAAAACCCGGGTCGGTCCTGATTTTTGCATTACGTTTGCGTAATCGAGCGCATCCAAACCGGATGCGATGCCCGATTCTTACAGTGACCTCCACACAGTTTCCTGGCCGAGTCCCGCCGACGTCTCGCAGGCCGGAAAATCAATCTCCTGTAGCAACGGGATAGGTGTAGCTGTCGCCAGCGATGACGCAGCTACACCGCACCGTTCGGATGTGAAGATGTTGAGAGTTTTGAGTTGAGAGCCCCGTTCGCGACGGGCGACGTTTTTTAGGACTCCAACTTCTGAACAGTGCTACGAAAGGGCCTGCCGCGGCTCTCAACTACCGACTCTCAACTCTCAACGTCCTATAACCCCGAGCCGACGTACTCCGCGGAATAGCTGTCGATCTTCGCTGTGCTTCCCACCGTGGGGCTCTTCGCCACATCGTAGGCGTTGTTGCTCGCGACCCTTTGCGTCTGGGTGTCGTAAATCATCACGGTCTTCTTCGCCTTGGGCGAGCTCTTGGCGCCGCGGTGCGTATCGACGGCGATGTAGCGCACCTTTTTCGCTTTCATGTCCGCCTTTCGCTTGGCTGACATTCGCGCATAAGACTGGCGCCCGCGCTGCTCGGCCAACTGCCGCTGCCGTTCGTCGGCCTGATGTTTCGCCACGAAATAAATCACCGTGGCGACGACCGCCGCGTGAACAACGTGCCGGGCCGCATCATGCCGGCCCCCGCCCCACGGGACACTCGGAACATAAGGAAATTGGGCTCGGAGTGTGCCAACAGAGCCGCTCGCCAACACCAAGCCTACTGCGACCAGGCAAGTCCCTTTAAACATGCGTGTATTCATCGTGCCGGGTTTTAACGCAATCGCCGCCCGCGTGGCAAGCGAATACGCGCGCCCCTGCCCGCAATGCTTCGCGTAGCGACGCAGGCGGGCCTGAGCCTTGCCAGACGGCGTCAAAATTGGTAAGACCTCCCGTGGCTTCGCTTCCGCTCATCTTCATTTCCGCTGTCAGCAAGGAACTGCGGAGCGGCCGGCAGCTCGCGGCCAACACCCTGACCTATCTCGGTTACCAGCCGATCTGGCAGGACATTTTCGGCACCGAAACGGGCGATCTCCGCGCGATGCTCCGCCAGCAGATCGATCAATGCAAAGGCGTCCTCCAGATTGTCGGCAATTGTTACGGCGCGGAGCCGCCGGAGCCCGACCCGCAATTCGGCCGCGTCAGCTATACGCAATACGAGGCGCTTTACGCCCGGCAGCGCGGCAAAAAAGTCTGGTACCTTTTCATCGACGAAAATTTCCCGATCGATGAATGCCAGGGCGAGTCCGAGGAATTGCGAGCGCTCCAGGCGGCTTATCGCAAGCGTTTGCAAACCGACGCCCACCTCTTCCATCCACTGAAAAGCCGCGAGGCACTGGAAGCGAGCGTCCTTAAACTGCGGGACGATCTCATCCGGCTTCGTCGCGGAGTGAAACGCTGGGCCGCCGCCGTGGCGATCCTTCTCGTCATCAGTGTCGGCCTCGGTCTTTGGCTTCTCTACGGCCAGCGCCAAACGACTCAGCGTGTCGCGGAAACGCAGCAGGCCATCGTCAACATGACTCAGGAAGTGACCAAGCTGCGGGAAGGCGTGCTCAATTATCCGCGCGTTGAAGCCCAGGTGCGCCAGATTCAGCCCGAGGAAAATCCCGCTGCGCTCCAGGAAAGGATTTACGCGGAGCTGGGCAAGAAACTCGGCGTCGATCCCAAGGTGTTAGAGGAAAAACTTCCGCAGGCCGCCGAGGAATTAAAGCGCGAGCCCGATGCTTCCAGCTTCGAACGGGCGAACGCCGCTTACGTGGCCAAAGATTATCTCGAAGCCGAACGCCTCGCCTTGCAGGCCTCCGAGGAATTGCAGAAGTCCACCGTCGCGACGCCGCTCGAGATCATCCAGGCCTTCGAGCTGGCCGGGTTCTCCGCTCAAAAACGAATCCAGTTTAAGACGGCCATGGAACATTTCCGCGCCGCGGAAAAGTTTGCCGATCGGCAAAGAATCCCCGAGCAATGGGCCCGGCTCCATCTCGCGATTGGCGATCTGCTCGCTGGATCAGGGCGCTTACCGGGAAGCCGAGGAAGTGCTGCGCAAGGTGGTGGAAACGCGCGAGCAAGCCCTCGGCTCCGAGCATGCCGATACGCTGCGGAGCCGCGCGCGCGTCGCTTATGCACAATATCGTCAGGGCAAATATAACGAAGCCATCGCCGGCATGCGGGGAATCGTGACCCAGGCGGAAGCGGTCATGGGTCCCGAGCATCCGGACACGCTCCTCGCCCGCAACGGCCTCGCCATTGCGCTCGATAACGGCGGCAAACCGGCCGAAGCCGAAGCCGAGCATCGCCGGATCCTCGCGGTAAGAGAAAAAGTGCTGGGGCCCGAACACCCCGATACCCTCAGGACCCGCAATAACATTGCCCTCACGCTGGATCGCCAGGGCAAGCACGCCGAAGCCGCCAGCGAGTATCAACAGGTCATTGATCTCGAGAACAAAGTGCTCGGCCCCGAGCATCCCGATACCTTGAGAAGCCGCAGCAGCCTGGCTTACGCGCTCGATCACCAGGGAAAATTCCCTGAAGCCGAGCTAAACCTGCGCGATGTGATCCGCCTCCAGGAACGCGTCCTTGGTCCGGAACATCCCGATACGCCTCGTCAGCCGGCTGCGGCTCGACAAAGTTCTCATGAGCCAGGGGAAATTCGCCGAAGCTGAGACTGATTTCCGCAGTCTCATGGCCGTAGCGGAAAAGGTCCTGGGCCACGAGCATCCCGACACGCTCTCCAGCCGATCCGGCCTGGCCAACGCTCTCCAGGCCCAGGGCAAACACGCCGAGGCCGCGGCTCAATATCGAGAGGTCATCGCCCTGGAAGAAAAGGTCCTCGGCGCCAGACCATCCGAACACGCTGGTCAACCGCAACAACCTCGCGAACTCCCTCATGGGCGACAAGAACTACGCCGAGGCCGAGAGCCATGTTCCGCGATCTGATCGTAGTCGCAGAGCGGGCGCTCGGTCCCGAACACGCCATTGCCATTCGGGCCCACCGCGGCCTGGCAAACGCGCTCTTCAATCAAGGCAGATTTGCCGAAGCCGAACCCGAATATCGCGAGGTCCTAAAGCTCGCCGAAAAAGTCCGCGGTGCCGACCACGCCGCCACCCTCGAAGCCTGCTACGATCTCGCCGGCGACCTCGCCCGCCTCGGCAAACTTCCCGAAGCCAAACAACTCGCCCGCCGCGCCGCCGATTCCGCCCGCAAAACCCTCGGCCCAAACCACGCCACCACCCAAAAATACGCCACCTTCCTCACCGAGCTGGAAACGAAAAACGCGCTGTAGGCGCGTTTTGGTAGGTTATTGGTTATTGGTTCTCAGTTGTTCGTCATCGTGGGCGCCATCCAATAACGGCGAACCGATAACGCTCTTTGATCTCCCTTCCTCTTGCTCTTGCTCTTGCTCCCCGGGGGCCGCTCGGCCAGCTGTGAGGCAAAAACCTAAGACTAAAGCGGAGCGGCCTCTGCCGGAAGATCGCCGCGGCGTCGGGCGGCGGCGGCCTTAAGATGCTCGGCCAAGGCCGAGGCGCTGGCGAGGAATCGCGCCCCAAAATTTATCGCCGGGCGCTCGACCAGGTGCCAACTCAACGCCCCGCACGCCACGCTGAGGAAGGCGGCCGCGGCGAAATAGGTGAGAAACCCCGCCTGATTCACATTGAAGGCGTAAAGGCATTGCTGGATCGGGAAAGCGTAGAGATAAGTGCCGTAAGAGAAGTCGCCCAGCTTGCCGACGGATTGAAAGGGGAGCGGGAGCCGATAGGCGAGGCTGAGGAGCAAATACGGAAGGAGGAATGGCCAGAGCAGGGCGAAACCGCCCAGCCAAAATGAGAGGAGAAGAGCCAGGACCGCGGCGCCAAAGTGGGTCCGGTTCCAGAAAGGTTTGCCGCCGGTCAGGCTATGCGCCGCCACGCCGGCGACGAAGGCGAGGAGAAGCCCGTAGCCGGCCGGGTGAATGGACCAGTTCAGAATGGTGGGCAATGCGCTCCTGCCGGGCAGCCGCGGGATGGGCATGAAAGATCGCGATGACGCACGGAAGGTAGAGGAGGGCGAAACCGAGCAGGGCCGCCGACCGCCGATTGGCCAGGCCGAGGAGGGCAGCCAGGCCGAGAACCACGTAGCAAAGCGCCTCGCACGGCAGCGTCCAGAGCGAGCCGTTGATAATGAGCGGCACTTTGTTTTCAGCGAAGAGGGGCGGGATCTTCCACTGCTGGATGTGAAGGAGAGCGTTATCCGCGACGAAGGTAAGCGCGTTGCGATCGCCCATGGTGAGGCTTTCCCAGTAGGAAACCGGGAAGGGCGCCAGCAGTTTGGCCAGGACCGGCACCATGACGAACGAAGTCACGAGCAGGCAGACCCAGAAAGCGGGCATGATCCGAAAAATCCGCCGGACGGTGAATCGAGGGAGGGACTGCCGGTTGCGCAGGGAATGCGCGAGGAGGAAACCGCTCAAGACAAAGAAGCCTTTGACCGCGAGATTATCCGGCGAAACCTGGCCGCCGGTGAGCGAGGCGACGAGGGCGTCGTTGAAGCCGCCGAGCGCGAAACAATGTCCGAAGATCACGAGCAAGGCCAGCACCAGCCGGAGAAAGGCGAAACTGTCTCCTGGGCGAGGAGCGGCAGGAGCGGCTTGTGTGAGTTCCATGAAAGAGAGCTAAAAACGCGAATCCGACAGCTGTTTTGAACCACTGCCGGCGGGCGGACTTTCAGCAGACGATGTGCCTCGCCGCCTGTCTCCTCCCTGCCGCGCCGTAGCCTCGGCGAAGGCGGGCCCTCTGCCCTCCGCCCTCCAGCCTACGCCAAGGCTACGGCTTGGCAGGCCGTCCTCCGTCCTCCGTCCTCTGCCCTCCAGCCTGCCGCTCTCCGCTTCAAGCTTGCCTTGGGCTTCGTATCGCGTAGAAAGTGCGCCATTATGCCCTCCCTAATCAGAATCATCTCGCCGGTTTGCCTCAGCTTGCTTCTCGTTGTCCACGGTTTCGCCGCTCCGGCGCCGGCGACGAATGCGCGCACCATTAGAAATCTGTCGGGCTTCCCCCTGGCGCATTTGAAAATGAACATGAGCCCGCGGCTCTACAAATCATTGACCATTTCGCCGCTGACTGCGTGGGTCGCGGTGCAGGCGCCCGTCCTGGCGGGCGCCGAGCCGAAGGTTATCCGTTCGGATGGCGGCGGCGCCTTTGACAAGCTCGCGCAGAGCTTCGCCAAAGAGTGGGGCTCAGTCGGATACGACACGACCGAAAGCAGAACGCAACGCCCCTCTCTCATGGTGCATTTGCTCATCTACAAGATCGCCGACGGCCTGCTGGCCGTGAACTTCGCGCACAACGACCAGGCTTTCTATCATGGCGTTCAGAAGAGCGATGTCTGGGTTGGCGTTTATAAGGATGGGAAGTGGTCCCGAGTTGGCGGCACCAAAGTCATGCGCCGGCTTCCCCAGCCCCACGGCTAGGCTCGCTCATCGCTCGATCCACCGCCAGCAGCTCCTCGCGTCCCTCGTTCCCAAGCTCCAGCTTGGGAATCGAGCCCGCGGGAGCGGTGTGAGATGGCCGAAGCCGGGACGGTGAGATCCGGGAGGATCGAAGCAACGCCATTGTCCCTGAAGCTCCAGCTTCGCCGCCGCCCCCTCTGCCGCGCCAGCCTGCTCGCGAACGCTTTCGGAGTAGCTCGGCGCAGGGGGCTCGCCACACGTCACTCGTCACTCGTCACTCGTCACTGTCTGTGCGGTGTCCAGCGGGCTCTTCACTCCCAGTCCCGGCCGGTTGAGCACGTGCGTATAAATCATCGTAGTGCTGACGTCCTTGTGTCCGAGTAATTCCTGCACTGTGCGAATATCGTAGCCGTTTTCGAGCAGATGCGTCGCGAAAGAATGTCGGAGCGTGTGACAAGTCGCCGGCTTTGTGATTCCCGCGGCGCGGACCGCGTTCTTCACCGCACTTTGCAACACACTTTCGTCGCTGTGGTGGCGCCCTTTTTTCCCGCTCCGGGGATCCACCGAAAGGCGCGACGAGGGGAAAACATATTGCCAACTCCATTCCCGTGCGGCACTCGGAAACTTACGGGAAAGCGCGTCCGGCAGGTGGACCTCGCCGAAACCGGCTTCGATATCCTGTTCGTGCTGTGCCTTCACTTTCTCCAGTTCGCGTTCCAGCGATTTTGCCAGATTCACGGGCAACATCGTGACACGGTCCTTGCCGCCCTTTCCCTCCCTGACCGTGAGTCGCAGATAACCAAAGTCCACGTCCTTCACTCGCAGCCGGACGCACTCCATTAGTCGCAAGCCGCTACCGTAGAGAAGGCCCGCCATCAGACGCTGCCGGCCGTGAAGGTTCGCGAAGAGTCGACGCGCCTCATCACGGGTCAGCACTACCGGCACCCGAGCCGGGCGCTTCACGCGTTCCACTTGGTCGAGCCAGCCGATATCGCGGGCCAGCACCTCCCGGTAGAGGAACAAAAGCGCGCTCAGCGCCTGGTTTTGGGTGGAGGCTGCGACGTGGCCATCGCGCGCCAGGTGAGTGAGAAAGGCCGTGATTTCCGCCTCCGCCATTTCGTTGGGATGCCGCTTGCCGTGGTAAACGATAAAGCGGCGGATCCAGTCGCAGTAGGTTTGCTCGGTTCGCAAACTGAAGTGCTTTCGTCGAATGACGTCGCGCACTTGATCAAGGAGTTTCGGCTTGTGACCGCCGAGGGGGACGGTTACGTTCTGGGGCATGCTCCCCAGTCTGGAAACTTTTCGCCCCCAATGCAACCGTGATAGATGGGAAAATCCCGTATTTAAAGGCGGGATTTTCAGATCTAATTCTCGTTAGGCCTACTCGCACGTATCTTTGTGGTCTCTCGTTAGAGATGCATGACACTCCGGGTCGCCGTAGCACGAGTTCGATCGAGCCCTTCGGTGTTGTCGCGGCCCTCGATGAGGCCGGTGCGCATACAGCTAACGGCGGAGCGAGATGGTCCCGGTCGCTGTTACTGAGTTCCCGCCGACTGTGGCGTCTACGCCAGTTGTATCGGGAGGCATCACAGGGCGGTCGTCACCGAGCTCGCTATGGCAAACGAGGCATATATCGCCTTTTCGTGCCATGCGATCGGGGGATTCTGACGTTGTCTTGGAGATCGGTCGGCCCAGAAGGACCCCACCTCAGACCCGGACAGTTCCCTTATGGGGTTTGGGCTTTTCGTGGAAGGTCATTTCCGTCTACAGTCTAGGGCCAATGAGTGCCTAACCAAGCGATGGAGCGAACGGCTGGCAGCTTCGTTTCCTCACGTTTATGAAATTCCACTCTCAACCCGCAGCGACGCGCTCTCCCGCCAGCCGTCGCTCATCTTGTTCTCGTTAGATGCTATTCGTCGAGTCGCGCGAGTCTCGTCCATGGTTCCCTGCGTGCAGGCCGCGAACGGCAGCACGATCAGCGAGCAGCTTGGCATCGGCACTTGCGAGGCGACGCTTCGATGCGATGACTCGTTCACTGGCGTTCCGCGAGGATCACGTGTTTACTGGGCACTCTGGGGATATTTGGCGCACTGCGGGCGCGCCCGCGCACTCCGTGTCGGCTCGAGGACGATCGCGCTTCTTATCGTCAGGAGATCCCGAACAGGGTCCGGCCGAGCCGCGAAGCGGTGCATTGCTCGACCCGCGACCACATACTTTAGGGTCCGCATCCAGATCGACCATTGTCGATCATTGCTTCAGCTATCTCGATGCCACGCCAATGCATCTAACCACCAGTGGAGCGAACGGCCACCCGCTGGCGTTCACGTCTCGACATGCTTGGACGCTTTCACTCCGAGCGACGCTCGCTCCCGGGCGCGCGTCGCTCATTTATTCTCGTTAGATGCTTCACACGATCGCCGCGACTCAGCACAGGAAGACATACGGTTTCGGCTCGTATTTCGTCGAATGCGCGTTGGGGCCCGATGAGTATCGTCCATGCCAGTGTGTTCGTAGTCGGCGCTCTCATTATCGCGGCTCTGGCCTACTGGTCGTGCGGACATTTTCGCCGCCGGATTCGCCGCTGGGGAATATTCAGCATCTGTTTCTTCAGCACCGCTGGCCCAGTGAATGGCCTTTGGAGCTGCCTCGTTTTCGGACGGCTCTACTGGATACGGTATTACGTCGTCGACTTTAGTCCATTCTGGCCGATTACGCAGGGCACCCTAGATGCTCGTTTTGGGGATCAGGTTGGTGGTTTACTCGGCGTCAGTCTGTTTCAGTTGCAGGCGCTTTGGTTTTTCTTTGCGGTTTCTACGTGGGTGATAGCATTCTTTCTCTACCGCGTATTTCGTGATCTCGGCGCTCCGTCTTTCGCAACGATCGCACCTAACCATGCGATGGAGCGAACGTCGGACCGCCCTGCGCCACCCTTTAAGATGACTTCCACACTCCTACTCCGAGCAACGCGCGCCCTCGTCCGCCGCCGCTCATCTTATTCTCGTTAGACCTTATGAAACGCACGACATTTCGCCGGATTGTTGCCACCGCGGCATTTCTTGGCGCGGGCGTGGCGCTCAGCCTACTCGCATTTTGGAAGATCACGGGGATCTGGTTCGATAAGGTTTCGTGGCACGATATTCCTGTCGTCATATGGATCTATCCGGGGTCCATTTTTCTGGGGGTGGTGCCCCGAGCGGGGCGCTGCCATTTTGGAGAGCGGGTCCCGCTCGTGATTAGCATTATCGCCAATGGCGCTGCGTATGCCGCACTCGCGGCGATGATCGCCGGAATTTGCGCTGTGTTGCGTGGTGGCATAACCGGGCCCCGGAAACCCGTGAGGTCTAACCAATCGATGAAGCTGACGGCGGGAAGCCCTCGAGTAACTTTTAAGAATGATTAAAACGCTTTCATTGCGCGCGACGCGCCCTCCCTCCCGCCGCAGCTTATCTCCGTCTCGTTAGATGCTGACGCCGGCCCCGCGCATGAAGATCGCTTGGAGCGAAGCAGGACAGGAGTTCGTCGACGATGGCGCACTCTGCGATTTCAGATCGTTGACAACGCGACTGCCGCCGATTGGCAGACGGTCCTGGATTTCCTTCGTTCCAGTGCCACGGAGCTTCGCTATACAGTCGACGGCACGCCCGCTACGATGCCGGCTGAAGCATCGTCGATCATCGCCTCTCGCGCGACCGTATCCCCCGCGTTGCTCTTCCACTGGGGGGACATCGAGCTCGCGACACACTTCTTCGGAGAAGACGATTTGGAGTTCGATTTCCAGCCCCGAAATGTGCAGGGACAGTCACAGCTAGATCAGGTCGCCTCGTTCATTTTCCACGTCGGTCGTTTGCTCCGGAAGACGGTCCTTGTTTATCAAGAAGGTTGGGAGTTGAATCCGTTTTTCACGGCCAGCCGCAGACAGATGACATCGTCTACTCGCCCCACGCATCTAACCAGTCAGTGGAGCGAACGGCCACCCGCTGCGCGTTCACGTCTTCCGTGGCTCGGGCGCGTTCGCTGTTGTCGATGCGCGGTCCCAGTGGCCGTCGCTCACTTTATTCTCGTTAGATGTTAAAGCGCCGCTGGGTTGTCATCATCGGACTCGCGGCATTCGGCGCCGGTGCATTCGTAGACCATGCTTGGGAGCGTATCCGGGAGACAAATACTGGTCGAACCGTCACGCCCTTGAGACCGCATTGCGGCGGGAACTCGCTGAGTACCGTTCCACCCATTCGCGTTATCCAAGCTCTCTGGATGAGATCAAGATCGATTGGATTCGGACGCCTGAGCGGCGGAAGATGCTGTTCTCGCCATTCTATTATGAAGACCGAGGTGATTCGTATGTGCTCTGGTGGCACCGTGATACTCATCCGCGATAGACCCACATCTAACCATGCAGTGGAGCGAACGGCCACCCGCCGCGCGTTCACGTTTCGTGTGGCCGGTACGTCTTCACTGCGATCCATGCGCGGTCTCGGTGGCCGTCGCTCACTTTATTCTCGTTAGGTCTTTACGCGCATGACCACTCGATTCTGCGATGGGAGCTTGATGCGACGATGCGCAACACGCCGCAGCTTCGCGCAGCTTCCATCGGCAGCGGTTGCGACTGTCAGGATTGCCGCAATTTCATTGCGGTCTCGACCAGGCGTTCCCGGATCAGTTTACGACGATCGCCCCGCTGGGCTTCGCATCGCAAGCCGGCGGAGCTGGCACTGGGCCGCAAGACAGCGGCCTTCTGCTAGTCGGCGGCTGGTTTCACCGTCGGCCGAATTATCAGCGGCGGCGAGCTATCCGCTATGATTCAGAGGGCACGACGATTCTTCTGGAGCAGCCTTCAGATTTCCGGTCGATTCAGTTCTCACGCTGCTCTGGTGCCGCACCGTTTGGCTCACACCCAGTCGTTCAGCTTGAGTTCCAGCTCCGTTCCCTTGTGCTCCCGGAAGAGTAGGTTCACCCGGAGACAGCCACGTACAAGGACCTAACCATGCAGTGGAGCGAACGGCCACCCGCTGCGAGTTCACGTTTTGCGTGATCAAACGTCTTCACTCCGAGCCGAGCCCGCTCCTGGTGGCCGTCGCTCACTTTATTCTCGTTAGGTCTCATGCGGCACCTCCATATTCTGATTGCGGCCATACTCCTCTCGGCGCACGCGGGCCATCGCGCCGCTCACGAGCTGCAGGCTACATGAGCGGCTCTCAGCCGATAGTCCGGTGACGACGCTGGCAGACGGGACGACTCACCGTCAGATCTCTTTTCTCGTGCGATGCGGAGCCTACTTCGTTTTCACCCTTTATTACTCCGTCCTCGCATTCGCGCGAGGTCCAGCACACCGTCGGTCTTCGGCCGGAGATTTTTGTCCCTGAAACGAAGACTATGTAGTGGTCAGCGTGAGAGCATGGCCCGTGACTATTGGCACACCGCAGACCGGAACTGCAGCCAGGCCATCACAGAGCGATTCTCAGCTCGTGAGATAGGGTTTATTCCGCTTACAGGGACCGGGTCAGTCGAGACGTCAAAAAGACCTAACCATGCGATGGAGCGAACGGCGGACCGCTGTGCGTTCACATTTCGAGATGACTTCCACACTTTCACCCCGAGCGACGCGCGTCCTCGTCCGCCGTCGCTCATCTTTTTCTCGTTAGATGGTGAGTGCGTTCATTCCCCTGCTCCTGAAGATAGTCACAGCAGCGGCAGTTGGCATATTCTTCGTTTGTGTCCTGACGATCATGGCGGGCGCCATCGCAGTTATTTCGCGGCGGTCACAGCGTAGCAGTCATGGGATCTGATGCTCCGCACTCGGCGCGTCGCTTTTCGGGCATGGCTTGTTGCTCTGATTGCAGGCGTCTCTATGGTCACGTTTGCAGTTGCCACTGGACAGCGGTGATATGCAGCCACGTCAACCATCTAACCAGGCAGTCGAGCGAACGGCCACCCGCCACGCGTTCACGCTTTGCGTCACTAATGCGCCTTCACCCCGTGCCACGCTCGCACTCGGTGGCCGTCGCTCACTTTATTCTCGTTAGATGGTGAGCGCGTCCCGATCTTTGCCTTGGATACCGTTGATCTTCACAGTCATTTTCACGGCTGCGACGACATCACTATTATCCGAGTAACGGTGGGCTGACGGGGAGTCCTTTCTGACATTACAGTGACCTTGGCGGTGATGTCCGCGGACATCTGTTCAGCCTGTTGGGTTGGCTTCATGTATACCGCTTGTGCACAGCGGCACTCGCAGTTGCGTGCGCAGTGTGGGCACTCTTTTCAGCCACGTTGGGGGTCATTGTTGCAGTCGTTATTTCTTTGTTCGCTGTGTTCCAAGCCCTGATCATCATGTGATGCACATCAAACCATCTAACCAGGCGATGGAGCGAACGGCCACCCGCCGCGCGTTTACCCTTCGAGTCGCTTGGACGCGTTCACTCAGACCCACGCGCGCTCCCGGTGGCCGTCGCTCATCTTGTTCTCGTTAGATGTATGAGCGCGGGCGCAGTCTTCAAACGTTGGCCGATGGCCAGTTGTTTGTTTTGTTTGCACGCCCTCCTGATTTTGGGAGTTTACATCCTTTGGCTAGCCTCGAGCCATGACGTCGAGCGAAATATGATTTGGCTGTGGGCTCGCCTTTTGGACTTCCCGGTTGTCGCGCTGGAAGACATTGTCAACCCACGGTATGGGCTTCCCGCCGCGATTACATGCATTGTCATTGGCGGATTACCGTGGGCACTCGTCGGCTTGATTCTCGATCTATGGCGACGAAGTCTTATTCGAGGCGCTTCTCTCCGTGGCACGCGAAACATCTAACCATGCGATGGAGCGAACGGCCACCCGCCGTGCGTTCACGTTTTCAGTGGCTTGGACCCTTCCATTGCGACCCACGCTCGCTCTCGGCGGCCGTCGCTCATCTCTTTCTCGTGAGGCCTTTCTTCCGTTCACTCTAAGGAGATACAGAATGAGATACTTTGTAGTTCTATGGATTTCACAATTCTGCTAACGGGTCGTCAAAGCGGGGCGCAATCGGTCGATCGGAAGTCCGATACGCCTCGACCAAACGACGCCGACAACCAGACGACGCAGATCAGCATTAAATATGAAACTGGCAATCCGAATATCGGCATCAGCAGCTACACGTTGATTTCCATTAACGCCGAGGCGCAGAGAGCGGAGGCCGAAGCGGTCATGCAGGTGAAAAGAACTTTCCGCTCGCCGTGCAGACCAAAGACCGCGCCTTGTTTGAAAAGATCCTGGCGCGCGATTTCGTCTTTCGAGGCGAGTCCGGTATGCTCCGGCGCGAAGGCTACATCAACAACCGCACCGATCCTTCGCAGGGCAAAGTCCTGACGGCGGACTACGAAAACATTGTTTTGCAGTTTTTCGGCGACATCGCGGTGATGACTTATCGCAACATCG
>CAWKCU010000004.1:0-333804 GCA_963848215.1 uncultured Verrucomicrobiae bacterium | reverse complement strand
TCTTCGCGGTTGCGCTCGACTTCGCGCCCGGCCAACTCGATCAGCCGGTCGAGGTGCCGGACGTAACGCTCCCGCAAGAGCTGATCCTGCAACATTGCGCCGAGCGTGGGCGTGACCGTCATGCTCAGCTTGAATGGCACCTCGTCGTGGACGAGCCGCTGCATCATCTCGAGCAGCGAGATGTAACTCTCGGCGATGGCCTCGAAGAGCCAATCTTCCTCGAGGAACTCGTCGTGTTCAGGATGCCGGACGAACGGCAGATGCGCGTGAAGAATGAGCGCGAGGTAACCGGTAGCATTGCAGATTTCAGAATGACGATTGCAGATTGTCGAAGGACGACACAGTCGCCCAATCTTAAATCTTAAATCTGAAATCTTAAATCGCCTACAGCGTCCGGCAAAAGTCCTGGAACCGGTCGAGGCCCTTTTTGATGATGTCGATGCTGGTGGCGTAACTCAGGCGACCGTGGGTCGTCGCCGAAAGCGGCGCCTGGAATCACCGCCACGTTCGCTTTGCTGAGGAAACGATCGGCAAAATTTGCGAGGTCAGGCCGAGTTGGCTGATGTTGACCAGAATGTAAACGCGCCTTCCGGTTTTACCGCGGTATGTTCGGGATCTTCGTGATCCGGTCATACATGTAATTGCGCCGCATGCTGAATTCTTCGCGCATATCCGCGAGCGCCTGCTGGTCGCCTTTGAGCGCCGCGACGGCGCCATTCTGGGCGAAGGAGGAGGGTTGGAGGTGCTGTGGCTCTGGATGGTGTCCACCGCCTTTGCGACCGCTTCCGGCGCGGCCAGATAGCCGAGCCGCCAGCCGGTCATCGCGTAGGCTTTGCTGAACCCGTTGACCGTGATGGTGAGGTCGTAGGCTTCCTTGGAAAGCGATGCGACGCTGACGTGCTTCGCCTCGTCGTAGACGAGCTTCTCGTAGATTTCGTCGGAGAGAATGTAGATGTCCTCCTCCGCGGCGACCTCGACGATCGCCTCCAGCTCTTCCCGGGTGTAAACGGCGCCGGTTGGATTGCCCGGGGTATTCAGGATCAACATCTTCGTCCGCGGCGTCATCGCATTTTCGAAATCGGCCGCGCGCATCTTCCAGCCGTTGCGCTCCGTCGTCGGCACGATGACCGGATCGGCGCCGGCCAGCGCACCATGTCCGGATAGCTCACCCAATAGGGAGAGGGGATCAGCACTTCGTCGCCCGGCTGGCAGGTGGCGAGGATGGCGTTGTAGCAGGAATGCTTCGCGCCGCTGCTGACCACGATCTGGCTCGGCGCGATAATTGATTTGTTGTCGGCCTCGAGTTTCTCCGCGATGGCCTGGCGCAATTCCGGCAGCCCCGCGCTCGGCGTATATTTGGTGAACCCGGCCTCCAGGGCCGCGACGGCCGCCGCCTTGATGTGCTCCGGCGTATCGAAATCAGGTTCGCCGGCGCCGAAGCCGCAGACGTCGATCCCTTCGGCCTTCATCGCTTTCGCCTTGCTGTCGATGGAAAGGGTAAGGGAGGGAGTCAATTGGGCGGCGCGCGCTGAGATTTCCATGGCTGCCGAAGTCGGGTTGAGGGTTTCAAAATGGGAGCGCAAGCTATGAGCGCGCGTAGAAACTTTCAATCAAAGGTTTGAAGTTATTCTCGTCCACCTGCACGATCGCCATCTCGCGTTTGGCGTTCTCGGCGGAGTCGGAGGCGTGGGCGGCGTTGACCATGATCGTCTGGCCAAATTCTTTCCGGATCGATCCGGGGGAGCCTTCGCGGGATCGGTCGGTCCGAGGACTTCGCGGATTTTTCGCACCGCGTCCTCGCCCTGATAGACGATGCGCGATGCATTTCTCGGAACCGGGCGCGTTGCGCTGATCGCCTCTGGTCGCGCTCGGGCGTCCGCCAGCCATGAATTCGACGATGTCTTCCCAGGCGTTGCGGCCTTTGTCCGGACCCGAGTTTGTCCTCCAGCACGGCAGGACCGGGCCGTAAAATTCCTCCGCCTGCGCCACGCTCATTCGGTGGACCTTGAACCCAACAATGTAGAGACCGGTGCGCGAAAAAACTTCGATCACGCCGCCGGGCCGCTGATTCGGGAACTTGAAATTGTCCGGCTTAATCAGGACGAGCGATCTTCTCGACCTTCGCCCTCTTTGGGAAATTCGATGACTCTGATCGAGAATGCCGCCGTCGCTGTCCGAGTATTCCGCCCAAAGCTTCAGATCGGCTTCGACGGCTCGCGGGATCGAAGGCCGCCAACGCCGCCGGCTCGAAATAAATGACCTTGCCGAATCGTCAGTGATGTAATCGCCAAAAGTGTCGCGGATCGTCTCCCCGCTCGTCCGCTCGTGGACGATGTGGCCGATGGTGTGGTGAACCTTGTCGACCGCATCTTCGCCGCGCAAAACCAGCATCAGCACCCGGACTTTTGACCGTTCACCTTGCCGGTAAAATTCTTCAGCACGTAATCGCGGATCAGCTCCTGGGTCGCGCGATGACGCGGCTCCGTTTCGGTCACGATCGTGTCCGCGTACCGTTTCGTCAGCTCCTCGCTCGGGGCGAACATGCGCGAGCTACCAGATCCAGCCCGGTCCGCGAGATGAGGCGCGCGATGATGCCTCCGGTGCGCGATTTGCGCATCGAATAGGGCGTGACAATGACGTAGGAAAGTTGTTCGTTCGGCATGCGGTTACCCAGGCGGCTTCGACAGATCAACCGCGTGGAGCAGGAAAATCGAGGCCGCGAACGGGTCGGAGAAAATGCTTTCGACGCCTGCCTGCGTCAACTGTTTTTGCGGGCGGCGCAGGGCCGGCAGGCGCGACCCATTTTCCTCGCCGCCGGACTTCCTGAAGCACGAGGCCGTTGCGGCGTAAAGCGGACACGACCGCTCTTTCCTGCGAGCGCAGGATTCCCGACAAAATCAGAAGCCGCCGGAGGCAAGCCGCGCGCGACCAACCGGCAGCGCTCTGATCAGGATCTCGCTGAAAAGGTTCGCGGTGATGACATCGAACTTGTTCGTGAGCTTCAACTCCAGCACATCGCTCATGCGGAATTCGATGTTGCGGACGCCGTTCGCGCGCGCGTTTCGCGGCGCGATGGCGCAGGCCAGGGGATCGTTATCGATCGCCAGCACCCGTGCCGCACCGAGACAACGTGCCGCGATGGCGAGAATGCCGCTGCCCGTGCCGGATCCAGCATCGACCAGCCAGGAGGGCAGTCGCGCGTGTGACCTTCCAGCAAGCGCAGGCACATCGCCGTGGTCGCATGCTCGCCGGTGCCGAATGCGGCTTCGGCGGGGATGATGATTGTGCGGCGGATCGGCTTCGGCTGCTTTTGCCGGCGTGGTCGTCAGACACTGATCAGCCGCGACCCGATCGCGCAGCGGTTTCGTTTGCGCTCGCTTCGCGAAATGTTGCAACCACTGCCGCGGGAGCTTCTCCGCGCGGCCTCCAAGTTCGCGAATCAGGGCGCTGGCGCTTGCCGGACTGTCGGGCACGAGATCTGGATCAAGCGCCGCCGTTTCCGGGCCGTTCCACGATCTGCGAGCGCCCGCGCCAAATCGTCGGTTCAACTCCTCGCTCTCGAAGCCGGAGCCAATCGGCGGACCTGTTTTCGCCAGATATACATGAAGTGCGGTTCAGTATAGTCTTATTGGATTGGTCGCTCCATATGGATTACACGCACCGCTTCATCCCATCACAGGAAGCAGCCGCCGCGGCGCGTCCTTCTGCTCCTGCATGGCACGGGCGGAAACGAGAATGACATGATTCCTCTCGGCCGCGATCTCGATCCGTCGGCGGCGCATTCTTAGCCTGCGCGGGAACGTCCTGGAAAATGGCATGCCGCGATTTTTCCGGCGGCTGGCCGAAGGCGTCTTCGACGAAGAAGATGTGTATTCGCCGCGCGAACGAGCTGGCTGATTTCATCGGCGTCGCTGCGACAAAATACGGTTTCGATCCGAGATCGCTGACCGCAGTCGGTTATTCCAACGGCGCAAATGTAGCCGCTGCCGTTCTTCTCTTGCGGCCCGGCGTGCTGACTCGCGCCATCCTCTTCCGCGCGATGGTGCCGTTGACGCCGACAGACCAGCCGGCTCTGGCGGCGACGCGGGTCTTGATCTGCTCCGGCGAACACGATCCGATTGTACCAGTCGAAAACGTCGAGCGTCTTGCGGCCATGCTGCGCCAGGCAGGCGCCGATGTTACCCAGCGCTTCGAGGACGCCGGACATCAACTGGTTTTCGCCGAGATCGCCGCCGCAAAAAAGTGGCTGCACGAATCGTAGGGCCTCCAAATCCGGTATAGGGTAAGGCCAGATGTTAATTGTCATGAAAGCCGGCGCGGCGGAGCGCGAGATCGCGGACGTCGTGCACGTTGATCGAACAGCTCGGGTATCCGCTCGCATGTCATGCCGGGAGCCACGCGCACGGCTATCGGCATCACCGGCAATCAGGGCGCAGTCGACCCGACGCGGTTTGAAAACATGCCCGGCGTAGCCGAGGCCATCCGCGTCAGCAAGCCTTACAAACTAATCACGCTCGATCTTCGTCCGGAGAAGACGGTCGTGCGCGTCGGCGATGCCACGATTGGCGGCGATGAGCTGGCCATCATCGCCGGGCCCTGCGCAATCGAAAGCCGCGCTCAGGCGTTTGCCGTAGCCGAAGCTGTGCGCCGCAGCGGCGCGCGTTTCTTCCGCGGCGGCGCGTTCAAGCCACGCACTTCGCCTTACGCTTTCCAGGGGCTGGGCGAAGAGGGTCTGAAGATTCTGGCGGAGGTGCGCGAAGCAATTACGGTCTGAAGATCGTGACCGAGGCGCTGGACGAAGCGGGCGTCGATCTGGTCGAACAAGTATGGGGACATGATTCAGATCGGCGCGCGCAACATGCAGAACTTCTCGCTCCTTGCGGCGCGCCGGCCGCTCGCAGCTGCCGGTGCTGTTAAAGCGCGGGCTGGCGGCGACGCTCGACGAATGGCTGCTCGCCGCCGAGTACGTCATGTCCGAAGGCAACTATCAACGTCATCCTCTGCGAGCGCGGCGTCCGACCTTCGCGCAGCACACGCGCAACACGCTCGATCTCGCGGCCATCCCGGCAGTCCGGCGCATCTCGCACCTGCCGGTGATCATCGATCCGTCGCACGGGCACGGGAAAAACTACATGGTCACGCCGCTGGCGCGCGCAGGCGTCGCCGTCGGCGCCGATGGCCTGATCGTCGAGGTGCACAACGACCCGAAGGGGCGCTCTCCGACGGCGCGCAGGCGCTCACGCTCGAACGAATACGATGAGATGTTGCGTCAGCTGCGGGCGATACGAGAAGTGATTACGCATTGATGCGTGTCATCCCGAGCCGCGCAGACGGCGAGGGACCCCACAGGCGTTCTGGAGTCACCCAGGTTAGCGGCAAAGGCGTTCGTCACGCCGATCTTCGTGGATCGCGAAAGCGAATTTGCGTAACTGGCTCTGCGGCTGCGAGGTCCCTCGCCGTCTGCGCGGCTCGGGATGACACCGTTTTCACTGCGCGAGAAAATTTCTTCAGCAGCTTCATCCCCTCGACGGTCAAAACTGATTCCGGATGGAACTGCACGCCGTGAACCGGGTATTCGCGATGTTGCAGGCCCATGACTTCGCCTTCGGCTGGTTTCCGCAGTAATTTCGAGACAAGAGGGTAGCGTTCTCTCGGCGGACGATGAGGGAATGATAGCGTGTGGCCTCGAATGGATTCGGCAGATCCGCAAACACGCCGGCCCCCTGATGACTCACGGGCGAAGTTTTGCCATGCATTAGGCGCGCCGCCGGAACGACTTCACCGCCAAAGACCGCGCCGATACATTGATGCCCGAGGCAGACGCCGAGGATCGGCTTCGTTGACCCGAGCTGGCGAATCAGCTCGTTGCTAATGCCGGCGTCCTCTGGCTCTCCCGGGCCCGGCGAAATACAAATCCGCTCGGGATTCAGCACTTCAATCTCCACGACGGTAATTTCGTCGTTCCGTTTCACGATCACGTCGCAACCGAGCACGCTGAGATACTGGACGAGATTGTAGGTAAACGAATCGTAGTTATCGATGATCAGCAGCATGCGGCTTACTCGTCCGTGGCGCGGCTGATGCGCATCGACCATCGCCATCGCCTTGTTCACGGTTTCCTGATATTCACTCGTCGGGTCCGAATCGGCCACGATGCCGGCGCCTGCCCGAAGATAGGCGCGGCCGCCTTTCAGGACGATCGAACGCAAGGCGATGCAGCAATCGAGCGCGCCGTCGAAACCAAAATAGCCGACAGCTCCCGCGTAACAGCCGCGCTTTCTGGTTTCCAGCTCGCTGATGATTTGCATCGCGCGAATCTTCGGCGCGCCCGAAACCGTTCCAGCTGGAAACGTTGCGCGCATGACGATCGTAGGAAGTTCTGTCCTTCCGCAAGCGCGCCACCACGTGCGAGCCGATGTGCATGACGTGGCTGTAGCGTTCGACGACCATTTGTTCGGTCACGCGCACACTGCCGATTTCGGCGATCCGGCCCAGATCGTTGCGTGCCAGATCGATCAGCATCACGTGTTCCGCCCGCTCTTTTGGATCTGCCAGGAGATCCGCGGCGTTTTGCGCATCCTCCTCCGGCAGTCTGGCCACGCCGGCGGGTGCCGGCGATCGGCCGGACTTCGGCCAGATCGTCGGTCACGCGGACGTGGAGCTCGGCGAACTGCCGACGAGTGAAAACAGGTCTCCGAAACGCAGGCAAAACATGTAAGGCGACGGGTTCACCAGGCGCAGACAGCGGTAAAGCTTTAGCGGATCGCCCCGAAAGTCCGTTTCGAAACGCTGGGAGAGAACGACTTGAAACACGTCGCCGGCCCGGATGTATTCCTTGGCTTTCACGACCGCGGCTTCAAAGTTTTCCTGGGTGAGGTTGCTCCGGATTGGCTGGCGGGAAACGGTTCGTTGCGCGTCGATCAGCGGCAAACGGATGGGGCTGGCCAGTTTCGCGAGCGCCTCCTGGATTTTTCGCGCAGCCGAGGCATGGGCCGCCGTGGCGCTTTCGTGATCCTCGAGAAAAACGTTCGCGACAATTTTCAGGCGCCGGTAGCGATGGTCGAAGACTACGAGCAATCCCATGATCATGAAGATCATTTCAGGAAGCCTGAGATCGTCTCTCCGGCGGGGGCGGAACCGATTTCTCGAAATGACGGGCCATGTCGTAAGCGAGATATCCAACCGCGCCGCCCGCGAAGCGGGGAAGGTCTGGTTCGGCGACAAACCGGAAGCGGCTCATGATTTTCTCCAGGGAACTGCAGCGGATCCCCAGACATCTCCGTTTTTTCGATGCGTCCGTTTTCCTCGATCGAAATGGTGCCGTCGTCGCTTCGGATCGTTAGACGCGGGCTGAACCCGAGAAAGGAATAGCGGCCTGATTGTTCAGTTTGCTCGGCCGATTCGAACAGAAACGAGTAACCGCCCTCATCCAACTCTTGGAAGGCCGAAGCCGGCGTTTGATCGTCCGCCACGAGGTCGACAAAGACGGGGATGACGTTGCCAAGTTTTGCCAGTTCCTCAAAGCGTTCGCGAGAGGGGACGATGGTGAGTTGGCTCATCGACTTGCTTTCCTCTCCGGGAGGGGAGAGCGGGTGACGAGACTCGAACTCGCGACGTCCTCCTTGGCAAGGAGGTGCTCTACCACTGAGCTACACCCGCATGTTTAGCGGGTAGCAATAATGTCCAGTGCCCCGTTAGGCGCAAGGTTTTTGATCCAAAATTGCGGCGCCCTTAGAATGCCCAGGTGCCGTGGGCGAACTTCATCGCGAAAAGGGCAAGCAGGAGCAGGGAAAGGGCGCTCATGAGCTGGCCGATGAGCGGGCGTTTAGCGGCGACGCCAGCCAGAAGGATGAAGATCGGGAAAAGCGTGAGGCAATAGCGCGGCACGCTGACGACGTAAGTGGTGCTGTTGATGAGCAGCCAGTTCAACGTCATCCAGACGGCGTAGGTCGGACGTAGTCTGAACCAGCACCAGACGGTGCAGAGAAATGAGAAGATGATGAAGATGAATTCGTGCAGGCCCTCGGTGAGGTTGAAGTGGGGGATGCGCAGCCAGACATCCCGGATCCCGAGCCACGTCGGGGCGATTTTTTTATACCACTGTCTCTCCATGATCTGGGTGAAGGCGAGGGGATCGCCCGTGACGCCATAGTTGAGGAGGAGATAACCGGCGAAACCGAGGCCGGCGGCAGCGATCCAGAGCCAGCGCCAATCGAGCCGGCGCGCGACTCGATATTGCAACCAAGCCTCCACCATCAAAGTCGGGACCAGCAAGAGTCCGTTCACGCGCGTGAGACAGGCGAGCGCGCCAAGAACTCCCGCTACCGCCCAGACCTGCATCCGGGCGGCCAGCAAACACCCGAGGATGAGCGCGAGGAAGAGGCTTTCCGAGTAGCCGATGTGCAAAAAGTAAGCCGTTGGGAAAATGAAGAGGAACCAGACCGCCAGCCGCGCCACCTTTACTGGCTGGTCCAGCTCCACCACCCGGCGAAAGAGCAGGCCCGCGCAAATGGACGCCACGCCCGAGACCAGCAGCGCCGCCCAAAAGTAGTTCCGGCAAACAAACGCAACCGCGCGGACCAGCCATGGGTAAAGCGGGTAGAAGACGATCGAGAACCGTCCCGGACCCTTGGCGGTGTAACCGCTTTCCGCCAGCTTCAAATAATGGGTGGCGTCCCACCGGCTCCAAAGCGTCTGCCAGGTCCCCGTTTGGTCGAAGAGCGTCCCGATGCTCAACACCGCCACGCCCAGCACGAGGGCCTTTAGGATCAGAACGAGCAGCGCGGTCTCGGTATCGGCGCGCGACCAGCGCAGCCGCGCAGGCGGCGCGGGAAGTGGCGCAGGCGGATTTTCGTTCGTCGTTTCCACTTTGCCGAATGTATTTGGCTTAGCAGAGGCGGCGAGGCTAATCGCCACGCCGGTCAAGAGAGGTGTTTTGGGGAGTTCCTTCCGCAATTTCCCCGGGCGCTCCGCGCTTTCCGCGGAGCGCCCTGAGAAGGCTTGCGAGCTTTGCTGCTTATTGAATGGCGTAAACTTCGATCAATCCGATGCCGACTCCACCGCCCTGGCCCGCGACCACCGCGGTGTAGAGGCCCGGAGGCAAGGTCGTCACGATGGCTGACTCCGCCGCGTTAGTGGGGGCGATGTTAAGCGCCTGGAGTTGGGACGCCTGGTTCGAATCATCTCCCCAGTTGTCATTGAACGCGACGCGCTGGCCGTTGTTGTCGAACAGCTCCAGCGTCGGATTGCTGAGCGCGTTGTTGATCCCAGCCTGCGTGAGTGAAGGTCCGATCGCGCGGACGACGATCCTGACGGGGTTGGTGCTGCTGCCGCCGAGGGAGAAGCCGCCGATCATGACGTTGTCCGCCATCTGGACGGAGCCGCGGGTGCTGATGTTGGCCAGCTTCGCGGGCGCCCCGGAGTTGAGGTCGTAGATTTCGACCAGGCCGACGCCGCTGCCGTTATTTATCTCGGCGAGGGAGGCGGTGTAGGCGGCCGGGACCAGCGTGGCGACGATGGCCGACTCGCGCAAATCCTGCGGCGGGATGCCGGTCGCTTCGATCTCAGGCTGCTGGGTATCCTTCCAGTTGTCGTTCACCGCGATCGGAGACCCGGTTGGGCCGAAGAGGCGCAGAAGCGGATCGTTGACGGCATTGGGAACGTTGAAGTTCGTCAGCGAAGGGCCGATGCCTCGGACGATGACCCGCTTGGCGTCGTTGCCGGTGATGATGAAACCACCAATCATCAACCCTTCCCCGGATTCGACCCGAAGACGGGTGGAGATATTGACCGGTTGAGTAGCAGGGCTCGGCGAAGGGGACGGGCTACGGGCCCGGCGAAGGACTCGGACTCGGCGACGTGCCTGGGCTTGGCGAGGGACTCGCGCTCGGTGACGGGCTCGGGCTGGGCGATGTGCCTGGGCTTGGTGAGGGGCTCGGGCTCGGCGAAGGGTTCGCGCCGCCGATTACACTAATCGTCGCCCTGGCATTGCTGCGGGCATCCTCGATCTGGAACGTGCCGGACACGCAGAAGGTGAATGAGAACGATTGGCCGGGCTCGAGGTCATCACTATCGAGGAAGCTGTGGTCTATGTCGCGCACGCGCGCCCGGGCATTGCCAATATTGGTCCAGGTCACTCGCGTGCCACCATTGATGGTCAGCAAGCTCGGGATTGAAGGGACCGCCGCCGCCGGTGATCGCAACGCTCGAGATGGCAGTCGCGTTGCAAGTGGGCTGAGGGCTCGGGCTCGGTGACGGGCTGGCGCCAGGCGAAGGACTCGGGCTCGGGGAAGGGCTGGTCCCCGGCGAAGGGCTTGGGGAGGGGCTGGCCGTCGGCAAAGGACTTGGACTGGGCGAGGGGTCCGCGCCGCCCACGACCGTAATGGTGGATCGGACGCCGCTGCGAGCGTCCTCGATCTGGTACGTGCCGGAGACGCAGAAGGTAAATGAAAACGACTGGCCGGGATTGAGGTCGTCGCTATCGAGGAAATTATGATCCACGTCGCGGACGCGCGCCCGATTGTTGCCGGTATTGGTCCAGGTGACCCGGGTGCGCGGCGTTGATGGTTAGCGAAAACGGGCTAAAAGCGCCACCGCCGCCCGCGATCGTCACGTTGGCCGTGCTGGTAAAGGCGCAGCTGGGCAGCGGGCTCGGGCTGGGTGAGGGGCTGGCGTTGGGCGAGGGGCTTGGGCTCGGGGACGGCGTCGCCTGAGCGAGCGCCTGCGCGGCACCGATGCTGAGAAATACGACGCTGAGGGCGAGGGCTGCCCATTGGGCCCAAAATGGGCGTTTCGTGGTGTGGTTCTGATTCAAAATAGTTTCCATAAATTTTTTCCCTTTGTTTGCTGGAGGGAAATAGAGTGAGATTCAAACGGGGTCTAGAAACGGAAGGTAACGCAGTTGTTACCTGGATTCCGTGAAACCAAATGGCCCTCGCTGGCCAGGCTCGCAGACAGAAGAGAACGTCCTCGCGCCCCTCGATTTTTCTGAATCCAATGCCGCCCCTTCCTGCATCTCACTGCAAAAGGATACCTATGAAAACATCGCTCTTAACCTATCTCTGCTCGTTCGCGCTCGTTCTGACCGTGTCCGGCCAAACCCCAACCCCGCCGGCGTCGCCCACCGCTACCGCCGTTACCTCAACCAGCGCTACCGCGACCGTCGCGCCTTCCGTCGCTCCCACCGCCACTCCCGATGAGGAGGATTCGATCGAACGTGAAGTCGCCCGCAAGCTGAAGCGCAAGTTTGGCGTCACCATCGACACCAAGGGAGTAACGAATGTTAGCCGTCACAGCCGGGATTGGGACAGATGACGACGATTTCGGGGCTTTCATGGCTATTCCGATCATCGGCATTATTTTCACGACCCTTTTCGGCGCGCCTGTCCTCGTCGTCGCGGCGATCATGTTCTTCAGCTATCTCAAGAGCCGCTCGCTGCATCGCACGGTGCGAGCGATGGTGGAAAAAGGCGAACCAGTGCCGCCCGCGCTCTTTCGCGCCGCCGCCGGTGGTGCGCGCCCGTTCCGATATGCGCCGCGGCATCGTCCTGATGATGGTCGGCTTCGGCATCATGATCTTCTTCGCCGCCGTGAACGAATGGGAAGGCGGCGCCTGGGCGCTGGGCATCATCCCATTCCTGATCGGCCTGGGATATCTGCTCGTCTGGAAGCTCGAAGGACCTAAAGACAAAGTCCCGCCGTTGCCCTAACATGCGCGCGTGGCACTAGCCGATGCAGACCTCGTCGCTCGTGTTCTTGTCGATGACGACCACCATGCCTTCGCGGAGCTGGTGCGGAATCATCAATCGAGCGTGCGAGGTTTGCTCCGCCAGTTGGTCCGCGCCGATGTTTCGCTCGCGGACGATCTCGCGCAGGAAACCTTTTTGCGCGCTTACAAAAACCTCCGCAGCTTTCGCGGAGAGGCCCGGTTTTCGACCTGGCTTTATCGGATCGCCTACAATTGTTTCCGCGAAGAGGCCCGCAAAAGAAAGGAACTGGTTGGCATCGATGAAGCTCAATTGGAGGCGGAACACGATCCGCAAACGGTCGATCCCGCTCTCCGACATGATCTCGCTCACGCTCTCCAATTGCTTCCCGTTCACGAGCGCAGCGCCATTTTGCTTTGCTGCCAGAATGGGTTATCCCACGATGAAGCCGCACGCGTGCTCGACATCCCGCTCGGCACCGTGAAAACAAATGTGTTGAGAGGACGCGAAAAATTGAAGAAACTATTGGCGCCCTGGAGTGTTAATTAAAGAGATGGAAGAAAAGGTTCAGGAAGATTGGCTTGATGCCCGGCTGCGGGATGAAGCGGCGTATATCGATGATGCCGGCTTCACTTCGCGCGTGGTGCAAAAGCTGCCGGTGCGCAGCGTGCGCCGTTCCTACCGTGCGGCGATTCTCCTGGCGGTGACCCTTACCGCATCAGTGGCTACCTACTTCCTGGCCGGCGGCAAATGGTTCGTTGCGGAGAGGCTCACCCTTCTCGCGATGATGCCGGTGACGACGATGTTGTTAACCGCAGTCACCATAACGGTCCTGGTCATGGCCGGTGGTTTGGCCATGGCGCTTTCCAGGACGCGCAGCCATCTGAGATAACGAAGCTCAGTTCAATCTCGGACTGAAAACGATTCGCGCGCCTGCTCGACGTCTCGCGCGATCTGGTGCTTCAACGCCTCCAGATCCTCAAACTTTTGCTCGGGCCTGAGATAGCGAAGGAACCGGACTTCCAACTCTTCGCCGTAAATGTCGCGGTCGAGATCGAACAGGTGCAACTCCAATAATCGCTCCGGCTTTTCGCCGCTGACGGTGGGCCGGTAGCCCAGATTGGCGACTCCGCGATGGAGAGTGCCCGAGCGCCGCGCTTCGATCACGTAAACGCCATTGGGCGGGAACTGTTCGCTGTGCGCGCTCAAATTCGCGGTCGGGAATCCAAGTTTCCGGCCGAGCTTTTCGCCGCGCGATCACGGTGCCGAGAATCGTGTATTCGCGTCCGAGCATCTGCGTGGCCTTGACGAGATTTCCCTCCGCGATGGCTTTCCGGATCGTGGTGCTGCTCACGACTTCGCCGTTCACGGTCACCGCCTCGACGCCAACGACGTTGAAGTTGTGCTTAAGCCCGAGCTCCTTGAGCAACGCGAGATTTCCCGCGCTGCCTTTTCCGAACGACCATTCGTGACCGACGCAGATTTCCTGAAGCGGTCGCGCGTTCGCAACGAGTTGCTCGACAAATTCCTCCGGCGCAGTTGCGGCGAACGTCCGATCGAAATGAAGCACGAGAAGATGCGCTACGCCGAGATCGCGGATGAGCGCGATCTTGTGCTGCGTCGCTGTGATCAGATGCGGCGCATCGCTGGGCCGCAACACCTTCGCGGGATGCGGATCGAACGTGACGACGACCGGCGTCCCGCCGCCTCTTTCGCATGCCTCGCCGAAGTGGAGATCACGGCCTGATGGCCGAGATGAACGCCATCGAATACGCCGATGGCAAGAAAGAGCGGCCCGGGAAGTCGCGCGAGTTCCGGAATCGAGCGCAGGACCTGCATGCTGCTTTCGTCAGGCCCCGCGCATGCGGGAGACCTCGGGCAGCGTCAGGATTCGCGAAAGAATATCAACCGGTTCCGACTGCTGCAATTCGTCCACCGTGATCGCGCCTTCGACGCTGAAGCGGCCCGATTTCGTGCGCCGCAAATCCTTGAGATGCGCGCCGCAACCGAGCGTCTCCCCGATATCGTGGGCGTAGGTGCGGACGTAGAAACCTTTGCTGCAAACGACGCTGAAATCGATTTCGGGCGATGCAATCCGCTCGATGGAATAGCGATAAACATGCACCAGCCGCGGCTCGCGCTCGACCGTTTTCCCCTGCCGCGCCAGTTTGTAAAGCGGCACGCCGCCTTGTTTGATCGCCGAGACCATGGGCGGCATCTGGTAAAAATCGCCTGAGTATTTTTCAAACGCGGCGCGCACGGTCGCTTCATCCAGCGGAGGAACCGGGCGTTCTTCCAGCGTCACGCCGGCCCGGTCCTGGGTGTCGGTGGTTACGCCAAGAATCATTGTCCCGGCGTATTCCTTGTCCTCGCTCATCAGCAAATCCTGGATCTTTGTTCCGCGTCCAAGCGTGAGTAAAAGCAAGCCGGTCGCAATGGGATCGAGCGTTCCGCAATGGCCCACCTTCTTCATTTGCAGGCGGCGCCGGACGATCGCGACGACATCATGCGATGTCATCCGCCGCCTTGTCGACCAGGAGAACGCCGCCGGGGTTGCGCTTCGACATGAGGCCAGGGGAGTTAAAACGGTTACGCGTTACAAGTTTAACGATAGCTTCGCAGTCGACGACATGACAAATCTCCTTCAGAACTTTTTCTTCCACTTCCGCCAGCGTTCCCTTGACCCGCGCTCCGGCCGCCAGTTTGTGCCCGCCGCCGCCGAACTTCTGGCAAATCGCGCACACGTCCGCTGCATCTGATTTGGAGCGCATGCTCACGCGCACTTTCCCTTCGGGTAATTCTTCGAAGAACACCGCCACCACGACGCCGTCGATGGCGCGGATATGATCGATCAAGCCCTCGTTGTCCTCCGGCCTGGCGTGCAATCTCGCCGCGACCTCCAGGCTCAGGCTGAAGCTCGCGACCTTTCCATGCCCTTCGAACTGCATCGTGCCGAGCAGCTCGCGCAATAACTCCGCGCGCCGCCGCGGGTAGCTTTCGTAAAGAAGCTGGCTGACCCGGCCAACGTCCACGCCGATGCGCAGCAATTCCGCCCCAATTTCAAAAGTCCGCGCGGTCGTGTTCGGATACTGGAAGGAACCGGTGTCGGTGGAGATGGCGACAAACAAATTTTCCGCGATCGCGGCATCCATGGGCAAGCCCTGGCTCTGGATTAATTCAAAAAGAATCTGGCCAGTCGCCGGCGCGGTCGAGTCGATATAAACCAGATCGCCGTAGCCGGGATTGCTCGGATGGTGATCGATGTTGAGCCAGATTTTGGCGCTGCGCACGAGCTCCGTTGAGGTCCCGAGGCGACTCTGGGTGGCGGTGTCGAGCGCTATGGCCACGTCAAAATCCTGCGACTCGCTCAGGGGCGTTTGCAGGAATTCGCCGCCCGGCAGGAAACTGTATTTCTCGAGGAGGCCGTCTTCGTTGCGAACCATGACTGTCTTGCCGAGCTTGGAGAGCGAGAGGGCCAACCCGAGTTGACTGCCCAGCGCATCGCCATCCGGGCGCACATGACTGAGCACGGCGAAGCTTTGGTTCGCGCGCAGGACGGCGCCGATCTCGTCGAAGGTCGTGTTGCTCATTCCTTCTCCGCCGGCGGGATATCGATCTGCTGGAGGATCTCGAAAACGCGCGCGCCGCGCTCGATGGAATCGTCGAGATGAAAAATGAGCTGCGGCGTGTATTTCAAGGTCACGCTCTTGGCCAGGGCGGTTTGAAGGATAACGCGGTGTTCCTCGAGCTGCGCCATTGCCGCGGCCTGGCCTTCCTTGCCGAGGATGCTGACGTAGGCGTGCGCGTGCTTCAGATCCGGCGTGACGTCCACTTGGTTCAAGCGTCACGAGCACGCCTTCAAAAGTAATCTCGCGCGTAATGATGCTGCTCAGCTCGCGTTTCAGAAGCTCGTTCACGCGGAGTAATCGATGTTTCATGACAGAATGTTGAGGGTTGAGATTGCTAGTTGAGAGACGGGTCCTGAAGCGGCTGCCAGCTCTCAACTACAGACGCCCTACCAATCAGAGCTTCTGCGCGACGGCCTCGAGTTGATAGCACTCGATAATGTCGCCCACTTGATATTCGTTGAAGTCGCCCAGTTTGATGCCGCATTCGAGACCGACGCGGACCTCTTTCACGTCATCCTGGAAACGCCGAAGCGTGGACAATCCGCCATCGTAAACTGGCTGGCGCCGCCGCAACACCCGCGCCCGAGCGGTCCGCGCAATGCGTCCATCGGTGACGAGACAGCCGGCGACGATGCCCTTGCTCAATTTGAAAATCTGTTTCACTTCCGCGTGGCCGATGACCGTTTCGCGATGTTCCGGATCGAGCATCCCAGCCATCGCTTCCTTCATCTGGTCGATCAGCTCATAAATGATGCTGTAAAGTTTGACCTGCACGCCTTCGCGCTTCGCCGTATTCACGGCCATGCTTTCAACCTTGATGTTGAAGCCGACGACGACCGCATTCGAAGCACTGGCCAGCAAAATGTCGGATTCGGAAATCGGTCCCACGCCGGCATGGATAATTTCGAGATCGATCTTCTTGCTCTCGATCTGATTCAAGGCGCCGGTCAACGCTTCGAGCGAGCCTTGCGCGTCGCACTTCAAGACAATGCGCAAATGTTTCTTGCCGTCCGCCGCTTCGAGCAAGCTTTCGAGCGTGGCGCGTTGCGGCGCGCTCAACTTGTCCGCGCGCCGGTCGAGCAGCCGCTCTTCGCTCAGCGTTTTCGCGGAGCGCTCCGATTCCATGACGAGAAATTCATCGCCGGCCTGCGGCAATCCGCTGAAACCAAGAACCTTCACCGGCGTGGAGGGCCCGGCTTCCTTCATCGGCTTGCCGCGATCGTCCATGAGCGACTTGACCTTGCCGCCGTAATCGCCGCAGATAAACGGGTCGCCCGTCTTGAGCGTGCCCATCTGCACGATGACGGTTGCGGTCGGCCCACGGCCCGATTCCACCTGCGCCTCGATCACCGTCCCGCGAGGCGTCGCGGTCGGTGAAGCTTTCAAATCCATCACTTCCGCCTGCACAGCCATGTTCTCGAGGAGCTGATCGATCCCGATCCCTTTCGTCGCGGAAACCGGAACGACGATCGTTTCACCGCCCCAATCTTCCGGCGAAAGGTCGCGCTCCTGGAGCTGCTTCTTCACCCGGTCGATGTTCGCGCCGGGCAGATCGATCTTGTTGATCGCGACCATGATCTTCACGTGCTCGGCCGCTTTGGCGTGGTTGATCGCTTCGATCGTTTGCGGCATCAGCCCGTCGTCCGCCGCGACCACGAGAACCACGATGTCGGTTACGTGAGCGCCGCGGGCGCGCATCGCCGTGAAAGCCGCGTGGCCCGGCGTATCCAAAAAGGTGATGCGGGTCTCTTTGTAATCAACGGTGTAAGCGCCGATGTGCTGGGTAATTCCTCCCGCTTCGCCCGCGGCGACGCGGGTCTTGCGGATCGCGTCCATCAACGACGTTTTGCCGTGATCGACGTGCCCCATGAAAGTGATGATCGGTCCGCGGGTCTTGAGCTCTTCTTCCTTCTCGATGACCGGCGGAGGCGGGGCGACCACGACCTGCTCCACCTTGTGAACGCCGCCGCCTTTTTCGCGGCGCTCCATTTCGAAAACGAACCCGTGCTTCTGGCAAATTTGGGTGGCGATGTCCGGCTCGACCGTCAAGTTGGCGTTCGCGAAAATTTTGAAATCATCCATCAGCTCGTCGATGAGCTGGAGCGTTTTCAGACCTAGTTGCTGGGCCAATTCCTTGACGATGATTGGCGGCTTGATGTGGATGATTTTTTGCGGCTCGGCTTCTGGCTCCGCGGGGAGTGACCGCAACTGGCTCGGCGACCGCCACAGGTGCTTCCGGTTGCGGAGGCGGAGAAGCTGGGGCGACAACCGGACCCGGGGTCGGTTCCGGAGTTGCGCGAATCCGTGGAAATGGGCGGGAGGAAAGAGGCTCGCTTGGGCGCGGCGTCGCCCTCCGCTCGTTTCGGGCCGTGGCTTCTTCTCGTCGATCAACGACACCGTTTCCATGACCGGCTTGGGCTTCGCGGTTTCGGCGGGCTTGGGCAGCCTGAGCGGCTTTGCCGCAGACTCGGCCCGCGCCACCGCGGCATGCGACTTCCGCGCCGCTTCGGTGTCCGACTTCGGCTTGGAGGGCGCGGGAGTGGTGGCGGTCTTCGCTTTCGCCGGCGCCTCTGGCCTTGACGCTCTTGGTCTCTTTGCGCTTCGACTCAGCCGCGGCGGCCTTGACCGGTTTGCGAGCAGGCGCGGTCTTGCGCGCTGCGGTCTTGGTCGTCGTTTTCGTTGGCATAAGTGAAAAATTTACTCATGGCCGGCTGGTTAGGCGCGAGCCATTTTACTGCGCGGCCGGCGCCTCCTGGTGAACGGCCTCGTGAATCTCACGCGCTTTCGCCTCATCCACGGAAAGAATCTCCATCAGATCCTCGACCGCGGCGTCGCGCAATCCTTCGAGGTTCGTGAAGCCGGATTTGACCAGAGTCAGCGCCTGCTCCTCGGTAATCGGCAGTCCAGCCGCGAGCGTCTGCGCCGCCTGCGCAACCTTCTGCTCGACCTGATGCGTCGCGGTTGTGTCGCGATCGATGTTAATTTCCCAGCCTGTTAATCGTGAAGTCAGCCGCGCGTTCTGGCCTTTCTTGCCGATCGCGAGCGAAAGCTGATCTTCGTCGACGGAGATCTGGACGCTTTTCTTCTCGGTATCGAAGACGAGGTTTTTCACCTTGGCGGGCTTTAACGCCTCGAGGACAAATTCCTTCGGATCGGAGCTCCAGCGAATGATGTCGACTTTCTCGTTGTTGAGCTCGCGGACGATATTCTTAACCCGGGAGCCGCGCATGCCGACGCACGCCCCGACTGGATCGACCTTTTCATTCGCGCTCGTCACCGCAATCTTCGTGCGATAGCCGGCTTCGCGCGCGATACCGCGGATCTCCACCGTGCCATCGTTAATCTCGCTCACTTCGAGCTCGAACAGCCGCCGGACAAAATTTGGATGGCTCCGCGAGACAATGATCTCCGGTCCGCGGATGCCGTTCTCGACCGCCACGACATAGGCGCGGAGCCGGTCGCCGACATTGTAGTCTTCGACCACCACGCGTTCGCGTTGCGGCATGATGGCTTCGAATTTTCCGAGATCGAGAATCACATCCGAGCGATCGAAACGGCGAACAGTGCCGCTCACGATTTCGCCTGCGCGATCCTTGAACTCCTCGTAAATCATTTCCTTCTCGACCTGGCGGATGCGCTGCATCATCGCCTGCTTCGCCGTCTGCGCGGCGATGCGTCCAAAATTCTTCGGGGTGACTTCGACTTCCACTTCACCGCCCACGGCTGCGTTCGGATCGAGCTTGCGCGCCTTGCTCAGGGAGATCTCGTCCGCCGGATTCGTGACATCCTCCGCGACGAGCAGTTTCGCGAGGGCGCGAATCTCCCCGGTCTTGGGATTGATATCGATGCGGAGGTCGCGCGACGCGCTCACGCTTTTCTTCGAGGCGGAAAGCAGAGCATTGGAGACCGCTTCGAGCAGGATCTCGCGTTTGATCCCGCGCTCGCGTTCCAGGTAATCCAGCATGGCAATAAACTCGGCGTTCATAAAACATGTAGCCCGCAGACGAAAAAGAGTGGGACACCAGCTCCCACTCCCTCCAGCGCGGACTAGGCGCTCAACTTAATTTTTCAGGGCCCCTTCGTCAAGCTGGGAATACCTGTTTTGGAGCCGGGACGCTCCCGCGGTTGCGGGACCGGACGGGCGTCGCGGCGCGCCATCCCAACGGTCCGGCAACCGCGGGAGCAGGCCGTCTCCAACAAAGCGAGCGTTGGACGTTGAACGTTGGACGTTGGACGTTGGACGTTAACATGTCGCGCGCGGCCTCGCTCTTACTGGTTATTCTCTGCTGGGCCGCCATCTATCTCCCCGGCCTCGGCTCCCTCGAGATCAAAGGCGAAGAAGGCCGCCGCATTCTTCCCGCAGTCACGATGATCGAGACCGGGAATTATCTCGTGCCGCAAGTCGGCAGCGAACCGTATTATCGCAAACCGCCTCTGGTGAACTGGCTGGTGGCCGCTTCATTCAATCTGACTGGCCTGCGCAACGAATGGACGGCCCGCCTGCCTTCGGTGCTTTGCGTGCTCGCGGTCGCACTCGCCTTCCTCACCGTCGCTCGCCGCAATCTCGGGGCGAACGGCGCGCTCTTCGCCGCTTTGATCTGGCTGGCAAATTTTGGGATCGTCGAGAAGGGTCGCCTCATTGAGATCGAAGCGCTCTACGTTTCGCTCTTTGGCCTGGCGCTGATTTTCTGGCTCAGTTGGTGGCAGCAACGAAGAGCACCCTGGTTGACCTGGATAGTCCCTTCGATCTTTCTGGGGCTCGGCATCCTGGCGAAAGGGCCGCTTCATCTGCTGTTTTTCTACGCGGTGGTCGTCGCGGTTCTCTATTTCGAGGGCGAACTGCGCAAGCTGATCAGCGTCGCCCACTTCGCGGGGCTTCTGATGATGCTCGGAGTTTTCGCGGCCTGGGCCGTCCCGTACTGGCAGGTGATGCGCGAAGCGGATCTGGCGCAGACCTGGTCGGTCCAACTGACTGGCCGTCTCACAGGCGATGATTTCAAGCTGGAGAGCTGGCTCCTTAATATTCCACGCGGCCTTGCTTACTTCCTGCCGTGGACTCTCCTCCTGCCATTGGTGGCGAAGGTAAAATGGGAGAAAGCCACCGAACATAATCTTGCGCGCGCGCTGGGCTGGGGCGCAGCCGTGCCCTTTCTCCTGGTGAACCTCTTGCCCGGGGGATTGCCGCGTTACTCCATGCCGGCGCTGGTTCCAGCTTGCTGGTTGATGGCCATGACGCTGGCCGCGCCAGAAATCCGGTGGCGAGGGAGATTCGCCCTGCCGCAATTCCGGTCCCGGTTCGTTATTGGAACTGCGATCGTCGCCGGTTTTCTCCTATGCATTTATGCGGTGGCGGTGATTCCGGCGCTGCAAAGCCGTTCGAAGGTGAAGCCGATTGCGGCAGAGATCGATGATCTCGTTCCGGATGCGGAGCCGCTATATGCTCTCGACCCCGATTTCCAGCCCTCCCTGTTTTATGTGAAATCGCGCCTGGTCTACGTGAACCGGCTCGAGGAAGTGCCGGCGAGTGCGCGTTATCTGCTCGTGCAGCCGCTGAGGGAACGGGAGGTCCTGGAGAGCGACCGCTGGTCTCCGCTCCGGGCCGAACCGCTCACGCGGGTGACCGATTATCGAAAGCAGACGATGGTTTTGATGAGGGTAGGGGAGGGATAGTTCTTCGGTGAGATTCGCGCCGCGAATGGCTCCTAGTTCCGCCGGATGTCACCCAATTGTCGCTTGAGCCTCGCGGCCGGACGAATGAGGGCATTGGTGACTGCATGCGGCCGATGAACGGCGCAGAAGCGTTGTGGTCAAAGAACAGAGTCCGCAACGAGCGTTCCAACCGATTGACAATGCTTTGAAATAGGATTCGTTAGCATGCTAATTAAATTTCAGGACATGCCTCCTCCAAACACTAATGAACTGGGTCTCGTCCTTTTCGGCACCGCGCGGGCCTGGCGCACCAAGCTCGATCAGCGCCTCCGGCCCCTCGGGCTAAGCCAGGGCAAATGGCGCACCCTGATTCATCTTTCCCTGGGTGGAGACAAACTCACGCAAAAGGAAATCGCCGAGCGAATGGGTATTGAGGGACCGACGCTGGCCGGCTTACTGGATCGTTTGCAGGAGGATGGCTGGATCGAGCGCCGTTGCTCGGCGCAGGATCGGCGCTGCAAGATCGTGCATCTCCAGCGGCGTTCCAAATCCGTGCTCGATAAGATTTTCAATGCGGCTCACGAGTTACGTCAGGAGCTCATCGAGGAAATACCGCCGCGCGATCTCGAGACCTGCATTCGGGTTCTCGAACAGATCAGGACGAGGGCGGAACACTCGGCAAACGGAAGCGGGAACGGCCATCTTGAGGTGACCAACGGGAGCAGCAAATCATGACGACGCTGGCCAGGGAGAACGTAACCACGCGTACCACGGTGGGAAAACTGGAGAATCGTTTCGGACGTAAAGGCCTCCTCTGGGGCGGCGGCGCGATCGTGCTCGTGATTTTGATCTTCACCCTCCGCGGATTCAGCAACAAATCCAAAACAGCCAACGCGCCCGCGCCTCGGCCCGTGGCCACTGCGAAAGTTACTATCCAGGACGTGCCGCTTTATCTCGATGAGATCGGCACCACCGCTGCCTATGAAACGGTCCACATTCAGGCGCAAGTCAGCGGACAAATTATCTCGAGAGAATTCACGGACGGCGCCGATGTCAAAAAGGGTGATCTGCTCTTTAAGATCGACCCGCGGCCCTATGAAGCGGCCCTCGCGAGCGCGCAGGCCGACCTCGCCTTAAATCAGGCGACGCTGAGACGCCAGGAACAATTGCGGAAGGAGAACGTAACGGCCGGCCAGGAATTCGACACGGCCCAGGCAAACGCCCGCCGGGCTGAGGCTGCGGTGGCCGCCGCCCAGGTGAATCTCGATCGCTGCTACATCAAATCGCCCATCGATGGCCGGGCCGGTTTGCGCAACGTAGACGTCGGCAACGTGGTCGGACCGGGCGGCACCGTGCCGCTCGTCACCATTAACGGAATGGACCCGATCTACACTGATTTCACCGTGGCCGAACCGGATCTGCCCCTCGTCCGGCGTTACCTCGACAATCCGAACATGAAAGTTGTCACCGACGCTGAGAACGACAACGTCAATCCCCGCGACGGCAAACTTTATATGGTGGACAACACCGTCACGGCTGGCGCCGGAACAGTCCGGCTGCGCGGCGTCACGCCCAATCCCGATCGCGCGCTCTGGCCGGAGCAATTCGTCCAGGTGCGGCTCGTTCTCGACGTGTTGAAGGACTCACTCCTCGTGCCGAGCGGTGCAGTGCAGATCGGCCAGCGGGGACCGTATGTGTTCATAGTGAAACCCGATTCGACGCTTGAGTTGCGGCAGGTAAAGCAGGGCCAGGCGCAGGGCGATTTCACCGTCATCACCGAAGGAGTACGCGCCGACGAAACCGTAGTCGTGTCCGGGCAATTGCAGCTTTCGCCTGGCATGAAGGTGAATCCCAAGGAAGTTTCGAGCGGTCCGCCACCGATGACCGGTGCAGGTCGTTAGCAACCCGCTATCGCGCTGATGGAGAAAAACACGCCAGAGAACAACGGCAGCGGGATCGATGGCGACCAGCCGGACACCGGCCCGGGTGCCGCGCCCTACGATCCATTGCAGCACCGCCGAAGCGCGGGGGTGAAGAAGCTGGTGCAATTTTCCGCGGGCTTATCGCGGCCGTTCATCGAGCGGCCGGTGATGACGATGCTGCTGACTGCCTCCGTAGTCGTCTTTGGCATTCTCGCCTTCAAGCAACTGGCGGTAAACGACCTCCCCGCTGTCGATTACCCGGTCATTCAGGTGAGCGTGAATTATCCCGGCGCAAATCCGGAGACGATGGCGAACACCATCGCCACGCCGCTCGAGAAGCAGTTTACCCAGATTCCCGGCATTACCCTCAGCACCAGCTCCAGCACTCAGGGTTCGACGAACATCACTCTTCAGTTCGACCTCTCGAAAAGCGTCGATGCCGCGGCCACCGATGTGCAATCCGCTATTCAGCGCGCCATGGGGCAATTGCCCAACGATCTTCCCCAGCCGCCGCGCTTTGAGAAATCGAACCCGAACGATCAGCCCGTCTTTTTCATTGCCCTGACCAGCGACACGCTAACTGACGGCGACCTCTACAAGTACGCCACCACTCAGGTGCAGCAGCGCATTAACATCCTGCCGGGCGTTTCGCAGGTGCAGATCTTCGGCGTCAAAGCCGCCATTCGCGTCAAGGTCAATTCCGGCGCGCTGGCTGCGCGCAACATGACGCTCGACGAGCTCTCGACCGCCATTCGCTCCGGCACCTCCTATTCGGGCGCGGGGCAGTTTGATGGCAAAACGCGCTCGTTCGTCCTGCGACCGAACGCGCAAATCGCAGACGCGGAAGGCTACCGCAAGCTCATCATCGGTCGCGGTCAGGATAATACCCCGATTTACCTCCGCGACGTCGCCACCGTCGTCGACAGCGTGCAGGACGAGCGCCTCTCCCGGCATTTCTTCGCGCGCGGTTACGAAACGCCTGCCTCTGTCATCGTGATGGCGGTCTCCCGGCAGGCGGGGGCGAACGCAGTCGAAGTAGCTCGCGCCATTCGGGAGCTGCTCCCGCAACTGCGCCAGGAGCTGCCCGGCTCGATCAACCTCATTCCGACTTTCGATCGCGCCCTCACGATCGAGAACTCGGTCCACGAAGTCGAGGAGACATTGCTGATCGCCTTCCTGCTCGTCGTCATTGTCATCTTCGTCTTTCTTGGGCGCGCCACCGATACGCTGATTCCGGTTGTCGCGTTGCCCCTCTCGCTCCTGATCACTTTTGTCGTGATGTGGTCGCTTGGCTTCTCCATCAACAATCTGACGCTGCTGGCGATTACGCTCGCGATCGGTTTCCTCGTGGATGACGCCATTGTCTTTCTCGAGAACGTCGTCCGCCGCGCCGAACACGGTGAGTCGATCGCGAAAGCAACGCTCAACAGCGCGGGCGAAATCTCCTTCACCATTCTCTCGATGACGCTGTCGCTGGCGGCCGTGTTTATCCCGCTCGTTTTCATGCCGGGATTGCTCGGGCGCATCTTCCGCGAATTCGCCATTACCATCATTGTGGCGATTCTCGCTTCGGGGCTCGTCTCGCTGACGCTCACCCCGCTTATGTGCGCCCGCATGGTGCGCGACCGCCGGCCCGGGCACCGCAAATCGCGCATGGAGCGTTTTACGGAAGGCTTCTTTAAACCGATCCTCCGCGGCTACAGCCGGAGCCTCGGCTGGTTCCTCGACCACGGCTGGCTGGCTGTGCCAATCGTGATCGCCTGTGGCGTTGGCTTGTGGTATTTCTTCAGCGCGCTGCCTTTCACGCTCTTGCCCACCGGCGATAGCGGCACCATCCGCGGTACCTTCATTGTCCCGGAAGGCGCCTCGCCCCAGCAGCAACGTGAGATTCAGGACAAGCTCGATCCGATTCTTCAGGCCAATCCCGCGGTCGACAAATACTTCACCGTCGCCGGCAGCGGTCGCGGCGGCTCAGCGGGCATCTTCACCGTTCTGTTCCTGAAGCCGCGGACAGAACGAGGCCCGATCGAGGAAGTCGCGCAACAGTTGCGGCGCGAGATCAGTGTTATTCCCGGCGTCTTCCCAACTCTCAATCCATCGCCTGTTTTGCAGATCAACATCGGGGGCGCGGGCAGTGCCTTCGGCCGCTACAGCTACGTCATCAGCGGCATCGATCCGGACGAAGTTTACGCCGCGGCTGATAAGCTCGGCGAAAAATTGCGCGGCTACGAAGGCTTCGCCGCCCCGCCGCGCGCGAATCTGTTTCGCAACACTCCCAATATCGATATCCAGATCGACCGCGACCGCGCCAGCCTCTACGGCGTTTCCACCGCCAAGATCCAGAGCCTGCTCCGCGCGGCCTATTCGCAGAATTTCGTCTACCTGATCAAGGAGCCCGACGATCAGTATCAGGTCATTCTTGAAGTGGAGGATGCAGATCGCGCCAGCCCGGAGGACCTGCGCCATCTTTACGTGAAGCCCGACGGCGTCAACGACCGGCTGATCCCATTGCGCGCGCTGACGAAATACGAGACCAAGCTCGGCCTGCAATCGGTCAATCACCTCAACCAATTCACCTCCGTTACCTTCGGCTTCGACACCAAACCCGGCGTGCCGCTGGGCGACGTCGTTGGCTTCATCGAAAAGACCGCGCGAGAAAACTTGCCGCCGACCGTGAAAGGCGAGCTCCAAGGCGAAGGACTTGTCCTGCAACAGCTCTTCGGCGCTTTACCCTACCTCATCCTCGCCGCGCTCTTTGTCATGTATGTCATCCTCGGCATTCTCTACGAGAGTTACGTGCATCCCATCACGGTGCTTTCGACTCTGTTCCCGGCCGTGGTTGGCGGCCTGCTCACGCTCTGGCTGTTTAATTCGACCCTGTCGCTCTATTCGGTCATCGGTCTCTTCCTCCTCATGGGCATCGTGAAAAAGAACGGCATCATGATTGTGGATTTCGCCCTGCACCGGATCGACGAAGGCTACGACCTGCGCTCGGCCATTCATGAAGCGAGCGTCGAACGGTTCCGTCCCATCATCATGACCACCCTGGCGGCGTTGATGGGCGCGGTCCCGCTGGCGCTGGGCTACGGCGCGGACGGTTCCTCGCGCCGTCCGCTCGGCCTCGTAATCGTCGGTGGCCTTGTCGTCTCGCAGCTCATCACGCTCTATATCACGCCGGTGATTTATCTCTGGCTGGAATGGTTCCAGGAAAATGTCCTGGACCGCGTTCCCTTTTTGCGGAGCGGTCACACGCACCACGAAGGCGATGCGGCCAAGCCCGCGTTGCGCGGCGAAGAGCCGGCTCCCGCCGGCGTGCACTAAACACGGTTGGCGGTTTGTTCCCGGTTTTTCGGGATAGGCGAGCGCACCGGGCGTTGGCCGTGCGAATCAGTTTATGAAGATGAACGCCGCCTCAGGTTTTTTGCCCGTGCTGGCCTGCCTTGTCACGATGCTGGCCAGCGGTAGCGGCGTCCAGGCGGCCTCGACCAGAATCATCACGGGCCCTGACACCGGCCTCGGTCCTCTGATCAATACCTATTCGTTCAACGGTTCATCCACTGGGTCGTTTCTCGCCGAGAACGTGAACTTTACGGGCGGCGTTCGGGTCGCCCTCGCGAATGTAGCGAGCACCGCTGATGTCATCACCGGGACTGGCCCGGGCAGCCCGCCGTTCGTCAAGGTCTTCACCGGGCCCTCTCGCACGTTGAAGTATTCCTTCCTCGCCTTCCCGTCGAACTTCACTCTTGGACTCTATGTCGCTGGCGGCGACATCAATGGCGATGGGCAGGCCGACATCATCGTCGGGACCGGAGAGGGCAATGGCAGCACGCCGATCATCAAAGTTTTTAGCGGCGCGGACGGCTCGACGGTCCTGCAGACCTTTTTCGCCTTTAATTCCGCTTTTACTGGCGGGGTCCGCGTCGCGGCAGGCGATGTCAACGGCGATGGCCGCGCGGATATCATTGCCGGCACCGGACCGGGCAGCAATCTCGTGACGGTGTTCGATGCGGGAGGATCTCTCGATTCTGAAAAGCTTTCTCGCCTTTCCGGGCTTCACTGGAGGCGTCTACGTCGCCGCGGGCGATGTGAATGGCGATGGCTTGGATGACATCATCGTCGGCGCCGGGACGGGACCGTCGGCCGTCAAAGTTTTCGACGCCGCCGATGACGATGTTCTGCATAACTTCCTTGCCTTTCCAAATTCCACCGGCGGCGTGCGCGTGGCGGCGACGGACCTGAACGCAAACGGCCGCGCGGATATCATTGCGGCAACCGGTCCGGGAGATCCATCGAGATTGAGGGCTCTTTCCGATAGCGGACTCGAGGGGCTGGTCGAACTCATTCCTTATCTTAATTCCACCGCGGGAGTTTTCCCTGCGGCGATCCCCCGGTTTCCCGCTCAATCCCTGAATCTGTCGACGCGGGCCAGGGTGCTGAACGGCGACAACGTGGTCATCGGCGGGTTTATCATTAACGGCAACGATCCGAAGAGTGTGATCGTTCGCGGCATTGGGCCATCCTCCGGCGTCACCGGCGCGCTCTCGGATCCGACGCTGGAATTATTTAGCGGGAACACCCTCATCGCCTCGAACAACGACTGGAAAACGCGGCCGGACGGCACCAGTCAGCAGGCCGAAGTGGAGGCGACGTCGATCCCGCCGGCGAACGACCTTGAATCCGCCCTGGTGAGGACGCTGGCGCCGGGTTCTTACACTGCCGTTTTGCGCGGAAACGGAGGGGGAACAGGGATAGGTCTGGTGGAAGTCTACGATCTCACTCCGACGATTTCGGACTCGCAGCTGGCCAACATCAGCACCCGCGGATTAGTCGAGAGCGGTGATAACGTCATGATTGGCGGGTTAATCCTCGGCGGCGGCACCGGGGCGAACGCGATCGTCGTCCGCGCGCTTGGCCCTTCGCTGAATCAATTTGGCATCCCCAACACGCTCCCGAATCCCGCCCTCGGCATCTATGATAGCAATGGCAGATTGCTGCGCTTCAACGACGATTGGAGGCAGAACCCAGGAAGCGGATATTCTGGCGACCGGCCTTGCGCCGGGCAACAATCTGGAGGCGGCGTTGATTGCACTCCTGGGCCCGGGCAACTACACCGCCATTGTCAGCGGGACTGACGGATCATCCGGCGTAGGCCTGGTCGAGATTTACAACCTGCAATAGCCTGGCGCCGCGTGCCGTTTACCTGTTGAAGCTCAGGAAATAAGGCAACACTGAACCATCTGCCTGATACGTATAACCGGCGCCGACCCATCGCGCTCCTTCAGTTCCCGATCTGCGCGCCGTATGGTAGTGACCATAATTGGTTCGGCTCAGGCCGCTCAGGCGGGGATAATAGACTACGAAATCCCCCCAGACACCAACGCCGCTGCTGGCATTAAAAGGTCCGCCCCCAAAGGCAACAATCATTCCCAGCTCGCGCCCGCTAACCTCAAAATATGGGTAGGCAAAGGCGAAATCGGGGTTCCAGACCGACATCTGATTAGCCAGAGTAAATGTATCCGTATTGATCTCCGCAATTTGGATATGACCCTGCGGATAACCGTCGCCGCTTGACGCATTCCAGGCAAAAAACGCGCTGTTCCCTCGTATCGCCGCCGCGCGCACATAGGTTTTCCAGGAGGCATCCGTTAACCAGTCGTTGCCGTCGGCCGCGATGGAGGAATTGCTGTTATTGGGCCACGAATTGATATCGACGTTCCGCCAGCTGTAGAAGCCATCGGCATCCATCATACTGTAAACAAGCAACGTGCTGTTGTTTACATGCCCCGCCCAATAAACACCGTTGCTCCCGTTCTGGGTCACGTGCGACCAGAACGCGTTGGTGCTTCCGGTGAATTGAAAATGAACGGTGCCGCGGGCAGCCAACTGCTGGAGAGGAACGCGGACTACATATCGATTGGCGCCTCCTCCAACGCTGCTTGTCCAGTAGAGGAAAGAATTTCCGAAACTCATGTCGTTGTAATCCAGGCTGCCGGTGGGAGCAAAGATATCATTCCTAAAGTCCCAATAGGTCCAGGAAGTGCCATTGCTGTTGCGGACCTCCTCGGTGTTCTGAACGGCTATGCGAATTGCATTGGTCCCGCCTGCTGAGCTGTACCTGGAGCAGCCAGACGAATAGGTCATGTTTCGGGACGTAGGCGAGGACCTGGTCGCAACAAAAACCTCCATAGTCTTGCGGAAAAATAGTGGTCGGATGGATTGTGGTAAATGTGGCTCCGCCATCTTCCGATAAAGACATCCAGTCATTACCCGTGGTCATGATCGTCTGACCATTCGCCGCCACACTCGGTTCGGGAAGGATCGAATGGGCAATAGGAGTCGAGCCATTAAGATCGGTCAAGGTGCCGAAAAATAAGGGAGCCTGTGAATCCCCGCTGCCCTCGGGACCGGGTTTGAGCTCACGGATTTTGAACGGATTGTTGGCGGGCTTAATCTCCCCCCTTTTTGGTCCTGAAGGAACTTTTGGGGGAGTCTCCTGATTCAGGGGGCGCTTGGGATCAAGTCTTTCCTCGGGGTATTTTCCACCCTTCGCTTCCTTGGGCTCGATCTTTCCTTCCTTGAGTCGGACCGTGTTTTGGTCATTTTTCGGATTCCCCGGCCCTTCTTTGGGTTTGCAGCCGCTCCAGGAGGTGACCAGGAAGGCCGCGGCGACAATTAGAACCAGGGTAGGTGTCGATCTGGGTTGTTTCATAATCGGTGGGATCGGTTGTCAGCTGATCAAAAAAGGCCAGGCTCGGCCCAAACGTGGAAGGACTGCGCTTCGTTCGTTGCTCATGGGGTAAGCCCGTCAGGCGAACACGGGAAAAAGCTCTCGAGCTTCACCAATAAATACGACATTGGTCGACCAAAGTTTGGCGAAGATGTTTGTTTGACGACCCTGGCAAAATACAATTGGAGCGATGGGGAAGCGCCCAGAAATCAGCGCATATCAGCGCTAAAGTGGCCGTGAATCAGGCAAGCGTTTCTGCGCGAAGAATTTGGTCAAGGCGAAGCGGGCGAGGGGGACTCGGAGATGGGTAACTTCAGCTCGAGCGGCCCGATCGAGACCGGCGATAACGTCCTTATTGGCGGCTTTATTGCCGGCGGCCGGAGCGGTGCGACCAACATCGTCGTGCGCGCTTAGCCATCGCTCACCGCCAAGCAAGTGCCGGACGCCATGCAGGATCCTCCAGTAGCCGCAGGCCAGCTGGCTCAGTTTACTTTCGAGACCCGGATCGCGCCGCCGCCGGCGATGTGCATCCGGTAACCCATGCCCGCTTTCACGATGACCACCGGCGGCGAATCGATCTTCGGGAAGTAGGCGGTGTCGCGTTGCGATTGCGCCCAGCGCTGGCCGTTCTCCAGGGTGAAAGTGGTGCGTCCATTGTAGCCCGAGAACGGTCCCACGATCCGGCTTTGAATCACTTCCGGGGTGACTTTCTTGTCCTTGATCGCTTGTTCGACAGCGGCGGTGGCGGTGCGTTCGTTGCTTACCGCAAGATAGTTGCGAATGAACTCGTCCAGCTTGGCGCGTTCGGCGGCGTCGAGTTTGCTCAACCCGGCCGCCTCATAGTTCTCCGGCGTCATCGCCTTTTGCAGGCCAGGGAACGAACTGCTGTCCGGTTCCGCGGCGGCCAGCGAGACAAGAGAGGCGAGAAAGACAGAGAAGAGAGTGACGATTCTTTTCATAGGATGAGCGTCCTACTCGACGCATTGCGCCCCGGAAGTCAAAGGCGAAACAGCCAAACCTGTCATTCTGAGCGAAGCGCAGCGGAGTCGAAGAACCTCTAACTTTCGCGAGCGTGAGCGAGGAATCTCGGCCGCTGCGCGCCATCGCTGGAATAAGAGATCCTTCCCTTCGACTTCGCTCAGGGCAGGCTGGCTCAGGATGACAAACTGAGGAGCGCGCGCCCGCTATTCGCTATTGGAGATTGTAGACCTCGATCAACCCAATGCCGATGCCGCCGTTCTTTCCGGCCAGGATCGCGGTGAATTGTCCCGGTGGCAGCACAGTAAAGATGCCCGACTCGTTCATTGTCGCCCAACCCGAGTCCATTGGCGGTCAACAGCGCCGCAGAGATCGGATCGTCCATCCAGTTGTCGTTCGAGCTCAGGAGGACGCCGTTGGCGTCGCGCAACTCCAGAACGGGATCGGCCAGCACGGGGTTCAATCCAAATTGAGCCAGCGAGGGGCCGACGCCGCGCACGGCGATCCGGGCGTTGTTCGAACCTCCTCCGAGGATGAAGCCGCCGATCATCACGTTTTCATCCTGCCTGCACGAAGCCGCGCGTGCTGATGTTGGCGAGGAAGGCGTCGACCGATTGATCGCGGTCGTAGACTTCGACAAGCCCGACCCCAGTCGTGTTGTCCTTGCCCGTCAGGAGCGCGGTGTAGTTATCGGCGGACAGCGTCCCCAAAACCACTGCTTCACGATCGTCGCCCGGCTGGAACGGACCTCCTTCAAACTCGGAACGTTGCGGACTGTCGACCCAGTTGTCGTTGGTCATGATCAAGCTGCTCGGGCCACGCAGTTCCAGAACAGGATCGAGCAGGACGTCGCTGATGCCGAGGGCAGAGAGGAATGGACCCATGCCGCGGAGCAACACCGGCTTCGCGCACTCCCCTGGATGATGAATCCGGCGATCATTGCCCGATCGCCCGTCTCCACCCGCATACGAGTGGAAATGTTGAGAGACTGGGCCGCGCCGACAGTTCTTGGAGTGGGAGAAGGGGTAGGGCTGGGCGCAACGGTCGGCGAAGGAGTTGGGGTCGGACTGGGCGGAGGGGTAGGTGTGGGCGTTGGCGTGGGGGTCGGAGTGGGAGTTGGAGTTGGAGCCACGTCGTCATTAACGATCGTGCCCGCGCCATCCGGATCGAAGATACTGGCCTCGACGGGGTTACTCAGGCGGACGTTAAAGCTCTCATTCGATTCCAGCACGGCGTCGCCGGTCACGAGCACCGTGATGGTTTTGGTGGTGTCACCCGCAGCGAAGTTGAGCGTGCCGGAATTCAATTGATAATCATCTCCGGCCACGGTCGCCGTTCCGTCCTGGGTGGTGTAATCCACCGAGGAGCTGAGCGCCGTGCTGCCGCTCTTCGTGACGGTAAAGATAAATTCGGTCGTGCCGCTGTTGCCTTCATTGGCCGTGACATTATTGATTGAGAACGACGGGGCGGGATCGTTGTCAAGAATGGTGAGCACGGCAGTAGCCGTGGGCGCGTCAGGCAGCGTCGGCGCCGATACGGTCAGATTCCGGAGAATTAATCTGGGTCGTGCCCAGCGTGATATTCACCGTTTCGTTGCTCTCATGGATCAGATCGTCCACGATCGGAACATTCACCGTTTTCGTCCCGGTTTCGCCTTCGATGTAGGTAATAGCAACACTCGTCGAGTGTAATCGCCCGGAGCCTGGGCGGTGCCGTCGCTGGTTGACAAGGTTCGCCGTGACCGGACCCTTAGTTCCGCCGAGCGCGTGAGACTGTTATCGCCGCATTCCCGCCGCCTTCAGACCTGAATACGTCATCGAAGTCAGCTCGATCGTCCCGGCGCCCGAAGTTCCATCAATGACCGCCAGGCAGGCCGAGAACTCGGAAGTGTTAAAGGCCGCGCCGGTGGCGGTCGCTGTGGCGGTGATGAATTTGCCGACAGTCATTCCGGCAGCGTGGGCCAGGTCCGGATGGAACGTGAATGAGACATTCCCGTTGGCATCCGTCTCCGCGGTGGTCATCGAGCCGAGATAAGTCTGTCCTTCGCCGTTGCCGGAATCGTCACAAGTATCGTTGGCGTAGAAGTCGATCGTAAAGGTTTCGCCCTCCGTCGAGTTCAGAGTGCCGGTGATGGTCTTGGTGCTGCCCGTGACCCGAGCGAGCGTGATGACCGGGAAGTTTTGCAATCCGTTCGGGCCAAGATCCGCGTCTTCGTCGATGTCCGGATCATTCGGAGTAACGCCATTCGTGCCGAGGTCGATGCCGAGACGCGAAGACGTGCCGTTCGAGAAGATCGAGTTACCTCGAATGGCGTTGCCGTTGCCGGCCGTCGCCGCTTGCACGCCGTCGGCGTCAGAGAAGTCGTCGCCATTGAAGGCGATTACATTTCTGTCCGCCGACTGAGATCCACCGATGGTGTTGAAGCCTGCCCCTGGGCCCACGAGAGCGATGCCATTTCCTCCGTTACCCAAGGCGACGGCCCCATCGGCCCTGGTGCCGATCAAATTGCCCAGCATCAGGTTGCTGTTGCTGTTGTTGAGCGAGATGCCATCTCCGTTATTGCCCGAGATCAGGTTCACGTCCGCCGGCAGTGAACCGCCGATGGATTCACTGAATCCGGACGCCATGATGCCGTGAGTGATGTTGCCACGATCGAGGGTGCCGCTCACGTCGGTCCCGATGAAATTGCCAGCCACGCTGGCATTGCCGCTCGGGATGGAAATGCCGTTGCCGCTAAAGCGATTGATGACCAGGCCGCGCACCGTCGTGGTGCCGGAGCTAATCGTGAGACCGGTGGAACTTGAGCCCGCGCTCGGTTCACTCAGCTCGATTCTCAGGACCGCGTTGGTTCCGGTCGTGAGGGTGTTTACAGCGGCGTTCGGTTGGCTGTAACCGTCAAGCAGCACCGGATGAGTAATCGGAGGCAGCTCCGTAAGGGGTTGAATCGACCACCAGCTATGCGGCCAGTCGGGATCGATGTCGCTGATGGTTGTGTCATCGGTCGCGGTGGTTGGCATCACGCTGGGCAAGGTTACCTGGCCAGCCACGCCGTCGTCCTGGTAGTAGAAGTGCCGCGGATCATTGGCGGGGATATTCGAAATTGATGGCGATCAGTGCCGCGCCCGGGCTGCCGTTAGCGACCGTAATCGCTTCGCGCAAGGTGCAATCTCCGCCCGGCAGCGCCTCGCACGGGCCAACAGCGTGATCGTCAGTCGTGTTCACGACGAGCGCGGTGCCCGGTGAATCGTCGTTCTGGATGGTGCCGCGTCCCTCGCCATCGGCGAGCGTGGCGTCGGTCTGTCCGGAAAGCTGGACAAAGAAAGTCTCGTTCGCCTCAACGTCTGTATCCCGGCAGACCAATATCGTGATGGTCTGAGAACTAGAGCCAGGGCCGGTCACCGGGAAGGTGAGCATGCCGGTCTGGGAGACGTAGTCGACGCCGGGGCCGCACGCTCCGCCGCCGGTGCCCGGATTGGTGGTGCCGTCAGCGGTAGCGAAGTTAACGGTAACAGGAACTTCGGTGCTGCCGCTCTTCGTCACGGTGAAGACAAAGTTCGTCGTGCCGCCCGTGTCACCTTCGTTCGCGATGCGATCGCCGATCGTCAGGGTGGGGGCCGCCTCGTCATTGGTGATGGTCCCGGTCGCCGCTCCCGGAGAGCCGGCGCTGTAGCCGCTGCCCGAGCCGACCGTCAGGATCACGGTTTCATCCAGCTCGTAAGCGACATCGGTGTTTGGATCGATCGTCACGGTCGCGGTGTTGCTGCCGTCGGCGAACGTCACGGTGCCGTTGGAACCATTGAATGAGTCCGCGCCCGTCTGGGTGTAATCCGTGCCGAAAACCGCGGTGCCTCCGACCGAGAACGCGACGGTTAGCGGCCCGCTGAAGAGGGGACTGCGGGTGAAGGTGTAAACCAGGTTCGGCGTCCCATCTTCATCCGCCGCGAGAGGCGAAACGGCGACGGTAATGCTCGCGTCGTCATTCACGATGGTGCCGGTGGCGCTGTCGGGGCTCCCCACGTTGTAGCCGGTGCCGGAGGTGACTGTCAGGACGACGGTTTCGTCGGCTTCCTCGGCGTTATCCAAAGTCGGGTCGATGGTGACCGTCGCGGTCGTCTGCCCGGACGGGATGGTGACGCTTCCGGTCGTGGTGGTGAAGGAGGCGGCGCCCGTCTGGGTATAATCGGTGCCGAAGCCGGCGGCCCCGCCGACCGAGAAGTTCACCGTGATCGCTCCGCTCGTTTCCGGATTGCGGGTGAACGTGTAAACCAGATTGGTCCCTCCGTCTTCCTGCACTGAAGAAGGGGCGACGGTCACGCTCACAGCCGTGTCGTCATTGACAATCGTGCCGGTGGCAGAGGTGGGACTCGCGACATTGTAGCCGGTGCCGGCGGCCACGGTCAAAATTACCGTCTCATCCGACTCAACGGTGGTGTCCGGGGTTGGATCAATCGTTACGGTGGCAGTTGCATCGCCTGCCGCGAAAGTAACACTTCCGGTCGGCGGGGTGAAACTCGTCGCCCCAGACTGGGTGTAGTCAGTGTTGGGATCCGCCGTGCCGCCCACCGTGAAGTTTACGGTGAGCGAACCACTGGTGACGCCGGTGCGAGTGAAGGTATAAACGAGATCAGTTCCGCCGTTTTCGGTTACCGACAAAGGCGACACGGCGAGAGTGACATCGGTGTCGTCGTTTACGATCGTGCCGGTTCCATCCCCGTCGCCGATGGTGGCGTTGGTCGGATTATCCAGCTGGACCGTGAACGTCTCATCTGGTTCGACCACAGTATCGCCATTAACCAAAACTGTGATTTGCTGGGTCGTTTGATTCGGCGCGAAAGTGATTGTGTCCGCAGCCGCTTGATAATCGCCGTCTGCCACCGTGGCGGTGCCGTCCATCGTCGCGTAATCGACCATGACTGGCACGCTACTCCGGCCGGAGAGACTTACCGTGAAGGTGAAGTCGGTGGTGCCAGTATTGCCTTCAGCCTGGGTTACGTCGTTGATCGAGATGGTTGGAAGGGCCAGTTCGAAATCGTTGATGGTGGAGGCATTGTTGGTTCCAATCTCGAAGCCATCCACGTTGCCGACGAAGTCTGCCCAGGTCCCACCGGAGGCCTGGCCTACCGATGTGCCGAGCCCGTAACCGTCCGCGCGCGGGAACCATTCCACGATGGTCGCGTTCGGGAACGCAGCGATGAACGTGTCGAGCGTGAAGTAGGTGTTGGGCACGATCGGACCCACCGTCGCGGTGGAGCGCCATTTCCCGGTGCGCGCGTTCCAGAATTGCCAGACACCTTTGACGATGGCGCCTTGTTCAGGCGAATAGACCGGCTCGAAAACGAGGGTGGTGTTGCGCGTGCCGTTGCCGTCGGTGTCCACCATCATCTCGATGACGGGAGCGATGTTGGCCCCCGGCGTCGAAACGTCGACCCAGGTGCTGTAGCTCATGGAGGAAATCGCATCCAGCCGGGTGCCGTTGTAATTATTGGTCTTGAAGTAACTCTTGCCTCCGGCGCCTGCGCCCGTGCCGCTGCCGGTGGACATCTCGTAGCTGCCGGTGCCGTAGGGAGGCATGGCGGGACCATTTTCAAACATCGCGCTCGCCGTGTTCTCATTAAACGCGGCCCAGCCCTGAAGATTGGTTGGAGTAACGACGATGATGTTTGTGGAGGCGGGGCCGTCGTTGTCCACGATCGTCAGGGTCGCGGGATTCGGAGTGCCCAGCATGGCGCCAAACGATGGATTGCTCAGGGTGAGCGTGACGGTTTCATCCGGTTCCGTTGTGCCATCGTTGATGATCCCAACGGTGAAGGTCTTGCTGGTTTCACCGCTGGCAAAGAACAGGTCGCCCGAGGTGGCGGCGTAATCAGAGCCTTCGGTCGCGGTGCCATCCGAAGCGGCATAATGGATCGTGGCCGAGCCCGCGGTCATGCCCGTGCGGGTTACGGTGATTGTCGCGGTGGCCTGGCTTTCGTTGACTGTGTAGTTGGCCTGGCTGAACTGGAATGTCCCCACGTCGCTGGGCGGCTCGAAGTCGTAAACAACGCGAGCGCCGTTCACCTGCAGACGCAGAGCGTCGACGTTCCCATCGAATCCCGGAGCCCACGGCCCACCTGCCTTGAAGAGCAGCGCATTGTTGGGCGCGTTTCGCAGGCCCAAATTCGGGTAAGCAGTCAAAATCTGCGCGGTGGTGCAGGGAGCTGCTTGGGTGCACGGATTGGACACCGTGCTTCCGCCGACGATGACGGAAGTGCGCGTGCCATACCAATTCCCGGCCAACACGTTCCAGGTCTGCCAGACATTCTGGAGCACGGTCCCTGACTGATAAGGTTCGAAGACCAACCGCCCCTGGTAAGTATTGCTCGCGTCGGAGAGGTCGTAATCGACATCAAACTGGAGCGACGCGGCGCACCGTTGTGTTCGAGTTGTTGTTCTGGAAGCTGCTGTAAGTCAGCTCCACGATGTCGCTCAGGTAGGTCCCAATATATGCCGCTGTCCCCAGACAGAATCGTCCCTGGCTGTCCACGGTCAGGAAAGCGCTTCCGTTGCCCAGCGGTGCCGTTCCCGGCCCGGGCTCGAATCCGCCTGAGCCCGTGCCTGTTCCCGGCAAATCATTAAAGAACGCCCACCCCTGCATATCGGTTTCTTTGACCACGATAACGTTCGGCACTCCTTGGAAGCCGAAAGTACCGCGGCCAGGTGTGGTCTCGACGTTCGTGTCGGTGCCGCTGAGCAGGATCGGATTGATCTGGAAGTTGGCCGAGGCCGGGCCGGCAATATCGGGTTGGCCGCCGGGAGGCGTTGCGGTTCCGCCGTAGGCCACTGGAATCTGCGCCGCATAGCCAGGCTCGGCGCTGTCCGCGGTGGTGATTACCGGCGCCGTCGTGCCAAACCAGTTCCCGCGGAAGTTCTTCATGTTCGTCGTTCCCGGAGGCGGCAAACTGCCGCCGCTCTGGCGATCCACGATCTGGCCATACCAGTTCGCGCTCAGGTCGTTGTTGTTGAAGCCGCTGTGCAACGCGCTCTGCATCGGAGAGTTCGTTGCCCCGCTCCCGTCGAGGAAAAGGACGCCCACCGTCCAGTTGTTGGTGATGAAGTTCTCCACCACCGTCATTTCGTTGGTGGTGTTGCGGAAGATTAGTCCGGTCCGGTTGAAGTCGATTACGTTATTGCGAATCGTGTGGCCGTTGCTGTTGTTAACATCGATCCCGGTCCGATTACCCGTGATCGTGTTGTCATGAATTTGGGTCCCGGTGATGGCCTGTCCCTGGATGGCGATGCCGGTCGTGTTTAGCGGGTCGTTCCACTGGGTGGGATTGTTGCCTTGGCGAGTGATGTAGAACCCGGCGATGGTAACGTTGCTGGCCAGCACCTGCAGCGTGGCGCCGTTTCCACCGATCACGCCTTCGATCGTCTTCTGTCCCGCGTCGATGCCGAGCAAACTGACTCCCGCTTTGTTTAAGGCCACATCCTCGGCATAGGTCCCCTGATAAACGTTGATGGTCCCGCCCGTGGGCACGCCATTCACGCCATCCTGGATCGTGGCGAACGAGTCGCAGCCGAAATTCGTGGCTGGCCCGCCGGCATCGGGATCGGTGCCCGGGGTGGTCCCCACCCAGTTGTCGTCGACGTAAACTGTCGAGAACGGCGGGCAATCATCGTTCTGGATGGTGCCGACGCCGTTCGCGTCGGCGATTGTCGCGTTCGTCGGGTTCGAGAGCTGGACCGCGAACGTTTCGTCCCCCTCACTGGTCGTGTCGCCGTTCACGAGCACGGTGAACTGCATCGTCGTTTCGGCTGGAAGGAAGGTCAGCGTTCCCGAGTTCGCCACGTAATCGTTATCGGCGAGGGTGGCGGTGCCGTCGGCCGTGTTGAATTGGACGGTAGCGGTGAGCACCGTGTTCGTGGTGTTCTTCGTTACCGTGAACACGTACGAGGTCGTCCCGCTGTCCCCTTCGAGATGCGTCACATCATTAATCGTGAAGGACGGGATCGCATCGTTTTCAGTGATGGTGCCGGTCCCCGTGGCAGTCGCAATGGTCGCGTTGGATGGATTACTCAGGGTGACACTGAAAGTCTCGTTGCCCTCATAAACGCCGTCGTCCGTGATCGGGATCGAGATGGTGGTCGTCGTGTTTCCAGCCGTGATGCTTCCGTTCGCGTTCGTCGCGCCGGTGTAATCGCCACTCGTCGCCGAGCCGTCCGCGGTCGAATACTGGAAGGTCGTGGTCAGGCCGCTCGCGGCGGACTGCGTCACGGTGAAGTCCACCATGCCGGCGTTCTCGCTCGCCGAGGCGTTACCGATTGAAATGGTCGGCTGCGCATCATCGTTGACGATCGTTCCGGTCCCGGTGTCGGTGCCGAGCGTCGCGTTCGTCGGAGTGTTGAGGGTGACGGTGAACGTTTCGTCATTCTCGAACAGGGCGTCGCTCGTGATCGGGATCGAAATCGTGGTTGTGGTACTGCCCGCTGGAATGCTGCCAGGCGTGTTGGTCGCGCCGTCGTAATCCGAACCTGCGGTCGCCGTGCCGTTCGCGGTCGAGTATTGGAACGTCGTGGTCGCACCGCTGGCGGCGGACTGCGTCACGGTGAAGTCGATCGTGCCCGCGCTTTCGTTGGCCGAGACACTATCGATGGAGATGGTCGGCGCGGTGTCGTCGTTTGTGATCGTGCCGGTAGCCGCGCTCGGAGACGAGACGTTGTAGTCCGTGCCGGAGGTGACCGTGAGGATCACATCCTCATTGGCTTCGAAAAGTGTGTCGCCGGTGGGAGTGATCGTGACCGCCGCCGTCGTGGCGTTTGCCGGAATCGTCACCGTGCCGCTCGTTCCGTTAAACGTGGCCGCCCCCGTCTGGGTGTAATCGGTGTTAAACACGGCCGTGCCGCCGACGGAGAAATTCACCGTGAGCGGATCGCTCGTGGCCGGGCTGCGGGTAAAGGTGTAGACCAGATCGGTGCCGCTGTTTTCCGCGACCGAGGCGGGGGAGACCGTAACGCTCACGCCTTGCACCGCCAGCACGACATCGTTTCCGTCGCCACCGGTGTAGCTAATGGTGGCCTTGAGGCCGGAGCCGAGGAAGTTCGCGATTGGCGCGCCCTCGGCCAGGCCGGCAAAGGTCGTGGTTATCGCGTCGGTGCTGTCGTTATTGATAATGGTGAAGCTTTGACCGTTCGCGGGGACGAAGCTGTTGAAGGGGGCGGGGGTCAGGGTCGCGCCGGCGGGTGAAACCGTGCCGGTAACATTCAACTGATCATGATTGTTGGCCGCATTGCCCGGGGCAGTGCCGCCAATCTCCACGGAAAATGTAGCGCCGCTCGTGAAGGTGGTATTGCCGCTGTTAATAATGCCGGGACTGGTCCCGGGTGGGAGCGTGCCCCCGCTGTTCACCGCCAGACGGGCTGTTGACCGTGCCTCGGATTCCAAGCGAACCGCCACTTAGCACCGTCGTGGAAGTGCCGGTGAAAATGTTTGTCGTCCGGCCGGCCTGAGTAATGCCGGTCGAGACATCCACGTTGCCGCTATTGGCGTCGCCGATCACCAGCGTTCCCGCCGTCACCAGGTCCAGTTCGCCATCCGTGAAGGCGAGCGTCGTCGCGTTGTCGGACGCACCGCTCAGGCTGATCACTCTGCCGTTGGTGAGTTGCCGGAGCGTGGTCGTCCCGGTGCCCGAGCTGACGGAGTTAATGCCGGTGCCATCGAGCGTGATCGCATCCGTAATGAGCGTAACGGACGCATTGCTCGTTGAAGCAATTGTGTTCCTGCCGCCGCCACCAAGGACGATTCCGAAGTTGTTAGCCGGCGCGGGTGTCCCGGTGACCGTGATGGTTCCGCCCCCCGAATTAATCCGGGCGCCGGGGCTATTGTTGTCGAGGCCGTTCACAAACACGCCGAAAGCGCTGGTGCCCCCTGCGGTGCCGGTGACCGCGACATTCCCTGCGCCCCCGGAGGTGATCCGGCCATCGCGGAATACCTGGACGCCGTGACTATTTGGGCCGTTTCCGCCCGTCCCAGTGACCGTCATAGTTCCCGTCCCCCCGGAGGTAATCAGTACCACCCTGGTGCGCGAACACTCCGACGTTGCCACCGGCCGCATTGGTGCCGCCCGTCCCTGTAACCGTGACATTGCCGTTTCCGCCGGAGGTGATTATGCCTCCATGGATCGGAATAACGCCATAGTTGATGCCCCCGGTGCTCGGGCCAGCGTTGCCTTGGACGGACACATTCCCGCCTGATGATGTAATCGTGCCCGGAACGTTGCTGGGCACATCTCCCAGTTGGACGCCGTGAGGATTCGAGCCGGCGCCGCCGCGTCCGAAGACGGTTGTGGTCGTCACGCCTGAAGTCGAGCCGCCCCGAATAAGTGCGGTCGCGCCGCGCACCCAGACGCCGATGTTATTGGCACCGTTTCCACCACGGCCGTTAGCTGTGACGGTGCCGGTCCCGCTCGCAGTGACGGTGCCGTTCAAGATGAGTATCCCGTGGAAATCCCCGGTTGTGGCAACCGCCTGCTGGTTGGCGTTTAGCGTAATCGCGCCACCGCCCGTTGCCAGGCTGGACCCGCTGCCGAGGGACAGGTTGCGGGCGGTTGTCATCACGATCGAGCCGGTGCCGGTAGTGGTTAGGATGCTCGTCGCGTTTGGCAGACTGATCGTGCCGGTCGCAAACGCGGCCAGGTTCTTGCCGGCTGCCAGCGTTACGCCGCCTGCGAAAGTCACGGAAGCGAACTCGGAGCCAGAGGCGCCGATCGTCAGGCTGGCGTTGAAATCGGTGGAGGGCAGCGTGTTTACGGTAAGCGTGTCGGCCGCATTCCCGCGATTGATCGTGACCGAGCCGGTCGGGTTCGCGAAATCCGTGTCCTCGAAGTTCGCGCCGCTCAAACGCGACAGGCTATTCCCGCTTGTGCCGTCGTCGCCCAGCGTCGCAGTGTTCGCCGCGGCCGGCAGATTGAAGATGATGTCGTCGGCAGTTCCCGTGTTCGTGAGCGGCTCCAGCCCGGTGTAGGTCACAGTGCCGAAGTTCGACATCACGACGTTGCCGTCGTTCGCGTTGGTATAATTGTAAGTAACCGTCCCCTGGCTTCCGCCCGTGATGACCAGCGTATCGCCCGGGCTGCCGGTCTGGAGGCCGCCGTTAAACGTCAGCCCGTTGGCCAGGAAATTTCCGCCCGCCAGGCTGAGCGTAAGTGTGTCGTTCCCGCCGAGTCCCTCGACCTGGATGGTTCCGGTGATGTCGACAAGCGGCACCTCCACCGTATTGGCATCGACCTGGGTCGCTCCTGGCCCGGCGGCCACCGTGTTGTTCGGATCGTGAATCCGGAGATTCGAGCCGTTGACCGAAAAGGTCAGGGTGTTGTTGGTCGTGCCCGTGCCGTCAGTGATCGTAAGATTGCCCGCCGCTAAAGCGACCAGCGCGCCGGGGAGAGGAGGCGGAGTGGGGGTAGGAGTAGGCGTTGGGGTAGGGGTCGGCGTGGGCGTGGGCGTTGGGGTGGGAGTCGGAGTCGGAGTGGGTGTTGGGGTTGCACAGGTCGAGGGCGAGCTGGAGGCCGGTGTATCGTTCGGCGTGTTCACGCCGAAGTCGTAAACTTCGACGACCGCTGTTCCTGTGGAGTCACAAGGCCCGGCCAGGACCAGGCTGTAAGTTCCTGGCGGCAAGGTTGCGAGAATCGCGCTCTCGTGATCGTCAGTCGGCGCGATTCCGCTGCCCGTCAGGGCGGTCTCCTGCGTGTCGCGCCAGTTGTCGTTGTAAACCAGTAGGGTGCCGCTTTCGTCGCGCAGTTCCAGGGTTGGATCCGGCAGGGTGCCGGAAAACGGCAGCGATGGACCGAGCGCGCGGACGACCACCTTTTGGGACTGCGGCCCGTTGATCGTGAATCCACCCACGATGACACCGTCTCCGGTGCCGGCGACGGCCCGGCTCGCAATATTTGCCAGCTGCGCGGTGCTCGACGAATCAACGTCGATAATCTCTACCTGGCCGATCCCCGTCGTGCCCCCGACCCCCGCCACCACTGCACTGTAGACGCCGGGGGAGAGCGCCAAGACGACGGCGCTTTCGGCATCATTGGCCGGCGCATTCCCAGTCGCTTCGACATCCGTCTGATTTTGCGAAGGCATTTTCCAATCATCATTCGAGGCGATCAGGGTTCCCGCTCCATTTCGAACCTCCAGAGTTGGATTGGCGAGCTGTGGGGAAATGCCGGTGAGCGACGGCCCCAGTGCCCGCACGAGCACGTTCTTGGAACCACTTCCGGTTACGACGAATCCGCTAATGAGAACATTATCGATTGTGCCCACCTGAGCTCGAGTCGTCAGCCGGCCGAGAACATTCGGGGGCGTGGGTGCAGGCGCGAGCTCGAACGCGCCGACGTCCACGACCGCGGTGCTGTCGCCGTTCCCGTCAGCCTGCCGCGGGAAGCCGGCGCCGCGCTGATCGAATGCCAGGTTGACGTTGGCGCCGCTCAAGTGAGTTGCGGCCGTGGTCCCATTCGCGCCGCGCGTCACGGTTAAGGTATTGGTGGACTTACTCGTGACGACCATCTGCTCGCTGGCGATCTGAATGGTGAAGCCAACGCCCGCCGGAATCGCGCCCGCATCAGCAACGTCGAAGGTGGTCTGCGAGACAGTGGTGATGTCTCCATTGAGCGTGGTCAAAGTCGCAGCACTGCCCGCATCGATCGCCACACTCGGTGAAAGGAGCGCGTGGGTCTGCGTCGGCCCGCCGTTGTTGGCGAGTGCGGCGAGGTTGAGCTGGCCGCTGGTTACTTGGGTAAACCCGCTACAGGTGCCGTCGGTGTCGAAGTTCGTTCCTGAGACATTGAATGGCCCTGCGTTGGTCCCACAATTGGCGCCCAACGGGCTGTTGCCGACAATCGAGTTCTTAAAGGTCGCGGTACCGACGTGGTTGAAGATGCCGCTGACGTCGCCGGGTAGGCCGCTTTCGTCGGGGTCGGTGCTGCTGTCCACCCGATTGCCGCTGAATGTGCTGTTGGTGATGGTCAGCGAACCTTGTAGATGACAGATGGCGCCGCCGTCGCCGCCGCGGCCATCGAAAAAGCCGCCGGCGCCGGCCTGATTGCCACTGAGCGTGGTGTTAGTGACGGTCACTGTGCCGCTGTTGTAGATGCCGCCGCCGTCGCCGCCCGGGCCGCCTCCGACGTTGTTACCGCCGATCGGATGATTTGCATGGCCGCCTCTGCCAGTCTGATTGCCGTTTATCGTGCTGTGGGTGACGGTCAGCGTGCCGATGCTGTAGATACCGCCGCCGCGGCCGCCGTTCATGTCGCCGCATCTTCGGTTACGCCGCCGATGCCAGTCGTATTGTCGCTGAGCGTGCTGTTAATGACGGTCAGCGTGCCGCTGTTGTAGATGCCACCGCCGTCGCCGCCGGCGTTGGGGTCGGGGCCGCTGCTCATCCCGAAGCCGTTGCCAGTATGATTGTCGTTGAGCGTGCTGTTGGTGACGGTCAGCGTGCCGCTGTTGTAGATACCGGCGCCGTTGCCGCCGCCCGTGAATCCGTCGGGAGTGTAATTGCCGCTAAGCGTGCTGCTGGTGACGGTCAATGTGCCGGCGTTACTGATGCCACCGCCGTCGAAGCTGCGTCCGTTGCTGATCGTGAGGCCGGAGATCGCGACCGTCGTGCCGTTGTTGATCCTGAAGATGCGATAGTCGCCGCCTGTGTCCCGCCTGACTGTCACCACACCCGCGCCCGGTCCCTGAATGGTCAGGTTGGCCGAGAGACTGGGCAGTGCGCTTTGCAAATTGATCGTGCAAGGACCGGTGCCCCCGTTGCAGCCGGGATCGGTCGCGACCGGAATGTCGAAAGTGATCACATCGTCGTCCGAATTGGCATTGGCCGCGGCTATCGCCTCGCGCAAGGAGCAATCGGCATCGCACACTCCATCGTTGCTATCCGTTGTCGTGGTGACGACCAGAGTAGCCGTGGTGACTGCTGGCGCTGCAACCGCCATGGGGGCCGACATCGGAATGGCCACGGTCGTCGTTGCCATGGTTTGCGCCGTGAATCTCGCGGCCAGCGGCACGGCCGCCCCCGCCGCCAGAATGCTGGCAAAAACGAGGAAGAGCACACCCGGCGATTTACTTCCACCCAATTGGCGGACGGAGCGGAGGAGCGGTTTCATACGAGGGACTTAGATCGCGTGACGCGATCGTTGCCCGGAGTCTTTTCGGGGTTGAACGCTCGGATGACGTAATCGCCGCTGTTTTTACTCGGGCCGTGGAAACCAGGTCAAGGTTTATCGGCCCGGCGTTACCAATTTCCGTAGATGAAATTGCGCGTCGGTCGCCGGGTGGATCGAGCGCTCGATCCACCCTACTTCAGATTCCGCGGATCCTCGGTCCCAAACTCTGTTTGGGAACGCACTTGTCCCCGCAACTCCGTTGTTTCAGCGCGGTTGCCGCCAGTCATCACATCGAAACAGCGGCTCAGCTCCCGCGGCCCACTCGTGCGCCGAGGAATATCTCCAATCCTCTGGCGACGCCACCAGGCCGCGCTTCACCGGATTATTGTGCAGGTAATCCAGCTTTTGAAACATGACCTCGTCGCTTGGAATGGATTGCGGGTGCACGCCCCTCCTGCCAAACTTGGTGTTCGCTCGGCCACTTGTGTTTGGCGCGATAAAACCGGAGCTGATTTAGCAGCCAGTCACGCCCATCGGCTTCCAACCGCGTCAGCACCTCGCGGGCGGTAAACTTCTTCAAATCGGCGATCGTGCGCGACAATTCGGGGCCGGCGAGGGGAGATCTAACTTTCGCGCGCGTCAGCGAGGATCTCGGGCGCTACGCACCCTCGCCAAGATTAGAGATCCTTCGGCATGCTCAGGATGACAATCTGGAGGAGCGCTTCCGCTATTGGGACAGGCGCAGCTCGGGTTAAACGCTGTAGCCCGGTCCGGCAGCGGCCGGATCGCCGTGACGTCGAGGTTCAGCGCGCCGACCCGCCTCCGCAAGCTACGGCGCGGCAGGCGTAGCAGAGCGGCTACACCTATTGCAGATTGTAAACCTCGATCAACCCGATGCCGATGCCGCCATTCTTGCCGGCCAGGATCGCGGTGAATTGGCCCGGCGGCAGAATGGTGAAGATGCCCGATTCCTTTGTGTTGCCGAGGCCGAGGCCATTCGAGGTCAACAAGGCGGCCGATACCGGATCTTCGAGCCAATCATCATTCGCGACCAGCAACACCCCGTTGGCGTCGCGCAATTCCAGGGTCGGATCCTGCAACACCGGGTTCAGGCCGAATTGCGCCAGCGATGGACCGATCGCCGCGCAGAGCCACCCGGGTGTTGTTCGTAGCTTCCGCCCAGGATGAACCCGCCGATCATGACGTTCTTCGCCCGTTTCCACGAATCCTCGCGTGCTGATGTTGGCCAGCTGCGGCATCGGCCGCCTGGTCGAGATCGTAGACTTCGACAATGCCTACGCCGCTGGTGTTGTTCTTTCCGGTCAACGACGCCGTGTAATTGCCGGCGGCAGAGTTCCTGAGCACGACGGATTCGCGGACTATCGCCCGGCTGGAACGGTCCTCCTTCAAATTCAGAGCGCCGCGGACTGTCGAACCAGTTGTCGTTGATCTGATCGAGCTGCTCGAGCTCCGCAGCTCGAGAATCGGATCGAGCAGAGCGCCGCTGATGCCAAAGGCAGCTAGCGATGGACCCTGGCCGCGGAGCAACACCGGCTTCGATCCCATTCCCCTGACGATGAACGCCGGCAATCATCAGCTGTCGCCGGTGCCCGACGTTCAGCCGGGTGGAGATATTGAGCGACTGGGCCGCCGTGGCTCGGAGTCGGGGTCGGTGACGGCGTCGGTGTGGCCGATGGGGTAGGAGTTGGCGTCGGCGTCGGGCTTGGGGTTGGGGTCGGAGTTGGGGTCGGCGTCGGCGTTGGCGTCGGTTGCGGAGAGACCGTGATCGTGAAGGTCTGGTTGGCAGAGGTGTCCTGGCCGCCATTGGCCGTCCCACCATTATCGTGGATCGCGACGGTTACGGTCGCCGTCCCAGACCCGCTGTTGGCGGGCGTAAAGGTCAGGGTTCCCGCCGAGCTCACCGCCGGCTGCACGGAGAAGAGCGCGTTGTTGTTGTTCGAGACGATGAAGTCGACCGCCTGACCTGATTCATTCGTCGGCCCGGCCGAAATATTGGTAGCCCAATTATTCACCGTCTTCGCTCCGGTTCCCGCCGTCGCGGTCTGATCCGCGCCTTTGGTGAATGACGGCGCGTCGTTGATCGCCTGAACCGTTACGTTAACCGTGGCGGTGTCGGTCCCCCCATTCCCATCACTGATCGTATAGGTGAAGGAATCGGACCCGAAGAAGTTTGCCGCCGGAGTGTAACTGACGCCGGTGCCGCCGCCGGTGATAACCACGGTGGCTCCATTTGCTCCGTTGGTCGTGCCGGTGACGGTGAGCGTCTCGCTTGTATCGGGCGCAATGGAATCATTGGCCCGCACGTCGATCGCGTTCGCACTGCTGTCTTCATTTACCGTGGCGCTATCGTCGATCGCATTCGGCGGATCGTTTACGTTCGTAACCGTGACGTTAACTGTCGCGGTGTCCGATCCACCGTTGCCATCGCTGATGGTGTAAGTGAAGGAATCTGAGCCGACGAAGTTCGCCGCCGGCGTATAACTCACTCCAGTGCCGCCGCCCGTGATGGCGACCGTGCCGTTCGTACCATCCGTCTTGGCTGTGACGGTCAGCGTCTCGCCGGTGTCTGGAGCGCTCGAATCATTGGCTCGAACGTTGATCGCATTCGCGCCGCTGTCTTCTGCAACGGTGGCGGTGTCATTGATCGCATCGGGCGGATCATTTAGGTTGGTAACGGTAACGTTAACCGTCGCGGTGTCTGATCCACCGTTGCCGTCGCTGATGGTGTAAGTAAAGGAGTCGAAGCCTGCAAAGTTCGCCGCAGGCGTGTAACTAACGCCCGTGCCGCCCCCCGTGATGGCGACCGTGCCATTCGTTCCGTCGGTCTTACCTGTAACGGTGAGCGTCTCGCCCGTCTCGGGAGCGGTCGAGTCGTTGCCGAGCACGTTGATGGGATTCGCGCCGCTGTCCTCGACCACGGTAGCCGTGTCATTAACTGCATCGGGCGGATCGTTAACCGCGGTGATGATGAACGTGACATGGCCCGTATCCGTCTTGGGATCCGGGTTGCCCTCTGTGGTGCCGTTGTCCTGGAGCGTGTAATCGAAACTTGCGGGGCCACTGTAATCGGCAGTGGGCGTGAACAGAACGTCTGTGCCGGAAATCTGAGCGGTGCCACCCACGGCGTTGTTCACCGCCGTGATGGTCAGGGTCTGGCCTGTCTCTTCCGACGATCCGGCGTTGTCGTTCGCGAGGAGCGTGGCGAAAGAGATAGTACGTTGTCCTGAGTCTTCCGCCACGGATGCCAGAGGGTCGTCGCCCGCCATTGGGGTCGCATTGGGTTTGCACTTCCCGGCCGCTCCAGCCGCATAAAGCATTTGGATCTCGTCCGGTCCAAGGGCTCGGTTGAAGAGTTCGACTTCATCCAGCTGGCCTGTCCAGAATTCAGTATCACCTGAGCTGATGTGAGCACTGCCGATCGTGAGTATGTCGGTCGTCGCCGGCCGGACCGCGGTATAGCTTTGCGCAATGCAGGGCATGCCGTCGATGTAGAAGTTGATCGTATCGTTGCCGATGGTCACGGCAACATGGCTCCACTTATTTAGCGGAACTGACATTCCCGAGCTCGCGTCGGTGTTCGTGCCCATATTGCGTGAGGCAAAACCGAGGATTCCGTTTTGCAGGTAGACCTCATAAGTCACATTGGTATTATCGAAGTCTCGCTTCGAAATGATGTGCATGTAGGCGGTGTATTGCGTTGGATACACCCAGGCATCGATCGTGATGTCGCCGGTCACGTTGAGCTCGGCAGCATCGGGAACGCTTACGTAATCGTTCGTTCCGTCGAAGGTGAAGGCATTACCGATGTAACCGGCGCTGGAGGCAGTGGCGCCATTGACGAGCGTTCCATGATTACTCCCCTGCAGGTCGTTGGCAAAGCCATCACCGGCCCACCAGGCGACCATGTCTGAGGGCGGCGTTGTGCACGGTTTGCACTTGCCAGCTGCGCCGGCGTTGTAGATGGCCGCGATCTCGGTATCGAGGAGCGCGCGGTTAAAGACTTCCACTTCATCTATTCGCCCCGCGAAGGCGAGCTCAGTGCCGCCAGCGCCGTTGTCGCGGCCACCGATGTTAAAAGGCGACCCCGCCGAACTCGTTACGTTGCCGCTCGCAGCCTGAGTCGTTATCGCGATTCCATTCGCGTAAATCTTGATGTTGGTCCCATCATACGTCAGCGCGACATGAGTCCAGGTGTTGACGGGTGGAACAAACCCAGTAGAAACCTGCACCTCGGTGCCATCGAGCACGATGAAACCAGTCATACCGCCGTTAGTGAAAATCAGCGCGTAATCATTCGCACCGGACTGCGTCTTCCCAAAATATACTGCATCGGTCGTGACAGCCGGATTTATCCAGCCATCAATCGTGACGGCGGTTCCGCTAATCTGAAGCGCAGCGGGATTTCCGGCGTTCGCGTAGCCGAATTCAAAAGCGAAGGCGCCAGTCCCCACCTGGGGCGATCCGAAACCAGCTGTCCCTACGAAGTTGACGTCGTTGTCGCCCTGGATATCGATCGCATTCCCATCCCCCGGCCACCAAGCCACCATGTTCAGCGGCGGTGTCGTGCACGCGGGCGGCACGGCCCGCTCGACCGCGCCGATGTCGCTAAAGTCGCCGCCCGCCGCTGGTGAGATCGTGTTGCGATAACGGATCGCTCGCGGCTCCCCGCGCTGATCGGTTAGAATCGGATCGTTGTTCCCATCGACCGCGAGATTCTTTCCTTTATCTACCGCAGGGCTGCCCGGTTCTGGCGCGTGGGTGAAGGTCGGTCCGCCGTTATCCTGGAGCGCGCTAACCAGGGGGGCGGTGTTATTCTGGTCGGTTGGTTGATTCAGGAAAGCGGAAGCATCGTCGCTGCTAATATTGTAGCCGTTCGAAGTGACGTTGCCGTCCTGGTTAACGATATTCGTGTTTGTGTTCGAAAGGATCGTGTTGCCGATGGTCACCGCGGCCGTTCCGCCGGACGTGGCGCTATAGATTCCACCAAAGGCGGACGAGGCCGCATTGTCTATGATCGTGCAGTTCGTGAGCGTCACCGCCACATTCCCGGCGTTCGCACCGTAGTTCGCAATGGCTCCCGCGACGCCGCCGAAGTTCTGGCTCAGAGTACAGTTTTGCAATGCAAGCGTGGCGCTCCCGCCGCTCTCGGCAAAGTTGAGGATGGCGCCTCCCAAAAAGCCGATGTTCGCGTAGAAGGTGCAGTTATTCAGCGTCACGTTGCCGTATTGGTTGGTAATGCCGCCGGCCAGGTTGCCGTCATTGCCATTCGTGACGGTGAGATTGGAGATGCTAACGGTCGGCCCGGTGGACGTGCCGTTGTCGATAAGAATCACGGTGCTGGCTGAGTTACCGTTGATAACGAGACCGCTGGCCGCCGGGCCGTTGATGGTCACGTTTTTATCGATCTCAAGCGCGCCGGTCGTTAGAGTAATAATGTGCGGCCCGGGTCCGAGGTTGAAGGTGATTGTCTGACCCGCCGACGCGTCGGCTATTGCCTGTCGCAGCGAGCCGATACCACTGTCGTTTGTGTTAACGACCACCGGTGGCTCGTTGTCGGCGATCGTTACCGACGCGGTGTTGGGAGCGCCAATAGAGCCTGGGGAAGCTGCGCTCAACAGGACAGTAAAGGTCTCGCTGCCTTCGGAAATCATGTCCTCCAGAATCGGAACCTGGAAACTCTGACTGGTCTCATTCACGGCGAACATGAGGTCGCCTGAAGTATCTGTGTAGTCGGAACCGGCCAAGGCACTGCCGTTATCGCTCGTGGAATAATGGACCGTGGATGTTCCGGAAACATCGCCCGTCCTCGTTACCGTGATTGTCACGCTGCCCCCGCCTTCGGACACTGAGAAGCCAGCCATGCTGAATTGCACGCTCGGCGGCGGCGTGCACTTGCCGGAACTGCCCGCGGCATAAATCGCCTGCACTTCACTGTCTAATAACGCGACGTCGAACACTTCTACCTCGTCGATGAGTCCATCGAATGACGCTCCGGGATCCGTAGCGCGGTTGCCAATGCCGAAAGGCAGAGTGGAACTGCGAAGGTTTCCTGGATTCGGGACGCTGACCTGGTAGAAGAGGTTGCCATTCACAAAAAACTTGAGACTCGGGCTCTGGAAGACCATCGCCAGATGCGTCCAGGTGTTTAACGGTGGCGTGTAACCGGTGTCGAATTCCTGATTGTCCCCGGTGGTGGTTGAGACGATGAGATGCACCGTCGAAGTCGAGAAGTAGAGCACATAGGGGTGATCTGAGAGCGCACTTTTGGCGAAGTAGAACGCGCTCGAGTTGGCTCTTGGATAAATCCATCCATCCATGGTGAGCTGGCTTCCGGTAATGTTGAGGTTGCCACTGCCATTGGCCTGAACCCAGCCGCCGCCATTGGCGGGAATTTCGCCGTTGAAATCGAAGGCCCGGTCGACTATTCCGGCAGCATAGGCTTCGCTGTCGGTCCAGCTTCCGTGGTTGTTCGCGAGAAGATCGCTGGGGTTTCCGTCGCCCGACCACCAGCTCAGCATATTGGCTGGCGGCGTCGTGCAGGGTTTGCATTTGCCGCTCGCTCCCGCGTTGTAAATGGCCAGAATGTCCGCTGGCAGAAGCGCCTGACTGAAGATTTCGACCTCATCGAGCCGTCCGTTCATCGCGACATTGGGTTCCGCCCAGCCCAGGGTTAACGGCGCGTTGACCACCGGCACCGGGGTGGCGTCCACCTGATCCGTGCCGATCTGGCTGCCGTTAACGTAGAACTTGTAGGTGTCACCACCGCTGCGCGTCACTGCGACGTGATACCACTGACCAAGAGCCGGGCTAAACGGCACGCCGATGTCTGGTCCGCCGCCGCTTGGGGTATTGATGTGGAACGCGAGATTGGAGCCGCTCAGCCAGAAGATCCATTTGTTGTTAGCACCGCCGCCTTCATCGTGCGCCACGAGACCATCGGCCCCGGACAGCGAAGCGAATCTCACCCAGGTATCGATGGTAAAGTCCGCCGCGCCGAAATCGTAGGTTGAGTCGGTCGGAATGCTGACGACATCATCGACGCCGTCGAATTGGAAAGCCTGCGCGACCTCGCCGCTGGCAAACGAGGCTCCGTTTTGAAGCATGCCGTCGTTGCCGGCCGCAAGGTCATTGGCGTTGCCGTCACCCGGCCACCAGCCGACCATGTTGGCGGGCGGAGGGGTGCAGGGGCCGGGCGCCGCAAGCTCGACCGAGCCGATGTCGCTAAAGTCGCCGCCTACGGCCGGTGCAATCGTATTGCGATAACGGACGGGGCGAGTGTTCCCGCGCTGGTCCTGCCCCGTCCCACCCACATCCTTGCCCTTATCAACCGCGGGGCTGCCCGGTTCCGGCGCGTGGGTAAAAGTCGGGCCGCCGTTGTCCTGGAGCGGACCGAGCAGGGGGTCTTGACCCGTGACGTTAGTCGCTGTTGTCCCGGTGATCGTCGCACCGGTGGTGTTTTCTATCAGGTTGTAGCCGTCCGAATTGAACGAGCCGGAAAGATCAGGGCCGCCGGCCGCGGTGTTGTTGGCGATGATGCTGCTTTGGAGATTAACTGTCCCTGACTGTCTGATTATTCCACCACCGTTCCCGCTAGCCGAATTTGCGGCGATGGTGCTGTGGTCGATGTTGAATATAGCTGCGCTCTGTTCACTGTAGAGGCCGCCGCCTTGGCCGGCCAAGTTTGTACTGACGGTGCTATTAGTAACCGTGATTGTGCCCTTTTCGTTGTACAGTCCGCCGCCAGAGCCGCCGTTGGCCGTATTTCCGCTGATGGTACTGTTACTGACGTTGATCGTGCCCGCCTCATTATAAATGCCGCCGCCGGCCCCGGCGTTGCCGCTAATGTTGCTGTCGGTAACGTTAAGCGTGCCTGCTTCGACATAGATGCCGCCCCCGAGCCCGCCGAAAGTGCCGCGCCCATTGGTGATGGTTATTCCAGAAATGTTCACCACGCCGGGGCCTGCGACAGAAACGTAGAAAACGCTGTAGTTGCCGCCCGTGTCGCGGCGCACAGTCAGGACGTTCGCACCCGGCCCCTGAATCGTCATGTTGGTCGAGAGGGCGGGCAGCACGCCTTGCAAATTGATTGTCCCGGTCACACCGGAGGCAAATACGATGGTATCCGCATCGGCGTTGGCGTTGGCTGCCGTGATCGCGTCGCGCAACGAGCCAGCGCCGCTATCGCTGTTGTTGGAAACTGTGATGGTCGCGGCGCTTGCTCCTTCGGCCGCAAAGAGAATGAGAGCGGCGGAGAATGCCCCGGTCGCGAGTTTTTTGAATCTAATGCGCTGAGATAAAAACCAAATGCCAGGGGACCGGGATTTCATACATTTTATATCACGAATCTGGGAACGCCTACGAAGATGCGGGGGCCAGAGCGCGAGCGGAGAGCGAAACGGGCAGGATGATTCCTGCTGCGAGAAGGGACTTTATCCGCAATGAGGTCCTTCGGCATAATAAGATCGCGCTAAACGACCTCGCAGCGAAGGTTCAGCGACCCTCCTTTTTAGCCCCTGCCGAATATCCGTTGAAACGTCGGTTGACGTAACCGCGTCGTTTTACGCAGCTCGCTGGAAGCGCGTCAAGATTTTATCGTGCGGTGTGTGAAATAGGCCCGAGTCAAGACCTAGGCTGCCGCTTCTTCTTTCACTGCCTGAGCAGGGAAGATGGCCTCGTCGACCACGCGGAAGAATTCCGCGATGTCCAAAGGCTTGGTCAGGTAGGCTTGCGCGCCGGCCGAGAGCAAACGCTGGATCTGCGGCGACGTCGCATCGGCGCTGATAACCACCACGGGAACATCACGGGTGGCCGGGTCGGATTTCAGTTGGGCGAGCACCTGCCAGCCGGGCATGTCGGGCAAATGAAGATCGAGGAGGATCAGGTCGGGCGAATGTTGGCGCGCCAGTTCCAAGCCCACGCGCCCCTGCATCGCGGTCATGAGCTCGAGCGCCGGCCGTTCCGCGAGCATCTGCTCGACGAGCGTCACGTTCGAAAAGTTGTCCTCTATATATAGAATGCGGCGCGCTTCTTCGTCCGCGGATTGTTCGGGGACCGGAGAGGTTCGTTGCGCAGCGAGCGTCTGGAGCGGGGATTGCGCCTGCGGCAATTCCAGCCAAAACGTGCTGCCCGTTCCGAGGTTGCTGTTCACCCCGATGCAGCCGTTCATCGCCTGCACCAGACGCTGGCAAAGAGCCAGGCCCAGCCCAGTCCCTTCCACGGTCGATTGCTCGGCGCCCAGCCGATCGAACGGCGTAAAGAGCCGCGCCAGTTTTTCCACCGGGATGCCCGCGCCGGTATCGCGCACCATGATGCGCGTGGAGCCGTTGCCCGAGTCGTGGAACGAAACCGTCACGCTGCCGCGGCGCGAGGTGTATTTGACCGCGTTCGAAAGCAAATTGAGCAGCACCTGTTTGAGCCGCTGCCGATCGGCCAGGACGTAGGTCATCCGTGTCGAGCGACGCGAATGACTCCACGCCAATGGAGCGCTCCGCGGCCAGAGGCCGCATCAGGTCGAGCGCTTCGCTGATCGCTTCCTCGACGCAAACCGGTTCGAGCGACAACTGCAAGTTGCCCGCCTCGATGCGGCTGATGTCGAGCACTTCGTTGATCAGATTCAAGAGATGCCGGCCGGCGCTGAGGATGTAACGAATCCGCGGCCGCTGTCTTTCGGTTGGGGATTGCCGGTCGAGCAACTGCCCGAAACCGAGAATCGAATTCAGTGGTGTCCGCAGCTCGTGGCTCATCCGGGAAAGGAAATCGCTCTTGGCGTGATTCGCCCGGTCCGCTTCCTCCTTGGCTTCGCGAAGTGCTTTCTCGATTCGCGCGCGGTCGGTCACGTCGTGCGCTACGCAGAAAATGATTTTGTCCTTGGCCGACCAGTTCGCGGACCAAAGCACGTCCACCATGGTCCCGTCCTTCCGCACGTAACGATTGACGAAATCGGTGATCTTGCCCGTCGCGCGCAGTTGTCTTCCCGCTTCCTCGGTTTTCGGCCGGTCTTCGGGACAGACGAAATCGTTGTAGCGCCGGCCGACCAGCTCATCGGGCTTGTAACCCCAGAGCTGTTCACAGGCGGCGTTAACGCTCAGGAAGCGGTCGTCATCGTCCACCGTGCAGATGACATCCTGCGAATTGTCCATGATGAGCTGGTTGGCGTGCAACGCGGCTTGCAGCTCGCAACGGCTTTCATGCAGCGCAGCTTCGCTCTCCTTCCGTTCCGAGATGTCCTCGACCATGAGGAGGAAATGTTGCGGCTCGCCTTTGTCGTTCCGAATGATGCTCGCGGTCCGGCTGACCCAAAGGACTTGGCCGTTCTTGTGGACATAACGTTTGTCGCCGGTGCAGCGCACAGTGCCGTCCAACAGGCTCTGGGCAAGCTGCCGGCCCGGCTCGATGTCTTCGCCGAAAGTAATGTCTTCCGCGGTGCGCTCGCGCAGCTCTTCATTCGAATAGCCGACCATTTTGCAGAAGGCGGTGTTGACCTGGAGGAAGCGTTCATCCAGGGCCAGGATCGCCATGCCGATCGGCGCGCCTTCGAAAAGCTCGCGGAAAATCGCATCGCCCAACGCGATTTCGAGCGAAGGGCTAAGGGCGGAATCGGTAGATTCGGGCGAAGGCGATTGGTTCATGCAAAGCGATACAGGAGAAATGCGGCACGTGTGGAAGCGGCTAATGGTTTACCCGCGTCTTGTTTAGCAGGCTCTGTTCCATGGGAGCGGCCGCCCCGCCACGTCTGGGACGCGGAGGTCGTCCCTCCAGTAGGCGCTTGCGCAAGCCGCGCCGAAGGCTTTAGTGAACCCTTCGCTTTCATCGCTCCCATCCGGGAGCGGCTGGCGAAATTCTCCGCTCATATTATGGAAAAGCTCACTCCGTCTACCGCGTCGTTTTTCTCCCGGACCGCCCTCGCCGCTTGTGCCGCCGCCCTCCTGCTCGGAGGCGTCATCGTAACCCCTTGCTCCGCCGCCAAACCCAAGGCCTCTCCCTCGCCCAAGCCATCCAAAGAAAAAACCAAGGCGGAGAGCTCGCCGTCGGCCAGCCCGTCCCAAAAAGAAAAAACCACTGTGACCGCCAACCCGTTCCTCACTGAAAGCACGCTTCCGTACAAGCTGCCGCCGTTCGACAAGATCAAGGACGAGCATTTCCAGCCCGCGCTCGAGCAGGGCATGGCCGAGGAACTAAAGGAAGCCGAGGCGATCGCCAAGCAGACCGAGAAACCGACCTTCGAGAACACGATCGTCGCGATGGAAAAATCCGGGCAGCTTCTCGGGCGGGCCCGGCGGGTCTTTTCGAATTTCGGCGCCGCCAATACCAACCCGACGCTGCAGGCGCTCGAAAAGGAAATGTCGCCGAAGTTTGCCGCGCACAACGACGCCATTCGCCTCAACGGCCCTCTTTTTGCCAGAGTCGAAGCGCTTTACAACGAGCGTGAATCGAGCGGACTCGACGCGGAATCGAAGTGGCTCCTCGAGCGTTATTACAAGGATTTCGTCCGCGCCGGCGCCAAGCTTTCGGAAGCCGACAAGACGAAGCTCAAGGCGATCAATACCGAGCTGGCCTCGCTTTCGACCACCTTCGAGCAGAACGTGCTCAAGGAGCGAAATGCCGCTGCCATCCTGGTCGAGACCAAGGAAGAGCTGGCGGGCCTTTCCGACAATGAAATCGCCGCCGCCGCCGCCGCCGCGAAAGCCGATGGGAAGGAAGGCAAGTTCGTCATCCGCCTTCTGAACACCACTGGACAACCGGCTCTGACTTCCCTGGAGAACCGCGCGCTCCGCGAGAAGATCATGCAGACCTCGCTCGCGCGGGGCAGCCACGGCGGCGAATTCGATAACACCAAGGTCGTGACCCAGACGGCGAAGCTGCGCGCGGAGCGGGCCAAGCTGCTCGGCTATGCCAACCACGCCGCGTATCAGCTCGAAGAGCAGACCGCGAAGGACGTGGCCACCGTTAACAAACTTCTCTCCGATCTCGCGCCGGCCGCGGTCGCGAACGCGAAGAAGGAAGGCGCCGATATTCAGGCGATCATCGACCAGGAAAAAGGTGGCTTCCAATTAGCGGCGTGGGACTGGGATTTTTATACGGAGAAGGTGCGCAAGGCGCGTTACGCGTTCGACGAAGCGCAGCTCAAGCCCTACTTCGAATTCGACCGGGTCTTGATCGACGGCGTCTTTTTCGCGGCGACGAAGCTTTACGGCATCACCTTCAAGGAACGCAAAGATCTCCCGGTTTATCTTCCCGAGATTCGCATCTTCGAAGTCACCGATCATGACGGGAAACCGCTCGCGCTCTTTATCGTCGATTGGTATGCGCGTCCCTCGAAACGCGGAGGCGCCTGGATGAATCAATACGTCGGCCAAAGCGGACTCCTGGGCACGAAGCCGGTGGTGGCGAATCATCTCAATATTCCGAAACCGCCGGCCGGCGAGCCGACGCTGCTGACCTACGACGAAGTCCGGACCGCCTTTCATGAGTTCGGCCACGCGCTGCACGGGATGTTTTCGAACGTGAAATATCCGCGCTTCAGCGGCACGAGCGTGCCGCGCGATTTCGTCGAATACCCGTCGCAGGTAAATGAGATGTGGATGACCTGGCCGGAGATCCTCAAGAACTACGCGAAACATCACAAGACGGGCGAGCCGATGCCGGCCGAGCTCCTGGAAAAAGTGCTCGCCGCCGAGCAATTCAACCAGGGATTCAAGACCACCGAGTATCTCGCCTCCTCCATGCTGGACCAGAGCTGGCACCAGTTTGCGCCAGATCAGGTGCCCACCGACACGCTGGCTTTTGAGGCCGAGGCTTTGAAGAAGGCCGGCGTTGATTATCCGCCGGTGCCGCCGCGGTATCGTTCGACCTATTTCTCGCACGCCTTCGCGGGCGGTTATTCAGCCGGTTATTATTCCTATCTCTGGAGCGAAGTGCTCGATGCCCAAAGTGTGGATTGGTTGAAACAAAAGGGCGGCCTGACGCGCGCGAATGGCGATCACTTTCGCAAGACGCTGCTTTCCCGCGGCGGCAGCGACGAAGCGCTTAAGCTGTTCCGCGACTTCACCGGCGCCGCTCCAGATGTCGCGCCGCTCCTGAAGCGCCGTGGTCTAACCAAAACCGCGCCGGGCGAAGCGCCCGCACCGGAAGCGCCGCCCAAGTAGGCGCAGTCGTCTCTCCATTGTCATTCTGAGCGAAGTTTCGCGAAGCGAAACGCAGTCGAAGAACCTCTTACTTTGCCTTCGTCTGAGGCGCCCGTCCTCGCTGGCGCTCGCGAAAGTGAGAGATCCCTCGACAAGCTCGGGATGACAATTAGGTCGGCGTCCGTGCCCGTTATGTCCCCTCCGGCATCAACTTCGTCCTGGTTCGTGGTGCGCGATGAACTCGGCGACCTCGCGGAGCGATTCCCCCGCTTCAGGGGCCAGGGGCATCCCGAATTGCCAGCCGTGCGGCACCTCTGGGAAGATCCGCAGCTCACTCGAGCGGCCGGCGGCCAGCATCTTCTGGTGCACCTGGCGCGCGTCGTCGAGCAAACATTCGTTTTCGCCCGCGTGAAGCAAGAGAGGCGGCATGTCGGCGAAGTTGCCCAGCAGAGGCGAGGCGAGGGGGTCGTCGCGTGGGTGCGACCCAAGATAAACGCTCGCGTAACGTTCGACGTCCTCCGCCACAAACATCGGGTCGCGCTCCGCATTGGCCCTGAGAGACCGGCTGTTGCCGGTCATGTCGCTCCAAGGCGACATACACACGACGCAAGCCGGCAACTGCTCGCCCAGATCGCGCAGGCGCTGGACGAGAGCCAGGGCCAGTCCGCCGCCGGCTGAGTCTCCCGCCACCGAGATTCGGAGCGGCTCGATGCCTGAAGAAGCCAGCCAACAGTAACCGGCGATCGCATCTTCCAGAGCCGCGGGAAATCGATGTTCGGGCGCAAGCCGGTAATCGAGCGCGAAGACCCGTCTTTTTAGCCGGCGCGCCAGCGGGACGGTGATCGGCCGATTTGCGTTCGCCGATCCTGAAATGTAACCGCCGCCGTGCAGGTAATAGACAATCGATCTTTCGCCCGAATGGGGCGGCAAGATCCACTCGCCCGTCACCGGCCCCGCCACCCGCTCGATCCTGGCGCATAACGAATGCAACCCGACTACCCAGCCGGGTGGTTTGAAAAGGCGACGCGTGAACTCGACCAGCGCGGCCTCGCCGGCGGGCTTTTGTTTCATTCGCCGGCGGATCCACCAGCAACCCAGGCGGGTTTGCCAACTCATGGCCGGTCAGGCGGGCGTCGCCGAGCCTTGCGTCATATCCGTCATCGTTTACCGGTTTTAAGGGCGTTTCATGGCGCTGCCGCGACTAGCTCGGAGAATTTCACCAGGTCGATATTGCCGCCTGACACGATACAGACGATCGGGCCCTGGCCGGCTTTTCCCGTGAGCGCCGCCGCCAGCGGCAACGCGCCGGCGCCTTCCGCGATGATGCGCGCCTTTTCCGCCATCAGGCGCATCGCGCTTCTGGTTTCCTCCAGACTCACGACGAGGTAACCATCCACCACCGGCTTCATTCGTTCCCACATCCGCGGGAAGACGCTCTGCCCGCCGGCGCCATCGACGAACGACGGCTGCCAATCTTTGAATACTTGCGGCGAACCTTTCGCGAACGACAACGCCGCCGGCGCCGCCGTCTCCGGTTCCGCGCCCCAAATCTTGATTTCGGGTTTCAATGCTTTGATCGCGCTGCCCACGCCGGTAATGAGCCCGCCACCACCGATGCTGGCGATGACTGCCGCCGCGTCCGGAGCGTCCTCGAGAATCTCCAGCCCCATCGTCGCGTGGCCGGCGATGAAATTATCGTCATCGAACGGATGGACAAAAGTGCCTTCCGCTCCGGGATAAGCGCGCGCTTCCAAGGCTTGCCACGCTGCTTCATAAGGGACCGTGATCAGCTTTGCCCCAAGCGCGCGCATTCGATCGAGCTTCGCTTTCGGCGCGGTCTCGATCGCAACGACGGTGCTCGGCACCCCGGCCTTTCTGGCCGCGTAGGCGACGCCCTGTCCGGCGTTCCCCGCGCTGATTGTCCAGACGCCGAGCTTGCGTTCCGATTCCGAGAGCATGGCGACGGCGTTCGCGGCGCCGCGCAATTTGTAGGCGTTGATTGGCTGAAGGTTCTCGAGCTTGAGGCGAATGTCCGGGAAGCCCGGGCCAAGCTCGAGGCGAACGAGCGGTGTGCGAACGATCGTGCCGGCGATGCGCTTTCGCGCTTCCTGGATTTCGGAAAGCGTGATGCGGCGAACGGAATCCATAGGCGGCCGCATGGTGCTTTATGCGGCGCCGAACGTCGAGCAGCTTCAAGGAGCGGCGATTTACGAATCGCCGTTTTATTGGGTCGGCGATTTCAAATCCGCCGCTCCTTGAAGGCTAGCGTCATAAACCAGCTTCGCCGCCGCCACATCCTCGACCGCCATTCCGAGCGACTTGAAAATCGTCGTCGCATCCCGATCCACCTGCTTCGCTCCATTCAAAACTTCTCCGAGCTCGGCAAACGGAGTGGCGCCAGCGAGAATAACATCGCCCGCTTCATTTCGCGCGCCTTCATAGGAATCGACCACCACCACATTGCGCATGGCGGCATCGTCCAGCTCGCGCCAGTTTGGTCGCGACGCGCCGACCGCGTTCACGTGCGCCCCGAGCTTTAACCATTCGCCTTTCAAAATCGGCTCGTGCGCACTGGTCGCCGTGACCACCACATCCGCATCGCGCACGGCGGCTTCGAGTGCCATCGCCTTTACGCCATGCTCGTCGGCGAAACGCTCCGCTCGTTCCGCCGTGCGATTCCAGATCCTGATCTCCTCGAACTGGCGCACGTGCCGCAACAGCTTCGAGGTGCGCGCGCCCCTGCACGCCCGCGCCGAGCAGCGCCAGAACTTTTGCGTCCGATTTCGCCAGAGCATCCGTAGCCACGGCCGAAACAGCCGCCGTCCGCATTTCAGTGATGTAACGGCCATCCATGAGCGCGAGCGGTTCGCCCGTCTTTGGGTCGAACAACGCGATCACCGCCATATGCGTCGGCAAATTGGTGGCGGCATTGCCGGGATAGTAGGTAACCATCTTGATCCCCATCGATTCCCCCGATGCCGGCATGATGCCGAAGAATCCGCCCTGCTGCGCCAGCACCCCGCGTAACGGTTGCTGCCATTTTCCCGCGGAGAATTCCGCCAGCACTTCCCGCATCGCCGGGATGAGTTTTTCGATCCGGAGCAGTTCGCGAACTTTATCTTCGTCGAGGTATTCCATTAACCTCAAGGAGCGTGCGGATTCGAAATCGCCGTTCCCTTAATCTGGGACGGGACGGTCCGTGCCCGCCGCGCTTCACTGGATCCTCAGAAACATTAACGAACGATCAGGCGTTCGCCCGCAGGCCTTCCGCCAGCTTACGCATTTCTTCCATGCCAGCCGGGCTGCAGTAATCGGTCACCTTTTCGGGTGGAAATTCGTCCCGGATAGCGATGCAACGTTGCCGGACTTTCTCAAGTTCCGGATCGTCGATGCGGATCGAGGTAAACCCGTCCCAATCCCATTGGTTTCCAGAACCGCTGACAAAACCATCGATGGCGTTCGCGACTTGTTCGGGTGTCCTTTTCATAGGTAAAAAGCCTATCTTGCGTTTTCGGAGACGGCAAGGCTAAAGACGTTAGGCCGTTCGGCCGATGAATTTTCGGTAAGCATGCTGCGTTTTGAAACGCGCGTAACCGATCTTCTCGTAAAAAGCGTGGGACTCGGGCCGGACGACATTGCTGCGCAGGGAGACTTGCTCGAGGCCGCGTTCGATGGCCCACTGCTCGACCGCTTCCATAAGACGCCGCGCCACGCCGGCTCGGCGGTGATTCTCGTCGACGACCAGCCCGACGACTTCGCAAAGCCGGCCGACCGCCAAAATCTGGCGTTCCTCGCTCTCGATCCACCCGATCACCAGCCCGGGATCAATCTCGGCGACGAAAGCGGCATGGTCGGCCTGAGGCAGGAGTTGCTCTAATCTTCGGCGAAAGAGTTCGGGCTCGATTGGATATCCCAGGACATCATTCAACTCGGCCATCCGTGCCGCGTCCTCAACCGTCGCCGGGCGAATTATGGGACTGAGAGCTCCGGCGGTCACTCGTTGCGGTTCTCTGGTCTTGGAGTGCGGTTAGGGTTAGACGCTGGTGAACCTTCGAGGACGAAGGCATGGCAAAGAGTGAGTTGCAGCCTCGCCGCGGAAAATAACGCCGCCAAATCCCCTGGCGCCATCGTATCGAGCGTCACTCGAACGAGACTCCCGGGAGCCTCCACGATCGGGTTCTCCTGGAGAACTTTTCCAGCCAAATCCAGCTTCGAAACTGTTTCCAAGGTGTCGGTGGGCGTAATGAGTAAGAGGCAATGGATTCGAAAGCTGAGAAGGCTGCGGCCGGATCCCTGACGCGGCGGCAGGTTTCGAGTTTCCGTCTTCGGCACGATTTGCCATGGCCAGACATAGAGACCGGGCTCGGCTTCATTGGGCCGGCCGACGGCGACATCAATATCCAGGTGGCTGCGCAGATAATCGCAGACTGCTTTCAGGTCGGAATCGAGGGACATGGTCGCGGTTGGTGAAATTAACGCTTCTCGTTCGTGCGGTTCGGACTAAGTTGAGCACCGCTTTACGAAATGTGACAGATCTTTGCACACTTCGTCTCCATGAATAATCAACCGCCCACGGTCATAAACCTCGATCTGCCACGGCCGCCCATGCGGCTGATCGGCATCGCGGTCATCGTGATCTCGCTGCTGTTCGTTCTCTGGACTTCCTATTACACTGTGCCCGCCGAGTCCGAAGGCGTAGTGCTGCGCTTCGGTAAATTCCTCAAGACGGTTAACCCCGGCCTCCATTTCAAGATCCCGCTCGGCGTCGATGACGTGACCGTGCTTCCGACCCGCCGGCAATTGAAATTCGAATTTGGATTTTACACTTCCGGGTACACCCATCCCGCCCAGGCGACGATGCAGCAGCTCGAGGAAAAATCGATGGTCACCGGCGACCTGAATGCCGCCCTGGTCGAATGGGTTGTGCAATACCGGATCAGCGATCCGAAGGAATATCTTTTCGACGTCCGCAACCCCGACCAGACGTTGCGCGATTTGTCCGAGGCTGCGATGCGTGAAGTCATTGGCGATCGCACTGTCGATGAAGTCATCACGATTGGCCGGCAGGATATCGAGATTAACGCACTTAGCCGAATGCAGGAGCTGGCCAAGCGTTACAAGCTCGGGGTGCGGGTCGATCAGGTGCAATTGAAGAATGTAAATCCGCCGCGCGAAGTGCAGGCCTCCTTTAACGAAGTGAACCGCGCCCAGCAAGACCGCGAGAACGCGATCAACATTGCCAACGGCGACTATAACCAGGCGGTGCCGAGAGCTCGCGGCGAGGCCGACCAGGCCATTCGCGGCGCGGAAGGTTATCGCTTCAAACGAGTCAACGAGGCTGAGGGCGACGTGGCCTCCTTCAACGCGATGCTCGAGCAATACAGCAAAGCGCCGGAAATCACGCGCACGCGCCTTTATCTCGAGACGATGGGCGACGTCCTGCCTTCGATGGGGCCGAAAATCATCATCGACGATTCGATGAAGCAGTTGCTCCCGATTTTGCCGCTTTCCACCAAAATTCCGGAGGTGAAATGAACAAGCGCGGCTGTCTCTGGTTGCTGGCATTTTCGGGCTGCTCCTTTTGTTCCGGGCCATGCTCGGAAGCTTCTACACGGTTCATCAGACGAAGCAGGTCATCATTACCCAGTTCGGCAAACCCGTCGGCGAACCGATCACAGACCCCGGATTGCACGTGAAGCTGCCGTTCATTCAGGCGGTGAACCGGATCGATAAGCGATTCCTCGAATGGGACGGCCAACCGGTGGCCATCCCGACGCGGGACAAGACTTATATCCACGTCGATACCTACGCGCGCTGGCGGATCAACGATCCCATGACTTACTTCGTCCGGTTGCGCGATGAACGCAGCGCGCAATCGCGCCTCGAGGACATTCTGGGCAGCGAAACCCGCAATGCGATCGCCAAGCATGACCTGATCGAGATCGTCCGGACCGACAAAGCCGCAAACCGATGGTGGACGAGACTCTCAAGCCTGTGGCCGGCGGCGATCGGAAGCATCGGGGTGCTGCCGCCCATTGCTTTCGGGCGGCCGAAGATCGAAGCCGAAATCAAAGAAGCGGCCGCGGCAAGCTGGCTGAGTTCGGCGTTGAGCTGCTCGATCTGCGGCTTAAAGCGAGTGAATTACAACCCCGATGTGCTGGACCGGATTTATCAGCGCATGATCAGCGAACGTCGGCAGATCGCCCAGCGTTTCCGATCGGAAGGAGAAGGGGAAGCGGCCCGCATCGCGGGAAACAAAGAACGCGATCTGAATGAGATTCAATCCACCGCCTATCGCAAGGTGCAGGAAATCCGCGGTGAGGCCGATGCAAAAGCGACGGAGATTTACGCGCGCGCCTACACCCAAAACCCGCAGGCCGCCGAGTTCTATGCGTTCCTCAAAAGCATGGAGACCTATCGCAAGGTCCTGACTAAGGAATCGACCCTCGTGCTCTCGACCGATAGCGACCTGTTCAATCTCCTCAAGCGCTCCGCACCCAAACCGCCGCTGGCTCCGGCCCCGCCGCCCGGGAGATAGCAGCGCTCTGAGGCCTCATCCGAGTTCAGCCCCGAAGGAGCGCTTCATCCCTGGAGCCGGGCAACGCCCTGGGTCACAATTGGGAAGAATATGAGACACAAAACCCTAGTGCGGCGCATCATGAATCAGCCTCCCGCGAGTGCGGTTCTTCCCAGGAAACGCCGGGAATGTAATAAAACGTGCTCTTGAGCCTTCCGTCGGTTGGCAGCGCGCAGCTCCCCCGACCTGCCCCGCATTCCGACCTCTACCTCCGCAGTTCCCATCGCCACACCGGACCGTCAGTCGCGTGGATGATTTCCTCGCTGAAGGTGAACCCGCATTTCAACAAGACGCGGGTCGATGCGTTCTGCTCCGGCAGAGTGTGCGCCTGGATGGTGCGCACTCGCCCGGACGCGAAAGCGCGGTCCACAATGGCCCGCGCCGCCTCAGTCGCGTAGCCGCGTCCCTGGTATTGCGGCGCAATTCCGTATGCAATCTCCACCGTTCCCTCCGCCGTAGGCGGGCCGGTGAAACTGCAAAAACCAATGATGGTGTTCGCCGCGACCTCCAGAACGCCAAACCCATCCTTCCATAGGTCGGGCTCGGCCGCGCTCTTGAGCCGCGCCAGGAATTCCGGCGAAACTTCCGGTCCGATGAGAAACTCTCTCACGCCCTCGGCGACTTTGATCCCGAAACGACTCTCGTAAGTGTCCGGGCCCTCCAGGAGCGCCCGCAAATGCTCAGGGGTATGGGGAAAAAGACTGATGACTGCGGCCCGGCATGATGGCACTCGCCGGGGAAGCGCGAGGTTACCCCTTCACCTTTGCGATCCGGAGCCTTACCAATTTCCTCACCAGAGCCGGAGGCAGAGGTTTGTCCGCCGGAAAGCGGATCGTGCCCTTGCTGGTGTCGTAGTTTTTTAACTCTTTGAGCTGCTTAACCACGGCCCCCGGGTAAAAGGAGCAATGATTCTTCGCGGCGGCATACGCCACGAGAAATTTTCCGTTGAGCTGGAAAGCTGGAACGCCGTAGCTGATGCACTCTTCCGCCTTTGGGACAGCTGCCCTGATGCTCTTCCGGAGCGTTTCGAGTGCGGCTCTTTTGTCGGCGCTTACGCCCGGCAAGGTAATCGTCGGGCGTTCTGGGCTTGGAGGCTGGAGTTCGTTTGGTGGCACGCGCTTGACTCGGGCGATTTCCGATTCATCTCTCCCGCAGAGTGCCGATAGATTTGTTGCGTGCCAAGGATTTTTCCGGCGCGACGGTTGGTTCAAATCCCGGCCGGCAGATTGTTTCCATCCTGGATTTTGGGGAACGAAATATTTCCCGACGACGAGGCGGAAAGTGAAATACGACAGCGGCATTGCGATGATCAATCCGACGATCTGCAGGATGATTCCCAGCACGCGCATCGGCACTTCCTGGGCAGACAGAAACGCAGCGAGCGGGGTGGCGATCATCATCCCGAGCATTCCTCCAGCGACGGTGGCGATGAAGAAGAAGAGAAGCCACGCTTTGAAGTAATCGAATTCGTTGAGGTTTTTCATATGATGTATGAGCAAGCCGAAGACGTAATTCCGGCGCCAGTTTGCTCAAAGATTCGCTGGCTTCCGCATTCATTCGGCGAAATGCTCACATCGAAGGGGAGGGTTTGCGTCACATTTCCCGGCGCCGCCCCAGATAGAGCGCGCAGCTCATTACCCACACCAGGACGCTCCCCTCCAGAACTCTTTGGGCGATGCCAACGTATCTGAATTCTGGCGACAGAAACAAAAGCCCCAGGAGCGCCAGAGCGCTGCAGATGAATCCAAGAATCGATAGATGCATTCCTTTGTTCCAGCGACGTGCCTGCCATCCGAGTAAGAGCAAACTAATTGGCGCGGCGAGGTAGCCGGCCAGACCGAAAAGATTGTGGATGGCTTGCGAAAACGTCGGCTCCGTCGAGCGGCAATCGCCTTCGCAAGGAAAGAACGCGGCGACCAAATATCCCAGGGCAAACAGGACCAGGCCGATCATTCCGAAGGTGGTTGCTCCCGAGCGCGGCAACGATCGCCAGGCAAAAATCGCGAACGCACTAACGAGAATTCCGGCCGGCAGAAAACCCGCCAGACTGACGACGCGACCGTTCGGCGCCCCGTTGGCCCCGAGCTCGCTGATGAACTGCGAAGCATGGCTGTAGTTCGGGAAATTCGCGCCTCCGATAACCGTTAACAGGACCACCGCGAGAGTCCCGAGTATTCCAGTTATGAACGCGAGCTTGTTGGTCATCGTTGGAGGTCGGAGGTCGGAGGTCAGAGGTCAGTCAGTCGAAGTCAGGTCGAAAATTGGGCGCCTTCGCTGACCGAAAATAGCCCAGCGCTTTAGCGCTGGGAATGATGGATTCAAACGTCAGAGTCCCCGGCCCGGGGACGGAAGAAGCGCGATCGCACTCAACCCACTCTTTCGTCCCGCCGGGACTTCGGTTTTGCCCGAACTTGCGGACCCAGTGCTGAAGCACTGGGCTATTATCAAAGGGAGACATGCCAGCAGCGCGCGCGACCGGGTGCGGCTCTATTCCTTGCTCAGGTAGTGCTCTTCCAGGAACCTGGACCTGAACTCCTGGGGCGGAGTGAGAATGTCCGGCCGGCCCTCTGGCGTAAAATCCATCAGGTTCCAATACGCCCACACGGTGTCGACGTGATTCGACATCGTTTCAGTTCCCCAGAAATGGAAAATCTTTCCCTCCTGCTTCCGGAAGACATGCATCACCGGCAACTGCATGTCATCGGATTCTTCCTGGCATTTGTAATCGGCCTGGTAAGTTGATTCGAATCCGGAAACGAGCGGGATCTCCGACCATCCGCGCTCTCTGGCCCAGGCATTGATTTTTTCGGCCGGGGCTTTGGCGATGGCGACAAACGCGGCGTGTTGGTTGACCTGGTACCAGGTGCGATCGAACCCATCGACCAGCGACGTGCAGGAAGTGCAGGGATTGTCCCAGCCCGGCCCGAACATGAAGGAGTAAAGCAGCAGCGTGTTCTTGTCTCCAAACAGCTCGGAAAATTTCACGCTTTCTCCTACTTTCCCGTCGTTGGCCCATTGGAAAACGTAGTCCTCCTTTAGCTCCCCGCCGCGAGGAAGTTCGCGGCGTTTCGCCGCCACGGCCTTCACCTTTTCGACCAGCTCCTGTTCCTCCTTGAGCAACGCCTCGCGCGCCTCGCGATATTGTCTGCTTTCGTTTGGATAACGTAGATCATTCATATTCTTCTCCTGACTTTTGACCGCGGATTACACGGATGTCGCGGATGGGAAAGGAGGAGGAGCAGTTTCCCTGTCCTTTATCCGTCTGGATCCGAGTCATCCGCGGTTAATTTCCCGCTGCATCTTAGAACTTATGATTCGAATGCTTTCGGAGCACGCTAGCATCTCCGTTTACGTCTTCACGCGCCACGGTGGGTTCAGTCGGTTTTCGCCTGCGTGGTAAAGGCAGATGACGTTCCCGGCCGGATCAAGGAGCCGAGCTTCCCGCCACAGCCATGGTTCATCCCGCGGTTCCTGCGTGAACTGAATCCCCTTGGCCTGGAGCGCAGCGACCTGTTCGTCCAGCGCGGTGCATTCGAAATAAACGATCGCTTTCGCGGGCTCGCCGCTGTCAGTCAACGGCATGCACTGAAAACGTGGCGTCGCCCACGACCGATTTGAAGCGGGCGTAATGCGGCGAGTCGACAATGATCTCGAATCCCATCTTTCGGTAGAACGCAACCGACGCGGCCACGTCGATTGCTGGAAGGGTGACCTGGTTGAGTTGCATGAGCTCTAGCACCACAGCATATCAGCAGTCGGCTTGGGACGGCTCCTTTTCATCGCCCGGGCCAGAGTCATTGGCTCGGCTCATCCTGAGATACGTCAACGGCAAGAAGCCGTTGCGCGCACCGGAATCAAGGCTTCTCTGCGCACCGTCATACCCATCATATCGATTTCGACGCGCGCCAAATACTCGGCCAACTGATCCGCCGAGGCGCTGTTCCGAAGCATCCCGTATAGTTGTAGCACGTATGAATCATACTCGTCGTGTGCTTCAGGTACGTCTCGGACAGAACACGGGTCCCAATCTTCAAACAACACTGCGCGGATTGCGCGAAGGCTCGCTGCCATGTTTGGCTTTCGTGTTCCCATGACAGGCAATTTAGCGAGCGAGATCAGCTACCGCGGCCCGTTCGCTTGGTTTCCTACTTCCTAATTTTTACTTTTTGTTGCCGGCCCTTGACCAGCGTTCGGAGCAAATCGAGAACCGCGCCGACCAGTCCCCATTGCGTTCCTCCGATCAGGATGACGCTCGCCGCGAACAGCCCCATCTTCCCGGGACGATCGACAAAGAGATACGACGACGGCCAATCGAGGATAAAATCGTCATCCAGATCATGCCCCGTTCGACGCTACTGGCGGTGGCCCACTGAATATAGATCACCACGACCAACGCCGCATGGATAACGAACAGCCAGCTCGCAATCGGCCAGCGTTTAAAGCTCAGAATTTAGTCCCCTTGTCTTTGCCTTCTCCAAATTCAAAGAACGTATCGAGCACCCTGTTCATGTAGCCCTTGGCGTCGTTAAAGCGGATGCCTGGGTCGAAGATGATGCTTTGCATGTGGAAGAGTTCCGACTGCCGCGGCCCCAACTGCGGATGGTATTCCCCCTCTTTCGCCTCCCAAATCCTATGGCTGACTAACTTGAGATTAATCCGTCCCTCCGCGGCAGTGGATTCCTTGAACGTCCAGGCCATCCGGATGGCCTTGTCGCCATCAAAACCATCCGTCTGACCAAACTTCTTCTCGGCCATGTCCGGCGAGCTTGGTTGAACGGAGACACCCAATTTCGACTCCGCGGCCCGGCGTTTCACCTCATCGATCAAATGAGTGCAAGCGTCCGATGTCCATTTCACGTTCGCGACGGGCTGACAGGATATGAGGATGCCGGGAACCCCATCGAAAGGACGTTCTTTATCAAGCGAACGCTGAGCGACTGCGCTTTCCACCGCCAGAACTAAAAACGTCACGGCTTTCAGCAGGACGTCGTTTCGGTGAACTGCCATGGAATGCCGGGTGGATAGCACCCGGCGATCCTATTGTGGCCGGCGTGCGGAAGGCAAGCCTGCCGGATTTGGCGAAGGCGGGACCTGAAAGAACCGCCGTTTCGCTAGGTTCTTTAAAGATCGTCGGATCCTCCTTTGGAAATAGCCCAGTGCTTTAGCGCTGGGAATTTCGGATTCAAAAAGGCAGAGTCCCGTCAGGGACGGCAGATGCATTCCTTCACCAGTTCTCTCCACCATTGCGTCTTTGCTACGAAGAAACGCGCCGATGTTGACGCCTGACATCCGGGAACGTCTCTGGCCGTATTTGGGCGGCATCGCCCGCGAGAATCACATGAAAGCGCTGGCGATCGGTGGAGTCGCCGACCACGTTCACATCCTCCTTAGTTTACCGGCGACCCTATCCGTCTCGAAAGCCATACAGCTTGTGAAAGGCAATTCGTCAAAATGGATTCACGAGACGTTTCCGCTGCTTCGAAAGTTTGCGTGGCAAGAGGGATATGGCGCGTTCACCATTGGTGTATCTGGGATTGAGGAAACATGCGCTTATATCCGCGATCAGGAGGAACACCATCGGACGAAAACATATCGCGACGAAGTTATTGTGTTCCTGCAGCGCCATCGCCTTCCCTTCAACGATGCGATGATCGAGTAGATTTCTTTCGTCCCTGCAGGACTCGTTCACGGCGGGATCATTGCCCCCAGCGCTAAAGCGCTGGGCTATTATCGATGAGCTGCTCAAAATGCTGCTCGACAACTCGAAACAAAGCGTTTGGTCGCCGGCGACACAACGGCCTCTCAGCTCGGCAAACTCTACCACCCGACCGTCCGTCCAAACCACCAGGTGAGGGTATAAGTCGTCGCGGTTGGTCTTCCGTTGCGGTAGCCTGGCGTAAAGTCGATACGAGGGAGCGCCTTTTTAAGATAATCGCCCATTTGATAGCCCGACGGCTCGCTTATCACCTCAACGTTTGTCGTCTTCCCATTCGCATCCACGCTGTGCCGGAGTTTCACCACCCCGGCGGCATAATCGTGCGCCGCTGCGGTTGGAGCCTTCGGGAAGTTGTGATAGTAATTAGTCGGCACGTCGATTATCTGCGGCGCGACGAAGTCGGTGCCGCGTTTGATTTCATCGAGATCCTGATGGGCATAAATCCGGAGACGTGGCCGTCCATCTGCCACGACAAACACCACGGTGCCCGCAAACCACGACCAGGTTCGTTTGTGGTTGTACACCGCCGGGATAAATCTCGTTTGTCGCAAGCGCCGTCTGACTTCATTCTTGAGCAGACCAGAGTCCGGTGACGCGGTGAAGAAATCACTGGGGCGGACGACCCCATCGCCTAAGATCGCACATTCAAACGTCACCCAGGCGTCGCGCTGGCCTTGCTCGAACAGCTTCTGGGTCTCGATCAAATTGACGAGCGACCCCGGCCCCGACCCAATCAGCGCCGGACGGATCTTCGGCAGACTCTCGGCCGACAGATCGGCGGTGAAGGCCATGAGCAGGGCTGAAGCTGCGGCGAGCACGAGGCTGGAGGGACGCATGTTTCGGCGGAGAGCTAAGATAGTTGAGTCCGGATAAGCAATCTGAATTCGCTGAGATTCACAGACTGACCGTTTCGGTTCCCCTAATGGGCTGACGAAATTTTAAGACGGCGAGGAGGCCCCGGCAGCCCACCGCGAACCGCAGTCGGTCCGCGAGATCCATCGTCTCCGAAAATAGCCCAGCGCTTTAGCGCTGGGGGATTATGGAAAGAAAAATAGCAGAGTCCCACAGGGACGGCAGAGCGCATTCCTCACCGGTTCAGCCCCGCATTGTGTGTTCGCGACGAAACGATGCGATGCTCCCCCGAGCTTCTTTCGTCCCTTCAGGACTCTAAGAATGGGCTTGATCGTTCCCCAGTGCTAAAGCACTGGGCTATCATCAGGAGACGCCACCGGTTGAGGCTTGGGAAACAAGCTCGTGCGGTGCCCGGGTGGGAGGCGGCGTGGCCAGCCAGGTTTCCATGGCCTCCTGGAATTCCGGGAGAAACGCGGTCCGGCGCTCCGCCCAGTAGGCTCGAAACCCGGGAGTGCTGAAGTAAGCCTGGTAGAACCGTAACGATGCCGCCCAAAAAGGCGCGTCGAGCTCGCCATGACGGAAATGATAATGCGCAAGCTCAGCCGTTTTCAGGAAATCGAAAAAATAGGCGTAGGCAGAAAGCCGCTCCGCCGGCGTAAGGTCGCCGGCTCCCTCCATAGCCCGAAGGATTAGCGCACAGCCCTCCCTATCCTCATAGAGGAAGCGGGCCAGTTGCTGAAAGTTATTCTGACCGGCCGCCGCGTTGGCCATTCGCACGGCCCGCGTGTTTTGCCGGACCTGCCGGCTCAAATAAATCAGCGACGCAATGACGCCAATTGCGCCGAGCAGTTCCGCCACCACCCCGATATCGGACCAGGTCATGACAGCTTGAAATTATCCAGCGCCGATCTGCCGGTAAACCAATTTTGGATGCGCCGGTAAACTTATCGCGCCGCGCGAACGCATGGCGAGTAGCGCGAAATCAGGGGTCAGTCCTTAAGATTGCGATTGTTGGAAAAGAGCGTGAGATGATTTTTACTTTGGGCGGGCTTCCCGGAGTCGAATGTTCATCAATCTTAAGGACTGACCCCTCTGTGATTTCCCTCTGTGATTTCCGCGTATCATTGAGCCGGCGCACACAGCCGAGGATGACGTCGTGCGCGAAGAGCAATAGATGTCCAGGAGAAGTCGCGCGGCGATCCGCTTTGTGGCTGCGCTTGCCTTCGCCGTCGCCTCTGCGGCCCAAGCCGCGCCGGAACGATTCGTCGTCGTGGCCAACGGGAACAAGGTCGGCTTCCTGAACGTCGACGGGGACGAGCGCCGCAAGACCATCTCCTACGATTACAAGATCAATGGTCGCGGACCGTCGAGCGCCGAGACGCTGGAGCTGGACGCGCAGGGGCTGCCCGTCCGATGGAAGGTGACCGGCGCCACAACCTTCGGCAGCAAGACCGAAGAGACCTTTCAACTCGAAGGCGACCGCGCGAGCTGGAAGGACGCCATGGGAGCGGGGAACGCCGTTGTCTCCGAGCCGAGCCTTTATGTGGCCCAGCACGGCAGCCTGTGGGACGCGGGTCTCTACGCCCGCGCCCTGCTGAAGGACTCCGATCGGGAAATGCCCGCGCTGCCAGGCGGCCGCATCCGGCTGGAGAAGATCGAGGACTTGGAACTCAAGGGCGCCGCTGGACCGGTAAGCGCTACGGTCTGGCGCCTGCTGGGGCTCGACCTCACGCCAGCGACCGTCGTGCTCGACTCGAAGGGTGAACTGCTGGCGCGCGCCAATCCCCGTTTCGCCCTGGTCCGGGAGGGCTTGGAAGGAGAGGAGCGGCGCCTGCGCGACCTGAGCGGGCGTTGGAGCGCCGACTGGTTCACCGCCATCCAGAAGCAGGCCGCCCACCGTTTCGAGGGACCGGTCCGGATCCGCAACGTCCGGGTCTTTGATCCCCGCGCGAAGGCGCTCACCGGCCCCGTGTCGGTCGTCTTCTACCGCGGCCGGGTCGCCTCCGTCTCGCCGCCCGACACGCCGGCAACGCCGGGCGAGACCACTATCGACGGCGACGGCGGCACCCTGGTCCCCGGTCTGTTCGAGATGCACGCCCACCTCAGCGAGATAAGCGCGTTAAGCAACGTTCTCGCCGGTGTCACCAGCGTGCGCGACATGGGCTCAGACAACGCCAGCCTCGACCGGCTGGTGCGCAACATCGATTCGGGCGTGCTCGCCGGCCCGCGCGTGATCCGTGCCGGGATGATCGAGGGCAAGAGCGCGACCAATAACCAGAGTGGCATCGTCGTCGACAGCGAGGCCGCCGCCGTGGAGGCGGTGCGCTGGTACGCCGCCCGCGACTACGACGACATCAAGGTTTACTCGAGCATCAACCCGGCGTGGGTTCCCGAAATGGTCCGGGAGGCGCGCGTCCACGGCATGGGTGTGCTCGGCCACGTGCCGGCGTTCACCACCGCGGACGCAATGATCGACGCCGGCTACGACGAGGTCACCCACGTCAATCAGCTAATGCTGAGCTGGGTGTTGAAGCCAGAAGAGGACACGCGCACGCTGCTGCGCCTGACCGCTCTGCGACGACTCCCGCAGCTGGACCTGAAGAGCGCACCGGTGCAGGCCACGCTGCAGCGCCTTATCGATCGAAAGGTCGCGTTGGACCCCACCTTCGTGATCCACGAGGACCTGACGCTGAACCGCACCGGCGTGATGCCGCCGGGAACCGCCGACTACTTCGAGCACATGCCGATCGGCTGGCGGCGCGGCAAGATGCAGGCGCTCACCGACGCCTCCGCGCCTGAGGACGACGTTGCCTACAAGGAAGCCTTCGAGCAGATCACGCGCCTGCTGGCGGAGGCGCACCGGCGCGGGATCATGATCGTGCCCGGCACCGACACCGGCGGTGCCTTCACCCTCCACCGCGAGCTCGAGCTCTATCAGCGGATCGGCATGACCCCAGCCGAGATCCTGGCGCGCGCGACGCTCGAGACGGCGCGGCACACCGGCCGCGATCAGACGCTGGGCTCCATCGAGAAAGGCAAGGCTGGCGGACTTCTTCCTGGTTCCGGGCGACCCTACCCGCGAGCTCAAGGCGATCAAGACCATCCGCATGGTGGTCAAAGATGGCATCGTCTACTTCCCGACTGAGGTTTACCCGAAGCTCGGGATCAAGCCATTCACCACCGCCCCCACCATCACCGCCCCCGCGCGCTGAGCCGTCCAATTCGCGTGTGCCCCGCGTGTTCTGCCGGACCTGCCGGCTCATATAATCAGCGACGCGATGACGCCGATTGCGCCGAGTAGTTCCGCCAGCACCCCGATATCGGACCAGGTCATGACAGCTCGAAATTCTCCCAGGAGTGGGTGAAGGTGAATCTCTGGCTCTTCTATGCCCACTAGGGCATCCTCTCTTTCCAACACAGCGATTGCTAAAATTATCAATTGGTGGATGCCGGTTCCGTAATTCTCTAAGGGCAAGCGTAGATTATTTCGCTCTACTATGAGTTCCGGGATTAGTCCGTGATACATCCAATTCCACGTCATCGAAGCATTTCTACAGGAGATCACAAAGGAAACGGAGGGCGAATCTCTGTTTTCTCGGTTATCTCCTGTTTGAACTGCGGGCTTACTCGTAGGCAAACCACCACCCATGATCGACGATCAGTCCGCCTTCATTGATGAAGAACATGAAGTCGTGTCCGCCTCTCCAGTGGTATACCAGGTATTCCCGATCTCGCTTCGGCCGTGGTTCTCGCCCGGCTTTCCGCCGCTCGCGCTCATAGATCTCAAGAAAACGAGCCATCTCGACTTCGTTTTTAATCGCGTCGGGGTTTCCCAGGCACCCGACAATGATCTTCTTCGTGGAAGGAGGACGGCCAAGCTCTCGGCCTAATGCATGGAGAACGTTATGCAGCTTGCCTCCATGATCCCGCAGATCCTTGTCGTACACTCCATCAGGCAATTGTCGCCGCCGCTCTAGCAGTTCCTCATACTGGTCAATCAGCGCCACCACTTTCCGGTCCAACCCCTGGCATGGGCTGTCGGGCTCATTTGAACGCCCCGCTGTTCCGCCAGCCAAAAACAGGATCGCCGCTAAAGAAAAAATCAGGTGCTTCATGACCACTCGGGAAGACGAGGGGAGAAATAGAATTCCTACAGGAGATAACAGAGGAAACGGAGGTTGAGGAAAAGAAACTCTGTTCCCTCCGTTTCCTCCTGTTCGATTACGGCTGTTTCCTCGGATTGTAGGGCAAGCGCACCGCTTGCCGAACCTGTCGATCATGGCAACCGACGCGGTCGCCCTACAATTCCGTTTTCCTCCTGTTCAGAATGGAATCTCTTAGACCTCGAGCGGAGGGCCGACTACTTTCATGCCGTGGGAGGCGAACGCTTTCTCCACTTCTTCGGGCGAGGGAAGAGTGGGGTGCTTGGTCGTCTCGAGAATGAAAGTCTCAAACGTCCCCACGGGCGACACCGTGGTGAGCAGCGTGCCTGGCTCCGCGCCGACGCAGGCCCAGCCATGAGGAACATTACGGGGCGCGAAAAGAGTCTCGCCCGCCCCCAGGCGGAACTGCTTGTCACCTACTTCGAAAGCGAACTCGCCCGCGATGACATAGAACCATTCATCCTGGGCGAAATGCACATGACGGGGCGGACCCCCTTTGCGGATGCCGTTATGCTCGAACACGAGCAGCTCTCCTCCGGTGTCGCTTCCCGAGAGCTTGATCGAGAGCGGCAGCAACCCCCAGATCATCATTTCGTTCTCCCTAAACCGGTCCTTGCCGGTCGACACATGAACAGCCTCTCTCATAAGCGATTCCTTTTCGATTCAGTGGTTTTTTTGTCCGCTGAATTTTCGTGTGAGCCAACCGTCAGGTCAAGCCACGGTCATTCGCGTGCGAAAATTTGATGCCGAGATTCAAATGCCAGGGCGTAGTCCTATTTTTTGCGAGCCTTCGGGCGGTATGCCGTCTCATACTTGCTCCACTTGGCCCGCTCTTGCTCGCGGCAAAGGATGCGGATCTTCCACGTCTTTTTTCCCCCGATCTCGTCAATCGTGCGCCGAATGCAATCGAGCGCGGCCTTGACCACGGCGTCGTCGGTCACTTCCTCGGATTCCGTCGGCTCCATGGCGGATAAGTCCAGCGTCACCGCGGACTCACTGTCTGAAACCCACTCGCACGAGACTTTGATTTTGAGTGAGGAGAGCAGATTGGAGTCGTCGACGTGTCCAAATTCATGCTGCTGAAGCTTGAGCGGCATGGAAATGTATTGGAGCAGGTTTTCCAGCTCGCCGACGGCGATGACCGGAATCTTCGCGATGATGATGGCCGGGGTCTCATCGGTGCCACTCGTCGTCAACGGTTGATAGACGAAATTTATCCCGCTCGTGGTGCCGAACCCGAGCGACGAGGCGAAGAACCAGATTATGAGAAATGCTTTTTTCATGAGTGAGCTTTTAGGTTTATCTCTCCTCCTGAAAATAGCCCAGCGCTTTAGCGCTGGGATTTTTGGAAAGAAAAAAGGCAAAGTCCCGACAGGGACGGCAGAATGCTCGAAGGGGCCTGTCGTCCCTCCGGGACTTCCGCAGCAACGGGTTGATCATTTGCCCAGCGCTAAAGCGCTGGGCTATTTTCAGAGGATTACGTTGATCGAAATGGCTAAGGCTTGGACACTCCTGGGACCTCGCCCCGAAGCTCGCGCGCAAGCTCGGGAGAGTTGTAGACTTCCTCCAGCGCTTCCTGCACCGCCGCGGCGGAGACGACGATGGTGCGGTTAACGCGCTCATCGAAGCCGTAGGAGCCGCCGATCGAATGGATGTTGCCGTCAAAGGCCGTGCCGATGACAGACCCATCGCGCGCGATCACGGGGGAGCCGGAATTGCCGCCGATGATGTCGTTCGTCGTGCTGAAGTTGAAGACGGTCGCCTTATCGAGCTTCGCTTCGGCGGCGGTAAACTTGGCCGCCACTTCGTAGGGCAGAGCGCCGGTCGCGCGCTCAAAGAGACCGGCATAATTCGTAGCAAACGGAACGTCGCGCTCGCGTTCCTTCCATCCCTGCGCCACCCCGTAGGAAATCCGGAGCGAGAAGGTGGCATCAGGATACAGGCTTTCGCCATAGACGGCGAAACGCGCCCGGGCCAAACGCGACTGCGCGGCCGTGGTCGGCGCGTCCACCTCGGCGCGAAAACGATCGAGCAGGGCGCGGGCGGCGTCGTCATTGGCCAGGACAAACTTGATCAGCGGATCGGTGGATTGCCGGACAGCTTGCAGCCCGCCTTGCCAAAGCTCCTTGCGCAGTTTCGCATCGCCGAGCTTCGTCCCATCCACGAGGCTCTTCGCCAACTGTTCCGGCGAGTCTTTCCCGAGTAGTTTCCCAACGCGCTCATCTGCTGACGTGAGCACCTCACGCGTCTTGGAAAGCCAGAAGCCCAGGCTCAATTCTTCCAGCCACGGATACACCGGCGCCTCGTCGGTGATCTTCTTTTCCAGGAGCGGCAGTTTCGATTCGGAGTAGTCGGGGAGCCGCTCGCCGTCCGGCTTTTCGCGTTCTTTCGCGCTCCGAACCAGCTCCTTGGCGTAAGAATACAACTTTGAACCCGATCCGGCGTTCGACTCGAGCATGATCAGCTCAGGGTAAATGTCGCGGTGCACGGCGATGGCTTTTTCGATCTCGCTCCATGGATCGCCAATCTCTTTTTGGAGGGCGGGCTTGCTCTTCACGCGGGCGCGCAGGTCGGCCTCCCCTTTGGCGAGTCGCTCCCGGAATTCCCGGTCACGCAAGGCCTGCCACTGGCCGCTTATCACCTTGTAGCTGTTTTCGACGGAGAGAATCTTGTCGGAGCCGGTTCGCGTCTTTTCCGCGTCTCCCGCCATGGCCGCGATGAGACGGCCACGAAATTCTGACTGGAGCGGCGCGAGCATGGGAAAGGTCACATCGCGCAGCCGATCGAGTTGGCTGCCGGTAAAGAGGCGCTGGGTCGATCCCGGGTTGCCCACCACAAAAGTCGGTTCGCCCGCGGTCGGTGCTCGGGGATTCCAACGCAGGAACTGCGGCGTCGCGACCGGTTTTCCGTCCTCGTAAACTCGCAGAAAGGCCGCATCCAGGCAGTAGCGGGGGAAGTTAAAATTATCCGGATCGCCGCCGAAAAAGGCCGCCTGCAATTCGGGCGCCCAGGCCAGGCGCACATCGGAATATTTCCGGTAGCGATACAGTTTGTATTGTCCGCCGCCGTAAAGCGTCACCACCTGGCAGCGCTCGCGGGTTTTGTCTTTGCAATTTTCGCTCTCGATCGCCGCGATCTCTGCGTCGCGCGCTTTCGCCAAAGCGGCGCCGGTGTTTTTCCCGATGGCGGTTTGCACGCGAGGCGTGACGTCCGTGATCGAGGTGACCACCTCGGCCTGCTGGCCGGCGCAGGTGCGCTCTTCGCTCCGACTGACGGCCGTAAAGCCTTCCTTGGCCAGGTCCTTCTCCTTCGTGGAGAGTTCCTGCACACAACCCATCACGCAATGGTAGTTGGTAAGGACCAAACCGTCGGGCGAGACGAACGAGGCCGAGCAACCACCAGTCAGACGCACGGCCGAAGCCTGGACGCGTTCCAGCCAGGCCTTGTCCGGCGCCCATCCATGTTTTTCCTGGACCTGTTTGGCGGGGAAATTGTCGAACGTCCACATCCCTTCGTCCCCCAGGGCGACGAGGGCGAAGCAAACCAACGAAAGGGTGAGACAAAGACAGAGAGCAATCCGGCGCGTAAAAGACATGCCGAGAAGTAAAGTCATGAACAAGAGAGCCGTCGAGACTTTAGTGTCCGGTGATCGCCCTTCTAAACGTGCTGCCTAGACTACAATGCAATCCCAACCTACCGGGCTATTGATTGAGGTGGCTTGCGACCGGACGACCTGCTGCTGCGCCGACTTCATTCCGCGATATTGATCACGGCGAACGGTGAGTTTAGGCCGTCCCCAGGTTCCCCGCGGCTCGCGGGGACGGAGGCAAAATCGAGAACAAACTCAGCGCCGTCCATGGCCAGAGCCTGGGCTGTGAAGCGCGCCTGCACTTCGATTGTATCCGATGGAATTACTCTTATCCCGACTGACCGGGTTCTCGAAAAATCCAGCAGATCCGCGTCGACCGCGCCTTCGCTGGAAGCCGAATACGAGCGCGCTTCTGCCGTGCGGGAGAATATTGTGACCTCTTTCCTGAAGCCCCGAAAGACCCGGTTGCCGTTCGCTGCAAAAACCTGGACACGCATGGCCATGAGGATATTGAATTTCGCGAAGCCCGGCCGATCGAACAGCCACGTCGGTTTGCGCGCGGTCAGGGAAACCCCGCCCTGGGGCAGAAAATGGGTGTGGGCGGCGACCAGGCGTCCCTCTGCCTGCGGGTGAAACTCGAAGGTATGGAATGTCTTTAACGTGAACAGGGCCAACTCGGTTCCATGACCCGCGAATCCATTACAGGCAAAGCGAATGTTATTGATCGCATCCGAAGTGGGATCGGCGGTCGGCTGGGTCGTGACCGTTAAGACACTGTTGTCGTTGGCGAAATTATCTTCTGCCGGCATCGAGGCCGTTGTGGAAACGGCGCGGAAAGCGAACTGAGTGCTCATTTCGCCACCTCGCTTCGCGTAAACGCCGCTTCGATCCGCGCTCGCAATGGCGCACGTCCTTTAGCCTGGGCGCGCTGGAGCGCCCGCAGTTGCTTAAGCCGCTGGGCGGATTCCGCCTTCGCCTCGGCAAAGTCAGCGTCCGCGCGCTTTTCAAGCTCCTCTGCCGTCACTCCAAGCTGTCCCAGCAATTTGCCGATCAGTTTTTTATCATAGGCCTGCAACTTCCGGCCGCGTTTTGCCTGGGCCGCCAGGCGGGTTTTCGCCAGGCTCGGCAGTTCATCGACGTCGGTTTCTATGGTGCGTTTTCCGTTTCCCATCCGTCATTCCTCCTGGTTGTCCCGAGCGTTTCGGCTCCACGCGAATTAGACCAGCCGCGCTAAAAGCTGGCGAGCATAATCCGGTAACGAAGGAGTCGGAGGGCGGAGGGCGGAGGGCAGAAGCGGAAGGAAGCAGAGCTTCCGGGACAATGGCGTTCCCAAACAGAGTTTGGGAACGAGGCTGGAGACAAGAGCGTTGAATCCTCGAATCGCGCATCCTGCATCTCGAATCTTCAGAGCAAGAGCAAGAGCACGAGCACGAGCACGAGCACGAGAACGTGAACGAGGACGAGAACGAGGACGAAGGCTGATCTCCGACTCCTGATCTCTGGCCTCCGACCTCACACCTTGCGCCCCAGCAGCTTGAAGCCCTCCGAGCGCGCGACATAAGTCGCGGCGGTGAGGTCGCCGGTGACGTTGAGGACGGTGCGGCACATGTCGAGGATGCGGTCGACGCCGAGAATAATGGCGATGAGGGCGGGGTTGATGCCGTAGGTGGCGAGCATGACGATGATGAAGGGAATGCTGCCGCTCGGGACGCCGGCGGTGCCGATTCCACCGAGAATGGCGAAGTAGGCGATGCCGAGCTGTTGCCAGACGGTGAGATCGATCCCAGCGAGCTGGGCGAGGAACAATACGGTGACGCCTTCGTAAAGGGCGGTGCCGTTCTGGTTCGCGGTCGCGCCGACGGTGAGGACGAAGGCGTTGATCTCGCGCGGGACACCGAGGTTTTCCTCGGAGACGCGCAACGCGGTGGGGAGAGTGGCGTTGGACGAGGAAGTGGAAAAGGCGGTGAGCATGACGGTCTTGATCCGGCGGAAGAACTCGAGCGGGTTGATGCGCGAGAGGAAATAAACCGAGAGGGAGTAAACGCCGAACATATGGAGGGCGAAGCCGAGGAGCGTGGCGACGACGAACCAGCCGAGCGCGCCAAGAAGATCGAGGCCGAAGCGGGCGGTGTTGTTAAAGAGGAGACACGCGATGGCGTAGGGGGCGACCTTCATGATGATATCGATGATCTTGCAGGAGATCTCGAAAAGGCCCTGCAAGCCGCGGAGGAACGGCGCGGCGACTTCCGGCCGAACGAGCGTGGCGGCGATGCCGAGCAGGACGGCGAAGAGCATCAGATGGAGCATGTCGGGCGTGTCGGTCTGGCGTTCTTCCCCGACCTTGATCCCGGCGATGGAGGCGACGGGGTTCGAAGGGACGAGGGTCTTGACGACCTGCATGAGCGGGGAGTCGGGCGTGGCCGGTTTCTTGGTGGCGTCGGCGACGCGCTTGGCGGCATCGGAGCCGTAACGCGCAGCGAGCCCGTCGCGGGTCGCGGGATCGACGCGGTCGCCGGGGCGAATGGTGTTGGCGACGGTGGTGCCGATGATGACCGAGATGGCGGAGATGACGAGGCAGTAGGCGAACGATTTCAGGCCGACGCGGCCGAGCTTGCGGACGTCGCCGATGCCGGCGACGCCGACGACGAGCGAGGAGAAGACGAGCGGAACGACGATCATTAACAAGAGGCGAAGGAAGAGGGCGCCGATCGGCTCGGTGATGTTCGAGACGGTCCAGGCGATGCGAGGATCGTCGCCGCCGAGCGCCATATTGGCGATGACGCCCGCGACGACGCCGACGGTGAGGCCGATGAAGATGCGGGTGTGGAGGGCGAGGCCTTTCGGCTTGTCGGACGTTTTGTCGTCGAGGTCGGTGGTGGTCTCGCGCTCGAAGTGGTGAGGGGAAGGATCGGGCGGCTGGCGTTGTGACGGGTCGTCCATGAGGAAAGAAGAAGAGAACGTCCAACGTCCAACGTCCAACGTCCAACGCTGAAATGGGAGAAGGGACGTGCGCGCGTCTGATCAGGTGGATCGAGTCCCGCGCCCGCGGGATCGCTTGATGTTTAATTAGGCAGCGAAGCCGATTATTTGTCATCGCGCGACGGAGCGCCCGATCCACCTTCAGTGCGCGAAACGCCAAGACAATTTCAGCATTTCAGTTTTTCAGCTTTTCAGCGTTTGTTCCCAAATGTTTCTGACGCATCTGAATTGCACCGCATGTGGGCGGCGGCATGAATGGGCGCAGTTGCAGAATCTGTGCACGGAGTGCCAGAAGCCGCTCTTTCCGGTTTACGATCTGGCGGCGGTGGGGCGGGTGTTGAAGCGGGAAGATTTGGCGACGCGGGAGAAATCGTTATGGCGGTATCGCGAGGTGTTGCCGTTGCCGCTGGAAGTGGAGCCGGTGTCGTTCGGCGAAGGCGGGACGCCGTTGCTGCGCGCGGCGCGATTCGGTGAAGCGGCTGGCGTTCCGGATTTATGGGTAAAGGATGAAGCGCAAAATCCGACGCAAAGTTTCAAGGCGCGCGGAATGGCGGTGGCGGTGTCGATGGCGAAACATCTCGGGGCGACGAAGCTGGCGGTGCCGAGCGCGGGGAACGCCGGAGGAGCGCTGGCCGCTTACGCCGCGCGGGCGGGGCTCGAAGCGCACATCTTCATGCCGAGCGATACGCCGCGCGCGAACATCATCGAATGCCGCGAGCTGGGCGCGCAACGTTGTCCTGATCGACGGGCTGATCACGGCTTGCGGCGCGGAGATCGCGAAGCGCAAGGCGGCGGAAGGCTGGTTCGAGATGTCGACGTTAAAGGAACCGTATCGGGTCGAGGGCAAGAAGACGCTCGGTTACGAACTCGCGGAGCAGCTCGATTGGAAGCTGCCGGACGTGATCCTCTATCCGACCGGCGGCGGGACGGGCTTGATCGGGATGTGGAAGGCGTTCGATGAAATGGAAGCGTTGGGCTGGATCGGGCCTGAGCGGCCGCGGATGTATTCCGTGCAGGCGAGCGGCTGTGCGCCGATCGTGCGCGCGTTCGAAGCCGGAGAAAAAGTCGCGGCGGAATTTCCGAATGCGCACACGGTAGCGTCCGGGTTGCGTGTGCCGAAAGCGGTCGGTGACTTTTTGATGCTCGATATTTTGCGCGTGTCCGGCGGCGGCGGCGTGACCGTGGAGGATGAGGCAATGATCGGGATGACGCGCGAAGTGGGTGCGGCGGAAGGACTCTTCGTGGCGCCGGAAGGCGCGGCTTGTTTCGTCGCGTTGCGAAAGCTGGTTACGGCGAAGAAGATCGGAGCGGACGATCGCGTGGTGATTTTCAATACCGGATCGGGGATCAAATATCTCGAGTGCTACGAAGAGTAAGAAGAAAATTCGAAATCCGAGCTTTTAAAGATTGTGGCCGACGCACCCGAAATTCCCGAAGCGAAAGACCCCTTCGACAAAAGGGTCGCGCTGACCATTGCGCTTCTCGCGATCTGCCTCTCGTTCATCGCGAATCTCAGCGACAGCGCCAAGACTTCCGCGATCCTCCGGACGAGCCAGGCATCCGATCAGTGGAATTATTTCCAGGCGAAGAGCACCAAGGCCCTGCTCGCCGCCATGCACGGCGACATGATCATGCGGCTTTCAACGGAGGAGCGCGCGGGCGACGCCCGGGAGCGGGCGATCCAGCTGGGGAAGGATGCGCAGCGTTACGACATTGAGAAGGCTGAGATAAAGAAAGAGGCGGAGGCATTGGTGGCTCAAGCGATGAATTTTTCCGCGATCAATGATCGGTGCGATCAAGCCGCCCTGCTGCTCCAGATCGCGGTCATCGTCTGCTCGGTCGCGATCCTGGGCCAGTCGCACAAGTTCTGGTGGCTGGGGCTGCTCCTGGGGGTCGCCGGCATCGTCGTCGCCGCGACTGCCTATCTTTTGTGAAGAACGAACTGGATTGATTAATCCGGGGAAATCTTCCTCTCCCGCTTCCTCTTCCTTCTGTTTGCCGTTCTGCCCTTTTTTCGATTCAGCGGAAGAGGTAGAGGAAGAGGAAGAAAAAATAGCTGGCTCAGCGCGGGGAGCGCCTGCTAGCAATGACGGGCCATGCAGGGAAAACCACCGCCATCGAATGCTGCGCCCGGGGGCCAGGGACCGCAAGCTGCGCAAGGGCCGCAGGCCGGTCCGCCGTCAGTTCCGGCCGGGGGCTTGATGGGAATTCGCCCGCCGGAAGGCGCGGATGCCAAGCCAAGGGGGCGCGGCGGCGCCGGCGCGAAGCTGAGCGATGTCGGCTGGGGCAAAATCTTCAAGCTCGGCTGGAAGCTGTTGAGCTTTTTCAAATTCCTCGCGCTCGCCTATTGCCTCATGATGCTGGTGCAGAACTGCGTGAACCTCGGGGTGTCGCAGTTGTTTGGCGAGCTGACGAAGTCGCTCAACGGCATTTCGGCCCCGGCCGCGCCTCCGGAGGCGACGAACAGCCAGCGGGCGGATGCAAATACGGTTGCGGCGAATCCGCCATCCAAACCTCCGACGCCGGAGGAAGCGAAGAAACGCGTGATTTTCATCTCAATCCTGTGGGCCCTCTTCGCCCTCGCCGCGCTCGCCATCAGCCTGCCGATGCGGGCCATCGCCACAAAGCTCGATCTTGCGCTCTCTAATAAGATGCGGAGTCAGCTCTTTGGGCGGTTGCTCCGGCAATCGCCGGAGTTTTATCATACCCACGAATCCGGCGAGCTGAACGCGGTGGTAAACCAGTTCACCGTCGAGGCGACGATGACGCTGCGACAAGTGAGTCTGGACATGCTGCTGCAGATCGTGACGCTGGCCATCACGGTCGGGTTGCTCATCTACAACTTTCAGATGGAGGGCCCGCCGCTCACGATTCTTGGGGTGGTAATTCCGCCCTGGGCCATTCCGCTCGGGATCGTGCTCCTGGCCCTTATTTCACCGTGGATTACCGGGAAGCTGTCGAACAAGGTCCGGGACGTTTCGCGCGACCTGCAGGAAAAAATGGTCGCGCTCAACAGTCTGGTCACGGGCGCCATGCAATCGCCGGAAGAGATCCAGGCGATGGAAGCCGAGCCGATGTTCGCGAAGAAACACGACAAGCAACTCGATTCACTTCTCCGCTCCCGCCTCAAGAACACGATGACCATGGAATACATGGGTCTCATCAGTGGTCTGCCGAGCTGGCTCGTCCAGGTGGTGTTACTCGCGTTCGGGGTCTATATGGCCTACAAATCCGGCAACCCGGAAAACGCGGGCAACGTGGTCGCCATTTTCCTTCTGGCGCCGCAACTGATGCAACCGGTCCAGTCGCTTTCGGTTTATCTCATCATGGCCGGCAACGCCTGGCCTTCGATCGAGACCGTGAATGAAATGATAGAATCGCGCGCGCGCCGCGAGGAGAAAGCGGGCACCTTGAAAGTGAAATCGGTCGAGCCGACACTCGCCGCGAAGAACGTCACGTTTTCATACAAGCCGGGCGCGGCGCGGAAAATCTTCGACGACATCTCCTTCGAGATTCCAGCGGGGAAAATTACCGGGTTTGTCGCCAGGATGGGGCAGGGGAAGACCACCTTCTTCAAGCTGGCGTTGCGCTTTTACGATCCACAACAGGGCGAAGTGCTGCTGGGCGGCCGGCCTGTGGGAGAGTATTCCGCCGACAATCTTTACAATCACATCGCGATGATGTCGCAATTCCCCGCGTTCTTTTACGATACGCTGCGGGCCAACATGCAGATGGCCAAGCAGGACGCGACCGACGAAGAGATCCGCGCGATCTGCGAGAAGACCGGCGTCTGGAAAATTTTGCAGGCGGGCGTCCAGGGCAATCCGCTGGATGAAGAGTTCGCGGCCGGGCGGCGTCTTTCCGGCGGCCAGAAAAAGTTGCTCGCGCTAACGCGCTGCCTGCTCCGCAATCCCTCGGTTCTGTTCCTCGACGAACCCACCGTAGGCATGGACAACAAGGAAAAGTTTTCCATGCTCGAGATCATCAAGCACGCCCTCAAGGATCACACCGTGATGGTGGTCGACCACGATTTGCGGTGGCTGAGGCCGTTCTGCGATCACTTTATCGTGCTCGATGACGGCAGGATCGCTGAGCAGGGCACCGCCGATGAATTACTGGCCCGCCGCGGATTATTCCATGAACTCTTTCATGCGGAAGAGGCGAAGCCAAAAGAGGCCGAAGGTCCCGCAGGTCCTCCGCAAATGGCCGGGATGGCCGGAATGGCCGGGCGCGCGTCGGGCGGTTGATTTTTATGCGTTTTCCTTCGATCCCAGAGCGGCGAACTGCCTCCCGGAAAATAGTTCGCAAGATGCGGGAGAGGATCAGTCTAATCAGGGATGGCGAGGCAAGTGGGAAAAAAGGTTCTTGAACCGCCACGAAAGAAATAAGAATTTGCTGCTGCATCGAGTGATGTGACGGCGAGTCAAAAACAACAACAGAAAGAAAGGTAAACTAGTTATGGCTGACGAAAAAGCTGGTAAGAAGCCCGATGATCAAGGCGGCGGCGGACAGGAAAAAGGCGCGGATGCCAGCGAGGCTGGCGGTCGTGCGCGCTCCTCGCTTTACACATGCTTCAATGACGGCGCCGGGAACTACATCGACCCAAGTTGGAAGTGGTTCACGTGCTGGCGTTGCGGCGCGCTGAATTACACCTAAGCGCATTTCAGGAGCGGAAGAGCAGGGTTCCATTCCCTGCGCTTCCTTGCCTGGCTCTCCGAGCGGAAACTTTCGGGCGGCCAGGGAAGGCAGCAGAATTCGCGTATGGCTGGAGAAAACAAAGGCAGGAATCCGGAGAAGAAAGGCGGCCGCGGCGTCGAGCTTGCCGGGCCTGAAACCGAAGCCGAGCCGCGAGTGAAGCGAATGGCTTACACCTGTTGGAATGACGGCGTGGCCAATTATGTCGAGCCCGGGTGGGAATGGTTCACCTGCTGGCGGTGCGGCTCGCTCGTTTACACGGCTTAAACAAGCCGCTTCGAAACTCGCGCTGGCCGAATGTTCGCCGGCTGCGAAAACCATTTTTTTCGACGCGTCGCCAGAGATTCTTTCCCTCGACTTCACAAAAATTCCCCGCATCGTTGATCCAACTTAACAGCGGTTTCTTCGTTTCCGTTCTCCCTTGCCGCCGGAAGTCGGAATCGCAGCGGCCTTCCTTTCAAATCATGATCATCGCCCGCACTCGTCTTTCCCTTGTCGCAGTCACGCTCGTTTTGTGGTCGGCGGTGTTTCTCCCTGCCGCCGTGGCCCAGATTGCGGACTTAAGTGTAACCAAGACAGGCCCCGATCAGGCCGCGGCGGGCTCGGACATCACTTACACGATTCACCTTTTCAACACCGGGCCAGACGCTTCGTTACAGGCCACGTTAACGGACCAAATCCCGGGCGGGACCACTTTTGTTTCGCTGACTGCGCCAGCTGGTTGGACCTGCAGCACCCCTGCGATCGGAACGAGCGGCACAATAACCTGCACCCGTCCCAGCGTTCCCGTAGGCGCCGACGACCTCTTTACGTCTTGTGGTCAACATCAACCAACGAAACTCCCCCCGGCACGGTTATCACCAATGTCGTGAGCGTAAGCACTCCGCCCATCGTCACCCCGGATGGCGACCAGTTCCCGTCAGATCCCAATGAGGAAAACAATACCGCTTTTGCCAATACGACGCTGCCGGGCGGGATGAGCGCTGATCTGACCGTGACCAAGATGAGCGACTCGCAGCAGGCCCTGCCGGATTCGAACGTCACTTATACGATCCAAGTCACTAACATTGGCCGGGAACCGCCTCCACGGACGCGCAACTGAGCGATGCGCTTCCTGGCGATATGACGTTTGTCTCTTTCAATCAAACGTCGGGGCCGGCCTGGGTTTGTTCCACTCCTCCGGCGGCGCAGGGCGGTATGATCGTCTGCACCAACAACAACGTTGCGCCCGGAGCCACCAGTACCTTCACTCTGGTTGGACACATCCCGAGCGGAACCCCTCCCGGGACCGAATACACAAACATCGCGGTGGTCTCCTCATCGATGGATATCGATAACGAGAATAACACCTCCGTAGCCACCACTGCGGTGGTTTCGGCAGCGCCGACTTTGACCACGGTCGCCTCTGGCTCGGTCGCGCTCGGCGGTTCGATCTCCGATACGGCGACATTGAGCGGCGGAAATGCCCCGAGCGGAACGATCGCGTTTTACGCGTACGGGCCGGATGACGCGAGTTGCGCGACCCTTCCTGCCTTTGTGGCCGAGGTCAGCGTAACTGGGAATGGCCAGTATAATTCGGGCAGTTTCACCCCCACCCGGGCCGGGGTCTATCGGTGGGTAGCCGCTTACAGCGGGGATTTCAACAACAAGGCCGTCGCCACGGCGTGTGGCGATCCGAACGAGTCGGTAACGGTGACCAAGGCTGATACGACGACGACCGTCGCATCGTCGCTGAACCCCTCGGTCGGCGGACAATCAGTCGACTTTCACAGCCACGGTGACGCAGAACACATCGACGTCCACCATCCCGACGGGAACGGTCCAGTTCGTGGTGGATGGTTCTAATTTCGGAGCGCCCGTGGCGCATGAGTAATGGAACGGCGCAGATCAGCACCTCTTCGCTGAGCGCGGGCAATCATTCCGTGACCGCGCAATACAGTGGCGACACCAACTTTAATCCCAGCAGCGGAACGCTCACCGGCGGCCAAACCGTGTGCACGTTCCCGCGCCAACTCCGACGCCCAACGCCGACGCCGACCCCCACTCCAACTCCCACCCCGACCCCCACGCCGACTCCGACGCCGACTCCAAGTCCCACTCCGACTCCAAGTCCGACGCCAGCTCAGGCGCTGAATATTTCCACCCGTTTGCGGGTCGATACCGGCGACAGGGTGATGATCTGCGGATTCATTATCACTGGGAATGCGGCCAAGCCTGTGGCTGGTGCGCGGCCTTGGGCCATCGCTGGCCAGCTCGAATGTTCCCGCCGCGACTGTGCTCGCTGATCCTTTCCTCGAACTGCGCGGACCGAATGGCGCGTTGATTATCTCGAACGACAACTGGAAGGATAGTCCGCAAAGGTCGCAGATCGAAGGCACCGTCTACGAACCGACCGACGACAGGGAAGCGGTTATCCTGGCTACCTTGGACCCCGGAGCTTACACCGCGATCATCAGCGGAGTCGGCCAAACGGCGGGCGTCGGCTTGGTGGAAGCCTACGACGTTGGCCAGGCGGTCGACTCGCAATTGGCGAACATCAGCACCCGTGGATTTGTTCTGACGGCCGACAACGTGATGATCGGCGGCTTTACCCTGGGAGGAACAAACAATCCGACCCGGATAGCGGTGCGCGCGCTCGGACCATCGTTGACCAGCTCGGGCTTGAGTAACGTCATGGCCGATCCGACCCTCGAGCTCTACAACGCCAACGGGACTGTCATGGTTTCCAACGACGATTGGCAAAGCGATCCGGCGGCCGCCGCGCAACTCACCGCGAACGGCCTGGCTCTCCCGCATCCGAAGGAATCCGGCATCTTTACTTCCCTGGCGCCTCCGGGCCAGTTTACGGCCATCGTCGCCGGGAAGGATGGCACTATCGGCATAGCGCTGGTTGAGATTTACAATCTGAATTAACGACCGGGTAAACAGATCGCGGTCGCGATTGCTCACCGGCACGAGGGCGTGCCGGCTCCATGATCCTCGCCCAAACTCTGTTTGGGAACGAGGAGTCGCTGGGCTCTCTCGGTAGGGCGAGACTCCGTCGAGCCGAACGAATGTCCCGTCAACCCGCGCGGCTCGACAGAGTCTCGCCCTACCAGGAAAGCGCTAATCAACCCGGAGGGTTAGCGTCCCGTCCCTGTCCGAGCGCTATCATCTCCAAACTCTTTGAGCGAACTTGTCTTCGAAACTCTGTTTCGCGGCGGGGCAACTGGAGTTGCCAGGACAATTGCATTCCCAAACAGAGTTTGGGAACGAGGAGCTGTTGCGCAGCTGCGGAGCGTCTGTTAAGGTCCGAGGTCGTAGACTTCGACCAGACCCGATGCCAGTGCCGGTGTTCAAGCCCGCCAGCAACGCGGTGTAGAGACCCGGTGGCAAGGTGGCGACGATGCCAGCCTCGAGTTGATTCGTCGGGGCCAGGCCGGCCGAAGTCAACGCAGCGGCTTGTGCCGAGTTATCCTGCCAATCGTTATTCGCCAGCAGGAGCGTCCCATTCCCATTGCGCAGCTCGAGAATTGGATTGCTGAGCGGATTGGCTATTCCCGCTCCGGCCAGGCTCGGGCCGAGGCCGCGCAATGCCATCGCGATTGGTGCCGCTGTGCTCGCCCAGCATGAAACCCGCGATGACGATGTTGTCGCCCATGCCGACGAGAGCCCGCGTGCTGATGTTGGCCAGTTTCGAGGAAGGGGCTGGATTCAGATCGTAGATTTCCACCAGCCCGATTCCTTCGCTGTTGTCTTTTCCTCTGAACACAGCGGTATAGGCACCTGGAACGAGCGTTGCGTGGATCGCTGACTCGAGATCGTTGGTCGGTGGAATCCATGTATCCTTGATCAGTTGTTCCTGCACCGGATCATCCCGCCAGTTATCGTTCGTAATCGTAACGAACGAATCGGGGCCGTGCAGCTCGAGCACCGGATCGGGGAAGCGGCTCGACAACACCGGAGCTGACCAGGGAAGGTCCGATCGCTCGGAGAAGCACCTGTTTCGGCGCCGTCCCGGTGATGATGAAACCACCGATGCCGACATTATCGCCGGGCAGAACCCGCATGCGGGTGGAAAGGTTGACGGCCTGCGCGGGGGTGGCTGTGGGAGTCGGAGAAGGTGAAGAGGTGGGGCCCGGTGTTGGTGAAGCTGTGCCGCCGGGAGTGGGTGTCGGTGTAGGAGTGAGAGCCGGTGTTGGCGTGGGGGTGCCGGGGGCCGCGACGGACTGGACCGCGCTGCCGCTGCTGGCGGCGAAAACGGTGTCCGAAGCGTAAGTCGCTGTGATCGTATGATCGCCGGCCGCTAAAGTGGAAGTTTGGAATGAAGCCGTGCCGCTGCCGTTGAGCGGAACTTGCGCCAGGAACGTTCGAGCCCTCCTGGAAAGTCACCATGCCTGTGGGAATCCCAGAGCCAGCCGGCACTGATGCGACCGTCGCGGTAACGGTGATCGTCTCCCCGATCGCGGAGGGATTCGGCTGATGAGCTCACTGTCGTGGTCGTACCCCGCGCGTGAACCTTTTGCACCAGCGTCGTGCTTCCACCGACGAAGTTGGCATCGCCACTGTAGGTCGCGGTGATGAAGTGATTACCCAGAAACCCATTCCCCGCGGCGAGATTCGAGGTGGTGACCGCGGCCTGCCCGTTTGCGTCCAGGGGAACGTTCGACGCCAGGGGTGTCGTGATGGGAGTCAGGTTTTGATAGGTGAAAGCCTGAAACGTCACCGTCCCCGTGGGAGTCGGGCCGGGCGCCGCGGTATTGGTAATGGTCGCGGTGAAGGTGAGAGATTCGCCTGCCACCACAGCACGTGTATCAGGCATGCTGGAAGCGAGAGTGACACGGACTCCATTCAGGCCGCCGAGCGCAAAGAGAGTGCCGCCGTTCATCGTATAAATCTGTCCATCCGGGCCGATGATTGTCGGAACGTAGGGCTGTCCCAGGCCTGGCCCGATGCTCGCCGCCTCGGAAAGGGAATTCGTCGCCAGGTTCCAGCGATGGACGCGGCCGTTTTCGTTCGGAACGAAGATGCTGTTCGTTGCCGGATTAACGGCCGCGGTGTTGATGCACCATTCCCGCACGGCGTAGGGATAAGAGGCCGGTTGTTATCGGGCGTCGGTCCGATCATGGTCAACACTTCGCGCATCTCCACCAGGCCCCCGGCGGATGTGTGCGGGTCAATTTGAGTCGTGTTCGGATCGAGGATGGCAATGCGGTTAACGCCATCGCCGTCGGAGAAGGCGTAATGGTTGTACTTGGCGAAGATCAAATACGAGGAAGGACCTTGATACGAAGGGCACCATGCTGGCCGGGACAAGCGCCGGCGTGTAATCCCACCCGAAAGCGCCCGGCGTCTTTTCTACCGTGAGATCGCGCTGAAGCGCAGAAGCCATCCGCGAAAGCCACCGCCCGGATTGCCCAGGACCCCGATGTAAACATCGTTGTCCGGCGCCACCGTGGGCGAGGCCGTGCCGTCGTCGCGAATCCCCGCGGCGTTTCCGTTGCGCGGGTCCCTCAAGAAGACGCGATACTTTGGAGCGAGCGTCGTGCTGTCCGAGTCCGAGAAGATATCCCTGTTCGATATTGTTGGTCACCCGCTTCGCCAGGACGTAAAGAGTGGTTTCGTCATTACTGAGAGCCGGCGCGGAATTGTGGGAGTCCAAGTTGATGCTGGTGTCATTGGCCGCTGCTCTGGTCAGAATGTAGGTGCCGTTTCCGTTGGGATCGATTCGGGCAAAGCCGCTCTGAGTTGGAGTTCAATGGAGCCGGCGCGGTCCCTTGAACCCGAAAACCAAAGAAGATGTTGCCGTTGCTGTCCGCGGTGAGGGGAGTGTTGATGAAGATGGTCGAGTTGTAGGCCGACGCGTTCGCCAGATACGAGGCCAGATCGGTATAGAAGACCTGTTGGACCGGCGGCCCGTGCGCGGCGGAATCGGGGTTATCAATGTAATAAACCGTTCCGCCTCGCCCGGCGTAGTAAAGCCGCGTGCCGAACGGACCGGTGGTGAGGCACGGATTGTAGACCGGGATCCAGTTGTGATTCGGCAGCACGTAATCTGTGCCTAACGGTGTACTTGCGCGCTGCCCGTGCCGCCGTCGAACGCACTCACCTGAAATCCGTTGCCCGCGATCTTTACCGGCACGAGGACCGTGTTCGCCGCCGTGACCAACGGCGCGCCATAATGGGCGAACGTGCCGCTGTTGTTCAGATCGACCGAGGTCGACCAATGGACGGCGTTGAGGTCCTGCGCCGCGGGCTGGTAGATGGCGGTGTGTTGCGCGTCACCCGCGAACATCGGGACGCTGGGAGGCGGGCACCGGCCCCTTGATCGTGCCGCGACTGCCCGAAGCAAATAAAGCGACCAGGGGCAGTGCGCCGATTACCCCGAGAAAAAGGATTTTCCGAACCGGCGCCCTTAACGAAACCATGCGACTGACATCTTCCCTACACTTCGAGCGGAGTTTCAATTACCAGCGAGATGGAGACGGCACGCCCTCGAGCCGTTTGGGCGACGCCAAAATTATCTTCCCTTCCCGAAAACGACGGTTTGAGCATAGTGCCGGGATGTTTTTTCCGCGGCGTCTCTTCGCTCATTTCAGCGCCCTCGCTCTGCTCGTTTCGGTCGCGCTAACCGTTCCTGCTCCCTCCGCCCATGCGCGCGAACGCGGGGAACTGGCCCGTGCCACTTCCGCCGAGGACCCGGTTCTAATCGCGCGCCTGGTTGGACTCTCACCGAACGTCGATCCCGAAGAAGCCCGGCGCGTTGTCGCCGTCACCTACAACACCGGCCGGGAGCTGGCCCTTAAATGGAAAATGGGTTCGTCCCCGACCTTCCACAGTTTTTTGATTAACATCGGAGCAAGGAAAGGTGGGTACTGTCATCATTTCGCCACCGAACTGATGCTGCGCCTGGATGCGTTGAACCTGAAAACACTCGAGCAACACTGGGGCGAATCGGATGCCGGAACCCAAACCGAGCACAATCTCATCGTCATTACCGCCAAGGGCCAGCCGTTCGAGCAGGGGATCATGCTCGACAACTGGCGGCGCTCCGGCCGTCTGCTCTGGGGCCCGCTCCATGGCGATCCCGACCACAAGTGGGTGGAAAACAAAGATGCCTTCAATAGCCGCTTGCGGCGAAAGAGAGTCTCCGATCAACCCCAGCGCAAAACGGCGGCTAAAGAAAAAGCCGAGTCGCGCCCAATCTCCACGCCGTGATCCATCTCGGGCGTTGGAGACGTGTGCCGCTCCTCGTCAGCGTCTCTGCAATTGAACGTTGGACGTTGAGCGTTGGACGTTGGACGTTCGCCCGGTGGCGCCGTCCCCGTAGTTCAACGGATAGAACGAGGGTTTCCTAAACCTTAAATCCGAGTTCGATTCTCGGCGGGGACATTCTCAAAACCGGAAAGCGGATTGCGGAAACCGGAAAGCGCCCGCCCGCCCTTAGGGGATTCGGTAGACTTCCACCAGCGCCACCCCGGTCGTATCGGCTTTGCCGCGCACCACGGCGGTGTAATCGCCGGGCGGGAGAAACGCGACGATTGCGGATTCACGGTCGTCCTCAGGCGCAAGTTGCGTCGCGCTCACGGCCTGGGGCTGCCCATCTTTCCAGTTGTCATTGGAATCCAGCGACGTGCCGTTGGCATCGAACAGCTCCAGGGTCGGATCGAGAAGAGGGTTGGCAACATTCAAGCTCGATAGGGTAGGGCCGATGGCGCGGACGGTCACGATGGCGCTGTCGCCTTCCCGCATGATGAACCCGCCAATCATGACATCGTCCCCCGTGCCGACGAAGCCGCGCGTGCTCAGGTTCGCCACGATGGAAGTAGAGCCTGGTTCGATATCGTAAACTTCGACCAGGCCGTTGCCGGTCGTGTTGTTCTTGCCGGAGAGGACGGCGGTGTATTGCCCCGGCGGGAGGCTGGCGATGACCGCGGATTCCGAATCGTGCGTCGGAGCGAGCCCGCTGGTCATAATCTCGGCGGCCTGCGATGACATTTTCCAGTCGTCATTCGAGCCCAGGGGATTGCCTGCCATGTCGAACAACTCGAGAATTGGATCCGCCAGGAGATTCGGAACGTTGCTTGTGGTCAAAGAGGGGCCAATGCCGCGGACAATGACCTTCTTCGAGACATTCCCAGTGACAATGAACCCCACGATACTGACGCGTTCGCCGGTATCGACGAAGAGGCGGGTGGCGAGATTGCGGGGCGCAGTAGGCGGATGGTAGGGGCTTGTGAGGACCTCAAATGCGTCTTGAGCAACCTGGAAGTGGCCAGCCGTAGTCGGATGTTTGTCGTCCCAAAACAAATATTGGTCCGGGTTCACACTCGATCGATCCTGGGATGGGTTTGTGACATCGATGAAGCCGTACTGTGCCGGGTCGATGTAAACGCGGATCGTGCGCGTCCAAACATCCACGCCATAAAGCGCGGGGCTAAAGCCTTGTAAGACGAGGAGATTGAGCCTCGCAGTGAGATTGGCGGTGAGCTCGTCCCGATAATCTGCGGAGGCGGCGTTCAAGGTAATGATGCGAGCCGGCTCATTCGCGTATCTTGGGATGGTGCCGAGCGGCGGCAGATTCGGCACCATGATGTATTGCGCGCCGGCTTCGGCGAGGCGGCTGAACAGGAGGGTGGCGCGGATGGCGGTCGCGGTCACGTTCGCCGGGCTTTCGTCGTTGCGAAGATCGTTGGCTCCGCCCCAGACGACGTAGAGCGCGCTGGGATCAATGACGTGAGAAGCAAGATAGTCGTCCATCTGCTTCCCCATGTCGTCGATCGTGATCGTGACATCGCCAAATAGAGGGGGCGAAACGGCGACCTCTTCGTGCGTCCCGTCTTCCGTCGTCGCGCCGCCAAAGGCGTAGTTCAAGCCGCCGCCGAGGCTGTGAGTGGGCGCGGGGAGCAAAAGAAAAGTGCGGGCGAGCTGTTCGTGCCAGACGCCGACGTAGGTGTCGGAAGCGGGATCGGTGTCGCTGCTGTTAGTGAACCGGCCGTCGCTGTAGTTAAAAGTGCCGCTCGGATAATCGACCAGGCCGCCGCTCTTGCCGTCCACGCGATCGCGAACATTGCCAGTGTCGGACAGGCTATCGCCAAAGACGATAATTTGGCTAAATGACGGAGGTGTCAGAGCGAGAGCCGTCCAAGCACTCACCCACAGAACGACGAGAGAAAGACAAAAATGACGCGTTAGATGAAAGCGATCGCGTAAATGAAATTGGCCCCGGGAATTCACGTTCCCCCCTTTTCCTCCTACAATCTATTCGGTTTACGGGGGTCGAATGCGTCTCCCCGAAAATGAAAAATTCGGGCGATCTTGAAACAGGCCGGCGACGTCGGCTGAGCCGCGCCTGCCACCCCGCAGCATCCGTCCCGGGGCTCAGCGACTATCTTTGATAAGCGGAGGCATTCTTAACCGGATTATACGGCACGGGGCCATTTGCGGCGGGCGCATAGACAAACCCGTAGGTGTCATTTTTTACGTCCACCGGTTCGAGAAGCAGGCCTTTATAGCGCGCCCTCTTCGTGTATTCGATCAGCACTCGCTCCGTTCCATTGAACCCCCACATCTTAAATCCCGTCCCGAGAAATCCTCCCTTGGGGAAATCCCCCTCCAAAGCGGACATCGCGTGAAAGCAACTTATGGCGATATTGTCTTTTCGATAAAGGCGATCGTCGGCGCGATATTTAATGGTTCCCCCATCGAGCAGTTCTTTGCGCTTCACCGCGAGATCAAACCCGACCTTTTGGATCTCATACGGTCCCCACATGCCCACCGCATTTTTTTGATCCACCGCCAGCTTGATCGTTTCTTCGAGATTGAAGTTTCGACCGGGCGATACGGGGCATTTGTTATTCTTTGGTATGGTGCGGCTCATGGGGCCGTCAAAGACGCACAGATTGGGATTGGTCAAGAAATCTTCCGGAAGCCAGCTGATGGTGAACGCTTCAAATTCCCGGTCCTGGTATTTTCGCTTCTCGAGGCCAGGCGTCAGTTTGGGTTGCTTGTTGTCCGCCAGGACTCGGATGACGGAGATAAATGAGTGCGAATGCTCCGGCTCGTTCCCGCGGTTCTCGTAAGCAAAAGGAATGATGAAATAGCGATCCCGCGTGCTCTCGGTTTCGCCCAGGCGAGCCAGGATCCTGGCTTTGATGCGATTTACGATCTGCTCGTAAAGGGGCAGCTCATAGCTGGAAAAATCGGCTTTCCCCGGGGCTGCCTGCGCGACAGGCGCCGCAGCAAGAAATGCGAGCAAAACGAAAAGTCTGCTTAACGGGGTTTTCATCGCGAGATTCCAGCGAAAAAGCAGACGCTGCGCAAGAAGAAAGGAAACGGCGCCGAGCAGGAACTCGTCGCTTGTGCAACCGAATGCGTGCGTGGGCGCGATTCTCACGCAGAGTGCGACGCGGATGGAAACAATCAATGCTGGATTAATTCGGGGGTGCAACAAGGCGATCAGGCAAAGTGGGCGTGCCCGCGCATGCGAGAATTGCCTTCTTGTTCTGCCGCGCCTTTTTCTTTTGGCGCTGCTCCTGCCGATTTGTTTCCAAGGCTGCACCTTTCCCGTCAAAGGGCCTGCGTCCAGCCAGACTCGTGATGGTGCTTATATCAAGTATTGGACGCCTGAGCCCGGCAGCAAGAAGCTTCGGGTCGCGGTTAAAGACGTCATTGACATGAAGGGCGAAGTGACGACCGCTGGATCGAAATATCTCGCGGAGAATGCTTCTCCTGCAACCAGAGACGCCGCCTGTCTGGCGACGGCCCGCGGGAGAAACGTGCATATCGTCGGCAAAACCAATCTCAGCGAGTTCGCCCTGGGTCCTTCCGGCATAAGTGAATATTTCGGGACGCCGATTAACCCCCTCGCGCGTTTCCGTATTCCCGGAGGTTCATCGAGTGGCTCGGCTGTGGCCGTGGCAAATGGAACCGCGGACGTGGCCTTCGGATCGGATACCGCGGGCTCGATCCGCGTGCCGGCAGCTTGTTGCGGCATCCTGGGATTGAAAACGACTTACGGGCTCGTCCCACTTCGGGGAGTATTTCCGCTTTCGCCCAGGAACCTCGATACGATTGGGCCGATGGCGAAAGACGCGGACCGTCTGGCCCAGGGAATGGAGTTGCTTAGCCCCGGATTTTCGGCGCGCGCTCCCGGGGCCGGTTCCGGGAGGAAGATCGGTCGGCTTTACCTCGACCGAACGGATTCCCGCATCGACCAGGCAATCGACGCTGCCCTCACTGCAAAAGGATTTCAGCTGATTCGGCTCGATGACCAATTCAGGAAAGCATGGGCTGAAGCGGAATCGAATGGAACCGCCATCGCCTTGGCGGACGGCTGGGTGAGCGATGAAAAGTATGTCGGCAAACTCGGCGTCAGCCTGGTCACCACCGCCACCATTCAACTGGGAAAGATTCGATACGACACCGATTACAAGGCGGCCTTGCAGGCGCGGCAAAAATGGCGGCAAACGCTCGCTCGCGTTTTTGGGCAGGTCGATTTCATTGCGGTCCCGACAATGAGTGGAATGCCGCCGCTCAAACCGCTCTTTGGACGGAATGCGGTATTTGAAGCGCGGGTGCTGGCCATGCAAAATACCGTGGCGGTGAATTACGCCGGTAATCCGGCCATCGCGATTCCGATTCCGCTCGGCCGCGGTATGCCAACGAGCGTCCAGTTGATTGGCCGGAATTTTAGTGAAGCGCAACTTATCAACGCCGCTCGCCTGCTCACTTCCGGGGCCCGGCCACAGTCGGTAGCACAGAACGAGCGCTAACCTGCGCTCGCGCGATCGAGATCGCGGCGCACAGGCGCGAGGGAACCGGATGGGTCGCGAGACCCGACTAATTATCGACACATGAACACGCATCGCTTCGCTCAGGCCGGATTGTTGGCGGCCGCATTTTTTCTTTTTACCGGAATGCTGCCCGCCGAAACGGCTGAGGAGTTGATGGCGAAGGGCGATCCCTTCGACAAGCGGTACCAGCCCAAAGAGGCGCTGGAATTCTTTCTGCCGGCGGAGAAGCTCGAACCGAACAATCCAGAGCTTCTTATCAAGATCGCCCGGCAATACCGCCACCTGATGAGTGACACCTCATCAAAGAAAGAAAAACTTCGGCTCGGGCATGTCTCACTCGGATTCGCGCAGCGGGCCGCGACGCTCGCCCCGAAGAACGCCGAGGCCCAACTCTCGCCGGCGATCAGCTACGGAAAGATGCTTCCTTACATGGGCAACAAAGATCAGGTCAACGCCTCACCCCATATCAAGACAGCGGTCGACCGCACCCTTCAGCTTGATCCGAGCAACGACATCGCGTGGCACATGCTCGGGCGCTGGCATCGCGTGCTGGCAAACATTGGCCCCGTGAAACGGGTTCTCGCGAAAGCGCTTTATGGCGACTTGCCGGTCTCCACGAACGAAGCGGCGGAGAAATGTCTTTTAAAGGCTATCGCCATTAATCCCAACCGGGTCATGCATCACATCGAGCTGGGCCGAATCTACGCGCAAATGGGACGCAAAGAGGAAGCGCGAAAGTCCATTCAGAAAGGGCTGGCGTTGCCTGACAAAGACCACGACGACCCGGAGATGAAAGAGATCGGACAGGAGACGTTGAAAAAGCTCGGGTAACTCGACGACGGCGTCGAAGGACTCTTGCGCCAGCGTGAGTTCCTTCTCCCTGAGGGAGAAGGTTAGGATGAGGGTCGTGGGCGTTTTGCTTACTTAGTCGATGAGTTTCGACCCACCCTCACCCAAGCCCATGCTCCCTAAGGAGAGGCAAGTCCTTGTCATCCCGAGCTTGTCGAGGGACCTCATTCTTTGCCTTCCTCGCTGGCGCTCGCGAAAGTCAGAGGTTTTTCGACTTCGCTTCGCTCCGCTCAAAATGACAGCGGAGGACGAACCGCCACGGCACCCCGAGAATATCATCGCTCCGCAAGCGACAGTTGTTCAGTTCCTCCTCCTGAGGAAGAAGGCCGGGTTAGGCAGCGTTCGTCCGAGCGGAATACTCCGGCAAATCCGACAGACCGCCGCCCATAAATTGATGGTGCCAGAGCTGGGTGGCGACCACGGCGGTGAGCCCCATTTCCACCGAGAGTCGCGGCAGCGAACCGGCGCGTAATCCACGAAAGTTCCGCCGCCAGTGAGCGACTTCTTTCAAATCGAAATAGCCGGTGCGGCGAAGCGAATCTTCGCTCAAGAGTTGGGTGACGTAAGGCGGCTCGGGGTCCATGTGGAAACTATCGAGCGGCGCGCGAAAGATGACTTTATGCCGCCGGGCGATCGACTTCGGAATCCAGCGTTCCGCGAGCAGTCGCAGCAGGTATTTGTCGCGCATCCCCCGCAGCTTCCAGCGCGGATGAAGCCTCGCCGTGAAGTCGAAAACTTCTTCGTCGAGGAAAGGGTAGCGGACTTCGACCGATGAATGCATGGCCACGCGGTCGCCCTTGGCCTGCAGAAGATGGCCCGCGAGAAGGACGCGCGCCGCCATCCAGACGCCGCGATTGAGCGGAGACCAGCGCTTCGCTCTTTCCACCGGAAATCCGAGCTCGCCCCAGGGATGGCTGTCGTTCATCACCTCGCGCATTTGCTCGGAGTAAAAGCGCAGCTTCGAGATCGCGATCATGCCGTAGGAATCGATCCAGGCGTTTCCGCCGCCGATCGTGTCTTCTACGCGCTGGCGCCATTCGGGCGGAAAGTGCGGCACTTTGTTCGCTCGCAAATAAGCGCGGCGCGCCAGCTGGCTCAGCTTTAATCCCGGCATCACATCCAGGAATCCCAGCAGTTTGGACGCTTTATACCACGGGTAACCGACCAGCCATTCGTCTGCGCCTTCGCCGGTGAGGACGACTTTCTGTCCGTTCGCATGGACGCGCTCGGCCAGTTTGAGCAAGGCGCCGCAGGAGGTATCGATCACCGGAGCTTCGGCGGCTTCAATGAGCCTTGGATAGGCTTCGAGCGCCTCGTGATCGCCGTATTCCTGGACGATGGGTGGCTTGGCCCCGATGTGCTGTGCGGAGAGACTGGCCGCGCTCAGTTCGTCAAACTCCGGCGCATTCACTCGCACCGTATAAGTGTTGATCGCCGGACCTTTGAGCCGGCAGGCCAGCGCGAGAATCATGCTCGAATCGACGCCGCCCGAGAGATAAGAGCCGACGGGAACATCCGCGCGCAGCCGCTCTTCGACGGCATGCAGGAGGAGCTGTTCAAATTCATCGACCAGCTTGCCGGAATCCTCGCCCCACTCCTCTTTGCCGCGATCGGGGAAATCCATCTCCCAAAAAGCGCGCTCAGTGATTTCCGCCCCCTGTGCTCGCATCTTCCTGGAGTGATCCGAAGACAATGACCCGCCGGAAGGAGTTGCACTCCTTCGAAACAGGTCCGCGGCCCCGGCATCGCGGAAAAGGTGAAGACATGATCAAGTCCCTGGCGGTCGGGACGTGCCGGGACCATCCCGGAGGCGAGGAGTCCCTTGATTTCGGAAGCAAAGAGCAGCCAGTCGCCTTGCCGGCTCCAATACAGGGGCGCGATCCCAAAGCGATCGCGTCCGAGGTGCAGCTGGCGTTTCTGCGTATCCCACAGCGCGACCGCGAACTGTCCGCGCAGATGCTCCCAAGTCGCTTCGCCGTGATCTTCCCAGAGATGCGGAATGATTTCCGTGTCGCAGTGCGTGACGAAGCGATGGCCTTTCGCCGCGAGTTCTTCGCGTCGCTCGACGTAATCGAACAGCTCGCCGTTGAAGACCACGAAGAGATTGCGCTCTTCGTTCGTCATCGGCTGCTGGCCATCGGCCAATCCGACAATGCTCAGCCGGCGCGAGGCGAGCGAGATACCGGGCCGCTCGAAAAATCCCTCCTCGTCCGGACCGCGATGGAAGATCGCGCGCGCCATCTTCTGCACCACACCGGCTGGCGCCGGGCGCTCCCCGGCCAGATCGATGATCCCTGCGATGCCGCACATTCACCTACCATCGCAGAGGACGGGGTCGAGAAAAGTCAGGAAATGATGCGCCAGGAATGAGCGGCTAGCAGTCGCTGGCGCGCGCAAAAAAATAGAAAAGAACGCGTCGGGCAAGTCCCAAACGAATAGATGTGTACCTTAATGAATGTGCCGCCATCCGATAACGTCACATTTTCTCCCCGCTGATGGGTTAACCCAACCTTGACAGACGCTCAGGCTGCGTTGAAGTCCGCCTCGGCGGGCCAGTTACGACCATGCAGAAAGAACGTATTGCGATTATTGGAGTCGGTTGCCGGTTTCCCGGCGGTGTAAACGACACCGAATCGCTCTGGAAACTTCTCGTCGAAGGCCGGGAAGGCGTGGTCGAGGTGCCGCCCGATCGCTGGAACGTGGAGCGGTATTACGATGCCGAACCGGGTGTGGCCGGCAAATCGATCGCCGTGCGCGGCGGATTTATTGACGCGATCGATCAATTCGATCCGCAGTTTTTTGGGATCTCGCCGCGGGAAGCTCCCTACGTCGATCCGCAACACCGGCTCCTCCTCGAGACCGCCTGGGAGGCGATCGAAAACGCCGGGCTTGTGCTCGACTTCGAACGCGGCACCGATCTCGGGGTATTCGTCGGCATTTCGCATAACGATTACCAGGGACTGCAAAGCACGAGTTTCGATCATTTCGGCATCGGCCCGCATACGCCGACCGGAAGCGCGCATAGCATCGCCGCCAACCGCATTTCGTATTGCCTGAATCTGCGCGGCCCGAGCGTGGCGATGGATACGGCCTGCTCATCTGCGCTCACCGCGGTCCATGCGGCGTGCGAGCACATCCGGAGCGGGCGCGGAGATGCCGCCCTGGCCGGAGGCGTAACGGTGATGATCACGCCCGGCGGGTTCATTGGATTTTCGCAGGCTGCGATGCTCTCGCCGGAGGGCCGGTGCGCCGCCTTCGACGCTTCCGCCAGCGGATTTGTGCGCGGCGAAGGTGCGGGAATGGTGCTGCTCAAGCGACTTTCGCGGGCCATCGCGGATGGCGATCCGATTCAAGGCGTGATTTTGGGGACGTCGCTCAATCAAGACGGCCACACCAACGGTATTTCGCTGCCCAGCCCGGAGGCGCAAACACGACTGGTGCAGGACGCCTGCGAGGATGCCGGGATTGCGCCCGAAGAGATTGGCTTCGTCGAAGCTCACGGGACGGGCACCGCGGTGGGCGATCCGATTGAGGCGCATGCGCTCGCGGAAGCTCTCTGCCGCAACCGATCCACCGATACGCCACTCCCAATCGGCTCGATCAAAACCAATCTTGGCCATTTGGAAACCGCCGCGGGAATCGCCGGACTTCTCAAAGCGATGCTGGTCCTGAAGCACGGACAGATTCCGCCCAGTCTCCATTTCGAAACCCCAAGTCCGCACATCGATTTCGAGAAGCTCAAGTTACGCGTGCCGACCCAGCTCGAACCATTCCCAAACGGCACGGGCGAACGCATCGCGGGCGTCAACTCGTTCGGATTCGGAGGAGCGAATGCCCACGTCATCCTGGCCGAACCTCCGGCGCGCCAATCGGAAAAAACTTTTGCCATGCCAGATTCCCGGCCATGGCCGGTGATGCTTTCCGCGCGTTCGGAAGCAGCGCTTCGAGCCTCAGCCGCAAATCTCGGCGCGTGGATCAAGGAACACGCCAATACCAACGGCAGTTCGCCCGTTCTGCCGGATCTTACTTACACGTTGGGCGCCCGGCGAAATCATCATCCGCATCGGTTAACTCTGGTCACGTCCAGTTTGGCTGAACTCGCCGAAGAGCTCGAGGCGTTCGCGAAGAAAGAAGAGAGCCCGAGGATTCGCGCGGCTTTCACTGCCCGCCGAGAGCAGGCGCCGCGCATCGGTTTCATCATGAGTGGGCAGGGCCCGCAATGGTGGGGCATGGGTCGCGATTTGATGGAGCACGAGCCGGTCTTCCGCGAGACGATGGAAAAGTGCGCAGCGGCGCTCCGTCCCTGGACGAACTTTTCGCTGCTCGAAGAACTGGGCCGCTCCGAGGAAAAGTCCCAGATGCATCGGACGGAGATCGGCCAGCCTGCCATCTTTGCCATGCAGGTGGCGCTCGCGGCGCTTTGGAAATCCTGGGGCGTTGAGCCTTCGGCCATTGTTGGTCATAGCGTGGGTGAGATCGCAGCGGCGTGCGTCGCCGGCATTTTTTCCATCGAAGAAGCGGCCCGGATTGTGGCGCTGCGCGCGCGCTTCATGGAATCGTGCGGGCGCGGCGAAGGAACCATGCTCGCCGTGGGGTTGGCCGAAGAAGAAGCCGTGGCGCTCATCGCGCGGCACGACCGCACGGTTACGGTCTCCGCCATCAACGGGCCGCGTTCCGTTACGCTCTCGGGCCCGCGCATTTCGCTCGAAGCGATGGCCGCGGAACTCGAAGCCCAGGGCGCCTTTGCCCGCCTCGTCCGGGTAGATCATCCCTTTCACCATCCGCTCATGCGACCGGCCTCGGAAGCCTTGGAAGCTGAGCTCGCCGACATCAAACCGCAGCCGGACGCCATCCCATTCTTCAGCACCGTGACGGGGGAACGTTGCGCGGGCGAATCGTGCGATGCCGCCTACTGGGCACGCGGCATTCGCGAGCCGGTCCGTTTTGCTTCGGCGGTGGGCGCGCTCGCGGACTTCGGCGTGGACGTGTGGCTGGAGCTCAATGCCCACCCCGCGCTCGCGCATTCCACGCAGGAATGCCTGACGACGCGCGGAATGAAAGCGCCGATCATCTCTTCAGTTCGCCGCGACCGCGAATTTGAATCCATGCTCGAGTCGGCCATGGACCTGCACCGCGCGGGTGTTCCGCTCGATTTTTCGGCGATCACCCCCTCGCGGCATCTTCTCTCCCTGCCTGCTTACGCCTGGGAAAAGACGCGGTGGTGGAACGAAACAAGTGACGCGCGCGACGGCCGGCTCGCTCCGGGTGGCCGCGGCTTGTTTGATATCCGGTTGCCACGCGCGATGCCCACCTGGGTCGTCAGGCTCGACACCCGGCACATGGCTTTTTTGAAGGATCACAAGGTCGAAAACCATGTGATTTTTCCGGCAGCGGCGTTCGTCGAGATGGCGCTGGAAGCAGGCGTGCAGTTGTTCGAGGGGCAACCGTTCGTCGTGGAGGATTTTGAAATTCGCAAGCCGCTCATCCTGCCGGATCCGCCATCGGGCGTGCAGCTCGAGCTCTCCTATTCGCCGAACGAGCGCACCTTTGCTATTCAAAGCCGTTTCGAGCAAAGCGTCACGTGGTCCCTCCACGTAGTCGGTTCGCTGCGGGGCGAGCGCACGGAATCCGCCTTTGCCTCTTCAAAATGCGAGCAACCTTCGAGCGCTCAAGCCGTCGCCGTCGACGGATTCTACCGTCATCTGAGCGATCTGGGTCTGCGCTATGGCGAAGAATTCCGACCCATTCGCGAGCTGTCAGCCGGCGCCGGGCAATCGGCGGGGCAGGTAGCTTTGTCGGATGCGGTCTCTCCCCGCGCGGGTGAATACGCGCTGCACCCGGTTCTCTTCGATGGAGCGTTGCAAATATTCTCCGCCGGTGCCGCCACGGTTGAAGGACGTCAGGCCCGGATGAAACTTCCGGTCGGGTTCCGGCGCATTCTCTTTCTCGGTTCACCCGGATCCTCCAGCCGCGTTTCCGCAAAGGTGCGCGCTTTTGGCGATGATTTCGTCGAAGGCGACATCGCTCTCTATAATGAGGGAGGAAAACCTTGCGTGCTGGTGGAGGGATTTCGGGCCATCAGCCTTTCCGGAGCGGGTCGGTCTGGCAGCCCCCGCGATGTGACGTATCACGCCGCCTGGCAACGGTTGCCTGACGAGTCACCTAAAGCACCGCCCGCGCCGCTTCCGCTGGCTCAATTAAAGACGGCTGCCCAAGGCGCCTTGGATCGTGTCTTCGCCGTTCGCGGCCCCTCCAATATTAAGGCAGCGCTTTGCGCGGTTGACGATCTGGCCGCCGCGCAACTGACGCCGCGGGCTGCGGGAAATGGGAGTGACCCCAAATATTCCCTTTGATGCCGCGACCCTGCACGTGGCGACACCGATGCGTCCCGTCTTTGAACGGTTGATGGCTGCTCTCGTTCAGCGCGGTCTCCTTCGGAAAAAAGGCGGGCAATTGGAGGCGACGTCGGATTTTGCGGAGGCGGCAGATTCCGCCGATACGGTTTTGCGGAATTACATTGAGAAACACCCGGGACATCTTCCGGAAGCTCTTCTCTGCGTGGGCAACTGCGCAGAGTTGGGATCAATTTTGCGCGGTGAAAAGGATGCCGTGCAGGTCTTGTTCTCCGGAATTGGCGCGGAGTTGCTCGATCACTTTTATGGCGACGGACTCTTCACCAGCCACTGGCTCGCGGCCATCGCCGCAGCGCTAGGGACGGCCGCGCGAAGCCTGCCGGAAGGGCGCGGATTGCGCATCCTGGAAATCGGAGCGGGCACCGGTGGCTTGGCTTCCCAGGTTTTACCGCTCCTCGAGCGTGGCCTGCATTCCTACACGTTCAGCGATGTCTCGGCCGCCTTCTTTTCCGGCGCGGCGCAGAAGCTGGCGGCGTTTTCTGAGGTGGAGTTCAAGATTTTCGATCTCGAGAAACCCGGGGTCGAGCAGGAATTCGAACCGGGAACGTTCGACTTCATTATCGGCACCAATGTGCTGCACGCGGTCAAAGATGTGCGCGACGCTTTGCGGAATCTCCATGGTCTGCTGGCCCCGGGAGGCAGCCTCATCTTCATGGACTCGGCCACGCCCCAACTCTGGACGGAAACGGTCTTCGGCCTAACCAGTGGATGGTGGCGCTTTACCGATCGCGATCTGCGACCGGAGCAACCGCTGCTCAAGAGAGCGCAATGGGAAGCCGTGTTGCAGGAGTCGGGCTTTGCGGAAACGGATTCGTTGCCCGGTTTGATCGGTCCCACGGGCGGCGAAAGTCAGGTCGGCCTGCTCGCGCGCAAGGCGTTCGAGACAGAATCGATCACGAGCGAGACCGAAACTCCGGACGAAAAATCATGGCTGGTTTTCAACGACACCTCAGGAGTGGGCGATGCGTTGATTTCGCGGCTCCGCGAGTCTGGCGCCAGATGTCGAGTCGTCGGGCAAGGAGAGAGCTTCGAGTCTGATGGCAACGACGCCTTTACTCTGCGACCGGGAACGCTGGAGGATTGGGAAAAACTCATTACGGCGTGCGCGGATTCGTTGCCGGAGCGGATCGTTTATCTTTGGAATCTTGATGAGGGAGCCGACATGGCGGCCAACCTCGACGCGTTGCTCCATCTTACGCAGGCGCTCGAATCCAATCAGCCGGCGGCAAAGCTTCGTCTCGATTTGGTTACGCGTAACGCGCAACCGGCCGGCAGCGAACTGCGACCGACCGCAGTCGCCCAGGCGCCGAGCATTGGATTGATGCGCGTCATCTCGAACGAACATTCCAACCTGCGCTGGCGCGCGATCGATCTGGCGCCGGAAGCTGATGCAGAATCGCTTTGGAGCGAAATCGTTCGCAAGAGTGGCGAACGCGAAATCGCGTTGCGAGGTGAAGCGCGCTATGGGCTGCGACTCGACCGTGGTCGGCCCACCCGCGAACAGTGGCTCGACTCGTCCCTGCCGTTGCGTCTGGAGTGTCGCGAGCGCGGCCGTCTCGACACCTTGCGCTTCTCTCCGTTTGAACTGCCGCCTTGCGGGCCGGGTCAGGTGTCGATCGAAGTGAAAGCGGCCGGCATGAATTTCCGGGACGTGCTCAAGGCCCTGGCCCTTTATCCAGGCGATGCTCCGGACGCGCGAATTTTTGGTGATGAAGTTGGCGGTATCGTGAAGGAAATCGGACCGGGCGTGACCCATGTCGCACCGGGAGATCGCGTCTTCGGCCTCGCCGTTTTCGGAATCGGGACCCACACGATCGCGCGCGCGGGCGACGTCCGGCGGATTCCGGCTGATCTGACGTTCGAGGCCGCGGCCACTTTGCCGGTCGTCTTTATGACTTCGTGGCATGCGTTGCGAAATGTGGCGCGCCTGCGCAAGGGCGAACGCATCCTCGTCCACGCCGGCGCGGGCGGCGTGGGGATGGCTGCGATCCAGATCGCGCTCCACCTCGGCGCGGAAGTCATCGCCACGGCCGGCAGCCCGAGCAAGCGGGCCTTGCTCCAGACGCTCGGAGTCGAACACGTGATCGATTCGCGCCGCGGCGATTTTGCCGAGACCGTGATGAACCTGACCGGGGGCAAGGGAGTGGACGTGGTCTTGAACGCGCTCGCCGCGGAAGCGATCCCGATGGGTCTCTCCTGTCTCGCCGAATTCGGCCGCTTCATCGAGATTGGCAAACGCGACATTTATCAAAACGCGCGCATCCCGCTCCGGCCGCTGCGCAATAACGCGTCGTTCCACGTCGTGGCCATGGACGCGATTTTCCAGGGGAATGAAGAATTGACGCGTGAGATGCTGGAGGAGATTTCCGGGTTGGTCGAAAAAGGCGCGTTGCGGCCGCTTCCTTACCGATCGTTTCCAGCCTCCCGGATCGATTCTGCTTTCCGTCTCATGTCGAGCGGAAAACATATCGGCAAAGTCGTGGTCGCATTCCCGACGCCTTTTGTTCCGCGGCGCGGTGAATTGCCCAGCCCGGGATTCGAGATCAAATCGGACGGATGCTATCTCATCACCGGCGCTTTCGGCGGATACGGCAAGGTGCTGGCTCGCTGGTTAGTCGATGCCGGTGCGCGCCATCTTGTGCTCACGAGCCGCAGCGGCGCTTCGAACCCGGAAGCCGCTGAATTCGTCGCGGAGCTCGAGGATCGGGGAGTCAACCTCCAGATCATGCCGGCGGACATTGGTTTGCCTGGCGACGTGAAAAGACTTTTCGCGGAGATTCAGGTCCGGCGGACAACCCCTGCGCGGCGTCTTCCATCTTGCGATGGTAATTGACGATGCACCGCTCGTGTCGCTCACGCCCGAGCGCATGCGAGCCGTCGTTACGCCCAAGGCGCAGGGCGCATGGCTGCTCCACGAGGCGACGCGCGAAATGAAGCTCGACTGCTTCGTGATGTTTTCGTCGGTCTCGAGCATTTTCGGTAATCCGGGGCAGGGAAATTACAGCGCGGCGAATGCGTTTCTCGACAGCCTCGCGCATCATCGTCAGGCGCTTGGCCTGCCTGCTCTTACCGTAAATTGGGGCGTTCTCGGGGGTGAAGGCTACGTCGCACGGAACGAGCGCGTCGCCGATTTCCTCGCGCGGCAGGGGACAACGGAAATTTCCGCCCGGCGAAGCGATGGGGCTGCTGGAGTCTTTCCTGCGGGCGGGAAGTGCGCAGGCGATGTCGATCCGCATTGATTGGAGCAAATGGCGCCAATTTTTTAGAAGCATGCAGGAGAACCCGCTTGCTTGAGCGCATTTTCGCTGCGCTCGAGAATGAGGAATCAGACGGCACGACCAGCGATTGGCGGCGTCGGATCGATGCGGCGGCGCCGGCCGAAAAACAGGCGGTCATCTGCCAGGCGGTGCGTGAAGCAGTTGGTTCCGTTCTGCGGGTTAAGCCCGACAGTTTGCGTGACGACCAGCCGCTGACGGACCTTGGACTGGATTCGTTGATGGGTGTCGAAATCGAAACCTCTCTCGAAGCAGCGGTCGGCGTGGCCCTGCCTCCCACGAGTTTGATGCGGGCACGGACCATCGGTCAGATCGCTTCCCTGATTGCCAATCATCTCGGTGGGGCGACAACTGCCGCGGAATCCGCGCCGGTGACGGTGCAGGCGGAAGCGGCCAGCGCCGTCGATCTCGATGCGATTTCCGACGAAGAAATCGAACGTCTGCTCGGTCGTGAATCCGAATCCGAAGCGACTGAGGCGATCGAAAACGCGAAGCGTTAAGCGCAACCGCATGCCACCAGCGCAATGCCGGCTGATCAACGCACTCGTCTTAAACAATGGCTCGATAGCGGCGAAGCGCAGCTTCATCCGCTGACTCTCCCGCAACGGGAACTTTGGGAAGTCTCGCCGGTCCCGGTCGGGGACAGCGCGAATCACATCTGCTGCCTGATCGAGGTGCACGGACTCCTGACCGAACACCAGTGTCGCACGGCGCTGCGCGCAGTGGTCGATCGCGAGGACGTTTTGCGTCTCTCGTTCCTTCCTGGTCGAGAGCGGCCTCTGCAGATGATCCGCAAAAGTAGCGGGATCAATTTTGAAGTTCGTGACGTTCCGGAAGCTTCCCCGGAAACGATCGAAGAATTGGCGCAGGAAATTTTTCGCAGGCCATTCGACCTCGTGCAGGGGCCGCTCTATCGCGTGGTGGATCTGCGGCGCTCGGCGAACGACCACCTGCTGGTCTTTGCGATTCATCACGCCATTGCCGACGGCTGGAGCTTGGGAATCTTCGTGGAGGGACTCTTTGCCGCGTACATTCAGGCTCTGACCGGATCGGTCCGAGCCGTTGCCGCCAGTCCCGCAAACCTACGCGGCGTGGGGCGCGGCCGAGCGCGCATTTTGGAAACCGGAACTGCTGGAGCAGCGTCTCGAGTTTTGGAAAGCCCGGTTGGCCGATTCAAGCCGAATGTGGAACGCGACGATCACCCCTGGCCACCCCATGCGCTGGCTTTCCGCCATCCCTGCTCCGCTCACGACCGCAACGCGGGAACTGGCGCGCCGGACTGGCGTCACCTTGTTCAGTGCGCTTTTCGGCGCTTTCCAGATCGCGTTCTCCGAGTGGAGCGGATTCGATGACCTGGTCGTGGGGACGCCGGTGGCCAATCGCACCAGGCAAAACGCGCGGGAAACGATGGGCTACTACGCGGGCATTGTTCCTCTGCGCGGACAGGTCGATCGTTCGCGCAGTGCGTCCGATCATTTAAAAGCGGCTCATCAGACGACGATCGACTCTTTTGCCAACGCCATCCCTTTCCTCGAATTGGTGCGCGGGATCGGCGAGCAGGCGGCGCCGGGATACAATCCCCTTTTCGAAGTGCGCTTCGCGTTGCAAAACCATCCCATGCCGGAAGTTTCGCTGCCGAATCTTTCCGCGCGTCTGATCATGCGTTCCACCGGCACCGCGCGATTTCATCTTGGATGCGAAATCACCGAAGACCGCGAAGGCCTGGAAATCGCGTGGCTTTTTCGGGAGAATCTGTTTTCGCCACGTGACATCGAAAGTCTCGATGGCATATTTCAACGAATTCTGGCGGGCATCTGCCGCTCGCCGGAGAGTCGAATCTCAGAAGTGCTGAACCGACCTCAATGAACGCAACCGCCACCAACGAAGACTTCAGCGAGATGCACGAGCCACATTGGGTCTCGCGGAGTGCGTTTCAGCTTCTTGTTATCGGGTTGGTTCTCACTGCAATTGATGCTCGCGGTCTCGGTCTCCCGCGGCTGGATCTGGCTGGCTGTGCCGCTCGTGCTGGTGGTCAGCCATTTGATGCACGGCGCTCTCATCGGCCTGCACGAAGCGGCTCACGGGCTTCTCCGAAAAAATCGCGCCTTCAATGAGTTTGATGGGCTCGTCATCGCGATGATCGGCCTGATGAGCTTCAGTCTCTATCGCGTCGTTCATCAAACCCATCATGCCTATCTCGCGACGGAGCGTGACTGCGAATTCTGGCCGCTCTCCCATACGACTGCGCCCCGCTGGAGGAGGTGTCTGGCTGCATTTTTCGAACTAAACCTCGGATTGCTTTATGGGCCGTTTCTTTTCCTGCGCGCCTTTTTTATGTCTCCTTCTCCAGTCCGAAGCCCCCGCGTCCGCCAGCGGATCTGGGCGGAATTAGTGCTGTTGGTGGTGGTATGGGCTCTGGTCCTCTGGGCCGTCGCCACCTTCGGCCTGTGGAAATATTTCATCTGGATGTATCTCGTCCCGGCCGTGTTGGCGGGTAATTTGCAGAGCTGGCGGAAGTACATCGAGCACGTGGGGATGACGGGCGACACGGTCAATGGCTCAACGCGGAGCATCGTCTCAAAAAGCTGGATGGGGCGGCTGGTTGCTTTCAGCCTGCTGCACGAACCGTTTCATGGAGTTCATCATCAACGGGCGGGTCTGCCCCATTCCGTTTTGCCTCAATACGAGGAAGCATTGCAGCCGAAAAAGCCGGGCGAACGGCCGCCGTACCCAGGTTATCGTTACGCCTTGGCGGAACTGGTGCGCTGCCTGGCCGATCCGCGCGTCGGGCCCCAATGGCAGAGAGTTGAGTCCGCCGGCTAAAGTTTGATCGCGCCAAGAGAAGCGGAGAAATAGCTCAAGGCCGCGCCCGCTCTCCGCTACGAATTCTAAGGTATGAAGACGAATATCATGAGAATCGCTCCGATCCTGGTTGCGGTGGTAATTTGTGCCTGGGGCACGGACGTCCGCGCTCAGGCTACCACCACGACCACTTCGCACCAATACCGCCACAACCGTCACCACCACGAAGGGCGCTTTCACCGAATTTGTTCCAGCGTCGGAAACGATCGTCGTCCGGACGGAAACGAACCCGGCGCCATTGCGTTATGTCGTGACCAAAGAAACGACCATCGTCGATGAAGCCGGCGTTCCAGTCGCGGTGGCGAAAATTTCCCCGGGCAGTCCGCTGTCAGTGAATTACACCGGGACCGGCGATCGGTTGGTCGCATCACGGATTGTGGTCCACAAAGCGCCCGCGCCCGTGGTGACAGCACCCGCGCCCGTGGTTACCGATCGGCCCGCCACGACCACCACGACAACGACGACGACTCGCCCGCTCACCGATGAGGAAAAAAAGGCGGTGAAAAAAGAAGTCGAGAAACAGAAGGAAAAGGCGGACGAAGCCAAAGATAAAGCCGAAGACGACGAGGATTAAGGCGGCTCGCCTTCTCCGCCACTGCCATGCCTCTGCTCGAAGCGAAGACCCTTACCCGCGAATTCGACGAAGGGCAGGTCAGGGCGCTGCGCGGAGTGGATTTTTCCATTAACGAGGGCGATTTCATTGCCATCACAGGACCGAGCGGATGCGGTAAATCGACTTTGTTGCAACTAATGGGGGCGTTGGATCGGCCAACTTCCGGGACGCTGTTCTATCGCGGAGAATCGCTGCCGGATCATCCCAATCCCGCAGCCTACCGCGCTCGCGAGGTCGGATTTATTTTCCAGGCCTTTCATCTCCTGCCGACTTTCACCGCGGCCGAGAACGTGCAGATCCCGATGTTCGCCATCGCTCGCTCCCCGTCGGAGCGACGCGAGCGCGCGTGTGAATTGCTGAAGCTCGTCGGCCTTGAGAATCGGCTCGATCATTTCCCTTCCAAGCTTTCCGGGGGCGAACGCCAGCGTGTCGCCATCGCGCGCAGTCTGGCTAACGGACCGTCTCTTCTCCTGGCGGATGAACCGACCGGTAATCTCGATAGCGAAAACGCGCATGCAGTGCTCGACCTCATCACCCGCCTGCAACAGGAGCAGGGTCGCACCATGGTGCTCGTCACTCATGACCCCACGATTGCCGGGCGAGCAGGAAGAATCCTTCGCATGAAAGACGGCCAGATTGTCTCGGACGGTAAGCCATGACCTTTTTCTCCGTCGTTCTCCGTGGTCTCTGGCGTCGTCCGTTGCGCACGGCATTGACTCTCGCGGGCATTTCCATCGGCATCGCTGCCGTGGTCGCGCTCGTGGGAATGTCCCGGGGGTTTGAGAAAGGCTGGCAGGTCGGGTTGAAGGCGCGCGGGACCGACATCGTCATCCGGAACAAGACCGGCGCGCTCACGCCAAAACCGTTCGACGCGTCCATCCGCGATCGGATCGCGACAGCTTCCGCGCATCGCCGCGACCTGCAATCTCCTTGTGCAAGTGACGAGCGTTGAGGATTCGGATTTGATGATTCTTTCCGCTCGCGAGTGGGGAGGATTTTCCTGGAACAATCTAAAGCTGATCTCCGGGCGGATGCCAAACGATGCCATGGAAGCAGCCGTGGTCCTGGGTCAGACCGCAGCAGAGATTCTCAGGAAAAAAGTCGACGACCCGATCCAGATCGAGTCGAGAGAACTGAAGGTCGTCGGAATCGTCAAGGGTGGGGCGCTGGTCGAAGATGGATCGGTTATTCTTTCGCTGGCGCTCTTGCAGGAAATCACCGGCTCGCCCAACCAGATTAACGCGATCGACGTTCGCCGCCACGCCCGGGACGACCGAGAAGCAAATCGCGGAACTCACCCAACAAATCCAGCAGCTGGCCCCGGAGGTGCGGGCCGTGACGGTGAGCGAACACTTAAGCAACGCCGAAGGATTTCGCATCATCAAGGCGATGAGCTGGGGCACATCTCTCCTGGCCATCCTGGTCGGCGTCCTGGGCGTGATGAACACCATGCTGATGACGGTCTTCGAGCGCACCCATGAAATCTGCGTGTTGCTGGCCGTCGGCTGGACGCGCGGCCGCATCATGCGGATGATTCTTTACGAATCTGCGCTGCTTGGTTTTTTCGGGGGCGTCGTCGGCGTGGCTATTGGAGCCATCGGCGTGAAGGTGCTCAGCGCAGCGCCGTCCATCCGCGGACTTCTCCAACCCGATCTCAGCATTCCGTTGCTGGGGCTCTCGGTCGTCATTGCCGTCGCGGTTGGAGTTATCAGCGGTCTTTATCCGGCCTGGCGCAGCTCGCGGCTAACGCCAAGCCTCGCCCTCCAAAGCGGGTAATCGTCAGCGCGACTTTATTCTATGAAACCGTCTTCCTCTTTCCGTCCTTTGCTTCGGCGCGATCATCGGCGCGGCTCGCTTTTTGTCGCGGCCCTGCCCGCCGCGGAACCCGAGCCCGCCACGGCATCGGCCGGGGATCTTGCCAATCGGATGAATGCGGCACGCCAGGGAAACGCCGTGATTCGCGCCCGTCTCGAGGTACCCGCACCCGACGGCAGCAGGAAAGTGTTTCAACTCCAGATCAAGGAACGCCGCACCCCAGCCGCCACCGATATCGTCTATCTGGTGCAGTGGCCAAAGGAACGAAAAGGCGAGGCGGTCATTTTGCACCAGGACTCCGGCGGTGCGGTGCGCGGGACCGTTGTCTCGCCGTCAGCGCCCCCCAAGACTTTAACGCCTCCCAGATGGACGAGGGACTCTTTGGTAGCGACCTCTCTTATCAGGATGCCATCGAGAATTTCTACGCCTGGAAAGAGCAGACGGTTGTTGGCTCCGAAGCGATCAATGGGGTGCAATGCCAGATCATCGAATCGAAACCGGGCAAGTCCGGCATCTCCATTTATTCCAAAGTCCGGAGTTGGGTCGATGCCAAGCGGCTCGTCCCGTTGCGAATCGAGAAATACGCTGCCTCCGGCCAGGTCGTGCGCCGCATCGACACGACCTACGTCGGGCGCGATCAGAAGGATCGCTTCATCCCGGCCAAGCTCACGATTCGGAGCCCATCGAAAAACTCGACCACGGAATTCGACGGCGCTCGGATCGAGCAGGGCATGCAATTGACGGATCGCGATTTTTCACCCGAGACAATTTCGAAATAAGCAGCGTTCCTCACAGGACCGGATGGACGATTTCATCCGAATCATGGGAAAGCGGATTGCGCCTCCTCGAGCGAGGAGGAGTCTCCTGGCGATCGCTTCAAGGGAAAACCGAAATCGGAAGGAAACGATTATGAAGAAAACATTGCTTAGCATCGCGCTGGCGGTGGTGGCTCCGTTTGCCTGGGCGCAAACGTCGAGCACGACCACCACCACTACGACCACCACAGGCGGCGGAACCATCACCGAATACACGCCGGGCAGCGTCCTCACGCTGAAGGAAACCGCCGGACCACGGAAGTACAAGTTCGGGAAGAAAGTCGTTTACGTCACCAAGAGCGGGAAAGAGCTCGACGAGGCGACCGTGAAGACCCGCATCAAGAGTCGGCGCCCCCGTCCAGGTGCATTACACGACCGAAGGCGAGGAAATGCTGGTTAACCGCGTTGTTCTCGACGACGAAGACGACGATTGATCTGACTGCTGTTTGTTAGCACGCGCCGGCATTTGGCCTTGTCGCCGAATGCCGGCGCATCTTTTTTGGCAGGACCGAGTCCGCCCCTTGGCGATCCTTCCGGGAAGGAAAGAAGGAAAGGCGGACCTCATCTGAAGTTATGAGTCTTGCTGCACGGCGGCGATCGCTGATCGTGCTTAGTAATGCTTTGCCCCGAATGCGGTTCCGACAAGGTGCAATCCCTCGGTAAGAGGAACTCGCAATACCCTCCCGCGCTTCTCGTAATTATCGGTGCTGGCCTCGCTCTAATTCATCAGGCCGCTTCGCCCATTGACTACCGTTGCCCGAACTGCGGTTTGCGGTTCGCCAGGAGGAGCGCCAGTGCCCGCTTCGTCCTCTATTTCCTGATCCTCGGCTTCGTGGCCCTGTTCGTGTTCGGGGTGTACCCGTGTCAGAATTTTTCTCCCTGAAGAACCAAATCACTCCGACCGATGGCACCCCTTCATGTTGTGATAATGGGAGTCTCAGGATCTGGTAAGTCGACGGTTGGCCAGCTGCTGGCGCGGGAGATCGGCGCGAGGTTCATCGAAGGTGACGATCTCCATCCCAAAGCGAATATCGCCAGGATGGCGGCGGGAGAGCCGCTCGATGATGATGATCGCAAACCGTGGTTGGAGGCGATCGCGAAAGAGCTCGCCCGCGCCGGCGAGAAATCTTTGGTGGTGGCGTGCAGCGCGTTGAAGAGATCTTACCGCGAAATGATCCGACAGGCCGATCCGACGGTGCACTTTGTTTTTCTGGAAGGTCCTCCCGAGCTGCTTTCGCAACGACTTGGCGCCAGGTCCGGCCATTTCATGCCGCCGTCGTTTGTTGCAGTCACAACTGGAAACGCTCGAGCCGCTCGAGCCGGATGAACCTGGGTTCGCGCTGAACATCGCTCGGAAACCGGAAGAGCTGGCGAAAGAAGCCGCCCGGCTGCTCACGGCCGGGTAACGTTGCCGAGACCGTGTATCTCGACGAGGGTCGAGTTCACACCGAAACCAAATAACCATTATGAAATTATCCAAGCTCTTCATCGCGACCATCCTCTGTTCCTTCGGACTCACCGCGTATGGCGCCGACACATTTAAGATCGATCCAGTCCATTCCTCCGTGGTCTTCAGCGTAAAACACCTCGGCGTAACGGACTTCTACGGAGCCTTCAAAGAAATTGCGGGCACGGTGGCATTCGACGCGGCCGATCCGGCCAAGAGCTCGGTCGATCTCACGGTGCCGGTGGAGAAGATCGATACGCGCAACGAGAAGCGCGATCAGCATCTGAAGAGTCCGGATTTCTTCAACGCGCAACAATTCCCGACGCTCACCTTCAAGAGCACGAAGGTCGCAGGAACCGGCGATAGTTACAGCGTCACGGGCGATCTGACCATTCACGGGGTGACCAAGCCGGTGACCGTCCAGTTCAAAAAAGGCGCGGAGACCAAAGGCCAGAAAGGCGAAACCCGCACGGGCGGCGAAGCGAAATTCACGATCAAGCGGAGCGATTTTGGAATGACGTTCATGAACGGCCCGCTCGGTGACGACGTGAATATTATCCTGAGCCTGGAAGGCACGAAGGAATAGCCGCGCAGCCGTAGCGTTTATCGCTCAGCCGGATGTTTCTGCTGAAGCAGATCCTGCCCGCGGTGCTCCTGGCGATGGCGGTAGCGGCGGGCGTGCAAGGTCTTGCTTTGTGGCGAGGGACCGCGCGCGCGCGCGGAGCTCTCACGCCGGTGGCGCTCGGGCTCGGCTACTTTTCCGGACACTTCCTCATCACCGGTTGGACGCCGTTTCCGCCGACCGACACGACGAATTGGCTTCCTTATTTCGCGCTCGCGGCGGCTCTTCTCGGAGCAACCTGGCGCGCTTTCCCAAAGGCGGCCGCCGCCTGGGGGTTGTTGGTTCTCGGAGCCGTATGCGCCATGCGCTTGTTGCTTGCGCCGAAATTTCGATACGGCTGGGCAGCGGGGCAGGGCTGGGTATGGGTAATCGGGCTTGGATTGGGAGTTGTGTTGATCAGCATCGCGCTCGGCGCATTTTTTCGGCGATCCTCCACGGCGATCGAAGTCCCTTTGGTTCTGCTCGTTGTCGGCGCGGGAATTTCCGGAGCGTTAATGTTGTCGGGCAGCCTCCTGCTCGGGCAATTTGGGGCGGTGTTCGCAGGCGTCACTATCGCGGCGCTGATTTTTCAAATGCGCGGGCCGGCGGGAAGGGAAGGAATCGCGCCGGTCTTTGCCCTGTTATCCGGCGCGCTGCTTGTGAGCGGATATTTCTTTGCGAATCTTCCCGGCCCGAGTGCCGTTCTGCTGGCGGCTGCGCCCGCTCTTGCGCTGATACCCACCGCGCGTTTGTCTGGTCTGCCGGGCGCCGCGCTTCGAATCATTCTCGTCTCCCTTCCGGTGGCCGCCGCGGTAATCTTTGCGTTCCGCGCTTCTCCGCCGCTCTATTATTAAAGCGATGAAGACTCCCGCGTAATGACCCGACGTAGCTCGCGAAAGCGCAAATCCGGCAATGCGGCCTCGCTGGCACCCGCGCCGCCTTACGCGGCAGGATTTGCTTTGGGGTTTTGTTCTGTTGCTTGTCACCGTTGTGGCTTATCGGCACGCCTGGACCGCGGGCTACATCTGGGATGACGACGTTTATGTCACCCAGAACCAGTTGCTGACGGCGCCCGACGGGCTCAGGCGCATCTGGTTCTCGCTCGATTCGCCCTCGCAATATTTTCCGCTGGTCTACACAACGTTTCGCCTCGAATACGCGCTTTGGGGGCTGAATCCCGCGGGCTACCACTGGGTCAATATCATCCTGCACGCCGCCAACGCGCTCCTGGTCTGGCGGCTGCTTTTGGCGCTGCGCGCGCCGGGCGCCTGGCTGGCGGCGGCGCTTTTCGCGTTGCACCCCGTGAATGTGGAATCGGTCGCGTGGATCACCGAGCGCAAGAATGTTTTGATGGGATTGTTCTTTCTGCTTTCTCTCCTGGCCTGGGTCCGGTTCCTGGAAAGAGAAACCAAAGGTCTCGGGAAATATTACTGGCTGGCGCTGCTCTTCTATGCGCTCGCTCTTTTCAGCAAGACAACGGCGTGCACACTCCCGGCCGCGTTGTTGCTGATTCTCTGGCTGAAAAAAATGCCGATCACGCTTCAGCGGATCAGGCAGATCGTGCCGTTTGTCATTCTCGGCATCGCGATGGGATTGGTCACCATCTGGTGGGAGCGCCATCATCAGGGAACCCAGGGCGAGCTTTTCGCCATCGGTTTACCGGAACGTTTTCTGGTCGCCGGCCGCGCGCTCTGGTTTTACCTGGGCAAGCTCGTTTGGCCGGTCGACCTCGCTTTCAGTTATCCGCGCTGGACGATCTCGACGGCCAATCCCCTGGACTACGTGTGGCTTCTGGCGGTGGCCGGGCTGGCCGCGGGTGTTTATTTTGCCAGGCGCCGATTCGGCCGCGGGCCGGAAGTTGCCCTGGTCTACTTCGCCGCCACCCTGAGTCCGATGCTCGGGTTCATCATGCTTTACACGTTTCGTTATTCCTTCGTCGCCGATCATTACCAATACATGGCCACCATCGGGCCCTTGGCCCTGGCCGCGGCCGGGCTGGTGAGTGCCGGAAAATTTCTGGGACGTCAGCGCGTTATTCTCCAGCCGGCGCTTTACACCGCATTGCTCGCCTCCCTCGGTTTTCTGACCTGGCAGCAATGCAAAATGTATTCCGATTCGGACACGCTCTGGTGGACGACCATTGCCAAGAACCCTCAGAGCTGGATGGCTTATAACAACATCGCAATCAGTCTTCTCCAAAAAGGGAAAACGGACGAAGCCATCGTTCACTACAACAAGGCGCTGGAGCTCGATCCCAATTACGGCGAGGGGCACTACAACCTGGCGAACGCGTTGTTGCGCTTGGGGCGAACGGAAGAAGCGGTCGCTCACTACGAGAAGGCGCTCGAGATCTACCCGAAAAATATTCCTGCGCGTTACAATCTTGCCTCGGTCCTTGACCAAAGCGGGCGGACGGAGGAAGGCATCGCGCATTACCGCAAGGCGCTGGAGTTGAATCCCAACAATGCCGCCGCGCACAATAACCTCGGCGCGGCGCTGCTCCGCCTTGGGCGGGTCGAGGAAGCAACGGCTCATTACCGCCAGGCTTTGGCGCTCGATCCGAACAACGCCCAGGCCAATCACAACCTGGCGAACACGCTTGTGCAAAAAGGCCGGCTCGAGGAGGCGGTCACACACTATAAGCGCGCGTTGCAGAGCAATCCCCGCGATGCCGCGACGCGCGATCGGCTCAATAAGGTGCTTCGGGAATTGGGCCGGGCCGAGGAAGCCGACGCGCGCTGATTTGCTTGGAGCCGGGCTGCCCCGGGTTCTGGATTGTTTTGCCTCGCGGCAGTTGAACCGATACAAGCCTATACGAGATGCACACGCGAATCTTCCTCGTCAGGCATGGCGCCACCGTGCTGACGGCGGAAGATCGCTTCGCCGGCGCCACCGATGTTGAGCTTTCCGATGAAGGCCGCGAACAGGTCCGACGGCTGGCCGAGCGGCTGGCGGGCGAGAAGATTGTGGCGGTTTATGCTTCGCCGCATGGGCCGCACTGTGGAGACGGCGCAGATCCTGGCGGAACCGCACCGGCTGGAAGTCCAGACGCGCGACGGGTTGCGCGAGATTTCGCACGGTCGCTGGGAACAGATGACGCGGAAGGAAGTGGAACAGGCGTTTCCGGAGGAAGCGGCGGCTTGGGAAAAAGATCCGTTACACCTTCGCGCCGGTCGGAGGAGAGAGCGGGCTCGCCGTGACGGCGCGCGCTTTACCAGTCCTGATGGAAATCGTCCGCGCGCACGCCGGCGAAAATGTCTGATCGTTTCGCACAAAGCGACCATCCGGCTCCTGCTCAGCTCGCTGATTGGATTCGATCCTCGCCGTTATCGGGATACGCTCGATCTAAACCCGGCGGCGCTGAACATCGTCGATTTCAGAGGTGGGTTAGCGCGCGGCTCACACTATTTAACGACACGTCGCATTACGCGGCCGCCGGGTGGGCCATCCCCGCGGTGCCGACGTCGAGCCTGTCGAAGGCTTGGAACGAAAACGCATGAAGTCAGCGCATCTTCTGTAGCCGCTTCGCTGTGCGAAGCGTGAGTGCGGCTTAGGAGCAGGCGACGCGAAACCCGCGCGGCCCACAGGGCCGCGGTTACAGAAGAGCGACGCGCACGGGACGCCTCCAGCTTGCGCCTGTTCGCGGATTCGCGACATTCGCCGCCGCCCGCATGCTCACCATTTCTCAAGTCACCAAGGCCTTTGGCGGGCGCATTCTTTTCGAAGATGCGTCGTTGCAGGTGAATCGTGGCGACCGCGTGGGCCTTGTCGGGCCGAATGGCGCGGGCAAATCGACCCTGTTTTCGCTGATCCTGGGCGAGGCCTCGCCGGATGAAGGGAAGGTCGCGTTGGAGAAATCGGCCACAGTTGGATTTCTGCCCCAGGAACATGCGCCGGCCGGCGACGAGACGGTGCTCGAGCTGGCCTGCGCCATTTCGCCGGAAGTGGCCAAAGCCCAACGCATCCTGAGAACGACGCCGGAAGATTCGGCTGAGCATCACGAGGCGCTGCATGTTTTCGATGAGCACGGCGGTTGGCAGCTCGAACCAAAGGCGAAGCGCATCCTGTCGGGTCTGGCTTTTCGCGAATCAGATTTCGATCGCCCCGCCAAAGCGCTCAGCGGCGGCTGGGTCATGCGCGCGCATCTGGCGCGTCTCCTCGTTCAGGAGCCGGAGCTGCTTCTCCTCGACGAACCGACCAACCATCTCGACCTCGAATCGCTCGTCTGGTTCCAGGAATACCTGACCGATTACCCCGGCGCGATCCTCATGATCTCGCACGATCGCGAATTCCTGAATCATCTCGTCGGCTCGATCGTCGAGATCGCTCATCGGCGTCTAAATCGTTATCGCGGAAATTGGGACAGCTACGTCGAGCAAAAGGCAGCGCGGGAAGAGCAGCAGCTCTCAGCCTACAAGAACCAGCAGAAAGAGATCGCGTCGCTCCAGCAATTTGCCGATCGCTTCCGCGCCAAGGCGAGCAAGGCTTCGCAGGCGCAGAGCAAACTGAAGCAGATCGACCGGATGGAGAAAATCGAGGCGCCGGTCGCGCGCGAGAAAACGGTGCACTTCCGTTTCCCGCAGCCGCCGCGCAGCGGGCACCGCGTCATCACCTTGAAGGAGGTCCAGCACGCTTATGGCGACCTGATGGTCTATCGCGGGTTGAATTTCGAGGCGGAGCGGGGGCAACGCATTGTCCTGGTCGGACCCAATGGCGCGGGCAAGTCGACGTTGCTGAAACTGCTCGCCGGAGTGCTGCCGGTGCAGGGCGGTGAGCGCGACCTCGGTCACAACGCCAAGGTTGGTTATTTTTCCCAGTATCGCGTCGACATGCTTAACCCGAGGATGACCGTCCTGGAGACGGCGCGCGACATGCCGAATCCGGTTTCCGAACAGGTGGCGCGCACGGTTCTCGGATCCTTTCTCTTCCGCGGCGATGACGTTTTCAAGACGACCGCCGTTCTGAGCGGCGGTGAGAAGACACGGCTCGCGCTCGTCAAGCTGTTGCTCGATCCGCCGAACCTTCTTCTCATGGATGAGCCGACGACTCATCTGGACGTTGGCAGCATCGACGCGCTCGTCGGCGCGCTTTCGCAATATGAAGGCACGTTGATCTTCATCAGCCACGACGTTTACTTCATCCGCGCCGTGGCGAAGACGGTCTTGCACATCAACGCCGGCCAGCTCACGCCTTACGCCGGCGACTACAATTATTACCTGGATAAATCCCGCGCCACCTCCGCGCGCGCCGCGCTGACCAGTGGCGATAAGCTGCAAAATTTACAGCCTGGCAATGGCGCCGCACCAGTGGTGAAGAACGCACCCGGCATGCGCGAATCCCGTGAGCAACGCCGCGCTGACTCCGAGCAACGCAAGGCCGAAGCCAAGCTCAAGCGCGACCACGAAAAGAAGGTGCGCGATCTGGAAATGCAGATTCTCAAACTCGAAGGCCGGCAGAAAGAGCTGACCGAGGAGTTGGAAAAGCCCGAGACCTACGAACGCGGCGGGGCGGCGATGCAGTTGAACCGCGAACTGCTGACGATCACCGAGGACCTGGAGCGATTAACGGCCGAATGGGAAAAGCTGGGCGCTCCGGTCTAGGTGGATCGCGTCCCCGTCTGCGGGATCGCGCGATGACAATCATTACGCGGCTGTGCCGCCATTTTCCAAACATCGAGCGGCGGAGCGCTTGATCTACCAGAACGGCGTTTCGGCGGCCGCCGCCGAGGCTTTCTGGATGGATTGCCACGGCGCTGTAATTCACGGGTGACGTTTCGAACGTAGAAAGCTACGGTTGAAAAGATGGTGGACGAAAATAAGGAGGCGGGGAAAGGATCGCGAACGTTAGAGACCAGCGATACGGATTTCCTGAAAGAAACGGCGCAATGGTTCGCGTCTGGCGATGCCCGGCTCACGCAAGCGCTGCCGCAGTTGTATGACGAGCTCCGGGGAATCGCGGGCAGTTATTTGCGCCAGGAGCGGCGGGATCACACCCTTCAGCCGACGGCGCTCGTCCATGAGGCCTATTTACGCCTGCGCGGACAACGAAACGTGGACTGGGGGAATCGCTCGCAATTCCTGGCCATCGCCGCGCGGATGATGCGGCGGATCCTGGTTGATCATGCGCTGGCCCGGCGCACGGCCAAGCGTGGCGGCGGCAGTGCGAAAGTCAGCCTGGATGAAGCGCTCCAGGTTTTTGAGGAGCAGGAAATCTCCACCTTGGAGCTTCATGAAGCGCTCCAGGATTTGGAAGCGCTCGATCCGCGCCAGGCCCAGGTTGTCGAAATGCGGTTCTTTGGCGGTCTGACGGTCCCGGAGATTGGCGAAGTATTGTCCATTTCGCCGGCGACGGTGAAACGCGAGTGGAACATCGCCAAACATTGGCTGGGGCGGAAGATGACCGCCGCTGCTTAGACTCCTGCTCTTGATCATGATCGTGCTCCTGATCCTGGTCGCCGTCCTGGCCGAAGGGAGCGTTCCCGAAAGATCATGAGTATGATCAGGATCATGAGCATGAAACAGCATGACAGCCGAACAGTGGGCAAGAGTTAAAGCGGTCGTCGGCGACGCCTTAGAATATCCTGAGGAAGAGCGCTTTGGTTTCGTTCTGCGCGCGTGCGCGGGCGACACGGCTCTGCGCCGGGAAGTGGAAGCGATGCTCTCAGCTTCCGTAGAGAAATTCGACGCGTGTGCTGAAAACATTTCCGCCGCGCGCGAAAGCTCAGGCGTCTCCCTGGTGGGTCAGCGCCTCGGCGCGTATCAGCTAACCCGCGAGATCGGCCGGGGCGGAATGGGAACGGTCTATCTGGCGCGCCGCGCGGATGAAGAGTTCGAGAAGGAAGTTGCGATCAAACTCCTCAAGCGCGGGACCGACACCGACGAAGTTCTGCGCCGGTTTCGCGCGGAGCGCCAGATCCTCGCTCGCCTCGAGCATCCAAATATTGCGCGCCTGCTGGACGCCGGGCACACGGACGACGGGCTGCCGTATTTCGTCATGGAATGCGTGGTGGGTAACAGAATCACCGACTTCTGCTCAGCGAATGACCTGGATATTGCCGAGCGTCTCCGCCTCTTTCTCAAGATTTGCGCGGCAGTCCAGTTCGCTCACCAGAACCTGGTCGTTCATCGCGACATCAAGCCGGCCAACATCCTAGTCACCGCGGACGGCGAACCGAAGCTCCTCGATTTCGGCATTGCCAAGCTGCTCGAAACGGATGGGCCGGCGGACGTAACCGCGGTCGATCGCCAGCGGTTCACGCCCGATTACGCCTCGCCGGAGCAGGTGCGCGGCGAGCCGATCACGACAGTCAGCGATGTCTATGCGCTCGGCGCGTTGCTCTATGAATTGCTCGCCGGCGGTTCGCCGCATCGCTTCAGCACCGAGCGGCCGTCTCCGACCGAGCTGCTGCGCGTCATCGCCGAGCGCGAACCGGCTCGCCCGAGTGCAATCGCTGACGCAAGTCAGCAGGCGCGACTGCGCGGTGATCTCGATAATATTTTGCTCCAGGCGCTGCGCAAAGAGCCCGAAAGACGCTACGGAGGTGTCAGCGCATTTGCAGACGATATCCGGCGTTACCTCGACAATTTTCCAGTTCGCGCCCGCAAGGACACGATCGGTTATCGCGCATCAAAATTTGTCCGGCGTAATCGTGCCGGAGTCTCAGCGGCCTCGCTCGCGATCCTGGCCCTGATCGCCGGTATTGCCGTGGCGCTCTGGCAGGCTCGCGTCGCGCGCGATGAGCGGGCGAAAGCGGAGCAGCGTTTCAACCAGGTTCGGCAGCTCGCTCGCTCGGTTCTGTTCGATTATCACGATTCCATCGCCGCGCTGCCCGGCTCGACAACTGTCCGGCATCAGCTCGTTCGCGATGCTCTCCAATATCTCGACAATCTGGCGAAAGAGGCGGGTGGTGACCGCTCCCTGCTGCGCGAGCTGGCGGACGCATATGAAAAAGTCGCCGCCGTCCAGGGGGGCGTTGTCGCTTCCACGGGCGGGACAGTTCTTTCCGCTTCCAACCTGGGGGATACCGCCGGCGGCCTCGCCAGCATGACCAAGGCTCTCGCTCTTCGAGAAAAGCTTTATGCCTTCGACAAAAGCGACCGGGTCGATCAGAAGGCCCTTGCCTTAGGCTACGCAAAGATGGCCAACTTTTATGTCTTAAGCGGCCCTCCCGAGAAAGCGGTGGAGTTCAACCGCAAGGCGATTGCGTTGATCGAGCCCCTCCTGCTCGCCGATCCTGCCAGCGAAGAACTGCGATACCTGGCGGCTGACTGTCATATGGTTTTGGCGAAAGCCCTCGGGAGTCCGGGCGGCCCAAACTTGGGAGACGCCAAAGGGGCCCTCGAGCAGATGCGGAAAGTCATCGCCCTGGATGAGCAATTGGTCGCCGATCATCCGAAGAATCTCGGTTATCAACAGGCCCTGGCCAGCGCGCACAACGTTCTGGGACTGATCTATTCGAGTGCCGGCGACACGAAAGCGCAATTGGAGGAATACCAAAAAGCACTCGCTCTCGACAAAGCTCTCGTAGCGGCGATGCCGGACAATTCTTTTTATCGGCGGGAACTGGCCGTCCAGCTCGGGAACACCGGAAGCACGATGGTCCAGCTCAAGGACAAGGCCGGAGCGCTGGAATATTTCCGCGAAGCGCTCGCTATTTACGAAGCGCTGGTTGCGGCCGACCCGAAGGATGTGAGCACGCGACGGCAATGCGCGGTGGCGTATCGGAATGTCGGCGCGACCCTCGGCGCGTTGGATCGGGCGGAAGCCGCGCGCCATCTCGAGAAGGCTGCGCAGATTCTCGCGGAGCTGGTGGCCGCGGATCCGAAGAATGGCGACTTCCGCCGGCAATGGGCGTTCACGTATCTGAAGAGAAGTCAGTTCGAATCCGAGATCGACGATCTAGAGGCAGCCATCGCGAGCGCGTTAGAAGGAATCAAGATCGATGAAGCGCTCGTCGCCGCTTCGCCTGGGAATGTGGCTGCGCAAAATACTCTGGCGCTTATTGTATCGCCAGCTCGGCGCGAGCCATGCCAAATGGGCCGAGAAAGCGGACGCGCCAGAAGAGGTTCAAAGCCGAACAGTGGCGCCACGCGAAAGCCGCTTACGCAAAGTGCCTCGAGATTTATCAGGCGATGAAAGCGAAAGGAACGCTCGCCGGCGCCGATGCTAAAAAGCCCGACGAACTGACCGCCGAAATCGCGAAGTGCAATGAGGCGCTGAGGTAGCGAGGCCGCGCTAACCAAACTGTCATCCCGAGCTTGTCGAGGGACCTCTTATTTTGTCGTGCTGAAGGTGTTTTCAATCTCGCTAACGCTCGCAAAAGCTAGAGATCCCTCGACCAGCTCGGGATGACAGATGATCAGCGTCCGGTCCACCTATTGCAGATTGTACGCTTCCACCAGCGCCATGCCGGTCGTGCTGTTCTTGCCCCGAAGAACTGCGGTATAGGCGCCGGGTGCGAGCGTGCGGACAATGGCAGCTTCGTTATCGTTATTGGGCGGAACGGTAGTGGCGATGATTTCGGCCTCCTGGTGCGAACGCCAATTGTCGTTGAACGCAATCGCATTTCCGTTGCCATCGAACAGTTCCAGCGTGGGATCCTGGAGTGCGTCGGGAACGCCAGCGTTAGTCAGCGAAGGGCCGAGCGCGCGGACGAGTAACCTGGAGCCGCTGCCTCCGATGATAAAACCACCGATCATCACATTGTCGCCGCTTTCAACAAACCCACGCGTGCTGATATTGGCTAATTGGGAATCAAGAGCGGAACTCACATCGTAAACCTCCACCAGGCCGACGCCGGTGGTGCTGTCCTTGCCGCGGACGATCGCGGTGTAGCCATATCCCGGATAAAGAGATGTGACGAGGGCCGCCTCCCGAGAATCAGAGGGTTGAAAACCATGACCGGGCTGGCCCGGTTCAAAGAACGAAGACGCTTCCTGCCAGTCGTCGATGGTCAGGATCAGGTTTCCGCTTTCATACAATTCGAGAATCGGATCCTGGAGTGCGCCTGGCACGCCGACACTGCTCAGCGATGGACCCATGGCGCGGATGACAACCGTCTTTGGTTCCAGGCCGGTCACAATCATTCCGCCGATGAGAACGTTGTTGCCCGTTTGGACTTTCATTCTGGTTGAAATGTTCAACGGCTGGTTTGTGGGTCGGGCGCCCGGCCTCAGGAGCTGTGCCTTCTCGACGCCGCTCGTTACATAAACAAGAAGGATGGTGCCATCGTCGGCGATCCCGCGAAGCTCCGCCCCGGGGAAATTGAAGCTCTGTCTCCGGTTCTGCTTGAAGATGCTATCGAGAGTGAAGACGCGATAAGAACCGTCCGGCCGGCGTTTCCAGAGAACATTCCCGCTCGGGTTCAGACTGTTGCCGATGCTCGGCGGATTGTCGGCGTACCCAACAATGTCACCGGGGGCGTTGATATGATTTCCCGAGTGACCGCTATTGTTGTTATTGGCGACGTCTCCATTAAGGCCGACTGGCTCAGGTAAACGCGTGAGAGTCGAGTCCCCCAAGGTGTAAACGAAGGGACCGCCCGGACCAGTGGCGTCCTCAAATCGATAATGGCCGACCACGCGATTCGCCTTCATCGCTTCTGGAATGATTTGGCGTCCATTAATAGTCGGCAGCGCCATGGGCAGGCGGGTTTCGGTCACGTCGAAGATTATTGCGCCGAGATAATTGCCCATTCCGCCGGTCCCAACTCCGAGCCCGTCGTTCTGAAGGTCCTGTTCGTCAGAAATTTTCGCGCTGGGCGTGCTCAACTCGTGGGCGGTGGTGTCCGGCAGGGCCCATTTCATCGTAATAATACTGGAGCTGGCATGATACCCGATCGCCTCGCCCGAGCTATTTATCGCGGTGGCGATGCCTTCACTAAGCTCGACTCCATTTGTCCCGGAAACGTTTTTTAGGGCGTAAAGCGTGGAGGTGCCATCCGCCTGGACATGCCAGGCCACGGCGCGATGCCTTACGTTGCCCAAGACCGTGTTGTACTGACCGCAAACCCAAAACGACCCGTCCGGAGCCACATCGCTGATATCATTGATATGGGGCTCGTTACCGACAGGGGCGACAATCTCACCGGGCCAGGTCAGAGTGATGAACGGTTTACCCGGCCCCGTATAAATCAGGGGGGTGCGGCGAGCAGCGGCATCGTTGTTGTTTGCGTCAAAGTCGAAAGCTACATAACCCTGCGCGTTCATCGCCTGAGCGCTGAACCTGCCACCAGGCGTAACATAATCGCTTGGAGGGTCGATCAGCCGGTCCAGGTAATAAGGCGGGTCCGGTGGCGCCGGCGTGGAAAAGCCGGTGGTGACCTTGGTGGAATTATTGTCAAGCGCGGCATCAATCGCGTTGCTGGTAAAGGTCACATCGAAGGTGACTTCTTGTGCTTTCTCTGGCGGAGGTTGATTAGCGGTCAAGACGATCTCGAAGGTCGTCTGCTCTCCGCTTGCCAGATCCGGTAGGTTGATATTCAAACCGGAGCCGCTCCGGGTATAGCTTCCCGCTGGGAGAGTGGTGCTAAAAAACCGCGCATTGCGCCCGATCGCCGTTCCTTGGATGCCGGTGGCGGTGTGCAGACCGTTGTTACGGATTGTGGTTGTGTAGATCACGGTGCTTCCGTCGGCTACCGGATCAGGCGAATCAGTTGAAGTTACGAGAAGGTCAGCCTGGGCGGGTGGCGCACCGGTCGTGAAAGACGTAATCGGCAGCGCGTAGTTCGCGCCGCTTTCGGAAGTCATGGTGTATCCGGTGACGTCCGCGGTCGGGGAGAGCGCCTGCACTCCAACGATACCCTGCCACGACAGGCCAATGTCTACGGCCGCGGAGCTTACGACACCGCCGGAATAGGGCGAAACGTTCGCCCCTCCAACGATCTCGAGACTCGCGGGGAATGGCTGGCCGAAAACAAATTCGGCGATAATCAGCCGTTCCGCCGGTTCTCCAAGGAAGTTGAAATTGACCGTATTGCCGTCGCCAACCATTTCAAAACTGCCTCCAAATGTTGGAACGGTGTATTCGCAGCAATCTCCAAGGTCCCTTAACAGTCCATCGATCGATGCGCGTGCCCCGCCGCCCCCTAACGCACTGATCCGGCCATAATACCTGATGCGGAAGGTGACCCGGCCGCGGGTCCCAGTGCGACCCGGCGCGTCGATGGTAATGCTGTCGGTAAATTTGGCGGCTCCGCCTCCCGCAAACACAGATTGGTCGGGCGGAGCTCCGTTGGTCGACGCTGTTCCCGATATTCGCAGAAAACCAAATCCGGCTGTGGCATTTCCCTGGCCGACGCCCCCGGTGCCTGTGCTGGGTCCCGTCTGTGCGGTGATCGGCCCGGCCACGGCACTTTGCTCGTTCAGAACCGGCGGGCCGTGGGCAGAGGCTCGGACGTAGAGTTCTGTGCCAGCCGATGCAGTACTCATCAGACACGCGAAAGCGGATGCCACCACAAGCATCGCAAGTCGATTGATCGGGATATTCAGAATCATTTTCATAGGTCTTGGTCCTGTTCTCGGAAGGTGTTTCTGGCCTTCAGGAAACAGACGCGAGGTTGCCGGGAAAAAGGGCTCAACAATTTTCTTCGCGAGGCCAATTGCGCTGAATTGGGCGCTTCGCGGCCGATGGGGACTATGCGGCAATCATCGCGCGGCGGAGCGCGCAACCCACCTCAGCCGCGCTCGTTCTTGGCGACGCCGCGGATGTTCAAGGCGGCCAGGCCGAACTGGAGGATGACTAGCGCCCAAGCGCGCGTGTGCCACCCCCAGGCGACCCAGAGGACGTTGCTGAGGATGAAAAACCAGAAGCCCCACTGGCGTTGGGTTTTCGATTGGGCGGCGACGAGGTATGCGGAAACGAGGGTCACGACCATCGCCGGCCATTGCAGGTGTTGCATCCAATCCATGTGAGGTAAACGCATCTCGAAGGTGGATCGAGCGCTCCGCCGCTCGATGTTTTTATTGTCCCGCCTTCGGCGGCATTCAATGTCATCGCGCGCGGAGCGCCCGATCCACCTGGGCATTGATTTGTCATCGCGCGATCCCGCAGGTGCGGGACGCTATCCACCAAGCGCACTAGGCTGGCCTGGCGCGATTGCTTTATGAAAACGCAACGTCATGGCCAAACGACAATCCTTTTTCAGCAAAGCGCTCAGTCTCTTTAAACAAACCGCCCAGGAGTGGATGAACGACAAGGCGCCGCAGCTCGGGGCGGCGCTGGCGTATTACACGGTCTTCTCGCTCGCACCGCTCGTCCTGGTCTTGCTGGCCATCATCGGAGTCCTGTTTCGTGACGATCCCGCCGGCGCCTGGAGCAGAGTCACCGAACAGATGAGCTACTTCCTCGATAAGAGCGCGGTGGACGTCGTAACCGACATCGCCGCAGAAGCATCGAAACCGGGAAAGGGGACCGTCGCAACCATCGTGGGCATCGCTCTCGCGCTTTTCGGAGCGAGCGGGGTCTTCGGTCAGTTACAGGATGCGTTGAATACGATTTGGGGCGTGAAAGCAAAGCCGGGTGGGGGAATCGCCTCGTTCCTCCGGGCGCGATTTATCTCCTTCTCCATGCTCGGCGGGGTTTTCTTTCTCCTCCTCACCTCGCTGACAATCCAGGCGGTGCTCAAGGGCTTCAGCCATTATGTTCAGGCCGCGTTGCCCGGCGGACTGGCGATCGCGGTGACCGTTTATCTGATTTTCGATTTCGCGATCGTCGTCCTGCTCTTCGCCATGATCTTCAAATTCCTTCCCGATGCTGAGATCCAATGGCGCGATGTCTGGGTCGGTGCGGTGCTCACGACGGTCTTCTTCGGGATCGGCAAGTGGGCGCTGGGGCTTTATCTCGGGAGCGGCGCGGCGGCATCGGCCTACGGCGCGGCCAGCTCGCTCATTACGCTGTTGCTCTGGATTTATTACTCGTCGCAAATCCTGCTTTTCGGCGCCGAGTTCACGCAGGTTTACGCAAATCAGGCCGGCCGCCACGTGAAGCCGAGCGAACATGCGATCCCGATCGAGACGCGGGTGACCGAGAAGCCGAAGAAGCGCTGAGGCTGGCTGACGCGATGAATGCTAGGTGGTCGAGCGCTCCGTCGCTCGATGATAAAGTAGTGCCAGCGAAGCTGGGATTTGTTAAACATCGCGCGACGGAGCGCACGATCCCCCATGCTCTATCGCGGATCCCCCTCAAAGCTGCATCATGCCGTTCCTGCTTGGGTCGAAGCGGGGGCGCTGTTTCATATTCGGGTCGCACTGGATCGAACAAAGGAACAGCGTGCGCTAACGAAATCCGCGCTTGGGGAGGCATTAATCGAATCCGCTAAATTCTACGATCGGCGACATCGCTGGTACATCACCGTCTTTTTGCTCATGCCGGATCATATCCATGCGCTCTTGTCGTTCGCCAGAGACGTGTCGATGAGCCGTGTCATCGGCGATTGGAAGCACTTCCATAATCACAAGCACGGCGTGATCTGGCAGGAAGGATTTTTCGATCATCGTCTGCGAGACGATGAACGCGGCGAACAGCTCGCTGCAAAGATTAGTTACATTCGGAACAATCCGGTCGCGGCCGGACTGTGCGCGAAGCCCGAAGAGTGGCCATGGTGGATCGAGCGCTCCGCGCTCGATGACAAGAGTGCCGGCGAAGCCGGGAATTAATTAGCATCGCGCGACGGAGCGCGCGATCCACCTACGCGCTTGGCCGCGCCGCTCAGCAACCGCTCGCGCGAAATGATGGCGCGCTTATGAGTGCCGCGGCCGATCTCGCCGCCGGGATCGTGGGCGACGACATCGAAGAGGAAGAGTTTTCCGTCGCGGCCTCGATAGTTAGCAGTGGCGGTAACCTTCGCCCCGATTGGGGTCGCGGCGGAATGAATGATATCGACCGTTACGCCGACGGACATTTCGCCTTCTTGCAAGAGCGGCTTCAGCACCCGCGCGCCGGCCATCTCCATCAGGGCAATCATGCGCGTGGTGGCGAAGACGTCCGGAAATTTTTCGTCCGGCGCGTTGCCGACGTCGAGAGCACTCGCGCAGTCGGCTTGCTGAACGACTAACTCCGCTCTGCCAATTGTCCCGGCTTCGATCTCCGTCACGCCGGTCTCCAGCGAACCTCACCATCGCTCTCCCGGGCGAGGGCCGGTTCCGGAAGCTGCCGGGCCGGCGGAGATTCGGGGGCCAGATCGGTTTCGGCATCGGCGTTGATCTCGTCTTCCCGCCCTTCGTTATGTGTCTTCGCAATCAAGACGTAAAGCGACGGGACGATGAACAAGGTGAAGAGCGTCCCGATCGTCATCCCACCCACCAGCACGAGGCCGATCGAGTTTCGCGCCTTCGCGCCCGCGCCCGTCACGAAAACCAAAGGAAGGTGACCGGCGACGGTCGCGATCGTCGTCATCAAGACCGGCCGCAAACGGATGCGCGAGGCCTCGGAGATGGCGGCGACTTTGTCGTAACCCTGCTGCTGCAACTTGTTCGCGAACTCAACAATCAGGATCGCGTTCTTCGCGATCAAGCCGACGAGGGTGACGAGCCCGACCTGCGAGTAGATGTTCATCGTCGTGGTGAAACTCTCCGTGAAGAACGGGGTGCCCTGCCCGGGCATTTTCAGGAAAGTGAAGATGAGGGCGCCGAACATCGCCAGCGGGACGGAGCCAAGCAGAATGATGAACGGATCGCGGAAGCTGTTAAACTGCGCCGCCAGGACGAGGAAAATAAGGACGACGGCGAGGCCAAAAGCGGGAAGGAACTTGTCGCCCTCCACCCGGAGCTGGCGGGACTCACCGGTGTAATCGATCGAGTAACCTTTGGGCAGAATTTTGGCCGCTTCGTCTTCGAGAAGTCGCAGGGCTTGATCGATCGGCAAACCCGACATCCCGCTGATCGTGACCGCGTTGAGCTGCTGGAAACGGTTTAACGACCGCGGCACGGTTTTGTTCCGGATCGTGGCGATGGTGCTGAGCGGGATGAGTTTCTCGTCCGGCCCGGTGACGTAGATGTCTTTGAGCTGCTCGGGATTCAAACGCTCGGAACGCTTGACCTGCGGAATGACTTTGTAGCTGCGGCCGGAGATGTTGAACCGGTTAACGTAGTTGCCGCCCACGGCCGCGGAAATGTCAGCGCCAACCTCCCGGAGATTCAGCCCCATCGCGGCAACCTTGTCGTGGTCGATGACGATCTCAGCCTGTGGCTGGTCGATCTTTGTATCGATAATCGGCGGGAAGAAAAACGAGTTGCTCGCCATGGCTTTCGCCTGGAGCTGCCGGGCAAACTCCAGCATCCGTTCCGGCTCTTCCGTCGAAAGCAAAACGATTTCGACCGGGAAATTTCCACCGCCGGGCAGAGCCGGGGGCATGATCGGAAACATCTCGATGCCGGGGATGGTGCCGAGTTTTGCCTGAACCTGGGGCACGAGCTCGAAGGTGGTTTCCTCCCGCTCATCCCATGGCTTTAAAACCATGCCGCCAAAACCGTTGTCCGGAAACGTGATCTGGAAAGTGAACCGGGTTTGGGGGAAATCCATGAAGATCTTCCCGGCGGCGTCGGCGAAAGCGGAGGTTTGCTCGATGGTGGCATTCGCCGGCGCGTTGACGATGCCGAAGATGACGCCCTGATCCTCCGTCGGCGCGAGTTCCTTGGCCGACATCGACATCTTGAGAAAGATGGCGGCCATGATGGAGAGGAAAATCCACGCAGTGTAAACGGCCGGGCGCACCTGCAAACTGGCGTCGAGCTTCTTGCCGTACCATTCCTTCAAGCGCTTCGAAAATGATGGTTCACGCGGGCCGCGAAACCATGTTCGCTGTCGCCCGCCCGCAGCAATTTCGCGGTCATGACCGGTGAAAGAGTGAGCGCCACAATACCGGAAATCGCGACCGCGCCGGCCAGGGTAAAGGCAAACTCGCGGAAGAGGGTGCCGGTCAATCCGCCCTGGATGCCGACCGGGATGTAAACCGCGGCGAGGGTGATCGTCATGGCGATGATCGGGCCGATCAGCTCGCGCGCGCCGAGCAGCGCCGCGTTCATGGGCGATAATCCGTCACGCAGGTGGCGCTCGACGTTTTCGACGACCACGATCGCGTCATCCACGACGAGACCGACCGAGAGCACGACAGCGAGGAGCGTCAGAAGATTGAGCGTGAACCCAAAAATCTGCATCAGGAAAACGGCGCCGATCAACGAAATCGGGATCGCGATGATGGGAATGATGGTCGAGCGCCACGAGCCGAGGAAAAGGAAGATGACGAGACAGACGATGAGGAGCGTCTCGCTCAGGGTGACGTAAACATCCTGGATGGCGGCGTTGATGTAAGCGGTGCCGTCGTAGGCGATCCGGCCCTGCATGCCGGTGGGGAGATCCTTTTGGATTTGCTCCATCTCCGCCCGCACGCGCTTCACCACATCGATCGAGTTCGCGTTCGGCAGAACGAAGATGCCCATGAAAACGGCGCGCTGGCCGGAGAAGCGGACCTCGGTGTCGTAATCTTCCGCCCCGAGAACCACGTCCGCCAGATCGCCCAGCCGGATGAGAGTGCCTTTCTCCTCGCGGACAACGAGGTTCTTGAAATCTTCCACCGTGTGGAGGTCGGTGTTCGCGGTCAGGTTCACCTGGATCATCGCGCCTTTGGTCCGGCCGGGGGCGGCGAGGTAATTATTCTCCGCGAGGGCGGTGCGGACTTGGGAGGGGCTCACGTTGAGCGCCGCCATTTGCTCCGGCTTCAACCAGATGCGCATGGCGAAACGTGCGTCCGCCGAGAATTTCCGCGCGCTGCACACCCGCCACGGCGGTGAGCCGCGGCTGAACGATGCGGTTGAGATAATCGGTGATCTCGTTCGCCTGGAGAATGTCCGAGGTGAAGCTGAGGTAGGCGGAGGCGAAACGTGAATCAGCCGACTCAATGTTAATGACCGGGACTTCCGCTTCCGGCGGCAGATCGCCCCGGACCTGATTGACCTTGGAGCTGATCTCCGAGAGCGCCTTGTTCGAATCGTAGTTCAACTTCAGGCGCGCCGTGATCGTGGACACACCCTGGGAGCTTTGCGATTGCAGGTAATCGATCCCGTCCGCGGCCGCGATCGCGCGCTCGAGCGGCGTGGTGATAAATCCGCGCACCAGGTCCGCATTCGCGCCGATGTAAACCGTCGTCACCGTCACCGAAGCGATGTCGCTGCGCGGATATTGCCGCACGTTGAGCGACGACATCGCCTGCAAGCCGGCGATGACGATCACGAAGCTCACGACCAGCGCGAGCACCGGGCGGCGGATGAAGAGATCGGTGAAACCCTTCATGACGGGCTGAGCACGCGACTCGCGAGCTGATTTCGGCAACTCGCCGAAACATCCTGTTCGCAATTCAACTGCACAGAAGCGTCGTCGGCGAGTCGCCGACATCGGTCACGCGAGCTTCGTCGTTGTTTCGGATCTCCAGATTCGAAATGTTGCGAGTTTTCCATTCTTAGGAATCTGCTGGTTTCGGGTTCATCTCCATCTTCGGCTGGAGCGTATTGTCCACGACCACGTCCATCCCGTTGCGCAGCTTGAAAACGCCGATGCTGACGACTGCGTCGCCTTCCTTTAACCCCTCGGTCACCGCCACGAAATCACCGCGCGTTTCGCCTGTGCGAATGAATTGCTGCCGCAGGACAAGCGACTCTTTCCCGGTCTTCTCGTCGCGCTTCTTGTCGATGACGAAAACGGAGTTCCCAAACGGCGCGTAGGAGACCGCGGTCGCGGGAATGAAGAGCGTCGGGTTACTTTGGGGCAGAAAAACTTTGACGCGCCCGAACATGCCCGGGCGCAACGCATGATCGGTGTTATCCACGGTGGCCTGGAGCGAAACGTTGCGCGTGACGGGATCGACCGACGAATTGACGGCCGTCAGTTTTCCATCGAATTCCCGGCCCGGAACGGCGTCGGTCGTCACCTTGACCGGGAAGATCGGGTTTCACTTCCGCGAGTTGCTGTTGGGGCAGCGCGAAATCGACGAAAACCTGCTCGAGCGATTGCAGGGAAACGAGGGCATGCCCGGTGTTCACCATTTGTCCCGGATTAACCGTGCGGATGCCGGCGAAGCCATCGAAGGGCGCGCGAATCTCCTTTTTGTCGATGATCGACTGGATGTTCTCGACGGCCGCCTGTTTCTGCGCGTAGCGCGAAGAGACCGCATCGAGTTCGGCCGCGGAAATGACGCTGCGACTGGCCAGGCCTTTCGCGCGTTCCAGATCGGCCCGGGCCAATTCCGCATCGGCTTGGGCGGCGCGTAATTGCGCCTGCTCCGCCGAAGCATCGAGCTTCACCAGGATATCGCCCTTTTTGACCAGAGTGCCGGATTGAAAATTAATCTCGCTGACCGTGCCGGGCAGCTCCGCGCTGATGATCGCCCCTTGCACGGCGGTGATCGAACCGATCGCGGTCAACGTCGGCTGCCAATCGCCTTTTTCGACCGGCGCGCTCGTCACGGTAGTCGGTGGCGGCACCATTTTTTTGCCGGCCGAAACCAGCGTCATGATTTGCCAGACCTTGATCCCGGCGATGACGAGAAAAACGGCGACCAGTCCCAGCATCACCTTGAAGACGGCGCGCCGCGTCCGCTTCCTTGGAGCGGGACGGGCGGCGGAGCGGCAGGGGCGGAGCTGGGCGATTTACGCGAAAGCAGGTTCGTGTTCATGTTTGAATAAGAGGCGCCAAAGCCGGCGGGTGACTTCGAGTTGGCGCACCCGCCGTTCAGCCGCCGTCATCTCCTGCGGCTGCAGGACGTCGCGCATTAACATTCCGCGAGCGACGGCGAAAATCAGCTCCGCCATCTCATGCGGTTTGAGGCCGTGCGTGGCGCCCTCCTTTGCCTCGGGCGAGCGCGCGATCAAATCCGTGACGCCATCCATCGCGGTCTGCAAAACGTCGCGCACCAGATCGGCGATCTGCGGGTTGCGCGATGCTTCGGCGTAAAGATCGACGACGAAGGCGGACTGCACTTTCGGCGAGTTCTCGCAGCAATGGGCGGTGAACAAAATCTCGAGCGACTCGAGCAGCGTGGGCGCCTGCCGGGCGCTTTCGAGAACTTCCTGGATCTCCTTTTTGTGCTCGTCCGCCATGGCGGCAATGACCGCCTCCTTGTTGGCGAAATAGCGATAGATCAGCCCGACGCTGATGCCGGCTTCGGCGCTGATATCGTGCATGCTGGCCTGGTGAAAGCCGTGTTTGGCGAAGCAAACCATGGCGGCCTCGAGAATTTGCATGCGGCGGTCAAGGGTCGGCTCCGGTGGGACTTGCGACATGGGAAGGCACAATGAATGAACGTTCATTCATTGTCAAATCGGCGTTCAGGTTGTCATCCTGTCGTCGCTGAAGTCGAGATCACTTCGCAGCAAGCGAGCGGCGATGTCCTCGCCGCGATAAGGTCCTGCGGCACCGCACACTTCGAGATGGCGGGTAAACTCGCCGCTCCTTGATGTCTTGACGCCATTCCGCGCCGATGGCCTGCTGAACGGCGTGAAGTCTCCTCGGCCAAAGGAACTCGTTCTCGATTCGGAATTTTTCGCCCGGTTTCCGCCAACCCGCCGCTATCTGATCGGCGTCTCCGGCGGGCGCGATTCCGTCGCGCTTTTGCACCAGCTCGACGGAAGCTCGGTTATCGCCGTCTCATCGTCTGCCATCTCGATCACAAGTTGCGCGGCAAGGCGGGTCGAGCGGATGCGGCCTTCGTGCGCCAGCTCGCCAAACGCCTCAAGCTCGACGTTGAAATTGAGAGCGCGGACGTGAAGGCGCTGGCTCGCCGAGTCGAAGCAATCCCTCGAAACGGCGGGGCGAACGGCTCGCTACGAATTCTTCGCCCGGATGGCCCGCCGTCGCCGCTGCCGCACGCTTTTCCTCGCGCATCATGCCGATGATCTCGTCGAGACCTTCCTGCTGAATCTCTTTCGCGGAGCCGGCCCGGTCGGTTTCGGCGGCATGCGGGACGTGGCTTCCCGGAAAATCGCCGGCGTTGAACTGCAAATCGTTCGTCCGCTGCTCGGCGTTTGGCGCGAAGAAATCGACGCGTACGTGAAAGAGCATCGCCTGAAATTTCGCGACGACTGCACGAACGAGACGTTGGAGCCGGTCCGCAATCGCATGCGGCGCCGGATCATCCCCTACATCGAAAAACAGCTGGGCCGTAAAGTTCGCCGCTCTCTCTGGCGGGCTGCCGTGCTCGCGGCGGACGAAAGCGAATGGCTGACGACGTTACTCGATTCCGAGCAACCGCCGGGCGCCGAACTGGCGGTCAAAGCGCTCCGCGCGCAGCCGCGGGCCTTGCAACGCCGGATCATTCAGCGATGGCTGCAATCTCGCGGCGTGGCCGACCTTGATTTCGAAACCATCGAGCGAGTCCGCGCGTTGCTCGATCCGAAACCGAAGTCGGCCAAAACGAATCTGCCCCGCGATCGTCACGTGCGCCGCCGCGCCGGGAAAATCTTTCTGGAGTAGACGGCACTGTAGCAGCCGCCCTGTGGACGGCTGAGACTGGACCGATGGAGTAGCTCGCGCGCAACGACACGAGGGCTACGACGCGGTCGCGACGTGTCACGAGCGACATCACTCCATGTTTCATCCGTATCCATCTCCGATTAAAGTCTGCCTCAATGAGCTCCGCCTGTCCGCGTCCGTTTCGCTCCGTCGCCCACCGGCTATCTCCATATCGGCGGGGCGCGCACGGCCTTGTTCAACTGGCTCTACGCGAAACATACCGGCGGCACGTTTGTTCTCCGCATCGAAGACACCGATCGCGCGCGCAACACGGCGGAGGCAGCCCAGGCGATTTACGACGGGCTCCGCTGGCTTGGTCTCGATTGGGACGAAGGTCCGCACGCGGGCGGTGATTTCGGTCCCTATTTTCAAAGCGAGCGCGAGGAGATTTATCAAAGTTATCTCGACCGGCTTCGCGCCGCCGATCGCGTCTATGATGACGCCGGCTCAGTTCGTTTCCGGTTCGCGCGCGAAAAGGTCACGGTCGACGACGTCATTTGTGGCCAGATCGAGTTCGACATGACCAGCCCCGAGACGAATCCCGACATGACCATTCGCCGGCCCGATGGCTCCTGGATTTTTCATTTCGTGAATGTGGTGGACGACATCGAGATGAAGATCTCGCACGTGATTCGCGGTGAGGACCATCTCTCGAACACGCCGAAGCATGTGCAGCTTTATCGCGCGCTCGGCGCCACGCCGCCGCGTTTCGCGCACATCCCGCTCATCCTGAACCTGGACGGTTCGAAGATGAGCAAGCGCGACCAGGGCGCGAGCCTGAATACCTATATCGAGGGCGGTTATCTTCCCGAAGCCGTGCGCAATTATCTCTGTTTGCTCGGCTGGTCGCCGAAGGATAACCGCGAAAAGCTCGAGCTCGATGAAGTGGTGCGCTTGTTCGAGCTCGAGAAGGTCCATCGCAAGAACGCCGCGTTCGATCTCGACAAATGCATCTGGCTCAACGGCGAGTATGTCCGCGAGCTGGGCGACGAGCGCTTCCAGGAATTGGGGAGAAAAGCGCTGGAAAAATCCGGGATTGATCTTGTCGAAGTTTTCGCCCGATTACGTCCGCGCCGCGCTCGAGACCTGTAAGGGAAAGTTCAAGCTCTTCACCGAGCTGCCCGCCTATGCCGGTTTCTATTTCATCGATGATTTCGAGTACAACCCGGAAGGCGTCGCGAAACATTTCGTTCCGGAGAACAAGCCGAACCTCCTCGCCATTCGCGAAGCCTTCGCCGCGCTCGAGCAATTTTGATGCGACCAGTTTGGAGACGGCTTTGAAGGCGACCGCCGCGCAACTCGGCGTTAAGGCAGGCGTGCTCGTGCATCCTACGCGTCTCGCCGTTACCGGCAGCAACGCTGGCCCGAGTCTCTATCATCTGCTGGAAATTCTGGGCAAAGAGAAAGTCCTCGCCCGCCTCGATCGCGCGCTGGCACAGTTTTTAATGCGGCTGTCATCCCGAGCCGCGTCAGACGGCGAGGGACCTCACAGTCGCAGATCACGTCAGCACATGAAGGACAGACGTTGCCGGCTCGAAAACGCCGTCAGTATCGCGAAGCGCTTACCGCTTGAGAGATCCCTCGGCGCGCTTCGCCAGCCTCGGGAGGACCGCTATTTCGTCTTCACTTCTTTCGCCCAGGTGTCTTTCAACGTGATCGTCCGATTGAAAACCAGCTTTCCAGGCTGCGAGTCTGAATCGAGCGCAAAATAACCAAGCCGCTCGAATTGATAGCGCACCTCCGGATCCGCCTCGTTCAGCGACGGCTCGCATTTGGCGTTCACGACTTCGAGCGAGTTTGGATTCAGGAACGCCTTGAAATCGCCATCCGCATCCGGTTCGGGGACGGTGAAAAGCCGATCGTAAAGGCGCACTTCCGCATCGATGGCGTGGGGCGCGCTCACCCAATGGATCGTCCCCTTGATCTTGCGGCCGGAAGTGGCGCCGCCCGATTTGCTCTCGAGATCAGCCGTGCAACGCAGCTCGCTAATGTTTCCCGTCGGCATCCTTCACCACCTCGTCGCACTTGATAATGTAGGCGTACTTCAGCCGCACCTCTCCGCCCGGCTTGAGCCGAAAATATTTCGGCGGCGGTGTCTCTGTGAAATCCGCGCTCTCAATAAAGAGCTCGCGGCTGAACGGAATTTTGCGTGAGCCGGCACTCGGGTCTTCCGGATTATTGACCGCCTCGAGCTCCTCGACCTGACCTTCCGGATAATTTGTGATGACGACTTTGATCGGCCGAAGCACCGCGAATCTCCGCGGCGCAGTCCGATTGAATTCCTCGCGCACCGTGTGCTCGAGGACGGCGACATCCGTCATGCTCGGATATTTCGTGATGCCAATGTTGTAAGCGAAGGAGCGAATCGCGCTGGCCGTAATCCCTCGCCGCCGCAGAGCGGAAATGGTCGGCATGCGCGGATCGTCCCAGCCCTGGACGAGCCCTTCGTTCACGAGCTGGAGGAGCTTGCGCTTGCTCATGATGGTGTAGTTGAGGTTGAGCCGCGCGAATTCGTACTGATGGGGCACCGGCTGGGGCAGCTCGAGCGCGCCGAGGATCCATTCGTAAAGCGGGCGGTGCACTTCGAATTCCAGGGTGCAAATCGAATGGGTGATCCCCTCGATGTAATCGCTCAAGGTGTGGGCCCAATCGTACATCGGGTAGATGCACCACTTGTTGCCGGTCCGGTGATGCTCGGCATGCCGGATGCGATAAAGGACAGGATCGCGCAGCCACATGTTGGGCGCGCTCATGTCGATCTTCGCGCGGAGCGTGCGGGCGCCATCGGGGAATTCGCCTGCTTTCATCCGCGCGAGCAGATCGAGACTTTCTTCGACGGGACGATTGCGAAACGGACTTTCTTTCCCGAGCCGGCGGAACTCGTCCGTCTGTTCCTGGCTCATGTCGCAGACGTAAGCCTTGCTCTTTGCGCACGAGCTGGAGGGCGTATTCGTAAAATTTCTCGAAGTAATCGGAAGCGTAACACGGCGCCTGGCCGAAGTGTTCACCCGCCCAGTCTCCGACGAGCCACTTCACATCGGACATGATGGAATCGACGTACTCGGTCTCTTCCTTGGTCGGATTGGTGTCGTCCATCCGGACATTGCATTTGCCGCCAAACTCCCGCGGGATTCCGAAATTGAGGCAGATCGATTTGGCGTGGCCGATATGGAGGTAACCGTTCGGCTCGGGCGGGAAACGCGTGCAGACCGCCGGCGTACTTCCCTGAGCGAAGGTCCTCGGCCACGATATCGCGAATAAAATCGGAGGGTAGCGGCAGGCGCGTTCTCGTTCGGCGTCGTCATCTTCGTGCGCGACAGTAGCGACGAATGCGCCGAGCGACAAGGAAGGCTGTTTCTAAAGGCGCACGCTTCTTTACTGTCATTCTGAGCGAAGCGCAGCGGAGTCGAAGAATCTCTTACTTTGACTTGTAGTCATCGCGCATTTTCTCGCTGCGCTCGCGGAAGTCAGAGGTCCCTCGATCCCGCGGCTGCGGGACTCGGGATGACAAAGTTACAATACGAAGATTGGAATCGCGCGCTCCTTGGACCACTCTCTTCCCGGTGAAAGACATCTTCACGCTTGATGACCTGAGAAATTGGAAGCCGAAATCCAAGACACCCATCCGTCTCGGCGTTTTCGGAAATCCAGTGGCGCAATCGTTGTCGCCGCAAATGCAAAACGCGGCGTTGGAAAATTGCGGTCTTCCCATGAGCTATGCGCGATTCGAAATCGGAGCGGATGAGTTGCCGGCGGCGCTCGAACTATTGCCCGACCTCAATTTCATCGGCGTGAACCTGACCGTTCCTCACAAGATCGCGGCTCTTAAACTCGTGGACGAACTGGACGAATCCGCGCGCGAGGTGGGCGCGGTCAACACCCTCAAAGTCGAAAATGGCAAACTGCGTGGCTTTAACACGGATGGGAAAGGTTTCTCCCGTGCCATCCGCGAGGAGTTCTCCGTCGATCTCCGCGACTTGCGCGTCCTCGTCCTGGGCGCAGGCGGCGCCGCCCGCGCGATTGCGCGGGAATGCGCGAAGGAAAACTCCGAGCGGCTCGTAATTGCCAATCGCGACTTCGAGAAAGCAAAAGCGCTTGCCGAAGAACTGCGGCCCTTTTTCGCGGAAGCAAGAGTCCTGGGACCTGTCCCACGTCTCCAGGCCATTCCATGGGATGAAGCTGCTTTCCGGTTTCAGATCGCCAACGTCGACCTGGTGGTGAATGCCACCCCGCGGGGATTGCAACACGCTGATGCGGCACCCATATCCGCGCGGCTCCTCGCGCCTCATCTGATGATTTACGATACCGTTTATTCGAGCGGCCAGACTGCATTGATCGCCGCCGCGATCGAAGCCGGCGCGCGGGCCGCGAATGGTTTGTCGATGCTGCTGCACCAGGGCGCGCTCGCATTTGAGATCTGGTTCGATCGCGCCGCGCCGATCGAGACGATGCGGAAAGCCCTTCGGTAGCCGTCGCCCTGCCTGCCGCGCCGAAGCGACGCGAAGGCGGTGGGCGACGTGGCGAACGACAGGGCGAGCCAGGTCGCGCTCGCGCGGCCCACAGGGCCGCGGCTACAGAAGAAGGTCGCTGAATATTTTCTGGCCGGTTTCCGGCGTTTGGTTAGGCTCCTCACCCATCGACCATGGAATGGTATTACGCGGAAAATAACGAACGCCGGGGACCGTTAACCGAAGCTGAATTTAACGAACTGATTCGCACCGAACGGATCGGGCCCGCGACCCAGGTCTGGCGTGCCGGATGGGAAAACTGGAAGCCACTTGGCGAAGCGGGTGTGCTGGCGGCTGGCGTGGCGCGCTGCGTTGAATGCGGTCAGACGTTTCCCCCGAGCGAAATGCTGGCCTACGAGGGCGTTTGGGTTTGTCCGAACTGCAAGCCGGTCTTCTTCCAGAAGGTGAAGGAAGGGATCGATCCACGCGGCCAGTTGGAGTATGCCGGATTTTGGATCCGATTTGTCGCGAAGTTTGTCGACGGCGTGATCGTCGGCGTCCCGGGTTACGCGCTCCAATTCGGCGCCTCGGCGTTTCTGCAGGATGATCCCGAAAAGGCGATGATTGCGATGCTAGTGGCCTGGCTCATCTCCTTTATTCTGCAGCTGGCCTACTCGGTCTGGCTCACCGGCAAATACGGCGCGACCGTCGGCAAGATGGCGTGCGGGTTGCGGGTGGTCACTCCGAACGGCCAGAAAATCAGCTACGGCGTGGCCTGCGGCCGATTTTTCGCGGAGATCTTGAGCGGGATGATTCTCTATATCGGTTACTTCATGGCGGCGTTCGACGAGGAGAAACGCTCGCTCCACGATCGTATTTGTAATACGCGCGTTATCCAGCAGCGCCGGGCATGAGGGCCGGCCAGGTTGCGTGCCCGGTTTGCGAGCAGAGTCTGCCCCCGGATTTTGCCGAAGCCGGACAATTCCTGCCTTGCCCAAGATGCCTGGAATCAGTCCGCATCTTTGCCTTTCCCGCGTTACACCGGACGGTCACGGGCGAAACAGCGTTGCCCGCGCTCGAGAGCGACGACGCGAGCTGCTTCTATCACCCGGCGAAACAGGCCGTCGTGGCCTGCGACAATTGCGGCCGGTTCCTGTGTGCCCTGTGCGATATCGAAATTTCGGGCAACCATCGCTGCCCCGGTTGCCTCGAGGCCGGAAAACGAAAAGGGAAGCTCGAAACCGTCGAGAACCGCCGTGTCCTCTACGACGGGCTGGCCCTAACCCTGGCCATCGCTCCTCTCCTGATCTGGCCCTTCACCTTGTTAACCGCTCCCGCCGCGATTTTCGTGGTCATCCGTTACTGGCGGCGGCCTCTCAGTATTCTGCCGCGCACCCGGATTCGGTTCGTAATCGCTTTTCTCATTGCGCTGGCGCAGGTCTGCGGTTGGGGTCTGCTGATCTACTTCCTGTTTGCCCGCGCCCGGAGCGCCGCCTGAAATGAAATCCCCCCGTCTGTATCGCAGACTAGCCTCAACTCGTAGTTTCGCTTTCGCGGCCGGCGGCTTGATGTCGCTCTACGCCGCGACCGATCATCTCCTGCTCCGGGTTTCGTCGGGCTTCGTCGAGAGCTACCGCCGATTCTACTTTGCGGATATCGAGGCAATCACGGTGCACACAACCATGCGCCGCATGGTGTGGAATTTCATGCATGGGGTTGGGCTCCTTGCTTCGCTGATGACCATCTTACTCTCGGGTCCGCCCCATTTTGTGTCCGGCTTCTTTGCCGGACTTTTTGCTTTGCTGCTGGTTTGGAACATTGCGCTCGGCAAGACCTGCGCGATGCAGCTGCAAACGCGGGTGCAAAAGCGCGCGCTCCCGATCCGGCGGCTGCGGAAAGCGCTGCGCGTGGTGGATCAACTCTCCAGCCAAATCAAGGCGGCCCAGGCAGAAGTCGCGCTCGCAACTCCAGCCCAGACCAAAGCCGCCGCCGTGGCTTCAATCTCGTCCGCGGCAACGTCGGCGGAGCCGCCCTTGCTTCCCGGGGAGAAGCCGGTCAGCGGGCGGGGCTGGCTTCATGCCGTGGTTTTCACCGCCCTGCTCTTGGGTGGAGCCATCCAAATCGGGGCTGGATTGCAGCATACGAACTGGTTGCGGTACTCCGCGTGCGCGGCCCTGTTTGTGAACCTGCTCGTGGGGATATTTGGGCTTCTGGTTCAGCGCCGCTTTCGGCTCTGGCGGGGTCCGAGCATCGTGGTCTGGATTTCGTTTATCGCTCACGCGCTTGCTTTGCCCTCGATCTACTTCGTGTATTCGATGATTTATTCCTTCCAAAAGGTCACCGCCGCCGGGTCGAATGCGCCCCCGTCACCGTTCAGCATGCAGATGCCCTTGAGCGCGCTCGGCGATCTTCCCGGCTTCGATGCCGTCCTCCTGGCCAACGGCATATTTTGTGTCGCGCTGGCGCTGGCGGGTTATTTTGCGATGCTCCTGTCGCCGTGGCGGGTGAAGCTCGATAGCGCACAATGAAAGTCTCGCGGGCTCAACGCTGCGTTCGCCATCCCGAGCGTGAAGCGGCGGCCCGCTGTCCGGAATGCCGCCGGTTCTTCTGCCGGGAATGCGTCTCGGAACACGATGATCGCGTCCTCTGCGCCAGTTGCCTTGCCACCAAGGTTCGAGTCCAGGAGCGGGGCCACTCGCGCTTCCGACATCTCGGCCGCGCCGTTCTTGCCACCCTCAGTATTTGCCTGGCCTGGTGGTTCTTCGATCTTCTGGGACGAGGGCTGATGCGTCTCCCGAGCTCCGTCCACGAAGGCACCGTTTGGGAAGAAATTATCCCGGAATGAAAAAGCGTGAGCGGGAACGGGCGACGCTCGATTTGATGGAGGAAGCGGCGCAGCTTCTCCGTTCCACTCCGCTGCCCGTCTTTGGCTGGTATCTGTTCGGGACGCTCCCGTTCCTCCTCGGCCTCCTTTATTTCTGGACCGACATGAGCTGGAGCGCGCTCGCCTATCAACATCGCGCGGAGGCTTCTTTAGGTGTCACGCTCCTTTTCGTCTGGATGAAATGCGCCCAGGCCGTTTTCGCGGGAAAGTTGCGCGCGCACCTCGCGCGAGTCCCGGACGATCGGATGACCGTTTCGCGATTAATTTCGATCGCGTTTCACCAGGCGATTGTCCAGCCGAGCAAACTGCTGGTGCTGCCGATCGCCCTGCTGGCCACGATCCCCTTTGCCTGGGTCTACGCCTTCTATGAGAACGCCACGGTCCTGGGAGAGGGCGAGACGCTGCGAAAATTCATCGGCCAGGCCTGGCGCCACGCGCGTTTTTGGCCGCGCCAAAACCACTGCGTCTTGTCGATTTATCTGTTGCTTCTTTCGGTCGTCTTTCTGAACGTCGCGATCGTGGTGATGCTCCTCCCACAGTTGCTCAAGATGTTCTTTGGAGTCGAAACTCCCTTTACCCGGATCAGTGGGAGCATTCTCAACACGACCTTCTTCGCCGTCATTTTCGTGCTCACCTATCTGGTCTGTAATCCGTTCCTGAAAGCGATTTACACTCTGCGCTGCTTCTACAGCGAATCGCGCCGGTCGGGTGAAGATCTTTCCGGGGAAATGCGCGTGCTGCCCCGGCTCGGGCAGCAGGTCGCGGCACTCCTTGTCGGCACCTTTCTCGCCGCCTCGCCCGCCTTGGCCGCGCCCGAAGCTCCGCCTGCGCCGCTCTCCACCGCGGAATTGAACCAGGCGATCGACGAAACGATAAAGCGCCCCGAGTTCACCTGGAAACTTCCACGCCAGACGGAAGGCGAGTCCGAGCGCAAATGGCCTTTCGTCGAGGCAATCGGCCGTTTTCTGAAAGCGACCGGCCGCGTCATCGAGCGCGTCCTGGACGCGATCGGCGATTGGATGAACCGGCAACTCGCGCCGCGTTCGCCGCTGCCGGGAAGCACCGGTGCCGGCGGGTGGGGGACTTCGTCGCGGTTTTGGTTAACGGCGTTGCTGGTTTTGCTGGCCGTAGCCGCGCTGGCGCTGATCGCCCGGGCTCTCCGGCAATGGCAACTGCGAAAGCCGGGCGCGTCGGCCTCCAAAGCCGCCGTGGCGAAACCCGATCTGGCGGATGAAAACGTGACCGCCGATTTGTTGCCCGAAGATGAATGGCTGGCGCTCGCCCGCGAGCATCTGGCGCGCGGCGAACTGCGCCTGGCTCTGCGCGCTTTCTTTCTCGCCGGCCTCGCGCATCTCGCGGGCCGGGAAATTCTCGCCCTGGCGCGGCACAAATCGAATCGCGATTATCAATCTGAGCTGCGGCGCAAAGCGCGGGACCAGCCGCCTTTGCTGGAAGCGTTCGAACAGAACATCACCATCGTGGAACGAGTCTGGTACGGCCGGCACGAGATCGATCGTGAGGGCCTGGCGCGATTCGAAAGCAACCTCGAGCAGATTCGCGCATGCTAAGCCGCCGGCGTCTCTCCCAGTTTGCCGCGGTTCTTCTCCTGGCGGGTTTTTGCCTCGGGCTCGTCAAACTCTTCCAGCTGCGCTTCTCCACCGGCGACGTTTATCCCCCGTACTCGGCTCTGCGGGCCGACCCCCTCGGCACAAAGATTTTCTATGAAAGCCTGCGCGCGTTGCCCGGGGTCACCGCCGGCCGGAACGAGCGCCAGCTTGATCATCTGGGCCGGGGCGAGGGAGCGGTCCTTTTTCTTCTCGGCGTGAAGGGCGCTTATTTTTCGGAAAAGGAAAAGCGCGCGACGGAACATTTCCTCAACACCGGCGGCCGCCTTGTGCTGGCATTTTTTCCGAGCTACGAAGCTCCGTCCAAGGAACAGTCTGCCAGCCCCACGCCGACTCCAAGCCCGAGCGCTCAACCGGAGCCTACCCCGAGGGGTGTTTCGCTGAAAAATATGCTGGCGGAATGGGAGGTCGAGATCGCATCGGACCGCAAGGGCGACGACGACGAGGTAGCTACCAAACAAGCCCCGCTGCCGCTCGAAGAAAAACTGAGCTGGCACTCGGGTATCTTTTTCCGGCCGAAGGGCACCGCGTGGCGGACGATCTACCAATGCGCGCGTGGTCCGGTGGTGATCGAGAGAACGCTCGGCGCGGGGTCGATCGTGCTCGCGGGCGATTCCTATTTTGCCAGCAACGAAGCTTTGCTCGTCGAGCGTGCTCCTGCCTTGCTGGCCTGGTTGGTCGGGCCGGCGCGGCACGTCATTTTCGAGGAGACGCATCTGAATTTTCGCGAGCAACCTGGCGTGATGAGTCTGATGCGCCGGCATGGCCTCAGCGGAGTCGTCATTGGGTTCCTCATTCTGATCGCGCTTTGGCTATGGCGGAATGCGACATTCACTTTGGCGCCCCGCCGGGACGCCGCGCTCGCGGATGAGATCGTGAGTGGCCGGGATTCCTTTGCCGGCTTTGTCCATCTGCTTCGCCGCGGTCCGGCGCCCAGCCGAGCTCCTCCCTGTTTGCCTGACCGAGTGGGCGAAATCCGCGGGAACGCCGAACGACCATCGCAGCCGCGACGTCGGTGCCCTTTCCGCCGCGATCGAGAACGAAAAAAATCCTGTCACTGCCTACAACACCATCACGGAGATGCTTCGCGCCAAGAAATGGAAACCAACAAACTAAACGCCACCCTGACCCGCGCTCGCCAGGAGATCGCGAAAGTGATCATCGGCCAGAAAGAAGTCATCGATTACGCCCTCATGGCGATCTTCACCAACCAGCACGCCCTGATCGAAGGCGTCCCCGGGGTGGCGAAGACGCTGCTGGTCCGCACGCTCGCCCGCGTCCTCGGCGGCGAATATAATCGCATCCAATTCACGCCCGATTTGATGCCGGCGGACATCACCGGCACCAGCATCTTCAATCTCCAGCGCAACGAGTTCTCCCTCGTGCCGGGCCCGATCTTCACCACTTTCCTGCTCGCGGATGAAATCAACCGCGCGCCGGCCAAAACGCAGTCGGCTCTGCTTCAGGCGATGCAGGAACGCCAGGTCACCATCGACCGCGAGACGCACGTGCTCTCGCCGAACTTCACCGTCTTCGCCACGCAAAATCCGCTCGAGTTCGAAGGGACTTATCCTCTCCCGGAAGCGCAGAAGGACCGCTTCATGTTGAAGATCGCGATGACCGTTCCCACGGCGGAAGAGGAACGGCAGCTCGCCGAACAGATGATGACGCAAGCGAATTCGCCCGAGGCGATCCTGGAAAGCGGCGCGGTGGAAGCTGTCCTCGATCAAAAAGAGTTGAGCGAGCTGCGCGGCGAACTCGACGGAATCACGGTGCGCCCTGAGCTGCTCGATTATCTGGTGGGAATTGTGCGCGCCACGCGTGCGCACGAAAGCGTTCTCGTGGGCGCCGGCCCGCGCGCGACCCAGGCCTTGTTGCTCGGCAGCCGGGTCCGCGCGGCCATCGATGGCCGGGATTTTGTGACGCCCGATGACATTAAGGAGCTGGCCGGTCCGATTCTCGAGCATCGTCTGGTTTTGCGTCCTGAATTTGAAATCGAGGGATTAGGGGTCGGCGAAGTCATTGCCAGGATCCTGGCCGAGATCAGTGTTCCGCGATGATGACGCCGCGCGCGCGATTGCTCTGGGTCTTTGCGATTGCCGGCTGGCCGGCGCTCGCGCTCTTCGTTCTTTATCCAGATCTGGCCGCCGCCTGCCTGTTCCTGCTGGTGGCTTTCGCGCTGACGGTAGTTGCCGATGCGGTTGTCTCGCACGGGCGGTTGGAGAAAATCATCGCAGTATTTCCGGAGATGGTGCGCTTGGTGAAGGGACGGAAAGGAGCGCTTGAGATTCGTTTGGAGAATGGAAGCGCGAAACCTTTGCCGCTTCGCCTGGCGCTGGATTTTCCTCCTGAAATCCTGGTGGAGGAAGAGGAGATGCGCGTGCAATTGCCACCCAGTGCCGCTATCGCCCTATCGATTCCGATCACGCCTTCGCAGCGCGGGCGATTCACCATCGAGCGCATGGCCATGGAGACGCCCTCACTCCTTGGCTTCTGGAACATCCGGAAAACGTTGCCCGTCACCGCCGAGCTTCGCGCTTATCCCGACCTCCTTTCCGAGCGGCAAAACCTCGCCGCCATTTTCCTGCATCGCGGCAATCCTGGCGCGCGCCCGATCCGGCAGGTGGGGAAGGGGAGAGACTTCGAGCAACTCCGCGATTACATCGCGGGGGACAGCGTGGATGACGTGCATTGGAAGGCGACCGCCAAGCGCGGCCGGCCGGTCACGAAAGTTTTTCAGGTCGAGCGCACCCAGGAGGTTTATGTGGTGCTCGATGCTTCTCGCCTGAGCGCGCGGCTGGCGGGCGGCCTCCCAATTCTGGAGCGCTACATCAATTGCGCCCTCATCCTTTGCCTCGCCGCCGGACAGCGCAGTGATCTGTTCGGCCTGACGATTTTTACCGACAAGGTCCAAAGCTTCATTCGCGCGAAAAACGGCAAGACGCACTACGATCTCTGCCGCGATACGCTCTACCGCCTCCAGTCCGCGCGCGTCACGCCCGATTACAACGATCTCTTCACCTTTCTGCGTCTCCGCCTGCGCCGCCGCGCCCTGCTCATCTTTCTCACCGCGCTCGACGACCCAGCTCTCGCCGAAGGCTTCACGGAAAAGATCGATCTCCTCGCGCGGCAGCATCTTGTCCGCGTAAACATGCTGCGGCCGCCGGAAGCAAATCCGCTCTTTGCCGGCGAGAACGTGGAGAACGTTGGCCAAATTTATCGCCGCCTCGGCGGTCATCTTGTCTGGCACGAATTGGCCGAGCTGAGGAAACGCCTCCATCACCACGGCGTGCGGCTCTCGTTGCTCGATCATTCCAACCTCACGCCGGAAGTCGTGGCCCAATATCTCCAGGCGAAACAGCGCCAGCTCATATGATTATCGACGTGGCAAAATTCGTCGCGCAGGAGCGCGAAGTTTGGCACGAACTGGAGACGATCCTCGAGCGGATCGAAAACGATCCCTATCGCCGCCTGACTTTGACTGAAGTCCGGCGCTTCCATTTTCTTTACGAAAAGACTTCGGCCGATCTGGCTCGCCTTTCCACCTTTGCTTTCTCGCCGGAGATTTGCCGTTACCTGGAATCGCTTGTCGGCCGCGCCTACGGGGAGATTCACGAATCGCGCGAAGGCGCCCAACGCGCTTCGTTTCGCCGCTGGTTTTTCACGGGGTTCCCTCAGGTTTTCCGCCGGCACCTCCGCGCCTTCGCGCTTTCCTTCGCCATCATGATGTTGGGAGCGGGCTTCGGTGCCGTCGCGTTGCGCTACGATCCGACAGCGCGGGAAATCCTTCTCCCTTTCGATTTCCCGCACGAGACGCCGGGCCAGCGGGTGGCCCGGGAGGAAACCGCGAAGAAAGACAGGCTTGGCGGGCAGCACTCCACATTCTCGGCTTTCCTCATGACGCATAACATTCGCGTTTCGCTTTTCACCCTGGCGCTCGGCATGACGGCCGGCCTCGGCACGAGCGTGCTGCTTTTTTACAATGGCATCATTCTCGGCGCGGTCTCGGCCGATTACGTCATGGCGGGCCAGACCAAATTTCTTCTCGGGTGGTTGCTGCCGCATGGGTCGATCGAATTGCCGGCCATCATGGTGGCGGGGCAGGCGGGGCTTGTTCTCGGCGCCGCGTTGCTCGGCTGGCGGAGTAGGGCGCCGTTGCGCGCGCGGCTGCGGGCGATCTCCCAGGATTTGTTGACCCTCACCGGCGGGCTCGGGCTCATGCTCGTTTGGGCCGGCGTGGTCGAAGCCTTTTTCTCGCAATTTCACGAGCCGGTTCTTCCCTATTCGTTGAAGATCGCCTTCGGTCTTTGCGAACTGGCGCTCCTTTTCCTTTATCTCGGCTGGGCCGGCCGCCCGCGCACCGATGCTCCCAGCCCGTCCTAATACGCTTCGGGTTCACACGCCCGAGGGGATCACCTTCTCGCTCTTGCTGGCGAGTCCGCTCACGCGTTTTCTGGCCTGCGTCGTCGACCTTGGCTGCATCATGGTCATGGCGACCACATTCAGTTATCTCACCCGCGTTCTCGGCCTGTTGAGCCCAGACCTGGCCGACGCCGCGCAGTTGATCGGCTATTTTGTGATCTCGGTCGGCTACGGAATGTTCACCGAATGGTATTGGCGTGGGCAAACCATCGGTAAACGCCTGCTCCGCCTGCGCGTCGTCGATGCGCAGGGGCTGAAGTTACACTTCTCCCAGATCGCGTTGCGGAATTTGCTCCGCTGCGTCGACCTGCTGCCGGGGTTTTACGCGGTCGGCGGCGTGATTTGCTTTTGCACGCGGCACAGCCAGCGCCTGGGCGATATCGCCGCGGGGACCATCGTGATCCGGACGCCTCTGCTTGCCGCGCCCGACCTCGACCAGCTCACCGTCGACAAATGGAATTCGTTGCGCGAATACCCGCATCTGTCCGCGCGTTTGCGCCAGCGGGTTTCGCCGCGCGCCGCGTCGCTGACCTTGGAAGCGATCATGCGCCGGCAGGAATTGGAGCCCGCGCCACGGGTCGCGCTTGTTTCGAGATCTCGCCTCGTACTTTAAAGAGATCACGCCGTTTCCACCGGAGGCGACCGAAGGCGTGAGCGACGAACAATATGTCCGCAACGTCGCCGACGTCCTGTTTCGATAAACCGGATTCGTCCTACTTGTTTTCCTGCGCCATTTCCTGGCCCCGCCGTGTCGCGGCTTCGACGGCGGCGATCAAACCTTCGGGCGTCTTGAGTTTTTCCATCGCGGCCAGGCCGGCCGCGGTTGTTCCGCCGGGCGTGACCACCATCTTGCGTAATTCTTCCGGCGAAAGTTTGCTCTCGAGGGCGAGCTGCGCTGCGCCGAGAACGGTTTGGGTCGCGAGCGTCAAAGCGACGTCGGAGGCGAGTCCGACTTTTTCGCCGCCCTGGGCCAGCGCTTCAATCACGGTGTAAACAAAGGCCGGCCCGCTGCCGGACAACCCGGTGACGGCGTCGATCTGGTCTTCCTCCACTTCGACGACAACGCCGATGGCGCTGAAAATTTCGCGGGCCAGAGCAAGATCGGCCGCGGTGGAGCGTCCGCTCTTGGCCAGGGCGGTGGCGGCGCGGCAAACCGCGGAAGGCGTGTTCGTCATCGCCCGCATGAATCTCGCGTTCGCGACTTTCTCCATGCTGTCGATTCGAGTGCCGGCGGCGAGGGAGATGACGAGCTTGCCCTCGATCAGCGAAGCGATACCGCCCAGAACCGGAGCGACCACGGCCGGCTTCACGCCGATCAGAATAACCCCGGCCTCCTTCGCGACCTCAACGTTCTCCGCTGTTCCGCGAATCTGGAGTTCCTCTTCCAAAGTTCGCCGGGCCGCTTCATTCGGTTCGCTCACCATGATCTCGGCGGCCGAGCAATATTTCGCCCGGACCAGGCCGCGAATGACGGAGCCGGCGAGCTTGCCGCCGCCGATGAAGCCGATCCGGACCGAAGCTGAGGCAGTTTGAGAATCCATGTGTTTGCCTGATATTAACCAATGGTAAGCGCAGGTGTAAATTTCGGTGTCGATCTCGTGGAGGAGATTGCCGAGCTCAAGCGGGAGCGAAATGCCGTCATCCTCGCGCACAACTACCAGGTGCCGGAGCTTCAGGACATCGCCGATTACGTGGGCGACTCCTTGGGGCTCAGCTTTCAGGCAGCCCAGACCGATGCTGATGTCATCCTCTTTTGCGGGGTGCACTTCATGGCGGAGACCGCGAAAATCCTCAATCCATCGAAGCGCGTGCTGCTGCCCGACCTCGACGCCGGCTGTTCGCTCTCGGCCTCCTGTCCTCCCGACAAACTCAAAGCGTTCCTCGATGAGCACGCCGACAAAAATTATTACGTCATCGCCTACATCAACTGCAGCGCCGGCGTGAAGGCGCTCTCCGACGTCATCTGCACCAGCGGGAACGCGGAGAAAATCGTGCGGAGCGCGCCGCCCGATCGAAACATCCTTTTCGTGCCCGACCAAAATCTGGGCGCGTGGGTCATCGAGCGCACCGGCCGCCAGATGGATCTTTGGCAGGGAGATTGTTATATCCACGTCGAATTCACCGAGCGGAGCATCAACCGGATCCGCCAGGAATATCCGAACGCGCCCGTCGTCGCGCATCCCGAATGCACCTACGCGGTGCGCCTGCTGGCGGACGAAGTTTGCTCGACGGAAAAGATGGTGGGGTTCTGCCGGCAATCGCCCGCGAAAGAGATCATCGTGGTGACCGAGGCCGGAATGTTGCACCGGCTGAAAAAGGAAATCCCGGACAAGATTTTCATCCCGGGGCCGACGGACAATTGCTTCTGCGGTGAGTGCCGTTTCATGAAAATGAACACGCTCGAGAAAGCGCACGCCGCGCTGCTCAATATGCAGCCCGAGATCATTCTGCCCGAGCCGCTGCGGAAGCGCGCCGAAGCGCCCATTCTTCGCATGCTTGAGCTCAGCAAGTGACGAGTGACATGTGACGTGTGACGTGTTGGGCGCTTGCGACTCGTCACTTGTCACTTGTCACGTGTCACTTTCCCCGTTTCACTTCCCCGCGATGCAGCGACCTACTCTTTGGCTGATCCTGGTGGTTTTGCTGCTCGGCGTTCTCTTTTTGCGCGAGCCGCACCTCCAGCGAACCGAGGAATTTTTCCTGCGCTGGCTTCTGAAAAATTCCGAGCCGCACGGACCGACGGCGCCGCTCACGGTGGTGGAGATCGGACACGATCCGCTCCTCGACCAGGATGCCGCCGCTTCGGCTTCTGGAACAAGCAGCGTCCTGCCCCTGGAATACGCCCTCTTTCTCCAGTCCGTCCTCCCCTTTCAGCCGACGGTGGTGGCGTTCGAAAATATTCTGAAATGGCGCGAGACCGAGAAGGGCAACGAACAGGTTTTGATCGATCTGGCCATGCGGGTGCCGCGTCTTCTTCTGGCGGCGGAGTTAACGGCCACCCCCGACCTCGATGCGCCGGGGCCGGAGATCCAGGGATTTTCCCAGGTGAAAGGGAAACGCGGTGAGCTCGTCGAGTTTCCGGGAATTGGCCGCCAGCCCAGTGAAGAACTCCGCCTCATCGCCACGGCCGGTTTCATCAATCTTCCGGACGAAATTGCGGATGACATTCATGTCCCGCTTCTCTTCCGCTATCGCGGCGAAGTCATTCCTTCTTTCGCCTTCGAAGCCATCCTTCTCTGGCTGCGCGTGACGCCCGGGGAAGTCTCGATCGATCTCGATTCGCACATCTCGCTCCCGCAGGGCCGAAAGATCCCGATTCGCCCGGACGGCACGCTTTTGATTTCGCCGACCGCGGGAAAAAAAGCCCACCGCCTTGCCTTGAGCGATCTTCTCCTGGCAGTGCAGCAGCGCGAAGCAACCCAGACGAGAAACCCGGAGCTCGAGGCCATGCGGAATCAAATCGTTCTGGCGCGCACCCCGGCGAATCCGCTTTCGCCGCCGGACGTTTTTGCGGCGGCCATCGCCACCATTCAGACGAGCGCCTACATCCGTCGCGTCAGCCCGATTTTCGATTGCATCATCCTTCTGCTCGCTGCGGCCCTGGTGGCGAAACTGCGGAATCTCTCCCGGGTCGATCTGGTGCTCGGTGCGATTGCCTTCACCGCAGCCTATTGCCTGATCGCGCTGGCTGTCATCTCCCGCTGGCTGATCTGGCTTCCGGGTTGCCTGCCGCTCGGAGCGGTCTGGTTGCTCGTCCTGCTTTCGATTGTCATTCCTCACCGGTTTCGGGCCCGGCGGGAAGTGATCGCGATGTCGCCGCCGATTCCCTGAGGCCGCGAACGAACGATGCCCGCGGCGCACAACGAAATCGAAGAGCGCATCCAGCGGCTCCATCAGCATGGCCTGGTCGATCTGCATTTCGATCTCCCGATGGATCTCTATGAAAAGCGGGCGCGGCAAGACGTGCTCGCGACCGATTTTCTTCCCGACCTTGAAGCGGGCGACATCGGAGTGGTCGGCGTCGCGCTTTATCTGGACGATCGTTATTTGCCCGAGATGGGATTGCGCGTGGCGCTGGATCAAATCGCGCGGCTTTATGCGGAGGTGGATCAATCCGACCGCTTCGCCATTTGCAGAAGTAACGAGAAGATATTGCAGGCGCGCGCCGCAGGGAAGATCGCATTGGTCATTACGATGGAGGGCGTGGAGCCGCTCGGTTCAGACCTCGATCTCCTCCGTGTCTTTTACGAACTGGGCTTGCGCTCGCTTGGGTCTAACGCATATGCGGCGAAATGCGGCGGGAGCGGGCGCGCTTTTCGCCGCCAGCGGGTCGCCGGCCGATGGCTTGACTGAGTTCGGGCGGGAGGTGGTCCGGGAATGCGAACGGCTCGGGATAATCATCGATCTCGCCCACATCAGCCCCGCCGGCTTTAACGAGATCTTCGAAATCACCACGAAACCGCTGATCGTTTCCCACACCAACGCGCGGCGGTACTACGACATCGAACGCAACATCAGCGACGAGCAGATCAAAATGGTGGGAGAACGCGGCGGCGTCATTGGCATCAACGCTGTCCTGGTCAGCCCACGCAAAGAGGAAGCGACGATCGATCGTTACGTCGATCACATCGAACATGTTCGTGATTTGATCGGGATCGAAGGCGTCGCCATCGGCTTCGACTTTTTCGAATTCATCTACCGCCAATGGTCGGCCGAGGAACAGGCCGCGTTTGGAAAAAAGTTCAAGCACGCCCATTTCGTCCCCGAACTCTCGAATCACTCCCAAAGCCGTGCCTTAACCCGCCGCCTGATCGAACGCGGCTTCACTGACGACGAGATCGAACGCATCCTCTTTCGGAATTGGATGCGGATCTTTGAGCAATGGCTTTGATCCCGAAATCCTTGTAACTCGCTCTTGCTCTTGCTCTTGCTCTTGCTCTTGCTCTGACCCGCGCGCAACCTCACCCTTATGCGCCCCTCATTCGATCACGAAAAACTCAAAGTATATCAGTCGGCCATCGCGTTTATCACTTGGTCGACCGACCTATTGGCTCAGGTGGAAGCGAGAGCTGCGGTGAAAGATCAACTTGATCGCGCATCGACCAGCGTCCCACTCAACATCGCGGAGGGGAACGGAAAGTTCGCGATCAGGGATCGTTGCCGGTTTCTCGATTTCGCCCGCGGATCAGCGCTTGAATGCGCGGCGTGTCTTGATGTTCTCGTCGCGAAGAGACTGATCGACGCGGAAAGAATTCGCCCGGGAAAGGAGCAGCTTTTGGAAATTGTCTCGATGTTGATTGGGCTTACGAACAGTTTGAGCGCTCGGATTCAAGAGAATCGCAGCGAGTTATGCGATTTCGGAGCGGGAGCAAGAGCAAGAGCAAGAGCAAGAGCAAGAGGGCGAGACAAATTTGAAATTCATCAATCTCACCCGCCGGACTGAGATCGGCGCCAACAGCTACTATCTCGAAGCCGCGGGGAAGCGGCTCGTGCTCGATTCCGGGATGCATCCGAAGCAGGAGGGGGAAGAATCGTTGCCGAACTTCCGCGCTCTCGACGATCGTCCGCTCGACGCGATCATTGTTTCGCACGCGCACCTCGATCACATCGGCACGTTGCCGGTGCTGATGCGCCGCCAGCCGAACGCGCAGATTTTCATGACGGAAACGACCGCGGAGATCGGGAGCGCGCTTTTGCACAATTCCGTCAACGTCATGACCCGCCAGCGCGAAGAGCTTGGCGTCGTGATGTATCCGCTCTTCACCCATAAGGAAACGGATCGGGCGACGGATCGATGGCGATGGTGTCCGGTGGGCCAGCCGTTCACGCTCGAAGGAGAGCGCGCCCGGCGGGACGAGGACGATGGTCTCACGGTTGAGTTTGTCGACGCCGGTCATGTCCTCGGGGCGGCCGGCGTGATTCTGCGGGCGGAGGGCCGCACGATCTTCTACAGCGGCGATGTCAATTTCGACGACCAGACGATCACCGCGGGCGCGGTATTTCCCGAGTCCGGCGTGGATGTCCTCATCATGGAAACGACGCGCGGCGATCATCCGTTGCCGGAAGGATTCACGCGCGAGGCTGAGGAACGCCGCCTCGCGGAAGCGATCGAGCGCGCCTTCAGCGCCGGGGGCTGCGTCCTCATGCCGGTCTTTGCGCTGGGCAAAACGCAGGAGGCGCTCGGCATGATCTACAAGTTCCGGAAGCAAAAATTGCTGGGCGAGTTTCCGATCTACATCGGCGGGCTCAGCGTGAAGATGACCGAGATCTACGACCGCCGTGCGTTGACCACCCGCCGGCTCCTTCCGCGCCTGCAATTACTCGAGGAAGTGAATCCGTTCGTCCTGAATGGCCAGATCCATCCACGAGTCTCCGGCTCGCGCAGGAAGAATTTACGCGCTCTCCAGCGGGATGATGACGCCGAAGACGCTCTCGAATACTTTCGCGCGGCGAGTCATCGAGAATCCGGAGCATTCGATCTTCTTTGTCGGTTATGCCGATCCGGAATCGCCGGCCGGAATCCTCAAGGCTGCCCAACCGGATGAGCTGGTCTCGCTCGACCCGGACGAGGCTCCGTTGCGTTTGCGTTGCAAGATCGAGCAATTCCAATTCAGTGCGCACGCTTCGCGCGAATCGATCGTTGCCTACGTCAAGAAGCTGGCTCCAAAGAAAATCGTCCTGGTGCATGGCGACATGCCGGCGGTGGAATGGACGCACGCGCAGCTCGCGGCGGCGTTGCCGGGATCGGAAGTGATCGTGCCGAAGCCGGGGGTGGAGTTGGACATTTAGTTATTAGTTATCCGTTATTGGTTATTAGGGAATCCCAATAACCACGATTAACTGATAACCAATAACCTCTGCAATGCGCATCGTCTCCTGGAATATCAATTCGCTCCGCAGGCGACAGGAGCGGCTGGTGACCTGGTTGGCGGCAACACAGCCTGACATCGTCTGTCTGCAGGAAACGAAATGCACGGACGAGCAGTTCCCGGTGCTTGATCTGCGCGCGGCCGGATATCATTCCGCCTTCCATGGCCAGAAGTCTTACAACGGTGTCGCCATCCTTTCGAAAGCCGAGCCGGGCGAGGTGCGGCCGGCTCTTTGTGACGAAGAGGAAGATCCGCAGGCGCGCGTGATTGCTGTCGACTATCGGAGCAGTGCGCGTTTATTCGCATCTACGCGCCAAACGGTCAGGCGGTGGGATCGCCGGCTTACGATTACAAGCTGAAGTGGTATGCGCGGCTGCGGAATTGCCTGGAGCGCGAGAACCGGGAGCAGCCTCTCGTCGTCTGCGGCGACTTCAACGTCGCGCCGAAAGACGAAGATGTTTACGACCCGGACCTGTGGCGCGGCGCCATCATGTGCTCGGACGGCGAGCGGCAAGGCGTTCGAGGAGCTCTGCGGTATCGGGTTGGTCGACACGTTGCGTTTGCATCATCCCGAGGCGGGCCTTTTCAGTTGGTGGGATTACCGGATGCTCGCCTTTCCCAAAAACCGCGGACTGCGGATCGATGCGATTCTCGCGAGCAAATCGCTGGCGGCAGCACTGCACCGCCGCGGGCATCGAGCGCGAGATGCGCAAAGGCAAAGAACCGTCCGATCACGCGCCTGTCTGGGCGGAGTTTGACTGTAATCAAGGAGCGGCGGTTTACAGACCGCCCGACCCGTCATCATCAACGGCGGCTGCATAGCCGCCGCTACCTTCATGCGCATTGGACGTTCCACGCCGGACGACCGCACCTTGGACGTTAATGTCTCCGGCGCCCCATCTCAGTGTACGCGACGCGCCCTCCAAGCCGCTCCTTATCTTCGACGGCGATTGCCATTTCTGCCGGCGCTGGGTCGAACGCTGGCGGGAAATGACCGCCGGCGCGGTCGAGTATGCGCCGTTCCAGGAAGTGGCTTCGCGTTTTCCGGAAATCCCGCGCGAAGCTTTTGAGAACGCCGTCCACTTCATCGAGCGCGACGGAAGAGTTTATCGCGCCGCGGAAGCGGTCTTCCGCTCGTTAGGCACGACGCGCGGCGGGCGCTGGCTGCGTCTGGTGTTATGAGCACATTCCCGGATTCGCGCCCATCACCGAAACGGCTTACCGGTTCGATGGCGCGCAATCGTCAGCTTGCCTCCTTCTTCACGCGGCTCCTTCTGGGGCAACGACGTCCGGCCACCCACTTATTTCGAAAGCCGCGATTGGTTCGTCCGCTGCCCTCGGCGCCATCTACCTGATCGCATTCGTTTCGCTTTGGTTGCAGGTGGATGGATTGATCGGCGAAAAGGGGATTTCGCCGGTGGGCCAATATCTCCAGCTCGCGCGGGAGCATTTTGGCGCCAGCGCCCCATTCCTGTTGCCGACGCTTTGCTGGATCAATTCCAGCGATGCGTTTCTGCATTTTCTCTGCGGCGCCGGCGCGGTCGTTTCCGTCCTGTTAATGGCGGGCCTGGCGCCGGTGCTGTCGCTGATCCTGCTCTTCATTTTTTATCTGTCGCTCACCATCGCCGGGCAAACCTTTTCTCAGTTTTCAATGGGACATTCTGCTGCTCGAGGCGGGGTTCCTGGCCATCTTCTTCGCGCCGCTTGCGCTGGCGAATGACGCGAGACCGCGAGGCGCCATTTTCTCGCGCCGGCTTTTTCCTGCTCAAGCTCCTCCTCTTCAAACTGATGCTGATGTCCGGCGTGGTGAAGCTGACCAGCGGCGACGATTCCTGGTGGAATCTGACCGCGCTCGATTATCACTATTGGACGCAACCGCTCCCGACCGTGCTTGGCTGGTGGGCGGATCAGCATCCGGTCTGGTTCAAGAAATTCTCGGTCGCGTTCTGTCTCTTCGTCGAAATCATCGTTCCCTTTTTCATTTGGGCGCCGCGGAGGTTGCGGCACATCGCCGCCGGCCTGCTGATCTTTTTGCAGATCGTCATCGCAGCGACGGGGAATTATTGCTTCTTCAATCTGCTGACGATTGCGCTCTGCCTGTTGCTCTTCGATGACGCGTTTTGGACGTCGAATGGTAGGGACGACTCTGCAGCCATGGCGCGTTCGCGGCCGCGCGCAGCGCGCGGGCCCTACCAGTCGCATATCGCGCTGGTCGTGTTATCATCACCTTCCCGATCAATGCCATGCTGATCTTCTCGGCCTTCAAGCCCCGAGGCCGAGTGGCCGCGCCCGATCGCCGCGCTGCAGAGCTACATCGAGCCACTCCGAATCGTGAACGGCTACGGGCTTTTCCGCGTGATGACAAAATCGCGACCGGAGATCATCGTCGAAGGAAGCGCCGATGGAGTTGAGTGGCTGGCCTATGAATTCCGATGGAAGCCGGGGGCGCTGGACAAAATGCCGCCGTGGGTCGCTCCGCATCAACCGCGTCTCGATTGGCAAATGTGGTTTGCCGCGCTGGGCGATTACCGCCGCAATCCCTGGTTCGTCAGTTTCCTGGAGCGCCTGCTCCGCAACCAGCCTGAGGTTACCCGCTTGCTCGCTCGCAATCCATTTCCGGAAAATCCGCCGCGCTACGTCCGCGCCCGCCTCTACGAGTATCGTTTCACCAATGCCGGCCGAACGTCGCGCCAACGGCGCCTGGTGGAAACGGGAAGCGCGCGCGCGATTATCTACCGGCCGTTTCCCTGGAAAATTTTCAGGACAGATAATCCTACCAGGCCCAGCCGCCCCGCGGCCCTGGTTCGGGCGGCGGCGTCGGTTCGCCGGCCAGGGGCGAGCGGCCGTCGACGGTTAATCCGTCATCGGTCGCGCAGCCGGCGACGAGCAGACTCACCAGCATGACGGAGATCATCGAACCCAGGCGAATCATCGATAAAACATTCATGTGCGGTCTTCGTTCGGTTCTTCTAAGGTAGCGCGATTAAAACCATGGCAAATCGACTTGCACGATTCTTCGCCTTCGCGGCTATCGCTGCTGGGGCTCACCGGCTGCGGCACGGTGACCGATATGGTCACTTCGCACGTGCCGCAGCGCCATACCGGCCGGCGCCTCCATTGTGGTCGATCTCGGCGAGCAGGAAGCCTATCTCTACCGCGGAAAACATCGGACAGCCTCATCGCGAATTTCGAGCGGGCGGGAAGGATTCCGAACGCCGACAGGCCGCTTCAGGGTCATCCGAAAAGATGAAGACCATCGCTCCAGCCTTTACGGCGATTATGTCAACGAGTCAGGCGACGTGGTGAAGGCCAACGTCGATAGCCGCAAGGATCGCAAACCGCGAGGGGCGCGCTTTGTCGGCGCGGCGATGCCGTTCTACCTCGAATTCTCGCCCAGTTATGGGTTGCACCAGGGCTATCTGCCCGGCGTCCCCGCGTCGCACGGCTGTATTCGCATGCCCTACTGGAAAGCGCGCCAGTTCTTTAACACCGCCCGCATCGGCACTTCCGTAACCGTTCGGCCATAAGCAATCGATTCCTCCCGCGCCTCCCTCTGATTTGTAGGGCAGGCGCATCGCCTGCCTCCCGATTCCGGCAAGCGGAGCGCTTGCCCTACAAAGCCTGAGAGCGTCATCCGAGCCGGGAGGAGTTGAGAAGCGCGGCTTCCTTGTCTATGATTCGACGTGCCGAAGGAAGAGCAGATCGTGACGGAAGGGACGGTGACGCAGGTGTTGCCGGGGACGATGTTTCGGGTGGAATTGCCGGGACAGCGGAATGTGCTCGCTCATATTTCCGGCAAAATGCGCAAGCATTTCATCCGGATCGTTCCCGGAGACAAGGTGGAGGTGGAGCTTTCGCCGTACGATCTGACCAAGGCGCGCATCATCTTTCGCGAGAAATGAGCGAGGCGTTTCGAGGCGCGAAACGGTAAAAACGTTAAAACCGTAAGCGCATTGAAGAGTCGAGTTTCGTTTCTGTGAAGAGGACTTATCATTATGCATGCGTGCGGTGAAAAAGACGCAGCGAAGCGAAACGACCGAAAAAGAATCCACAGGACAAAATCATGGCTGAAGAAAACAAAACTACGCAAGGCGGCGGGGCCGCCACCTCGGCATCGGCCGAGAACAAATTCGAGAGCAGCAAAACGCATGTGCGCAAGGCAGCGGATGATCTTAAGTCCGCCGCGGGCGCGATGGCCGGCGACCTCAAGTCTGCCGCCGAGGCGATGGCGGATGAGTATCGCGACAAAGCCGAGCAGGTGTGGGGCGATGCCCGCGATCGGGCCCGGACGCTGCAGGAAGATGGCGAGCAATACGTCCGGGAAAACCCAACGAAAGCGGTCTTCACCGCGCTCGGGGTTGGGTTCGTTCTCGGCTTGATTTTCCGCCGCTAAAGATAGGGTCGCATGGCTGGCGACACGATGCGGTTCCGCAACCCTGCGGGACACGCCGGCTTGCTCCATAGTCTGCTCTCGCTGGTCAACAGCCTGGCTGGATTCCTGGAGAGCCGGATCGCGCTCTTGGCGACGGAGTCCAAGACGGCGCTGGTCCATGTCCTGGTGCTGGTCGGTTGCCTGGCGGGCGCGGCGTTCCTTGCGGTCTTTGGCTACATCTTTTTGGTCGCGAGCGCGATCGTGGGATTGTCGCATGCCCTGGGCGTTTCGTGGGTGAAAATCTCACTCGCGGCGGCAGGACTGCATTTCCTGCTCGCTTTCATCTGCGTCTTGATCGCTCGGAGCCGGATGAAGAAACCGATGTTTGAAATGACGAGCTCGGAATTGAAGAAGGATCGCGCATGGCTGAAAAACCAGGACAAGAAAAGTCACTCCACGAACTAAGGCAGGAGGCGGCCCATTCACGGGACCGGCTGTCGCGTGACCTGAGCGGGCTGCGTTACGAGCTCGATTTCCCGCTCAAGTTTCGGAAATCGTTCCAACGCCAGACCATCTTGTGGATCGGCGCGGCCATCGTGGTGGGCGTGATTTTCGCCGTGATGCCGGCCCGGGAGAAGAAGGTCTACGTTCGCGGAATAAAAGGGAAGTCGGACGAGAAAAGAAAGGGCGAAGAACAAAAGAAAGGGCTCATTGGCGCGGGGTTGGCGATGGGGGCACTGCGCCTGGCGGCGACTCTGATCAAGCCGGCGCTCATGAAATACGCGACCGATCGAATGGGCAGTTACGCTGCCGGCCGGGGGATCGGGACCCAGACGCTGAGCAGACATTCGTGTTTTTTGAACCGCGGATGACGCGGATAACGCGGATGGAGAGGAGGAACGTGGTGAAGCGAACCCTCTTTGTCTTCATCCGCGATATCCGCGTAATCCGCGGTTCAACTGCTTTTAGGTTTTACGCGGAGCACATTGCCAGTTAAAACATCATCGCCCGTGCGATGAGCCCCCAGAACTCTTCCGCGACCAGCGCGCGTCCGCTGGAACATGTCGATGAATATCTCGTTGCCGCCCAGGAGGCGGGAGCGTCCGATATTCACCTCGGCGTTAACGCACCGCCGATCTGGCGTTTGCACGGAACACTGCAACCGATCTGGCCCGATGCGGCGAAGCTGACCAGCGATGAGACTGCGGCGTTGGCGGAACGATTCTTAACCGAACCGCAAATGGCGCGGCTCAAGGCGCGCGGCGACGCGGACTTCGCTTACGCCAACACCTTCGGCCGATTTCGCGCGAGCGTGGTTCGGCAACGGCTCGGGATCGATCTCGTCTTCCGCATCATCAACACCCAGGTGCGGACGATGGACGAGCTCGGTTTGCCGGAGAGTTTGAAACTGCTGACGCGTTATCAGAATGGACTCATTCTGGTGACAGGCGCGGTCGGAAGCGGCAAGTCGACCACGCTGGCAGCGTTGGTCGAGCAGGTGAATCTCGAGCGGCGAGAACACATCATTACCCTCGAGGACCCGATCGAATACATTTTCGAACCGAAAGGCTGCCACATCACCCAGCGCGAGGTGCACACGCATACGCGCTCTTTCAGTGCAGCGTTGCGGGGTGCGCTGCGGGAAGATCCGGACGTGATCATGGTCGGCGAGATGCGCGATCTGGAGACGATCTCCCTGGCCATCACCGCCGCGGAAACGGGGCACCTTGTTTTGGGGACACTCCATACCGGCAACGCATCGCGCACGCTCGACCGGTTGCTCGATGTCTTCCCGGTCGATCAACAGGAGCAGATTCGAATCATGGTCAGCGAATCGCTGCGCGGAATCATCAGCCAGCAGCTCGTCCCGACCGCCGACGGAAAGGGCCGCGTGCTTGCCTTGGAGACGCTCACGAACACGCCCGGCTGTCGCGAACGTTATCCGCGAAGCCAAGACCTACATGCTGCCCGGCATCATTCAGACCGGGAAGAAGCAAGGGATGCAACTGATGGACGACGCGCTGGTGGCGCTGGCGGCTCGGGGGTTGATCAGCGCCGAAGAAGCTGAAGCCCGCACGCGAACAGAAAGCAATTAACCGCGGATTACGCGGATGACGCGGATGGGGAAGATGATTCATGAGGAATTGAGCGGTGCCATCATTGGTATTGCGATGGAGGTTCTCAATGAGCTGAATCCGGGGCTCGATGAGGTGCTTTATGAACGCGCGATGGTTATTGAGCTGCGCCGACGCGGCCACGCGGTGGCGGTTCAAAACTCTTATCCTGTGTTCTACCGGGCGAGTTAATCGGCAACCTCATTCCCGATCTGATTGTCGATAATGCTGTGATCGTCGACCCCAAAGTGGTTCGCGCTTTCGACGAAACACACGTTGCTCAAATGATTGGCTATTTGAACATCACCGGGCTCGAGCTCGCCCTGCTCCTGAACTTCAAGAACGCGCGACTGGACTGGAAGCGCGTCGTCCGGCAACAGAGTTCCAGCGATATGCCTGACTTTCGATCCTAGTTCCCCATCCGTGTCATCCGCGTAATCCGCGGTTAAAAAATGTCTTACATCGACCAATTCCTCGCCGTCATCGTGGAGCAGGGCGGCTCCGATTTGCATATCGGCGAAGGGCAGCCGCCGAAGATGCGGCGACATGGAGATGTGATGCCGATCCGGAAAGAGGCCGTCACGCGCGATGAGGCGGCCGGAATGTTGAGCGAGATTTGCGGAGCGGCAGAGCTGGGAGCTTTTCGAGGAGCGGGGCGATCTCGATTTTGCCTATGAGATGGACGAGCGGTCCCGGTTCCGCTGCAATTTCCTGAAGCAAGCGAACGGCTACGGCGCGGTCTTTCGCCTGATTCCGACCAGGATTGCGACCCTGGAGCAGCTCGGGATCCCGCCGGTGGTAAAGCAATTTGGCCATCTCCGCGGTGGCCTGGTCCTGGTGACCGGCCCGACCGGCTCAGGCAAGTCGACGACGCTGGCGGCGTTGATCGACCATATAAACGAAAATTTTTCCCGGCACATCGTCACCATCGAGGAACCAATCGAGTTCGTGCACGCCAACAAACGGAGCATCATTACGCAACGCGAAGTGCCGGGGATTGCGCCTCGTTTCCCGATGGACTCAAGGCCGCGCTCCGCGAAGATGCGGACATCGTCCTGGTGGGGGAGATGCGCGATCTGGAAACGATTTCGCTGGCGCTCACCGCCGCCGAGACCGGGCTCCTCGTTTTCGGAACCCTGCACACGAACAATGCGCGCAAGACGGTCGACCGCATGGTCGATGCCTTCCCGGCCGACAAACAGCCCCAGGCGCGCACGATGCTGGCGAATTCGTTGCGCGGAGTGGTGGCGCAATTGCTCCTGAAGAAAGCGGATGGCTCTGGCCGGATCGCCGTGAACGAGATTCTCGTCGCGAGCCCCGCGGTCTCGGCCATTATTCGCGAAGGCGCGACGCAGAAACTCCAGGACGTGATCGTGGCCGGGAAGGGGCAGGGAATGCAATTCATGGATGACGCGATTAAGCGCTGCTCCGAGACGGCGCAGTCTCACCGCATGAGGCTTTCATGAAAGCGATCGACAAGGGCCGGTTCAGGGAGTTTTTGCCGCCAGATGAAATGGAATTGGCTAACGCGGCTGGTTCGGCGTCGGGCGACCGAAGGCGATCTCCAGGAGATTTCGTGAAGGCGAGAGAGAAAAACCGGCCAGGCAGCCGCTGACGCACCGAAACCCATCCTGCAGCCGCTTCGTTGTGCGAAGCGCGGGAGAAGGCCCCACCGCTCTCGCGCGGCCCACAGCGCCGTGGCTACATAGGGAGGGCGGAACACAACAGCAGCCTCGTTGACAGAAAAAATTCCGGGTGATACCGTCGCCGCAATTTACGTGCATACGCTGTTAAATAGTCAGGTGCTGGTGCTGAACCGCCTGTGGCAGGCGGTCAATATCTGTTCGGCGCGGCGCGCTTTTACTCTCCTGTATCAGGGACATGCCCAGGTGGTCTCATCCGATCCGGGCGATAATTTTCTGACGCACGATTTCGCAAGCTGGCGCGACTTCTCGGCCACGGCGCCGGACCATGAAGTGGTCACGACCATCTCATGGAAGATCCGCGTTCCGCGCGTCATCGTCCTGCTCCTGTTCGACCGGTTGCCGAAGAAGGAAGTGAAATTTACCCGGCACAATGTTTTCGAGCGCGACAAGAACACCTGCCAGTATTGCGGCGGAATTTTCGAGCGGACGGAGCTGAATCTCGATCACGTGCTGCCGCGCGATAAGGGCGGCCTGACGACGTGGGAAAACGTGGTTTGCTCGTGCATCCCGTGCAACACGCGAAAAGGAAATCGCCTGCCGCGTGAGGCGCACATGACGTTAATCCGCAAACCGACGCGGCCGAAGTGGCGGCCGTTCGTGCATGTCACGTTTACGTCGCAGCATCACGAGAGTTGGCGGCACTTTGTCGATCTCGCGTACTGGAACGTCGAGCTGAGCGACTAAGAATTTCAACGCGGATTACGCGATGACTCGGATTCGTGGTTCACGACCGCTAGCTGGTTTTGTATTGCCTTTGCTCCGTGAAATCCGCGTCATCCACGGTCCAGATCAAGGGCTGATCGACGCGGTGGCGGGAACGGTTTTGCGCGGTGACTTTAACGCATCCAAGACCGGCTGCGGATAAATGCCGAAGACGATGATCGCGGCGATCATCACCATCATGGCCGCGCGCGACAATCCGCTTAACGGGACGGCGGCGTCACTCGTTGGGACCTTCCCAATACATCGCGCGCACGACCTTGAAATAGTAATAGAAGCCGCACGCGACGGTGATGACACCGGCCACAATGAGCATCGTTTGCTCGCGGGCGATGGCGGCGTTGAAGATGTAGAACTTGCCCAAAAAACCGGCGGTAAACGGCACGCCGGCCAGCGACGCCATGGCGATCAACATGGCGAAGGCGAGAAAGGGAGAGCGGCGGCCGAGGCCGTTGAAGTCCTCGATGTTGTCGCCGGTCTGTTTCGCGACCACGACGAGAACGGCGAAGCTGAGCAAGGTCATGAACAGATAGGCGACGAGGTAAAAGGCGATCGCTTCGCCGGCCAGGCAGACGACGCCGATGAGGAGATAACCGGCGTGGGCGATGCTGGAGTAGGCGAGGAGCCGTTTCAGATTGCTTTGGGGGAGCGCGGCGAGATTGCCGTAAATCAAGGTGAGGAACGCGATCAGCACGAGGAGCCGCTCGATCTGCGGCAGGACGAAAAACGGCTGCAGGACTCGGAGGAGAACGACGAAGCCGGCCGCTTTCGAGGCCGACGGAAAGATAGGCGGTCACCGGAGTGGGCGCGCCTTGATAGACGTCCGGCACCCAGATTTGGAATGGCACCGCGGCGATCTTGAAGCCGAGCGCCACGAGCACCAGCAACATCCCGAAAAGCGCGGGCCCGTTTTCGACGGCCGGATTGGCGAGCGCGGCGGCGACGCGAGCCAGATTCGTTTCGCCGGTCACGCCGAAAATCCAGGTGATGCCGTAAACAAGAAAGCCGGTCGAGAGCGCGCTGAGGATCAGGTATTTCACGCCGGCTTCGAGCGTGGCCGGATTGCGGCGGGTGAAGCTGACCAGCACGTAGAAGGAGATGGTCACGAGCTCGAGCGAGACGAAGATCATGACGAAATCGATCGCGGAAGCCATCCACATGAGACCGGCGCAGGTGAAGATCGGCAGCGCGAAAAACTCGCCGAGACCGGATTGATGGGTCGTGCCGTGGATCGATTCGCGCACGATCGGCGCGTAATCGATCATCATGACCAGGACGAAAATGGTGGTGACGAGCGCAAAGCGTTTGAAAAAAATCGCGAGCGGATCGGCGGTGTAAAAACTCCAGAAGCCAGGCGGACGAAACGTCGAGCCGGCGAAGGAGCGAGAAAGAAACTGGCCACGAGCACCACGCCGAGACCGAGTGATGGCGGTGTAGGCGAAAGTGCGCTTGTCGATCTGGTCGGCGAACATTTCGAAGAGCAGCACGAGCACGCCGAGGACGAGCACCGCGATTTCGAGAGTGGGCGCGGCGATGGTCATTGCTTGGCGGTGAAGTAGCTCTTGAAGGTGGGCGTCACGAGCCGGACGAACGATTGCGGGAAGAAGCCGAACCAGAGGGTCATCGCGACGAGCAGGCCAATCGGGACGCGCAGGCTTCGCTCGCAGGTCGGTCGACGCCGCTGAGCGACTCACGCGACCGCGCCCATGAAAACGTTGCGATACGCGCGCAACATGTAGACGGCCGAGATCACCACGCCCCAGAGACCGAGGACGCTGGCGATTTGGTAAATGCCGAAGCTTTCCGGGTTCGCGCCATTCCGGAAGGCGCCGAAAAGCACCATCACTTCGCCGGTGAAATTCGAGAACCCCGGCAGGCCGATGGAAGCGAAAGCGGCGAGGCCGAAGGCCAGTCCCGCGCGCGGCATTATTTTGCCGAGGCCGCCGAGTTCTTCCATGACCAGCGTTCCGGTGCGCTGGCGGATTTCGCCCGAGATGGCGAAGAGAAGCGCGATGGAAATTCCGTGCGCGAAGATCAGGACGGCGGCTCCGCTGGTTCCGAGCAGGGTGCCGCTGGCGATGCCCAGGAAAATGTAACCCATGTGCATCACGCTCGAGTAACCGAGCATCCAATCGAGCCGCTTTTGCGCGATCGTGACCAGGCCGACGTAGATGATGTTGCCAAGGAGCAGGACGATCAGGAGCGTGTTCCATTGCTGCGCGCCGTCGGGCAAGAGCGGAAGGGCGAGGCGGAGCAGACCGTAAAGCCCGAATTTCTTGAGCACGCCCGCGTGCAACATCGCCGCGGGAGCCGGCGCGGAGGCGTAAGCTTCGGGCGCCCAGGTATGGAACGGAAAGAGGGAAACGAGGATGCCGAAGCCGATGAGGAGCACGAGAAAGATGTTGCCCTGCGCGTCGGCCGGAATGAGCGCGGCCGATCTTTGCAGGACGCGGATATCAAAGCTCCGCGCCGCTTCCGGCAGGCTGCGATACAGCATGATCAGGCCGAGGAGCAGAATGAAACTGCCGGTCGCCAGATAGATCGTGATTTTCCAGGCGGCCACCTGCCGTGTTCCCCGTCCCCCAGATTCCGATGAGCAGAAACGTCGGGATCAAGGCCAGCTCGTGAAAGGCGTAGAAGAAGAAGAGATCGAGCGAAGCGAACGCGCCCATCGCGCCAGCCGAGATGAAAAGAAGGCAGGCGTAAAAGGCGTGCTTGTGCTGCGCGATCTCGCCGGTGAACCAGACCGCTGCGAACGTCACCAGGGCGGTGAGCAGGAGCATCATCAAGCTCAAGCCGTCGATTCCCAGAGTGAAGTTGATGTTCCAATCGCGGCTGATCGGATACGAAGTCACCATTTGGAAACCGCGCTGGCTTGCTTCGAATCCCAGATAGGCCAGGAGGGTCGCGGCCAGCGTGAAACCGGCGGCCCAGAGCGCGGTCCGCCGGGCTGACGCGCCCAGCAAAATGGCGAGCGCGGCTGCGATCGGAAAAAGAACAATGAAGAGCAGCATCACCGGAAGATTGTGAAGTAAATGAGGCCGACGATGCCGAGGCCGAAGAGGAACGAATAGGCCTGGAGATTTCCGACCTGGAGAAGCCGGAGGAGCGAGCCGATGCCCCAGGTGGTGGTGCTGGCGCCGCGGATGAAGCCGACGTCGAGGATCCAGCGATCGATGAAAGCCGACAGGCTCGCGAGCAATCCCTGGGTGGCGGCGATCAGAAACGCGTAGAGTTCATCGAAGTAAAAACGTTTTCGGAGCAGCGCGAAATCGAGCGGATCGCTTTGCCGGTTGCGATAGAGAATGATGGCGAGAACGACGCCGACGATGGTCGCGCCAAGAGCCATCCCGGGCACGAGCCAGCCGTGCGCTTCCTCCGCCGGCAGTTGCACGAACATTCTGGCGACGAAACCGAACCCGGAGGCGAAGGCCGGGATGGCGAGGAGGATCAGCGGCCCGATCATCACCCAGGGCGCTTCTCTTCCCGCGCGGGCCTGATCGCTGCGCGGTTTGCCGAAGAACACGACGACCACCAGCCGCAGCATGTAGAACGCGGTCAGGAACGCCGTGAAAAGCGCGAGCCAAAATAGGGCGCGGTCTTTTTCGTAGGCGAGCAGGAGGATGGCGTCCTTGCTGAAGAAACCGCTGAAGGGCGGAAAGCCGATGAGCGCGAGCGTGCCGACGAGGAAGGTCAGGAAGGTGATGCCGAGCCGGCCGGCGAGTCCGCCCATCTTCCAGATATTCTGCTCGTGATGAAGCATCACGATGATCGCGCCGGCGCAGAGGAAGAGCAGCGCCTTGAAGAAGGCGTGCGTGAAGAGATGGAACATCGCCGCCTGTCCGGAGGCGAGCCCCACGGCCATGATCATGTAACCGAGCTGGGAGAGGGTGGAGTAGGCGAGGATGCGTTTGATGTCGTTCTGCTGAGTCGCGATGAGCGCCGGACATCACGGCGGTGATTGCTCCGATCCAGGCGATGACCCAAAGCGCTTCGGCTGAGGCCTGGATGAGGAAGCTGACGCGGACCAGCATGTAAACGCCCGCGGCCACCATGGTCGCGGCGTGGATCAGGGCCGAGATGGGCGTCGGGCCTTCCATGGCATCCGGCAACCAGACGTGAAGCGGAAATTGCGCTGATTTTCCCACCGCGCCGCAGAAGATCAGCAGCGCCGAGATCGTCAGATAGCCGGGGTAGCTGGTGATCCGGCCGAGCTCCTGGTTCATTTCGCTGAACACGACGGTGCCGGTCGCGGCCCAGGCCATCATGATGCCGAGCATGAATCCGAAATCGCCGAGGCGATTCGTGAGGAAGGCTTTCTTGGCCGCCTCCGCCGCGGTCTCGCGCTCGAACCAGTGGCCGATGAGCAAATAGGAACTGACGCCGACCAGTTCCCAGAAAATGAACATCATCACGAAGTTGTTCGAGACGACGATGCCGAGCATCGAGAACATGAAGAAGGAGAGCGAGGCGAAGTAGCGCGACTTGCCGGAGTCGTCCCGCATGTAGCCGAGCGAATAGATGTGGATGAGCGCGCCGACGCCGGTGACGAGCACGAGCATCGTTTTCGTCAGGTCGTCGAGGACGAACCCGAGCGGCACAAAAAGAACGGGGCGAAGATCGAGCCAGGTCAGCTCCAGCGCCTGGATATTCGGCGTCGCGAAAACGATGCAGCTGAAAACGAAGCTGGCCACGACGGCCGCGACCGAAATGAAGCTGCTCAGGCCGGGCAGCGCCTTGGTGAAGAGGACGATCACCGCCGCGGCGAACAACGGCAGGAGCAAAATCAACCAGGGCAGCGCGCTAGTCATCGGAGCGGTCAGAATTTCAGGCTGTTGATGTCTTCGACGTGGGTCGTTTGCCGAGCCCGATAAAGCGCGACGATGATGGCCAGGCCGACCGCGACCTCCGCCGCCGCGACGGTGATGATGAAGAAGACGAAGACCTGCGCGTTGTAATTCGGCAATCCCTCCGGAGTCAGCCGGAAGCGGGAGAATGCGACGAGCGAGAGGTTCGCGGCATTCAGCATCAGCTCGAGCGACATGAAGATGATGATGATGTTGCGGCGCAACAGGACGCCCGCGAACCCGATCGTGAAAAGCATTCCGCTGACGATGAGATATTGGCCCAGCGTCACCATGCCTAACGCAGCTCCCGTTTGCTCAGCACGATCACGCCGATCGTCGCGACCAGCACCAGCACGCCGATGATTTGGAAGGGCAGAGTGTAATTCGTGAAAAGGAGAAGACCGACGTTGCGGACATCGTCGGTCTTGGCGGCGGCGAGCGGCGGGAATGGCTGTTTCGCGGCGCTGAGCTGCCCGATGACGAAATAAATCTGGATGAAGAAGGCCATGGCCACGGCCACTCCGCCGGCGATGGCGACGATGTTCAGTTTGCGGAGTTGTTCCATCCGCAGATCGAGCAGCATGATGATGAAAAGGAACAACACCATGACCGCGCCGGCATAAACGAGGACCTGGATGATGCCGATGAAGAAGGCGTCGAGCGAGATGAAGAGGGCGGACAGCCCCATGAAGCAAATGACGAGGCTGAGCGCGCTGGCGATCGGGTTGCGGTTGATGATGACGGCGGCGCCGAAAACCAGCATGACGAACGCGAAAAGCCAGAAGAGGAACGGGGACATGCAGGCGATTGCAGATTGCAGATTGCAGATTGCAGATTGAAAGCGGACGCCGCTCCCAATCTGAAATCTGAAATCTGAAATCTGAATCGGTTGCTCATTTCTTCTCGTTCCATTTCAAGACGACGCCGTGCATGACGCCGCCGATCTCGAGGAGTTTCTCCTTGTTGTGCACCATGTCGGCGCGCGTGAAGCCGGTGATGGCGTAATCTTTTCGGAGATAGATGGCCTGCTCGGGGCAAACCTCTTCGCACAGCCCGCAATAAATGCAGCGGATCATGTCGATATCGAATTCGTGCGGATATTTTTCGACCTTGGCGAACTTGTCGGCGGCCGGAAATTCGCCGGGGATGATCTTGATCGCGCGCGGCGGACAGATGAATTCGCAGAGCTGGCAGGCGACACAGCGGACCCGGCCGGTGTCGTCGCGAACGAGAGCCGGCGCGCCGCGGTAATGTTCCGGCAGGTTGGCGTCCCATTTTTCCTCCGGGTATTGCATCGTCACCTTCGTCCGGCCGAAGAGCATGTTCTTGAAATGCTTCAACGTGATGGCCATGCCGGTGAGGATCGCCGGCAGATAAATCCGCTCGGACCAGTTGAGTTTGGGACGTGAGACGGTGATGGCCATCTTAGTTGATACTCGTGCTCGTGCTCGTGCTCGTGCTCGTAATGCATCGCAATCGATTCTTTTCGATCACGAGCATGAGCACGAGCACGATTACGAAGGAAGGCAGAATTCATTCGGGGAAATAAGCCAGAATGATTGCCGCCAGGAAAATGTTTACGAGGGCGATTTCGAAAAAGAAAACCCAGCCCAGCCGCATGAGCTGGTCGTAGCGAAAACGGGGGAGCGTCCAGCGCACCCAGATGAACACGAACAGAAGCGCGGCGACCTTCGAGAAGAAGACAAAGATGTTTACCAGTCCCCAGCCCCAGCCGTGCGAGCCGTCGGGGATGCCGGGAAAATGCCAGCCGCCGAGAAACAGCGTCACGATAATGGCGCTGCCGGTGATCATGGCGACGTATTCGCCGAGGAAAAAGAGGCCGAACTTCATCGAGCCATATTCGGTGTGGTAGCCGCCGACCAGTTCGGTCTCGGCTTCGGGAAGGTCGAAGGGAAGGCGATTGGTTTCGGCGAAGATGGCGATCGTGAAAACGACGAACGAGATCAGCATCGGGATGGCGAGGAGCCATTTGTGGAGATTGCCCCAATCGCCGATAAACGGCGCGATCATCCAGCCATGCTCGATCTGGTAGCGAACGACTTCGGTTAGCCGGAGCTCGCCGATCAGAAGAAAGACGGGAATAACGGCCAGCCCGAGCGACAATTCGTAGGAGATCATTTGCGAGCTCGACCGGACGCCGCCGAGAAAAGGATATTTCGAATTCGACGACCAGCCGGCGATGACGATGCCGTAAACGCCCAACGAGGCGATCGCGAAAACGAAGAGAACGCCGACGTTGATGTCGGCGATGACCATCGGAATCCCGAACAAGGTGCTGCCGAACGGAACGACGGCGAGCGTCGTGATCGCGGGGATCATGGCGAGACAGGGGGCGAGCCAGTAGTAGAAGGTGTTGACGTGCCCGGGCGTGAAGTCCTCTTTCAGGAGAAACTTCACGGCGTCGGCGATCGGCTGGAACAATCCGGCGGGCCCGACGCGGTTAGGCCCGAGGCGATCCTGGATCAGCGCGCTGATGCGCCGTTCGGCATAAACGGCGTAGTTCATGATGCCGAGCACGACGGCGAGCAGCGCGACGATCTTGATCAGCGATGAAATGAGGAAGGCGTAATCCATTTTTCCGGTCATGGCTGTAGCCGCCGCTATGTGGGCGTCGCGGAACGGCGATAGAGCGCCGTTGCTACAGCATTTGGATTTCATTGCGCCGCTTTCTCCGATTCGGGCTTCTTCATTTCTTCTTGCGGCTCGCACGGCGGAGCGGGGTGGTGGTCGCGCTTTCCATTACCTGCACGCCGAGATCACTGATCTTGCTGAGGCTCAATCCCGCCAAGCGCGGGCGTCGACTCGCTCATCTGGCGGAACACATCTTCGATCGTGTAGATGCCGTTCCTGCCCGAGTACGCCTGGATCAGATCGCGCAGGATTTCCCAATCATCGCGCGCCTGGCCCGGGCCGCGGACCGCGCGATTGAGTCGCTGGAGCCGGCCTTTGCCGTTAATCATCGAGCCGCGTTTCTCGGCAAAACCGAAGGAGGGCAGAAGAGCCGTGGCCGCGGAAGTGGACTCGTCCGCGAGAATGTTCATCAGACGAACGCCTGGAGCGCGGTGAGCTGAGCGACGGTAAGTCCGATGTCGATCGGGTTTTCGCCCAGCGCGACCAGCGCTTTCACGCGACCCGAGGCGACGGCGTCCACAATGTCGCGAAGCCTGCGCGCCGGGATTTGCGGTGACGCCGAGCAAGAGCGCGCCATTCGTGTTCGGATTGCGATCGGCGCTCAGGAGAATGTCGTCGCTCGGGCCGGTGCGCGGAACGATATCGATCAACTCGACTCCCAGCATCCTGGCCAGTTGCGCCGTGAGCCAGAGCTCTTCATTCGTCATCCGGCCTGAAGCGAGGATGGCGATCTCCCAGCCGGAGAAATGCTTCAATTGCGCCGCGGCGTGCGCGATCGCCACGTTCCAATCCGCCGGAATGAGTTTGTCGCCCGAAAGGATTTCCGGCTGGAGCAGGCGCTTCTCCGATTGGAGATAATCGAAGTTCAGCCGGCCGTAGTCGCACATCCAGGAGGAATTAACGTCGTTGTTTTCGCGCGGCGTCTGCCGATAAATCACATCCTCGCGCGTGCCGATGAGCGGTGTTGCAGCCGGTCGCGCAGCTCGTGCAGAAGCTTTTCGTTTCCTTCAAGAACCAGACGCGCATCTGGAAGCGGAAATCGGATGAGGTGAGCGCGCCGACCGGGCAGATATCGACGGTGTTGAGCGAGTAGTTGTTCTCCAGCCGCTTGCCCGGATGCGCGGTCAGGACGCTGTGGCTGCCGCGATCGATGAAGCCGAGCACGTCGTCCTGCGCGATCTCCTGGCAAAAGCGGATGCAACGCGAGCAAAGGATGCAGCGCTCGTCATCCAGCGTGACGCGCGGCCCGAGCTCGATGTTCTTCGGCTTCTTGACCTTGTTCTCGAGGAAGCGCGAGTCGGCCCGGCCGTATTCGACGCTGAATTCCTGCAAGCGGCATTCGCCGGCCTGGTCGCAGATCGGGCAATCGAGCGGATGATTGATGAGGAGAAATTCCATCACGCCTTTGCGGCATTCCTGCGCGAGCGGCGAATCGGTGCGAACGCCCATCCCTTCGCTCACGTCCTGCGCGCAGGAAATCTGCGGGCGCGGCATCCAGTTGATGACCGGCTTGCCATCCGCGCCGAGCTCCGGTTTGCGGTCCGGTCCCATTTTCGGCAGGCCCATTTCGACCAGGCACATGCGGCAGTTGCCGGGCGAGCTGAGCTTCTTGTGATAGCAATAGCGCGGCACGTAGCTGCCCGCCTGCTCGCACGCCTCGATCAGGCGCGTGCCCTTTCGGAAACTCATGCCAGACGCCGTTGATCTGGACGTTGACCATCTGCGGTGCTGTTGGTGTATCGGCCATTAGTCCTTCGTAATCGTGCTCGTGCTCGTGCTCGTGCTCGTGATCGAAACGCTCGAATCGAGCATGAGCACGAGCACGAGCACGAGTACGAGCTAGTAGTTTCATCTCAAATTCTTCCCGCCGTGCCCGCCTTTTCCCAGCCGGGATCACGCGGCAACGGGGTCTCCGCGATTGTCAGTTCGTCGATCAATTCGCCCGGAGTGTATTCCGGCGGCATCGGCGGCGGGACCGGTTTCTGGCTGCGCGCGTTAAATTCTTCCCGGAATTTTTCGACGAAGCTTTGGGTCGGCCAGGCGCAGGCTTCGCCGAAGGCGCAGATCGTCCGGCCGGCGATGTTGTCCGCGACGGTCTTCAAGGTGTCGGGATCCTGGACCACGCCGCCGCCGAGCAACATGCGGTCGGTGATTTTCTGCATCCAAAGCGAACCTTCGCGGCAGGGGGTGCACTGGCCGCAGCTCTCGTGCGCGTAAAATTCGTTGATGTTGTTCAGCACCCAGACCATGTCGCGCGAGTCGTCGAGGACGATGACGCCGCCGGAGCCGGCCATCGAGCCGGCCGCGGCGAGCGAATCGAAGTCCATCGGGATTTCGTAAAGCGAAACTTCCTGCTCGGCCATCGAGCCGTCGGGCTGCTTGAGCTTCAATTTGAATCGCTCGTCGGCGCGCAGAACTTTCGCGGAACTTCCACCGGGGATGACCGCCTTGACCTGCCGTCCGTAACGCGGCCCGCCCGCCATGTCGTAAATGAGCTGGCCCATGGTCACCGCGCCGACTTCGATTTCGAAATAACCGGGCCGCTGCACGTCGCCGCTGACGCAAACGATGCGCGTGCCGGTGTTGTTCGGCCGGCCCAGGCTGGCGTATTTGCCGCCGCCCATCTCGATGATGTGCTTCACGTGGCAAAGCGTCTCGACGTTGTTCACGATCGTCGGGCACATGTAGAGGCCGAGCACGGCGGGGAAATACGGCGGCTTGATCCGCGGATAAGCGCGCTTGCCTTCGAGCGATTCGATCAGGCCCGTTTCCTCGCCGCAGATGTAGGCGCCGGCGCCGCGATGAATGTAAATCTCGACGTCGAAGCCGGTGCCGAGCATGTCGCGTCCGACAAAATTCTTCTCGCGCGCTTCTTCGATGGCGCGCTCCAGGATCTTTGCGCCTTCGGGAAATTCGCCGCGGATGTAGATGTAGGCCGTCTTCGCGTTGAGCGCGAAGCAGGAGATGAGAATCCCCTCGAGCAGCTGGTGCGGATCCTCGTGAATGATGTAGCGGTCCTTGAATGTGCCCGGCTCGGATTCGTCGGCGTTGCAGATCAGATAAACCGGCTTTTTCTCGTCGGCCTTGATGAAGCTCCATTTCACGCCGCAGGGGAAACCGGCGCCGCCGCGGCCGCGCAGGCCGGAAGTCTTCACCTCGTTCACGATTTCCGTGCGCGACATTTTCACGGCTCGTTTCAACTGCTCGTAGCCGCCATGCGCGAGGTAGCAATCGATGTCCGGTCGTCCAATCCGCGCGGCCGATGTTCTTGAAGATCAAGCGGTGCTCGAGCGGGTGGGGGGCGGGGTGGTTATTGGTTATTGAGAGATTGGTTATTGGTAAGAAGCGTTGCAGCGACTCTCGGCCGCACGTTCTCGACCAGGTCATCCTGGACCATGCAGACGGGCGCGGTGCCGCAGCTGGCGAGACACTCGACGAACTCGATGCTGTATTTGCCGTCCTTGCTCACGGAGAAGGGGTGGTGCATGCCGTTTCGTCGCGATGCCGATCGATCCCGGCTGCGGCGCAGGCATTTTCCATCACCTGATAGCTGCCGGCCATGGCGCAGCTCAGGGTGCGGCAGACGCGGATGTGCGTTTTGCCGGCCGGCGCCTGCCGATACATCGGGTAGAACGTGACCAGCTCGAGAATGTTGATCGGCTGCAGCTCCAGTTTTGCCGCGATCCAGCGTCACTCCTTCGTCGCTGATGAAGCCGAATTCCTCCTGCCACAAATGCAGCAGCGGCATGGCGGCGCTGCGTTTCCGATCCGCCGGATAACGGCCGATCGCTTCGTCCATTTTCCGCTCCAGCTCGGCGGAGATGCGCGTGTTCGTCGGGTCCACAGAGACGACGCGGTTTATTCCGACAACGTGCTCGCCTTCGACTGCACCTTGTCGTCTTTGAAAATGACTGTGACCGAGTCCTTCCCCTGCGCATAGACGTAGACCGTCTTCTTCAGGAGGACGAAATCCTTCGTATCGATGGTGGTGGGCGGCCCGAGGATCGATTCGACCTGCTTCTTCGACATTCCTTCCGCGACTTCATCCACGTTGGCCTTCTTCAGGCGCTTCGACGGATTGCAGCCGGTCAGGGCCAGAGCGCACACCGCCACGAGCGCCACGGAGCGAAGAAGCCGGCCGGAATTTCTCAAGAGTTGAATCATGGCAATTGTTTATCTCCCGAGATTCGTGTCCTTCCCATCGACCTCGTCGTTCTTGAAAGTGATCATCGCGAATTTCTTCCCTTCCTCGTAGCGATAGGTCGCCTTGCTGAAAATGATCATGTCCTTCGTCTCCACCGTGGTCGGCTTTCCGAGAATGTGTTCCACCTGCGCCTTGCTCATGCCGACGGTAACCTTGTCGTAATTCGCCTGGGTCAGCCGCGAACCGGAAAAGCGGATTGCTATCGCAACCGGCAAAGGCAAGCAGGAGCGCGAAAGAGCAAAGAAGGCCAAGGGATCGCGCATTTTTTTGTCTCATACGTGTGGTTCTCATCTGTCGCATTCACCCATCACGAAGTCCAGACTGCCGAGAATCGCGACCACGTCGCTCAGCGAGGAACCGGGCAAAAGCTCCGGCAAAATGCTGAGATTCACAAATGAGGGGGCGCGAATCTTCAGCCGATGCGGAACGCCGCCGCCTTTGCTGTTGATGTAAAAGCCGAGCTCGCCTTTGGGATTTTCGGCGCCGAAATAGATTTCGCCGGGCGGCGCGTCGAGCCCTTCCGTCACGACGATGAAATGGTGGATCAGCTCCTCCATTTTCGTCATCACCCGCGACTTGGGCGGCGGCATGTTTTTCCAGTCGACGACATTGATCGGGCCATCGGGCAATTTCTCGATCACCTGCCGCAGGATCCGCGCGCTTTGCCGCATCTCCTCGATGCGGACCAGATAACGATCGTAGCAATCGCCGGCCGTCCCGATCGCGACGTCGAAATCGTATTTGTCGTAATCGAGATACGGATGCTTCCGGCGCAGGTCGTGGTCGACGCCGCTGCCGCGCAGGTTCGGGCCGGAGAGCGCGTAGGCGATGGCGCGTTCGCGTGGGATCACGCCGATGTCGCGGGTGCGATCGACGAAAATGCGATTGCGGGTGAGAAGCTTGTCCACTTCATCGAGCTGCGGAATGAAATCGTCGAGAAACTTCTCGAGCTGCGGGATGAACGTCTCGGGCAGATCGCGGATCTGGCCGCCGACGCGAGTGTAGGAAGTGGTGAAGCGCGCGCCGGTCAGCAGTTCGAAAAGATTGTAGAGCTTCTCGCGCTCGGTGAACGTGTAGAGAAAGGCCGTCATCGCGCCGAGATCGAGCGCCATCGCGCCGAGCCCGAGCAGGTGCGCGGAGATGCGCGCCGTCTCGCAGCAGATCACGCGGATGGCTTTCCCGCGCGGCGGCAATTCCCACCCCATCAGTTTTTCGACCGCGAGCGCGTAGGCGACGTTGTTGGCGAGCGGCGCGAGGTAATCGAGCCGGTCCGTGTAAGGCACGAACTGGTTGTATTGCATGTTCTCTGCGATTTTTTCGTCGCCCCGATGGAGATAGCCGACATCCGGGGTCGCTTTGGTGATGGTCTCGCCATCCATCTCCAGCACGAGCCGCAAAACGCCGTGCGTGGCGGGGTGCGACGGCCCCATGTTGAGCACCATTTTCTCGCCGATGTCGCCGAGATTTTCATGCATCTGCGCCTCGGCCGCGGCCACGCGCGTGACAGGATCAGGAGATTCGATTTCGCGCGTGCTAAAAGCCATAAGCCAACCTTGCGACTATGCTCGCGAGAGGCGCGCGAGGCGCAAGCGCAAAGTCGCTTCTCAGGTTGAGCGGAAAGCGCGAACCGATTTACGACAATCTGCTTCCGCGAAAGGGAAGCAAGAAGGGAGAGGGCCATCCCCTGGCGGCGGATGGGGCTTCCGCCGCCGCGAACGCCAGCGGGTCGTTGAATCGACCGCCGCCGGCCTGACTATCTTCAACCGCGCCCAAACCGGCCTCGCGCCCGGAAGGAGCTGCTTCGGCGGATTGGGGTTTTTGAACGTGATTAACTCGACCCGACCCTTGGATATGTCCGTGGGCAGGACCGAGTCTGCGCTCAGGCGCCAGTTCATCGCTGCGTTGCGGGCGAGCTCATCCAAAGCGGGATGGCCGCTGCTGCGCAGGACGCTTGTGCTCGTGACGCTGACCGCTCTTGTTCAGCGTCAGAGAGAGCACGACTGACCCCTGGAGACCTTGAAGATAGACACCGAACGGAAGGTTCGGTTGCGTCTTATCAAGCCATTTGGCATTGGCCGTTGCCAGCGGCAATGCGACGAGCAGCGCGATGATGGCAAGCGCTGCGTTGCGTGCATGTTTGTGCATACGCAAAAGTATTTTGCTTTGATGACGGAAATGCAAGCTTATTCCCGCAAGCCTAACGAAAACGACAACGAATCTATTAATCTAACATGACAAAAAAGATCGCGCTACTGTTTGCAGGCCAGGGTGCACAAAGTGTCGGAATGGGGCGCGACCTGGCGGCGCATCATCCGGCGGCGGGCGAATTCTTCCAGCAGGCGGATGAAATTCTCGGGCGCTCGTTGAGCGGCATTGCCTGGAACGGGCCGCTCGAGGAATTGACCAAGACGTCGAACTGCCAGCCGGCGCTTTATGTTCATGGGCTGGCCTGCCTGGCGGCGTTGCGCGGCGTGGCTGGAGAATTTGCGATCGAGGCGGCGGCGGGCTTGTCGTTAGGCGAATGGACGGCGCACGCGGCGGCGGGGACGTTCGATTTCGCCACCGGTCTGAAACTGGTCGAGACGCGCGGGCGGCTGATGGATGCGGCCTGCGCCGCGACGGCGGGCGCGATGGCGGCAATGATCGGCGCGGATGAAAATTCCGTGCGCGCGCTCGCGGCCGATACGGATGTCGATGTGGCGAACATCAATGCGCCGGGGCAGATCGTGATTTCCGGCGAGGCGGCGAAGGTCGAGCTGGCGGTCAGTCTGGCGAAAGAACACGGCATTCGGCGCGCGACCTTGTTGAACGTGGCGGGCGCCTATCATTCGCGCCTGATGAATAGCGCTTACGAGCAGCTTGGGCAGCCGTTGCTGGACGCGGAGATGCGGCTGCCGCGCTTTCCGGTGATGAGCAATGTGACCGGAGGAGTGGTCGAGACGTTGCCGGAGATTCGAACGCGCCTTGCAGGACCAGGTCACGAGCACCGTCCGCTGGAGCGAATGCATGGAAAACCTGCTCGAGCGCGGCTGCGATCTTTTCATCGAGCTCGGGCCGGGCGAAGTGCTGGCCGGTTTGCTGCGCCGGACGCGGAAGGATGCTGAAGTAATCAGTGTGAGCGATCCGGCGTCGGTGCACGCCTGCGCGGAACGATTGCGGGCGATGTAGGCGCTTGCCGCGCAGGCTTCCGCGCTCTAGTTTCAGCAGATGACTTTACCAGAGCGGATCGATTCCGATCTGAAAGACGCCATGCGGGCCAAAGACGCGGCGAAGCTCGGCGTGCTGCGGATGTTGAAATCGGCGTTGAAATATTCCGCGATCGAAAAATCCGCCGAGGCGCAGCTCGATGATGCGGAAGCGGCGCAGGTGATCCGCAAGCAAGTGAAGCAGCGGCAGGATTCGATCGAGCAATTTGAAAAGGGCGGCCGGCCGGAGCTGGCCGCGAAGGAGAAAGAGGAGCTTGCGATCCTGAACGCCTATTTGCCCAAGGGACTTGAAGCGGATGAGCTGGCGGCGCTCGTGCGCGAAGCGATCAGCGAAGTCGGCGCGACCTCGAAGGCGCAAATGGGGGCGGTGATGAAGGCGCTCCAGGCGAAGGTGGCCGGGCGTGCGGATGGGAAGACGCTGAGCCAGGAAGTGCAGAGGCAGTTGGGATGAAGAAAACGCCGAACGCCGAACGCCGAACACCGAATGTCGAATTAGGAATATCCGCATTCGACGTTGGGCGTCGGGCGTTGGGCCGCTTCGACGTTTTCCTCTCTGCTCATGCTAAGCGCCATCATCGTCGCGGCCGGAAGCAGCCAGCGGATGGGATTCGACAAGCTGCTCGCGTTGCTTGGCGACAAGCCGGTTCTCGCTCATACGCTCGAGGCTTTCGAACAGACAGAGTCCGTTCGATGAAATCATTCTGGTCGCGCGGGCCGAACGTGTGGCTGAGTTCCAGGAACTCGTTCAGCAAGAGCGGATTCAAAAAGGTGCGGAAGGTTGTTGCCGGAGGCGCGCAGCGGCAGGACTCGGTGCGCGCGGGATTGGAACGAGCTCAGCCGGCGGCGACTTATGTCGCGGTGCATGATGCGGCGCGGCCGCTCGTGATGCCGGAGCAAATCGAGCGCGTTTTTGCGCTCGCTCGACGAGCATGGCGCCGCGGCCCTGGCGGAGCCGATCACCGACACATTGAAACGCGCGGACGAAAACCGCTTCGTCACCGGCGGTGTGGCTCGGGAAGGACTTTACGCGATGCAGACGCCGCAGATATTTTCGACGAGAACTTCTGGTCGATGCCTATGCGGGTGTGGCGGCCAACAATCTTTCCGATTACCGATGAGGTTTCCGCGGTCGAACATCTCGGCGCGAGAGTGTTGCTCGTGCCGAACGAGGAGTTCAACGTCAAGATCACTTACCCGCGCGATCTGCTGCTCGCGCAGTCCGCGCTCACGCGCCGCTCGTCGCCGTAGCCTGCGCCTCGCGTCACAAGTTCGACGACGTTCGGAACATCAGCTTCCGTAAAGGCGCGGCCCTCGTTTTAGTTTGGCCGATCTCGGGAAAGTCGCTCGGCGCGAACCAGTTCGCCGCGTCGCCAGATCCAGGCATCGGGTTCATACGGACCGACCCGGCGCGGATCGGACCAGGTATGGATGGAAACGAGCCGCGGCGAGATGGCGGCGGCGATGTGCATCGGGCCGCTATCGACGCTGATGGTGAACTGCGCTGTGCGGATCAGCCAGATGAGCTGGAGCAGCGTTGTTTGGTTCGCCAGGTTCACGCAGTTGTCCGGCGGGTTAAGCCGCGCGGGTGGTTTTTCCCACGAGAACCACCCGCGTCGGCGCGAGCGCCCGGCAGAATTCATCGATCACGTCATTGCTCAACGATTTGCGTGCGCCCCGGGCAAAAGGGTGAAGCACGATGAATGGCGGATAGGGATCGAAGCGCGGAAGCTCATCTCCCGTCGGCAAAGGAAATCGGATCGGCTCCTTGATCGTGGCGCCGAAAGCTTCCGCGAGTTTCAGATACCGCTCCACGGCGTGCGCACGCCGATCGACTTTCGCGACGCGATGATAAAGCAAGCGCGACCCTTCCCGGCCATCGCTCATTCCCCAAAACTCCCGCGCTCCGCTGACCCGACCGATCAGCGCGCTGCGCAGCAGTCCCTGAAAATCGAGCGCCACGTCCGGGCGCAACGCCCTTGTCTTTTTCAGCCAGGGCACAAAGCGCCGCGGCGCATTCAGGCCGGTCAGTTCGCCGCGCGGAAAAATATGGACGTGATTCACGTCCGGATTGCCGCGCAGAAGCGTGGTCCATTCCGGATTGATCGTCCAAGTGATCTCGGCCTTGCGGATGCGCCTCCCGGATCGCCGCGACCGCCGGCAACGTATGGACGATGTCACCGAGCGAGCTCGGCTTGATGATCAGGATGGAACGAATTTCAGATTTCAGATTTCAGATTTCAGATCGAAAACGGCTCAATCTGCAATCTGAAATCTACCATCTGCAATGCCTATCGTCCCAGTTTTAGCCGATCGGCCAGCAGCGCCGGCAGCCCTGCCTTGATGATTTTTTGCTGCGCGGTCGCGACGTCGTATTTCACCCGGCGCTGTTCGACCACGTTTTTGTCGAGGTGGTAAATGCAATAGGCGGCGCGCCAGTCGCCGTCGCGCGGCTGGCCCACGCTGCCGGTGTTAATGAAATATTTTTTCGGTCTCGTCGATCATGAGCTGATCGACCTTTACCCGCTTCACGCCGTCATCGCGGACGAACGCGCCGGCGACATGGGTATGCCCGAAGAAACAAACCGTGGTGTGCTGATAGGTGAAGCTGGCGGCGGCATCGAGCGTGTTGAAGACGTAACCCCATTGCTCCGGTGTATCGAGCGTGGCGTGGACGATCGTGAAATCGCGCGACCTGCCGCGACAGAGGCAGTTCGCGCAGCCAGTCTTGTCCGGCGTCGGTCAGTTGCGCGCGCGTCCAATTGATCGCCATTTCCGCGAGCGCATTGAAATCGCGCGACGATTCGTCGAGCGACGCCTGCTCGTCGTGATTTCCCTTTACGACCGGGCACTCCAGCTTCTGCACGATCTCGACGCACTCGTGCGGGTTCGCGTTGTAGCCGACAACGTCGCCGAGGCAGACGAAATGAGTGCATTCGCGCTCGTGGGCATCGGCGAGCACGGCTTCGGTCGCCTCGAGATTGGCGTGCAGGTCGCTAAGGATGGCAAAGCGCATGAACGAATACGGAGCATCACGGTAAGGAGTCGGGTATCCGCTGATCTGACGGGATGTCCAACTTAATTTCCAGCTCCTTCAAACGGCGGAGCAAAGTCGGAACGCGCTCCGTTGCGCCGGACCGGTAGAGTGCGTGCAACTGATCGTAAGCTTCGCTGTTCGCGGCCCGGGCATTGGGCCAGCTCGTAGGCGGCGAAGCGTTTCACGTAGCTGGGCGCGCCGGGCAGGCTCGCGGCCTTGGCGAAGAACTCCGCGGCGTGTTCGTGATCGTTGTATTTGTCGCGGTAAAGGCGGGCCAGAGCTTCGTAGAGTTGCGGGCGGTCGGGATTATTTTTGATTCCGCGTTCGAGGAAATCCCGGCCGAGCGCGAAATATTCGCGCTGCGGCCTTAATGCGGAGCGCGAGGCGCGGCTGCGTGCGGTCGTTCAACGCGGCGGTGCTCGCATTCCAGGCCATGTGCCAGGCAGCCATGTCCCAAAACAAGAGCGCGCGCGGTTGCAGCGTCGTGACCTGCCGGAAAAGAAGGAGGACGCGGCCCCATTCCGTGCGCTCCCAGGCAACGTGCGCCTGGATGAAAAGCGCGTCCGCCACCAGGGAGCGGAAGCCGCTCAAGCGCGGCGACGAAACCGAGCTGGCCGAGTTGTTCGCGCAAATCGAGATTGAAATCGACCGCCCGGAAATGAAGTGCGCGATGCTGCTTCCGAGATGCCATGCTCGATCGGCAATCTGGCCGCGCCAAAGATCACCACTGCCAGCACCACGACGAGACCTCGAATCATAATTCTTTCCGGAAAAAAACAGCCCAGGCGAGCAGCAGATAAAAGCTCGTGTAAAACAGGCCGAGCGTAGCTGTTTTGACGAAAAGCGCCAGCGGGATGGCGTTGCCGGCCACGATGTCGTCGGTCAGGTTGAACAATTGGAGGTCGGGAAAGACCAGCGCGACGAGCCCGAGGAAAATTTTCGTCAGCCAGCCGGCGCTGTTCGTCTGCAGCCAGTATTCGCGGGCGATCGCTTGGAGATGGCCGATGAAATAGACGAACGCCATCACGATGGTGGTGAAGATCGTGCGTGCGTGGCGAAGGTCGAGACGAAGAGAGTGAGCGCGGCGAGCAGACATCCTTTTACGTAGATCATGCGCGATGCCGGAAAACAGATTCACGTTGAAAGCCGAGGCGCGGACGAGACGCAACGCTTCCGCCATTTGCTCAGGCGGCGCCGCGGCCATTTGCCGCGTAGTTTCGTTGAGGACGTTCTGTTCCCGCAGGATGAGAACAACGAAAAAGAGCGCGCTCATCGCGGCCAGGCTGATGGCGAGCAGCAACAAGACGCCCAGTAGTTTTCCGGCAAGATATTCCAAGCGCGAGACCGGTTTCGCCAGGATCGTGTAGGCGGTGCGGTCCTCGATGTCCTGGGGAAGGAGACGCGCCGTCGCGAGCACCGCGAGCAACGACGTGAAGATGCTCATCGCGCCGAGCGCGATATCTTTCAGCACCTGAAATTCCTGCTGGAAAGTCATCCGCGCCATGAAGAGCGAACTGCCGATCAGGAGCAGCGCGAAGAGCAGCAGCACGTAGAAAATCTTTAACCGCGTCAGCCCGGTGAGCGTGTTGCCCGTGATCGCTGCGACGCGGCCGAATGAGAACACGCGATGGCGACTGCTCATGCTCATCCGGGGGTCTGGTCGCTTCGAGAAAGATGCGTTCGAGTGATGTCCGCGGCCGGCCGCGCTCTATGACAGCGCGCACCGGACCGCGCCGGCCAGCTCCTCGATCTCGTCGAGCACCTCAGCCGAGGCGTTTTCCAGGATGAATCTGCGTTTGATTTTCGATGCCCAGCAACTCGCTTAAGGCGCCCTTCGCGGACGAGAACGCCATTGGCGAGAATCCCGATGCGATCGCAAATCTCCTGCACCTGCCCGAGCAAATGCGACGAAAGCAGCACGGTGATGCCGCGGCTTTTCAAATCGAGAATCAGGTCGCGAATTTCGCGCGCGCCGGCCGGATCGACCCCGGCAGTCGGTTCATCCAGAACGAGCAGGGCCGGTTCCTGGATGAGCGCCTGGGCAAGACCGATGCGTTGGAGCATTCCCTTGGAATATCCGCCGAGCCGCCGCTTCCGGGCATCGGTCAGGCCGACGAGCTCGAGCATTTCTCCGACGCGATTTCTAAGGCCGGCGCCGCGCAGCCCGCAAAGTTTGCCGTAGAAACGCAGCGTCTCTTCGCCGGTGAGAAATTTGTAGAAGTAGGGACTCTCCGGCAGAAATCCGACCGATTCGCGGCTGGCGACCTGATCGCTGTCCCGCCCGAATATCTGCGTGCGCCCGCGTGTCGGCGTGACGAGCCCGAGAATGATTTTCAGCGTGGTGCTCTTTCCGGAACCGTTGGGCCCGAGCAATCCATAGATTTGGCCGGCACCGACCTGGAGATTCAAATCCCGCACCGCCACGACCGAGCGGCGTTGAAAGGGGACCGGGAAAAATTTTCGTGACGCCGGTGAGAGCGACGGCTGGTTCAGTCATGCCGGATTTCGAAGCCGCGAAAGGCGGGAGGATCGGGGAGGGGCGCTTCGTGTGCTTTCTGATGTGGCCGCGCAGTTCGCTTTGCAGGATCGCGTCCAGAAAAGCGCGGACTTCATTCTTCTTCGCCGGCGGCGAGAAGCTCCACCCGGCCGTCGCGCAGATTCCGGACGGAGCCGGTCACGTCGAAGCCTTTCGCTATTTGCCGGACCGTATAGCGGAAGCCGACTCCCTGGACGTTGCCCTCGTAAAAGACTTGAACGGATGCTCCCACGCCATCGCAAGATTCATCCGGCGGCGCGCGGCAACTGCCAGCGCGATTTATTGGTCCGGCGCGGGAGGCGGCAGATCGGGGTCGGGCAGTTCCTCGGGCGGAGGAACCAGGCGCGGATCGTCGGAATTCAATTTGAATTGTTCCGCCGCCGGGCGAGGGAGGTCCCGAGCGTGAGTGGATTCGGTCCGGGCGGAGGCCGTTGCGAAGCGACCAGCATCGGCGATGGCCGGCTTGATCTCATCGCTTGCCACGTATCCTTGTTCGCCCGAAGCAACCAACTGCGACCTTGCTGTAGCCGAACGAGGGGCGGATCAGCTTGACGAGCGTGTCCTTGGAAAGCTTCTGGTCGGGCTCGCGGCCCTCTTGCGGGCCGCGCCGGAAAAACGCCGCCGAATCCGCGGTGACGGCGAAAAGTTTACCGTTCTCCGGCGGCTGCGGTCGACTTTCTGGACGGTCTTGGTGACCGAGCTGCACGCCGAAAAGAAGAGGGCGAGAACAGCGGCCGCGGCGAAAGCCAGTCGAGAGTAATTCACTCTCGGATTTAAGCACGTGCCGCGCCAGCTCACTTGTAGGAGTAGACGACGCAGAACGTGGTCGGCTCGCCTTCCAGCAGGCTGACCGCGACAAAATATTGCCCGCTGCTCGTCGGGGAAAATCCGGCCGAGGCGCGTTCGCCCTCGTTGAAAACTTCGGTCGTCAGCGGCTTTCCGCTCTCATCGTAAAGATCGACCGAGATCTTCTTCGCCTTGGCGTTCGCCGCGGCGGAAAACCAATACTCGTTTCCGGCATAAAGATTCACGGCGATAACGGCGCGCTCGGCCGGCTTGATCTCGCCCGCCCAATGGCCATCGCGCAGCTTGAATCCCTCATTCGAGAAAGCGCCGGTGAGATCGAGGACATGGCGATGCGCTTCCACTTCCTCATCCGTCTGGGCGGGGAGCGAAACGGCAGCGGCGAGCAGGGCCACTCCGAGCAAAAACGCGAGGCCGCGTTTCATTTCGCGTCCTCCTTCTTCTGAATTTCGTCCATCAACTTGGAGACAGCCTCATTGAGTTTCCGCACTTCGTCCACGCTCGGGCCTTTGCCGGGTTGAAACGCCACCAGCTTTTCGATCCCGGTCAATTGTTCGCTCACGCTTTTGACCAGCGGCTCGTTCCGCAGGTCCGGGCTGATGTCGTTGATCTTGGACTTGATGAAACTCACCACGGCCGGCTGGCGCAAAACCTTGGCGCTGCTTTCATCGTAGTTTTTCATGACCGCCGCGCTCACCGCCTGCGTGCCGCGAATCCAGCCGCCGAGGCTGACGAGGATGACCAGGTCCTGGTCCCGATGCGTTTGCATCGAGGCCTTCACTTCGTTTTGGGTCGCCTCGAGTTCTTCGTGGAGCGTGTCCCATTCGCTGTTCTCGGCGAATTCGTTGATGCTGTTGCCGCGGCTGAGCACGTTCTCGCTCACCCCCAGCGCCTTCGCGAGCTTGATGATGTCGGTCCCGATATTCTTCACCTGCTGGCTGTCCTGCGCCTGGACGGCGATGAAACCGTCGGCGATCAGACCGCCGAGATTGAGCGCGATCTGGGCGCGGTTGCGATAGGTCATCGGGATCGGCGTGCGATATTGGCCGGCCCAATCTGGTTTGCCCGGTTTCTCGAGAGCCGCGAAAAGCTCGCCCGGCGTGGGAATGGTCAGGGCGTCGGTCTTGATCGCCTTGGCCAGCTGATCCGGCGGCAAAGGGGCGGGCTCGGCCGCGAACGCGATCGTTGCGCTCGCCAGGCAAAGCAGCGCTGCCATGCAGATCCGAAAAGTCATGTGAGCCAGATTATCCGTGCCCACGTGCATTTGCCAATGGGAATGTGGTTCCGGCAAAACAGCATTGCTTGCGCGGGCGAAGGTGATGTAATTCGTCGCACGTATGTCGCCGACCAGCATCGCAAGAATCAACGCGCGCGAGATTCTCGATTCGCGCGGGAATCCCACCATGGAAGTCGACGTCCATCTGGAAGGCGGCGCGATGGGCCGGGCGGCGGTGCCGAGTGGCGCCAGCACCGGCGAACATGAAGCGTGGGAGCTTCGCGATGGCGACAAAAAGCGCTACGGCGGCAAGGGCGTAACCAAAGCGGTGCGCAGTGTCACGGAAACGATTGCGCCGGCGATCGCAGGTTGGGACGCGCTCGAGCAGGCCAAGATCGACGAAAAAATCATCGCGCTCGACGGCACGCCGAACAAAAAGAATCTGGGCGCGAACGCGCTTCTGGGCGTCTCGCTCGCCACCGCGCATGCGGCCGCGGCGGCCTCGAAGGTCTCGCTCTTTCGGTATCTCGGCGGCAATTCCGCCGTCACGCTGCCGGTGCCGATGATGAACATCCTCAACGGCGGCGCGCATTCCGATGCGCCGATCGATTTCCAGGAGTTCATGATCATGCCGAAAGGCGCGCCTTCGTTTCCGGAGGCGCTTGCGTTATGGCGCCGAAGTTTTTCACGCCTTGAAGGGCGTGCTGCATGATCGCGGCCTCTCCACCGCGGTCGGCGACGAAGGCGGATTCGCGCCGAAACTGGATTCCGCGGAGGACGCGCTCGATTGCATCGCGCTGGCGGTCGAGAAAGCGGGCTACAAATTTGGCGAGCAAATTTTTGTCGCGCTCGATCCCGCGGCCTCGGAGTTTTTCGACAAGGAACAAAACGCCTACGTTTTCAAAAAATCGGATGGCTCGAAGCGTTCGGCGGAAGAGCTGGTCGATTATTACGAAACGCTCGCGCGCCGTTTCCCGATCATTTCCATCGAGGATGGCTGCGCGGAAAATGATTGGGACGGCTGGAAAAAATTGACGGAGCGGCTGGGCAAGACCGTGCAACTGGTCGGCGACGATCTGTTCGTCACGAACGTGGAATTTCTGCGCAAAGGAATTCACCAGGGCGTGGCGAATTCCATTCTCATCAAGGTGAATCAGATCGGCACGCTCACGGAGACGCTGGCCGCGATCGATCTGGCGACGAAAAATAACTACACGGCCGTGATCAGCCATCGCTCGGGCGAGACGGAGGACACGACCATTGCCGACATCGCGGTGGCGACCAATGCGGGCCAGATCAAGACCGGTTCGCTCTGCCGGACGGACCGCGTGGCGAAATACAACCAGCTTCTGCGGATCGCGGAGGAACTTGGTGACAACGCCGTTTACGGCGGTAAAATGCGCTAGTGGATCATCCGGGCTATGGCGATTTTCGCGCGAGGCGTGAAGCCACCGTCTGGCAGCGTCTGAACAGTGTTCTGCGCGTCCTGCTTCTGGTCGCGATCGTGCTCGTGATCGTGAGTTTGTTTGTGCCTCCTTACAAAAAGCTCACGCAAAGCCGGGGCGAAATCGAGAACCTGCAAAGCCTGGTGAACGACCAGAAAATGCTGCTCGCGCGGCAAACGCGCGAAGTGAATCTGCTCAAGACGGATCCGACGTATCTGGAAACGATGGCGCGCGATCGGCTCGATCTGATGAAGGAAGGCGAAACGATCTTTCGCCTGGAGCAGTTGCCGGCGCCGAAGGGGAAGTAGACGCTGTACCGAGGCGCTTGGCGTCTCAACGGCACGAGGGCGTGCCGTCTCCATGACCACGAGGCTGCCTGGCTCAGGCAAGCGCCGTGCTACGATATGCTAGATTCGTCGCATGGCTACGGAAGTTCCGGTGATCGACGCAGAAGCACTCCAGACGCGCGTGCGCGAACTGCGGAGGTTTCTTTGACGTCCCGAAACTAGAAGGCCAGCTCGGCGCGCTCGAGGAGCGGATGAGCGCGCCCGATTTCTGGTCGAACCGCGAACGCGCGCAGGGCGATGTCGAGGAAGTTTCGCGGCTGCGGTCGCTGCTGAATCCGTTGCGGGAACTCGAGCGCGCGGTCGGCGATTTCGAAGCGTTGCGCCAGCTCGCCGCGGAGGAATCTGATGCGGCGCAGCGCGCGGAGGCGGAAAAGGAAGTGCTCGGACGAACACGCGCGGCTGCTTCATCAGCTGGAGGAATTCGAGCTGCGCCAATTTCTCTCCGGCGAAAACGATCGCGCGAACGCGTTCCTCACCATCCATTCCGGCGCGGGCGGCACGGAATCATGCGATTGGGCGGACATGCTGTTGCGCATGTATCAACGCTGGATCGAGCGGAGCGGCTTCAGTTCGCAGACGATCGATGTGCAAGTGGGCGAAGAAGTCGGAATCAAATCGACGACGCTGCTCGTGCAGGGCGAATATGCCTACGGCTATCTCAACGCCGAGCGCGGCGTTCATCGGCTCGTCCGCATTTCGCCTTTCGATGCGAACAAACGCCGGCACACCTCATTCGCCAGCGTGGATGTGGTGCCGGAAATCGCGGACTCGGCGCCGATCGATATCAATCCGGCCGACATCGAGGTCGACACTTTCCGCGCCGGCGGGAAGGGCGGCCAGAACGTAAACAAGGTGGAAACGGCGGTGCGCATCGTGCACAAGCCGACGGGAATCGTGGTGGCGTGTCAGGCCGAGCGCAGCCAGGGGCGAAACCGGGAGCTGGCCCTCAAGATGTTGAAAGCGAAACTTTACGAAATCGAGCAGGACAAAAAGCGCGCGGAGATCGACCGGCAATATGGAGAGAAGGGCGACGTGGCCTGGGGCAGCCAGATTCGCTCTTATGTTTTCCAGCCGTATCAAATGGTGAAGGACCATCGCACCGGCGCGGAGACGAGCGACGTCCAGGCGGTGATGGATGGCGACATCGATCTGTTTATCCAGGCGAAACTGCGCGGACAAAAAGCGAAGAAGGGCGAGGGGAGCGAGCGCGAGATATAGGCGCGCGGCATGACTCGGAGCCTGACCATGCTCCTCAGGTCCGGTGGAGATGCGCGCACGTATCACCGTCTCAACGCGGCTCATGATTGGGCAGGCTGCACTCGCAGTTATCTAATCTACGGCGGCGGGCTCAGATCGTAAATTTCCACCAGGCCAATACCTGTCGCGCCGTTCGCCGAGCGGACGATGGCGGTGTAGTTGCCGGGATTGAGTGTCACTCGCAGCGCGATTCGGCCGGTTGAGACGGAGCAAAACCTTCCGATTGGATTTGCGCGGCATTCGGATCCGTCTCCCAGTTATTGTTCGAGGCGAGCACGTTTCCCGCGGCGTCGCGCAATTCCAGAGTCGGGTCGCTGAGCGGGTTGGCGATACCCTGCGTTGCGACAACGATGGGCCGAGGGCGCGCACGATGACCGTTTTGGGCTGGCTTCCCCCGACGATGAAACCTCCGATCAGAATCTGGTCGCCCTGCAAGACCTGGCCGCGCGTGGAGATGTTCGCGGCGCGACCGCCAGTGGTGTGCAGGTCGTAGAGCTCGACGATAGCCGTATCCAGTAAGGTGGCGTCCTGGTTGGGAACGACCTGACCACGAAGGTGTAATCGCCCGGATTCAACGTCGCCAGGATCGCGGACTCGCGGCTGTTCGTCGGATCGAGATGATAACTGGCGATGGTGCTGGCGTCGGCGCTCGTCGATCCAGTCGTCGCTCGTCGGCGATGATGCCGCCGCTGGAGGCGCGTAAGCTCCATCAGCGGGTCATCCAATGGGTTCGCTGATCCCGAGCGCGGGCAACGAATTACCGATCGCACGCAATATTACCGTGGCGGGCTGCGATCCCTGGATGATGAAGCCGCCGATGAGGGTGCGCTCGCCGGTGCCGACGAAGGCGCGGGTGGACAAATTGACGAGATTCGGCGCCGGGTTCGAGGTAAGGTAGGGCGGGCCGCTATCGTAAATGCTCTTGGCGCCAGCGATATCGTCATTTTGAAGCGAGTCGATATTGGTGATGGTGGAATTCATGATCGCGCTGCGACCGGTTGGCCCGGCCTGGTCCGGATGGTCCAGGCCCAGCACATGACCGAACTCGTGCAGCGCTACGCGACGGAAATCCTCGTGTCCTGCAGCAGCGGGCCCCGATAGGAATCCCAATCAAGGCTCGATTAAAAATAACGTCCGCCTCGACGAAGGTTGTATCGCGCGGCGATCACGCAACGTCACGGCGAGCACTCCGTCCCCGAAGCTGTCGCCGTAAATGGTGTTGGACATCGTAGACCGAAGTATTGGCGTCGTCGCCGTCCGGCGGCAGGATCGAACCCCGATTCACCGCAAACTTCATGTGGATCAGATGCTGGTTCCAGATGTTCAGGGCGTCCTCGGCGACCGCATTGAGCGAGGGCGATCCATCGATAAAGCCGCCGGGAGGTGCTTGGCGGAAGCGACAAATGCATCAGCACGGTGCGGTTCCGATTCCAGGAATAGCCCTGCGAGATCAAATCCGCGGCAGGGAAGGCGAGACAGAAGACGAACGGCGAGGATGGAAAATGAAAGTTTGGTTCTCACCGGATTCTTATACGCGGAGGGCGTGAAAGCTACGTCGCTTTGTCGCCTTCCACAAGCCGCAGCCGGGCTTTGGGATCGAATTTTCCGCGGTTGAATTTACGGCAGCACTCCAGGCACGCGACCGTCCGTTTGATCCGGCGGACTCTCGGAAATTCTTTGCCGCAGCGCTCGCATCGATAAAGGAAACGGCGGGCGCGGCGCTGGATGGGAAAGGGCAGGGCGTGGCAGCGCGCTTCATCCGCGATGCCGAGGTCGTGACAAGCCTTGCGCCACTCGGCGCCATGGGGCGGGACGCGCCGGCGCCCGGCGCGGAATTGCGCCAGCAAATGCGCCAGCTCGTGGCGCAGGGTGCGATCGATCTCGGCCGCATCATGTTCGCGGAGGCGCGGATTCAGGGAGACGATCTTGCGGCGGGAATCGGCCCGGCCGGCTGCGCTGAAAAGCCGCGCGTTCCATTCCACCCGGACTTCGCGGGCGAGTTCCGCGGCGTCGAGTCCGCGCAACATTTCCTGCGCTTTGGCTTCGAGCGCGAAATCGCGGCCGAGCACGACCAGGGACGGGCCGGCGGGGAAAACGAAGTCGAGCTGACTAGGCGACGGCATAATTTTCCGCGGTCGCGTTCGACCTGGCGGAGCTGATGCGGCCCAGGACGCGGCCGATGATTGCCCCAGCTTCATCGATCTGCTGCTCTGTGGTTTCGTGGCCTAACGAGAACCGGATCGCGGAGCTCGCCAGCAATGGCGGCAGACCCATCGCGAGAAGGACATGCGACGCCACGACCGAACCGACCATGCAGGCCGAGCCGCTCGAGGCGCACACGCCTTCCAGATCGAGCGCCATCAGGATCGTCTCCGAGCTCAGTCCGGCAAAGCTCGCGTTCAAAGTATTGGCGAGGCGGGGCGCCCGGTCGCCATTCTGCGTCGCGGCGGGAAAGGTCTCCGCGATGTGTTCGCCACAAGCGATCGCGCAAAGCCTGTTGGCGTTCCTGTTCCTGCGCGCGATCGCGCAAAGTCCATTCCGCGGCCGCGGCCATTCCGACGATCGCCGGCACGTTCTCAGTCCCGGGCCGGCGCTGGTTTTCGTGCGCCCCGCCGAATTGGACGGCTTCGATCGGAACACCCGCGCGCAGATAAAGCAGCCCGGCGCCCTTTGGTCCGTAAAACTTGTGCGCCGCGAAACTGGCGGCGGTGAGTCCGCTCTCGCTCAAACGCGTTTCCACTTTGCCGAAGGATTGCACCATGTCGCTGTGCAAGGGCACACCGCGTTCGCGACAAACTTCGGCGAGTTCCGCCATCGGCTGAAGGACGCCGGTTTCATTGTTCGCCGTCATGATGGAGACGAGAATTGTGTCGTCCCGAATGGCGCGGCGGAGTTCTTCCGGATCGATTCGCCCGGTTTCGTCGACCGGCAGAAACGTGACCTCGAAAGATTCCCGGCGGCCGAGATGCTCAAAGGCGTGCAAGACGGCGTGGTGCTCCGTGCTGGCGCAGATCAAATGCCGCCCGCGATCTGCGTGCGCGCGAGCGAGGCCGAGCACGGCGAGATTGTTCGATTCCGTCCCGCTGCTCGTGAAAATCAATTCGTGCGGCTTCGCTCCGAGCAGCTCAGCCAGGGAATCGCGGGCGTTGTCCACCCCGGCGCGCGCTTCCCGTCCGGCCGCATGAACGCTCGAGGGATTTCCGTAATGCCGGGACAGGAACGGCTCCATCGCTTCCCGCGCCGGCGCGCAAAGCGGCGTGGTCGCGTTATAATCGAGATAGATCATGCTACGCCGTGAAGTCGGCCGCGCCCGGCGCGCCGCTTCGGGATGATCTGGAGCTGTTTCTCCTCGTAATAAACGAGCGAGTCCGGCGGAACGCTCTGGATCAGGAAGACGTTGCCGCCAATCGTGCTCCGCGCGCCGATCACGGTTTCACCGCCGAGCACGGTCGAGTTTGGATAAATCGTCACGTCATCCTCAATCGTCGGATGACGTTTGCCTCCCTTTATGATCTTGCCGTGTTCGTCCTTGAGAAAACTGCGCGCGCCCAGCGTCACGGCATGATACAACTTCACCCGCGCGCCAATGTCGCAGGTCTCGCCCACCACCACGCCGGTCCCGTGGTCGATGAAAAAGTGCGGCCCGATTTTCGCGCCGGGATGAATGTCGATGCCGGTCCGGCTGTGCGCCCATTCCGTCATCAGCCGGGGAATCAGCGGCACCTTCTTCTCATATAAAAGATGGGCCATGCGCTGGATGGCGATCGCTTCGATGGCCGGATAAGCCACGATCACTTCTTCATAGCTCGTCGCCGCCGGATCGCCTTCGTAGGCCGCATCGACGTCGGTCCAGAGGACCTGGCGAAGGCCGCCGAGCTGGGCCATGAACCAGTTCAAAACCTCTTCCGCTTTCTGATCCGCCGCGGCGCGTTCGAGGTTATTGAAGCTTTTGGAAATCTCCGGCTTCATCCGGATGTGCAGGCTCTTGATCCGGCTCCGGGTCACGTCCGGCAAATCGCTGGAATCGACCAGCGCCTCGCCGTGGAACCCGGGGAACATCAGGCTCATCAGATCGACGCAGGCCAGTTCGATCGCCGGCCGCGAGGGCAGCTTCGCCGCCGCGTCGAGATAATTTATTCCGCCGCTCTCCGTGTAAGTGCGGAGAAGTTCATCAGCTGCATCTTTGACCGGCGGTTCCATCGTCGCGAACTATGCGACGGCTGCGCGCGCAATGGAAACGGAAACTCTTCGCCAGTACGCGCCTGTAGCCGCCGCCCTGTGGGCAGCGTGAGAGCGGCGTTCATCCCTTCCGAAAGGTGACGCGCTCACGCCGCCCACAGGGCGGCGGCTACAGAAGCAGCGACGACCATCAAAAAATCCGCGCACGACATTCGCGTGAGACGTTTTAAATTGGCGATCCACGCATGAGCTCTTTCGAAATAACCGGCCTGCCTGTGGACGAGCTGGATGTTTTTCTGGCGGGCGCGCATCCCGATCCGTTCCGGATCCTGGGTCCGCACCGGCTCGGCGATGATCTGGCGATTCGCATCTTTCGGCCCGACGCGAAGGAAGTGAGCATCGTCGTTCCTGGCAAAGAGGAGCGAGCTTTTCCCGGCCAAGCGGCTCCGGCGCGAAGGATTTTTCCAGGCGACTTTGCCGGGGATGAAACGCGATCTTGATTATCGCGTTCATCTCACCGGCTGGGACGATTCGACGGCGGTCGTGCGCGATCCCTACTCCTACGGGATCATCATGGGCGAGGTCGATCTGCATCTCTTCGCCGAGGGAAATCATCTCCAGATCTACGAGAAATTCGGCGCGCACCTGCGGACCATCGGCGGAGCGGAGGGAGTTTATTTCGCGGTCTGGGCGCCGAACGCGCAACGCGTCAGCGTGGTGAGCGACTTAACGGCTGGGACGGACGCGTGAATCCGATGCGCCGCCTGCTCGGCAGCGGCGTCTGGGAATTGTTCCTGCCGGTGTCGGCGAAGGCGTGCATTACAAATTCGAGATCAGGACGCCGGCCGGCGCGTTGCTCTTGAAGAGCGATCCGTTTGGCCTCTTCAGCCAGCACGGCATCCAGACCTCGTCGATGGTTTACAACCTCGACCGCTACCATTGGAGCGACGGCGAATGGATGGAGGCGCGCGCCGGCCAGGCGCCTGCACACCAGCGCGCTGAGCATTTACGAAGTGCATCTCGGCTCGTGGCGGCGGAAGACGGACGAAGGCAATCGCCCGCTCAGTTATCTCGAATTGTCCGAGACGCTGATCCCGTACGTGGTCGAGATGGGCTACACCCACATCGAGCTGATGCCGGTGGCCGAGCATCCGTTCGAAGGCTCGTGGGGCTATCAGGTCACGAATTACTTACGCGCCGACGAGCCGCTTCGGGACGCCGGATGAGTTCCGCCATTTTGTCGATAAATGCCACCAGGCCGGCATCGGCGTGATCATGGATTGGGTGCCGGCCCATTTTCCGAAAGACGCGCACGGGCTCGCGGAGTTCGACGGCACCGATCTCTACGAGCACGCGGATCCGCGCCAGGGCGAGCACCAGGATTGGGGCACGCTGATTTTCAATTTCGGGCGCAACGAGGTCCGCAATTTCCTCATCGGCAACGCGCTCTTCTGGCTCGACAAATATCACATCGACGGCCTGCGCGTGGATGCCGTGGCCTCGATGCTCTATCTCGATTACTCGCGCAAGGCCGGCGAGTGGGTCCCGAACGCGTTCGGCGGCCGCGAGAACCTCGAGGCGGTCTATTTCCTCAAGCGCTTCAACGAAGTCTGCTACGAGCGTTTCCCCGGCATCATGACCATCGCCGAGGAATCAACCGCCTGGCCCGGCGTCTCGCGCCCGACGCATCTCGGCGGGCTCGGGTTCGGCTTCAAATGGAACATGGGCTGGATGCACGACTTCCTCCATTACATGGCGCTCGATCCGATTTTCCGCCGCTACCACCATAACAGCATCACGTTCTCGCTGATGTATGCGTTCCAGGAACATTTCGTTCTCGTCCTGAGCCACGATGAAGTGGTGCACGGCAAGCGCTCGCTCCTCAACAAAATGCCCGGCGACGAATGGCAGCAGTTCGCGAATCTCCGGATGTTCTTCGCGTGGATGTACGGGCATCCGGGCAAGAAGCTTCTCTTCATGGGCGGCGAGTTCGGCCAGCGGCGCGAGTGGAACCACGATCGCGAGCTTGACTGGGATTTGCTCGAATTGCCGCGGCACGACGGCCTGCGCCGGCTCGTGCAGCATCTCAATCACGTTTACAAAACCGAGCCGGCGCTCTGGGATCTCGACGATACTCATGAAGGTTTCGAGTGGATCGATTTTCACGATGCCGATAACAGCGTCGTCGCCTTCATGCGCCGCTCGCGCGATGGCGACGTGATTGTCTTTGCGGTCAACGCGACTCCGCTCGTGCGCCACGGCTATCGCCTCGGCGTGCCCGGCGGCGGTTTCTACCGCGAGATCATCAACACCGACGCCGAGACCTACGGCGGCAGCAACGTCGGCAACATGGGCGGCTTCGAAGCGGAAGATTTCCCGTGGCAAGGCCGGACGCATTCACTCGATGATCAGTCTTCCGCCGCTCGCGACCGTTGCGTTCAAGCTTGAGGGCGAAGCGCGAGCGAGCGTCGCCTGCGGCGCCTAAAGTCTGCCTACTGCGGGCGCGCTCCGACCCTGCCTCATTCTGCTTGACCCGCCGGTGGCGCTTTCGCCATTCTTGCCGGTCCCCCTATGAACAGACATTCTATTGCTGCGTTTACGCTGATCGAACTCCTCGTCGTCATCGCCATCATCGCCGTCCTGGCCAGTATCGCGCTCCCCGTTTTTAGCACGGTGCAGGAACGCGGCGCGCAGACGAAAAACCTCTCGAACGCCAAACAAATCGGGCTGGCCTGCAAACTTTATGCGGCCGACAACGACGGGAAATATCCCGACAAGGATGGCACCGTCGATCCGCCCGTGCCGCTGACGACGAGCAGCACGTCCAACCAGGCCTTTGCGCTGTTGATCCCGACCTATCTTCCCACCGAGAAGCTGTTTTATCTCGGCAAGTCCGCCTGGTCACCCACCGTGCCGGATGAAAAAACGACGCTTCCCGCGGAACGTTGCGAAGCTTCCACCAACAACTTTGCTTATGAAATGGGCATGACCGAGACGTCGCATCCGAGCTTTCCGCTCATCGCCGACGCGCCGTTCAGTGGTGGAGCCAGCGCCGTTTACAAAACCGATCAAACGCAAAAGGGCGGTGTCTGGAAAGGCCGCAAGGCGATCGTGATTCGTTGCGATCAAAGCGGGACGGTCGAAACCTGCAAGGTCAATACAGCGGCCGGCACTTCGACGGTGGAAGGACCGACCGGTGGCGCCACCAACACGGATATTTTTGCCGCCAACGGCAACACCTGGATCTCCGCGACGGGCAACGCTCTCTTGTTGCCAAACACGCCGTAAAACTCTCTTATTCCCGGGTGACCCAACACCGCAGGAGGAATTCCGTCCGCTGCTTTTGGGATGGTCAAGGAATTGGTCGCGGTGATCGTGGTTCTTGGGCTATCGCGTTTCTGGCCATGCCCGACCATCAGGAATGGGCTGCACAAGCGGAGATGACGCGCACGATGAATCACGCGCGCGAGCTGTATCTGGCGAGCTTTCAAATGGCCAACGGACGGAGCGGCCAAGTCGGACCCGAACCTGGCCTGGCCGGGCGAATTGCCCGCGACCACGCTGGCGGAGTATTGCGGCAGGCTGGTCCAAAACAATTATCTGAAACGCGGAGGACCTTCAGAGTATTCTTTCGGCCCCGGGCGCAACGTGCACGGTTCAATCTACGCCGGTCCGCCTCCGGTCCTCGACCCTCACGGGGAAAAGTGCGCTCAAGGTTTACAAAGTGAAGGGCGGCGATGCTTCGACCGCGATTTTCGCAGCCAGCTCGAATTACGTCTATAACACTCCATTGAATCCCGATTACGTCGCCATTTGGGGACAAAGGTTTTGTGGTGATCCGCAAACGAGGCGACGCGGGAGTTTACGGACGAAACCAGGCGACAGTTTCCGATTGGGGAAATGATGCGGCCGAATTTCAGTCGAAGATTGGGCGTCTCGCCGGGGCGGCGGATGAGGGTGCGGTTCCCTCCGGCGACGGCACCATGGTTTTGGCCGGACCGGAGTGAGGACTGCACGAGGTGGATCGAGCGCTCCGCCGCTCGATGGCAACTATGCCGGCGAAGCCGCGCGATTTTGAGATCATCGCGGGACGGAGCGCGCGATCCACCTAAGTCACCGTCGATTCGAATTCGCCATCAGCCACCCGCGTCCGGATTTTCGATTTCGGGCTGACGGCCGCCACGGTCTGGATCACATTGCCGGCCGCATCCGTCGTGATGCTGTAACCTCGACGGAGCGTCGCGTCGGGCCCGAGCACGCGCAGCATTCCTTCCACGCGCTGGAAACGTTGCTGCGCGTTTTGCAGGAGCTGAGACGGTTGCGCGGCGAGTCGCCGGTGGAGATCGATGACGCTGTTACGGCAAAGGGCGACCTCGCGCTTGGGATCGTAAGATTTCAGCGATTGCGCGTGCGTCGATAAGGCCGCGCGGGCGTCGACGACAAACTGCTTCAGGCGGCGGCGGAGCGATTCGGCGGTGAGATCGAGCTGCTGCTGGGCGTCGCGCATCCGCTGCATCAGCTCGCGGGCGAGGGTGCGCTCCGAGAGGAAACGCAAACGCGTCAGGCTTTGCTGGAGAAAATTGCGCAGGTATTTTTGCAGGCAGTTCTGCAATTCAGCTAACGCGCCGCATGAGCTCCGTCGAATCGGCCACGATTAATTCCGCCGCGGCGCTTGGCGTCGGCGCGCGAAGGTCGGCGACGAAATCGGCGATCGTGAAATCGATCTCGTGGCCGATGGCGCTGACGACCGGGATTTGCGAATGAAAGATGGCGCGCGCCACGATCTCTTCGTTGAACTCCCACAAATCCTCGATGCTGCCGCCGCCGCGCGCGATCACGATCAGGTCGATGGATTTCCAGGCGTCGTTCGGCGCCGACAGCTCATTCAGGGCTGTCGCGATTTCCGCCGCCGCGCCGATTCCCTGCACGCGCACGGGGCTGATCAGAATCTCCACATTCGGCGCGCGCCGCCGCAGCACGTTCAACATATCGCGAATGGCCGCGCCGCTCGGCGAAGTGACGATGCCGATGCGTTTCGGGAATTTTGGCAGGGCCGTTTGCGGGCCGGATCGAAAAGCCCTTCCGCATCCAGCTTTGCGCTTCAGCGCTTCGAACTTCGCCTGGAGCAATCCGGCGCCGCGCGTCTGGAGGATCTGCACGCTGAGCTGGTATTGCCCGCGCGCCTCGAAGACGGAGACGTTGCCGTAAACCTGCACCTGCGCGCCGTCGGCGATCGGCGGCGCGTCGGGCGGCAGCGTATTGCGAAAGATCACGCAGGAGATCGCGGCGCGCTGATCCTTGAGGGTGAAATAGCGATGTCCCGAAGGATGCAGTTTGTAATTGGAAATTTCTCCCCGCACCCAGACAGCGCCGAATTTTGTCTCGAGCGTGCCGCGGATGGCGCGGGTCAGTTCGGCGACGGTGAGGACCTTCGACGTCGCCTGAAAAAAATCGGGTGTTAATTCCATCGCAATAGATTTTCCGCCTCGAATCGCCGCGTCTGTTCGGGGAGCGCAAGCGCCTCGCGTGCTGGCGATCGCGCCCTCGCGATCGCGAACTTTTCGGGAAGACTGTTTTGGCGAGGCGCCAAAACCAGCACGTGAGGCGCGTGCGCTCCCCGGAATCCTACGAGATCGCTTCACGATCCAAACAGTTCATGCTGCGTTCCGACCGGCGGCTTGAGGCCAAGTTTGCGATACGCGTTCGGCAGCGCCACGCGTCCCTGCGGCGTCCGTTTGATGTAACCCTCCATGATGAGATACGGCTCGTTCACTTCCTCGAGCGTTCCGGCTTCCTCGCCCACCGCCACGGCGAGCGAGCTCAATCCGACCGGCCCGCCGTTAAATTTGTGGATCAACGTTTCGATGATTCGTTTGTCCCATTGATCGAACCCATCGCGATCGATCTCGAGCATGGTCAGCGCTTTGTCCGCCAGCTCCGCGGTGATCTTGCCATCCGCCTTGACCTGAACGTAATCGCGCACCCAGCGCAGCAGATTGTTCGCGGTCCGCGGCGTGCCGCGCGTGCGGGTCGGCGATTTCCGCCGCGCCGGCAGGATCGATCTCCACGCCGAGCAAGCCCGGCGCTGCGCGTGATGATTTTGTGCATCTCCTCCGCGCTGTAGTAATCGAGCCGCGCGGTCATCCCGAAATCGCGACCGCAGCGGCGCGCTCACCATTCCCGCCCGCGTCGTGGCGCCGATGAGCGTGAACTTCGGCAACTGGAGCCGCAGACTGCGCGCCTGCGGTCCCTGGTCGATGATGATGTCGAGCCGGTAATCCTCCATCGCGGGATAAAGATATTCCTCGATGGTCGGCTGGAGCCGGTGGATCTCGTCGATGAACAGGACATCGCCTTTTCCAGGCTCGTCAGCAAGCCGGCCAGCTCCCCGGCTTTTTCGATCACCGGCCCGCTGGTGTTCTTCACGTTCACGCCCATGGCGTTGGCGATGATGTTGGCGAGGGTCGTCTTCCCGAGGCCGGGCGGCCCGCTCAGCAGGATGTGCTCGAGCACGTCGCCGCGTTTTTTCGCCGCCTCCACCAGCAGCTCGAGCCGTTCACAGACCTTCACCTGGCCGGTGAACTCGCTGAACATCGGCGGCCGCAGCGAGACTTCGAAAGCGGGATCGGGCTCAGGCGGTTTCATGAGGCGTTGAAGAGTTAAATTGAGGCGTCTCGGTGACGAGAGCTAACGTTCAATCTCACGTCCATCCCAATTCTTCGTCATGACCAATTCCGTCCCGCGCGCTTTCAAAATGTAATCCACCTTGTCGAAGGCATTCCGGATCAAATGAAGGCCGAGGCCGCCCGGCTTGATCAAATCATGCGCGCGGCCTTTCATCTGATGCGCCTCGGTTTGCTTGCCGTAATCGCGCAGGCGCATCCGGATGCAATGGCGCAATCCTTCCATCGAGAGCGAGATCAGCTGATCGTCGCGCAAATGATAAGCGTGCCGAATAATGTTGGTGCAGGCCTCGTCTACTCCCAGGACCATGAGCATGCGCTCCTTTTCCGTGAACGGATACGCGGCCAGGAACGCGAGCACGAATTTCCGCATCGGCGCGAGATTGCCGGTGTGGCTGGAGAATTCGACTTTCGTTTTTTTCATCGAGACCGCTGAACGCTGAACGCATGACGCCGAGCATTCAAGTGCTGAACCCAAAACCCGGTGGACATCCCGGGCAAGCATAGCTCTCTTTTGTCATGTGGAAATTTCTCGTCGCAGCTCTGGTCGTGGCCGGGCCGGTTTTGGCCCAGGAAAGCCCGAGCGCTTACGAAGCGTTGCGCGTCATCGGCACGCAATTGAATCGCCAGATGGTCAACCGGATCATCTCGGTCAGCGGCGTGGACGGAGATCCGCAGCCGCGGACCTGGAAGATCCTGGTCGCGGACCGGAACGCGAATGGCGGCGTCCGCGAGATCGTCGTGGAAGACAATCAGATCGTCTCGCAACGCGTGCCCAACCGCTCCGTGGTCGGTTCCAGTGAAGGCGCGACGATCAATACCGCGAAGCTGAATCTCGATTCGACCGGTGCGTATTCGGTCGCGAGCCATACCGCGCACACCTCGCATGTCACCTTTTCGTCCACGAGTTACACCCTGCGCACGGACGATCGAGGCAATCCGATCTGGATCGTGACGCTCGCCGACCGAAGCAACCGCCCCGTCGGCACCATTCACATCCGCGCCAGCGATGGCCGCGTCAGCCGCGTGGAAGGGATGTATCAAGGCCGCAACATGGAGCAGGTGGAAGAGTATCGCGACGACGTCGATAACGCTCCCAGTGAAGACGAGCAAGTTCAGGAAGAAGAAGCGGACGACAACGACGAGAATGTCGTCAAGCGCCTCTTCCGGCGCACCAGAGCCGATGCGCGCCGCATGTTCGGGCGGGTCAAACGCTCCTTTAAAGATTTTGTCGCTCGCTGGTGAACAGACTCCGCCCGATGACCTCCGAGATTTGGCCCGCCCTTCCGTTTTCGGAATGGAAAGAGACCTGCAAGACGTTGCACATGTGGACGCAGGTCGTCGGCAAAGTCCGGCTCGCTCTGTCGCCGTGGACGAACCATTCCTGGCACGTCACGCTCTACCTCACCGCGCGCGGGCTGACGACCTCGCCGATCTTTTTTGGCGCGCGCGTGCTGCAAATCGACTTCGATTTTGTCGATCACGTCCTGCGGTTGCAGACGGGCGACGGGATCTAAGAAGAACATCAAGCTCGCGCCGAAATCGGTCGCGGCATTTTACCGCGAAGTGATGGACGCGCTCGGCGAATTGGAGATTGCGGTCGAGATCAACTACCACGCCGAACGAAGTCGATCCGGCCATTCCTTTCGAGAAAAACGAAAAGGATTCCGCTTACGACCCTGAATACGCGAACCGTTTCTGGCGCGTCCTCCTGCAAAGCGACCGCGTCTTCAAGGAGTTCCGCTCGGAGTTCTGCGGCAAATGCAGCCCGGTCCATTTTTTCTGGGGCAGTTTCGACCTGGCCGTGACGCGCTTCTCCGGCCGGCGCGCGCCGCCGCACCCCGGCGGCATCCCGCATTTGCCCGACGTCGTCACGCGCGAAGCCTACTCGCACGAAGTGAGCAGCCTCGGCTTCTGGCCGGGAAACGAGATGATGCCCGAGCCGATTTTCTATTCCTACGCCTACCCCGAGCCGCGCGGATTCTCCGAGGCGAAAGTGCAACCCGCGGCAGCCGGCTACAACCCGCAGCTCAAGGAGTTCGTCCTTCGTTACGAAGATGTCCGCAAGGCGGAGTCGCCGGACGAGACGCTCTTGCAGTTCGCCCGGAGCACCTACGACGCAGCCTCCACGCTGGGCAATTGGGACCGCGCGGCGCTGACCGAAGTGAAACCCGACTTGCATTCGCGCCCGTCAGGCCCGTAAGGTTCGCGCGATGATTTCGAGCAACGAAGCGGTCGCCGAGCGCGGCGCGTGGCGAAACGTCCCGGACGGCTGGCGGCAACTCTGGGGCGATTTCGACCGCCTTGGCGTGAGCATCGAGTGGCATGATTTCCGGACGAGCCGCCCGCTCGATTGGGGCCTCAGTTTTCATCCGCGCAGCATTGAGTTTTGTCTGAACGTCGAAGGCCGCGGCGCCGTGGGGGATCGCGCCCAGACGGATTACGTTCCGAGCAGCGCCGGTTATTATGCCGTGACGGACGAACCGCTCCAGGCCTCGCGGCAGGCGCGCGACCATCATCAGTTTGTGACGCTGGAATTTTCGAACCGTTATTTGCAGGAGCAGCTGGCCGACTGCGAAAACGACCTCGAGCCGCAGCTCCGTGCCGCCGTTTTCCCGCAGAAGGAGCGGCCGATTGTTTCCGCCGCTCGGCCCGATGTCCTCCGACCAGCATCAGGTCGTGGCCAGCCTTCTCCGGCCGCCTGTCTCCAAGGCGGCGCAAAGTTTGTGGTATCAGAGCAAGGCGCTGGAATTGATGTCGCATTTTCTCTTCACGCCGAAAGATCCGGAGCTCTTTTGCATGCGGCAGAAGCGGGTCGCGCGCGATCGCGTGGAGCGGACGAAGGAATTGCTCGCGCGCGATCTGGCGAAGCCGCCCACGCTCGAAATGCTCGGCCGCGAAGTCGGCTGCAGCCCGTTTTATCTGAGCCGCAGTTTTTCGCGCGAAGTCGGCCTGACCATTCCGCAATATCTGCGCAAGCTCCGGATGGAACGGGCGGCCGAGCTTTTGCGCAGCGGCCGCTACAACGTCACCGAAGCGGCGACCGAAGTCGGTTACGCCAGCCTGAGCCATTTCAGCAAAGCCTTTTGCGAAACGATCGGCTGCTGCCCCGTGCTCTATCCGATGGCGAAGAACGTCATGCTCGATCGCTGAAAGAATTGAACCGCGGATTACGCGGATAGCGCGGATGAAGACTGAACAAATCCGTGTCATCCGCGTAATCCGCGGTTAAATTTTGCTTCCGCATGAAAATCACCCGCGCCCTCATCTCCGTCTCGAACAAGAAAGGCGTCGCCGCCTTCGCGCGCGCGCTGGAGAAACAGGGCATCGACATCATCTCCACCGGCGGCACGGCCGAGTTGCTGCGCAAGGAAGGCGTGCCGGTGCGCGACATCTCCAGCTTCACCGATTTTCCCGAAGTGCTCGAGGGCCGGGTGAAGACGCTGCATCCGCGGGTGCATGGCGGGCTGCTCTATAAACGCGGCAACGAGCTCCACGAAAAGCAGGCCAAGGAATGCGGCTTCCAGCCGATCGATCTCGTCGTGGTGAATCTCTATCCGTTTGAAGCCACCATCAAAAAGCCGGGCGTGACCCTGGCCGGAAGCGATCGAGCAGATCGACATCGGCGGCCCCTCGATGATTCGCAGCGCGGCGAAGAATTACGAGTCGGTTACCGTCGTGGTCGATCCGGCTGATTACGATTCGATCCTCGAAGACATGCGCGATCACGAGGGCGAAACGACCCTGAAATTGCGCGAGCGCCTCGCCATCAAGGCTTTCATCAAGACCTCCGATTACGATCGCGCGATCGGCAGTTTCCTGAACCAGGAGCAATCCACCGACGCTTCCTTCTCGCTCTCGCTGCCGCTGGTGACGCGCCTGCGCTACGGCGAAAATCCGCATCAGACCGCGGCGCTCTACGGCGATTTCGATCAGCATTTCAAGAAGCTCCACGGCAAGGAGCTTTCCTTTAACAACATCCTGGACATCAGCGCCGCGGCCAACCTGATCGCCGAATTTTCCGAGCCGACCGTCGCGATTTTGAAGCACACGAACCCGTGCGGGGTGGGGAGCGATCCCGACCTGCGGGAAGCGTGGGAGAAAGCTTTCGCCACCGACAAACAGGCGCCGTTTGGCGGCGTCATCATTACGCAATCGGGCCGTGACCGAAGAGCTGGCCAAGGCGATCAGCGAGATTTTCAGCGAAGTCATCATCGCGCCCGGTTTTGAAACGGAGGCGCGCGCCTTGTTTCAGAAGAAGAAGAATCTGCGGCTGATTCGTTTCGCTGCCGGCGCCCGCGTCCGACAAACCGGCGCAGGATATCCGCTCGGTCGCGGGCGGTCTGCTCGTGCAGGACAAGGATTCGGGCGAGCTCGGTCGATCTCGCGACGAAGGTGGTGACGGCCCGGAAGCCGACGGAAAGCGAAATGGCGGCGATGATTTTTGGCTGGCGCGTGGTGAAGCACGTGAAGTCGAACGCCATCGTCTATGCCGCCGCCGATCGCACGCTCGGCGTCGGCGCGGGGCAGATGTCGCGCGTGGATGCTTCGCGCATCGCGGTTTGGAAGGCGGGCGAAGCCGGGCTTGTCGCTCGCAGGGAAGCGCGGTGGCGAGCGACGCGTTCTTTCCGTTTCCCGATGGCTTGCTCGCCGCGGCCGATGCCGGCGCCACCTGCGCGATTCAGCCCGGCGGCTCAGTGCGCGACGACGAAGTCATCGCCGCCGCCAACGAGCGCGACATGGCGATGATCTTCACCGGCGTCCGGCATTTCCGGCATTAACGTTTCCGTCAAGCTTTGTAGGGCGTCTGTGTCAGACGCCATCGCCTGGTCCAGGCGTCTGACAGAGACGCCCTACAACTCTAATCCGCCGCTCGCCGCGACCGGCGCAGCATCGAGCCCTGAACGATCACGCCGATGATCGCGAGAACGATGAAGAGAATCAGTTCGCCTTTCTCGGGCAGGACAATTCCGTTGGTGATCAGATGCGCGCCTTCCAGCGAGGAAAGAAGAATCAAAACCCAATCGAACAAGCGCCAGGAGAAGCAACGCGCCGATGATTCCGCCGATCACAAACGTGATTCCGCGGTAATGCGCGTGCTCGACGAAAAACGCCGCCGCCAACGCCCAGGCCACCCGGCCGCCGGCGATGAAACCCGCCAGGGCGATCGGCGAACTTTTGCAGGAGAAGCGCCAGCAGCGCACCCACGACGCCGCAGCCGAGCGCGACCGCCAAGCTCAGCCAGGTCGGCGGCTCCTTCATGAAATAAGCCGCGATCTCAAGACCGACCGCGAATCCCAGCGCGGCGACGAAGAGCCAGAAAAGCTTTCTTCCGAAGAGCAGGATCGCCGCGCCGACGATGACGCTGATGATGGGGACGGATAAGCTCATGGTGAAGCAAGGCGAAATCCCAAATCCCAGGCTCCAAATCCCAGGTAAATTCAGAAACGCACAAACGAGAAAAAGAAGAAGGTGGACGCCGTGCGCTTTTTCAAGATTTTCCCCATTTGGATTTTACTTGGGATTTGGGATTTGGGATTTGGGATTTCTGCTTCTTAAGCATTTCGTCCCGCTTTGCCTTGAATTCCGTCCCGGGCTTCCATTCCGGAAATTTGTCGCCGTTCGCCACCTGGTAGCCGACCTCGAAGAGAAGCCGCAAATCTTCGATCGCGCCAGACAAGTCCCAGTCCGGGTTAACCTCATCCGAGGGCTGATGATAATGCTTCGCGGTGTATTCCTCCTTTTTCTGCTGCCCGAAGCCCGGCGGCTTTCCGATCACTTCCTGTCCCGCGGCCGTGTAAAGTGAGGGCAGCCCGAGTTTCGAAAATTCGAATTGATCGGCGCGATAGAAATAGCCTTTCTCGGGCTGGCTGTTCGGGTGCATGACGCGGCCTTGTCGCGACGCCGCCGCGGCCAGCATGTCGTCCAGATCGGAATTGCCGAAGCTGGTGTCTTCGATGTCGCGCGTTCTTCCCCAGAGGCTCAGGCCATCCATGTTGATGTCGGCCAGCGTTTTCGCGAACGGGTAAAGAGGGTTCTCAGCGTAAAACTTCGCGCCGAGCAGGCCGGACTCTTCCGCGGTTGTGGCCATGAAAAGCACGGAGCGTTTCGGCGCCGGTTTCAGTTTCATGTAGCCGGCGGCGAGCTCGAGCAGACCGCCCACGCCCGACGCATTATCCAGGGCGCCGTTAAAAATCTGATCGCCCTGCAAATCAGGGTCGCGGCCGAGATGGTCCCAATGCGCCGTATACATGACCCACTCGTCCTTCAGCTTTGGGTCGCTCCCTTCGATTTTGCCGACGACGTTGCGCGACTTGAACGGTCGCACGGTTTGCTTCATCGCGAAGTTTGCCTTCGCGCCAATCGGCACGGGCCGGAATTCCTTCGTGATGGCCGCCTTCTTTAAGGCATCGAAATCGTGGCCGGAATCCGCCAGTAATTTTTTGGCGGCTTCGAGCGTGATCCAGGATCGGATTTGGACCGCGCCCTTGTTTTTGTCCGCCGCATCGATCTCGAAATTCTCTTTCCCCCAGCTCGAGATCACCACCGAATAGGGATACGCCGCCGGTTCCGTTTCGTGGATGATCACGGCCGCGGCGGCGCCTTTCTCGGCCGCGATCTCATATTTGTAGGTCCAGCGTCCGTAGTAGGTCATCGCGTTTCCCTTGAACATTTTCGGATCGAGCTTCGCCGGATCGGCCGGATCCGGAATGGCCGGATCGTTGATCAACATCAGGATCGTTTTGCCACGGACATCGACGCCCTTGTAATCGTCCCAGCCATATTCCGGAGCGACGATGCCGTAGCCGACAAAAACAACGTCGGTATTTTCGGCTTTGATTTCCGTTTGCAGGCGCGCCGAGGAGGCGACGTAATCGTCCGGAAACTTCAGCTCCATTTTCTTGTCGCCAATCGTGAACGACGCCGTCGGCGCCGTAATGATCCCGGCGAGCGGAACTTCCTGCGTGTAGCTGCCGTTCGGATTTCCCGGCTTCAGCCCCAGCGCTTTGAACTGTTCGGAGATGTATTTCACCGACAGCTCTTCGCCTTTCGATCCCGGCGCGCGCCCCTCGAATTCGTCCGACGCGAGAACTTTGATGTGCTTGAGAAGATCGGCAGCGGTCATGGCGTCGAGCGCTTCCTTTGGTGGGCGGGCCGGTTGATCGGCCGCAAGCGTGGCGCTGCTAAGAAACGAGACGAGGAGAAAGTTGAATGATAGTTTCATGTTTTCCTATTTGTCATCCTGAGCGGAGCGCAGCGGAGTCGAAGGGCCTCTAATTTTTCGGCGCTCGGCGGGAAGGCAAAGTTAGAGGTTCTTCGACTGCGTTTCGCATTCGCGAAACTCCGCTCAGAATGACAAGATGGGAGGACCCGCTGTTCACTCCAACCGCACATGCTTATAGGGATGATGATCTAGAATCGTGGAAAACCACCCTTTTACGCTTGGCTGAAGCAGAAATGCGTGGGTGTAAAAATAAACGGGCAGGATCGGCGCATCGTCGAGGAGGAGCGCTTCCGCTTTTTGGAACGCGGCGTAACGCGCTGCCTGGTCCGCCGTTTTCTCTGCTTCCGCAATAAGCCGATCGTATTCGGGATTCGACCAGCCGGTCTGGTTGTTGCCGTTGGCGCTAACCCAGATATTCAGAAATGAATTGGGATCGTTATAGTCGCCGATCCAGGTCGAGCGGCTGATCTCGTAGTTCATCTGCCGGCGCGAATCGAAATAAACCTTCTCCTCCTGGTTCACGAGCGCGACGTTGACGTTCAACTCCTTTCGCCACATTTGCTGGATCGCTTCGGCCGTCAGTTTGTGGTTTTCGGAGCTGTTGAACAAAATTTCGAACGGCGGCAGGCCGCGGCCTTCAGGATAACCAGCCTCCGCCAGGAGCTTGCGCGCGGCCGCCGGATCGTAAGGAATCGAGGCCTCGCAGGTGTAACCGGCCGTGTTCGGCGGCGTAAAACAGCCGGCCGGCAACTGCCCGCCGCGCCAGACGTTTTCGACGATGGCCTGCCGATCGATGGCCATGGCCAGCGCGCGCCGGACAAGCCGGTTGTTCAAGACCGGCCGCGTGACGTTCGCCCGGAAAAAATAGGTGCCGAGATATGGATCGATCCGCAACAGCTCCGGGCGTTCGCGGCGATAGCGGTCGATGCGATTGACCGGAATCGAATCGGTTACGTGCAATTGCCCCGAACGGAACGCGCGCTCTTCCACGTCGTTGCTGTCGATGGTGTGAAAGACGATGGCGCTCAACGAGACCGTCTTCGCGTCCCAGTAGGTCGCGCTTTTCTGGACGCGGATGCGATCGTTCAGGCGCCATTCATCGAGCGTGAATGGCCCATTGCCCACGAAGCGGCCCGGGCGGGTCCAGCGGCTGCCGCGTTCGAAGGCTGGCCCGTATTTGCGAATGGTCGGCAAATGGACCGGATACCACGAGTAATGGCTGAGCAGCGACAGGAAGTACGGTGTCGGACTCGCCAGGGTAATTTCCAGGGTCCAGTCGTCGATCGCGCGAAACCCGACCTGGGTGAAGTCGGTGATCTTTCCCGTGTTGAATGCTTCAGCGTTGGCCACGGCGTGAAGCATGTAGGCGACGTCGGACCCGAGGGCAGGGGAGAGGATGCGCTGGTAGGAATCGACAAAATCCCGCGCCGTTACCGGATCGCCGTTCGACCAGCGCGCGTCCCGCCGCAGATGGAATGTGTAAGTCTTTTCGTCGGGCGAAATTTCCCAGCGCTCCGCTACGCCCGGGACGGGATGAAGATCGTGCGGATCCTCTCCGACAAGTCCTTCGAGCAGCGCGGAGATGACGTTGAATGCGCTGACGCCGTTAACGAGATGCGGATCGAGATCCTGGACTTCTTTGCCGTTTCCTTTGTGAAGGATCTTGAGGCGATTTCCTTTTTCGACCGCGGTCTCCACTCGCCCGCACGAGGCCAAACAAAAAAGGAAAGCAAGCAGGAGCCACGGATAGACACGGATTTTCACGGATGTGCTGAAGACTTCCCCATCCGTGTTTAATCCGTGTTCATCCGTGGCAGAAACTTTGCCGCCTTATTTACCGCGCGTCCGGCGGAGGCACGGCCGGTTTCGTCTTGGCGTCCGGCGGCGCCGCGCCGATCCGTTTCAGGAACGGCTGCACCGATTGTTTGCGCCCGAGAAACTTCTCGATCGATTGCGTGATGTCGCGCGAATCGCCCGGTTCGTAGATGTCGCGCCGCAGCCGCATGCCCGCCTGCTTGTCCTGGTAGCCTTCCTTCGCCGACTCAAAAACGGTGGCCATATCCGCCGCGATCGCATCCGCCCAGGCGTAGCCATAATATCCGGCGTCGTATCCATTCAGATGACCGAAGTAAGTGACGAACGTTGTTTCCGGCGCGATCGGGAGAAAGACCTTTTCCCAGATAGGATTGGTGATCGCCACGCAATCGTAAGGCTTGTCCTCCGGATGCGCCGCGTGGAGCGCGAGATCGAGTGAAGCCATGGCAAACTGGCGCCGGTAATAGGTGGCTGCCGTGGCCAGCTTTGCCTCCTTCATTTTCTCGATCGTCTCCGCCGGAATTTTCTTCGTGGCGTCGCGATAATCAGCCGCAAAGGTGTCGAGCACCTTCTTGTCCCAAACCCAGTTCTGGAGCATTTGCGAGGGCGCTTCGACGAAATCGCCCGGCACGTTCGTTCCTGAGAAACGGAGGTACTTCGCGCGCGTCGCGATCGTATGGAGCGCGTGGCCGAACTCGTGGAAAAGCGTTTCGACGTCGGTATGGGTCAGGAGCGACTGGCCCTCCGCATTCGGCGGTGGGAAGTTGCAAACCAACGCCACGGTCGGGCGCTGGTATTTCCCATCCGCCAGCAATTTGCCGCCGATGATTTCGAACTGCGCGAAGTGATTGAATTTTCCCTCGCGCGGAAACATGTCGAGGTAGAACAGCCCGAGTGGCTCGCCGCTGGCGGAATCCGTCACCGCGTAAAGCTGAAGATCATCGACCCATTTTTGGGGCACGGCGACCTTCTCAAACTTCATCCCGAAGATGCTCTGGTAGATGGCGAACATGCCTTCGAGCGTTTTCTGAAATGGGAAGTAAGCGCGCAACGCCTCCGTATCGACAGCGTATTTCTGCTTCTTGACCTGGTTGTTGTAGTAGCGGAAATCCCAGATCGCGATCTTCGCGTTCGGATCGCCTGTTTCCGCGGCTTTCGCCTTTCGCATCTCCTCGACCTCGGCGGTGAACTTCGGCTGCGTGCCGGCTGCGAGATCGTTGATATATTTTTCCGCGCCCGCGCCGGACTTCGCCATCTTGATCTCCGTCTGGTAATCAGCCCACGATTTGTAGCCGAGGCGGAGCGCGATCTTGTTCCGCAACGCCAGCATCTGGTTCAGCACGTCCACGTTTTTCTCCTTGGCCAGGCTGTCCCGGACGACATAGAGGCGCTTGCGGACGGCTTCGCTTTTCGCGTTCTCCATCACCGTGACGTTTTGCCAGGTGACGTTCGCCTTCACCGTGTAGGCGTCATCGCCGGTCTTGACCCCGGGCGAATTCAGAAAGCTTTCCGGCACGCCATCGAGTTCCGCTTTGGTAAACACCACGGGCGCCTGCACCTCGACGATGTTCGCGTCGAAGGTGGTTCCCAGCTTGGCGAGATCCTTGCGCAATTGCTCCACCTCGCGCCGTTTCTCCGGCGGCAAGTCGAGCCCGGCCCGTTTATAATCGAGCAGCGTTTCCTTGAGCAGCTTCGCGTCTTCGCCGCTCAACTTCGGTTTCGTCTTTTCGAAAGCCTTGACGGCTTTGTAAACGTCCTCGCGATAATCGACCCCCACCGCCCAATCCTGGAAGACCTTCACCGCGTCCTCGCCCGCCTTCCGCATCGCGGGATTGGTGTTGGTTTCCTTGATGATCGTGGCGTTGTTCACGGAGAGGCTGGCCTGATAGCCGAGGTCATCGAGCGCCACGATCGTGCTTTTGAACGTGACCTTGCTCAGGTCCTGCGAGCCGATCTGGTCCAGGGCGGCGTTCGCCGTGGCGATCGCTTTCTTCATCGACGCTTCGACTGCTTCCGGCGTTTGGTCCCAATCCGGCAGCGTCAAAAGCGATTTCGCTTTGTCGGCCGCGTCCTTGAACGCCTCGACCGTTTTGAGCTCTTCGGCCGGAAGGGCGATGGCGAAACTGAAAACGGAAAGCGCGGCAAGGAGTGGTTGTTTCATAAGCGAAAATGGAACCGGAACATCTTAGAGAAGCGATAGCCCGTAAAGCGCATTCCTGTAGCCGCTGCCCTGTGAGGCAGCGCGAGAGCGACTGTGCAGCAACGAGTTCAACTCCCGCGCTTCGCACAGCGAAGCGGCTACAGAAGACGCAGCGACAGCCGCGATGTACTCCTTTGCGAAACCCGATCGGCTCATGCGATGAGATCGCAGCCGAGATGTATCCTTACCTCGAGAAATTTCTCCTCGCTTTCATCCCGCTCTTTGTCGCGATCGATCCGATCGGGCTGGTCGCGATTTTTCTCGGGCTGGGTGGGAATGCGGACGCGAAGCGCCGGCAGCACGAAGGCACGCTCGCGCTTGGTCACCAGCCTGGCCGTTTCGATCGGTTTCATTTTTCTCGGCAAAATAATTTTCCGCGCGCTCGGGATCACCGTGTCCGATTTCCAGGTGGCGGGCGGGCTAATCCTGCTCGGCATCGCCGTGCGCGAGCTGCTCGATCTGGGCGAACGCAATCGCTACTCCGGCGAAGCCTTCGGCGTTGTGCCTCTGGGAATGCCCTTGATCGCGGGTCCCGGCTCTGCTCACGGCGCTGCTGCTTCTGGTCGATACCGTTGGGATTTTGTTCACCCTCGTGGGTTTGCTGGTGAACCTGCTCCTGGTGGGATTGGGCTTCCGTTACGCGAGCCATTTTACCCGCTGGATGGGCCAGCAGGGAATGCGTGGCGTTTCGAAATTGATTTCGCTGCTGCTGGCGGCGATTGCCGTCAGTCTGATTCGGCGCGGCTGGCAGTCGCCGTAGACCGGGCAGGCCGCTCTTCTTCTTAACCGAGCTAATCGCCCAAACAGAGATTAAGAGGAAGAGGTAGAGGAAGAGGAACAAACGTAACCTGCGCGCTGGTCTTCCCGGACATGGGCAAGTTATGAACGAGCCCGTGCAAGACCTCGCGCCGCCCGGGAAGCCGCTCCTCCGTCAACGGAGCATCGCGATCGTGGTGCTTTTCATCTTGACGATTTACGGCTTCGAAGCGCACGCGCGCCGGCGTGCGCTCTCCACGCCGCCGAGCATGGGCGATCAGGGTGCGTACCTCGCCTACGCGAGGCACCAGTATGAGAGCAACTACGCGGTCGTGGAAGATCGCAATCGCATGCCAATCTTTCCTTTCCTGCTCTCGCGCATCTACGAGCCAGGCCTGAGCGAGGCCGAATTCCTCACGCGCGCCCAGGCCTTCAACGTCAATCTCTCGATCCTGCTGCTCTTTCTTGCTCTTCCTGATCTTCCGCAGATTTTTTCCGCCCTGGCACGCCGTCGCCCTGCTCATGGGAACGGCCTTTTGCGTGTTCATGTATCGCGCGATCAACGCCCAAGCCGAGGTGCTTTTCTATTCCGTCAGTTTCTGCGCGTTCCTCCTGCTCTTGCGAATGGTTGGTCACTCCGCGCTGGTGGCTGGCGGCGCTGGGAGGCGCGACCATGGGGCTGGCGCATTTAACGAAAGCGTCCGTGCTGCCGGCGTTACTCGTCTGGATCGCCGTCTTCCTCGCGCAAATCGCTTGGAGTTTTCGAAGGAAACTGGGCCTTTCTTCACCCGCTCCTGGCGCCGTGCCGGAATGCTTCTCGTGGTTATCGCCACGTTTCTCGCCGTCGTCTTCCCCTACATCCAGACAAGCAAGCGCATTTATGGGCAATATTTCTACAACGTGAATTCCACCTTTGTGATGTGGTGCGATTCATCGACCGAAGGCTGGAATTTCCTGAACGCGCACGGCGACAAAGACCAATGGCGCTCGCTCCCGCCCGAGCAGCTTCCCTCGCCTCGAAATACTGGAGGGAACACTCCGTCGCCCAGATCGCGCAACGGCTGATGCGCGGCTCCTGGAACCTGGTCACGCAGAACGCCATGGCGATTGGCTATTGGAAATTCATGGCCGCGTTTGTCATCACCGGCGCCGTCTTTGGTCGCGCGGCAAAGTGAGCGAGCGCGCCAACTGCTCGCCGAGAATCCTTTTGCCGCGGCTTTTTGCGTCCTGTTTTTCTGCGCCTATTTCGTCCTCTACGCGTGGTACCAGGCAATCGTCAGCGATACGCGCTTCATCCTGTCCATCTTTCTGCCGTGCGCCTTCGCTGCCTCGTTTTCCTGATGCGGCTGGGAAAGGAGCGCGTGATCGCCCTCGCGGGCCGGCAACTGTCGTTCGAGCAGTTTTTCCCGGCGATTCTGATCGGTCTGTCGCTGATCGACGTTGTCTATAACGCCAAGTTTCTCTTCTGAAGCGGAGCGCGCCCTCAGAACTGGCCGGCTCCGCAGCATGACCAGCGTGCAGCCTTCGACCACCTCGATGCCGGCCTCTTCCGCCTTTTCCGCCAGCGCGAAGTTCTCCGCGCCGGGATTCATGATGATGCGGCGCGGTTTGGCGGCAATGATCTCGCTCGATGAGCGGATTCGAGCGCGCTTCGCCGAGGTAAAGCGTCACGGTGTCGATCGGCCCAGAAGCTTCCGAGATCGTCGGATAACATTTTTCGCCGAGGATTTCCTGGAAAGCCGGATTGATCGGGATGGGCCGATGACCGTAGTCCCGGAGCATTTCAAACGCCTTGTAGGCGTATCGGTCCGGCTTGGGTGAGGCGCCGAGAATGGCCACGGTTTCCGCTGTGCGAGATGCGCTCATTGTCTCTGAATCGGACGGCGCGAGCGCCAAAGCGGTACAAGATGGAAGCCATTACAAGGGGGTGGCTGGGTCCGAAGTCCGCATTCCCCTGCGGAAATGACCTCCCTCGTCCCCGCCACGGGTCGGTTTCGCCCCTCATGGCCCATCGTATTGACACCTTTGCCCCTTGTTACTATCCCGCTCTTATGAGATTCCCGCTGGCGCTCACCACCAAGATCGCCGCCTACATCATCACCCAAAAGCTGCGCCGGACGCCGAAATTTGCCACGGTCCTGCAGCTGGAGCCGTTGCACACCTGCAATCTCACCTGCACCGGTTGCGGCCGGATCCGGGAATACTCGACCTCGCTCAAAGACATCCTGCCGCTCGAAGATTGCCTCGCGGCCGCGAAAGAATGCAACGCGCCCATGGTCTCGATTTGCGGCGGCGAACCGCTCATCTATCCGCAGATCGAAGCGCTGGTGAACGGCCTGCTCGCGCAAAAGCGGATCGTTTACATCTGCACGAACGCGATGTTCATGCGCAAAAAGATGCGCGAATGGATGTCTGCGGAATTTCGGATCGCGGATACCGGAAACCGGAAAGAGCTTGAAGCGAAGCTCCAGCAATTAGTCGCTAAGGGCCTGGTGTCGGAGAAGGATGCGGCAGCGGTCCGGCAAGGTCCGAAGGATCCGGCCAAGCCGACCATCGCGCCCGAGCCGCTGGATGTATTGGAACGTCCATCTCGATGGCCTGGAGCGGACGCACGACCTGATCGTCGAGCGCGAAGGCGTCTTCAAGGAATGCATTCTCGCCATGAAAATGGCGAAGTTGCTCGGCTATCAGGTCGCCACCAACACCACCATCTATAAGGAAACCGACATGGCGGAGATCGAGCAGATGTTCGATTTCCTCTCCGATCTCGGCGTGGACGGCCACACGATTTCTCCCGGCTACGAATACGACGCCGCCAAGAAGGACATGATCAAGCGGCTGAATCTCCAGCCGGAGAATTTCTTCCTCACCCGCAAGATGACGATCGAGAAGTTCAAGAAGATCGAGGAGTGGATGGGCAAATACACGCTCTTCGGCACCCCGATCTATTTCGAATTTCTCGCCGGCAAACGCGATCTGAGCTGCTCGGCCTGGGCGATCCCGACCCGCAACATTCGCGGCTGGAAAGGCCCCTGCTACCTGATGACGGACGCGCACTATTCGAGCTACGCCGAGTTGCTCGAGAAAGTGGAATGGGACAAATACGGCGTCGTCGATGGCGTCGCGAAAGACAGCCGCTGCGAGAATTGCATGGTCCATTGCGGCTACGAGCCGACCGCCAGCCTCGGCCTCAATGCCCAACGCGGCGACACCTGGAAAAACGTCCGGTTCAATTTCGGCCGCAAGCCGAAACCGACCGGCCTCGGGAACGAGATTGCCGCGTATAATGGGGTGACTTCGGGGAACGGCCACTTGACTGGCAAGAAGCGAAATGCTGAGGCGGTTGCCTGAGGTTGAGAGGTTGAGGAGTTGAGAGGTTGAGAGGAGGAATGCGCGATGCCGACAAGACATGCCTATCCCTTTGAAAAGCTGCGCGTTTGGGAAAGCGCCCGGCAGCTGATTAACGAGGTTTATCGCGTCACCAAGGGATTTCCTCGAAGCGAAATTTATGGACTTACGTCGCAGACTAATCGCGCAGCCGTCTCGGTCGCGGCGAATTTGGCGGAAGGTTCCTCACGGACCAGCAGAAAGGATCAGGCTCACTTTTCGCAGATCGCTTACGGCTCGCTTATGGAGCTCGCCTGCCTGTTAATTGTGGCTGTGGACTTGGAGTTTTTGACCGTTGAGCGAGAGGCAACCTTGCGGGCACAAATTGAATCGGTGTCTCGCCAACTAAACGCGCTCCGCGCTACCCAGGTTTCTTCGTGAATCCTCTCAACCTCTCAACCGCTCAACCCCTCAACCTGATTCCGCTGCCCAGCGCGACACCCGATCCCAGCACGGCCTATCGCCACGACGATCCCGAGATCGCGAGCGCGATTCGATCGCGCCCAGGAAAATCTCCTGCGCCAGCAGCACCCGGACGGCCATTGGTGCGGCGAGCTCATCGTCGACAGCACGCTCTGCTCCGATTTCGTCCTCTTCATGCATTGGCTGGGCGAAGTGGACGATGCGCTGCAGCAGCGCTGCGTCCGCCACATTCTGAAGCGCCAGCTGCCCGACGGCGGCTGGAACATTTACTTACGGCGGCCCGAGCGAAGTGAATGCGTCGGTGAAGGCTTACTTCGCGCTCAAGCTGGCCGGGCATTCGGCCGATCTGCCGTTCATGCACGAGGCGCGCGCCAACATTCTTCGGCTGGGCGGCATCCCGAAGATGAACACCTTCAGCAAACTCTACCTCGCGCTGCTCGGGCAATTCCCCTGGCAATATCTGCCCTCGATCCCGGTCGAGATGGTTCTGCTGCCGAACTGGGCTTTCTTTAACATCTACAAAATGTCGTCCTGGAGCCGGGCCATGCTGGTCCCGCTCGCGATCATCAATCACTTCAAGCCGACCCGCGAGCTGCCCGGGATGAAGCAGCTCCACGAGCTTTATCCGCTCGGCACCGAGCACAAGGATTTCACCCTGCCGCGGGATCCGCGCTTTTTCGCCTGGCGCAATTTTTTCCTGCGGGCCGATCACGCGATCAAGATCATTTCCAAGCTCGGCTGGCGGCCGATGCGGCGCCGCGCGCTCGAAGAAGCCGAGCGCTGGATGGTGGAGCGAATCGGAGAGGGAAGCGACGGGCTCGCCGCGGTCTTCCCGGCGATGCTCAATTGCCTGATCGCTCTGCGCGTTCTTGGCTATTCGCCGCGCCACCCGATCTACGAGAAGGCCGCCAAAGATTTTGCCGGGCTGTTTGTCGATGATCCGGAAGATTTCCGTATTCAACCCTGCATGTCGCCGGTCTGGGACACGTCGATCAACATCATCGCGCTGGCGGAATCGGGTTTGCCGGCGGAACATCCGGCGCTGAAAAAGGCGGCGACCTGGCTGGTCGAGAAAGAGGTGCGGGTTCGCGGCGATTGGACCATGAACAATCCCCATCCCGAAGCGAGCGGCTGGGCCTTCGAATACAACAACGTTTATTATCCGGACACGGACGATACCGCGATGGTCCTGATGGCGCTTCGTTTGGCGCGCCCGGACGATCAGGCGGCGTTCGATGCGCTTGTTCCGCCGCGCGATCGCGTGGCAACTCAGTTTCCAATGCCGCGATGGCGGCTGGGCGGCGTTCGACAAGGAAATCACCAAGCATTGGCTGGAAGACATGCCGTTCGCGGACCACAACGCGATCCTCGACCCAACCTGCAGCGACCTGACGGCGCGCACCCTCGAGCTGCTCGGCTACATCAATTTCGATGCCTCGAAGCGTTGCGTGCGCGACGCGGTCCAACACCTGATCGATACCCAGGACGACGATGGCTCGTGGTACGGCCGCTGGGGCGTGAATTACATTTATGGGACCTGGCAGGTTCTGCGCGGCCTGCGCGCCATCGGCGAAAACATGACGCAGGATTGGATCCTGCGCGGCCGCGACTGGCTGGAGAGCTGCCAGAACGACGATGGCGGCTGGGGCGAAACCTGCGCCTCTTACGAAGACTCCGGTGCTGAAAGGGAAGGGCGAAAGCACGGCGTCGCAAACCGCCTGGGCGTTGATGGGAATTTGCGCGTGCGGCGACCTCGATCGCCCGAGCGTGCAGCGCGGGCTGCGCTATCTGCTTTCGACGCAACGTCCCGACGGCACCTGGGAGGAACCGCAGATAACCGGCACCGGATTCCCGCGCGTCTTCTATCTGAAGTACGACATGTACCGTCAGAATTTCCCGCTCCTGGCGCTCGCGACTTACGTCAATTACCGCAGCGGGCTCGGCCATTACCCGAGTTTTTATCGCTGCTGAGGTGGATCGAGTCCCGCGCCTGCGGGACCGCTCGATGCTAAAATATGGCGGCGAAGCCGCGTAGCAAAACATCGCCCGGCGGAGCGGCCGATCCACCTTTGTGGCGCTGCCCGGAGTGCGGGCGGCGATTTGCCAATCGTAATCAATCGCATGCGTGCGGCCGTTACACGCTCGCGCTCGCATTTCGAAGGCAAATCGCCAGCCGTCCGCGCCATCTTCAACAAACTGCTGGCGCTGGCCAGGAAGAACGGACCGGTCACCGTTCTTGCCCGAGAAAACACGGATTGCCTTCCAAGTCCGAATGAGTTTCGCGGCGTTCGTCATTCGGCGAAACTGGGTGGACGGGCATGTGGTCCTGGCGCGTCGCCTGGAAAATCCCCGTTTCCGGCGCATCGAAACTTTCTCGCCGCGAAATCATCTTCACGCCTTTCGATTCGAGAGCGTCGATGAGATCGATGACGAAGTCGCCGCCTGGCTCGCCGAAGCATACCGAGTAGGCGAGCAACGCCATCTCGGTTGAGCGACGAGGAAAGATTCGCCAGATCGCGCCGATTGACGCGCTGCCGTGCGGCAGGGACAGTCGCCATTATGGCTTACGAATTACCCAAACTCCCTTACGCCTACGACGCGCTCGAGCCGCATATCGACGCGCGCACGATGGAGATCCACCACACGAAGCATCACCAGACTTACATCACCAACGTCAACAACGCGCTCAAGGACAAGCCCGAGCTCGCCTCGAAGTCGGTCGAGGATTTGATCAAGGACCTCAACTCCGTGCCCGAAGACATCCGCAACGTGGTTCGCAACAACGGCGGCGGTCATGCGAACCATTCCTTCTTCTGGAAAATCATGGGACCGAACGCCGGTGGCGAGCCTTCCGGAAAACTGGGCGACGACATCAAGTCCACCTTCGGCAGCTTCGACGCCTTCAAGGAAAAATTTGCGGCGGCGGGCGCCGGCCGATTCGGCAGCGGCTGGGCGTGGCTCATCAAGAACAAAGAGGGCAAGCTGGAAGTGACCTCGACTCCGAACCAGGACAGCCCGCTCATGGACGGCAACACGCCGTTGCTCGGCGTCGACGTCTGGGAACACGCCTATTATCTCAACTACCAGAACCGCCGGCCCGACTACATCAAGGCCTGGTGGAACGTGGTGAACTGGGACGAAGTCGCGAAGAATTACTGCGCTTAAGCGCTGAATGGAGTAGTGGAGTATGGACGAGCGCGTCCCGCTGCTCCAGCTTCATTACTCCGGCGGTCCATAGCACCGCCGCTCCATTCCCGGTGGCGTACCTAAACGACAACTATCTCAAGCTCCAGGCCGGCTATCTCTTTCCCGAGATCGCCCGCCGGGTGCGTGAGTTTTGCGCTGCGAATCCGGACGCGGCCCCGCGCCTGATTCGCTGCGGCATCGGCGACGTGACCGAGCCGTTGCCGCCGGCGGTCATCGCCGCGATGCACCACGCCGTTGATGAACTGAGCGTGCGCGAAACCTTCCGCGGCTACGGCCACGAGCAGGGACTCGAATCGCTCCGCGAAAAAATTGCGCAGCAGGATTATCGAGATCGCGGCATCGAGATGGCGCCCGACGAAATCTTCGTCTCGGAAGGATCGAAGTCAGATTGCGGCTACATCCTCGATGTTTTGGGCGACCAAAACAGGATCGCGATCACCGATCCGGTCTATCCCGTTTACGTCGACACAAATGTCATGGCCGGTCACACGGGTGGCGCGGGCGAATCGGGCCGCTACGAGGGAATCACCTATCTGCCTTGCCGCGCGGCGAATCAGTTTGTGCCCGAGCTGCCGGCGGAGCCGGTGGACGTCATCTACCTCTGCTTCCCGAATAATCCCACCGGCGCCGTCGCGTCGCGAGAGCAACTCCAGAGCTGGGTCGATTATGCGCGCGAGCACGAAGCGATCATTCTCTTCGATGCGGCGTATGAGGCTTACATCAGCGATCCGGACATTCCGCATTCCATCTTACGAAATTCCCGGGGCGCGCGAATGCGCCGTGGAGTTTCGCAGCTTTTCCAAGAACGGAGGATTCACCGGCGTGCGTTGCGGCTTTACCGTCATGCCGAAGAGTCTGCTCGCCCGCACGACTGATGGCCGCAAACTGCCGCTCCACGCGCTCTGGCATCGCCGTTGGAGCACGAAAGCGAACAGCGTCAGCTATCCGGTGCAACGCGGCGCGGAAGCGATCTACAGCCCGGAAGGCAAGGAACAGGTGCGCGGACTCATCGATCACTACATGGGGAACGCGCGCATCCTGCGCGAAGCGGCGGAGCGCGCCGGCCTGCGCGTTTACGGCGGGGTGAACGCTCCCTACATCTGGGTGGAAACGCCGGCCGGCGTGACGAGCTGGCAGATGTTCGACCGGATGCTGGAGAAGTTGAATGTCGTCATCACGCCCGGGAAGCGGTTTCGGCTCGTGCGGCGAGGGGTATCTTCCGCATCTCTGCCTTCAACAGCCGCGAAAACGCCGAGGAAGCAGCGCGACGGCTGGCTGGAACTGTAGACGGCCTGCTCTCGCCGTGCGGGAAGCGTTGAGGTATCGGCACTCGGTATGCCAGTCGTCTCCGCCGCCCACGAGGGCGTGCGGCTACCAAGTACCTTGTCGCGACGCGATCGCCGCGCGTAAATTTCGCGCCTTAGAGAAATTCCACGACGTGCCCGTTACCACCAAAAATCTTCCGCAGCTCTATCGCTTTTGCTTCCTGATGACAGGCGATGCGTCCAAGGCGCAGGCCGCGTTTCAGGACACCGTGCGAGAAGCGGCCGAGCGGGCCGCGCGCGACGAGCCGGCGCCGGATCGGCTCTGGTTTTTTCGGGACGCGCGCTGGCGTTGCCTCGCGCTGGGCGAGCAGGGATTGCAAGCCGAGCCCGGAATGATGGAGGAAAGCCGACATTTCTCCCTTCGCCCCGACGCAGATCGAGCAGCTCGATCCCGATCAGCTTGGCGTCTGGATTTCCGCCGCGCCCGAGCCGCAACGGAGCGCCCTGGCGCTCTTCTATCTCGATGAATTCAGCCTGGCCGAGATCCTTTCGCTCCTGGAATTAAAGGCCGCTGAATTTTCCGCGTCTGGTTTCAAGCGGGCGCCGCCAATTTCAAGCCTGGCTGGATGCCACCACGCCCTATTACGAAGGAGAAGCTTTCGATGCCCGACAAGTCTGACGTCCTCGTCGCCATCGCGCCGATCACGGAAAAGCCGGGCATCGATCGCGCGATGCGCGTGGCGATCCAGCGGGTGCGCCATGGGAAAAAGGGGGCGGCGTTCGCGCAGCAGCAGGCCTTTGACGCCGCTTTCGCGAAGCTCGTTCACGCAATCCCTGTCGACGCGCAGGTCGCGGAATGGTTCGTCAACGAAAACCTGATTCCGGTCGTCCGGCGGCGCTGGAAAAAAATCCTGCTCAATCCCGCGATCATCGCCATCGCCCTGGCCCTCGCGGTCATCGGCGGCATCTTCGCCTATCGCGTGCACCAGCATTTGCGCGATTTCCCCGGGGCGCCCAAAGCGCGAAAACTCCTGACGGTGGCGAGCTCGACCCGCTCGGTCATGCTCGACCCGCTGAAAACCGACGCCGGGGCGCTGAGCGATCTCTATTTCCTGAAGCACCGGCTCGAGCATTACGACGTGCCTCCGGAATTTGCCGAGTTCAAAACTTTGGGGACACGGGTCTTCGACCACGAAGACGTCCATCACGTTGCCCAAATCTGGGTCACGGAAAAACGGATGCAGTTGTTTTTGTTTCCCGCTGAAGCCGAATCCGAAGACCGGGCGGGTCGAAGATTTTTCCGACTGGCGTTTCGTCGAGCACGAAGGATGGAGCGGGGTGGTGACGCAGCGCAACGGGGTCTGTTTCATGGCCGCCATCCGGGGCAGCGAAAAGCTCCTCCAGCCCTATCTGGAGAAGAAAAAGGAGTGAGCCGGGTGGCCCGCAAAGGAAGGGGAGTGCCAGAGGGGAGAATCGAACTCCCGACCAACCCCGAAAGCTTTCGGGGCTGCTCTATCGCTGCAAGCGATAGACCGCGAGCCTGGGATTCTTCTTTCGTTTAAGGGTGCGCTCTATTTCTCGGGCCTCGGCCAGCGTGGTTACTTCCTTCTTGGCTACAATTTCGAGGTGGTTCCCGAGTCGTCTTGTAGTGGCGGTATGACCACGCAAGTGTTGCGCAAAGCGCGCATCGATATCGGCGGTGGAGCCAATGTAGTGGCGACCGCTAGATCCGCGAAGAATGTAAACCCAAGCCATGTGAGGGGAGTGCCAGAGGGGAGAATCGAACTCCCGACCAAGGGCTTATGAGTCCCCTGCTCTACCGCTGAGCTACCCTGGCGTTAGGCGACGAATTCAATACTGCCGCAGGGGATTGTGTCAACGCGATGAGTAAAGAGACGATGAGGTACGTCTCGGCGGAGGCCTGCTTTTTTTTGTCATGCTGAGCGAAGCCGAAGCACCTCTTACTTTGTCTTGCAGTGCGACGTCCGAAGTCAAAAAAAGAGGTTCTTCGACTCCGTTCCGCTGCGCTCCACTCCGCTCAGAATGACAGGGAAGGAGTTTTGAGCGCGCGATGATTCGCTTAGGGTGTGCGGTAGATGAACGAAAAATATCTCGAAGACTTGCGCGTGGGCGACCGATTTGGATCGGACAGCTTTCGAGGTGACGGAGGAAAGCATCCTTGCGTTCGCGCGAGACTTCGATCCGCAGCCGTTTCATCTGGACGCGGCCGCCGCGAAGCAAAGCGTGTTCAAGGAGTTGGTCGCGAGCGGCTGGCACACGGCGGCGATGAGCATGAATCTTTTCGTGACCGGCAAACTGCGCCTGGCCGGCGGCTCGGTCGGGCTCGGCGTGGATGAATTGCGCTGGCCGCGCCCGGTAAAACCGGGCGACACCCTCCGTCTCGAGACCGAAATCCTCGAGCGTGCGTCCTTCCCAATCGAAACCGGACCGCGGCGTTATCCGCATCCGGAACGTGACGACCAATCAGCGGGACGAAGTGGTGCAATCCTTCGTTGCTTCCGTCCTCGTGCGCCGGCGGCTTCCCGTTTGAAGGCCTGCCGTCGTTAGTCCACCTGCTCCGCGAGTCTCTTGCAGCCGGCCAGATCGAGCTTACCGGAAGCAAGGACGGGAATCGCCTCCACCCGGCGGACTGTTTTCGGGATCCACAGATTTGGGACACCCGAACTCGCCAGCTTCGCGCGCAAAGCGGGCAAATCGATCTCGACGCTGCTCAACAAGACCAGCGCTTCGCCCTTCGCCGGATCGGCCACGCCCATGACGGCGAGGAAACGTTCGCTGTGTTCCTCCGTGGTCAGGGCCGCGATAATCTGTTGCTCGATCGTTTCGTGCGGCACCATCTCGCCGCCGATCTTGGAAAACCGCGACAGCCGTCCTTCGATAAAGAGAAATCCATCTTCGTCGAAGCGGCCGATGTCGCCCGTCTTGAGCCAGCCGTCCTGCAACACCTCCGCTGTTTTCTCGGGCGCGTTGAGATAACCTTCGAAAATGTTTGGCCCGCGCAGCCAGAGCATTCCGGTATCGTGCAGCGTTTTCTTCTCGCCTGTATCCGGGTCGCGTATTTCTGCGGCGATGCCGGGAAGCATTTTTCCGGTCGAGCCAAGCCGGTGGGAGGGCTGCACGTTCGGAATCGCCTTGGACGGTTTCAGGTCCGGCAGGTTGGTGCTCGTTACAGGCGACGTCTCCGTCAGGCCGTAGCCCTGCAGGACTTCCTTTCCAAAGCGGTCTCCGAACGCCTTGACCAATTCATCGGGCAATTTTTCCGCGCCGGTGATGAGCAGGCGGAGGCTGCGCAACTGCGCCGGCTCGGCTTTTCGCAAATAGGCGCGAAGAAAGGTCGGCGTCGCCAGCATGATCGTTACGCCGTACTGCTCCACGAGCGGCCGCGATTTTGGCGGCTTCGAGCGGGCTCGGATAAGTGACCGTCCGCACGCCTTCGATGAGCGGATACCAAAGCGTCACGGTGCAGCCGAAGCTGTGGAAAAACGGGAGCGAGGCGAGAAGGACGTCGTTCGGTTCGGCATCGAGCATGGCGGCGAATTGCGAGACGTTGCCGAGGATGTTGCGGTGACTCAGGACGACGCCCTTCGGTTTGCCGGAACTTCCGCTCGTGAAAAGCAGGATCGCTTCGGCGTGGTCGCCAATCCGCGGCAACTTCAGCGACCAGGCCAGAAGTCGCGACGGGAAGAGAATTCCCAGGATCCACCAGCCAAGAATCGCGCGCTTCATCGGCGGGAGCGCTTCATCGAGATGAATGACCTGCGGTGTCCAGGGGAACCCCTCCAGTCGTTTGGCCATCGCGCTCGCGGTGATGATCGTCTTCAGTCCCGCCTGTTCCTTGGCCGATTCAATCGAGTCGCGCGGAGTGGTGAAATTCAGGTTTACCGGAACCTTGCCGGCGAGCGTCGACCGCGAGATTTGCGACAACGCCGCCTTTGCCGGGCGGCAACACAATTCCAATCCGCGGCTCGGGACAAGTACGGCGGAGATGCCGGCTGAGGGCAAGCCCGACGCCGAGCAGTTTGCTCCGCGACAGCGTGCTGCCATCGAGTCCGTCCGTCAGGGCGATACCGAACGGCTTTCGTTTTAACCCGCGCAGGCAGGCGCGCGCAAGATGGCCGCGCAAGACCGGGCGTTGGCTGTAGCACATTTCTCCCAGCTTCAACAGTTCCTCGCGAACGGTCGCGATGTCAGCTTCCTCCGGCGGCAGCGGCCGGCCAAAGGCGACCGTCACGCGGTACGGGATTTCGCGCGGGAATTTCGTGAAGTACCGCCCGCCCTGGAAAGAGAAGATCGAACCCCAGAGCCGGTCGAGCCAGACCGGGACGACCGGCGCTTCAGCGTGCCGCGCGATGATCTCGTAGCCGCGCCGCGAGCCGGAGGAGCGATCCGCGCCGCGAAAGTTCGCCCTCCGGAAAGAGACAGACGATTTCTCCCGCGCGAATGCAGGCCGCGGCCTCGCGCATGGCATCCTTCGCTTTGCGCTGGCTGATCGGAATGCAGCCGATCGCGTCGAGGAACGGATGCAGAATAGCGGTTTCGATAAACCCCTTCATCGATGATGAAGCGGATCGGCCGGCGGAAGGCGAGCTGGAGGACGATCGCGTCGACCCAGGTAATGTGATTCGGCAGAAGGAGAACGCCGCCCGCCGGCACCTGTTCGCGCCCGATCGCGGAGACGCGATAGAAAACGCGGCCGATCGCTTCGCCGAAAAAGCGCAGCGCCCATTCCGAGTCCAGTCGGTTTCGCCATTGTTTATGATTTACAAGCAGCCGGATGTTCCGTGCAATCGGCAATTCGATGACCCCGAACGATTCACGACCCAATCCCGGCGCGCGCACCGCCCTTTCGCTCCTGCTTGGCATCAATCTTTTTAACTATCATCGACCGTTACATCCTGTACGCGGTCGAACCAGAGATCCGCGCCACATTTTTCCTCCCGAGTGACCCGAATGCGATGGCCATGACTGGCTTGCTCGCCCCGGCCTTTCTCGTGACTTACATGTGTTCGGCGCCGGTCCTGGGCTTCCTGGCCGACCGCTTTTCTCGCTGGGTTATCGTGGGCGTGTGCGTGATCCTTTGGAGTCTGGCCACTGTGGCGTCGGGCTTTGCGCTCACCTTCGCTGCGCTCTTCGTCACACGCATTTTCGTCGGAATCGGGGAGGGCGGTTATGGCCCGGCGGCTCCGACGATCCTGGCCGACTTTTTCGCCATCGAGATGCGCGGTCGGATCATGGCCATTTTCTTTTGCGCTATTCCGGTGGGCAGTGCTCTCGGTTACGTGCTGGGTGGAGTGATCAACCATCAGCTTGGCTGGCGCTGGGCGTTTTATCTCGTGGCCATACCCGGGATTATTCTTGGGCTGCTTTGTTTCTTCCAAAAAGACCCGCGAACCCGGACGGAAACTATGGCACGGCCGAACGCCGGCGTGCGGGCCTGGAAGACTACCTGATTCTGCTGCGGACCCGTTCGTTCGTCATCAATTGCCTGGCGCAGACCGCAATGACTTTCGCGTTAGGCGGCCTCGCTTTTTGGATGGCCGACATATCTGATTTTCCGCAAACAACCGCGTGCGCTGGCTACGCCGATCTTCGGCGGCATCACGGTGGTGGCCGGTTTGCTTTCGACGCTCCTGGGAGGATTCATGGCCGACCGGCTGCAGAAGCGTTTTAGCGGCTCCTACTTTCTCGTCTCGGGCGTGGGTATGGTCCTGGCGTTCCCGTTCTGCATCGCGATGCTTTATACGCCGTTCCCCTTGGCGTGGGTCTTCCTTTTCGGCGCAGTGTTTTTCGTTTTCCTCAATACTGGACCGTCGAACGCCGCCTTGGCGAACGTCGTCAGCCCGAAGGTTCGCGCGACAGCATTCGCGGTTAATATCTTCGTCATTCATGCGCTGGGCGACGCGATTTCGCCGCCATTACTTGGTGCGATCGCCGGGCATACCGCCGTGTTGGGCCGGCCCAACATGAACATGGCATTCCTGGTCATCTCGGCTGCCATGCTGGTATCGGGAGTTATCTGGCTTTTCGGAATGAAATACCTGGCCGCCGATACCGCGGCGGAGCAGATCGTGGAGGAAAACGATCTCGCTCGTTAGCCCCAAACGAAAACAGCAGGAGCACCGGGTGGCACTCCTGCTGTTAAATCGCGGCGCGACTCAAGTCGCGCGAGCTACGTTAAGGTGTCGGTGAAGCTTTCGGGCTTCTTCGACTTGTCAGACTTGTCCGCTTTCGGGCTGGAAGCATCCGTGGCGGTCGTGCTGGTCTTGTCCGACTTGGAAGCATCGGTAGCGCTCTTCTCCGTTGTGCTGCTCGTGGTTGGCGAGGTAGCGGCCTTAGTAGACGGGCTGGTCGCAGCCGGGCTGGTCTTCGTGGCGGATTCGGCCGGGCTCTTCGCGGTCGAGGCCGGAGCCGCAGTAGCGCTGGCGGCAGGCTTGGTTGCCGGAGTCGCGGCCGGTTGGACTTGCGGTGTTCCCATTGGTGAAGCCTTAGGCGTTGTGCTGGCCGAAGGCGTCATGGTCGCGGCGGCCGTCGCGGCAGGAGTGGAGGTGGCCGCAGCTGTCGCGGCCGGAGTCGCGCTCGGGAGGGTCGAAGCGCTCGTGCTGGACGTAGTCGTGCGCCAGTGGTGGTGCCGGTCGTGCCGGTGGTAACGCCAACGCTGAAGTTCGGCACAGTCACGCCGTAGTAGCCGTAAACGCTGCTGATGTACTCAGGGCGGCTATATTCTTCGATGCGGGTCGATTCCCATACTGGGGCGCTATAGATTCTCTCCCGCTCGAGCCGCGTCGTGTAAACGCGCGTTTCGGAGCTGGGCGAGAAAACGCTCCAGGGTGCCGCGACGGTCTTGGTCGTCGTGGTCGCGGTGGTGGTGCCACCGCCGCGAGTCGAAAGGACGACGTAGGCGAGGCAGCCGGATTGCCGGTCGAGGACAAAGTCTTTGATTTCGCCGACATCCTGGCCGCGCGAATCCTTGATTTTGGAACCGATGACGCTGCTACTTTGAATGTAACCGGTCGTCGATGTGGTGGTGGTGCTTTGGGTCTGAGCGAAGAGAGGAGCACTGGCGAGACCCAGGACGGCCAGAGTTGCTCCTATGAGAATGGTTTTTTTCATATGTTGTAAGTAAGTGTGACGGAATCCGCGGCCATGTTATTCAGCAGCCGCTCAAGAATGATTCGTTAGACCGAGCAGCTTTGGATGGGAATGCTTCGAAACGCTGAAAAGCTGAAACGCTGAAAAGCTAAAATGCAGGTTTCAGCGTTTTAGCGTTTCAGCTTTTTCCTCACGGAAGGTTATACGCTTCCACCAACCCCACGCCGGTCGAGGTTCCTTTGCCGCGAACAATTGCGGTGTAGCTGCCGGGAACCAGAGTCATTTGGATGGCCGACTCTCGCGTGTCGCGCGGCTGGAGGGCGACCGGAATGGATTCGCCGTTCGGGGCTGCTTGCCAATCGTCGTTGCCGGTGACGTTGCCGTTGCTGTCGTGCACCTCCAGGGTCGGATCATCGATGGCATTCAGCACGCCGGATGTGACGAGCGATGGCCCGATCGCGCGGACCACCACCTTTGCCGAACCAGGCCCCGCCACGACAAATCCGCCGATCAAGGCGTCGTCTCCCGCGCCCACAAAGCCCAGCGTGCTGACATTTCCAAATTGCGAGTCCGCCACGGGATCGACGTCATACACCTCGACCAGCGCAGTGCCCACCGAACCATCTTTGCCACCGATCACCGCCGTGTAATGGCCCGGCGAAAGGGTGACGACGAGCCGCCGCTTCTCTGTCGTTGGCGGGCGTCATCTCCATCGATTCCAGCTCGGACGCGGACGTAAGGTCGTCTTTCCAGTTGTCGTTGGTGACGATCAAATTGCCTTCGGCGCCCCCATAAGTTCGAGAACCGGATCGGCCACGGCGTTCCTAATCCAGAAGCGCTCAGCGACGGACCGATGTGCGCGCAAAATCACTTTCTTCGGCGCGGTGCCGCTGACGATAAAACCGCCGATGCCCACCGCCTGGCTCCCGCCCACGCGCAGGCGCGTCGAGATGTTCAGCAGCTGCGGATGCGCGCCGGGCCTGGCCGGCAACGAGAGCAGCTGCGTATCCGGACTCCATGGTTCGCCCTGGCTTGCGTAGGGAGTGCTGGAGGTCTCCGGTTGCGTGATGGCATTCCAAAATTCCACCGGGCCGAAAATATTCTGGAGCGTGTAATTGGCCGCCTGCTCCGCAGTCATCGGGTCGGCTCCACCCCACGCGGCCATCCGGCGTGCCGTCCTGGTTCGAATCCGCGAGCGGCTGGCCGGCGAGATTCATGCTGCCCCACTCGGAAATTCGCGTATAGGGATCGCGGTTTATCGAAGGGGAAGCATGAATTCCCACGGATCCCAGCCGGCCCCTGCGATGTGGCGTCCCCATCCGGGTGCGAATGAAAATGACGCTCGACATTTGCACCGAGGGAACGTGAAGCCACGGCCGGCCCAGGAACACCGAGTTGTTCGCCGCTCCCCCGGCCATTCAGCAACTTCGCAATCGAGGAAGATCAGCCCATTCGCGGTCGTTCGCAGAGTGTCCGCCGCGGTGATGTATCCGTCATCGGTACTCTGGATCTTGCACCGGTCGAAGACGGCGGTCGCATTCCCATAGATAAAATCGACATCGCCCGTGATGAAGTTTCGTCGAAAGTACTGCCGCGATCCACTCCAGACGAAGAGGGTGTCCTGGTAACCGAGTAATCGGACATTATCGAAAATCGCGCGATCCGCGTCGCACCGCAGCGCGAGCGCCTGCCAGGGGCTGCTCGCCGGCGTGGAGTTTTCAAAAGTCAGGTTGCGGGCCATGAAGGCAACCGCGGTTGGGTGGATGGCGACGGTCGCAGCTTGAGACTGGAATGCCATTGAACGAAATGGTCACGTTTGCCGGCGCGTCCCCTTGTCCGATAAAGGTCACGAACGGCTTGTCCACCGACACGCGCTCCCAGTATTTGCCCGGGGCGATAAAAATGTTCGCCCGGTCGATTTCCGTCTGCCCCACCACCGCATCGACCGCGCTTTGGACCGTCGGGAATGCATTCTCGTCGCCGCTGGGATTAACGAAATAATCGCGCGCCAGGGCCGCTTCCGACGCCGCGATAACGATCGTGCCCATCCAGATCAGGACCGCGTCATGGCACCGATGTCTGCCTCTCCACTGGGGATGGTGGCGCACCTAACGAGACAACCTCAACGCGCGCAGGTCGAGCCGATTTCGCAGGAGGCGAGTGCGGGATGGAGTCGGCAGCCGAGCGACATGACGAAGCGAGGCGGGAGCGGGAATGGAGCCGGCGGGAGCCGAGCGACATGGACGAAGCCCCGGGACGGGGTGAGCGCGCGGAGCGAGCGAATCAATCGAACCGGGGCGTCGAATACGGCCAACGCGATGGGAAGACAGTAAAGGCCGCCATGAAAAAGACCGGCAAGGACTGTTGTCGTAAATTCAAATCTATCACGCAGCGATAGCCGCCACGCATGCGGGCGGGAGCCCCTCGAGAAAAAGCCGTGGCGCTTGCGTCAATTCACGCTCGAGGACATCGATGGAAATCGCTTCTACTTCCATTGCGACTGAGCGATGCTGTCACGCCAATCGTTTGGAGGTGCTTATGAGAATCGCGTTATTTCTGCTCATCCTGGCAGGCCACGGCGCCCAGGCTGTCACGACTGACAAGCCGCCGGTGGCAATCATCGGGACCGGCACTCTCGCGGGCACGCTTGGTCCGGCATTGGGCCAGCGTGGATATCCGGTGATCTACGGCAGCCGGGACGCGGCGCGCGACACGGTGCGGGACCTGGTCAAGCGCACCGGTTCCAAAGCCTCGGCCGTGAGCCAGAAGGAGGCCGCGGCGCAGGCGGCGATTGTCATTCTCGCCGTGCCGGGTGCCGTCGTGGAGGAAGTCGCGAGCAGTCTCGGTGACCTCGGCGGCAAGATCGTCATCGACGTGAGTGGCGGAGAGAAGCGAGTGGCGCCGGACGGCTATCTCGAGCTCGCGTCCGACAGGACACGAGCCGAACGGATTCAGGCCAAGCACCCCCAGATGCGAGTGGTGAGGGTCAACCTCCCCCTCATGATCTTTTTCGACCACCCGGAACTTCTCGGCACGCGCCCCACCTCACTCATCGCCGGCAATGATCCGCGCGCGAGGGAAGCCGCTGCCAACATCATGTTCGATCTCGGCGTCGATCCCTGGGACGCCGGGCCGCTTCGCTTTTCCCGTGTGTTCGACGCGATCAATGTGATGAACATGATCCCGGCGCAACAGGGACGCAGTGAGGGATACGAGCTGAGATTGATGCCGAGCGTGCCGCTGTCGTGCTTCGTAGACATGGCAGAGCTCTTCGGATTCGGGAAGCCATATGACTTGAAGGAACTGCCGAAGTTCCCTCGCCGCGATCCGGTGATCTCATGTGACGAATGGCAGCGCCGGATGAAAGCAGATACTCCTCGATCGTCCCAGTGACGCGGGCGATCTCGCCCGCCGCTCCACTGATTTAGCCGCTCCCACTCTTCGAGGTTCCCGCGAAAACCCAGATCGCACGCTGTTTGCCAGCTCAGGCGGGCCGCTATTTCTCTGCGCTTGCCGCTTTTGGTGTCTGGCATGTTTCGGTATTGCCGGCGCGACACGAAAATATCACGGCCAGCGGGTCGGACTCCGCGCGGATTTCCTCCAATGCAGCTTCCGCCTCCCGAAGCGCTCGACTGAGACCTATGAATTGAGGCGGGGGCGGGAATGGAGCCGGCGGGAGCCGAGCGACATGGACGAAGCCCCGGCAGGGGTGAGCGAGCGGGAGCGAGCGAATCAATCGAACCGGCGCGTCGAACAAAAGCCCCGTCCACCAAGTCAATCCGCGCATGGAATTGAGGCGGGGGCGGGAATCGAACCCGCGAATAGAGGTTTTGCAGACCCCGACCTTACCACTTGGCTACCCCGCCCTTTAAAGCGAACCGGAGCGTAGAAGCGCCGAATCCTCGTGTCAACGTGACGGCGCTTCCCAAATTCGGCGTTGGACGTTGGACGTTGGGCGTTGGACGTTTGCCCCCTTCATTCGCATGGCTTCCCATTCATCCGAACTCTTCCAGCGCGCTCTGGCTCGCATCCCCGGTGGCGTTAATTCCCCCGTGCGCGCCTTCCGCGGCCTGGGTCGCGATCCCTTTTTCGTCGATCGCGCTGAAGGCGCACGGATTTGGGACGTCGACGGCAACGAATATATCGATTACGTCGGCTCGTGGGGGCCCGCGATTCTCGGCCACGCGCCCTCCGTCGTCGTGGAGGCTGTCGGCGCCGCCGCAGGCCGCGGCCTCAGCTTCGGCATTCCCAATCCGCTGGAAGTCGAAATGGCCGAGCTGATCTGTCGCTGGGTCCCTTCGATCGAAAAGGTCCGAATGGTCAACAGCGGCACCGAAGCGACCATGTCCTGCCTTCGCCTCGCGCGCGGGTTCACCGGCCGCGATAAGATCATCAAGTTCGAAGGTTGCTATCACGGCCACGTCGACGCCTTGCTCGTCCAGGCCGGCAGCGGCGCCCTGACTCATGGCCGTCCTGACAGCGCCGGCGTGCCGCGCGAATTCGCCGCGCTCACGATTTCGCTTCCCTTCAACAACATCGAAGCCGTTCGCGCCGCCTTTCGGGAGAACCCGAAATCGATCGCGGCAATCATCCTCGAACCGATCCCCGCCAACGCCGGTCTTTATTTCCCGCGCGAGAATTTCCTGCAGGCGTTGCGCGACGAATGCACGAAGCATGGCGCGTTGTTGATCTTCGATGAAGTCATGACCGGCTTTCGCGTCGCGCGCGGCGGTGCCCAGGAACTCTTCGGTATTCGCCCCGACCTCACCGCGCTCGGCAAGATCATCGGCGGCGGCCTGCCGGTGGGCGCTTTTGGCGGCCGCGCCGAGATCATGGACCAGTTGTCGCCGCAAGGTCCCGTGTATCAGGCCGGCACGTTGTCGGGAAATCCCCTGGCGATGGCCGCGGGGCTCGCGCAGCTTCGCGAGCTCGAGCGGATCGATGGATGGAAATTGCTTGAAGCAAACGGGGCGCGCCTCGAGGAATTGATGCGCGAGACGCTGCGCGAACTGGAACTGCCGTGGGTATTCCACCGCATCGGCTCGATGTTCTGTCTCTTTTTCACCGCGGATCCGGTTGATGATTTGGAAGTGCGAAGCGGAGCGACCCGGAAAAATTCGCGGGCTTTTTCCGGGCCTGCCTCGACCGGGGCGTTTATTTCGCCCCGTCTCAATTCGAAACCGGCTTCTTATCTACGGCTCACAGTGTTCAGGACATTGAGCGCACCGCCGCCATCGTGCGCGAGGCATTAGAGCAAGCCTCAAGGAGCGGCGGTCTCGAAACCGCCGACCCAATAAATCGGCGGTTTGTAAATCGCCGCTCCTTGAGAGTCTCCAGATAAAACTTTGCGTCTCGTCGTCGCCGTAGACTATCCAAGCTCCGCTGTGAGCTCGACTTCCTCGGGTCCGATTCGCGCCGTCGCGAAATTCTTCTTCGAAGGTGACCGCAAGTTCTTCGTCAAAGGCGTCACTTACGGTCCGTTCCGTCCCGACAGCGAAGGCCATTACCTCGGCTCGCCGGAGCAGGCGCAACGCGATCTGGCGCAGATGCGCGAGATCGGCCTCAACCTTGTCCGCATCTATCACGTCCCGCCCCGTTGGTTCCTCGATGCCTGCGCGGCGGTCGGCATGCGCGTGCTCATCACGTTGCCCTGGGAAAAGCATGTGGAGTTTCTGCGCAAGAAATCGTCGCGCGATCAAATTGCCCGGATGGTCCGCAAGTCGGTCGCCGCGAACCGCGGCCATCCGGCCATCTTCGGCTATCTCGTCGGCAACGAAATCTCGAGCACGATGGTCCGCTGGCTCGGCGTCCGACGAGTCACCGAGTTCGTCGAACATCTGATCCGCCTCGGCCGCGAGACCGATCCCAGCGTGCTCTTCTCTTACGCCAGTTATCCGCCCACGGAGTTCCTTCTCCCGCAGAACAGCGATTTCTCCTGCTTCAATGTTTATCTCCACAACCAGGATGCCTTCGAGCGCTACCTGCTCCGCCTGCAAAACTTGTCGGAAGATCGGCCGCTCATTCTGGGCGAGTTCGGGATGGACACGATCCGTCACACCGAGGACGAGCAGGCGGAGATGCTCGGCTGGCACATCGAGAGCGTGGTGAAATGCGGGCTAGCGGGGACGATCTTCTTTACCTGGACGGACGAATGGTTCACCGGCGAGCAGGAGATCACCGACTGGGCTTTTGGCATCGTCACGCGCGGGCGCGAGCCGAAAAAATCGTTCCATCTGTTGCGCGACAAGCTCGGCCAGGACAACGCCGCGCTGCCGCACCGGCCGTTGCCCTCCTATCCTTTTGTCTCGATCATTGTCTGTTCCTACAACGGGGCCAAGACGCTGGCCGAATGCCTGGAGTCGCTGGGCAAGATCGATTACCCGCATTACGAAGTCATCCTGGTCGACGACGGCTCGACCGATAACACGCGCGAGATTGCCGCCCGTTTTCCCAGCGTCCGCTACGTTTATCAAACCAACCACGGCCTGAGCCACGCGCGCAATCACGGCGCCGCCCTCGCGAAAGGCGAGATCTTTGCCTACACCGACTCAGACTGCATGGCCGACCCGGATTGGCTTTATTATTTGTTGAGCACGTTGCTGAGCGGAGATTACGCGGGGGTGGGGGGGCCGAATGTTTCGCCTCCGGCTCAAAACTGGGTGCAGGCCTGTGTCGCGGCGGCGCCCGGCGGGCCGAGCCACGTTCTCCTCACCGACACCGTCGCCGAGCACATCCCGGGTTGTAACATGGCGTGGTATCGCTGGGCGTTTGAAAACGTCGGCGGGTTCGACCCGGAGTATCACAAAGCCGGAGACGACGTCGATTTCTGCTGGCGCGTCCAACAGGCGGGGCACGCCATCGCCTTCAGTCCCACCGCGGTGGTCTGGCATCATCGCCGTTTCACCCTGCGCGCCTTTCGCAAACAACAGGAAGGGTATGGCGAAGCCGAATCGATGCTGCGCTTCAAGCATCTCGTTTTCTTCGGCCCGACCGGCACCGCGAAATGGCGTGGGCAGATTTACGGGACTCCGCGCTTCAGTTGGTTCATCAACCGGCCGATCATCTATCACGGCGTTTTCGGCGAAGGCTTTTTCCAGTCGATTTATCCGACGCCGCAATCGGAAATCGCCTCCTACCTCAGCAGCATCGAATGGTTCGCGCTCACGGTTTTCCTCTTTGGGCTCGGCATCTTTCTGCCGGGCCTGCGCATCGTCCCTTACCTGATGCTCGGCGGAACGCTTTGCGTGGCGATCTCCTACATGCTGCGCGCGCGCATCGAGCCCAGGTTCGACACGATCCCGGCGCGGTTGCTGGTCACGTTTCTCGCGTTCGCCCAGCCGCTCGTGCGGGGATGGTCGCGTTATTTCACCTGGCTCCATTTCAAACGGACGCCGCGCGCTGTCATCAGCACGCATGAGCAATTGCCCGCCGGCGCGGAGGTCGGCGGAGGCTGGGCGCAGCGCAGTTACTGGAGCGAGGAAGGCAAGGACCGCCATTACCTGCTCGGCTCCATCTTCGGCCTGCTCGATGAGGAAGGCTGGCGTTACTCCACCGACACCGGCTGGAATGAATGGGACATTCAGATCTACGGGAACTTTTGGTGGAGCATCATTCTGCGCACCGTCACGGAATATCACGGCGGCCCGAAATGCCTGACCCGCGCGGCGCTTCACTACCGATTCGTGACGACGACCGTCATCATCAATCTCGTGGTGCTCTCGCTCCTCGCCTACCAACAGCTGCATGCCGGCCATTTCAGTCCGTGGCCCTGGCTCCTTTATCTCTGCTTCGTTCTCTTCCTCGGCGTGCGCGCGCGCGGGTTGAAATCCCGGGTGGCGGAGCTGGTCGACCTCGCCGCTTATCGCGCCGGACTCGCAGCGGATTCGTCGGAAGGCAGCGAAGTCCGACACCGGATCCGTTGGAGACGGCACCTCGGCCGTCAAAGCTGGTTAAGATCGGCCGCATGGACGCGCGTCGCTGGCCCCAGCTCGTCCGTTTCGCGATCGCGCTCATCGCAGAGATTCTCCTCTGCGCTTCTCTGAATTTGTTCGACGACTGGAAGCTCGAGGAAATGCCGGTGAAATTCGTCGCCGCCGGGATGCTTTGCGGGATCGCCTACTTTGTCGCCGTCGCGAACTTTCCCTCGAGCATCAGTCTTCGGTCTCAAACGCGCGATCTTCTGGGCGGTTGTGGTCATCCTGCGTCTGGTCGTGTTGCCTCTGGAGCCGGGAGACGATTTCTGGCGCTACCAATGGGAGGGAAAAATCCAGCAGGCTGGTTTCAATCCTTACGTCCATGCGCCGGATGATCCGCAGTTGGAGCCGGTCCGCGCGGAGTTTCCCGCCTGGGATAAGATCAATCACCGCGATGTCCGCGCGATCTACCCGCCCGGCGCCGAGCTGATCTTCGCCGCGCTCAGCCGAATTTCCGACAGCCCGCTGTTCTACAAGTTCCTCTTCACCGCCGCTGACCTCGCCACCATCGCCCTCCTCCTGCGTCTCTTCTCTGTAGCGCGGCCTGTGACCGCCGACCCTCGCCGACGCCGCCACCTCACCCTACGCCAACGCCGCCTGGTACGCCTGGAATCCCCTCGTCGTTTACTGCTTTGCCGGTTCCGCCCATTTCGACAGCCTGATGATCCTGCCGATGACGGCCGGAATCCTCTTCCTCACCCGCGTCGAGACCGAAACTGATTCGCGCCGGAAATGGTGGTTCGCGCTGGCCGCCTCGGCCGCTTTTGGCGTCGCCATCTCGGTAAAGCTCGTCCCCGTCCTCCTGCTTCTCTGCTGCGTCTTCGCGCTCCGCCTTCGCGCGATCACTCTCGTCGTGAGCGCGGCGATTCCCGCTGCTGCTCAGCTTGTTTTACGGCTATCCCGAAATTCCGATCTGGGATTCACTTGCGTCAGTTCGCCCACGTCACGCGGCTGAATGATCTCTTCTGGTGGCTGATCGAAGAGACCGTCTGGCCGAACCCGCGCCAGAAAAATTATCACTACAACGTCATCATCGTCATCTGCGTCGTGCTCGTCTCGCTGCTGTTTTTCCGGAATTGGAAACGCGGGATGCTCTGGGCGCTCGGCACCGCGCTGGTCTTAAGCCCCGTCCTTCACCCCTGGTATTGCACCTGGATTCTGCCGCTGGCCGCGTGGCGCCGGTCGCTCACCTGGCCGGTTCTCTCCATCTCGCTCTTCGCTTATTTCCTCTTTTGGAACGAGCGCCTCTTCCTATTGCCCTGGCGCGCCGAACCGTGGATGCGCCTGATCATCATCGTGCCTCCGCTCGTGGCGGCGATCTGGCTTGGCTCTCACTTTCCTTAACCGGCCGAAAGTCTGCCGCAACGCTTCCGCGAAGTCAGCCGGCAACGGCGCTTCGAAACTCATCTCCTCGCCGGAGCGCGGATGATTGAAGGCCAGCTTCGAGGCGTGCAGCATCTGGCGAGGGAAATCTCCGGCGCGTTTTCCGCCATACAACTTATCGCCCAGAACCGGATGTCCGAGGTCGTGCAGATGCACGCGGATCTGATGGGTCCGGCCGCTGTGCAGAGTGCACTCGAGCAGGCTGATGTCGTTGCCGGCCCGCAGGACGCGATATTCTGTTTTCGCGGAGCGCCCCTGACGCCGCGCAATGCTCATCCGTTGCCGGTGGACGGGATGACGGGCAATCGCCTTGTCGATCACGCCGGTGCTTTTGCGCAACGTTCCGGCCACCAGCGCGAGATAAATCTTCGTCATCGTGCGCGCGGCAAATTGGCGGGAGAGATCGCGATGGGTCGCGTCGTTTTTCGCGACGACGAGGCAGCCGCTCGTTTCCTTGTCCAGCCGATGAACGATTCCGGGACGTTCCTTCCCCCCGATGCCGGATAAATTTTGGCAATGCGCCAGCAGGGCGTTCACCAAAGTATGCTGCTGATGCCCGGCGCCCGGATGCATCACCAGCCCAGCCGGCTTGTTCAGGACGAGCAGGTCGTCATCCTCGAAAAGAATCTCCAGCGCCATTTGTTCCGGCAGCGCTTCGACTTTTTCGATCTCCGGTTCGGTCAGTTCCACCGTGTCGCCGGTGCGAACAGGATCGCGCGACCGAGGATTCGTTCCGTTGAGCGTGACGAATCCGTTCTTGATTAAGGTTTGGAGCCGCGCCCGGGAAAAGGCCGGCAGCGCAAGGGCAAGAAAACGGTCCAGCCGTAATCCGGAATGCTCGCGCTCGACTTCAAGCTTGATCATCGGTGAGCGCGCATTCCCAAGTAAAACTTGGGAACGAGAGTCATGAGCGTCACAGATGACTCGTCAGAGGACGAGCAAAAGAATCGCCGGCAACGGCCGCTGGCGCACGGCCGCTGCCACGGTCGCTCTCACGCGGCCCACAGGGCCGCGGCTAAGGTCTTAGCGGCCGCCGCTGATCGAGACGCCGGGATATCGGCTCAACTGGTCGGCAATCGAGCCCATGCCATTCCGCTGCATCTCCCTCTGGTCGATGGTCAGGAGGTTATGGTGCTTGGTCACCGTGATGATGTTGCGTTTCTTGGCCTTTTGCTTGATATGCGAACCCGTCACCGGGACGTAAGTGTAATTCGCGTTATCGGCTTGAGTTTTCTCTTCAACAACCTTCCGAGGCCGATCAGCCATGGCCGTGCCGAGAGCCAGCGCACCGACAACCGCACTCATTAATAGGCGTTTCATGCAGTAAAGTTACAGCCGCGTAAGGAAGCGTCAAACCGTCAAAGGTAACAGCCGGATGCGGATGCGAGATACGGGATGCGAGATACGGCCCGGAAATCCCAAATCCCAAGCTCCAAATCCGAGGTAATGTGGAAAAGAAAGCAATTCTCAAAACAAGGAACGTTGCGAAAGCGCTTAGTTGGAAATTTGGGATTTACTTGGGATTTGGGACCTGGGATTCGGGATTTCCGGGCATCCCGCATCCCGTATCCCGTATCCCGCATCTCGAACCCCGTTTACACGCGTATCGGCGATGCTAAGTTAGGGCCTCTCGACTCGCCGTTTTTGCCGCGAGCTGCCGTTATGACTCAAAATCCGCCATTTCCATCGCCTGAAGAACTCAAGGCGAAGCTCTCCGAATTCATGAAGACGAACTTCGGCGATAAGGTCTCGTTTGCGACCTACACCGAGCCGGAACCGGCCGAAGCAGGCGCCGAGGAAAAGCCCCGGCCGCCGGAGGGCGAGCAGTTTGTTTTCGATTTCCTGCCCCGCGATATCAAGGCGCATCTCGACCGGTTTGTGATCAAGCAGGACGAGGCGAAAAAGGTCCTCTCCATCGCGGTTTGCGATCACTACAACCACGTCAATTACCTGCGCCAGCTCGAGAAGGAAGATGCGGCGAAGGCCGAGGAGACGGAATACGCGAAGCAGAACGTGATTCTGGTCGGCCCGACCGGCGTCGGAAAAACTTACCTGATCAAGCACATCGCGGAGCTGATCAAAGTGCCGTTTGTGAAAGCGGACGCGACGAAGTTCAGTGAGACCGGCTACGTCGGCGGCGACGTGGAAGACCTCGTGCGCGAACTGGTCGACAAGGCGGACGGCGACGTGCAGCTCGCGCAATTCGGCATCATCTACATTGACGAGATCGACAAGCTCGCCGCGGCTGGGAACATGGTCGGCCGCGACGTGAGCGGGCGGGGAGTGCAGACGACGCTGCTCAAGCTGATGGAAGAGACCGATGTGCCGTTGCGGAGCGCGAACGATCTGCAGGCGCAGCTCCAGGCGGCATTCGAATTCCAGCGGCGCGGCGGCAAGGCGAAACGCGAGACGATCAGCACGCGCCACATTTTGTTTGTGGTGAGCGGCGCGTTCGAGCGGTTGAAGCAACAGGTTTCGCGGCGGCTCGTCCAGGGCCAGATCGGATTCAATACCGAGCCGCGGCACGTGATGGACAATGAGCTGTTCCAATTCGTCCAGACGCAGGATTTCATCGAGTACGGGTTCGAGCCGGAATTTATCGGGCGGCTGCCGGTCCGGGTCGTCTGCGAAGAGCTCGCGGCGGATGATCTTTACCAGATCATGAAGTTTTCGGAGGGGAGCATTCTCCGGCAATACGAGCGCGCCTTCCGCGCCTACGGCATCGAGATCAGTTTCGAGGATGAAGCTTTGCGCCTGATGGCGGAAGCGGCGGCCCAGGAAAAGACCGGCGCGCGCGGATTGCTCACCGTCTGGGAAAAATTGTTCCGGGATTACAAATATTACCTCGCCGGTTCAGGCCTGAGCCAGTTGCGGGTCTCGGCGGAACTGGTGCGCGAGCCGAAAAAGGTGCTCGAGCGCCTGATGGCCGAGGGACATAAACAGGAAGAGGCCGCCCTGGAAAAAAGTGCGCACGCCTTCGCGGAACAATTTCAACAGGAGCATGGGCTCGAGATTGTTTTCGACGAGCCGGCCATTGCTCGCCTGGTCGAGCGCGCCCACGCCGAGCGGATGACGATGCCCGATCTTTGCGCGCATTTGTTTAAGGATTATCAGTTTGGCCTGAGCCTGATCCAAAAAAATTCCGGGCAGAAAAGCGGTTCGTGCTGGGCCGGGAGGCGATCGATGCCCCCGATAAGTTCTTGAGCGATCTCGTGGTTCAGTCTCACTATCCACTTGCGCCAGTGGAAAAGAGTTGAAACCAGTCTCTAGATGAAACGCCATCTCATTCCAGCGCTGCTTATTGGCCTGATCGTAGGCGGGCTCATGATGGGCCTGCATGTCTACGGCTGGCTGCTGCGGCCGGAGATGATGCTCACCGATCTTTTCTCCAAGGATGGGAGCGCCACGAAGTTTGTCCCGGACCGATGGCAATACGTCATTGTCTTCGCGCTCGCCATCGGCGTGGCCTGGATGACGCTGGCCACTTCGCGCCGCAAGCACATGGGCGGGATCGTGGCCATCCTGCTGGTCGAATTGGCGGGCGTCGCCTGGATTTGTTCGCTCTTCAAAGTTTTCTTCCAGCCTCTTCCTGCCGCGGGCGCCGTGCTCCTGAGTTATCTGGCCGCGCTCGGCTACATCTGGTTCAGCGCCTGGTTCGCTGAATATTTGGAGGAGAGGCGTTCACGTCCGCCGAAAATCGCGCCGGCCCCCGATGCCGCGCGAAGCGCCAATCGCGGTTGTGCCTTCGGTGGCTGCCGTTCCTGAGCGTGTCGTGGAGAAACCGAGGGCCCGGGCCAGGCGGAGCGACGCCGTGACCGATTCCGGCGCACGCCTTTGCGAAGTCACGGCAGTCGTCTGCGACCTCGCGAACAAGCACGACCTGGCGGAGGACTGCGAGCCGGCGGTGTTTGCCGAGATCACGGAGATGTTCATCGCCCATGCCACCCAGGCGTTGCGAGCGGAGGGCGCTTACATCGAGTCAGCCGGCGGCGAGGGCGTGGTGGCGATCTTCGGTTTCCCGGAGAGCGACAAACAGCATGCCGAAAAAGCGACGCGCAAAGCGATGGCGCTGACTCAATCGTTTTCCGAGGCCAACAAGTCGAGCAAGCTGGAGGCGCTTCGGAACACCGGCGTCCATGCCGGCGTCAGCTCCGGCACCATGATCATGGCGCCGGTCAAAAACAACGGACAGCGCAACATGCTCGCCACGGGCGAGCCGGTGGAATTGGCGCGGCGCTTCTGCATCGCCAATCGCTTCTACGGCTCGCGCGTTCTGCTCGGGCCTCGCACCTTCGAGCTCGCCAGCAAGATTCTCGTGGCGCGGCCGATCGACTTCCTGAGCGGAGTCGATGTCCGCGAACGGCACGAAATTTACGAACCGGTCGCGCTGGCGCTGAATGCTTCGCGCGAAATCATCACGCGGCGCGACGCCTTTTGGAACGGCGTTGTCCTGTATCGCGAGAAACGCTGGGCCGAAGCCTACTCTCAATTTCAGAGCGCGCGCGGCCCCGAGGGAGAAGAGGATCGGCCGCTGCAATTATATCTTCGCCGGCTCGAGCCCCTGGCCTTGCAGTTGAGCAGCACGCCGGAGCATTGAGGCGCCGGTCTTGAGGAAAACGGAATATCCCTCGGCGATCCGGGAATTGATCGCGCAACTGCGGCAGATGCCGGGAATCGGCCCGCGTTCCGCCGAACGCATCGCGCTCTGGATCGTCCAATCGCGCGGCCAGCAGCCGGAAAGCATTGCTCGATCCATCACCGCTACGCGCGAGACGGTGCGGCCCTGCCCGCGCTGTGGTTTTTTCACCATGGACGAAACCTGCGACATTTGCTCGGACACCACGCCGCGCCGCGGATCTGCTATGTGTGGTCGAACAACCGACCGATATCCTGCCGCTGGAAAAGACGAGCGCGTTCCGCGGCCGTTACCATTCCCTAGGCGGCCGGATCTCGCCGCTCGATCACGTCGGCCCCGATGATCTGCGGATCAAGGAACTGGTGGCGCGAGTCGAACAGGAGAAATTTTCCGAGATCATTCTCGCGCTTGCCGCCGACGTGGAAGGAGAGGCAACGACGAATTATCTGGTGGAGCTGCTGAAGCCGTTCGGCGTTTCGTTGACGCGGATTGCGCATGGTCTTCCGGCGGGTGGAGGACTCGAATCGGCGGATGAGTTGACGCTCTATCAGGCGCTCTCGGGTCGGACGAAGCTATAGCTGTCACAGCCGGTCATCCCGAGTCGCGAAGACGACGAGGGACCTCACAGGCGGTCTGTCGTTACCAAAATACACGCGAGCCTCGCCACGCCGATCTTCGTGGATCGCGCCAGCGGGCTTGCGTGATTCTCCCTGCGACTGTGAGATCCCTCGCCGCTTCGCCAGCTCGGGATGACGCGCGGCTCCCTAACTTGTCACTTGTCACTCGTCACACGTCACTCTTACCTTCCCCGTGATGTCCTGCGCGAAGATCGATCCAGCCCTGCACCAGGCGCAAAAGCCGCCCTGGATCAAAGTGCGGTTGCCTTCCAATCCCGTTTTCTTTTCCACCAAGGCGCTCATCTCCGATCTGCGTCTCCACACCGTTTGCGAAAGCGCGCAGTGCCCGAACCGCTGGGAATGCTGGAGCCAGGGCACCGCGACGATGATGATCGCCGGCGAACGCTGCACGCGCGCGTGCGGGTTCTGCGCGGTCAGCACAGCCAAGCCGTTCGCTCTGGAAGAAGATGAGCCGCAGCGGGTCGCGGAAGCGGTGCGCCGGATGGGATTGAAACACGTCGTCGTCACCGCCGTGGCGCGCGACGATCTCAAGGACGGCGGCGCGAACCATTTTGCGCGGACGATTCAGGCCATCCGCGAGATGGATCCGTCGATCATCATCGAGGTGCTCGTGCCCGATTTTCACGCGCAGGATTGGTGTATCCAGATCGTGCTCGACGCCGGCCCCGACATCTTCAATCACAACATGGAGACGGTGGAACGCCTGACGCCGGTCGTGCGTTCCCGCGCGAAATATCGCACCTCGCTCGATGTCCTCCGCAAAGCCAAAGAGCTGGCGCCGAAGATCGTCACCAAGAGCGGAGTGATGCTCGGTCTCGGCGAAAAGGAGCCGGAGCTTTTCCAGACGATGGACGACTTGCGCGAGATCGGTTGCCAGGTTCTGACGCTTGGCCAATATCTCCGGCCCACTCCGCAACATCTTCCCGTGGTCGAGTTCGTTTCACCCGAGCGGTTCGATGCTTACGGAGAGATCGCGCGCGCCAAAGGCTTTGAGCACGTCGCCTCCGGCCCGCTCGTGCGCAGCTCCTATCACGCGGCCGACTTCCATCCGGTCGTCCGCTGAAAATGGCGGAGGGCCCAGACGCCGCTGCAATCGATCGCACGACCGTCGCCGCGGTCATTCCCGCTTACCTCGAAGAGAAACATATCGGCGACGTGGCGCGCCGAACGCTCCAGCAGCTCGATCACGTTCTTGTCGTCGATGACGGTTCGACCGATGCGACCGCGGAGGCCGCGCGCCACGGCGGGGCCGAAGTCATTGTCCACGAACAAAACCGCGGCAAAGGCGAATCGATCAAGACCGGCCTGCGCCACTGGCTCGACCGCGGCTTCGCCTACGTCGCGATCCTCGACGGCGACGGCCAGCACTTGCCGGAGGAAATCGTTCTCTTTCTGGAGATGGCGGCGGCGACTCGCGCCGAACTCCTGATCGGCACGCGGATGAACAATGTCCGCGACATGCCCCACCTGCGCCGCTTCGTTAATCGCTACATGAGCCGGCAGATCAGCGCGGCTCTGCCGGCAGGAGATTCCCGACACGCAATGCGGCTTTCGCATGGTCCACCGCAGCGTCATTCCGGATATTTTGGGCGGCGCCGATCGCTTCGACTACGAAACCGAGATGCTCATCATTGCCAGCCGGAAAGGCTGCCGCATCGAGTCCGTGCCGATCACCACGGTTTATTCCGACGAAGTCAGCAGTATCCATCCGGTCCGCGACACCCTGCGCTTCTTCAAGCTGATGCGGCGTATCAGAAACGCTTAGGAGTCTCGCCTTGGCGATGGAGCGCGCTGTAGCCACGGCGCGATGCGCCACCGACATGCGCGCTACAGCCTGGTAGTGGCGAAACTCGACAGCAAATTCTCAAACCAGCGCCGCTGGAAATCGCCCATGTTGCCGCCGCTGGAGCGTTCGATCAGATCGATCGTGAATTTCAGGAGGCAAACTTCCCAGGCGTCGTCCACGCCCTGGATGACGGCGCTGAGCGGTTCGTCCGAATTCTCGACCTGCCGCCGGGTGCGCTCGACGACCGCCTCCATCCTGTCGCGAACGGTGTTTTCGACCACGTCGGTCTTTGCGGAATTGAAATCCGTAACGCAACACCGCCATGTCGCGAGTGCGTTCGCGCAGTTGCTCGACGTATTTCTCCGCCTTCTCGCCGAACCCTTCCAGGAGCAGACGGCAATAATGCTCGGGCGTGAGGATCTGCGGGACGCTCCGCGTGAATGCGCCCGTCGCGCACGCGGACTTCATTCACCTGATCCATCAATTCCGAGATGAGATAAAAGCGGAAGCTGGTGCTGCCGAAGCTGGCGATCTTTCGTTGCGGCGCGAGGATCACGCGCGTGTTCTCGATCGCGTATTGGAAGTCGTCTTCAGTCATGGAGCCGCGCACTAAGGTAATCGGACCGGCGAGAATTGGTAGGCGTCGAGCCCGGAAATCCCAAATCCCAAGCTCCAAATCCCAGGTAATTTCAAAAAATCCAATGCTCAAAAGGGAGCGCTCGAGAAAGCGGCTTGGATTTTTGAGTTTGGGATTTACTTGGGATTTGGGTTTTGGGATTTGGGATTTGCCGACGCAGTCGGCCTAGTGCGCCGATTGCGCGAGCGGAGCTGTCGACGCGCGTCGCGCTCTCGTCCGGACCGCCAGCGCCAGATAGCTTCCGCGGTAAAGATGGCCAGCGCGGCCCAGATGAAGGCAAAAGTGATGAGGTGCGCGCGGGTGAACGGCTCGTGATAAAGGAAAACGCCCAGGAAAAAGCTGCAGCTCGGGGCGAGATATTGCAGGAAGCCGACGGTGGTCATGCGGAGATGCCGCGCGGCGTGGCCGAACCAGACGAGCGGCAGGCCGGTCACGACGCCGGTGCTGATCAGGATCAGGATCGAGCGACCATGGCGCGGAACCTAACGTGGAGGTTCCGCCGCGCTGGAGGTAAACGAGGTAGGCGGCGGCCAGCGGCGTCAGCAAAGTCGTCTCCAGGAAAAGGCCGGGGATCGGCCGCACGCCGGATTTTTTCCGGAGCAGCCCGTAAAGGCCAAAGGAGACGCAAAGCGTCACGGCGAGCCAGGGGAATTTGCCGTAGCCGAAGGTCAGGTTCAGGACGCCGACGAGCGCGAGCATTACCGAGATAAACTGCCAGCGCGTCAGGCGTTCGCGCAAAAAGAGCGCGCCGAAAAGGACGTTCACGAGCGGCGTCATGAAATAGCCGAGGCTCGTCTCGATGACGCGTCCAACATTCACCGCCCAGATGAAGACCAGCCAGTTCACCGAGATCGCGAGGCCGCTGGCGAAGCAATACATCAGCGCCCGCCGGGACCGCGTCGCTTCGCGCAGCTCGGGCCAGCGTCCTTGCCAGCTCAGCAACAAGACCAGGAAAAGGGTGGTCCAGACGAAGCGATGCGCGAGGATTTCGCTGGCGGGAACATTCGCCAGCAATTTCCAGTAAACCGGGATCAACCCCCAGGTGCCGAAGGCCGCCAGCCCGGCGATGAGCCCGGAGCGCTCGTCGCGAGCGGCCTGGGATTGTTTTGACGGCTTCGGGCATCGGAGACGTGGAAAATATGCAGGCGTTTGTGTCAACTGCCTGTTCTATTGGTTAGGCGCTCGCCGCGGCGAGCGCCTCTACATCATAAGAACTCTGGGCGGCGATGATGGAATGAAAGCGAAGAATTTTTTTGCCGAGCTGAAGCGGCGCAAAGTTTATCGCGTGGCCGTGGCTTACGCGGTCCTGAGCTGGCTGCTCATCCAGATTGCCACCCAAACTTTTCCGTTCTTCGAGATCCCGACCTGGGCGGTGCGTCTGGTTGTCGCTCTGCTGGCGCTTGGTTTTCCGGTCGCGCTGCTTCTCGCCTGGGCTTTGATCTGACGCCCGAAGGAATCAAGCGCACCGATGAACTGGACGAGGCGAAGCCGCGACGCCTCGACAGTTCCCAAAGCGCCTGCAACTGCCGCCGTGGCGCCGCCGGAAAAAAGCATCGCCGTCCTGCCGTTCGAGAACCTGAGTGACAGCCAGGAGAACGAATATTTCGCCGACGGCATCCAGGACGACGTCCTCGCGAATCTGGCCAAGATCGCGGACTTGAAAGTGATCAGCCGGACTTCGGTGCGGCAGTACAAGACCGGCCTGCGGAACCTGCGCGAGATCGGCGAGGCGCTGGGCGTGGCCCATATCCTGGAGGGAACGGTGCGCCGCGCCGGCAATCGTGTCCGCGTGAACGTCCAGCTCATCAACGCCCGGACCGACGCGCATATTTGGGCGGACACCTTCGATCGCGAGCTGCTCGATCTCTTTGCGCTGCAAAGCGAGCTGGCGGAGAAGATCACGGTGGCGTTGCGCGCGAACCTTTCGCCGCGGGAGAAGGCCAGCCTTCGCATCCATTCCACCGCGGACCTGGAGGCCTACGAAAATTACCTGCGCGCGCGCGACCTGTTCCGCTGGAGCGGGGCGGGCGATCCGCGGGAGAATGGCGAAAAAGCGCTGCGCTTCCTGGAACGCGCGGTCAAGCGCGACCCGCAGTTTGCGCTGGCCTATTGCCAGATTTCCCGCTGGCACACCGAGCTGTATTGGTTCGGCTACGACCGGAAGACGGCGCGCGTCGAGCAGGGAAAGGCGGCGGCGGAAATGGCGTTGCGCCTCCAGCCGGACCTCGGCGATGCGCACCTGGCGCTGGCCTATTATCATTACTTTGGGTTCCGCGATTACGATCGGGCGCGGGCCGAGCTGGAAATCGCGCGGCGCACGACCCCGAACGACGCGGAAGTCTGGGATGCCGACCGCTTCCATCGACCGCCGGCAGGGACGCTGGGAAGCGAGTCTGGCCAACTTCGAAAAGGCGCGCGAGCTGGATCCGCGAAACGTGTCGGTCATCTGGAATTTGTCGGAGACGTATGCGCTGCTCGGCCATTTCGCGGAAGCGGAGCGGACGATCGCGGAGGGGATGGAGATAAATCCCAACGCGCATTTCTTTTCGCTCGAGCGCGCGACGATCGAACTGCGCCGAACCGGCCAGACGGAGCCGATGCATGCGGCGTTGCGCAAGGTGCCGCGCGAATTCGACCCGGGCGGCGGCGTGACGCTGACCGCGTTACGCCTCAGCCTGATGGATCGCGATTACGCGGCTGGCGCGCGTTTACTCGCCGCCTCGCCGCATGAACGGTTTAACGACACTGGCCTCGGCGGAACCGCCGGAACGCTGGATGGATATTCGTTTCCGCGCAGTTGGTATGAGGGCTTGGTCGCGCGGGGTCTGGGCCAGAAAGAGGAAGCGCGGCGCGCGTTTGAAGCGACGCGGCGCGAGGTTGAAGCGGACCTGGGATGTTGCGCCGATGATGCCAAGGCGATGGCCGTCCTCGGGCTGGTGCATGCGGCCCTCGGGCCAGAAGGAAGAAGCGATGCGCGAAGGGGAACAGGCCGCGGCGATGCTGCCGCGTTCGCTCGATGCCTACGATGGCCCGATCATCGCCACGAATCTGGCCGTGATCTACGCGCAGGTAGGCGAGAAGGATTTGGCGATGGCGCAATTGGAAGAGCTCTGCGGCCTGCCGATGGGACCAACGCCGGGACTTTTGCGCATCGAACCGGAATGGGACGCGCTGCGCGGCGATCCGCGTTTCGAGAAGCTGGTTACGTCTTCGAACTAAAGGAACCACTTCATAGGACTGTCATCCCGCACGTCCCGCTCCTGGAGGCGGCGACTCGGGATGACGAAGCAGTTAACTGTGATTAACGCAAGCCGCGACGGGGCGTGATCGATCTCCGGCACGCGAATGCAGGCGGCGAAATGATTTTCGCCCCAGTCGACCAGCGGCGGCACTTGCGCTTTGCAGGCTTCGATCATGTAGGGACAGCGCGGATGAAACGGGCAACCGGCCGGCGGGCTTCATCGGCGAGGGCGGATCGCCCGGCAGAACGATTCGCTTTCGCAGGCTCTCGCGTTTCGGATCGGGAATCGGCACCGCGCTGACCAGCGCTTTCGAGTAGGGATGAAGCGGACGCGCCAGCACCTGGTCCGGCGAACCGAGCTCGACGATCTTTCCGAGATACATCACGGCGATGCGGTCGGACATGTGTTTCACCACCGAGAGATCGTGCGAAATGAAAATCAGCGTCAGATCCATCTCGCGCCGGATTTTGGCGATCAGGTTGATGATCTGGGCCTGAATCGAAACATCGAGGGCGGAAACCGGTTCGTCGGCGATGATCAACTTCGGCTCCACGGCGAGCGCACGGGCGATCGCGATCCGCTGCCGCTGTCCGCCCGAAAACTCGTGCGGATATTTTTTTATCGCGCGCGGCAGGAGACCCACTTTGCTCATCAGCGCCGCCACGCGGGCATGGAGGTCGCGCCGCGAAACTTTTCGATGGGCGAGAATCGCTTCGGCGAGCGTGTCGAATACGGTCATGCGGGGATTGAGCGACGCGTACGGGATCCTGGAAGATCATCTGGAAGTCGGCGCGCGCGCGCCGCAGCTCGCGGCCGTGCAGGCGATTCAAATTCCGGCCTTCCAGCACGACGCTGCCGGACGTTGCCGGAATCAATTGAAGGATGGTGCGGCCGAGCGTCGATTTCCCGCAGCCCGATTCGCCGACAAGCCCAAGCACTTCGCCTTTCCGCAGGGCGAAAGAAACGCCGTCGACTGCCTTGACCGTTCCAACGCGGCGCTTAAAGACGAATCCGCTCTCGACCGGAAAATGGGTCCGGACGTCGTCGACTTCTAGGAAAGTGACGTGTGACATGTGACGTGTGACCAGAGCAGAGGCACGCAGCTACATGCTTCTAACTTGTCACTCGTCACATGTCACACGTCACTTGCTTACTTCTTCGCCTCGAAGAGGGCGAGGTATGCGATCAAGGCCCTCTTCTTTCAGCTTCTCGACCGGGACGAAACGCAGGGCGGCTGAGTTCATGCAATAACGCAGGCGCGTCGGCGGCGGACCGTCATCGAAGACGTGGCCGAGATGGGAGTCGCTCGATTTCGAGCGAATTTCGGTGCGGACCCCGAACGAGTTATCGACCTTCTCGACGACGCGATCCGGCCTCGATCGGCTTCGTAAAACTTGGCCATCCCGTGCCGCTTTCGAATTTGTCCAGCGAGCTGAAAAGCGGTTCGCCGCTGATAACGTCGACGTAAATGCCGGCGCGGTGATTGTCCCAGTATTCGTTCTTAAACGGCGGCTCGGTGCCGTTTTCCCGCGTCACGTGATATTGCAGCGGAGTCAGGCGCGCGCGCAATTCGGCATCCGCGTTCGGATTGCGCTTCGATCCTTCTCCGGTTTTGTGGCGGCATCGTTTTTCTCCTGGGCCGCGAGCCAGGAAAGCGAACGCTGTCACCGCGGTGGCAAGGGCGAAGAGCAGCCAGAAGCAGGCTCGTTCGTCCGGCACGCTCTTGAGATCGGGGTCGAGTCCGTCATACCAGTTCCGTTAACCGATCGGCGTACTTGCAGCTGCCGGCTGCGGGGCGGGCGTAGGCGTGGCCGCCTGTTCAAACAGGGGAAGGTATTTGCCATAGCCTTCTTCCTTGAATTTTTCGACGGGAACAAACCGCAGCGCGCGCCGAGTTCACCTGGTAATTCAATCCAGTCGGCGGCGGACCGTCATTGAAAAGATGGCCGAGATGCGATCTGGCTTTTTCGCGCCCGCAGTTGCGGTGCGGGTCATGCCGAAACGGTCGTCGACGTTCTGGGTCACGCAGTCCGGCTCGATCGGTTTCGTGAAACTGGGGAAGCCGATCCCGTTGTCGAACTTGTCGGTCGAAGAAAAGAGCGGCTCGTTCGTGATGACGTCCACATAAATCCCGGGACGCTTGTTGTCCCAGTAGAGGATTGCGAAAGGCGGTTTCGGTTCCGTTTTGGCGCGTGACGAGATATTGGTCCTGGCTGAGCTCGCCGCCGGAGTTGCTTGTCGGGAGGGACTGGCCGCTCGACCCAGTGCTCCCTTTCCACCACGACGTTTTCCTGAGTGCGGCTGAAGTAAAACGAACCCCAGGCTACCGCAGCGGCCGCGAGAATACCGCCGAAAAGGGCCCACATCGAACCACTGGACTTTGGATGATGGATCCTGGTCATCGTGCAAACAGAGTAGCGTACTTCATCTGGAAATCTCGTTCGGCGAATGCGCGGAGGCGAGGTCGATCTCGCCCAGTTGAATTCGCAGACAGGCTGAGAAATGGCCGGGCCCCACTTCTTTCAAAACGATCTGCGATGTCCGGCATTTCTCCAAGGCATATTCGCATCGGGGCGCGAACGGACAGCCGTCGATCCGCGCGGAAACATCCGGCGGCGCGCCGGGAATGGTGGCGAGCTCCGCGCCCTTTTCGTTCAAGGCGGGAATCGCGCGCTGGAGGGCCTGATTGTAGGGATGCTTCGGTTCGTAAAAAAGCCGGGTCGGTCGGCGCTTCCTCCAGAATGCGGCCCGGCATACATCACGAGCACGCGGTCGCAAAAGCTGGAGACGATTCCGATATCGTGCGTGATCAGGATGACGGCCATGCCGCGTTTTTGCTGGAGATCGCGAATCAACTCCAGGATTTGCGCCTGAACCGTGACGTCGAGAGCGGTCGTCGGTTCGTCGGCGATCAGGATTTCCGGATGCGTGATCAGAGCGGTCGCGATCATCACCCGCTGGCGCATGCCGCCGGAAAATTCGTGCGGGATAGGAGCGCATCCGTTTCTCGGCGTCCTGGATTCCCACTTCGCGCAGAGCGGTGACTCCGCGCTCGAACGCCTCGGACCGCGAGAGTTTCTCATGAATCCGCAGCGGCTCGGTGACCTGATCGCCGATGCGCATGTAAGGATTGAGCGACGTCATCGGGTCCTGGAAGATCATCGAGATGCGTTTGCCGCGAATGCGCCGCAGCTCTTCCTCCGGGCAATGAAGCAGATCGGTGCCGTCGAAAAGCGCGGTGCCGCTTTCGATCCGGCCGGGCGGTTGGGGAATGAGCCGCAGGAGCGAATAGCACGCGACCGATTTCCCCGAGCCCGATTCGCCGACGATGCCGAGCGTCTCTCCGCTCTTGAGCGCGAACGAAACTCCATCGACCGCGCGGGCCACGCCCGCTCGAGTGTGGAAGTAGGTCCGAAGATCTTCGACCCGCAGGAGCGGGGTCGAAGAAGTGACGTGTGACGTGTGACGTGTGACGTGTTCAGGCGATCGGCATCGGGTTCCTTCTCGTCACTCGTCACATGTCACACGTCACTTGCTTCAGTCCTTCGCCGCCCGCGGATCGAGCGCGTCGCGCAGACCGTCGCCGAGGAAATTGAGCGAGAAAAGGGTCACGGCGAGGAACAGCCCGGGGTAGATGAGCAGCCAGGGAAATTCCTCCATGCTGTCCGCGCCTTCCTTGATGAGGACGCCCCAGGAACTCATCGGCGGCTGGACGCCGAGCCCAAGGAAACTGAGGAACGCTTCGAGCAGCATCACGCTCGGGACGGTGAGCGTGGCGTAAACGATGATCGGCCCGAGCGCGTTTGGGATCATGTGGCGAAAAATGATTCGCAGCTTGGAAAGTCCCGAGCGCCTCGGCCGCCTCGATGAATTCCTGGTGGCGCAGCGATTGGACCTGGCCGCGGACGATGCGCGCCATGGTCAGCCATTGCACGGCGCCGATGGCCGCGAAGAGCAGCACAAACTTCCGCCCGAAAAAAACCATGAGCAGAATGACGAAAACGGTAAAGGGAGCGCGAAGATGATGTCCACGATGCGCATCATGAACGCGTCCACTTTTCCGCCGAGAAAGCCGGAAATCGTCCCGTAGAGGACGCCGATCGTCAGCGCCACGGCGGTGGCGCACAAACCGACTGAGATGGAAATCTGGCCGCCGTAAAGAATGCGGACGAGCAGATCGCGGCCGAGCGTGTCGGTGCCGAGCCAGTGAGCGGCGCTGGGCGGAGTCGCTCCCAACCGCAAATCCTGGGTTTCGTAGGATTGCCCGGAGAATTGCGGGCCGAGGAAGGCGGCCAGAACGATCAGGATCAGGATGATCGCGCTGACGACCGCCATTTTGTTTTTCGCGAGGCGATGCCAGGCATCGCGCCAGAGCGAGCTGCCGGCTTCCTGTTCCTCAGGCGGACCAAGATCGGCAGGCGGTTGATCCGGCTGGATCGGCCAGCGCGTTCATTCGAATTTCAATTTCGGGTTCATCCAAATGAGCACGATGTCGACGATCAAATTGAAGAGAAGAATGAGCGCGCCGTAAAACAGGACGGCGCCCGAGCAGCATGGTGTAGTCGCGATTGAAAGCCGCGTTGACGAAATAGCGGCCGAGGCCCGGGATTTGGAAAATCGTCTCGACCGCAAATGAGCCGGTCATCAGGCCGGCGACGGCCGGCCCGAGATAGCTGACCACCGGCAGCAGGCCGCCGCGCAATCCATGTTTCAAGATCACGCGCAACGGCGAGGCGCCTTTCGCGCGCGCGGTGCGAATGAAATCCTGGGATAAAATCTCGAGCATGCCGCCGCGGGTGAGGCGCGCGATGTAGGCGGCATACAGGGCGCCGAGCGTGATCGAAGGCAGAATGCGATCCATCCAACCGTCCCAGCCGGAAACGGGAACAGATCCGAGACTGAGCGCGAAGACCAGGACCAGCAAGGGACCGAGGACGAAGTTGGGAATCGAAATCCCGGTGAGCGCGAGCGAGGAGGGGATGTAATCGGTGAGCGTGTTCGGCCGCAGCGAGGCGATGATTCCCGCCGGGCAGCCCGAAGAGCAGCGCGATGAGCAGCGACCAGCAGGCCAGCTCGGCGGAGACGGGAAAGGATTGGGCGATCAACTCGTTCACGGTCCAATTCGAATACTTGAAGGAGGGGCCGAGATCGCCCTGCACCAGACGGCCGAGGTAGTCGAAATATTGCTGATAGACCGGCTTGTTCATGCCGTAATAGCTTTCGAGATTCTTCCGGATTTCGGGCGAGACATTCTTCTCCGCATCGAACGGCCCGCCCGGCGCCAGCCGGATCATGAAGAAGGTGAGCGTCGCGATGGCGAGAAGCACCGGGATCATCTGCAAGACGCGTCGCGCGACGAAGCTGAACATGGATGCGGGAAGCTTGCCGTAATGTCCGGCGAATTTCTACGCGGGAATTGCGGTTTAAAAATGCGTGTCATCCCGAGCCGCGCAGACGGCGAGGGACCTCACAGGCGGTCTAACAGCACACGAATCAAAAGCAGACTATGTTCCGCTAATCGCGCAGCGATTCGTGCCGAGCTATCCTCAGCGATCTTTGTGTGGATTTCCGTGCGCCTGGGAGGTCCCTCGCCCTCTGCGCGGCTCGGGATGACAGCGCGCAAGACGCGCCGTCTAAATCATCTGCTCGATAAACTTCCGGCCGTCGAAAAGCTCCAGGTCTTCGAGCTTTTCGCCGGTGCCGATGAAGCGGGTCGGAAGCCCGAGCTCATCCTGAATCGCGATGACGATGCCGCCTTTGCCGCTGCCATCGAGCTTCGTCACGATCAAGCCGGTCAGGCCGATCGACTGATGGAATTCGCGCGCCTGGCTCAGCGCGTTGCTGCCGGTGGTCGCGTCCACCACGAGCAGCGTTTCGTGCGGCGCTTTCTCGTCCTGTTTCGCGATGCTGCGTTTCACCTTGCTCAACTCCGCCATCAAATTGCTTTTGGTATGGAGCCGCCCCGCCGTGTCGCAAATGAGGAACTCGATGTTCTTGCGATCGGCCGCCTCGTAGGCCTCGTAACAAAGTGACGCCGGGTCGGCATTGTATTGCCCCCGGATCATCTCGACGCCGAGCCGTTCCGCCCAAACGCCGAGCTGCTCGATGGCGGCCGCGCGGAAAGTGTCGGCCGCGGCGAGCAGGACGCTGTGCCGGTTGCGCTTGAAATAATGGGCCAGCTTGGCGGTCGACGTTGTCTTGCCGGTGCCGTTTACGCCCACGATCAAAAGCACCTTCGGCTTCGCCGGGAGCGGCGTGATCGGCAACGGCGCGATCGGCAGGATGCGGCCGATCTCTTCGCGAGCGACTTCCGCGATGTCGGCAGCCGTGATGGTGGTGCGTTGCGCCCGCGCCTGCAGCGCCTCGGTGATCCGCAACGTCATCGGCACGCCGAGGTCCGCGCGGATGAGCGACTCCTCCAGTTCATCCCAATCGACCGGTTTGCCGGTAAATTTTTGGACCAGTGATTTGAGGAAGTTCATTGAGTGTCGAGCCGGACGCTCCAGTTTGTCATCCCGAGCGAAGTCGAGGGATCTCTAACTTTGCCGTTCTCGCTTCGCTCGCGAAAGTAAGAGGTTCTTCGACTCCGCTGCGCTTCGCTCAGAATGACAAGTGGTGTTCATTCGGCGAGGTCGCTCTTCGGTGCGGCTTCGCGCAAGGGGCGCGTCAGATCACCCTTCACGCGGTCGAGAATGCCGTTAACGAAACGTCCGGAGTCCGGCCCGCCAAACGTCTTGGCCAGCTCGATCGCTTCGTTGATGGAAACAACCGGCGGGATGTCGTCGCGATAGAGCATCTCGTAAATGGCGAGGCGGAGAACGTTGCGATCCACCGCGGAGATGCGGCGAAAATCGTAGTTCTCGCAGTATTTCCGAATCCGGTCGTCGATCTCCGGCAGGTGCGCGATCATCCCGTCGATCAGGGGTTGGGCGAATTCACGCACGCGCGGAGTCGCCGGACAAAATTCCCAGAACTCATCCATCCGCTCGGGCGCGCCGTCGCCATGCAAATCGCGCCAGAAATGAAATTGAACGGCCGCCTGCCGCGCTGCTCGCCGTTTTCCCATACTACTTGCCCGCGCAAATTCCCCATCACTTCGCAAACCGAGACCGCCGCGCGCGCCGCTTCCGTGCCGCGATTGATCTCGGAGCCCAGGCAACGCTCGCGCGCCTGCGCCTCCGTTTCCAGGCTTAGCACCGCGTTGATCACCGGCACGCCGTGCTCGATCGCGATCTGCTGGAGCGCGTCGGTGACCGAGCGCGCCAGGTGCTCGGCATGGCTCGTCTTGCCCTGAAGAATCACGCCCAGCGCGAGAATCGCCTGCGTGTTTCTCTTCAGCGCGATTTCCCGCACCACTACGGGGATTTCAAAGGCCCCGGGCACCTGATGAACGGAAATGTTCGCGGAGGGTGAAAGCGCGCGCAATTCCGCGAGCGCGTGATCCACCAGGCCCTGCACGTAAGGGCGGTTGAACAGGCTGGCGACGATCGCGAAATGCTTTTTGCCTTTCGCGGCGCGCGGCCGAGGCGGAGCGAGCTTGGACATCAGACGATCTGCCGGTGGGGCGAGACTCTGTCGAGCCGACAACTCAGCGATGCCGGACTCGACGGAGTCTCGCCCTACCACTCTTTAAAGCGTGTGCCCCAGCTTGGTGCTCTTGGTCTCGAGATACTTCGCGTTATGCACATTGGCCTCGCTGCGAATCGGCACCTGCTCGACCATCTGGATTCCGTAGCCCTCCAGGCCCACGACTTTCTTGGGATTGTTGGTCAGGAAACGAAATTTCCGCACGCCCAGGTCGAAAAGGATCTGTGCGCCCAGTCCGTAATCGCGCAGGTCGGTCGCGAAACCGAGCCGCGCGTTTGCCTCCACCGTGTCGAGGCCTTCCTCCTGCAATTTGTAGGCGTGGATTTTTGCGGCGAGGCCGATGCCGCGACCTTCCTGGCGCATGTAAAGGAGCACGCCATTGCCTTCCTCCGCGATCTGTTTGAGCGCGGCGTGCAACTGGTTGCCGCAATCGCATCGGCGCGACCCGAAAACGTCGCCCGTCAGGCACTCGCTATGCACGCGCACCAGCGTCGGCCGCGTCTTTGAGATTTTCCCTTTCACCAGGGCAAGGTGATGCGCCCCGTCCAGGGTCGAGCGATACAGATGCAGATCGAAATCGCCGTAGTCGGTCGGCAGTTTCACGATCTGCTCCGCTTCGACCAGTTTCTCCTTGAGCCGGCGATGGGCGATCAGGCTCTGGATCGTGCAAATCCGCAGCCCGTGCTTTTTGCGGAACTCCATCAATTCCGGCAGCCGCGCCATCGTTCCATCGTCGTGGAGGATTTCGCAAAGAACGCCAGCCGGCTGAAGCCCCGCGAGCCGCGCCAAATCCACCGCCGCTTCGGTATGCCCTGCCCGCCGCAACACCCCGCCATCCTTGGCGCGCAACGGGAAGACATGCCCCGGCTGGACCAAATCGTCCGGCGTAGATTTCGGGTCCGCGAGCGTCTTGATCGTCGCCGCCCGGTCATGGGCGCTGATTCCGGTCGTCACCCCTTTGGAGGCATCCACCGAGACGGTGAAGTCGGTCCGATACATCTCCCGGTTCTGCGCCACCATCCGCTGAAGTCCCAGTTGCTCCGCGCGCTCGTTCGAGATCGGCACGCAGATCAACCCCCGCCCGTGCATCGCCATGAAATTTACCGCCTTCGGCGTCGCCTTCTCCGCCGCCATCACCAGATCGCCTTCATTCTCACGATCGGCATCGTCCGTCACGATCACGAGCTTGCCGTCGGCGATGTCCTTCAGGACATCGTCGATCGTGTCGAACTCGAGGGCTACCGGCGCTTCCGCGATCATTCGCACAAGTTCGCCGTCACGCTCGGCAACGTCAATTCCAGTTCCCCAGCGGAAATAGACCGAAGAAGAAAGCTTCACAGCCGACGTGCGCGGCAATATACACTTGGGTCTGACCTCCGGATGATTACCCCGCACTTTCCCCCAGAGATTCGCTGTTACCTGTCTGCGGCCATGTCGATTCGGCTCCTGGCGGCCTTCCTCGTGGTCCTTGTGCTGGGCGGCTGCGCCGCTGTCTTCATCGCGCCTTATGACGAGACGACGGACCGACTGCTGACGGAGCTTTCTGTGAAAACGGAAACCGCCATTATTCGCGCCGATGCGGGGCAGCTCTCGACGGACGAGCGACAGAATTTCTTCGAAGAGTCCCTCGGCGCCATCCGAACGATGAAGGTGCGGTCGGCCCTCTTTGCCAAGAATGAAAATGAGATCGCTTCTCTCGGCGAGCTCGAACAGCGCTATGAAACCTTGAGGAAACGCGGCAGCTCGCCGCGCTCTGGGTTCGTGACCAGTCTGCGCCTGACGTTGCTCGACTTGCAGCAGATCCAAGTTGCGAAAAAGCGAAGCTCCGTGTTTAGCGCCGGCCTCAAAAAAACCAAACCCTGAATTATGTCGATTAATTTGTCTGAACTTATCGCGAACATGACGAGTGCGGCTTCCGGCGCCGCTAAGGGGCACGCGGGTGACCTGAAAAATTATTTGGAAGTTCGCGCGGCCGTAATTGCCGAGGGGGTCGCGGCCATCGCCCGGGATCGCGCGGCGGGACTTATGACCGATGACGATGTGCAGTTCGCTTTTGATGAGATCAAGGCGACGGCGGCCTCTGGCTTATCCGCGGTCCAGGCGACCGCGAAAGCGGCGGCGCAGGATGCGATCAACGCCGCCCTGAGCGTCGCCGCGTCGGCCTTAAACGCCGCGGTCGGCACCGCCATCCTCTGAAATTCGCGCCGTTAGCTGACCTCGATCGCCTCTTCGAGCAGCGGCAACACCGCTTGGAGCGTCGGCTCGTTGCGCGCGTGCAGGGTGAGCAATGGCTCGTCCGCCTCGACGCGTTCGCCGATCTTCTTGATTCCAGAAAGGCCGACGGCGAAATCAATGGTATCGTCCGCCGTTTGCCGGCCGCCGCCGAGCAGAAGCGAGACGCGCCCGATCGTTTCAGCGTCCATTTTTTTCACGGCGCCCGCGTTCTTCGCGGGAAATGGATGGACAATCGGCGCCTGATGCAATTCGCCGAGTTTCTCCAGCGAGGAGGCATCGCCATCCTGCGCATAAACCAGGGAAATGAATTTCTTCCAGGCGGTTCCATCCTTAAGCCAGGTCTCGAGCTGTTCGCGCGAGGCGGTGGAAACCTGCTCCGCGAGATCGAGCACCAGCTTCACCACGTCGGCCGGACCGCCGCCCTGGAGGATCTCAACACATTCGGAAACTTCGAGCGCGTTGCCGACGGCGCGACCAAGCGGTTCGTCCATCGGGGTGAGAAGGTGCTTAACTTTTACGCCCATGAGATTGCCGACTTCGGTCATGGAAGCGGCGAGCTGTTCGGCCTCGTTCCGCGTTTTCATGAAGGCGCCGCTGCCGAACTTCACGTCGAGGACAAGGCGATCCAGGCTTTCCGCGAGCTTCTTGCTCATGATGCTCGCCACGATCAGCGGCTGCGAAGGCACCGTGCCCGTCACGTCGCGCAGGGCGTAAAGCTTCTTGTCGGCCGGGCAGATGTCGGCGCCCTGGCCGATCATGAAAACGCCGATGCTCTTGAGCTGGGCGAGCGCGCGGCGTTCGTCGATGTGGATGTTGAATCCGGGAATGCTTTCGAGTTTGTCGAGCGTGCCGCCGGTGATGCCGAGGCCGCGGCCGGAAATCATCGGCACCCAGTTTTCGTCGCAAGCCAGCAACGGGGCGAGAACCAGCGAAGTCTTGTCGCCGATGCCGCCGGTGGAATGCTTGTCGACTTTCGGGGGCGAGCCGTCCGGATATTCGAGGACGGTGCCGCTCTCCATCATCGCGGTGGTGAGATGCTGGGTTTCCTCGGCCGTCATCCCTCGAAAGAAGACCGCCATCGCCCAGGCGCTCATTTGGTAATCGGGAACCTCACCGGCGGTGAATCCCGAGATCAGGTCGCTGATTTCATCAGCCGTCAATTCCTGACCTTCGCGTTTCTTTTCGATGAGAGTGGGGACGTGCATTAACTAGTTACAGCTATTTCGATGCCCTGATCTCCGCCGTTTCACGAGCGGAATCATGCAAGCCTATCGCGTTTTTCCCCGCTGCTGACTAGGCCCTTGGCTAGCTACAGCCCGATGGGGTGCCACGCTGTCTTCATTTCTACCGTATCGAGAATCCAATACGGGTCTTCGAGCTCAGGCTTTCCCCAATCCGCCGGCTTCACGTCGCGGCGCACATATCGCTTCACGTTCACCGCCGCCGCCGCCTTGCAAAGCGCGGCCGATCTTTCGTCGCGGGAGCCGTCCACGATGGCGTTCACGTCCATGTGACTCGCGAAATGCGGCGCCAGCTCCGCGCGATCCCCCGCCAGAAGATTAACGACGCCGGCTGGCAAATCGCTCGTGGCGATGATCTCGGCAAACGTCAGGGCGGGCAGGGGACTCCTCGGCGAGGCCAGCACTACGGCGGTGTTTCCAGCCAGAATCACCGGCGCGACGCAGCGAAACGAGCGCCAGAAGCGGCGATTCGTCCGGGCAAACGACCACGACCACTCCGGTTGGTTCCGGCATGGTGAAATTGAAATGCGAGCTGGCCACCGGATTCACCGCGCTGAAAACGGCGCCGAACTTGTCCGTCCACCCCGCATAATGAACCAGCCGATCAATCGCGCGCAAAACCTCACTCCGCGCCTGGGCCGGACTGCTGGCGCCGCTGCGCACCAGCTCGGCTCCGCAACTCGCCTTCGCGCATCTCCAGCATCTCCGCGGCGCGATACAAAATCTGCCCGCGCAAATAGGCGCTTTGTTTCGACCAGCCCGCAAAAGCGGCCCGCGCGGCGGTGACTGCATCGCGGAAATCCTTGCGGGAAGCGCGCCCGTAATTCGCGATCGCCTTTCCATCCCTGCCTCTGGCCGGAAGCACCCGGCCGCTCTCGCTCCGGACAAACTTCCCACCGATGAAGAGCTTATAGGTCTTTTGGACTCCGAGCCGGACTCCGTTTTTTCCCACGAAGTGAGGATTGCGCATTGAGGCAAAAAAGAAAATGCTAAACGGCACTCGCTCCGAGGCCCGTGGAAAAATCCGAGAAAATATTCGTCGCCGGCCATCGGGGCCTGGTCGGCAGCGCGCTCGTCCGCAAGCTCGCGCAGGATGGTTTTGCCAACGATCGTGACGCGCGCCCGCTCGGAGCTCGACCTCCGGAACGGAGCAGACGTCGCGCGTTTCTTCGCGGAGGAGAAGCCGGCGCTGGTTATTTTTGCCGCTGCGAAAGTGGGCGGGATCAAGGCGAACAACGATCTGCCCGTCGAGTTCCTGCTCGAGAACCTGCAGATGCAGAACAACGTCATTCGCGCCGCTTATGACAGTGGCGTGCGCAAGCTTTTGTTCCTCGGCAGCTCCTGCATTTATCCCAAGCACGCGCCGCAGCCGATCCCCGAAAGCGCGCTGCTCACCGGGCCGCTCGAGCCGACGAATGAAGCCTACGCCATCGCCAAGATAGCCGGCATCAGGCTTTGCCAGGCTTACGCGCGGGAGTACGGGGCCAACTTCATTTCCGTGATGCCGACTAATCTCTACGGGCCAAACGACAATTTCGATCTCCTCTCGTCGCACGTCCTGCCCGCTCTTCTCCGAAAGGCGCATGCCGCCAAAACGGAAGGGAAGCGCGAGCTGATGGTCTGGGGTTCCGGCGAGCCGCGCCGGGAATTTCTTGCATGTCGACGACCTGGCCGCGGCCTGTGTTTTCCTGCTCGAGAAATATGACAGCCCCGAGATCATCAATGTCGGCTGCGGCGAAGACATTTCGATCCGGGAACTGGCGGAATTGATCTGCGAGGTGGTGGGATTCAAAGGCGAACTGGCCTGGGACACGACGAAGCCGGACGGCACGCCGCGCAAATTGCTCGACGTTTCCAAAGTGCACGCTCTCGGCTGGCGCCACCGCATTCCGTTACGGGAAGGCATCGCGCGGACCTACCAATGGTTCCTGGAGAACCACGCATGAATAAACCGCGCGTTGGCGTAGTCGGCGTCGGCCACATCGGGAAAAATCACGCGCGGCTTTACGCGGAGCTTGCGACTGGCGCGAATTCACCGCGATTTACGATACCGATCGCGCCGTCGCCGAGCAGTATTCCGCCGAGTTCGGCGTCGCCGCGGCGGCGTCTCTCGAGGAATTTGCGGGCTGGTGGACGCCGCTTCGATCGCCACGCCCACGAGCACGCATTTCGAGATCGGGCGCGAACTGCTCGAAGCGCGGGAAACATCTGCTCGTGGAAAAGCCGATCGCGGACAACACCGCGCATGCGAGCGAGCTGGCGGAGCTGGCCGCTTCCCAGCGGGCTCGTCCTCCAAGTCGGCCACGTCGAGCGCTTCAATCCAGTCCTGGGCGCGCTCGAGAAACGGCTCACCAATCCCCGTTTCATCGAGGCGCATCGGCTTTCGCCCTTCCCAAATCGCAGCACCGACATTGGCGTCGTCCTCGATCTGATGATTCATGATCTCGAAATCATTTTGCACCTGGTCCGCGCGCCCGTGCAGACGATCGACGCCGTAGGCGTGCCGGTGCTGAGCCGCGGCGAAGACATCGCCAACGCGCGGCTCCGTTTCGAGAACGGCTGCGTCGCGAACATCACTTCCAGCCGGATCAGCCCGGAACGGATGCGCAAGATCCGGGTCTTCCAGGAGAACGCGTATCTGTCCCTCGATTACCAAAATCAGACCGGCGAGATGTACCGGCGGACCGCGGAAGGTCTGACGAAGGAAGAAGTGGAGATCGAGCGCGAAGAGCCGTTGAAGCGCCAGCTCGCTTCCTTCATTGAATGCGCCGCCACCGGGCGCGCCCCGAAAGTCTCCGGCCACCAGGCGGCTGCCGCGCTCGAGCTCGCTGTGGAAATCACGAAGCGGATCAATTCTCGCAGGTGGCTAAGCGCCTTTATTTCGTCGCGGGGGAAGCGAGCGGGGATGAGCATGGCGCGGCCCTGATGCGCTCGCTGAGGGAACTGGCGCCGGAACTGGAATTTCACGGACGCGGCGGTCCGCTCATGAAGCAGATCGCCGGCGACGAATTCCTGAACTGGAGCGATGCGGCGGCGGTCGTCGGCCTTTGGGAAGTGGTGAAGCGCTACGGATATTTCCGCGAGCAATTTGAAGGGACGTTGCGCGAGCTCGCTGGAACCAACCCAGACGCGGTGGTCCTGATCGATTATCCCGGCTTCAATCTCCGCCTGGCGCGCGCTCTGAGGAAAAGATCGCCGCGTCTCAAGATCATTTACTACATCAGCCCGCAGGTCTGGGCCTGGAACCGCGGACGCATCCGGCAGATGGCGCGTTTTCTCGACCTGATGCTCTGCATCTTTCCCTTCGAAGCGGAGCTCTACAATCAGTCCGGGCTGCGGACGATCTTCGTCGGCCATCCGATGGTCGAGAACCTGGCCAGCCGTCGCACCGGCGAGGCGCGCGACCCGAATCTCATCGGGCTTTTTCCCGGCAGTCGCGTCGCGCGAAGTGAAAAAGATTTTCCCGGTCATGCTTCGGGCGGCGGCGAAGATAATCGCAGAACGTCCTCAGACTCGGTTTGAAGTCGCCGCTGCCTCGCCGGCGCTCGCTCAGGAAATGCAGAGAGTTCTGGCGAGATCGATCCCTGGGTGAGCGGACGCGCCTCGTGACCGGGGACGCTTCCGGCCTCATGCAACGCGCCTTCGCTGGGCATGGTCGCCTCGGGGACTGCCACTCTGGAGTCGGCCTATTTCCGATTGCCCTTCGTCCTCGTCTACAAAGTCTCCTGGCCGACCTATTTCGCCGCCCGCCTCGTCATGCGGACTCGATATCTCGGCATGCCCAATGTGTTGGCGGACCGCGAAATCGTCCCCGAATTCCTCCAGCACGAAGCGCGGCCGAAGGCGATTGCGCGTTCGGTTTTGCAGTTGGTCAATGAACCGGCGGTTCGAGAACGAATGATTTCCGACTTCGACGCGAGTCGATCGAAAAGCTGGGCGAGAGCGGCGCCAGCGCGAAGGCCGCCCAGGCCATCATCCAGGAACTGGGCCGAATTTAGCCACGGATGAATTCGATTTTCACGGATACAGAAACTGAAACATTCTTCATCCGTGTTTCATCCGTGTTAATCTGTGGCTAAAGAAGTTTCTAAAGATGGAGCCGACCAAGACATTCCAAATCCGCAACTTCATCGACGGCCAGTTCGTCGAGCCCGCCGGCGGGAAATATCTGGAGAACATCGAGCCAGCGACAGGCAAGCCGTATTCGCAGGTCGCGGATAGCGATAGCCGCGACGTCGAGCTGGCCGTAGCCGCTGCTGAGAAGGCGTTTCCGGAATGGTCCCGCACACCGGCGGCCGACCGGTCCCGGCTCCTTCTGCGGATCGCCGATCTGATCGAGCGCGATCTCGAGAAGTTCGCGCGCGCGGAATCGATCGATACCGGCAAGCCGCTTTCGCTGGCGCGGAGCCTCGACATTCCGCGGGCGGCCAGCAATTTCCGTTTCTTCGCCACCGCGATTCTGCATACGGAAAACGAGGCGCACGTGACCGATGGCGTTGCCTTCAACTACACGCTTCGGCAGCCGCGCGGCATCGTCGGATTGATTTCACCGTGGAACTTGCCGCTCTACCTGTTGAGCTGGAAAATCGCGCCGGCCATCGCCTGCGGCAACACGGCCATCGCCAAGCCGAGTGAGCTGACGCCGATGACCGCGTATCTCTTGTGCGAGGTCTGCGCCGAAGCCGGCCTTCCGAACGGCGTCCTCAACGTCGTGCACGGCACGGGTCCGAACGTCGGCGCGCCGATCACGGCGCACCCGAAGATCGGGACGATCTCATTTACCGGCGGCACCGTGACCGGCCGCAAGGTCGCCGAGACCTGCGCGCCGATGTTCAAGAAAGTCTCGCTCGAGCTGGGCGGGAAAAATCCGAACATCATTTTTGCTGACGCCGACCTGGATGCCGCGCTCGCGGGCAGCATCCGCTCGTCGTTCGCGAACCAGGGCCAGGTTTGCCTCTGTGGCTCGCGTGTCTTCGTCGAGCGCTCAGCCTACAAGGATTTTGTCGACCGCTTTGTCGAGAAAGCCTCGCAGCTAAAGCAAGGCGACCCGCTCGATGACAAGACCGAGCAAGGCGCGATCGTCAGCCAGACCCAGCTCGAGAAGGTGAAGTTCTACGTCGATCTCGCGCAGCAGGAAGGCGGCAAGATCGCGCTGGGAGGTGCCGCGCCGAAGCCGATCAACGAGCGCTGCCAATCAGGTTATTTCTTTCCGCCAACCGTCATCACCGACCTGCCGGTCGCATGCCGTGTTAATCGGGAGGAAATCTTCGGCCCCGTCGTCACCATCACGCCGTTCGACAGCGAAGAAGAAGTGATCCGCTACGCCAACGACACCGAGTACGGCCTCGCCTCGAGCGTCTGGACCCAGAACCTGAGCCGGGCCCATCGCATCGCCGAGGAAATCCACTCCGGCACCGTCTGGGTAAACTGCTGGCTCGTCCGCGACCTGCGCGTTCCCTTCGGCGGAATGAAACAAAGCGGCGTCGGGCGCGAGGGCGGGGAGGAAGCGCTCCGCTTCTTCACCGAGCCGAAGAACGTCTGCATCGCGAAGTAAGGTTTCGTTGTGCCGTTAACGTTCGAATGGGATTCGCGCAAAGCGCGTTCCAATGTCGCCAAACACGCCGTCGGCTTCGACGAAGCGTCCACTATCTTCGGTGATCCATTCTCGCTCACGATTTCCGATCCAGAACATTCGGCGACGGAAAATCGATACATAACAATGGGGAGTGCGTTTAACGGCAAATTGCTCGTTGTCGTTCACACGGACCGAGGCGACAATATTCGCATCATTAGCGCGAGGCGAGCCGGCCGGCGAGAGCGTAAGCTTTATGAAGAAGTCGAGTAAACCAACGCGAAACGGAATGCGGGAAGAGTATGACTTCTCGCAAGGCCAACGTGGAAGATACACGCGGCGTTCTGCTCAAGGAACGAACGTCGTAGTGCTTGATCCTGATGTGGCCGAGAAATTCCGCACCTCGAAAAGTGTGAATGCCTCGCTGCGGAAAATAATGCGGCAGGCGGTGTTGGCGGGTTCCAAGTAGTCCGCCTTGGCCGTCCTGGCTGGCGCTAGCTATCCTTCCTAGTTTGCTGGAACCATGGGGGATTTGCTCAACAAATCCGTTTTCATCCGCGTGATCAGCGGCTACAAATTTGGGAATGAGCGGAGTACCGATTGTTGGTCGGCACACGGAAAGGCGCATTCGTCCTGACCTCGGACGCGAAGCGTGAGAAATGGAAGGTGGATGGGCCGCACTTTGCGGGGTGGGAGATTTATCACGTGAAGGGATCGCCGGTGGATCCGAACCGGATTTACGCGTCGCAAACGAGCGCCTGGTTTGGACAGATCATTCAGCGCTCGGACGACGGCGGGAAGACATGGATCCAGCCGGGGACCGCGCCGGGCGAGCCGACGACTGGTCCCGACGGAATGCCGAAAGGGGAGAGCAACAAATTCGCCTACGATACCTCGGATGAAACGGGTAAGCCGCTCACGACTCATATGTGGTACGACGGCACGCAGCATCCGTGGGAATTCAAACGCGTCTGGCATCTGGAACCGTCGCTGACCGATCCCAATCACGTTTATGCGGGCGTGGAGGACGCGGCCTTGTTCGAATCGAAGGATGGCGGCGAGAATTGGAAGGAGCTGGCCGGATTGCGCGGGCACGGCACCGGACCGATGTGGCAGCCGGGCGCGGGCGGAATGTGCCTGCACTCGATCCTGCTCGACCCGAAAAACCCGCAGCGAATCTTCATCGCGATCTCGGCCGCCGGCGCGTTCCGGACCGACGATGGCGGCAAAACCTGGAAGCCGATCAACCAGGGTCTGCATTCGGAATACATTCCCGACCCCAAAGCGGAAGTGGGACATTGCGTTCATCACATCGCGATGCATCCCTCCCGGCCTGAGACGCTCTTCATGCAAAAGCATTGGGACGTGATGCGGAGCGACGACGCGGGCGATTCCTGGCACGAAGTGAGCGGGAATCTGCCGACCGACTTCGGGTTCCCGATCGACATTCATGCGCACGAACCGGAGACGATTTACGTCGTGCCGATCAAGAGCGATTCGCTGCATTACCCGCCGGATGGCAAACTGCGGGTCTACCGCAGCCGGAGCGGCGGCAATGAATGGGAAGAGCTGACGAAAGGCCTGCCGCAGCAGGATTGCTACGTGAACGTGCTGCGCGATGCGATGACGGTGGATTCGCTCGACTCGTGCGGCGTTTACTTCGGGACGACCGGCGGACAAGTTTATGGATCGAGCGATGGCGGCGATACGTGGAATGCCATCGTGCGGGATCTGCCGGCAGTGCTCTCAGTCGAAGCACAGACCCTGCGGTAGCAGGAAATCCCAAATCCCAAGCTCGCCATGGCGAGAAATCCCAAATCCCAATGCCCAAATCCCAGGTAAATTCCAATATCCAAAACACAACAGGAACGCTCCCGCGCGAAAGCGTTCTTTTGAGATTTCCCCATTTGGGATTTGAAACTTTACTTGGGATTTGGAGCTTGGGATTTGGGATTTCTTTCTTCCCATGATTCGCGTCGTTCTACCCCACCACCTCCGCACCCTGGCGCGCGTCGGCGACGAAGTGCAGCTAGAGCTGAACGGTCCAGCGACCGTCAAATCTGTCCTCGATGCGCTCGAGTCTAAATATCCGATGTTGCGCGGGACGATTCGTGATCACGAAACGCAAAAGCGCCGGCCGATGGTGCGATTTTTCGTTTGCGGAGAAGATGTGTCGCACGATCCGGCTGACGTGGCGCTACCGGAGGCGATCTCGAAAGGCGAAGAGCCTTTTATCATCATGGGCGCGATTGCAGGTGGCTGAGTTAAAATAAAGGAGAATTCAAATATGAAATATGTAGATGGATATGTTTTGCCGATGCCGAAGAAGAATCTGGCGGCTTATCGCCGCATGGCGTTGAAAGCCGGCAAGGTCTGGCGCGATCACGGCGCTCTCGAATACAGGGAGTGCGTGGGCGAGGATTTGAAGACGAAATGGGCGGTGTCGTTCCCAAGCACGATCAAACTGAAGCCGGGCGAGACCGTGGTCTTTGCGTGGATTGTTTTTAAATCGCGAGCGGATCGGGATCGCGTCAATAAGAAGGTGATGAAAGATCCGCGCCTGGCGAAGATGATGGACCCGAAGGCGTCTCCCTTCGATCCCAAGCGGATGGTTTACGGTGGATTCAAAACGCTGGTCGACCTGGCTTGATCTCGCCTGGCGGCGAGAAACCGCAAATCCCAAAACCCAAATCCCAGGTAAACAGGGAAATCATCAAATCCCAAAAAAAGGGAACGTGGGGCGGCGTTTTGAAATTTCTTCCTTTTTGCCGGTTGGGATTTACTTGGGATTTGGAGCCTGGGATTTGGGATTTCTCGCCGGCAAGGCGAGCACGGGATTTCCTTGCTAGCAGGTCCCGGCTGCATCTTTATTATGCCAAACAACCAAGGAAGCCCTCATGTGCCGAAACATCAGAACCCTGCATAACTTTGCGCCGCCCGCGACCGAAGACGAGATCCGCGCTTCGGCGCTTCAATTCGTTCGGAAGTTGAGCGGATTTACCAAGCCATCGAAGGCTAACGAAGACGCGTTCAACCGCGCAGTCGAGGGAGTGACGCAAGTTGCCAAAGAGCTGCTTCATTCATTGACCACCCAGGCCCCGCCGCGCGATCGCGAAGTCGAAGCCGCGAAGGCAAAGGCCAGATCGGCGGTGCGCTTCGCGAATCAGCCTGATACTCACGCCAACGGTGTCACTCACACCCACGAGCACGATCACGATCACGAGCATAGCCACGCGCATTAAATTGGGGCGAGGGCGCGCCACCTGCGGGAGGGGACAACTCTATTCGCGTTGTTCTTTGCGCATGGCGGATTTGCTGCTGCTGGAAGCCGACCCCTTATCGGCTATTTCCAATACTCAGAAAATCGCAGCGGTCGTCGTCGCCGGAAAATTTTTGCCGACAACCGCTTTGCAGGAAATGCTGGCGCAAACCGAGGAAGCCGTTAAACCAAAATGAGCAGACCGATCTCTGACCTCTGTCCTCCGACCTCTAACCGATGAGCGAAACTTTCGAAAGCTCGCGCGCGCCAGAACCAGTGGGCGCCTTTCCGCACGCGAAGCGGGTGGGCGATCTTCTCTTTCTTTCCGGAATCGGGCCGCGCGTTCGCGGGAGCAAGGAAATCCCCGGGGTGACGCTGAACGCAGGCGGCGAGATCACGAGCTACGATATCGAAACACAGTGTCGAGCGGTCTTCGAAAATGTGCGCCTTGTGCTGGAGGATGCGGGGGCGAGTTGGAATGACATTGTCGACGTCACCGTCTTCCTCACGAACATGAAGAAGGATTTTCCGATCTATAACCGGCTTTACGCCGAATATTTCGCGGGGGAGGGAAAGCCGAACCCGACGAGGACGACGGTGGAAGTGAGAGCGCTGCCGACGCCGATCGCAATCGAGCTCAAGGTGATCGCGGCAGTCCGGCAGAAGTAACCACGGATTGCGCGGATGACACGGATTGGATTCGAGCACGAGCACGAGCACGAGCATGAGCACGAGTAAGCAGTTTCGTGTCATTGCCGCGGACCACACCGGCATTACGGTCACGAATCTTGAGCGATCGCTGGCGTTCTGGCGGGATGTCCTCGGGTTCGAGCTGTCGCATCGAGCGCACCAGAAAGGAGGGCTCGCGGAAGAAATCACAGGCGTGGCCGGCGCGGAAATCCAACTGGCTGTTCTCAAAACTCCCACGGGCCACAAGATCGAGCTGCTCGAGTACCTCGCGCCGGCGGAGCGGAAACACATTAATCCGAGACCGTGCGATGTCGGGTCGGTGCACATCGCGCTCACGGTGGACGATCTCGACGCGGTGTTGAGCGCGATTGCCCCATTTGGTTGGAAGGCGGCGGGTGCGCCGCAAACCCTGGCCTCCGGTCCGAACGCTGGAAAGCGGGTCATCTATGTTCGTGATCCGGATGGGACGACCATCGAGTTCATGCAGCCAGCCCCGGCCAAAGCCTGATTATTCGCGCTCGAACTCAGCGATCTCGTCGACCAGGGCTTGCGCACGCTTGACGCTGCGGCCGACTGAATTCTCCTCGAGAATTCTGGCCAGCTTCGCCTTTCCCGGCCGGCGGGACCAAAGCACGACGCCGAGCAGGAGTGCGGCGGGCAGCAGACCGCTCACGACCAACCAGCCGACTACCCGCGGGTTATGCGTCCAGATATCCGCGCCTGCCGAATAGGCGAGCGCCAGGATGAACGGAATCCAGATCAGGCAGCCGGTGATGCCGAACCAGAGGGCGGAGCGCACATGCCATTGGCGCAGCTCGGCGATCTGTTTTTGCAGCTCGACGACCGGGGCCGAGTAATCCAGGCGGCGGATCAATTCGAGATCGCGTCCGGCGAAGATGATCAGCATCACTCCGTAAGCATGGAGCGAGATGCCGTAGATCATCGCGTGGACCACGCCGAGGTGACTGAACCAAAAACGCGCCGCGAAAATGGCGAGGAGCCCGCCGCAAATGATCTGGAGAATCTGTCCAATGACCAGCCAGCGAAAGCCCGAGCGGAAGCGCGTGCGTTTGGTTTCGCGGAACTGGTGAAGCGTGAGGGCATGTTGCCGCTCGAGATTGCGGCTGAGCGTTTGCCAGGCGGATTTGAGATCGTCGAGTTCGGAATAGGTCATAATGGGTTAGTGGGTGAGTTTCAGCATGTCTTCGCGGACGCGCTGTTTGAGTCGGCTGAGCTTGGTCGCCACGTTCGTTTCGGTGATGCCGAGGATGGCGGCGATTTCGCGGTAGGAATGTTCGTCGAGATAAAGGAGGAGGAGGGCGCGTTCGAGCGGCGGCAGCGACGCGATGACTTTCTGCAAAAGCGGAATGCGTTCGTCCACCTCAGCCGGTTGCGCATTTTCGTCGGCAATCTCGAGCTCGCTCTCGTCGAGGGAGATCGTTTGCCTGCCCGGACGCGTGTGGCGGCGCAGGAACGAGATCGCGACGTTCAGGGCGATTCGGTACATCCAGGTGGAGAACGGCCGGTCGGGCGAATAGCGCGGGTAGGCTTTCCACAATTGGAGCGTGATCTCCTGTTCGAGGTCGTGCCGATCGGCGAGGCTGCTGCTGTAACCGGCCGCGACCTTGCGGACGATGCCGCCATGCTGATCGAGTAAGCGAAGGAACGTCTCCTTCTCTTCGACGGCTAAAGACATAGTGGCGGCATGATTGATCATTTTCGGCAGGGTTGGAATCCTTGTTACCAGAGTGATTCGCCGGACCGGCCCAAAGAATCACAACGAAATTTGGGACGCGAGCATCACGACCGCCGCAACCATCGAGTTCATGCAGGAGCCGAAGACGAGATTAACCGCGGATGACGCGGATGCCGCGGATGGGGAGAGGTGAAAGTCGCTCGCGAGAGAACCATTCTTTTCTTTGAATCCGGGAAATCTGCGTAATCTGCGGTCTGATGGCTTTTTCCGCTGAAGAGGATTTTGCGCTCAAACTGGATGCCGAAGATCCGCTAAGAGGTTTCCGCGATAAATTTCATCTGCCGCTCGGCAAGGATGGGAAGCCGCTCATCTACCTGGCCGGCAACTCGCTCGGCTTGATGCCGAAATCGGCGCGCGAATTAGTCGAACAGGAGCTGGAGGACTGGTCCAGGCTCGCGGTGGATGCGCATCTTGGCGCGAAGACCCCCTGGTATTCGTATCACGAAACGCTGCGAGAGCCCGCCGCGCGGCTGGTCGGCGCGCAGCCGAACGAAGTCATCTGCATGAACAGCCTCACGGTGAACCTGCACCTGATGATGGCGACGTTTTACCGGCCGACGAAAGCGCGGTTCAAGATCCTCATGGAAGAACCGGCGTTTCCTTCCGACACCTATGCGGTCAAATCGCAGATCGTTCATCACGGTTTCGATCCGAAGGAAGCATTGGTGCTGGCGCGGCCGCGCGAGGGGGAATTCACCGTTCGGCAGGAAGAGATCGAAGCGCTGCTGGAGAAGCAGGGAGATGAAATTGCGCTGGTCCTTTTGGCCGGGGTAAACTTCTTCACGGGCCAATTATTCGATATCGAAAAAATCACGGCGGCGGCCCAGAAGCGCGGCTGCATGGTCGGGATCGATCTGGCCCACGCCGTCGGCAACGTCCCTCTCACGCTGCATGATTGGAACGTCGATTTCGCCGCCTGGTGTTCCTACAAATATCTCAACGCCGGCCCGGGCGCGGTGGCCGGCGCTTTCGTGCACGAGCGGCACGCGACCAACCGCGAGCTGCCACGCCTGGCCGGCTGGTTCGGGAACGATCCCGCGACCCGGTTCCGCCTGCATCTCGAGCCGGAATTCATTCCAGTCGCCTCCGCCGATTCGTGGCAGGTCAGCAACCCGCCGATCTTCTCGATGGCGCCACTCCGAGCCTCGCTCGCGATCTTCGATGAAGCCGGGGGAATGAAAGCGCTCCGCGCGAAATCGATCGCAGCTCACGGGCTATCTCGAATTCTTGCTGGAGAAGGCAGACGCCGGTGCGGCTCGGACATCGGACCGCTTCACCGTCATTACCCCGCGTGATCCTGAGGCGCGCGGCTGTCAGCTCTCGATCCTGGCCCACGAACATCCGAAGGAACTGCACAAGGAGCTCGAAGCCGCGGGAGTGAAATGCGATTTTCGCGAACCCAACGTCATTCGCGCCGCGCCCACGCCGCTCTACAACACCTTTCACGAAATGTGGCGACTCGGGAAGATTCTCGCGGCGCACCATTAAATCTCGACCCATCTTGGCCCAGGAGTGAAACGGATCGCGGTATCTTTGCTTTTCGCCTGTGTCCTCGCGCTGATTCCAGACGCCTATGCTGCGGACTCCGCGGGGGACTTCGTTAACGGCTTCCTGAAGAAAAAGCAGATTCCCGGCTGCGCAGTCATGGTGCGGCATGAGGGCAAAGTGGTGCTCTCGGAGGGGTACGGCATCGCCAATCTCGAGCACGGCGTCCGGGTGACGCCGCAGACCGTTTTCCAATCCGGATCGATGGGAAAGCAATTCACCGCCATGGCGGTGATGATGTTGGTCGAGGAAGGCAAGCTGTCCCTCGACGATCGCATTTCCAAGCATCTCTCCGTCCCATCCAAGTGGTCCCGCATCACGGTTCGGCACCTCCTGACTCACACCTCGGGGCTCGGCGATTATCCCGAAGGCTTTTCCTTGCAGAAGAATTACACCGAAGACGAGCTGCTGAAGATGATCGCGGCCCAACCTCTTGGTTTCACGCCCGGCGAAAAATGGAATTACAGCAACCTCGGTTACGTGACCCTGGGGATCCTGATTCACAAGGTGAGCGGCGCGTTTTACGGCGAGCTTCTCCAGAAGCGAATTTTTGGTCCGCTCGGCATGAAGAACACTCGCATTATCAACGAAGCGGACATCATCCCGAATCGCGCCGCGGGCTACGTCCTCAAGGAGGGCGTTCTGAAGAACCAGGAATGGGTCGCGCCGGCCGTGAACACGACCGCCGACGGCAGCCTTTATTTCACCGTCGAGGATATCGCCAAATGGGATGAGGCGCTCGAGGCAAAGAAGCTCCTCAGCCCCGCCGGCTTCGAGCAAATGTGGACACCGGTCAAGCTGAATGACGGCAGCAGCGCGCCGTACGGTTTCGGATGGGGAATCCGCAAGACTGATTCCGGACGCACGCGTCCTGGAGCACAGTGGCGCGTGGCAAGGCTTCGCGACGTAACATCGCGCGTTACCCCGAGGATCGCCTAACGGTCGCAATCCTTTGCAACCGCGCCGGAGCCGACGCCGCTTACATCGCGAAAAAGGTTGCCGAATTCTACGTTCCAGAGCTGGCACCCCGCCGGCGCGTCGCCATTAAACCTGATCCCGCCATTCTGCGCTCCTACGCCGGCGACTATCGAATGGAAGACCGGTTCACCATAAAAGTTACGGTCGCGGCCGATCGGCTGGAAACGACCTGGCTCGGCCAAAAGATTTCGATGGTGCCGGAATCGGAGACGACTTTTTTCGAGGAGGATTCCGATCGAACCTTCCGCTTTACCAAGGACGACAACGGGAAGGTCTCGGCCCTCGATCATCTCCGTGCCCGAGGAATTGACCCTGCGGAAGTTGCCGCTGAGCAACTTTGAGTCTCGCCGGAGTTACGGTTTCTCCCCGAGCAACTCCTTCACGCGGTCGATCAATTGCTCGATCCGGAATGGTTTCATCAGATGCGGCATGCGACGCGCATCGAGGAATTCCCTGATGTCCGCCTCAGCCCCAAAGCCGGTGATAAAGATGAAGCGATCTTCCAGGTTCGGACGCAGCTCTTTGGCTTGAAGATAGAACTCGTCGCCCCGCAAACGCGGCATCATCACGTCGCAAATCACCGCGTCGTATTCATGGACCTTGACCTTGAGGAGCGCTTCCTCACCGTCGAAAGCCACATCGACGAGATAATTCTCGTCCGCCAGAATCCATTGCAGCGCGTTGGCCAGCTGTTTGTCGTCATCCACCACCAGGACCGCTTTAAGAGCGAGCGTGTGAACGGCGCCTTCCTTCATTTCGTTTTGCGTTTTGTCTTCCATGATGAAAGCCCCTGGGGGCACGGCGCTAGTCATACCATGATATCGCCGAAAGCGCTCCTATCAGTTCTTCCTCTTCAGCGTCAACTGCGCTAATCAGTGGTCCCTATGAAATACGTCATCGTCATCGTCCGCGTGCTGCTGGGGCTTCTCTTCGTCGTTTTCGGGTTGAACGGCTTTCTGCATTTCATGGGACCGATGCCGGAAATGCAAGGGCAGGCCGGCGCCTTCATCACCGCGCTCGCCAGCAGTGGCTACATTTACGTAATCGCGCTCCTCCAGGTTCTGGGCGGGTTGTGTCTGCTGCTCGGGGCGCGCTTCGTCCCCCTCGGCCTGACGCTGCTCGGGCCGGTGATCGTGAACATAGTGCTCTTTCACGTATTTCTGGAACCGGCCGGGCTGGCCATGTCGCTCGTCATTTCCGCGATGGCTCTGTTTCTCCTCTGGATCTACCGGTTCAAATTCCCGGCGATCTTTCAGCCGTAGGACCCCAGATTTTTAACCGCGGATGACGCGGATAACGCGGATGGCGGAGACACGCAAAAACGCGCTCTCCTCCTCTTCCGACATCCGCGACATCCGCGTAATCCGCGGTTCAATTCTGCTTCCCTATTTGAAGATGAAATGCGCGACCTCCATTTCGAGGTCGTAGTAGATGATCGCTACCGCCATGAGGTCGAACGCGAAGTGCGCGATGATCAGGAACCAAATCTGGCGGTAGATGGCGAAAATCGTCCCGAAGATCAGCCCGACGAGGAGGGCTTGCTGGGCGCCGGGCAGCCCTTGGAACGGATAATGGACTGCTCCAAACCATACGGAGGTTAAGACAACGATGCTGACTTTTGCCCACACGCTCTCGCCGATAAGTTTTCCGAACCGCTCGAAAAGGTAACTTCGATAGAACGTCTCTTCTCCGAATCCGGCGCCGACGCTGATTCGGTACAGGATCCCCGGGAGTGCGGCTGTGTTCCCCACGAGGAAGTGAAAAGCGTGGTTGATCTCCGGCGCGCCGAGCAACGGCATCACGAGCGCCTTCATGACGAGCTTCAGCAGCGCGCCGAAAACGAACGCGAGGGCGACCGTGCCCAGCCAGCTCTTCGGCCGCACGAACCCAAGGTTCGGCCAGGGCGTCCGCGAGGCCCAGGCCCAGACCAGCACCAGGATGGCGCTCAGCGGATGGAACAGGAAGTCGCCCGCCAGAATGGCGAGCATCGCGAGAATACTTACCGGTCCGAATCCGCGAAGTTGGGCGGCCAGACGTTCGTTCATGTTTAACGTCAGCTCGCAGCGCCTCTACGGATTCTTCCGCTGCAGCGCTACCGCGAACGGATGCAGCTCCGCCGTCATCAATCCCGCCACGACCGCCGGGTCGCTCTCCATGAACGCGCGCGCGGCCGCTTCATCCGCCGCCTCGAAAATGGCGATGCCGAATGTCTTGTCGCCTGGCTCCTTGGTTCGGCCGGCCAGGATCAGTTCGCCTTTCTCGATGGCGTGCTTGAACCGCGTGAGGTGCCGCGAGATCGCCATTTCGTCCTCTTTCGTCCACGCCGCATCCGAATGGAGCCGCGGGACAAGCCGAAGGACGTAGATGAACTGCTTCGGTTTTCGGCGTCGGGCGTCCTGGGCTGGCAAGAGGGCGCAACGAGACAGAAGGCAAAACAACGGAACAAACAATTGAAGATAGAATTTTTTCATTTGGAAGGTCAGTTACGTTGTGTCCTTGGCGGACTTTGTGCAGAGCTGATCTGATTATGAATCCGTGTTATCCGGGTGTCCGCGATCATTTTTCTGGAATGGCTGACCAAGCCAAATTTGTTCTCATCGGCAGCGGCCTCGCAGGTGGGCTGCTCGCGGCCTATTTCGGCCGGCGCGGATATGAGGTCGAGCTCTATGAACGCCGGGCCGATCCGCGCGCCGGGAATTTCGTCGGCGGCCGTTCCATCAACCTCGCTCTCTCCACCCGCGGCATCCATGCGCTCGAGCAGCTCGGGATTGCCGACGAAGTCCTGAAGCACGCGATTCCGATGCGGGGCCGGATGATTCATGACAAGTCCGGCGAGCTCCATTTCTCGCCTTACGACCGCGACCCGAACAAGCACATCAACTCGATCGGCCGCGCCGCCCTCAACACCACCGTCATCGAAGCCGCGCTCCGTTATCCGAACGTGCGCGTGCATTTCAATCATCGCTGCACCGATGTTGATCTCGATTCCGCCACCGCTCAGTTCGACTCCTCCCAACCTCTCACCTCCTCAACCTCTCAACCGCTTCAAGCTTCCGGCGACGCCATCATCGGCGTTGACGGCGCGTTCTCCGCCGTGCGTCAGGCCATGCAGAAGCGCCTCCCGAATTTCCATTACGACGAGAGCTATCTCGCCCATGGCTACAAGGAGCTCACCATCCCGCCGGCGCCGGACGGAAGCTGGCGCATGGAAAAGGAAGCGCTCCATATCTGGCCGCGGAAAAGTTTCATGATGATCGCGCTGCCGAATCCTGACGGCTCGTTTACCTGCACGCTCTTTTGGGAATTCAAAGGGCCGCGCAGCTTCGAATCGACCCAAACCGAAGACGAAGTCCGGCGTTTCTTCGAGGAAGAATTTCCCGACGCCGTCCCGCTCATGCCGACGCTGCTGGAAGATTACCGCGAAAATCCCACCGGCTCGCTCGTGACGATTCGCTGCGCGCCCTGGTATTACAAAGACAAAGTCGCGCTCGTCGGCGACGCCGCCCATGCCGTTGTCCCATTTTACGGGCAGGGGATGAATGCCGCGTTCGAAGATTGCGTCGTCCTCGACGAATGCCTGGCCCAATTTCCCGCCGACCGCCAGCGCGCTTTTGCGGAATATTTTTCCCGGCGCAAAGAGAACGCCGATGCTCTGGCCGACCTCGCGGTCCAAAACTTCGTGGAGATGCGCGACAAGACCGCGTCGCGCCTCTTTCGCGCGAAGAAGAAGCTCGATCATTTTCTCGAGGGCGTCTTGCCCGGCGCCTATTTGCCACTCTACGCGATGGTGACTTTCACGCGGATTCCTTATGCCGCCGCCGCCCGCCGGGCGCGACTCCAGGACCGGATCGTTTACGCTGGCCTGGCTGCCGGTGTCGCGCTGATTGCAGTAATGTTGCTCCTGGTGATCTTTTGACCCAATGAAGAACAAGCTGTTGAACGCCGGCTTCGCCGCCTGCCTTGCCCTGGCATTGTGCGCAACCGGCTGCCAGAGAAAGACCGGCGAGATCTCAGCGGAATTACAGGCGCGATTTGAAAAGGAAGGCATCGCGCACCGCGCTGACGATCTCATTTTCCGCAGGACCCATCTGGCCGGGGACCAGGACGGGAGTTGGGATGAAAAGCAGGCTTCCATCATCGTCACAGCCGACACTGTGTTCCTTCATGAAAACGGGAAGGCGCTTGTCGAGATCACCCCGAGATCGACCGGGGTCTACGAGGTCCACCGCGAGAAGGATCGGATCAGTTTGCGCGCCGGCAGTGGCAAGTCCGCTTTGAGCTGGTCGTTTCGACCGCCGGCTGACGCCGATAAATGGACGACAGCCATTCGCGCCGTGATCAAGAACGCGAAGTCTCGAACATCAGGAGATTAGCCGAATGACCAGTCCGCGCGGACACATCGTAAGCCGCTTACGATATTAGTTTGCGCGCGAGATCAACGCTTTAAACCGCGGATCGCGCGGATTCCCCAAATGTCCTGACTTTCTGCTTTTCTGATTCCGATCCTGATCCGTGTCCTCCGCGCAATCCGCGGTTAGGAATTTCCGGTCTGGCCTCTTTACGAGCGTAACGCTGCCCGCCTAAACTACCGCGCATGAGCACCGATCTCGCCCAACTGGCCGCCGACCGATATGAGATTGCGGACGCGTTACATCGATACGCTTTTGGTCTCGACCACGGCGATGCCGATTCGCTGGCGTCAGCTTTCGCGGAGGATTGCGTTTTCGATTTCAGGCCGGCGGGCAAGAAATTGGGAATCGATTTTCCTGCGCTGACCGGCCGCCAGGCTGTCGTGGACGCGCTCATTCCTCTCCTCGGGCCGCTCGATACGAGCCACACCACCAGCAATCTCCAGATCGAGATCAGCGACGATTCGGCGACGCTCTATGCGTATGTCATGTCGCAACATTTCCGGCCCCGGGAAGGTTCGCGGCGCGGAGCGGAGAGCGCGCTCCTCATGAACCGCTACGATTGCGAGCTGGTCCGCGACGGCCAGAAATGGCGCTTCAAGCGCGTGACGATCGACAATTCGTGGGCCCAAGGCGACCCCGAGATTCTCGCCGTTTTGGCATTTCACCGTGTCCTGACCTCGAAACCGAAGCGGCCGAAATAAACCAGCCCATCGAAGGGCATGCGATTTCCTTTTTTTACCGAGAATTACGCAGATAATTATGGCTGATTATTTCGTTCTTCCCCTTTGCGCCTTGGCGTCTTTGCGTGCAAAAACTTGCAGGTCTCACGCAAAGGCGCAAAGGCGCAAAGATTACTAATGCTGCGACTGACATCGTGCGTGGTTGCTGTCCGACTTGCCTGCTCGGCTTGGTTTACAGGTTTCGCGGTCGCTGATCTGGTGTCTCGTTAGACGGTTTAGGTTGCGCAATCTGGACGCGTCTCGAAGAATGGGTTCGCGATGGGAAAAATGAAGGCGTATGCAGACTTCGATGAATACCTGAAGGCCCAAAGTCCAAAGAACCAGGCGATCATCCGGGCGCTTCGCCGGTTCGTGAAACGTTTGAGCCTAAGCTGAGCGAGGCCGTGAAATGGGGAAACGGATGTTGGATCGGAGGTAAGGGACCCGTGGCGTACGTGTATTCCGATACGGAGTATGTGCAGTTTGGCTTCTTTCACGGAGCCTTCTTGAAAGACCCGAAGGGATTGCTTGAAGGCAAGGGGCAGTACGTGCGGCACATAAAGGTCCGGAAACGTTCCGCGATCGATGAGCCGGCCTTTGCCGCACTCCTCCGGCAAGCGGCGGCGCATTCCCCCTAAGGAATCTCGTGCGTCGCCATCTGCTTTGCGATCTGTCTGCGACGTCTGCGGAATTCAACTTCGGCCGGACTCGCCATGAGCGCTGTCCTCATTGCCGCCATCGGCATGGGACGCTGTGAGAGGAGATTCGCACTTTGAAACCGTCGAACCCGGCGTCCGTCTCACGCAAGGCAGCTCTTTATTCGGCGGTAAATATCATCGCGGCCGTTGCCGTCTACTGGCACCTCATTACCGGAGGGTGGCTGATGAACCAGTACCGGCTCGATGATCCGAACATCGTCAATCTTGTCCTCGCCATCTTCGAGCCGGTCACGGTCCTAGGCGTGATCGCTTATTGGATTTGGAAAACGGCCTTTCTTCGGTGGCTCGTTACGATCATGGCGGTGATTCAGATTTTTATCGGCGCCGGCTTTCTCGCGTTTTGCATTTTCTTTGCCCTCACGTGGCATCCGAAAATGATGTGAATGCGTGATGCGACTCGGCGGTTGGCAACACGGCACAGACTGCCTAGGTTGCGTCGCCGACAGAAATGGAAACGCTCGATCATCTTTTTGCACAGAACAGGGCCTGGTCCGAAGGGATTCGACAGGTCAAGCCGGAGTTCTTTCTGGAGCTTTCGCGGCAACAGTCGCCGAAATATCTCTGGATCGGATGTTCGGATAGCCGGGTGCCGGCGAACCAGATTGTGGGACTGGCGCCGGGCGAATTGTTCGTTCATCGCAACGTCGCGAATCTGGTCGTGCACACGGACCTGAATTGTTTATCGGTGATGCAGTTCGCCGTCGATATTCTGAAGGTGCGCCACATCATTGTTTGCGGGCATTATGGATGCAGCGGGGTGGGGGCGGCGTGGCGGCGCGATCGCCTGGGCTTGAGCGACAACTGGCTGCGGCATGTCCAGGATGTCCGGCAGAAGCATGAGACAACGTTGGCGGGGGTATCGGAAGCGGAAGCGGTGGACCGGCTTTGCGAGCTGAACGTGACGGAGCAGGTGGCGAATGTTTGCTCCACGACCATCGCGCAGGATGCGTGGGCGCGCGGGCAGGAGCTGTCGGTGCACGGGTGGATTTATGGGCTCCATGGGGGGCTGTTGAGGGACTTGGAGGTTACCGTCGCGGGAGTCGCGATCGGAATACGGGAAATCCCAAATCCCAAGCTCCAAATCCCAAGTAAATTCCAAAGCGGGGAAAGGAAGAAAATCCAAAAGACGCGGCGGACGCTTTCCCGTTTTCTGGATTTGGGATTTGGATTTTACCTGGGATTTGGGTTTTGGGATTTGGGATTTCTCGCTCGCCCGGTTGGCTCGATTAAATGATGAGTGTTGTCTTCGCTCCGTCAGCTGGTTACGCTTCCGAGCATTATGAGCGAGAAATATGTTCCGTTGATCAGCTCCGGCACGGCCGGGCCACTTGGGGTTCTGCATCTGCCACGGCTCTGGCAGAAGGTTTCGTTGGAAGAGAGCGGCAAACTTGCCGCGGGTTATCCGGGCATCGGCCGGGGATTTGATGCGATGACCTGTGCGGCGCTTGGTCTCGATGAGCAGGCGGTGAAGGATTTCATCAAGCAAAACAAGCCGACCTATCCGGAGTTCGAGGCCTGGGTGAAGAAGAACGCGAAGTCGCTCACGCCAGAGGCAATCGAGAAGCACAACGCGGCCGTGACCGGGTACAATCACGATGACGACACGCGCAAGGGCATCTGCACCTCGTGCGGGATTGCGGACGAGGCATCAACGGCGAAGGACGCGGTGAACCTGAACAACCTCGACGATTGGGCCGAGTTTCATAAAGCAGTGCTCAAGTAGAGGCCAGAGGCCGGAGATCAGAGGCGCAGAGGCCAGAGGCCAGAGGGCGGAGGGATTAACTCCCGAAGACTTTCTTCACGTCGCCGATCTTGTTGCGGACGGTGCCTTTGACTTTGTCGGCGCGTGCCGCGGTCTTGCAGGTCGCGATTCCCGGTGGCGCGGCCGGCTTTTTCTTTGACGACGCCTTTGGCCTGCTCGACGCGGCCTTTGATCTTATCTTTGGTGCTCGATTTCATACTAGGGAATCGCGAGCCGAGCTCGCCTTGGCGGCGAGAAATCCCAAATCCCAAGCTCCAAAGCCCAGAAATCCCAAGGTCAAAATCCCAAATCCCAGGTCAAATCCCAGGTAAACAGAGAAAATCCCAAAAGGCGAACGTCGCTGCCGCGTTTGGATTTTTCTTCGTTTGCGCCGTTTAGGATTTACCTGGGATTTGGGGATTGGGATTTGGGTATTTCCGACGCGAGGGCGGCCGCCGCAGGTTCGGGCGCGTCAAGAAACGGAGCAAAGGTTTCCAAGGATCGCGTCGGGATGGTGGCCGCCACGCGGGTAAAGCCTTCCTCGTAGCGAAGATCGTGGACGGAGCCGTCGCGGTGGAGCCGCGCGAGGAGATCGGCGCGCTCCGACGGGAGACGGAGCGAAATGGTCATGGTGCCGCGGGCGACGAATTCGGAGATGCGCTCGATGAGTTGTTCCATGCCTTCGCCGGTTTTGGCGGAGACGGAAACGGCCTCGGGGAAATGGCGCCGCAAGGCGAAGAGCGCGGAGGGATCGCCGACTTTGTCGACTTTGTTAAAGACGACGAGCATCTGTTTCGTGTCCGCGCCGAGGTCGGTGAGGACTTTCATCGTCGTGTTGTAGAACTCCATGACCTCGGGCTGCGAGGCGTCGAGCACGTGGATGAGGAAATCGGAGAGAGCGGCTTCTTCGAGCGTGGCGTTGAACGCTTCCACCAATTGATGCGGCAGCTTGCGCACGAATCCGACCGTGTCGGTGAGCAGAAGCGGCTGCTTGTTCGGCAGCGCGATTTTGCGCGTCGTGGTGTCGAGCGTCGCGAAAAGCTTGTTCTCGACGAGAACGTCGGCGCCGGTGAGCCGGCGAAGGAGCGAGGATTTGCCGACGTTGGTGTAGCCGACGATGGCGGCGTTCGGCACCGGCGCGCGTTTCCGGTCTTTCCGCTGGGTGGCGCGTGAGCTGCGGACCGCCACGAGCTCGCGCTTGAGACGGTCGATTTGGAGACGGATCTTCCGTTTGTCCTGCTCGAGCTGGCTTTCGCCCTCGCCTTTGGCGCCGATGCCGCCTCCCTGCTGGCCGAGGTGGCTCCAGGCACGAGTGAGCCGCGGCAGCGAATACGACATGCGGGCGAGGTCCACCTGGATGCGCGCTTCCCGGGTTTGGGCGCGCGCGCCGAAAATATCGAGGATGATCTCCTGGCGATCGGCGACGGTCATGCCGGCCAGCTCTTCCCAGTTGCGCTGCTGCGACGGACTTAGCTCATTGTCGAAAACCAGGACATCGCATTCGAGCTCTTTGGCGAGATCGACGATCTCCTGCGCCTTGCCCGAGCCGATCAGATAGCGCGGGTGTTGTTCGCGATGAAAGACGAGCTTCCGCTCGACGACCGGGATGCCGAGGGTGTCGACGAGCTCCTCGAGTTCCTCGAGCAAGCTGAGCGCTTCGGCCTTTTTGCCGGTATCGGTGTAGGCGCCGATGAGAAGCGCGCGCTCCACCATTTTGTCTTTGGCTTTGATCTCGAACATACCGGCCGCAATCTAGCAGAGGAAGGCAAGGGGCGCGAGATTTGAATGGCCGAATTGGAAAATCCGAATCGAAGCGCGAATTCGAAACGATGGACCAAAGAGAATGTCCTAAAAAGGACGCTGAACGTGCGGATTTACGAAATTTTGAGCTGGATTTCTGAAAATTTCGAATGGGCAGAAAAGAAGTCGGCTCGATATGATCGCCGCCGCATGAGCCAACTGGACCAGCTTCAGTCCGAAACGGGCGCGGAAAACCGCGACCTGACGCCGCGGATCCTGAGCCCGGAGCTGAAGCAGCAGTTCGAAACGCTGCGCGCGTTTGCTCCAGCGCGCGCTTTGGCTGGCGGAGCGTTGCGCCGACATCGAGGCGACCGAAATTCTGCGCGCGCGGCTGACGAATCTCCAGGCGGCGGCGCTTGCTCGTGATCGTCGGCGAGGTGAAGGCGGGGAAGAGCAGCTTCATCAACGCGCTGTTGCGCGAAGATGTCTGCGAAGTGGCGCCCGGGCCGTGCACGGTGCGCATCCAGGAACTGGTCTATGGCGCGGCCTACCGCGTGGAAGCGCTCGGAGAATCATGGCAGCGGGTGGCGCTGCCGAAGGAAGTCCTGCGCGAGATCACGATGGTGGATACGCCGGGGACGAATTCGATCGTGAAGGACCACCAGACGATCACGGAGAAATACATTCCGCAGAGCGACATGGTCGTTTTCGTCTTTTCCGCGGTCAATCCGCACACGAAATCCGCCTGGGAGCTGCTGACGTTGATCAAGAAGGAATGGCACCGCAAGATGGTGTTCGTCCTTCAGCAATCGGACCGCGCCACCCAGCGGGAACTGACGACCAATCTCGAGCACGTGCGGCAATACGCGCGGGAACGGCAGGTCGAGAATCCGATCGTCTTCACGCTCTCGGCCAAGCGCGAGATGGAAGGAATCCCGGAAAATGCGTTCGCGGAATTTCGGAATTTTCTCCAGAACACCATCGCCTGCGGAGAAGCCTGGCGGATGAAGGTGGAACAATCGTATCAGACGGTCCGCTCCGTCATGACGCGGTTGCTGGCGCATCTGCGCACCGAGAAGACGGCGGTCGATGATGAGCGCGCGTTTTACCAGGATTTGCTCTCGCAGGTGGACGCGCGCGAGGCGAAGGCGAGGGGATTGCGGCAGCTGATCGTCGATAAACTCGCGGCTACTTACGACAGCCTGGCGCGCCAATCGCAGGAAGAATTCGCCAAAGGTTTGCGCGTGGGAAGAACTGATGCGGCGCGCGGTTCCATTCCTGCGGGACAAGAACACGGAGGAGTGGCTCAAGGATTTGAAGGCAGGCTTCGAGAAGACCGCACGCAAGGAAATGGCCGCGGAAGCGGCGCAGGTCTCGAAAGATCTTTTCAACGAGATGCGGGCGATGATGGACGACCTGGCCCAGAGCATCGCGCGCCGGCATGAGCGGATCCGGGCGGACGTGCTCTTGCCCAAGGCGGCGGAACAACTCATCACCCTGAAGTCATTGCAAACGAAACTGGAAGGGATGCGGATCGACGACAACATCCTGCGCGGCAAGGTGGAAGAGACGTCGGACGTGAGGAAGCTGGCGGTCGCGGGCAGCCTGCTGGCGGCGCTGGGCGCGGTGACCGCCGCGCTGTCGCCCGTCCTTTGGATGGATATCACCGGCGGAATTTTCCTGGCGACAGGCATTTTCCTGGTCGCGGTCGGATTGCTCTGGCGGCGATCGACGGTGCTGAAGGATTTCAAAAACAGGCTGGGAGATTCGCAACAGCATTTCCGGGAGCGAATCGAGTCTGAGTTCGGTGAGATCTTCGACCAGCTCTTCTATGAGGTGCGCCAGGCGCTGACGGAATCGCTCTTCCGGCTCGATCTCCAGGCTTCGTTCAACGCCCCGCTGCTCGAAGAGACTTTCCAGATCGGCGAAGCCGCGTCCGACATGGTGATTGTGTCGCAGCGCCTGCGCGTGACTCAGCCGTCGGAGCATCCGTCGGTCGCGGCGTAGATGCCTGGAATCCAAGGAGCGGCGGTTTCGAAACCGCGCGTTTATTTTAGTTCGGCGATTTGGAAATCGCCGCTCCTTGTTTGGTTCATCGAGAAAAATCTGAATCCGAGACCGGGGGCGGGTGCATCTCACTGGCAAGATGATGCACGATCTTCGATTTGCGGTCCGGCAGCTTTGGAAAGCGCCGGGATTCACTATCGCGGCCGTGCTGGTGCTCACGCTCGGGATCGGCGCCAACACCGCGGTCTTCAGTCTCGTTCACACGATGTTGTTTGCGCCGCCCGGTTACGCGCGGCCCCACGAACTCGTCCAGATCTTCTCGCAGGACACCAAGAACCCGAAGTCCTACCGGGCATTTTCCTACCCAACGCTCAACGACATCCGGCAGCAAAACTCGGTCTTCTCCGGCGTGGCCGGCTACAACGTCGGCATGGTCGGCCTCGGGGAGAAGAACAACACCCGGCGGACTTTCGCGTCCGATCGTGACGGCGAACTACTTCGACGTGCTCGGAGTCGCGCCAGTCATCGGCCGGGCGTTCACTGTCGAGGAAGAACAGCCGGGCCGAGCGGCGTCGGTGGTGCTGGTGAGCTACGGCTATTGGACCCGGCACGACCGCGACGCCGTCCGTGCTCGGCTCGCAGGTCACGATCAATGGCCGCTCCTACACGATCATCGGCGTGTTGCCGAAGACGTTCACCGGCACGCTGGCGGTTCTGTCGCCGGAAGTCTGGCTGCCGTTGAGCTCATTTGAATTTATGTCGCGCGAATCCCACGAACGATCCGGCACCAAAACACTCGTCAACCGCGCCAGCCAGCAGCTTCTGCCCATCGGCACGGTTCAAACCAGGCGTGACTGCGCCGACAGCCGAAGCCGCGCTGAAAACGCTCGCGGCCAATCTCGAGCGCACGCTTTCCGGTAGAACAAAAGGACCAGACATTCATCACCGCGCCGCTCTCCCGTTTCTCCATCAGCGACGCTCCGCCGGATGACAGCCAGATGGGAGCGATCGCCCCGATGCTCCTTGGAATGGCGTCCGTCGTCCTGCTGGTGGCCTGTCTGAATCTCGCGAACATGCTCCTCGCCCGCGGCACGGCACGCCGGAAAGAAATCGCGATCCGGCTCGCGCTCGGCGGGAGCCGCTGGCGGGTCGTCCGGCAATTGCTCACGGAAGGATTGCTCCTGGCCTTCATCGGCGGCGCGCGCCGGACTGCTCGTAGGACTTTGGGCTTCGAAAATTCTTGCGCTTTCGATGCATAATCTCCTGCCGCTCGACCTGGTCTGGAATGCCGGACCTAATCTTCCGATGCTGCGCGATGACGTTCCTGTTTTGCCTGGTCGGCACGGTCGCCTTTGCCCTCGGGCCGGCGCTGAAACTATCGCGCAACAGCGTCATCGGCGACCTGAAGGAACACGCGGGCGACGACGTGGTGCGGCGGCGCTGGCGTTTTCTGCCGCGCAATCCGCTGGTGGTCGTGCAGATCGCCTTTTCGCTCGCGCTCCTGACCGCGGCGGCGCTCTTCATTCGGGGCGCGAACAAAGCGGCTTCGCTCGAGACTGGGTTGCGCATGGACAATAACCTCATGCTCGAAGTGGATGCGAGCCTGGGCGGGTTCGACCAACAGCGCGCGGAGCAGCTTTACCGCACGCTCAGCGATCGTCTGGCCGCGCTGCCTGGCGTGCAGCACGTGAGCATCTCGGCCACGGCGCCGTTCGGAATGGTTTCGCTCGGGCGCGGCATTCAGCGCGCCGGCATGCACGTGGGCAAGGACGACAAACCGGCCACCGCCGCCGAAGGACTCGCCTTCAGCGCGAGATACAACAGCATCGGCGCCGACTACTTCACCACCATGGGAATTCCGATCCTGCGCGGACGGACATTTACCGTCTCCGAAGCGACGCAGCCGAACAGCCCGCCCGTCGCCATCATCGACGAAGCGCTGGCCAAAAAACTTTGGCCGGACGGAGACGCGCTTGGGCAACGGATCCAGTTCGCTCCCGATGGCGCACCGCGCGCGAAACGCGACGACGGCGGCGGACAACATGGGAATTCAGCAGGGTGGCCGGAGCAACATCAAGCCGGAGGAACCGATCGAAGTAGTCGGGCATCGCGGCGAACACGCGCGGCGGCGTCATCGAGAAACTTCCGCGCGGAACGATCTACGTCCCGTTCGCGCGCGGCTTCCAGAACAACGCCTTTTTCTTCGTCAAGTTTGCGTCGTTGAACAAGACGACCCTGCCGGACATGGCGGACGCGATCCGCCGGGCGGTGCGCGAAACCGACCCGACCTTGCCCGTTCTGGCGCTGAAAACATTCCCGCAGCATCTGGAAGCGAACATGCAAATCTGGATCATCCGCACGGGCGCGACGCTCTTCTCGGTCTTCGGCGGCGCTGGCTTTGTTGCTGGCCATCGTCGGCGTCTATGGCGTGAAAGCCTATTCGGTGGCGCGGCGCACCCGGGAGATCGGCATCCGGATGGCGCTTGGGGCGCAACCGCAAGGCGTGCAATGGATGATCGTGCGCGAAGGCATCGTCATGCTGGCGGGCGGTGTCGTGATCGGACTTCTTCTGGCGGTGGCGACGGGGCGATTGCTCTCCGGCATGCTGTATCAGGTCGGCTCGCTCGATCCGATTGCGTTCTCGACCGCTCCGCTCCTGCTCGGCGCCGCCACTCTGGTGGCGACCTGGCTGCCGGCCCGGCGGGCGACGCGGATCAGCCCGATGGCGGCGTTGCGGACGGAGTAGCTGTGGAGGGACGGGCTCTGTCCCGTCCCATTAATTTGGGACGACAGGAGGTCGTCCTGCCAAAAAAATGATAGACAAATCAGGTTGTGGAGAGCGTTTATATCATATATGGCTATGACATATATGGCTACACCGGAGCTCGATCGCGAACTCAAGAAAGGCAGCGCTGAACTCTTGATTCTTGTCCCTGGTCGAGGACCGGCCCGCGCCACGGTTATGAAATCGGGCAGCTCATCGAGATGCGCTCGGGCGGCGTGCTTCATTTCAATGTCGCCTCGCTTTATCCGCTCCTTTATCGCCTCGAGAAACGCGGGCTGGATTCGCGGCCGCTGGGTGGAAAAAGCCGGGCAGCGCCGCCGCCGTTATTATCGGCTGACAGCCGCCGGCCAAAAAACTTTGGAGGCGCAACGGGATGGCTGGCGCGAGTTCGTGACCGCCATCAGCCAGATCACCGGAATTCAACATGCCTGATTTTAAGGAAGAAATCAGGAAACGCCTGGCGGAGCTGAGCCTGGCGCCCGACGCGCGAGGGCGAAATCGTCGAGGAGCTGTCGCAGCATCTCGAAGATCAGTTCGAGCAGGCGGTGCAGGGCGGGGCGACGGAGCAGGAGGCCTATCAGGCAGTCCTGCGGGAATTAAACGAAAACGAATTGCTGGCTCCGGCGCTGAAGCGGGTCGAGCGGCGCGATGCCACCGAACCCGGTGGTGATGGGAAAAGAAGGGAAGACAAATATGATTGGAGATCTCTGGCAGGATTTACGGTACGGGCTGCGCATGCTGATGAGGAGCCCCGGGTTCACGCTCGTGGCGGTCCTGGCCCTGGCCCTCGGGATTGGAGCGAACAGCGCGATCTTCAGCGTGGTCAACACGGTGCTTGTTGCGCCCGTTGCCTTACAAAAATCCGGACGCGCTGATGACGGTCTGGGAAGACGCCACGCATATGGGCTTCCCCTACAACACGCCGTCGCCGGCGAATTTCATCGATTGGCGCGAACAGAACACGGTGTTCGAAGGGATGGCCGCGATGGCCCAGCGCAGCTTCAACCTGACCGGCGCCGGCGAGCCGGAGCGATTCGATGGCCGCAAGGTGTCGGCGAACCTCTTTACTATTCTGGGCGTCGAGCCGGTGCTTGGGCGCAACTTTCTGCCCGAGGAAGATAAACCGGGCTCGCGCGTCGTGATCTTGAGCTATGGCGTGTGGCAACGGCGGTTTGGTGGCGATCCCGGCATCATCGGCCGTGCCCTCACTTGAATGGCGAAAGCTACACGGTCGTCGGCGTGATGCCGGCGGCGGTCGACTTGCCGAGCATGGATAACTGGCACGACCAGCTCTGGGTGCCGATCGCGTTTACCGCCGGAAGAAGCCGCCAGCCGGGGGAATCATTACCTGGAGGTGATCGCGCGAACGAAGCCGGGCGTGACGCGGCAGCAGGCGCAGGCGGAGATGACGACGATCGCGGCGCGTTTGGAAAAACAATATCCGGAGGAGAACACGCGCGTCGGGATCCGGGTAAGGCCATTGCACGAACAACTGGTCGGCGACATCAAACCTGCGCTGCTCGTTCTCCTGGGCGCGGTCGCGTTCGTTCTGCTGATTGCCTGCGCGAACGTCGCAAACCTGCTCCTGGCGCGCGCGGCGGTGCGGCAAAAGGAAATTGCGTTGCGTCTCGCCCTGGGCGCGAGCCGGTCCCGGCTGACGCGGCAATTTCTCACGGAAAGCGTGTTGCTCGCGGGCCTGGGCGGCGCTGTGCGGATTGCTCTTCGCCTACGTCGGGTTGAACGTCCTGAAGACATTCATCCCGCCCAGCATCTCGCAGGCGCAGGCGATCGGCATGGATGGCAAAGTTCTCGTCTTTACCGGCCTGATCTCGTTGGTGACAGGTCTGATCTTCGGCCTCGCGCCGGCCACCCAGGCCTCGAACTTCGGCCTGAGCGAGACGCTCAAGGAAGGCGGACGCGATTCCAGCGCCGGCAGCCGCGGCAACCGCATTCGCAGCGTGCTCGTCGTCAGCGAAGTGGCGGTCTCATTTCTCCTGCTCATCGGCGCCGGCCTGCTCATCAACAGCTTCCTGCACTTGCGCAAACTCGATCCGGGCTACCGGGCCGATCATCTCCTCACGATGAAAGTTTCCCTGCCGGAAACCAAGTATCCGGACAAGGAGCGGCGGGCCCCCTTCTTCCGAGAATTGATTCGCCGCGTGCAGACGTTGCCCGGGGTCGAATCGGTCGCGGTCGCGAGCAATCTGCCGCTCACCTACAACGGCGATTCCATGCCGATCGGAGCGGAGGGGCGTCCCGATCCTCCGCCGGATCAGAGTCCCGACGTGATCCTGCGCGTGGTTAGTCCCGGCTACTTCCGCACCATGGGAATTCCGCTCGTGTCGGGACGCGATTTTACCGAGAACGACAGTCCCGAGGCCGCTAAAGGTCGTCGTCGTCAGCGAGAAGACCGCGCGTTATTACTGGCCCGGGCAGAATCCGATCGGCAAGCGGCTCAAGCCGGGATCGACCACTTCGGAGAGTCCATGGCGCGAGGTCATCGGCATCGTGAAGGACGTGCGGCAAAACGACTTCGTCGCCGAACCGAAGATGCAGATGTACATGGCGCACGAACAGGTTGGTTCGTTCGCCGCCAACGCGGTCGTGGTGCGCACGCAGGTTGATCCGCTCAGTCTCGGCACCGCCGTTCGCAAGGTCGTGTGGGAGATCGACAAGGACCAGCCGGTCTCCGATATCCGGAGCATGGAGGAAATCGTTTCGCGTGCCGTGGCCCGGCAGCGTTTCAGCACGATGCTGCTCGGCATTTTCGCTACGCTCGCGCTGGTTCTCGCGGCGGTCGGTATCTACGGCGTGATGAGTTACTCCGTTGCGCAACGAACGCGCGAGATCGGCATCCGGATGGCGCTTGGGCGCACAGCGCAGCGACGTGCTCAAGATGACGGTCGGGCAGGGACTGAGGCTGGTGGTCATAGGAGTGGCTATCGGCCTTGCGGCTGCCTTTGTCCTGACGCGGGTCATGGCGAGCTTGCTCTTTGGGGTAAGCGCGACCGACCCGGTAACCTTCATCATCATCTCCCTGGTCTTGATGGCGGTGGCGCTGGTCGCCAGCTACATCCCGGCGCTTCGGGCGACGAAGGTCGATCCGATGGTGGCGTTGCACTATCAGTAGACTTGTAGCCGCTTCGCTATGCGAAGCGTGAGAGCGACGGTTCTTTCAAGTGCGCGTTGAGCCGCCCACAGGGCGGCTGCTACAGACGCTTGTTTTTAGGATTGGCTTCTTGGTCCAGCTTGGTCAGACTCGGCGCATGAAGCCGTTACTAACTTTAGCCATTGGAAGAAGGCTGGGATGAGGGTGTCTTTCCAGCGCGCCGGGCCCTTCGCTGTGCGGATCGCACTAGTGCTCTGGACTGAACACGCTGGAGTCGCGCGATTTTGCTTGGCTTCCTGGTCCAGGCTGCTCAGACTCGGCGCATGAAGCCGTTACTAACTTTAGCCGTCGTAGCCGCCCTCCTGAACACGACCAGCGCCGCGACCCGAAATCGGTTCAAGGCCGCAAACTCACCGACCTCAACGTCATCCCGACGCGCGTGCTGCAGCGCTCGATCAGCCCCAAGTTTTACAAATCACTGCTCGTCTCTCCTTTGGAAGGATGGGTGATTGTCCGCGGCGCAACTCTCCGGCAGCCGTCTTTCCGGCGCGAGAGTGATCCGCTCCGAAAGCCAGGGCCTTTACGATCCGCTTGCTCTGCAATTGGCGAAAGAGGCGATGATTGCCGGAAATTACACTCTCGAGAAACCGAATACGAGCAGCTCGGTTTTGCTGCACCTTCTGGTCTATCAGATCGCTGACGGCACGATGGTGCTCTCGTTCGCGCACCTGGACGAAGCGCGGTGGCGACCAGGCCGATTACTATGGCTGCGCCCGCCTCCTGATTCTGAAAGATAACAAATGGACTGAGATCAAGGGTCCGGAAAGTCTCGATGGAAAAGGCATTGCAGTTCGGCGGCGGCAGAAAAACAACCTTTCAACGACGCTGAAGATGGAAGGGCTGGGCCGATGGGCGCCGAAGCCACCATCACAGTGACCATCGCGCGGCGGCAATTGATCGATCTCCTTCGTTCCGATTAGCGACGCGGCATCGGCGTTGTCGCATTTCGATACGTATCGCTCGCCCTTCAAGCCTTGAGGCGAGCAGGTTGCGGCTTACAGTGGTGCTTGTGCCAACATGCCGACGACAGCCACACCTGCCTTCCGCAAGACTGCGGAGACCTTTGCCCAGGGGGCGACCACGCTGCCGCAACGTTACTTCGTTTCGCCTGAAGTCTTCGCGGAAGAACAGCAGACCATTTTTTCCGGGCAATGGGTCCTGGTCGGCCACCAGAGTCAGGTCGGCGAGAGCGGGGGATTTTTTTGTCCAGGAAGTTCTGCCTTCGCAGGTCTCCGGCATGACCAGGGCGGGGGAAAGTCTGATCATCGCGCGCGATCGGGAGGGAACGATCCGCGGCTTTTATAATGTTTGCCGTCATCGCGGGACGCGCTTATGCGAGGAGCCGAGCGGGCATTCCGCGACGATTCAATGCCCTTATCACGCCTGGACCTACGCGCTCGATGGCAAGCTGGTCGGCGCGCCGCACATGGACGCGGTGAAAGATTTTGCGAAAGGCGACTACTCGCTCCACGCGGTGCACCTGGCGCTGTGGGAAGGATTCATCTTCGTCAATCTCGCGGAAAATCCGACGCCGCTCGAGGAAGTGTTCGCGCCGCTCGTCGGCAAGTTCTCTCACTGGAACCTGCCGCGACTTCGTTCTGCCCGGCGGGTCGAGTATGACGTTCGCGCGAACTGGAAGCTGATCTTCGAGAACTATTCCGAGTGCTATCACTGCCCGGGCGTGCATCCCATGTTGTCCAAGGTTTCGCCTTACGATTCGGCTGAGAACGATCTGACCGAAGGACCTTTCTTGGGCGGATTCATGAAAATCAACAAAGGCAAGAGTCTGACCATGAGCGGCAATGCCTGTGCGATCGGTGTGGCAGCAAAAGGTCAGGAGCAAGAGCAAGAGCACGAGCAGAGGGGAAAGATCGCGTTTTTTATTACTCGATCTTTCCGAACATGCTTCTGAGCATGCATCCCGATTACGTCATGGTGCACCAGCTCTGGCCGCAATCGCCCGAGCGCACGCTGATTCTTTGCGATTGGTTTTTTCATCCCGACGCGGCCGCGGCCACGCGACCCGGCTTACAACCCAGACGACGCGATCGATTTTTGGGACATGACCAACAAACAGGACTGGCACGTCTGCGAGCTCAGCCAGCAAGGGATCGCCTCGCGCGCCTATCAACCCGGGCCTTATTCACCGCGCGAAAGCATTCCGGCGGCGTGGGACCGGGAATACCTGCGCCACTTGGGATAGAAGAGAACGTCCAACGCTCAACGTCCAACGTCTCAACGTCAGAGGGAAGAGCAAGAAATTCCCGGGCGGTTTCCGAGAGTAGCTGGGCTGCGCTTCGGCGGTAGTTAAATCGTTCGATTGATTCGATCAGCGCCCCGGGATGAGCTTCGCCGAGCGGAAACGGATAATCCGAGCCGAGGGCGACGCGTTGCGCGCCGAAGAGTTTGATGAGCAACTTCAGCGCGTCGGCATCGTGGACGAGCGAATCGACGTAGAAGCGGGCGGGCGTGCCGCCTTGGGCCAGGTAGGAGCGCGGATTGTTCTTATTGTCCACGGCGACGAGGTCGGGCCGAACATGAAAGGCGTGCTCGATCCGGCCGATCGTGAAGGGGAACGCGCCCCCGCCATGCGCGAAGGCGACGCGCAACTTTGGAAAGCGATCGAATACGCCGCTCAGCATCAGGCAACAGATGGCGAGACAGGTCTCAGCCGGCATGCCGACCAGCCAGGGGAGCCAGTACTTCGGCATGCGTCTCTTGCCGACCATGTCCCAGGGATGAACGAAAGATGGCCGCATCGAGCTGCTCGGCGGTTTGCCAGACAACGTTGAGCGAGGCGTCATCGAGGTTGCGGCAATCCGCGCCGTGACAATGCTCGTTCGCATCGACGTGGGTGCCGATCTGCGCGCCCCGCAGACCAAGCTCACGAACGCATCGCTCTAACTCACCGGCCGCGAGTTGCGGGTCCTGCAACGGGATGGTCGCGAGCCCGGCGAATCTTGTCGGATGTTCTCGAACAACTTCGGCGATGTGATCGTTGAGCCGGCGCGAAAGATCGAGCGCATCCGCCGGTTTCGCCCAATAGCTGAACATCACGGGCACGGTCGAGAGCACCTGCATCGACACGTTGGCTCGATCCATCTCCTCGATGCGCCGCTTCGGGTCCCAGGCGTTATCCTTGATTTCGCGAAAGACGCGGTCGCCCTTCATCATCCGGGCGCAACAAGGCTGATGATGTTCCAGCCGGATGAAGCCGGGATAACCGTACTTCTTGTCGAGATCGGGCCACTCGCGCGGGAGGATGTGCGTGTGGAGATCGATCTTCACGGAAAGTGACGTGTGACGTGTGACAAGTGACGTGAAGCAGACAGGTCGAGCATCAGAAACTCGTCACAGGTCACTCGTCACATGTCACTTTCTTCAAAACGGCTTCACCGGCTCCGGCTTTTGGACTTTCGCGCCGCATTTCTTGCAGGTGCGTCGCGCGTCGTCGGCCCAAAAGTCGAGCATGGCCTGGCTGAAATGCTGGACGATGTCCGCGCAATCGAACTCGATGTCCTCGACCAGCGCCTCACAATTCGGGCAGTAGAAAATGACGTGCTCCTTCTCGCCGGCCGGCCGCCGGCGCTCGACCACCACGCCTAACGTATCGGGCGGCCGAACCGGGGCGTGGATCACGTTGGGCGGAATGAAGAAGGTTTCTCCTTCGCGCACCAGATGATCCACGATGCGGTCGCCCTCGCGGATGCGCACTTTGATGTCGCCTTTGAGCTGGTAAAAATATTCCTCCGAATCGACCTGGTGAAAATCGTTCCGCGCATTCGGCCCGGCGATCACCATGACGAAGAAATCGCGTCCATCGTAGAGATAGCGATTGCTCACCGGCGGCTTGAAAAGATGCCGGTTCTCTTCGATCCAATTCTTCAAATTGATCGGCGGTTGGACTTTGGTGGTGGCGTAAGTGCCTGACGACGGCGGCGGAGGCTCAGCGAGTTTTGCCATGGAGCGAGGCTATTTCGTCAGGCGCGCAGCGTCAATTGCATCGTAAGCGCTTTCAATTGTGCGCGCCCGTTCTTTTCGCCATGATGCGGCGATGCAAATCTTCGATGTCTCTCGCGCGCTGGCGAACGACCTCGCGCCGTGGCCGGGGGATACGCCCTTTCATTTCGAGTTGAAATGGAAAATGGCGGAAGGCGCCACGGTGAATGTCGGCGCAGTGCAGATGGGCGTGCACAACGGAACGCACGCAGACGCGCCGTTTCATTTCGCGCCAGGCGCGGAAACGATCGATCAAATACCGCTCGAAACTTATCTGGGCGATGCCGTCCTGGTCGACCTGACGCAGCTCTTCGTCACGGACCCGACGCGGCAGATCACAATCGCAGACCTCGAATCATGCGCGGTTGCTCTCGAGTCGGCGCCGCGGCTTCTCCTCAAGACCGGGGTGTGGAACGACTCCAAAGTTTTCCCCGAATCGATTCCGGTCATTGCTGCCGATGTTCCCGGTTGGCTTGGAGCGCGGAAAGTGAAATTGATCGGGCTCGATTTGCCCTCAGTCGATCCGATCGAGGCGAAGACGCTGGTCAACCATCACGCGCTCGCGGCGGCGGGCATCGCCATCGTGGAGTCGCTCGACCTGAGCGAAGTCGAAGCGGGGACGTATCATTTTTGCGCGCTGCCGCTGCGGATCAGAGGCGGCGATGCCGCGCCCGTTCGGGCGATCCTGTGGCGAGACTGAACGGTTTGTCGTCAAGATGGGAGCCGAGATTCTCGAGCGCAAAAGCGTCCTTTGGTGCGTGGCGGCGCTGGCGCTTGTGCTCTTCGCCATCTCGAATCTCCCCTGGCATCTCGATGATTACGATCAGGCCAAACAGGCCTTCACCTCGTTCGAAATGGTCGAGCAAGGGCACTGGCTTTATCAGCATACGCCGAATGGATGGGTGGCGACCAAGCCGCCCCTGGTCGGCTGGATCTCGGCCGCATTCTTCGCGATTGACGCGTTCGTGGGATCTCGCCTGGCGGCTTCCTTCATTCCTGGCGGCGGCGGCGCTGCTGTGGCTGCTGGCGCGATCTGCCGCGGTTTACGGACAGTTGGCGGCCTTGGTGGCCGCTGTGCGCCTTTGCTTTCAATCTGTTCGTCCCCCGCCTGGCGTCGCTGGTGCGCACGGACATGCCGCTCGCGCTCGTCTTGTTCGCGATCGGCTGGTTGATCTGGGAAAAAATTCGAAAGCGCGAGGCCTGGACGACGCGTGATCGCCTGCTGCTCTTCGTCCTCCTGAGCGCCGGCATGCTCATCAAGGGCCCGATTGTCTACGCGTTCCTCTTGCCCGCCATCGTGGCCTTCCAATGGAGAGAAAGAAAGACCGAGAAAGTTCCTTCCGCCTGGAGCGGCTGGTCGCCCTGGGTCGCGTCCCTTTTTATCTTTGCAATCTGGATCGGCGCCGGCGTCCTTTTCGTGCCGGAGTTTTTAGAGCACGTCGTGCTGCGCGAATTCGCGGGACGCTTCAGCGAAGAAACGCACCGGCCCCAGCCATTCTATTTTTACCTGCCGCATCTGCTGCATCGCTGGGCGCCGTGGAGCTTGCTGCTGATTGCGTTGCCGCTTCATTGCGTCGAAGAAAAAGGTCGCTCGGCTCGACGGAGTCTCGCCCTACCAGAATATGTCGCCCGAGACGTTCTGGCTTCTGGCCTGGAGCCTCGGCGGATTGCTGGTCATGTCGTGCATTCCTTCCAAACGGGTCGATCGCATTTTCCCGATCGTGCCGCCGCTTTGTTTGCTGCTCGCGGCCGTGGTGGGCGAGTTTCGCAGGCAGGATAAACTCCGGACGATCACCGATCGCCTGTGCATCGCCGCGATCATCCTGGCGTGTGTCGGGACGACCGGATATGTGGCGAACAGAATCGCCGTCGCGCGCCGCGAGGAGCGCGATGCCTTTGCCGAATTCGGTCGGGACGTGATGAAGAAAGCCGCGGAGAACGGCTGGCGTTACAGCGTTCTGGGAGGCGATGATGAAGGGATGGCGTTGTATGTCCGCCGGACCGAATTCGCCTGGCCGGATGAAGCGGCGGCCGATTGGAACGCGGGCAAACTGGAGGCGCTCGTGGTGGCGGACGACGACGTGGCGGGACGTGATCGCGCGCTTAGAGGGAGCCAAGCCGCAGCGAGTCCTGACTTCAAAACGCGGGGGGCGATACAAGAAGCGTTATCATCTCCTGGTCCGCCCCTTCGAAGCGTAAATGCCTGCGGCGTAAAAGCCTGCTCGACTTTGCGCAGGCGATTTGTAGTCTCCCGTCCAAGTTGAAGGACTTGATGCAGTTCCCGAAAGCCGAGATCGAAGCGCTCTGGTGCCCGTGGCGCGTGGAATATTTCGAGCAGGAAACGCCGAACCCGGATTTCATGTCGGACGCCGCGCGCACCAGCGACGACGCCGCGCATCTCGTCGTCACGCGCCGGAAGAACGCCTTCCTCATGATGAACCGCTACCCCTATAGCGTGGGCCATCTCATGGCGGTGCCGTATCGAAAAACGGCTGACGCCTCTTCCTTAGGTGAAAACGAAGTGCTCGAGCTTTGGAATCTGGCCATCCACGGCCAGCGGCTTTTGCGCGAAACCATGAAAGCCCAGGGGTTCAACATTGGCCTGAACCTCGGCCAATGCGCCGGCGCCGGAGTGCCGGATCATCTCCATCTTCACATCGTGCCGCGCTGGAACGGCGACACGAATTTCATGCCGGTGCTTTCCGGAACCAGAATGCTCTCGGAAGGGTTGCGCGGGCTTTACGACAAATTGATGGCGACCCAGGACCGCCTCGAAAAAAATAAGTACGCCTCAATCATGACCAGCTGGATCGAGCCGCCACCGAAACAAAAAGGGATGGGTTGCCTGGGCAAGGGCTGCCTGATGTTTGTGATTTTTGTCTTTCTGCTCGCCGCGGCGTTTTTCATCGGGGGCTACGCCGGGGTGCGCTATGTCGTCACCTCCACCGAGCCGCGCGAAATCCCGCAGATCGAAACGACCGAGGCCGATCAGCGGGCCGTGCGCGAGCGCTGGGAGGAATTCAAGGATGCTCGAAACATGACGTCGGCGACCGTGACGCAGGATCCTCCGGTGGAAGGCGCGACGCCGGCTCCTTCTTCGGCGAACCGGATTGAGCTGACCGCTTCCGACATCAATCAACTTATTGCCGGGAGCCGGAAGCTGCGCGGGAAAGCTTTCGTTTCGATCGAGAACAACGTGGCGCGAATCCAGGTCAGCGTGCCGCTGGAAAAGGTTGGTTTTCAAGGTCGCTTCTTAAACGGGGAGTTTCAGGCCCGGCCCGCGCCGGACGGCAATCCTCGCAATCTCGAGGTAACGGAAATTTCGCTGGGTGGAATGTCCGAGAAAGTGTTGAACGCGCTGCTCGGTTTTCGGTCGTTGCGCAGCTATACCGATCAGTATGCGACCGAGTACGACATCACGAGGCTGACGATCGAAAATAACACGGTGATCATCGAGCACGGCGGGAGACCGATCCCGGGCGTCACGCAATAGTCGTTGCTCAAAGCCACTCTGTAGTTGGCGGGCGTGTCGCCCGCATCGGGAAAAGGGATGCAGCCGACAAGGCTGCCGCGACAGGAAACCCAGCGTTGCTACTGCATGATCTCGCGGACGAAGACGTTCAGCTGGCCGTCGCTCTGCTTGCGCACTTCGGTGATTTCGTAGGGGCGCGCTTCGTCGCGGCTCACGGTGGAGCCCTGGGCCGGCGGAGTGTAGCCGGCCGGAAATTCGACGATGATGCGGAGGTTTTGGCCGCCCCCCGCCAGTTTCAAGACCGCGTCGGTCAATCCAGTCTTCGGTCGCAGCACGGCGCGATTCGATTCGGTGAAATTCACGACGAACTGGCCGCTCAGATAAACGCGCTCCCCGGCGAGTCCGCGGTCAGCGAGATCGCGCAAGTCAGCCGGTCGTGATCAATCGGCCGACCGGCATCTTGCCCGGCGGGAACGTTTTCCAATTGCCGCCGCCGGCCGTGGAGGCGAGCGAATCATCCGGTGGGACCGTGGGCGTGGGCGATGCAGCAGCAGGAGGCGCGGCGGGCGATACCGCTGCCACTGCCGGAGGCGTGGTTTGTGCGACCGGCGGCGCGGCGGGCGATTTTGCGGCCGCCACGGCGTCGCCACCGGAGTCGGCGAGGCTTGCGCGACCATGACCGGAGAGCGGGTGCTGGTCGGCGAAGGCGTGGGCGTTCCCTTCTTCTTCTTGTCGGCCTTGGTCGGTTTCGATGGCGTCGGCGGCGGCGGTAACAGGCGCCGGCGGCGGCGTGACCACGGCGACCTGCGGCAGTCGCCGCTTGCGCCGGTTCCACCCGGATCAGTTCATTCGCGGCCGCGGGTGGCGGAGTCGGAGCGAGTCCGGCCGCCGCTTCGCTTTGCCGATTGGGCGAAACGCGCTCGCGATAGGAGGCGTACTGCGTCTCCGCGTTGCGGCGCGTGGTTTCCTTAAAGAGCGGCCAGCCGGCCGCCAGGTTCAGCTCGAACGGCGGCTCGAGGCTGAACGTGCCCGGCCCGCGCGTCGCGGTGTAGCTGCCGTAAAGCAGCGGCACCGTCGTGATCATCACGCGCCCGTCGCGCAACCGCTCGGCGTGGATCACCGCCGAAAGATCGTGCGTTCGTTCGAGCTTGATCTCGAGCCCGGTGACGAGCGTCTGCTTCATCAACGGCACCGACTGCGCATCCGCCGGATAGACGTGCTCCATGAGCAGCTCGCCGTAATCGACGGCGTTGGTCAGCGCGACCATGCCGGAAGTGAAGAGATCGTCCGGCGTCAGCTCGCGCGCTTCCATGATCGTGAACCGGCCGACCACATACGGCACCTGGCCGCGCACCTGCTGGAAATTGCGGATGTAATTGCGCGCCAGCTCGGCGTTCGCTCTTGGCCAGCTCGGCGGGGCGCATCGCGCTGTAACGATCGTAGAGTTGTTTCGCGGTCAGGAATTCGCCGGCGGCGCGGCGGTGAGTTGGAAACGTTTCGGCTGCTCGATCTTGCCCAGCTTCTGCAGAATCCGATAGCTGTCCGGGCGCTCCGGTTGGCCGAAGATGTAAAAGCTTCCGAGCCAGGCCGCGAGGGTGAGACCGGTCAGGAGCAGGATCGCGATCGTCCAGCGCGAAGAAATTGGTCTTCTTCCGGCCGCGGCCGCCCGTACGGGCTCGTCGTAACGAAAGTAGTCCGCGATCCATCTAAACGCGCCTGCGTTCGCGAACGCTCCGTTTTCAAGCAGGGCGGGCGGGTTCGAAAGACGTCCCGCAGCCGCAGGTGCGGGCGGCGTTCGGATTCACGATCTGAAAGCCGGCGCCGGTGAGTCCGTCGTGATAATCGAGCGTCGCGCCGCGCAGCAGTCGCGCGCTCTCGTCATCGACGAAAAACTCCACGCCATCTGTGCGCGACGACCGCGTCGCCGGCCTTTCGCGCATCGAGCGACATCTCGTATTGCAAGCCCGGAGCAGCCGCCTTTCGCGATCTCCACGCGCAGGCCTTTGCCCTCGCTCGCGGCCTGGGATTCGAGCAGCGAACGGAGCTGCCGGACGGCGTTGTCCGTCACGGTGATCATCGGTGGCTCGAAATTATCGCGCGGCTGGGCAAGTCAACCGGAGCGGCGCTGCGCGCCATGAGTCGACGACCGTCGACGAGCGGACGACGTCCCTCCGAAGGACGTTTTCCTTCGCAATCGCAAATCGAAACTCTAAATTCGAAAATACGATGAGCCGCATCCACCTCTTGCCCGAGATCCTTGCCAGCCAGGTGGCGGCGGGCGAAGTGGTCGAGCGGCCGGCATCGGTCGTGAAAGAGCTGGTCGAGAACAGCATCGACGCCGGCGCGCGGAAGATCGAAGTGAGCATCCGGCGCGGCGGCATTTCGCTCGTCCGCGTGGTCGATGACGGCTGCGGGATGGATCGCGACGACGCGCTGCTTTGCCTCGAGCGGCATGCCACGAGCAAAATCCGCACAGTCGGCCGATCTCGCGGCGATCGGCACGCTCGGGTTTCGCGGCGAAGCGCTTGCCGAGCATCGCCAGCGTGTCGCGTTTTCGCCTGACGACGCGCGAACCGGACGCGGTCGCCGGGACGGAGATCATCGTCTCCGGCGGGCGGATCGAGACGGTGCGCGATGGCGGCGAAGCGCCCGGCACGCAGATCGAAGTGCGTTCGCTTTTCTACAATCTGCCGGCGCGCCGGAAATTTCTGCGCTCGGAAAACACCGAGAGCCGCAACGTCGAGCATCAGCTTCATCTGCAGGCGATCGGGCATCCGGAGATCGCGTTCGTCTTTGTGCGCGACGAGCGCGTGGTTTTTCAACTGCCGGCGACGCGTCGATCTGCGTCGATCGCATCCGCGATCTTTACGGCACGGAACTGGTCGAGCGCCTTCTCGACCGTGGAAGAAGCCGGCCGGCTCCGCGAAGATCGAGATCCGCGGATTGATCGGCCAGGCGGGCGTGAGCCGGCAGACGCGCGCGCAGCAACTCGTCTTCGTGAACGGCCGCGCGATCGAAAGCCCGGTGCTCACCGCGGCGCTGCGCGAGGGCTATCACACCGCGCTGATGAAGGGGCAGTTTCCGGTCACGTTCCTCTTCCTCGATCTCGATCCGGCGGCGGTCGACGTGAATGTGCACCCGGCGAAACGCGAAGTGCGTTTTCGCGATCCGGCGTGTGTCCGCGAAGCGGTTGTCGAAGCAGTCCGACGAACGCTGGAAAGCGGGCGACGCGATTGGCAGCAGCAGTTTCAACGCGCCCGCTGAGCCGGCCACTCCAGTCCCGTCAGCCGACGTTCGTCGCGCCCCCGTTTGAGCAGCGCGAGTTTACCGCGCCACCGGTCTCGCGGGTTCATCCCGAGCCGCGCCAGATGCGCGAGGGATCGCATAAACCACCGGAGACACTGGTCTCGCCGCAGGAACCGATCAACGTCGCCGCGCTCGCTCCCAGCAATTCCAGATCATCGGCGTTCTGAACAAGCTCTACGTGCTGATGGAAAACGCAGGATGGCCTCGTGCTCGTCGATCAGCACGCGGCGCACGAGCGCATCCTCTTCGAAGAACTGCGCCGCCGGATGGAAGAGAAAGGCGTTCCGTCGCAGCGCCTCCTCCTGCCGCAAACCTTCGATCTCCCGCCGCGCGATGCGGAATGGGTGGAGCGCAATCTCGCGACGCTGCAGAAGATGGGGATCGGCATCGAACCGTTCGGCGCAGACGCTTCAAGATCGACAGCCTGCCGACTTTCCTCGACGCCTCCGATCCGGTCGAGCTTCATGCGCGACGTGATCGACGGCCTGCAAAAGCGCGAGCAACAGCAGCTCCGCCCTGCGGCTGGGCGAAGACATGATCGCGAAGACCGTTTGCCGGCACGCGGTGAAAGCGAACGATCCGCTGCGCTATCTCGAAGTGGAGAAACTGATCAGCGATCTGCTCGACTGCGAGCTGCCGTATTGCTGCCCGCACGGCCGGCCGACGATGATCCAGATTTCGCACGCCGAGCTGGAGAAGAAGTTCGGGCGGAAGGTGTAGCGGCTTCGGTAGCGGCGACGACTCGTCGTGCCGCGAGATGCAGCGCGCGATCTCACGGCTCGACAGCGTCTCGCCTCCATCGGTCAACGGTCTGTCTCCGCCAATGTTTCGCGATCAGCGCTTTGATCGGCTCGGTCTGGAGCCGGAAATTTTCCTCGTGGCGATGCGGCATCTCGGGGAACCATTTCCACAGAACATGCCGGCGAGAAAGAGTGTTTGCCGGGAAGCCGAAGCGCGACGTCGATGCAACGCTGCTGGATCTCGGCGGCATTTTCGCCGCCGGTCTCGAATCTCCACGGCTCCGCCGCCGCGCGTGCGCTCTCGTTGTAGCCGATCTCGACGAAGAGAAATTGCTTTCGCCGTTTCGCTTCGAAAATTTCGCCAGCTCGGCGCAGCGCTTCTCCCAGGCCGCCGAGATTTCCTCAGCGCTGGGATTGTCGCTTTTGGTCAGCGGGAAATAGGCGAGCACGCCGAGGTAATCGAGCGCGTCCCAGAATTTCACCGTCCGCATATTCATTCCAGTTCGCGCCGTAAGTCACTTTGCCGCGATAAACCGCGCGCACGGCGGCGATGATTTTGCGCCAGCGCTCCTCGAACTTTTGCGCGTGGGTAAACTCGAGGCCGACGCAAAAAATTTCCGCCTGCTCGCCTTCCGCCAGCGCGCGCCATCTCGACGATCCAGGTTTCGTAGTCGGCGAAAGAAGCGGTCCCATTCCTCCGGCGTGTCGAACTTGATCTCGCCGCGCCAGCTAAACTTCGTGCCCCAGTAGGCGATATGCGGAATGAGCATGGCCGACATCCCGCGCTCCCGCGCCCAGCGCAGCGGCATGGTGATGTGCGTGGTGTTCGCGCCCGCCCGCCGACCGGCGACGACCTGGCCATCCTCCTGGATCCGCGCATAGGGATGGATCGCGATGCTGTTCACGCCTAACGACTTCAATTCATCGAGCGTCTGCGCCATTTCCGGCGTTGCCATTCCATGCCCCAGGTCTGGCAGGAAACGGTCATGCCTTTGTAAAAGGGTGGCGGTGCGGCTGAAGCGGCTGGCGACCATGAGCGCCAAAAGAATCACCAAAATTCGGACCATTACGGTTCGATGTAATCCAAGGAGCGGCGCTTTCCAAACCGCCGTTTTTCTGTAGCAGCGGCCCTCGTGGGCCGCTTGTGCTGACTCGATTAGTCGCCAAGCGGCCCACAGGGCCGCTGCTACAGAAGAGGCGTGACGTTCCGCCTTGTGGAATCCGACGGCTTCGTTGAATGGTGTTCGCGGCGTTTCCTTGCAGAATGAACGACAACAAGAAAACAGCGCTGATTACCGGCATCACCGGTCAGGACGGCTCCTACCTCACCGAGTTGCTCCTGGAAAAAGGGTACGCTGTTCACGGAGTCGTCCGACGGACGAGCAATCTGCTTCGTTCCCGCATCGAGCATCTGCGGCGTGACGCAAAGCCACGACAACAGCCTTTTCCTGCATTACGGCGACCTCTCGGATGGAACCACGCTGCGGCGCATTTTCTCGGAGGTGCGGCCGGCGGAGATCTATCATCTGGCCGGGCAGAGCCACGTCGGTCTGAGCTTCGAGATTCCGGAATCGACCTGCGAGGAAATTGGGATGGCGACGCTGCGCCTGCTCGAGATTGCGCGGGACCAGCCGGAGCCGGTGAAGTTTTATCACGCCTCCAGTTCGGAGATTTTCGGGAGCGCCACGGAATCGCCCCAGACAGAGACGACTGCCGCTGCAGCCGGCCAGCCCGTATGGTTGCGCGAAAGCTTTCGCGACCCAGCTCGCTCGCGTTTACCGCGATTCCTACGGCCTCTTTGTTTGCAACGGCATTCTCTACAACCATGAATCGCCCCGGCGCGGCGAAAATTTTGTCACGCGCAAGATCGCCCGGGCGGTGGCGCGGATCGCGCGAGGGCTGGATCATGAATTGATGCTGGGCAGCCTGGAGAGCCGGCGGGACTGGGGCCGCGCCCAGGATTATGTCGTTGCGATGTGGCTGATGCTGCAGCGCGACACCCCGGACGACTACGTGGTCGCGACCGGCGAGACGCATTCAGTCCGCGATTTTGTCGAGACGGCTTTCGCGGTGGTCGATCTGCCGTGGGAAAAATATGTGAAGCACAATCCAGCGTTCGATCGGCCGACCGATCCGGCGCGCCTGGTCGGTTCGCCCGCGAAGATCAAGGCCGATCTCGGTTGGCAGCCGCAAGGCTCCTTCGCCGATCTCGTCCGCGAAATGGTGGAAGCGGAGCTGGCCGCGATTGATGCGGGGCAGCCATAGTCCGGAGTCGCTTTAGGCAGTCGCAATCTATGAATGATTACCTGATCTCCGTCATCCTCGGAATCGTCGAAGGGTTGACGGAATTCCTGCCGATCAGCTCGACCGCCCATCTGCGGATCGTGGAGGCGCTCTTCGGCTTAAATCTTCAGGACAGTTTCTGGAAGATGTACACGATCGTGATCCAGCTCGGGGCGATCCTGGCGCTGCCGGTCTATTTCTGGGACCGGATCATCAAGTTCCTCGCCTCCTTCCCGCGCGGGGAGCGGGGAGATCGGACGATCCTGACGCATCCGTTGAGCCTCACGCTGGCCGCGTTTGTCGTCACGGCGATCCCCTCCTGGCTGTTGAAAAAACAGATCGGCCAGAACCTGGAAAACCTCAGCGTGATGGCCTGGGCACTTCTGATTGGCGGCGTGGTCATGTGGATCGTGGACGTTCTCTGCCGAAACCCCCGGACGCAGACCATGGACGAGATGACGCTTCCGCAGGCGCTCTGGATTGGCGCGGTGCAGATTCTTTCGGCGGTCTTCCCGGGCACGTCGCGCTCGATGTCCACGATCGCCGCGGGCCAAACGGCGGGGCTGTCGCGTTCCGCCGCACTTGAGTTTTCGTTCTTCGTTTCGATGCCGACCATGGTGGTGGCGACCGGGTACGATCTCCTCAAGACGATCATGCCCGGCCGCGACGAGGCGGCCGAAGCGGGCCTCGCTCCCGCTCGCCATGACTGGGCATCAATGGATCGTGCTCGCGATCGGGTTCGTGGTTTCCTTTATCGTGGCGCTCGGCGTCGTCGCCTGGTTCATGCGCTGGGTGCGCGCCCGGGGTTTTACGCCGTTCGCCATTTACCGGATTGTCTTCGGAATTGTGTTGCTTGTTCTTATCGCGCGCGGGGCGATCTAGCTAAGGCTCAAATGGAAGAAGGCGCGATTTTGCCGGACCTGCAGAGCTGCGTGCTCTGCGAGGATGTTCGTTGCGAGATCAACGGCATGCAGACGCTCGTGGGCGTGATCAATGTCATTCCCGCGCCCGCCTTGCCGATCAATTTCTTCAAGCTCTGCATCTGGTCGCGCTGGTGCAGCGGTTCCGGGACGTTCCGGCAGAAATCGCGGATCATCGGCGTGGATGAGCAACAGGTGCTCGCGCAGGCGGAAGTGGAGTTCGAGCTCAAGGAGATGGAAGGGCACGCCACGAATGTCCATTACTTCGGCGGGGTGCAGTTCCAGCAGTTTGGGCTGCATCATGTGGAGATCTTTCTCGAGAACGAATTGCGGCTCCGTTTTCCGCTTCCGGTGGTCCGGATCGGGATGGCGCAGCCGCAATAATTTCGGGAAAATTGAGAATAAGACGCTTGCCAGGGGCTCCCCGGGTGTTCTACAAAGGGCGCTCTCATGTTGCGAACGGCCTTAGCGTCCCTTTTTTGCTCGCTGCTCTTAGCCGCGCAATCCTATGGCCAGGAGATCTTTGTTCCCCGGGAATTGAAAGCCGTGGCGGTGAATCCGCCGGCCTCTAAGGAACCGGCGGCGGAGCCAAAGGCACCCAAAACGACGCCGCCCAAGGAAGTCGTGCGGCGAGCCGAGCCGGTCACCGAAGCAGATTTGAAGTCAGCGGAGAAAACCGCCGCTCCCAGCCCGGACACAGCGAAAGCGAAAACTCCGAAGACCGACGTCGCGCCCCTGAAGACCGAGAAGGCGCCTTCGAAAGAGAAGGCTCCAGCCACGGTGAAAGTCGAGAAGGCCCCGCTGGCGAAGGAAGAGGCAGCCGCGTCAGCCACCAAACCGGTCAAAACCGAGACGGCAAAAGCTGAGCCTGCGAAGGAGAAGACGGAGAAGGTCGCGGCCGTGAAGGAGAAAGAGAAACCGGCCACCCCGCCAGCCGCCAAGACCCAGCCGGTTAAATCCGACGCGGCGACGGTGAAGGTCGAAAAGGCGCTTCCGTGAAGGAAGAGCCGGCCAGCAAAGCTGTCGCGAAAACCGAAGCCGCGAAACCGGAACCGGCGAAAGAGAAATCGGAGAAGCCGCGACCGTGAAAGAGAAAGCGGCCAGCGATCCGCGCCGAAGAGCGCCGGGGTAAAAATCGAGGCGCCGACTGCCAAGACCGAGAAACCCGCTCCAGCGAAGGAGGAGCCGGCGACCAAGAGCAGTGGCCAAGACCGACTCGGTGAAGGTTGAAACGGTCACCGCGAAAACGGAGAAGCAGCCAGCAAAAGAGAAGCCCGCCCCGATCGCTGCGGCGAAGATGCCGAAGGAAGAGAAGGTTGCTCCACCGAAGGAAGAGCCGCCGACAAGGCGGTGGCCAAGACCGACAAGGCGAAGCACCGAGCCGGCCACGGCGAAGGTTGAGAAGACCGACGTTGCCAAAGAGAAGCAGCACGCGCCAAAGACGGAAATTCCGCAGTGGCAAAGACAGAGAAGCCGGCGCCGGCGAAGGACGAAGCAGCCAAAAAGGTCGCGAAATCGGATGTCGTGAAAGCCGAGCCGCCGGCGGAGAAAGTGGATAAGCCGACAGCCAAGAAAGAGCAGCCCGCCAAGGCCATCGCCAAAACCGAACCTGCGAAGCCCGAAACGCCGGCCAAAGTTGCGACGCCGCGTCCTCCCGCGGAAGGCCCGATCACTGTCGCCAAAACAACCAACCTGAAGATGGAACCAGTCTCGGTGTTCGTTCCGTCACAGAAAGATCCGCCGCAGGTCTTCCCGGCAGTGAGCGGGACGCTCGAAACCGGCCTGACCAAGATCGCCGATGGTTTTGATTTCCCGGTGGGCAAACCGGATGCGGAAAATTATTACAAGGCGCGCGGCTTCCGCCCGGGCGGCCACGTGGGTGAAGATTGGGACGGCATGGGCGGCGGCGACACCGACCTCAAGGATCCGATTTACAGCATCGGCGACGGGATCGTGGTTTTCGCGCGGGACGTCCGGCGCGGATGGGGGAACGTGGTCATCGTGCGGCATGCCTATCGCGAAAACGGCATGGTGAAATACATCGATGCGCTCTATGGGCATTTGCACGCCATGCAGGTCGCCCGCGGCCAGAAGGTGGCGCGCGGCCAGCAGATCGGGACCATGGGCAACGCCCACGGCCAGTACGACGCGCATCTGCATTTCGAGATCCGCAAGAACCTCGAAATCGGCATGAGCCGCTCGAAGTTTCAAAAGAATTTCAGCAACTACTACGATCCCACCCAGTTCATCAATTCTCACCGGCGCCTCTCCGGCGGCGGAGCGAATTACAAGGTGGCGATGAACACCTTCACCCACGATTGGGCATTCAAGTTCGATAATGCGCGCACCTTCGCCCGGCGCAAACGCAGCACCGCCGAGTCTTCCGCCGCGCTCAAGCGAGCGCTTCAGTAAGCAGCGCTGCGCTTGCGGAAATCCCAAGGCCCAGCGGCGGTTTACAAACCGCCGTCTCTAATCGGTCGGCGATTTGAAATCGCCGCTCCTTGGATTGCTCCTCTCCCTGAGTGAGAGGCCTAGGATTGAGAGGTCGCCTTCGCGCGCACTACAGTTTTCCCGTCAGAGCGAGGATAAGCACGATCAGGAGCACCAGCCCGATTCCACCAAACGGGTAGTAGCCCCAGCCCGAACTGTAACCCCAGCCTGGAAACGCCCCGATCAACAGCAGGATCAGGATAATCAGGAGAATATTGCGCATGGGCGGAGCTTAGGTTGGCCGCTCTGCCGCTGACAATCCTTATTTTCGATCCTCTCTTTCTCTTGCTCATGCTCTTGCTCTTACTCTGATCTTTTGAAGTCGCCGCGTCGCCAGACCAGGGAGCAAGAGCAAGAGTATGAGCAAGAGCAAAGAGCAGAGTCGGAATCCGCTTGCAGCGACCCTGCCGCGCATCCTATCATTTTGCGCAGTCCCGAATGTGTCCAGCCGGATGCGTCGGGACAATTTGTTGTCCTAACTTTTTTCATGGCGAACACAATTTTGATCGGCGCGCAGTGGGGCGATGAAGGGAAGGGGAAGATCATCGACGTTCTCACCGCCAAGGCGGACATCGTCGTCCGCAGCCAGGGCGGGAACAACGCCGGCCACACCGTCATTCACCGCGGGACGAAATACATTCTGCACCTGATCCCGTCGGGAATTTTGCGGCGCGGGAAGCGCTGCGTCATCGGCAATGGGGTCGTCATCGATCCCACCGCGCTGGTGGCCGAAATCGAAGGCCTGCGCAAGCTCGGCGTTCACATCGGCAAGAATTTGCTCATCAGCGACTGCGCGCACCTCGTTCTGCCCTATCACCGGGTGCTCGATGAACAGCGCGAGCTGCGCAAGGGCCACGCGAAAATCGGGACGACGAAACGCGGCATCGGCCCCGCTTACGGCGACAAGGCGGCGCGCACCGGTTTGCGCATGTCGGATTTGATCCAGCCGGTTTTGTTCTCGAAGAAACTGCAGGCGAAGGTCCGCGAAAATAACAGCATCCTCCAGGCGCTCGGGGCGAAGCCGATCAATTTCCGGGAGGTGAACGACCAATATCTGGAGGCCGGCCGGAAGCTGCGGCCGTTTGTCACCAACACGGTGTTTTATCTGCATCACGCGTTGCGGCGCGGGAAAGAGGTTTTGTTCGAAGGCGCGCAGGGGACTTTTCTCGATATCGATCACGGCACCTATCCGTACGTGACTTCGTCGAACACGACGGCCGGCGGCGCCTGCACCGGCTCCGGCGTTCCGCCGCATCGGATGGACCTGGTCCTTGGGGTGATGAAAGCCTACACGACCCGCGTGGGCGAAGGGGCGTTGCCGACCGAAGATGCCGGCCTTGCGCACAAGCTGCACGAGATGGGCCGCGAGTTCGGCGCGACGACGGGCCGGGCCCGGCGCTGCGGCTGGTTCGACGCCGTCGCGACTCGCTACGCGACCATGATCAACGGCATCGATGAGCTGGCGGTGACGAATCTCGACGGCCTCGATGGGGTGGAGACCATCAAGGTTTGCGTGGCGTATCGCTTGAACGGCAAGCGCCTTGACGTTCCGCCGTGTGATGCAGCGCAATTGGAGAATTGCGAGCCCGTCTACCGGAATTTCCCCGGCTGGAAAAAACCGACCGGGTCCGCGAAACGGCTCTCCGATCTGCCTGCGACCGCGCGCAGCTACGTGCGGGCGATCGCCGAGCTGACCGGCGCGCCGCTGCGCATCGTCAGCGTCGGACCCACGCGGAACGAAACCATCATTCTCTGATTCGGCTATGGCCGCCGCCCCGAAACTGATCCCGCGCCACATCGCGATCATCATGGACGGGAACGGCCGGTGGGCGAAAAACCGCGGCCTGCCCCGGATCAAGGGCCACGAAAAAGGCGCGGACTCGGTCAAGGCGTGCGTCGAGGCCTGCGGCGAATTGAAAGTCGAGTTCCTCACCCTTTACGCCTTTTCCGCCGAGAACTGGCAGCGGCCGAAGACCGAAGTCTTCGCCTTGATGCGGTTGCTCGAAAAATTCCTGAAGGAAAAAACGCCCGAGCTGCTCGAGAAGAACGTCCGGCTCCAGGCCATCGGCCGCCTGACCGATTTGCCGGCGAGTTGCCAGAAACAACTGCACGATTCCATCGAGCGCACCTCCGGCAACAACGGCCTGACGCTGATCCTCGCGCTCAGCTACGGCGGCCGCCTCGAGATCATCGACGGCATCAAGAGCCTGCTCCGCCAGATCGATTCCGGCCACATCGACCGCGCCATGATCGACGTCGACATGTTCAGCAAGCATCTCTACACCCGCTATTACCCCGACCCCGACCTCCTCATCCGCACCTCCGGCGAAATGCGCCTCTCCAATTTCCTCCTCTGGCAGCTTTCCTACACCGAGATGTACGTCACCCCCAAGCTCTGGCCCGATTTCACCAAGAAAGATCTCTTCGACGCCGTCGAAGATTTCGGGAAGCGGAACCGGCGTTTTGGGGCGGTCGAGTAAAGTGTCGCGCTGTAGCCGCCCCGCTATGTCGGGGCGTCGGCGGGTACGATGACGCTGCACGGCGTCGAAGAACGCGGCGACAGAGCGCCGCGGCTACAGCGAGAGCACTAAACGAACGCTTCGGCGACGGAATCGGCGAGGAGTTTGCCGCGGGGGGTGAGAACAAAGTTGCCGCCTGACTTCGCGGAGCAGGCCAAGATCGATGAACTCTCGGCTTTCGGTTGGCCATTGCGCGAGCTCCTCGGATGGAATGCCGTTTCCTGTCCGGAGTGAGAGGGCGATCTTTCGGCGCGTTTCATCTCGGGAGTGAGGATTTCGGTCGAGGCGATGGGGGATGAGCCGGCCAGAAGCGCGGTCGGAGTAGGCGCGGTAGTCGCAGACGTTTTGCCAGCGCGTCGAGGCCGACAGTGGAAAACGCGCTGGGACCGATGCCGAGATAATCGTGGCCGGCCCAATAGCCGCGGTTGTGGGCCGAGGCGAAGCCGGGGCGGGCGTAATTTGAGATTTCGTAGTGCTCGAAGCCGGCGGCTTCGAGCAGTTTGCATCGCGGTCTCGAGAAATCGGGCGTCGGATTCGGGATCTTCTCGGAATTCGCCGCGGGTATGGCGGAGGAAGAATTCGGTGTCTTCTTCGTAGGTCAGGCAATAGGTCGAGATGTGGTCCGGCTGCAGCCGGATGGTTTTCTCCAGGTCGGCTTCCCATTGGGCGAGCGATTGCCCGGGCAATCCGAACATCAGGTCGATGCTCACGTTGGTGAATCCGGCGTCGCGGAAGATCTGAAAGGAAGCTTCCGCCTGCGCGGCGTTATGTTCGCGGCCGAGCAGCTTCAGCAATTCATCATCCCACGATTGCACGCCGAGGCTGATGCGGTTCACGCCCATTTTCTGCAAGCAACGCCGCTTTTCGCGGCGAGACGCTTCCGGGATTCGCTTCGACTGTCCATTCGACGAGCCGGGAGAGGTCCAGACGCTCGCGAAAGCCGCCGAGAAGAAACTCCAGTTGCGCGGTCGTCAATGCGGTCGGCGTTCCGCCGCCGAAGAAGATTGTTTCGGGTTCGAGCCGAAACTCCCCGGCACGAGGGCGTGCCGGCTCCAATTTCCGGGGCGTGCAGGCCTAATTTCCGGCGTTTCGATCTCTCGCAGGAGCGCCTCGCAAAACCGCTGCGTCTGCGAGGGATCGGCGCGCTCCTTGTAAAACGCGCAGTACGGACAGATCCGCGCACAAAACGGAATGTGGACATAGAGATGCCGGACGGCCTCTGCCGTTGGACGTTGGACGTTGGACGTTGGACGTTGGACGTTCTCCCTGCTCGCTCATAAGCTGCGTCACGCCTCCAATATCTTGCGGATTCTAATCTTAGCTCTCCTTTTCTTTTCCAGCGCCCTCCCGGCCCTGGCCCAGGGCGTTTCCGGCCAGTCGATCGTTTACGCCTCCCGCAATCCCGCAGCCATCAAGGAATACCGCACCAATCCCGCCGTCGTCCGCGCCATGGTGAATCGCCTCGTCCTGGCCGTGACCGGCCAGCCCGATCTCCCGCGCGCCTGGCGCTCGCTCGTTTCGCCTGAGGACAAGGTCGGCATCAAGATTTCCGCCGCGGGCGGCGAGCTTTTCACCACGCATCGCGACATCGTGAACGCCATCGTCGATGGCCTGGTTGCCGCCGGGCACTCGCGCGGCAGCATTATTGTCTGGGACCGGAGCATCGAGGGAATCAGGGCGGCCGGCTATCGCCCCGAGGCGGAAGGATATCAGATCAAGTCGATCGCTCCGCGCGATGGCTACGATCCCAAGGCGGTCTTTTCGGCGCCGCTCAGCGGCAGGTTGATCTGGGGCGACCTCAATTATCGTTCCGACCTGGGCAGAGTCCCGCTTCTCTCGGAGCAGGATTTGTTGACCAGCGACGAGAGCCACTTCGCGCGAATCGTCTCCAGCGAAGTGACGAAAATCATTAACGTGCCGGTGATGAGCGACAGCGCTTCGTGCGGCATTGCCGGCTGCCTGTATAACGTGACCATTCCGAACATCGACAACTGGAGGCGCTTCACCCAGGGCGTTCCCTATGGCATTGGGGCCATCGCGGAGATCTATCGCTCGCAATTCATCGGGCCGAAGGTTGTGCTCAACATCATGGACGGGCTCGTCGCGCAATATGCGGGCGGGCCGCAATCGCATCCGAATTACGCGGTGCATCACGCCACGATTCTGGCCAGCAAGGATCCGGTCGCCATCGATGCGCTGGCCGTGCGCCAGATCGAGGAATGGCGGGTGAAAGCGCGACTCGCCCCGATCACTCCGCTGGCGCAGCACGTGCAGGCGGCGGGCCAGCTGAAGATTGGGAACGCGGAGGTGATCGAAGTGCGGAACGTCGGCCCATGAAAACGCCGAGCGATCGCGATCAACTGCGCGGACCGGTCCTTCGGTCGGTTTCGCGCTCATTCTATCTTTCGTTGCGGATTCTGCCGAGGCCGCTGCGGGATCCGTTGTCGCTCGCCTATCTGCTCGCTCGCGCGACCGACACCATTGCGGACACGCCCGAGCCGCCGGCGGGACTTCGGGTCGAAGCGCTGCGCGGCCTTGCGGAGGCCATTCAAGGGGCAACGCCGCCGGAAACGGCCGCGCGGTTGCGCGATTCGTTCGCGCCGCTCCAGCGAGATGAAGCCGAACGAACGTTGATCCAGCATCTTCCCGGTCTCTTGGAATGGCTCGAGGAGCTGGAAGCCGGGGATCGCGCGGAAGTGCGGAGTGTGCTGGAGAAAATCACGCGGGGGCAGATGCTCGATCTTGAACGATTTGCTCCGAGCTCGAGCCACGAGCACGAGCACGAGCACGAGCACGAGCACGAGCATTAGGGCGCTCCAGACCGCCGCGGAGCTCGATGAATACACCTATCTCGTGGCTGGATGCGTGGGGGAATTCTGGACGCGGATCTGTTTTGCCCACGTCGCGAATTTCAGCGAGCGGCCGGAAACGGAGATGCGCCAGCTCGGCGTGCAATACGGGCAGGGATTGCAGCTCATCAATATTCTCCGGGACGCGGGGACCGATCTGCGGCATGGCCGCTGTTATCTTCCGGCGGACGAGCTTCAATCGTTGGGCATCGCGCCGGAGGAAGTTCTGCACGAGCCGGCCCGCGTCGCGCCTATCCTCGAAAAGTGGCGGGAAAAAGCGGCGCGCGGGCTGGAAGCGGGGATCGATTATGCCTGCGCGATTCGGAATCGGCGCATTCGTTTCGCGACGGCTTTGCCGGCTTTGATTGGCGCGCGAACGCTGGCGCTCTTGCGGGAAGTCGAAGCCGCGGAAGTTTTCGACGTGGGAGTCAAGGTGCCGCGGAGCGAAGTGCGGAAGATGATGCTGGCCAGCGCGCTCGCGTCACCGACGTCTCGTTGCGGACGACGTTCCAGAAGCTTGTAGGAGCGGCGTCTGCGAGACGCCGTTTTGATTGGTCGGCGGTCTGTAAACCGCCGCTCCTTGACGCGCTCGACGCTCGTTACCTTTTGAAATAGTTGCGTTGCTTCTCGCTGATCGGGCGGCCGATCCGCTCCAGCACCTGGAGCATGTCTTCCCACACTTTCCGTTTTTCCGACGGCGCCTGGTTCCGCAACAGATAGGAGGGGTGATACGTGATCATGAGCGGCGTCTCCTGATGCGAATGCCATTTGCCGCGCATTTCCCGCATGGTGCCGCGCGTGCCGAGCAGCCCTTCGACCGCCGTCGCGCCGAGCGCCACCATGACCTTGGGCTGGATGATGTCGATTTGTTCGGCCAGATAAGGCAGACAGGTCTGCATCTCGGTCGGGGTCGGCGGCCGATTTCCCGAACTGCCGCGCGGCATGTCGGGCCGGCATTTGAGGACATTCGCGATGTAAACATCCGCGCGGGAGAACCCCATCGCCGCGATAATTTTGGTGAGGAGCTGTCCGGCCCGGCCGACGAAAGGTTCGCCGCGCGCGTCCTCATCGGCGCCGGGTGCTTCGCCGATGAACATCACTTCCGCATCGGGATTGCCGACGCCGAAGACAGTTTGGGTGCGCGTGGCGGCCAGGTGCGGGCACTTCACGCAAACGGCGACGCGGGCCTGGATGGACGCGAGGAGCGCAGCCTTATCGGAGATTCCGACCCGGGCTGCCGGCGGTGGCTCGACCGGAATTGGGCGTCGAAGTGCGATCAGCGAAACGCGCGAGGCGCGCGGGAGTTTTTCGCCGCGCTCCCGCATTTGTTCGAGTGCGGTCAGCACCAGGTCGAGAGCGGGAGAAAATTCGGCGGCCACGATTGCTGACCATCTGAGGTTTTGCGCCGGACGGCAATTCCTTTGATGCTGCACGCATGAGTTCGCGGCTGACAGATTACGATTACCCGTTGCCGGAGGAGCTCATCGCCACGCGGCCGCTGCCGCGACGCGAAGATTCACGCATGATGGTTCTGCACCGGCGCGACCAGCGAATCGAGCATCGGCAATTCACCGAGCTGAGCGAATTCCTGCGGGAGGGCGATTTGCTCGTCTTGAACAACACGCGGGTCGTCAACGCCCGGCGATTTTCCGACGACGGCAAGATTGAGTTTCTGTTTCTGGAACGGCTGGGTCCGAGGCGATGGAAATCTCTGGTCAGGCCGGGACGAAAAATGCGCGTCGGAGCGGCGGCGGTGATCGATGGCGTGCCGGTGCGCGTGGACGAAATCTGCCCGGAGGGAGAGAGGATTGTGTCGGTCGAGCGGGAGATCGATCTTTGGGAGGGCGGAATGGTGCCGCTCCCGCCGTACCTGCGCCGGCAGGGCGATGAGGACGATCTGCACCGTTATCAGACCGTCTTCGCCGAAAGGCCGGGAGCAGTGGCGGCGCCGACGGCGGGGTTGCATTTCACGCCGGAGATTCTCGCGCGCCTGCCGCACACCTTTATCACTTTGCATGTGGGCGCGGGAACATTTCAGCCGGTCAAGGTGGAGAACATCACGGAGCACCGAATGCATCGCGAAGAGTTCTCCGTTTCGGATTCGGCCGCGGCGGCAATCAACGCCGCGAAGCGCATCGTGGCCGTCGGAACGACGACGGTCCGTGTCCTCGAAGCGGCGGAGCGCCGCGACGGAAAGATTCTTCCGCAAACGGGCGGGACCGACATTTTCATTCATCCGCCGATGCAGCTCAGGCACGTCGATTCTCTCCTGACGAATTTTCATCTGCCGCGCTCGACGCTGCTGATGCTCGTCAGCGCCTTCGCGGGCCGGGAATTTCTTCTCGAGGCGTATGCCGAAGCGATCCGCGAACGCTACCGCTTCTACAGCTACGGCGATTGCATGCTGATTTTGAGGAATGAGAGCTACGGCGTTACAAGCGCTACGATGCTACAAGCGGCAGAAGCGAATTATCGCCGACCGTTTGCAACAATATAAGCTATCCCATCATGGAAACCGCCGACAAACCCAAAGGCGAGCTGGTCATTCGCACCATCGCGATGCCGGCGGACACCAATCCCAGCGGCGATATCTTCGGCGGCTGGATCATTTCCCAGATGGATTTGGGCAGCGGCATCCTGGCCGCGAAAGTGGCAAAGACACGCGTGGTGACGGTGGCGATAGAGGGAATGTCGTTCTTGCGTCCCGTGCATGTCGGCGACCGGGTCGCTTGTTATGCGTGGGTGGAGCGGATCGGGCGGACTTCGATGGTCATTCCGGTCGAAGTCTGGGTGCAGCGTTACATGTCGGGCGAGGAAGTGCTGGTGACGAAGGGCGTTTTCACCTACGTCGCCCTGGGCGGAGACGGCAAGCCGGTGCCGGTCGAACGCGAGGCTTGAGTCGGCCAGGCGGCTACTGGCCTTCCGACGTCTGAATGTTCACTTCCGGCGGCGGGGTTGACCGAAGCGTTGGCATTTCAGCCCGTTGCCGAATCTCGTTCGAGCGCTTGCGCTCCCGCTCCCGATTCGCCTTCATCTTTTTCAGATACTTGGTGTAGGTGCGGTCCTGCTGGCCCTCTTTCTTGAACATCGAACATCCCGGCATGCTCACCGCCAGGAAAAGGACGAGGCAAAGCGATTTCATCGGCGCGTTCCTCCTACGCGACCTTCTCGTCCGCGGCCAGCTCAGACCAGACGAAATGGTGCGATTGGACCAGTTCCTCGACGACCTGGTACACCTTCAATTCGCAGACTGCGCAGTGATGGAAGAGCTCGAGCACCGTGACCGGTCCCTTGGCGGCCAGCTCCCAGATTTGCTCCGCGACCGCTTTCGATTCCGGTGGCGCGCCGGCCGGCCAGGAGAGATTCGCTTTGTGCCGCTGCAGGGTCGCGCCGTTCATCCCAAAGCGTTGCTTTAGCTCCGCGAACTCGTCGCGGCCCTGCAGCGCATTGATCAGCATTTCGCTGGCGTTTTTGGTGATCCGTTCGGATTGGATCCAGTCTTTGACCGGCAGCTCCTGGGTGGAAAAGGCGAAGGTTCCGGCGAGATCCTCGTTGACGAAAAGCTGCCAGAACGCTTCCTCGCCGGTGAGATGCTCGAATTGGCCGCAACGCGGCTGGCCTTTCTCGAAGAAAAACGCGGAGACCAATTCGCCGTTCGGATTCGAAATGCGGAGCTCCCCGGTCTGGGAGGAATTGGCGATCGTTTGGTAAATGGTGATGAGATCGAAATTCCCCAGGCTGCCACTCAGCTCCAGACAATGGCTTTGGGTCAGCGCCAGGTCGCTCGCCTGGGCAAGCCGGAAGGCAAGGTGAGTGCTGATATAATGGAAAAATGAGGGAACTCGCCGGATCAGCTCGGCGAAAATCCTTCCGCTTGAAACATTGCAGGCTCACCGGCTCACAGGTGCGCACAACGTGTTTGCGAGCGACGCCGGACAAGGCTTCGACGTCGCCGAGAACGTCGCCTCGCGAGAGGTAGGCGGCCGGAGCCGACTTTTGCGCGGAAGGCTGGATGACTTCAACCACCCCGCGGCTGATGATGAAAATGGCGTCGCCGGGGTCGCCCGTAGAATAAATGGTCTCGCCTTCGGCCAGGTGCTGGACACGGGAAAGCTCGCCGAGCGCCTTCAGCTCCAACGGCTTAAGCGTAGTGCAAAAGCCAAAATAATCCTGGTCCAGCATATCTCCCCTAAAAGCAGGAGTCGTGCTCCCGGCGTGACCGTGATATAGCAGCTGCGCTGTAGTCGCCTCGCTATGTCGAGCGCGTTTTGGCGCATCGTGGAGCTCGATAACAGCACCCGGCGACATAGCGCCGTGGCTACAGTGGCGGTCCCGGCTCCAAGGGTTGCATCGGCCGCCTGCGGCCATTCAATCTTCGGCCATGCGCCAGGTCGCCTACGTTTTCGAGCGGTTCCCCTCCTTCGGCCAGACGTTTTGTTATCGGGAAGTGGCGGAACTGGAGCGGCAGGGGATCGCGGTCCAGGTCTATTCAATCCGGCGCCCGATGAATGAGCCCGAGCAGAACTGGGACAAACAGATCGTCGATCGGGTCCATTATTTGCCCGAGGAAAAGGCGTCTGGTGGCCGAAGTGGACGGCGCGCTCCGGAAGAAGGCGGTTTCCAGCGAAGTCCGCGATGCTGTCCAGCAATGGGGCCGGCAATCCGATTTCCTCCGGCTCTACCAGGCGATTTACATCGGACTGCGGATGCAACAAAACGGTCTCCGCCATCTCCACGCCCATTTCGCGGGAATGGCCGCGCGCACCGCCTATTGGGTCGGACAATTCTTCGGCATCCCCTACAGCTTCACCGCGCACGCCAACGACATCTTCGCGCCGCGGGATTTCGTTGTGTCACTGCCCAAACTGATTGAAGCGCGCCGCCGCCGTCGTGACGGTGAGCGATTACTCCGCGCGCGACCTGAAAACGCGCTTTCCCGCGAGCGCGGCCAAAGTGCACCGCATCTATAACGGCGTGGATTTATCCCGCTTTCACCCGCCGGACCCCGGCAGCGGAATTCCGGCGATCGTTTCCATCGGCCGGTTGATCGAGAAAAAGGGGTTCGCCGATCTTATTAGCGCCTGCGCGCTGCTAACTTCGCGCCGTCGCGGATTTCTCTGCGAGATCATTGGCGAAGGCCCGCTGGAAGAGACCTTGCAAGCGCAGATCGCCAGCGCCGATGTGAAAGGCTGCGTGCGATTAGTGGGGCCGCAGACCCAGGCGCAAATCGCCTTGCGTCTCTCCCACGCCACGATCTTCGTCCTCCCCTGCACGCGGGAAGCAGATGGCGGGATGGATAATTTGCCGACCGTCATCATGGAAGCGATGGCGGCGGGATTGCCCGTCATCTCCACTCCGCTGGGTGGCATTCCGGAAATGGTGGAACAAGACGTCAATGGAGAGCTGGTGCCCGAGCGTGATCCGGCCGCGATCTGCGCCGCGATCGAGCGCCTCATCTCCGATCCCGAGCGGGCGCGGAGATTAGGCGACCGGGGACGGCAGATCGCGCAGGAAAAATTTTCGATCGCAACGAGCGCGCGTGCGTTGATCGAAATCTTTCAAGGAACGCCTGACTCCGTCTCGTGACGATCGGCGAATAAGCCGGAGATGAAACTCACTTTGCTCTTTCCTTTTCAATTCCGCGGGTGCGAAATGGGGGCATGAAACTACCCCTGCGCGCTGGTTTTGTCCGCGGTCGGCATTCTGTCTCGTCGCTCCCTCGTCTGACGCCCAAGGCTGGATGGAGAGCTACAACCGTCTCCTCGGCAAATACGCTACGCTCGAGCGGGGTGAAATACGCCGAATGGAAAAGCAACGCCGGCGACATGCAGGCGCTCCAGGGCGTGGTCGACGGGATCGCGAAGGAAAACGCCTCTGGGATGGAAAGAAAGCAGCAGCTCGCTTTTTATTGCAACGCCTATAACGCCTGGATCCTGCACGAGGCGCTGGAGAAATATCCGACCAAGAGTGTGAAGGACACGCTCTTCACTTTCTTCACCAGCAAACGGATCACGGTGGCGGGCCAGCAGACGAGCTTCAAAGCTTTCGAAGATAATGTGATCCGAAAACTGGGGGATTCGCGCATCCATTTTGCGCTGAACTGTGCCAGCCGCAGTTGTCCGCCCCTGGGCCGGCAGGCCTTTACCGCCGGCAACCTCGATGGGCAGTTTGAGTCGCTCGCGAAAGGCTACGTCAACTCGGACCGGGGCGTGCGGTTCAACGCGGCGAATAAGACGGCTGAGCTCTCGAAGATTTTCGATTGGTACAAGGATGACTTCAAAGGCGATGGCGGCCCGGTTGCTTTCATCAACAAGCGGCGCTCCGCGGCGATACCGGCGGACGCGAAGATCAGCTATCAGGAATACGATTGGGGTTTGAACGAGGCGAAATAACAGAATGGTTGCGCTGAATGAGTTTCGCTCGCCGTACTCCAATCCTGGACCTGAAGCGCCCGTCCCGCCGCCGCGCTGGCGTGCGCGCTGGAACGCATTTCGCCGTCCGATCGCGGAAGAAAAAGCGCGGGTCCTGAAGGAGCGTTGGGAATCGCTCCCCATCGAGCTGCGGACGAACAATCAGATTTCCGGCCGGCACCTGACGCATTGCGGTTTCACGCTCGGCGCGAGCTACTGCTCGTTCCATTGCACGCATTGTTATCTGCCGAAAAACGCGAACGAGATCCCGATCCCTTCGCTGGCGCAGGTCAAGGAACAGATCGACGCGAACCGCCGCCTGCAAGGTCCCGGTGGCGGACTCCAGATCACCGGCGGCGATGTCGCGGACGCCTACTGGAAATCGGGGCGAGGGGACGAGCTGATCGAGATCGTTCGTTACGCCATCTCGGTTGGCTCCATTCCGATGTTGATGACGCACGGCCAAACGCTGATCGAGCATCCGGAATTCCTCGAGCGCCTCATGGTCGAAGGCGGGCTGCGGCAGATTTCCGTCCACGTCGATATGACTCAGGCGGGGCGGCACGGTTATCCGATTGGCCGCATCAAGTGCGAAGCCGACCTGCATCCGGTGCGGCAGGCGTTTACCGACCTGGCGCTACGCCTTCGCGAAAAGACCGGGCTGCTTCTCGAATACGCGCTCAGCTTTACCGTGACGCGCCGCAACATCGACGACGTCCCGGAAGTCATCCGCTGGTATCTGGCCGATCCGACGCGGAGCTACATCTGGCGCATGCTCAGCTTTCAACCTGAAGCCGACACCGGGCGCACGATTTTCTCGCAGCGCCCGATCACCTCCGCGGACGTCTGGGAGAAAATCTGCGAAGGCGTGGGACTGCCGTTGCGGCGCGATGTTTCCATCTTTGGTCACCCCGATTGCAATAGCTGGGCTTCGCTCCTTATCGCGCGGCCTTCGGGAAAGATTTTTCCGCTCCTGCCGGACGACAAGAAATTCGATTCGCTGCTCGGGGAAGTGCTGCGCAAGATCGGCGGCCTTTCCCTCGTCAATGACGATGCCGGCACGCCGCCTTACCGGCTCGCCGGCGTTTTGTTCCAGCATCCGCTGCTCGCGGCCAAGCTCGTCGCGAAGCTGCTGCGCTACGTCACTTCGCGCAAAGCGCCGCCGGAAATTTTCCGGTCGCTGCTCCGCGGGAAAGTCCACACGCTCGGCGTGGGCATGCACAATTTCATGGACGCGAAGCAAGTGGCGCAGGCCGATAGCGATCCCGTCATTCGTGCCCGGCTCGATTCCTGTGTTTTCAAGGGCGCGGTGAAACGGGATGGCGAGTGGGTAGCGGTTCCGATGTGCTCGATGAACCAGCAAACCTGGTCGGAAGTCTACGATGGCCGGTTGAACGATCCCGAGCTGCTCAAGCAGCCGCAGGTGTTTAACGAGGCCGACCGAACAGCCGACGCGCTTTGTAGGGCGTCTCTGTGAGACGCCACCATCGCGCCCGACGGCGGCTGACACAGCCGCCCTACAATAAATCCCGCACGCAATTCATCGCGCGGAGATAAACGCGATGCGGGCCGCCGCGCATCAGTTCTTCCTTCATCAAACCCACCTGATCGTTCTGTCCGGCCGGCATGCGGCAGCTTCGTTCTCCCACGGCCACGTCGAGCAGATCGGCGTTTTCGGCGTGCGCCACTTTGAACTCCAGTGCTCCGCAACGAATCGCGCAACGGCCGATCGGTTCGCCCGCTTTTTCCTGCAGCGAAACCTTGATCGTCTTGCCTGACTCGTTGCGGAAACTCAGCGCATTGCTCCTTCCTCTTTTCCTCGATTGTCCAATGCAGTTGCGCGGCCAGCCATCCGCTCAGCAAGCAGCGCGGTCGATCGATACTCGGGCGCGAAATCGATCTCGATGCTTTCGATTTCATCAAAACGCGCGTGCGACGCGGGCGAGTCGAAAAATTGAGCGATCGCCAGCCGGATCTGCACGAGCCGGGTCCAGTTCAAATCGCAGAGCACGATCCGCTGTTTCGCGTCCGCCTGCGCGGTCTCGACCCGCTGCATTTGCGCGCGGAAATCGCTCCACTCCTGGCTGTCGTAGATGACGCGATCGACCCAGGCCCAGAGCTGCGGGTCCATCGGGTCGCTAAATTCTCCCTGCCACCAGAGATACAGCGGCAGATCGGAATCGAGCTGGGAAAAGACGATGTTGGGCAGCAACCGCGCGGACGGCCCTTCCAGCAAAAACGAGAGCTGTTCCGAACAGACTTGTTTGCTGCCCGCGCGGCTCACGTGACAATGGACATTGATCCAGGCTTCGACCCGGTTCTCTTTCGCGCCGGGATTGGCGCCGATCACGATCGCGCGGCAGGCGTGGTCCTCCGTGATCTCGGAAATGATCCTGGTGTTCCGGGGAAGGGAACCCGGCGCCTCGCTGTAAACCGCCAGATTGATCAACGATGCCCGCGTCTTGCGCCGCGCCGCTTCCGACCAAAGCTTCTTCAGCTCGCGATCGATCTTCCCGATCTCGACCGGCAGGCCCAGGGCGATGGAGTGTTGGAGCGATGGAGTATTGGCCGTTGTCATCGTCTTCCCATTCTCCACTACTCCATCACTCCACTGCCCCCATCAGAGTCTGCGCCACGCGCGGCCGTCGCGCGCCAAAAGCTCATCGGCTTCTTCGGGCCCCCACGAACCGGCCGGGTATTCGAACAGACCGGGCTGATTCTCCTTCGCCACCCAGGCCTCTTCGATCGGGTCGATGAACGCCCACGCTCCTTCGACCTCGTCGCGGCGGGCGAAGAGAGTGGCGTCGCCGCTCATGGCGTCGAGGAGAAGCCGCTCGTAAGCCTCGGGACTCGCTTTGCCGAACGAGGTTCCGTAATGGAAATCCATCTTCACCGGCTCGATCCGGAAACTGGTGCCGGGCACCTTCGCCTGCATGCGCAACGAGATTCCTTCATCGGGCTGGATGCGGATCACGAGCACGTTCTGATCGAGCGTCACCGACTCTTTGTTGAACAAGACCGGCGGCGCTTTCTTGAAATGGACGGAAATCTCGGTGCCCGATTTCGGCAGCCGTTTGCCGACCCGGATGTAAATCGGCACATCCGCCAGGCGCCAGTCATCGATCCGCACTCGCAAGGCGACGAAGGTCTCGGTCTTCGAATCGGGCTTCACGTTTTTCTCCGCTCGATAAGCGGGGACTGGCTTTGCCGTTGATGGCGCCCTCGGCGTATTGGCCGCGCACGACATTTTTGGCGATCTCCTCGTGCGTCATGCGCCGGAGCGACTTCACGATCTTGACCTTTTCGTCGCGGATGCTGTCCGCGCCGAGATCGGTCGGCGGCTCCATCGCGACGAGGCAGAGAAGCTGGAGCAAATGATTCTGCACCATGTCGCGCAGCGCGCCGGCGCCCTCGTAATAGCCGGCGCGTCCTTCGACTCCGAGCGTTTCCGCGGCCGTGATCTGGATGTGATCGACGTAGCGGCCATTCCAGATCGGCTCGAAGATCGCGTTCGCGAATCGCAGCACGAGGATGTTTTGCGCCGTTTCCTTGCCGAGGAAGTGGTCGATTCGGTAAGTCTGGTTTTCGGCAAAGGCGGTCCGGACGATGCGATTCAGTTTCTCGGCAGACTCGAGGTCGGTGCCGAACGGCTTCTCGACGATGACCCGCGCCCAGCTCCCTTCGCCCGGCTTGTTCAGCCCGGCCTCCTTGAGATTCTTCAGGATCGGCTCGAACTGGTCCGGCGCGACCGCGAGATAAAAAAGCCGATTGCCGCCCGTCCCGCGCTCCTTGTCGATCTTGTCGAGCCGCTCCGCCAGACTCTTGTAGCCGGCGTCATCGTGGAACTCGCTCGGGTGATAAAAAATGCGACTGCGGCGAAGCTGTTCCAAATCTCATCGCGCACCGTTTGCCGGGAAAATTTCCGGGTCGCCTCTTCCTGTTCCTTGCGAAATTCCTCGTCCGTCTTCTTCCGCCGCGCGAAACCGACAACCGTCAGCGCCGGCGGCAGCTCCCCATCCGCCGCGATGTTGTAGAGCGCCGGAATCAACTTCCGCATCGTCAGATCTCCGGTCGCGCCGAAGATCACCACCGTGCACGCCTGCGGCACCGCGCGCGTCGCCAAACCTTCGCGGAGAGGATTGGTTTGCGGCTGTTTCCGAAGTCTGTGCTCATCGCGCGCGAGCCGAAGATTAGGCAGATTGCCGCGCGATTAGGTAAGCGCAAAATTTCCGCTTCAGCAGTGGCGGGCGATGCCGTCCCGCGACTGCGGCTTGAAATGGTCAGCCGATTCACATGCTGCCACTACAGCTTGAAGAATTATGACGGCAGCGGAAAGCGCCGCGTCAGCTCGCGGACTTTGCCGCGAATTTCTTCGAGAGCCGGCGGCGTCATCGCGGCGGTTCAAGGGCGTCGTTGATGAGATCGGCGATGTCGAGCATCTCTTCTTCTTTCATGCCGCGGGTGGTGACGGCGGGGGTGCCGATGCGGATGCCGCCCGGTTTGAAGATCGGGTAGGTGTCGAAGGGGATGCCGTTCTTGTTCACGGTGATGCCGGCGTGGTCGAGGACTTCCTGGGCGACCTTGCCGTTGATGTCCTTCGGGCGAAGATCGACCAGCATGAGGTGGTTGTCGGTGCCGCCGGAGACGATGCGGTAGCCGTGCTTGGCCAGTCCCGCCGCGAGCGCCTTCGCATTCATCGACGACCTGCCGCTGGTAATCGCGGAACTGCGGCTGGAGCGCTTCGTGGAAGCAAACGGCCTTGGCGGCGATGACGTGCATGAGCGGCCCGCCCTGGACGCCGGGGAAAACGGTGCCGTCGATCGCCTTCGCGTGTTCGGCGATGCACATGACGATGCCGCCGCGCGGGCCGCGCAGGCTCTTGTGCGTGGTGGTGGTGACAAATTGCGCGTGCGGAATCGGGCTGGGATGCTGACCGCCGGCGACGAGGCCGGAGATGTGCGCCATGTCGATGAACAGGATCGCGCCGACCGAATCGGCGATCTGGCGCATTCGCGGAAAATCGATGATGCGCGGATAGGCTGACGCCCCGGCGGTGATCATGGCGGGCCTGAACTCCTCCGCTTGCTTCTGCAGAGCGTCGTAATCGATCTGCTCCGTCTCCGCGCTGACGCCGTACTGACTGACCTCGTAAAATTTGCCGGAGAAATTTGCCGGATGGCCGTGGGTGAGATGGCCGCCGTGGGCGAGGTTCATCGCCAGGATCTTGTCGCCCGGCTTCAGCATCGAGAAATAAACCGCCATGTTCGCCTGCGCGCCGCTGTGCGGCTGGACGTTGACGTGCTCGCAGGCGAAGAGCTGCTTGGCGCGGTCGATCGCGAGCTGCTCGGCGACATCCACATTCTCACAGCCGCCGTACCAGCGCTTCTTCGGGATAACCTTCCGCGTATTTGTTGGTCAGGCAGCTTCCCTGCGCTTCCATGACCGCGCGGCTGGTGAAATTTTCCGACGCGATCAGCTCGATGTTTTCACGCTGGCGTTTTTCCTCCGCCTGGATGGTTTCGAAAATTTCCGGATCGACCTTCCGCAGACCGCCGCCGCTGCCCGTGGCTGCGCCGGAAGTCGAGCTGGTCCGTGATATCGTTCGGCTGATCTGCCATGGTAAAGGATGAAGTTCCGCCGCCGCGCGACTTTGCCGGCACCGCGAGTTCGCTTTGTTCTACGAACGCGAGCACAGTCGGTAAAGCGTTTTTAATCGTGGCCGCGCAGACGCTGTAAACGTCGCGGCTGCAACCGATCGGATCCGGCACATCGCGCCAGACGGTGGTGCCCGGTTCCTCAAATTCCCGCAGCAGATAGGCCTTCTCGGCGCCCTGAGGGAAGAGCATGTGGATCGTCTCGAGATGCGCGCCGGTCATGGCGAAAATGTGCGTGGCGCGGTCGACCAGCGTCGCCGTGAGCGGCTGGCTGCGCAGGCCGCGGATGTCGACGCCTTCCTGATCGCAAACATGAATCGCATGCAGGCTGGGCGGTTGGCCGCGCACCGCATGCACGCCGGCGGACGCCACCTCAATGTCTTTGCGATTGCCGAGCAGCCGGCGGAAAAGGCCTTCCGCCATCGGGCTTCGGCAAATATTTCCGGTACAAACGAAGAGGACGCTTTTCACGGTGTCGGGCCGGCGCGTTACCGGCCTCGCAAAGTAAAATCAAACCGAATCAAGTCAACGCGCCGCGGCCGTCGCGTCCAGCTTCCGCTGCCGCAAATAGAGAAAGAGCGGAAAACCGAGCGATACACCGACGAGAAGAGTGGCGAGCACCGGCAGCCAGAGATGCGCGATGGCCATGCGACGTCCTTCCGCGAAAACAAAGACGAAGAGAACGATCGCGGAAACAACGACGTCGAGGCCAAAGAACGCGCCGATGCGAGTGGCAAAAAGCTCCTGACAAAAGAGCGGCAGGTCGAGGCCATGTTCGATGAACCACGGGACGAGTGCCCAGTAGGGGAGCACGATCCCGGCGAGGCAAAGGACCGAGATAAACGTGGCGCAATCGCATCGGCGCTAGGCTGACAGAAAGTAGAGGGCAAGGGAAACCACGAGAACGACGATGGCCGTGATCCACCAGATCGTTTTGATCCCTGCCGGCTTGAGGCCGGATCCAAACTCGCGCTGCACGAATTCGTCGTAGTTGAAGTCGCGCGTCGGGCAAGTCAAGGCCGTCAAAGCTTGCCGCATCTTCCCGCCAGCCGGAGTTGTGGTCGGCGCCGCACTCGGGGCAAGCCAAAGAACCGCGAGGAACATCTTCTCCGCAAACGGGGCAGACCTCCGGCGGTTCGAGCTTTGTTGTTTTGCTTCTCTTCATTCGATTACGTCGGCCACAAGCATGCCCTCACCCCAGCCCTCTCCCAAGGGGAGAGGGAGCGGCTAGATTCCAGTAGGCGGTTCGAACGCGTCCTGAGGCAGTTCCTTCTCCCTTTGGGAGAAGGTTAGGATGAGGGTGCCTTTGTGCATCGTTCAGTCGGGCGCGCTACGGTTTCGGTCGTCTCGCGAAAATATAAGCGCGGCGGCTCTGGTGCTCCACCTCGGGATATGGCTCGCGCTGAATGATCTCTTCGATCTCGAATCCCGCCGCTCGAAGATCGCGCGCCATTTCCTCCGGCTGAAAGAAGAAGAAATCGACGTTCACTTTCTTATCCCACCAGTCGTCGAGATGCAGCGTTTCGTCACCGCTATGGAAGGCGAGCAGCAACAGGCCGTCCGGTTGAAGAACTCGTCGGAACTCGCGCAAGGTATCCGCGATTTCCGGCCGCGGAATGTGAATGAGAGAATAGAACGCAATCAACCCGGCCCAGGATTCATCAGCGTCATCCAACGCGGCTCATGTCCGCCTGGCGAAAGGTGATTCCGGGATTCAGACGTCGCGCGGCCTCGACCATTTTCGGCGACAAATCATAACCGACAACGTTGACGCCCCGCTCCGTCAGGTAACGCGCCAGATGCCCGGGTCCGCACCCCATATCGCAGACCGTTCCGCGATCCCGCGTCGCAGCCGCAAAGCGATCGAGTAACGCACGGTCGAGCGGTTTGTGCTGAAGCTCGTCGGCGATCCGGCGGACATATTGCTCGGCCACGGCATCGTAGCTGGCCTGGTAATCCGCGCGCTCGGGCATGGCTGATTAAACGCCAGAGAGCGCGGTTTCCAAACGGCCGCTTGTCGAAACGTCGGCGGTCTGGAGGCCGCCGCTCCTTGTGATTCTTGGGAACGCTTGAAGTCTTGAGCGCAAAGGAGTGAAATGCCGGCATGAACGGGACCGAGCCAAAGGTAGAAATATTCGCGCCGTTTGGGGCGGCCTTCGAGTGGATGAAAACGATCCTCTTTCGCCCGTTCGACTTCGGCAAATGGCTTGTCATCGCGTTCGCCGCCTTTCTCAGCGGATCCTGGGGCGGGGGAGCCAGTCCCGGTCGGTTAAGCAATTGGGGAGACGGAGATTGGAAATTCCGTAGCTCCCGGCACGGCGAGTGGGCGACAGATTGGTCGTTGCCGGCGTGGGCGATCGCCCTGATTATCCTGGGCGGGCTGTTGGCGCTCCTCATCGCTGTGGTTGTGATGTGGGTAACTGCCCGGGGACGATTCATTTTTGCTGATTGCGTCGTCAAGAATCGCGCCGCGATCGCGGAGCCGTGGCGCGAATATCGGCGGGAAGGCAACAGCTTCTTCCTGTTTTCGCTGGCCGTGGCTTTCGCGATCTTGCTGCTGGTCGCGATCTCGGTCCTGATCGTGGCCGTGCCGCTCGGTTTCTTCTCTGAGAACAGGGCGGCCCTGACCGGGCTGGGTGCCGCCGCGATTGTAGCCATCGTCATCCTGGGGCTGATCTGGCTGGTGGTCTCCTCTTCTTCGCGCTCGTGACTCAGTTCATGGTGCCGGTCATGTATCGGCGCCGCTGCTCGGCCAAAGACGCTTTCGTCGATGTCACGACGCTGATTTTTCGCTACCCGGGCCAATTGTTTTATTCGTCCTCTTCGCCATCGTGCTCGCGATCTGGGGTCGCAGTCATCGGCACACTCATCGCGTGCCATGACCTGTTGCATCGGGGCGCTGCCCTACATCAGCACGGTGTTGCTTTTGCCCGCCATCGTCTGGGTGTTCGCCTTCAAGCTTTTGTTCCTGCGCCAATTTGGCGACGCCTACGATGTCTGGGCCACGGTGGGATTTCCGCAACCGCCCGCCTCGCCGCCGCCTCCGCCGGCGGGCGGTCCCACTTCGCCGCCTCTGCCGCCGCCGCCCGTGGCGCCGTAGCGATTTACGGGTGCGCTGCGCTCGAGTTGAATCGGGCGCGGCTGTCGTTGCCTCGTCGTCGGGTAAGATTTCGAGGCGGACGCGGGCCCTTCCCTCACTAATCATTTCCAGCTTCTCCGCGGCCTCCTTGGACAGGTCGATCAACGCGTGCTGTTTTTTCGTGACGAGGCGATCGGTAATGCGGACGACCACGCTTTTACCGTTATTGAGGTGGGTGACGCGGACCATCGTCCCAAGCGGCCACCGCCTGTGAGCGGCCGTTAATTCATCTTTCCCCGCCCGCCGCTTCGGCAACGAATTAGGCGGAACATCGTACCACACGGCGTAACCCTCCACGCCGCTTGTTTCTTTTTCCTCGGCCCGCTCTGCTTCCGGCGAAGATTTCGTTTCGGCGGCAGACGGCTGTATCTCGGCACCTCAAGTTTCTGGCGCGGATGTTTCAGGTGAGCTCTTCTTGCAACCGGAACAGGCCAGCGCCAGGCCTAACGAGACCATTGCCGCCGGCTGCCGGGAGCACCCTCACCGTCCGACCAATCTGAAACCGAGAGCGCCCTCGGTCGGTCATGATTTCTCGCTGTAGGCATATTTGCCCTCGCGGATGACGTCGCGAATTTTCCGCGCGAGCGTCTGGGGCGTAAATGGTTTCTGGAGCAGCTCGAACCGCGGGTCGAGCACGCCGTGATCGCCGATATCGTTGTCCGAATAACCGGAGACATAGAGCACTTTCATGTCCGGCCGGAGGTTCGAGAGTTTGCTGGCTAGTTCGTGGCCATTCATGTTGCGGCATGATCACGTCGGTCACCAGCAGATGAATGATCCCATCGAACTCCGCTGCCATGCCCAGCGCCTCGACGCCGTCGCGCGCGCAAATCACATTGTAGCCCTGCTCCTCGAGGACCTCGCAGACCAGCTCGCGCACGATATCTTCATCCTCGACCACCAGCACCGTCTCAAAGTTTTCGGACTTCTCCACGGGCGTCGGGAGCGACTTGGCGAAATCGACCGGGGCCGAGACCTGGGGCAGATAAATCCGGAAGATGCTTCCTTTCCCGGGCTCGCTTTCCACCGAAATGCCGCCGCCGGTTTGCCGGACGATTCCGTAAACGGTCGCAAGGCCGAGGCCGGTTCCTTTACCCGGGCCTTTCGTGGTGAAGAACGGCTCGAAGATGTGAGACATGGTTTCCTCGTCCATGCCCGCGCCGGTATCGGTTACCGAAAGCATCACGTAATCTCCCGGCTTGAGTGACGCCGAAAGTTGCGACGCCGCGGCTCGATCGAGGCGGACGTTCTCCGTGCGAATGATCAGTTTGCCGCCTCTCGGCATCGCGTCGCGCGCGTTTACGCCGAGGTTCAAAACGACCTGCTCGATCTGGCTCGGGTCGGCTTTCACGCGGCCAACTTTCGCGTCGGGTTGCGATTGCAAATCGAACCGCTCGCCGATGACGCGGCGCAAAAGTTTTTCCATCTCGACCACCAGCTCGTTGAGATCGATCACCTTGGGCTGGAGGATTTGTTTCCGGCTAAAGGCCAGAAGCTGGCGGGTGAGCGCGGCCGCCTGCTCGCCCGCTTTGCGAATCAGCTCCGCGTTTTGCTTCGCGAGAGTGTTGCTGGTGGTGCGGGTCGCGATCAGCTCCGCATAGCCAATGATCGCGGTAAGAAGATTATTGAAATCGTGCGCCACGCCGCCGGCCAGGCGGCCGACTGCTTCCATCTTTTGCGAATGCCGCAGCTCTTCTTCGCTCTTGCGCAGCGCCTCCTCAGTCGCGCGACGCTCCTCCATTTCCTTCATCAGATTGTCGCGCTGCTCAAAGAATTTCCGGGTCGTCCGCGCCAGCTCACCGAACTCGGAATGGTCCCAGCAAAGTCTTTCGATCGGTTTGGCGTCGCTTCGCTTCAAGCTCTCCATGATCCGGCGAAGCGGATGGCTGACCCACCACACCAGCGACGAGGAAATCAGGAGCAACACCACCACCGCGAAACACACAGAAGGCGACCCAGGAGTCTTTCGCTGGATCGATTCAGCTCCCGAACCGCGGGAGATTCATTTCGGACCACCAGTTGCGCCAACGGTTTCCCCTCCCAATCGGGCAACATCTTCGAGAATGCGACTACGCCATTTGCTTCATCCGCCCGATGCTCCGCAGGCCGCGCGCTGGCCGGCGCCAGTCTGATCTGGTTATTGGAAAACATCGCCATTTCCTTGAGCTCGGGTTCGTTCCAGAGGCGGCCGA